>JAFIFP010000014.1 GCA_020831965.1 Idiomarina sp.
GTTTGTGGAAAGCCTGAACGGTAAGTTTAGAAACGAATGCCTCAATCAGCATTGGTTTAGAACACTGGATGAAGCACGTTACGATATTGAGCAGTGGCAGCGTCATTACAACGAAGAACGACCGCACAGCTCACTGAATTATTTACCGCCAGCTGAGTACGCAAAACAGGTGGCATAAAAACTGAAATCTCATTGAAAGTGTGGTGTTATTTCAGGGGAAAGGTCATTTCATATTTAATAGTCTAGAGATCCACGAATACTTGCGTAAGAAAGACCCAAGTCTAGATTTTTGCTTGGAAGGTAAAGAAAAATACGCAAAGTTACGGCAGGAATTTAAGAACTCATTTCCTAGCTCACATGATAAAGACTTCAATTTGCATGAAAGCATTGAAAAAGAAACTGATAGAAGGCTTGCTGAGAATAGAAAGCGTAAGCGTACTCAGCACTAAATGAGAGCGGTCAATTAAGGTGAACGCGTGCATGTGGATTTGTCCACTTCTCCTAATAAAAAGGCCAGCTTACGCTGGCCTTTGTCTTTTGCAATCCGTTGCTAACAGAAAGAGCGAGGGGATTACGCAGCGCTCTTTTCTGTTTTCTCCACTGAATCTTTGCCGTATAAACCGGCTTTCAGATATTCTGGGTCGAAGTCGTCTACGTTGATAACACGTAAGCGGCCTGTTTCAGCGCGCTCTAATAAGGCGACTTCTTCGTCAGTTAACACACCGAGTTCTTTACCTTTCACCGCAACGTCATGCAAGCGAATGAATGGAATCTTCTCGCCGCTGGCTTTCACCACTTTGGCGTGCAAAGGTTCGGCAGCAATAATATCTTTCAGCACAGTTTCTAGATAACCGAACGGGCCTTCTGGCGCGATGAACTGTCCTTTACCTAAGCGGTCACGTGCAGCGTTTGGCTCCATCATGATGCGAGAGATCTTGTGATCTAGAACATCAGAAGGGGCTGAGACGATGCGACCAAATGGATAGGTGATCACACGCATGAAACTACCGACACCACCGAAGTTGTCGAGCATTGCCCGCTGACTTTCCTGCAGCTTATACAGAGTGTCTTGCATTGCCCAATGCACTAACGGCAGGTCTTCTGCAGGACGCCCATCGTCTTCAAAGCGCTTGAGAATCGCAGAACCAATGTACAAGTAGCTCAGCATGTCGCCCAAGCGAGCAGAAACACGTTCTTTCCGCTTTAGTTCACCGCCGAGGACACCCATAGCAACGTCTGACAACAAGGCTAAGTTGTTACTAAAGCGCGTAAGCTGCTTGTAGTACTTCTTGGTGCTATCGTTTTTCGGTGCGCTGATAAAGTGGTAGCCACCTAAGCCATACCAGAACGAACGCAAGAAATTGCTGAACACAAACCCAATATGACCGAACAAGGCCTTGTCGAAGCGACGTAGACCTTCCGCGCCTTTGATCGAGCTTGCTTCCATTTCTTCCAGTACGAAAGGATGACAGCGGATTGCGCCCTGACCATAAATCATCATGTTGCGGGTTAAGATATTCGCACCTTCTACCGTGATGGCAATAGGTGTGCCTTGATAGCCGCGACCCAGATAGTTATTTGGGCCTAAACAAATCCCTTTACCACCATGAATGTCCATCGCGTCGTTCATGACTAAACGCAACTTCTCGGTCATGTGATATTTGGCAATGGCTGAAATAACCGACGGCTTCTCACCTAAATCAATCGCAGTCGTTGACATGCTCGTGACTGCGTCCATCAGGTAAGCGTTACCGCCAATCCGCGCCATGGCTTCTTCAACACCTTCCATCTTACCGATAGGCAGTTTGAACTGACGACGAATGCGTGAATAAGCACCCGTCGCAAGCGCCAATGATTTCGCGCCACCAGCACTGTTTGACGGCAGGGTGATCGCACGACCCACAGACAAACACTCGACCAGCATCCGCCAGCCTTTGCCAGCCATTTTCTGGCCACCAATAATGTAATCGAGGGGAATAAACACGTCTTTACCGCGAATTGGACCATTATGGAATGGTACGTTCAGCGGGAAGTGACGACGGCCAATTTCCATACCTTTCGTGTCACGTGGGAGCAGTGCTGCGGTAATACCGAGCTCTTCCACGTCGCCAATCAATTTATCTGGATCGAACAGTTTGAATGCGAGACCGACGACGGTCGCAATCGGTGCAAGCGTGATGTATCGCTTATCGAAGTTCAAACGAATACCAATCACTTCTTTGCCTTCCCATTCACCTTTACAGACTACGCCTGTATCAGGAATTGCGCCGGCGTCTGAGCCTGCTTCTGGGCTTGTCAAAGCAAAACAAGGAATCTCATCACCTGAGGCTAAGCGCGGCAGATAATGGTTCTTCTGTTCTTCAGTACCGTAGTGTTGCAGTAATTCGCCTGGGCCTAATGAGTTAGGTACACCGACGGTGCTGGCCAAAATAGTAGAATGTCCTGCAAGCTTCTGCAGAATGCGTGATTGCGCGAATGCAGAGAACTCCAAGCCACCATATTCTTTCTTGATGATCATGGCGAAGAACTTGTGGTCCTTCAGGTATTGCCAGACTTCTGGAGGCATGTCCGCCAGTTCATGGGTCGCTTCCCAATCGTCTAACATTTTGCAGACTTCGTCACATGGCCCGTCTAGGAAGGCTTGTTCTTCTTCCGTCATACGTGGCGCAGGGATGGTATGCAGTTTTTTCCAGTCAGGGCTACCGCGGAACACTTCGCCGTCCCACCAGACGGTACCGGCTTCAATGGCGTCACGTTCTGTGTCCGACATTTCCGGCATAATCTTGCGGTAGACCTTCAAAATAGGCGAGGTCAATAAGGCTTTGCGGATGGGGGATATTACTAGTGGTAGTAATATCACGCCCGCAATAATCCACGGAACAAATGCAAATAAACCGAGCGCTGTACCAATGGCCAACATCACGGCTGTGCCCACGGTGAAAGCCACCAATGAAACACGATGATAAATGAGTGCACCCAATACAATTAGGCTTGCGATACACCAGAATGCGACGCTCATGTGATTACTCCTGAGTTTGAGGTCTGACCAGTTATTCCGAAATTAGAACAATTTGCGCCATTTTGCAAGTTTGAAGTAAAGGAACTGAGCATTGAATTTGGGGTCTACTCTTCCAGTTGATACTATGTCAAGCTGCGCCAGCAGAAGCGCGTCAACCAAAGGTGATGCATGAAGGAAGTAGTAATCAGGACGGTAGTAGGTATGGCTCTGCTGTTAACGAGCGGTAGTCTGCCAGTGTGGGCGTCTGTGGCGGTCGACGACAGAGCTGAAGCGATTAAGAAAGCGGAGTCTATGACTCGAGCCTACGTCGCTGAATATGATTTAAATCGCCGAGGGCGAAATCACGGGAACGCGGGGCGCGAGCTCACGCGCACGGATCGTGATACCTGGCGTTATCAAACCTTTACACGAGCTTCTGTTTTATTTTTATCTGATCGCCGTTACAACGACACGGAATTCCGATTGCGGGAAGGGCGCGTGGAACCCTTAATGTTCGAATACACCCGTGAAGGAACAGGGTCCAATCGTCACTTTTACGTTGAGTTTGATTGGGACGCGCAAACCTTAGTCCCGCGCAATGGTGATCGACTGGACGCAGAGTGGCGTGACCACCTTGTGGACGCCAATTCAGTGCTGCATCAACTACAAATCGACGTGGCTGCCGGCGGTGAAGAGTGGACATATGAGTTAATAGATGATGACGGCGAAAATGCCGAATTCAGCTTTCGATTCGATGGTGAAGAGACGATTCGAGTTCCTTTCGGCACCATGGATGCCATTCGAGTCGTGCGAGTGCGCGACCATGATCGTCGCCAAACCCTCTTTTGGTTCTCGCCCATGCATAATTATACGTTGGTGAAAATGCAGCAGATAGAAGGTGGGAGAGAGCAAGCGCAGGTGGTTCTGCGCTCCTTGAAGTTTACAGATTAGTCGCTTGGGCTAATCAGCGGCATAGCCTCTCAGGCTAATCAGCGGCATAGCCGCTGGGCCCCAGCTTATCGCCATCAAGATAAGCGCCATCCTCACCTAACACTAAGCGCTCGGTGCAGAGCCAACGCACGACGAGTGGGTAAATCCGATACTCTTGCTCATGGACACGCGCTTGCAGATCTTCAACGGTGTCGCCTTCGAACACGGGAATTTTGGCTTGCAGAACCACAGGTCCGCCATCGAGTTCTTCTGTAACAAAGTGAACACTCACGCCGTGCTCTTCGTCACCGTTCTCAAGCGCCCGCTGATGGGTATGCAGGCCTTTGTATTTCGGCAACAATGAGGGATGAATATTCACCGCGCGGCCTGCAAACCGACTCACAAATTTGGGGGTGAGAATACGCATGAAGCCTGCGAGCACCACCACATCGGGCTGATAGCTTTCTACACAATCCGCTAGTGCGGCATCGTAGGCCTCGCGGCTTTCGAAGTCTTTGTGGGACAATGCTTGCGTTGCAATACCGAGCGCACTTGCCTTATCTAATCCTGCGGCGGTTGGAACATTGGCAATTACTGCAACTACTTCTCCGGGAATACGGTCAGCTTGGCAATGTTCCACCAAGTTCACCATATTGCTGCCAGAGCCGGAGATGAGAATGACGATGCGTTTGGTTGAGCTCGTCATTAAATAAATTCCACCCGAGCTTCGTTCTCTTGCTTATCAGCCACATGACCCAGCACCCAAGCCTGCTCGCCTTGTGCGTTGAGCAGAGCCACGGCTTGGTCTGCCTGTTCAGCGGGTACGGCAATCACTAAACCAACACCACAGTTAAAGGTGCGGAACATTTCGTCGCGGGCAATGTTGCCGTTGTCCTGCAGCCAGCTAAAGATAGTCGGCCAAGTCCAACTGTTCCGATCAACCACGGCCTTCGTGCCTTCTGGCAGTACTCGTGGAATGTTTTCTTGGAAGCCACCGCCGGTAATGTGCGAAATAGCGTGCACGTCAATGTTGCGAACCAGCTCAAGTACCGACTTTACGTAGATTTTGGTTGGCGCCATTAAATGTTCCCACAAAGGCTTATCGCCAAGTGGAGCATTCAAGTCGGCGTTGCTCACCTCAAGTACCTTACGAATGAGTGAGTAGCCGTTGGAGTGTGGGCCACTAGACGCCACACCAATCAAGGCGTTGCCCGCTGTTACTTTGCTGCCGTCAATAATGTCAGCTTTTTCAACTACGCCGACACAGAAGCCAGCGAGGTCGTAATCTTCGCCTTCATACATGCCCGGCATTTCAGCGGTTTCACCACCAATGAGTGCGCAACCGGATTGTACACAGCCTTCGCCAATACCACTGACGACGGCAGCAGCGATGTCTACATCAAGCTTGCCGGTGGCATAATAGTCGAGGAAGAAAAGGGGTTCTGCGCCTTGCACAATGAGATCATTGACACACATAGCCACAAGGTCAATGCCAACCGTATCATGCTGTTTTAAATCTATGGCTAAGCGGAGTTTGGTGCCGACGCCGTCAGTACCGGAAACCAATACCGGCTGTTTGTAGCCTGCAGGAATTTCACAGAGGGCGCCAAAGCCGCCAATATTTCCCATGACCTCTTTGCGGTGTGTCCGCCGGGTCACGTGCTTAATCCGATCAACCAGTGCATTACCAGCGTCGATATCAACGCCTGCGTCTTTATAGCTTAATGAAGGTTTCTGTTCGCTCACGAGCATTCCTCTTTGTGCCTGGGCAGGCGCGGGGTGGCTTTGTCGGGTGCGTATTTTAGCAGCAGCTGGCCTTCGCTTGAATGGTTAAAGGAATATTTTTTCACCCCGAGCTTGCGAATCATGCTGTTTTGGCGTCCAATGCGAAGAGATTATGACCCTTGGAAGCCCTATGACCGCCCGCCGGATTGTTCCAGCACATACCAACCACCTCGAATCTTTACTGCAGATTAATCAACGCAGCGCGCCTTTCGATCGATTAAGTCGTCGTAGTTTTCGACGTTTTATTAATCATGATCAAGGGGAATGTGTCGTACTCGAAGTGGCACAAGACGAAGGTTGGCTGACTGTTGGTTATGCAATTTTGTTGTATCGCAAAGCAACACGTTTGGCGCGTCTGTATTCAATTGCAATTGATATCGACTGGCATGGCAAAGGCTTGGGTTCTGAGTTATTGAGCTATATCGAAACTCATGCGCGGGACACCCATTCGCTCTTTTTGCGCCTCGAAGTGCAAGACAGGGATACACGTACCCTCAAGTTTTTCCATAAGCGTGGTTACGTCGACCTTGGCTTGAAAGCCGCTTACTTCGATGACAACTCCGATGCGCGGGTACTGCAGAAGCAAACTCACTTCTTCGATTCCACCCGGGTTCCGCAACTCGTGCCTTACTTAACCCAGAGTACGGAGTTTACCTGTGGGCCCGCAAGTTTGATTATGGCCTTGGCGCACTTTGATAAAGCGGTGCCTCACCCAGAGTTTGAAGAACTTGAGATTTGGCGCGAAGCGACCACTATTTTCATGACTTCAGGACATGGCGGCTGCGGCCCTCATGGCCTGGCTCGTGCGGCCTTAAGACGAGGGTTGAATGTAACCTTGTGGGTGAGTCAAGCGGGTCCGGTAATGCTGGACTCAGTGCGCAATCCAAAAAAACGCGCTGTGATGTCGCGCATTCAGGACGCGGATATTCAAGCCTTGGAAGCCGCTTCGGTGGCGGTGAATATTGGCGATTATCATTTGGACCGCTTACGTGCGGATCTTGCCGACGGCAAACTCGTGATTACCTTAATCAGTACCTATCAGTTTGACCAAACCAAGGCGCCGCATTGGGTCCTAGTAACTGCGGCTGATGAGGACTTTGTTTATATTAACGACCCCGATGATGACCTGTTACCTTGGCAAACCCAGACCGAGCGGCAGTATTTGCCCGTGCCAAACGAAACCTTTGTGAAAGCGTTTGGTTACGGCTCCAGTCGATTAAAAACCGCTTTGGTTTTATCTGCGTAGCACATTATGTAAGCATACACTTCAGTTTTTCTTTCATGTTATTACGAACAGGAGTAACGCATGGCAAAGGTTTTAGTTCTCTATTACTCAAGTTACGGTCACATTGAACAGATGGCGCAGGCGGTTGCGGAAGGCGCGCGCGCTGGCGGTGCTGATGTGGACATTAAACGCGTTCCTGAACTTGTACCCGAAGACGTGGCGAAAAATTCCGGGTACAAGACCGAACAATCTGCACCGATTGCGAAGCCCGATGACTTGAAAGAATATGACGCGGTGCTGTTCGGTGTGCCAACGCGATTTGGCATGATGGCCTCACAAATGAAGAACTTCATTGATCAGTGTGGCGGCCTATGGGCCAGCGGTGCCTTAATTGGTAAAGCCGGCAGCGTATTCACCTCGACGGCAACGCAACATGGGGGACAAGAGTCCACTATTTTGAACTTCCATACGGTATTACTGCATTTAGGCTTCGTGGTGGTGGGCTTGCCTTATAGTTTCCAAGGTCAAATGACCCTTGACGAGATCACTGGCGGATCACCCTATGGCGCATCGACCATCGCGGGTGGGGACGGTTCGCGCCAACCTTCAGAGAATGAATTGGCAGGTGCTCGCTTCCAAGGTGAGCATGTGGCGAAGGTTGCGAAGAAGTTAAGCGCAAACTAGTCATTCATCGTATTTATAGCATTTCTCATATCCTCATGGTGGGGTCTTGTTCATACAATTGACACTTCTTTGACACATAGCTTGGTTATCCTCTCGCCAAGTACATAACTCATAAACGTCAATTGGAAGCCCCATCATGAAATATATCATTGCGATCCTTGTATCGTTAATGTTGTCTGCGCCTTTTGTTTCGCAAGAAGCAGTGGCACAAGAAACGATTGCCTACTGGGCACAAAACAATAATGTCTTAGCCAATGGTTCCAACGGCTTTGATCCAAGCTCGTTTCCGCAAGCAGCGGACGAAGGGAATGGCTTTTTAACCCTCCAAAACTTCGATGAGACCCTGACGAGCGCAGGTGCTTATGCTCGGATATTGAGCTTTGCAGGCACAACTGTAAATCGCATCAGCACCGCATATCCCGCCGGTGGCTCGCTCTCTATTCAAGGTGGGGCGGGCTTTAGTAACAATGGCGCCCAAGTCTTGCTTGAAGTGGATACCACTGGTTTTATCGACATCCAGTTCAGCTTGGCGATTCAAGGAACGGCGACGGGTTTCAATTCCCGAGTATTTGAGTGGTCTGTGGATGGCGTGACTTTCCATGAGTTTGCCGTGGACACAGGGACTTATAACTTCTCGGCTCGCGTATTCGATTTGTCTGAGGTGGAAGCACTGAACGACAACGAACAAGTCTTTATTCGTATCACGGTTGATGGTGCTACTAATGCAACGGGTAATAACCGGTTTGACAATATCCTGGTATCAGGCACGAGCCTAGAAAGCCTGACGCGGATGACGGTGTACAACCGTGATTTCGCAGATGACCCTTTTGCGCGCCAGTGGCGGAAAGTTACCATCTCAGGCACTACTGCGTGGGATTGGGACAGCAGTTTCAGTAATGTTAGCGTGTCGTCCTTTGCGGGCGGCTCATGCACCGCTTCGGATACCTGGATGATCTCTCCGGGTTTCGATCTTGATCGTCAAACGGGCGAGCAGTTGGCGTTTGATGTTGCTCGAGGCTTTAACGGTGTGAATGGTCTTGAGGTTTATTACTCGACCAGTTACGACGAGACCGACAATATCGACCCGAGTGATTGGACCTTATTGACTGTGGTTGAAGGCAGTGACTTTACAACTAACAACCAACCTGTTCGTTTTGACGGTTTCGATCAGCTAGAAGGTGAGAGTGGAACGGTTCATGTGGCGTTCCGTTATGCGTTTGACAGCGGTAATTGCAGTACCTGGCGTATTGCAAATTTTGAGCTGACGGCAGACGTACAAAACAATCTCACGACTTTCCAGTGTGGCGCACCAGCCGATCCAATTCACTTTGTGCAGGGCGCTGGTTTCCAAAGCCCAATGCAAGGGGCCATTGTTCAAGTAGAAGCTATTGTGACGCGTTCGTTCCAAGATCCTGCGAACGGTGGTCTACGGGGTTTTTATGTGCAAGCGGCTGACGAGAACCAGGACGAGAACCCGCTGACGTCAGAAGCTATTTTTGTCTTCGACGATGAGTTCGGTGTCCCAGTCTATGAAGGTGACAAAGTGCGTGTCTCTGGTGTCGTTGGCGAGTTCTTTGGCCACACCCAAATTCAAGACGTCAATGCTATCGAAGTCTGTGATAGCGGCCACCTACACCGTGTTACACCGGTTGCTGTAAATCTGCCTGTAAGCGGTTTGATTGAGCTTGAAGCGGTAGAAGGTATGCTGGTTGAAACAGCGCAACCCTTGACGGTGAGCGATGTGTTTAATGTAGCCCGCTTCGGTGAAATTGCCGTCTCAAATGGACGTCTATTTCAGCCCACACAAGTGGTTCGCCCTGGTCCTGAAGTACAGGCACTGCAAGCGGCGAATGATTTAAATCGGTTAATTATCGACAATGCCCGTGGCGGTAGCTATATCCGCCCATATCAAACGGGTGCCGACGGCTTCACAGAGCTTGCTGCGGATAATCCAATTCGTAATGGCTTCTTAGTTGAGCCTGGCTTTACTGGCATTATGGGTTACGCGTTTGGCGCATACCGGATTCGTAGCGAGCAGTCGCCACAGTTCGATACTTCAGCAAACCCGCGCACTGAAACACCTGAGCTTCCGGCGCAAGGCGACTTACGTATCGGTACCTACAATGTTGAGAACCTGTTTGCGACCTTAACTCAGCCCGGTGCTGGTTGCGGTCCGAATAATCTCGGCTGTCGTGGTGCGGTGAATGAAAACGAACTCAATCGTCAGCTGGGTAAAGTTACCAGCGCAATCATTGCCACGGGTGCGGATATGTTGGCGCTGATTGAAATTGAGAACGACGAGTTCGACCAAACGCTGCAAATGCTCGTGAACGCCTTGAATGACATTGACGAGCAAGCGGACTGGACCTATGTTCCGACTGGTTATGTGGGGACAGATGCAATTAAGCCCGCGTTTATTTATCGCACCAGCGCGGTGGAAACAGTCGGTGACATTGCTGTGTTAACAGCCGAAGTGGATCCAGATTTCGATGATTCTCGTCAGCGTCCAGCATTGGCTCAAACCTTCCG
This sequence comes from Idiomarina sp., assembly GCA_020831965.1. Lineage (GTDB taxonomy): Bacteria > Pseudomonadota > Gammaproteobacteria > Enterobacterales > Alteromonadaceae > Aliidiomarina. The sequence goes on from JAFIFP010000014.1 coordinate 10,152, forward strand.
TGCGTTGGCCAGCGACGACTTGTTCACCGCAGTGGGTGTGCACTTACGCGCGAAGGCATCTTGCCCGTCAGGAACAGGTCCGAATGCTGACAATGGCGATGGTCAAGGCTGCTGGAATGAGTGGCGTACCCTAGGTGCGCAAGCGCTGGTTCGCTGGATGGATACGGATCCAACGGATACAGGGGTAGATGCTGCGGTTATTCTTGGTGACTTCAACGCCTACGCGATGGAAGATCCGCTAACGCATCTAAAAGACAATGGGTATGTGAACTTAGCTATTGCGGCCAATGGCGGCAATCCCGAAGTGTATAGCTATACCTTCATGGGGCAAGCGGGTTCGTTGGATCATGCTTATGCGAATGCGGCCTTTGCTGAGTATGTAATTGACGCGCGGGCATGGCATATCAATTCGGATGAAACACCGGCGTTTAACTTCAACGAGCGGCTGCCATCTAGTTCACTGTTTAAGCCAGCCAACTTCTACAATGCGGATCCTTACCGTTCATCAGATCATGATCCGTTGGTGATTGAGTTGCGATTCCCACGTGCGGTGTCTTGTGCACCTGGCATTGTAAATCGTCCTGCGCATCCGCGTGGTAAGGATTTACCCTTACCAAATTGCGGTGTAGGTAATGGCAACGGCCGTGGTAACGCGCCGGCAACACCTCCGGGACGTGGGCGTCCTTAACTGCACGTGAAGGCAAATGAAAAAGGAGCTTCGGCTCCTTTTTTCTTGAGAATTCAAATTGACTGCCTTGGCGCTTTGTTATTCACTTGGACGCTGTGTTCAGAGGGAGTCTTGAATGAAACATAATAAGGTCATTGCGATTGGGCGTAACTATGCGGCGCATGCGCAAGAATTGAACAATCCGATACCGGACGAGCCGCTGCTATTCATGAAGCCTTCGACGGCGATTGTGCCGTTCGAAGAGCCCATTGATGTATCGAGTGTTGCCCAACCAGTTCACTACGAATTGGAGATTGCCGTGTTACTTGGCAAGGATTTGAAAAACGCCGACGCAGTGGATGCGCTCAATGGTATCGATGGCCTTGGCTTAGCATTGGATTTGACCTTGCGGCAGCTGCAGGATGAACTTAAATCGAAAGGACAACCGTGGGAGAAAGCAAAAGCCTTTGATGGTAGTTGTCCGGTGTCCCAGTTTATTGCGCTCGGGGAACAGGATTTGCGCCATGTGCCATTGGAACTGCAGATCAATGGCGAGGTGCGACAGTCGGCAACCTCTGCGGACATGCTGATGCCGATTACGGAGTTAATTCAGTACGCGAGTCAATTCTTCACTTTGTGTGCTGGAGATATTGTGCTGACTGGCACGCCTGCGGGCGTGGGCGTGCTCAAAGCAGGCGATCAGCTTCAAGCGCGCTTGGGTAATATGCTCCAGGTTTCGACTCATGTGGTATAGCAGGTAAATGATCCATAGCGGCTGAACTTTGTTTTTAGTATAATGACTAAGTTATAGAACACTGGGGCTGATTTGGATTCGACGAGATACATAAAGCTTTAGGTGCATGCCGAGGTGAGGCTGGCCTCGTAAAAAGCCTCAAACTTATAGTTGCAAACGATAACAACTACGCTTTAGCGGCTTAAGCCCCGCTAACCATCTACTCGCGCTTTGTCTGTAAGACGAGATTAAGATGGTCATAAATACAGACTCGCGTGGCGGCTTCGCTCGTAGCTTAAACGTTAAAACCAATCGAGCTCGCTGTTGAAAAGCCTGTCCCTCGGCGTTTCACCGGTTAACTAAATGAGACGACTAAGCATGTAGTACCGAGAGTGGCGGTATAGCGGACGGGGGTTCAAATCCCCCCAGCTCCACCAAATTAAAACCCATAATGTCGAATATGGTCTCTAAACCCAGCACTCTGCTGGGTTTTTTGTTGTCTGTGATTCTCTATTGTCCTATGCTGTGTCTGGGGGTGCCCCGCATTATGGGGGTTCTTTTTGGGGTGTCTTGATGCAGTTAAAATAAGACACCCCCAAACCTAAAAGAAGAAGCCAAAGGGGCACAGCGTGAAATTGACAGCTAAGCAAGTTGAAGCGACAAAACCAAAAGAAAAAGACTACAAGCTTTTCGATGGTCAAGGCCTATATTTGTTGGTTAAGAAAGTTAAGGCTTCTGACAAAACAATCAAAAGATCTGATGAACAAAAGTACTGGCGATTGAAATATAGGTTCTTCGGAAAAGAAAAGATGCTCTCAATTGGCGTCTATCCACAAGTTTCATTATCACACGCCCGAGAAGTGGCTAGAGCAGCTAAAGATAAACTTGCAAAAGGACTAGACCCATCACAGGAGAAAAAGCTCAATAAACTTCAGGCGACTCTTTCGAATGATACTTCCTTTGGAAGTGTAGCTGCAGAATACGTTGAGAAGAAAATGCAAGGTATGAGTCAAGTTCACCTTGACAGAACACAGCGAGCTATTCACAGAGACTTGAACCCCTACTTTGGAAAGAGACCCATAACTGAGATCACATCAGTCGAGTTACTAGCGGTGTTAAGAAAAGTGGAGGCAAGAGGAGCAATCGAAACAGCTCATCGAATCAAACAGTTAGTAGGCCAAATCTATCGTTACGCTATAGCTACTGGGAGAGCCGAACGAGATATCGCAGCCGATCTAAAAGGTGCGCTGCAAAGCCCAACCAAAAAACACCTTGCTGCAATAGTAGAGCCAAAAGAAGTCGGAAAGCTCATGTTAGCTCTCGATGAGTATCGAGGAACTCCTGTTGTCATGACAGCACTAAAGCTCTCTCCGTTACTGTTTTGTCGTCCCGGAGAGTTGAGACACCTCGAGTGGAGCGAGGTGAACTTTGAGACAAAGCGCATTGAGATCCCTGCTCGTAAAACGAAGATTAATGAGCCTTTGATTATTCCTCTGTCTCGTCAAGCTGAAAAACTTCTGAGTGACATTCAACCACTCACCTCAAATGGAGTATATGTTTTCCCTTCGGCTAGAGGCAGAGCAAGGCCAATGTCTGACAATGCTGTGAGAACAGCGCTACGCAGTCTTGGCTACGATAACGATACTATGACTGCACATGGCTTTAGAGCAATGGCTAGAACATTGCTGGATGAAGTGCTGGAGTACAGAGTCGAGTTCATAGAGCAACAGCTAGGCCATGTAGTTAAAGATACAAACGGTAGAGCTTATAACAGGACTAAGCATCTAGAGCAACGAACCGAAATGATGCAAGCTTGGGCTGATTATCTAGATGAGTTAAGGAAGAGAAATGGAATATAGCAACTATCTCTCAATCGATGAATTCCTTCTTGATAGATTGCATGAAGAGAACAGTAGAGAAATGCTGCTGAAGACTTATCGTAAAATCATAATGGGCGACATCTCTTTGTTTTTTACGAGTGCCGTGACTGCCGTAAACGATGACGAGCCAGAAGAGCTTTTTGATCCACTAGATGATAACTATGGATTGCTTCTCAACTGTAATCCTGAGTATCTCAACTCAAGGATTATGAAGAAGATACAACCGGCGGCATCTGATCTCCAAGCCATAGAAAGCCACGGCGGTATCTTTACCAGCAGGTTTGAAGCTGACAAAAAGCTATACTATGTGTCTGATGTTACGGGGCTAAAACTAATGCACCACTTTTTGCCCACCACCAAGTTGCTCCTTGAGTCAACCGATGCAGTTAAGCTCGTAAAGCTCATGGGTAATAAATCTCCTAATAGCAAAGTTGAGCAGAGAATCCAATGTGCAAAGGTATACTTCCAAAAACAGAAAAATCAGCAAGGGCTGAGCTCCGATAGCACTAATCAACAGGCTTACGAAGCGATAAATGAACCATCAAAAAAGGAATTATGGGATGACTTTAACAAGCTAGATAAGGCTCTCTTTCAAAAGGGCTCTATGCAGAAGCCTGCGATGAGAGAGATCAGTAAACGATTGAGTATTACGTTCCGAATTGGTCCAAAAGATGGTAGGAAGGACTTCAAAGCTCTAGATGTTTGATGATAGGTATATGTTCAAAACATACCCGTTAGCCCAATACCCCACCTAAGAAATTGATCCTAGTATGGCGATGAATCACATGATAACTAGGAGCCAGAATGATTCATCAAAGCACACAAACCAGATTAATCCGTATTCGAGAAGTGGTGAGCCTGACAGGCTTATCTCGCTCATACATCTATAAGCTTACCAAGCAGGGTAAGTTCCCCGAAAGAGTCACTCTTGTAGAAGGTGGTACGGCCGTAGCGTGGTTGGAATCAGAAATACAAGATTGGATAAAAAGCCGCGTTTCTGAACGAAACGTTAATCACTAAAAAGGAGCCCAAGGCAATCAAGCCAAGGAGCTCCCTTTGATATCTTAGCAATATCAGTATAACGCGCTTTCGCTTGATGACCAATGGCCTCCTCTAACACTAGAGGTATTACCATGATTATTAAATTTCCAGAACAACAACTAATTGACCTTCTTCAAAGCCACAAGAGCCTTAACACTTTCGAACTGAGAGCCCGGGGCTTTTGCACACCGAATACAAATGTTCACTCTCTGAGAAAAGCTGGAGTTCCAATCAAAACAACATTGCGTGATGCGATTGGAGAAAGTGGTCGCGTCCATAGACGGGTTGCCCACTACTCACTTGGAGGAAGCACGCATGAGTAAATTAAAGCTGATCCCGCTAGCACAAATTATGAAGCAGACCTTTACCAGTAACTGGTTGGTCGATAACTACTTTGAAAAAAATTCAGTCAGTATGTTGTTTGGAGAGCCAGGAACGTACAAATCATTTCTAGCTATGGATTTGGCTTTCTGTGTGGCAAATGGCATTGAATGGAACGGGAACGCCGTCGCCCAAGGTGACGTACTTTACATTGCTGGTGAGGGTGAAAGCGGAATACAGAAACGCTTTAAGGCTTTGGAAGACAAGTACGACTTAGCACCACAGCATATATGTATTTCCAGCAAACCAGCTCAGTTAACAAGCTTAACATCAGTCCAAGAAGTACTTGGTGCAATAGAAAACGCTGGTGTCGACCCAGTCTTGATTGTTGTTGATACCTTGCATCGGAACTTTGGTGATGGAGATGAAAACTCATCTAGTGATTTTGGAAAGGTGATGCGTCATCTTGACGAGATTAGAGTAGTAACCAAGGCAACAATACTACTGATTCATCATTCAGGGCATGGTGATAAGAGCCATGGTCGCGGCAGTTCTTCTATCCGAGGGTCTCTAGATTCAGAGTACAAGTTGGTTAAAAAGGGAACAGGGGCTGAACTGAAATGCTGCAAAATGAAAGAGTTTGAGCAACCACAAAGCCTTCACTTCAAGCTAGAACAAGTTCAAGTTAAACTTCCGCAAGGTAAGGAGTGTTCAGCTTACTTGGAGTTAGTAGACCCATCAGCTATTGCTCCTAAGCCAAGCCGTGAGCAAGTTGTATTCCAAGCGCTTGAGACTGCTATTAAAGCTAACGGAGTTCCGATATCACCGAACGTCACAGGAAATAGACCTGAGCTCACTAACAAAAAATGGGTTGCTGTTGATGAGTGGAAGCAACAAAGCTACAACGATTTGGCTCAAGATCTTCCTAAAAAGTCATCTCAGCAGCAGACGTTTAACCGCAGTAAAACCAGCTTACTTGATGGTAAAAAAGTTGAGATTATCGGTGATTTTGTTTTCATTGTTTAAGGGGCTTCTACCCCATACATACACCCCCCCATAAGGGGGGGATGTATGTATGGGGGCACTATTACTCTAAATTAAATGGTTTTAGTCATTATGTAGGGCTTTAACTCCACTTTCTTTGTTTCGTAGCAGTCATCATCCAGAAATCCTGCATCATAAAGAGATTGGCATAATCGAGCCTCTTGATAAGCTTTTTTCTTTCTTGAGGATAGTTGCAGGTAACGAATCAAAGGTCGAACCACTAGATTTACCAAGCCAAGAAAAATAGAGGCAATAAGATAGAAAAGTCCCAAGATCGTCATCGTAACATAGAGCTCGTAATCTTCGTGGGGGTATCTCATGTTCTCGATGGAAACAAAGCCCACAACGCAAACTATAAAGCCAATACCTATGTTTAAAAAATACTTATGGCTAGCCTTCATTCCTTGATTTGAGTTTTTGACATATTTTTTTCTTACTGGCGCACTCATTTTAGGTTCCTTTCAAAATATGATGGTAATGCTCTACCGACCCCCACCCACGATAGTGGCTCTTCGCTGCTCGCTTCGCGAACGACTCAGAGATATCGTGGTTGGTCATCAGTTAATTTCTCAGGAGAAGTCAAGTTACGTCTCTCGAGTGGGGTATTTCTTCCTATTCTTTTCTAACTTCTCAATAGCAGCTTGGATGATATCTATATCAAGCTTTTGAGCTAGCATCAAAAGGTAGATGAATACGTCTGCAGCTTCATCCTTATAGCTAGCCAGCAACGCCTCTGAAGGGTTATTAGACTCAGCCTCAGTTGCCCATTGAGATAGCTCAAGAAGTTCTGCGACTTCGACGGACAAAGCCATGGATAGATTTTTAATGGAGTGGAATTGTTTCCAATTTCGGGCTTTAGAGAACGCATCTAACGTCTGCTGAAGTTCCTCTAGTGTTGGCTTAGCATCCATAAAAATTAAACATCTCTTTTAAGGTAACTTTAATCCCACGCCCCGCCAGCCCATCTTTTCTCGAAAGATAGAACTTTTCAATCAGTGGCTGTTTGTAATCTGGAGAAGCGTGATGAAACTGACGGTGACAATTTGGACACAAAGCTAGAATATTTTCTGGTACGTCAAGACTGAAATCAAACCTATCTTGAAACTCAATCGGTATAAAGTGATGAGCCTCCACATAGTTCTTCCCACTTCGATTAGAGATAAACGTGTTATGCGTTTGGTCAACTTCACATTTAAACTCTGATTTTTCTATAGCTGCCGATGAGATCCGTACATCACGAGTCCAGCGATTTGCATTAGCAAGGCTATTTTTGGGTGGAGGTTTAGGGATGGCTCCATTAGGGAGCTTAAGCATGCTAGGTGACTGAATGGTCTCCTGAAAGGCTTCTTCATCACCCGAACCGAGATCAACAATTGGTCGATCAATTAGGCTAAGTACTTTTTGCTCACTAAGCACTGAAGGATAAGCGCCTTTGTCACGCAAAGCTCGAACTACGTCAGCCAAAAACTCTGGAGTTGTGTTTTCACTCAGAAGTAAAGCATCTTTGGAATCACCGACAAGACTCCACCGAAATCTATTTCGGAAACGTACCTCGCGACCATCTTTTCTGGTGTATGGCTCCCAAACAATAGAATCACTCTCAAAGTAGTCAGATGTCACTCGCCCGACGATTAGTTCATCAACCTCAAACTCGAAAGAGGATATAAAATCCAAATTCAAAAGGAGTTTGTTGGAGAAGTTAGGAAATACATCAGTGTATCGAGGATCACTTTTAACGCTATTCAGGTTTCCTACAGACACCCCGACCAAAAAGATGACAAGGTCTCCAGCTTTAATGTGCTGATGTTTGCCTTTTGTCGCCATACCCCACAGCCCATTATTTCTGGCGATTGTGAGGTTATTTTGAGTAGTTTCATTGTTTCGAAGAGCGACAACATGGACATTCATAAATATTACCTTAATTTCCAGCTCACGAGGAGCTTACATCAGTACATCTTTAACTTGATGGTTTTATAAAAAATACAAGTAGAGCTGAGAGATAACTCTGCTTGTCATGTATTGATACCAACCCATTTAAAAACGAAAGACTATTGCTGAGGGTTATAGTTAAGAGGGCAGTGGAATACACCAAACGGTAAAACTAGAGTCGCTCCTCTGCTATATATACAAACCTGCCTTCCTGAAACACTACTTCTCTCATGTCTTACGTAATGTTGCAGAGCATTAAAATTGTTGGAAGGATTATTCTCATACTTGTATTCATAAGGTTCGGACGTCCGGTTTACTGGAGTTGCCCAGTCATACTGAATAGTTGGATTATTCTGATAGGATGCTTCTCTGGCTCTATCTCCGGCTTCATCTAAACTTTGTCCTATTGCATTCAAGGTAGAGGAGAATGTTTGTACTCGCAGGTTGGTGGCCGCAACATTCTGCCTTCTTTCTGCTACCGCAGAGATCATTGACTCTGCATTCTGGCGGACTGCATGGCAAGAATTGAAGGATGTATTCGCATTGCGATACCCAGAGATGATATGAGATTGAAGTCGCTCTTGGTCATATGTCCAAGTGCCTAAAACATATGTTAAAGCATCGGAAGCACGTGACCTTGTAGCAGAGTCAATACGACCGACTTGTTCGCACTTATTCAAAGTTCCCCAATACTCACCGAGCTCGCCGTAGTAACCATCAGGCATTACAGAGCTTGAGGAAGAACAACCAGTTGACAATAATATAATCGATAGAAAGCCTATCCACGAAAGCATGCGCATTAGGTTGTTCTCCTTGAAATGACTTTTTGGAGTTGAGCCTCAGATGAGCATGGCACCCAACTTTCATCAGGTCAGATACTCGGTGTCGGTTCTATTCATCTACAGACTCATACATTAGCTGACATAAGGTATTTCTTTTCGTCCACAAATTTAATACTACACCGACCACACAAAAAAGGCATAAAATTGATACATCAACGATGTCATGGTTCTATTCTTGGGGGAGAGGTCAGGTGAAGCTATCAGCGTTAGCTTCCTCGTCACCTTTGCTCTGCACTACAAATCCTCCCTAACCTAAACGCTATCATTGCAATCCAAGAACCTAAAGGAAGCCCAAAATCAAGCGACTTAGTTGGATTCCTTTGGACACCACTTTTAACTTTGCCCTAAATCCTAAATGTTAACTTGAGGTGCCCCAAGACTCTACGCGCCCTATACTCTATAATCGCCTGCAATCTATCAGCTTTGATTTAAAATCCGTCGAAGCTCTTCCTGCTTCTCCTGAAATACCTTTGAACTCTTGTATGCACGTCCAAGGTACTTGTCATATTGGTTGGGGAAAACCTCTGAAACTGACATCTCCAGTATCTTCGCTACAGCCTCAGCAACAACATACGATCTCCCCTTGCCATGTATCACCTTTGAAATGAGGCTCGGTGACTTATCAAGCACGTTGGATAACATGGTGAGGTCAAAGCCCTTACTGTAGATTGCATACTTTATTTGTTCAGGTTTCATATTCGGAAATCGCTACTTAGGGTTTGAGAAAAACATTCAGTAAAGTATCAGGGTAGTGTGTTACTAGATTTTTTTTGCGTTTGGGGTATCCCCCCCGCTAAGTCAAACGAACCCAAAATCCAGAACAACCCCCCACCTTATTTGGTGAATCCCAAGATGTTGACGGTTGGTTGTGCGTAATAGATTCACAATGCTAACGACAGTGTCGAGCTAGGGCTGCGCTGAGAGAACATATTCCTTAAAAAGAACGATATCATTGATCACATCCGATACTACTACTGAAAGCTGTTCTCAGCTATGTTTACATCGTCAGATTCGCTTGAATAGCGCTCTGCCTTCCGGTGTGAACTTATAGCGTTTTTCAGCCCATGAACTATTCACTTCGTTGGGTAATAATACACCCTCCTTGCTTGTAGTGAGGTAGTTTCCTTTCACTAGTTCATCCATAACAGCGCCGACAGACTCTTTTGCTTTTCGCGTTAAATTAACACTATTCAGGTCGAAAGCGTCGTTACTTTCGGCGAAAAACTGTAGTGGGATGATTATTTTTAGAACATCCTTTAGAGGCATATCTTTAAGTCTTAGCTTTGCTATAAAATCAAGTAACTCGATTGGGAATTGAGCAGCTTTATTTTGTAAGCTATTTAACGTTGACTCCAACTTTTTTATGTTGTTCTTTAAGGATTCTATCTCAGAGTTTTTTTCTTCAATTTCGGAGCCAGTTAAATATCTCTCCTCTAGATCGTCCTTTTCTCTCTCCAACTGCTTAAACTCTTCACGGCTTACGAAGCTGTGTGGCTCAATTTTTTCTAGCATGTAACTTGAAATGCGCAAATGTACTCGATTGTATAACCACTTACCTGCGGCAATAAATATCGGCACAAATGTGAGCAATATAAAGTAAAAAACAATCGGGTAAAAAATCAATTTTGTGGGGGCAAGCATAGACTCGCTCTTCGCAACATTGATTGCTTCGAGAGGAGGTAGGTTAGTACGCGCAAGGAAGTAAACTAGAACCCAGTTGACTGCCAGCCAAGCTGACACGAAGTAGAATGGCCTCGGGTCTTTGATTTTATTCATTAGAAAGCGCTTCGCACTCTCCGAAAAATCTGAAGTCAGCAATGCTACCTCATCTTTTCTCTCTGTCATTTCTGTAATCCGCTTGGTAAGCCAAGCTTTATCATATCTCGTTAGACTTTGAGTGGCTATATGGTCAGGAGTCCGCCCCGTGTCGGCTAGATTTTAGTACTTGATTGCTTCACCAGCTAAGTTAGAACATCTATAGACTCAAGCACTCCTTAACAACGAACCTTGATGCTGAATAGATTGTGTGGAAGTATGGAAGCGCTGGGAGGGCTGGTTTAACTTTCTTATGCTATCTGCATTTGCTACGTGCGAGGTCAGCTTTGCCCCTCGCGCCATCTTCTTCATAAAGTTAGCCTGTCGCTAATTGCAAGAGACAAAACCCCTCCCAGCGCTTTTCTGAGGAAAGAAACCATGTTCACTCTAGAAGATCATATAAATCCAACTCGCTTAGAGCACTGCTCAGACTTACACATACTGTCTCGGCTACTTGGCGTTAGGCGAGATTACCTGCTCAAGCTTCTCTACTCTGAAAATCGGCTCTACTATCACTTCGATATTTCTAAAAAAAATGGAGATAAAAGGACGATTCATGCGCCGATAGAACCACTGAAAAATTTACAAAGAAAGATCAAGGTTGAATTAGAGAAGTACTATATCCCACGAGGGTCGACACATGGATTTGTGAAAAAGAGGAACATCATTACAAATGCAACCCCGCACCTAAGAAAAAGACATGTATTTAATATAGATCTCGCTGATTTTTTTGGGACAATAACATTTGGCAGGGTTCAGCGAGTGCTACAGAGTAGTCCCTTTAATATGCCGTATAATGTTGCAACTGTTGTAGCTCAGATATGCTGTCACGAGGGAGCGCTTCCCCAAGGTGCTCCAACATCTCCGATAGTTTCAAACATTATTGCGTTCAAGCTAGATAACCAACTTCTAAAGTTAGCCCAAAAATATAGGTGTACATACACGCGATACGCTGACGATATAAGCTTTTCATTCAGGCAGCAGCGAAATAAGCTTCCTGAAGCTATCGTATCCTTCAATGGAGATAAGGTTATTCCGGGAGCGAAGCTTACTGATGTAATCTCAAAAAATGGTTTCAAGATTAACTCAAGCAAAACTAGGCTTCAGTCAAAACAAAATAGACAAGCTGTCACGAATATCACAGTGAACGAAAAGCTGAACGTGAATCGCCGATTTCTTAGACGAACGTCTTCCATGCTTAATGCTGCATTGAGATACGGATTCCCTAAAGCAGAATCAGTTCATTTTGAGCACTTCCACAGTGATTACATACCCCCAAGACATAGTAAAAAAATGCATGAGGAGCCCGGCCTCCTGTTTCGGCAAAAACTAAGAGGACGACTTAATTTCATTCGAGAGGTCAGAGGAAAGTCGTGCCCCGTCTGGAGAAAGCTTATGTACATGTATACAGTTGCTACTGAGGAGCCGAATGAGGACTATAATTTAAGCATAGATGCCATAACAGCTCGATCAACTGTTGTGATTTGGGACTTGTCCAACAGTTGTGGGGAGACTTTTTCCGGATCTGGATTTATGCTGAAAGGTGCTGGACTGGTCACTAATCAACATGTAGTAAAAGGCATAATAAGCGGACGAGAAGCTACTGAACTGCAAATCGACTGGCTAGAGAAAAAGTGTTTAAATTTTTTGGATGCAAGAATTGTTATAGCAGATGGTTGTGCTGATGTGGCGTTAATAACTAGTAGTATAGCTGATAGGCACATGGAGCCTCTCGATATTGAACCATATCCAGACTACTCGGTAGGGAGAGCTGTTAAGCTTATCGGGTATCCCGATTATCGTGAAGGTGACACGTTTAGTGTGACGGACACCGTAATTGTCAGGGAATACGGTCAAGCAGATTCAAGAAGAATAGAGGTCAGAGAACAGATTTTCCATGGTATGAGTGGTGGCGTAGTTTTGAATGAGGACGGTCGCGTTATTGGAATCGTCTCTAATGGCATAAAATATGGTACAACTAGTCAACTACCATCTTCATTTATACCCATATCCACTCTAACAGCGAAGGTTACAAACTTTCGTAAAGTTAAGATAGAGCAGTTACTGTCGATTTTTGCTAGTTCAATAAATTCAACATGAGGGCTGTGTTGATGGGCAGAATGAGGCCTTATTCTAAATGGGGAAAGCTCGTTTATTCAATCCTATGTTAGTAAGGAGCTAAGTAGTGTTTCTCATTCTATAGTGATTACTGTTCGTTAATAATAGTACTAGCTTGCAAGGTGAAAGGACAAATAGAGTTGTGCTGCGCGATGCAAAGCCTTGAAGTCGTGATATGTCTTTGGGCTGATGATTCAGCGAATTTTATGAGGAGGTTAATTAGGTCAAGCGCGTAAGAAAGTGATCATAAACGGAGGATTGATATTCCACGTAGGTAGAGGTTACTCAAATATCTACTCAGAGATTCATTTTCTGCTCAAGGATTTGAAGGCTCAACTGAGCGCGCTTGAAGAGTTCAGCAGATAGAATATTTGTCTAGTAAAGCGGAGGATGGCTAATATATAGCCCTTCGTTGGCGTATTCGTCAAAGCGAGGAAAAGATGGAATAAGTATTTCGCTTTTTAACTGACGTGTTAGCATTCCTTAAAGCTATATAAAGGATTGAACTGATGGGGGTCTATTTGGGGGTTCTTTTGATATTATTTTTAATTACTCCCTTTATTAACAAGCTCTTGGTGGTTCTTTTTGGTTGACCCCAGCTCCACCAATACAAGGGAAAAGGGCCCGCACGAAAGTGTGGGCCCTTTTTCTTTGTATGGAGTTCGGGGTGGACGCAGAACCATCGTAAGGGGTTCACTAAAACGCCGGGAGCGTTTTAGCATCGAGGCGCAGCCGAGACCCATAGGGCGCAAGCCATGGATGGCTTGCGTAAATCCCCCAGCTCAGGCCCGCACGAAAGTGTGGGTCCTTTTTCTTTGTATGGAGTTCGAGGTGGACGCAGAACCTTCGTAAGGGGTTCACTAAAACGATTACCTTGTGGAGAGGAGCGTTTTAGCATCGAGGCGTAGCCGAGACCCATAGGGCGCAAGCCATGGATGGCTTGCGTAAATCCCCCAGCTCAGGCCCGCACGAAAGTGTGGGCCCTTTTCCTTTGTATGGAGTTCGGGGTGGACGCAGAACCTTTTATTGGATGTTTTCGCGCTTTGGCAAATCGAATGAAAACACTTTCGCTAAGGAGGTAAAACTGGCATGGGTCACTAAACTTCAGAGAAAAAGGGCTGAAATGTGCTGCACTTAATCTCAAGTCAATAATGTCCTTTGCTATATGAGCGGGGCCATCTCGTCTAACGCAAATGACGATTATGGAGTGACACTGCGCTTTATAAGTCAGCGCTAGCTGTGCAAGCTGCGTACAACAAGTCAGCAAACTCCTGTTCAGTGAGTGCGTCGAGAACTAGGTCCACCATCGCGTCGGCAAAAGGTTCATAATCTTTCTGAATTTCGTACTCATTCAAAGAGAGGTACTCTAGTGCAACCATTAAGCCTGTTCTTTTATTTGCATCCGACAACGCATGCGCCTGCGCTATTACTTTGGCGTACTTTGCCGCGATTTCGAAGATATCACTGAGGCCTTCATAGGCTATAGCGCTGTCTATGCGAGATAGAGCACCTTCTAGCTTCCCTTTGTCCGGGGCTCCTTTTTTGCCAGGGCCTTTAGAAAGAATAAAGGCATTAATCTCGATAACTCGAGAAGCAGGGAACCTCACTAAATTCATTACATGGATGCCAGACGGTCAAATGTCTTTTGATGGGTACGAAGCTGGTTTTTAGCTTCTGACAAAACAAGCTGACGTCCTTCCGGAGTCTCTAGGTTGAGCTCTTTGGTTGCCTTAATGTAAGGGCGAACAACGGGTGTTGTTATACCGTACTTACGTAATTTGTTGGACATAGGAACCTCCTGACATCAATGCCACAATTCTAGCACTGCGCATTGAGAAGCACCACTGTGGACCAAGGTCTGATGTGTTAATCAAAGCAAGCACCGCAGAACCAAGTATACTTAGCGGTAGCTAAAACGAAAATTAAAAAGTTTCGGTTAGTAGTGGCTGGCAAACAAGTTTAGGTGACACGAATTTGTCATCAATAAATTGTTTAGGGTCGATCACCACAAACTCGAAGAGCTGTAAACCTTGATTCAACAATCCCGATACTGCTTCCGCATGCATTGGCGTGCTAGCGATCTGGCTTCGGACAGTTCTGCTCGGTTAAGTTCCTGCGCAATGTCGTCTCGGAGCCTTGCAGACTCTTCGTGTCCATTTGCATAAGCAATGTTGAACCACATGTGGGCGTACACCAGATCTTGAATGGTACCCTCCCCAGTGAGGTACATCAGCCCTAATCGTGCTTGGGCAACCTCCTCGCCAAAAGCGGCTGCACGGTTAAACCATTGGTATGCAAGCCTCGGATCTTGTTTGACCAATTCACCTTCTGCGTAGACGGTTCCAAGAATTATGGTCGCTGTTACATTGTCTTGCGCTGCGGCACGCGTGAGCCATCTGATGGAGCGCTCCATATCACGCGGTGTGTCGGTACCTTCAAGATAGCGATAGCCGATAAACAACTGAGCATCCGCATCGCCGGATTCTGCCAATCGATAGGCGTCTTGTATATACGCTTTATCGTTCTCCATAGCCGCAGGTGCGGTAGAGCTTGCTTTGGCGTAAGTGGATTGGGTGAAGAACAGAAATAGCAGAATCTGGGCGCCCACAAGGACAGGTAGTCGGTTAAAGGGCATAGCTTGGTCTCATTTAGTGAGTGAACTTAAACCCTAGCAGAACCTGGATAGAGTTACCAAATTGGTCAGGCTAGCTGTTGGTTATTAGTACTGCGCTGTGAGCTCCACCAACTGTATAAACCAATAAAGGCATTCACCTGATACACCATAGTTTGAATCGCAAAAATAATGTTGTTATTGGCAAGATTGACTGCGAGCCAAACAAAGTTCACGACAATCCAAAGTAACCAACTAAAGGAATAACGCAGGATCATAGTGGTTTGTGCCGTAATGCCGAGCACGAAGGCTAAGATGTTGATCTGGTACCAACTGATATCGAGCCAGAGTAGCCGTATGGCGGTGTCACTGCCAGCTTCAATAAAGCTGTAGTGTTGCAATTGCGCATTCAACCAAGGGAAGAGTGCAAGCCCAGTCGCAATGAATAGGCCGCTAATGAGCCATACATGGAGTGATGCACGCCGCGGGCGCATGCGCCCTTCAGCATCTTGGTTGTGTTTCCAGTGATATAAACCATAGGCGTGGGTGGCGAAATAGAAGAGTGGGGCGAGCATGAGTCCGGTGGCACCACTGCGTCCTTGCACAAAGGATTCACCAAGATTCGCAACCATGCCTAGGCCGTTGCCTAAGGTGTTTTTGCGAAAGGCGAGGGACACTACGCAGACCAAACCGATGAAGGCGACACCTAGCATCAGTCCATCGAGACCGCTTCGCTCCGTACCGAAGAAATAGCCTGCGGTCAACGCTGCGGCACCACAGAAGAACCAACAAATAATCCACTGGCGCTGCCAATCTTGGGTAAGTCGCTTGAGTATATTCATAGGATTCTGTTTGGCCTTGGCAAAAGAGGGCGTTGTTCTATCATGCGTGATTAACCATCGCTTGTTAATGCGTTTTTTGCTCACTTTGAAGGAGTGAAATTTGCTAAGTATCGGTGAAATTAGCGAACCTACTGTAATGCTTTTGTTGTAAATCATTGAAATGTATAGGTTTCCAATTTAGGCGTGAATCTTGCTTCGATAGCAATTAAGCGACGAAATTGATTACACTTACTGAAGACCAGATTTAGGACACTCGTTATGCCAGTTAAATTAGAAGATCGCCCCATCGAGAAAGTGCGTGAAGAAGCTATTGATAAACTGATCGTTAATTACAGTCATGGCATTATTTCTGCTGCGGCCTTTGAGCGACGTTTGGATGAAGCTTCTGCCACTGATAGTCATCAGGTGTTGATGGACTTGGTTGAAGACCTGCCAATGGAAGCAGACTCAGAGTACGACCAATTTAAAGACAAACAATTTACTCCAAATTATCAGGCCGGAAATGATCAAACGAACCACCGCATTGTTAGCATTTTGAGCAGTGGTGAGCGTTCAGGCCAATGGGTCGTGCCGAAGGAGATCGTGATCTATGGTGGGCTCGGCTCGACGACACTCGATTTTACCGATGCTATTTTCCAACACCAACATGTGACGATTCGCCTTGCCGACGTGATGAGTTCGACTGAGATTTTTGTACCGGAGAACGTGAATGTGTCTTCGAGCTTGGTAAATATTGCGAGTTCAGTAGAGAACAAATCCCCCTCGATGGGTGGACGCCAAGCCCCCGTGATTCACATTGAGGGCTGGTCGGTTTTGAGTTCGGTCGAGATTAGTGTGAAACGTACCATGAAAGAGAAATTCATCGCCTTTGCCAATAGTATTCGTGAAGCCTTTAATGATTCTTCAAAGGGATATTAAGGGCGCTTAAGTGCGCGTAACTGTGCTTATGGCTAGTCGAGGGAGCAGCGTTCACAGCGTGCCTTGCCCGTGAATACTTTCGAAATGCTGTAGCGGTTGCGCGCAAACCAAAGATAGACACGATCTGCGATCCACCGGAGTCCTGGCCAGCGAAGCGGGGCGGTGAGCCAACCTCGACCAACTAAAGACCAGGCTTGATGTGTCACGTCGAGTCCGTAGACCATTTCGCCCGAAGGCAGCATGGCATGCAAAATGCGGTCGGCAGCCTTAGGGTCCACATTGGGATATCTACTACTGAAGTCATCCTCATGAATGTCTTCGAAGCCCATCTTGTGGCTGCGATCGAGCCGTTTCAGGTGGCGCATTTCACGCACACAGAGCGGACATCCACCATCATAGAATATGGTGAGTTGGGTTGTTTGGGGCTGACTGTCTTTCTTGCCTAGTTTCACAAATACCTTCAGTTTGCCGTGGACTTCTTAGTATAGGATACGCAGAACAGTCTCACTGAGTTCATGTGACGGTTTAGAATCTGCGCACGTCGCCTTCGTTCATAATGTAGAAAGGTATGTCATTGTCGAGGCGATCTGCCATGTTCAGCAGTCGAACGAGGGCTGAATGGCTGGTGAGGTCACCCATCTTCCAGCTGTGATTACCATAGCCCCAAGGCACCATGACTTTACAACCCAGATCTTGTGCAGCGACTAGCGCGTCTTCTGGCGTCGTGTGCACATAGCGATACCAGGCACCATGAGTCTCGTGATGATAGGACGCAATGGGAATCAAACAGACGTCAATGTCGCCGAAATGATCATGAATGGTCTTAAAATGACTTGAATACCCTGTATCTCCAGCGAAGAAGAGGGTTTTCCCCTCATGCTCTATAATCCAAGCCGTCCACAATGCACGGTTCTCATCTTCATAGATAAATGGCACCCAAATACGACTATTGAAATGGCGTGCGGGTACGGCATGTATTTGGGTATCGCCTAGAGAACTCGCGGTAAACCAATCCATTTCAGTGATGTGGTAGTCGCCACGGGGAAAGTAACGTGCTGTGTCTAAACCCACATAATACTGAGGCGTGGTTCCCAAACGGCGAATATCGCGTTTGCTGAAGTGATCGTAATGCACATGTGAGTAAAGCACTGCCGCGACCCGTTCTTCGTCATAAATGCTGGTCCATTGGGGCTCTTCACGGTAAAAACCTTCGGCAATTCGAAATGCCAGACTCACCGGGCGGTCAAACTGACGGCTCACGGGATCGAGTAAGAAGCGTTGGCCACTCGGGTCGATGATTTGAAAGCTTGCATGCCCAAGCCACTGCACAATAAAACCGGTATCTGTGGGAATGTCGGGGTTGTCACCCACGAAGACACAACGCTCGTTCTCGCCTTCACAGTCAACCCAAGGATGAGGCGTATAACAATCCGCCTCGCATGTATGGGGGTAATCGCGATTGCGCGCATCGAGGTTCCGGTATCGACCTTCCGCATTCATTGTTGCATTCGGTGGGTCGGCGACGAGTCGTTGTGCAGGCTGCGTGTTGCTGCATCCAATAGTTGCAGCACTGAGAGCTAAGGTAGAGAAAACGAGAAGAAGTGAATGAAGTCCGCGGCGCACGCAACTGTCCTTAGTATTGGTTCGGTGAATCATCTAAAAGAAAACACAAATTGACGGGCTCATCCTACCAGAGTTTAGTAGGGCAGGTTAGTATGATAACGTTTTCGTTACTAGTGCTTTATAAAGCGGTTTTGTGACGCGGATTTTGTAACGTGATTTAAGCGTCTTCGGCAAGGAGAGAAGTATGTCCGATCAGTATGCGATAGGCACCCCGGGAACCCCTTGGGGAGATTCGGAAAAAAGTGAATGGTTGCAACAACAAACAAAACAACGTTCCTATGAGCGGGACGTGGTGGACGTCATAGAAAGCTTGAAAAAGCACTTTGACGTGACTCAATACGGCACCTTAGATTATGCGCAATTTGGCTTTGAAGACTACCCCCTTTATGTGGTGAAAACACGCAACTGGCAGAAAGGTCGGCCTGTGGTTTTGGTGACGGGCGGTGTGCATGGTTATGAAACTAGCGGTGTACACGGGGCGCTGCGGTTTTTACAAGCTAAGGCAGCGGAGTACGAGCGGTATTTTAATGTGGTGGTTGCGCCATGTATTAGCCCTTGGGGTTACGAGACGATCAATCGTTGGAATCCAAAAACTATTGATCCGAACCGTTCCTTTAAGGAGCAAAGTGGCGTTCCCGAGACAGCTCAGCTGATGGCCTATATTGCGAATCTGAACGAACCCGTGTTGGCGCATATTGATCTGCATGAAACCACAGATACGGACAACTCCGAGTTTCGCCCGGCCTTAGCGGCTCGTGATGGTGTGATCCACGATAACTGGGATATTCCGGATGGATTCTACTTGGTGGGCAATAGTGTGAATCCTGAAATAGCGTTTCAACAGGCCGTATTGGATTCAGTTGCCACAGTGACTCACATTGCGGACGCTGATCAGCATGGTTGCTTGATTGGCGAACCCATTGCTGAGCGTGGCCTGATATTCTATAAAGCTCAGGAATACGGCTTGTGCATGGGTTTTACAAATGCGCGCTATGTCACCACCACCGAGGTTTACCCAGACAGTGAGCAGGCTACGCCCGAGGAATGTATCTTAGCGCAGGTTGCCGCAGTAACAGGTGGGTTTGACTATGTTGCTCGCGCGTTGTGAGTGCGTCACGAGGATGACATGAAAAAGCTTGAGTGTAAGGTGCCGCCGTTGCTGTTAATGGTTATTGTTGCTGGGCTTATTGCTCTGGTGCACTTGCTCGGCACGCCCTTCGCTGCAATGGAGTTCTATCGGTTGCCGGTGACCGGGGTACTTTTAGCCCTGGGTGTGCTGTTTTGTGTGAGTGCGGTGGTTAGTTTCCGCCGCGCTCAAACAACGGTGAATCCAATGCACCCGGAAGAGTCGAGTCAGTTGGTGACCTCGGGGGTGTTTCGGCTTACGCGTAACCCCATGTACTTAGGTTTTTGCTTCATTTTGGCGAGTTGGGCGATGTTTCTTGCGGTTCCTCCCGCTTTACTCCTTGTTGTTTTATTTGCGCTTTATCTCACGCGCTGGCAAATCATGCCGGAAGAACGAGCTCTCATCAGTACATTTGGAGAGGATTACTTGGTCTACCTGACTCAGGTGAAACGGTGGTTGTAAGCAAAAATTGACCGTTGATTAATAGTTGGGCATGCTGAGGTGGACTTGAAGTAAATAAAACAACAATAAGGACAACCTCAAATGAAAAACATTTTCTTTTTCGACAGCATGTTAACTCCGAAAATTATTACCTTTGTCTATTGGCTTTCGTTGCTAGGTGGCTTGTTCGCTGCCATTGGTGTGATGTTTAGCCAGAGTGCTTATGCAGGTGTGGGGATTTCTAATATTTTGGGTGGCGTGTTGCTGTTTATTGGTATTGCGATTGCTGCTCGAATTTACTGTGAAATTTTGATCGTGATTTTCAAAATTCACGACAACTTGAAGAAGCTTGCTGACAAGTAAGTTACGTGAGACAAATTCGAAAGTGGAAGCCGGAGTGATGCGCCGGCTTTTTTGTTGCTTAGATCTAGACGTAAGGGTCTAAACCTTCTGCTCTAAACGGCGCTGTGCGGCATGTTGCGCTTCACGATGGCTAATATAAATGCCGCTGCCGATCACAATGATGGCTCCGACGAGAACCCATATGCTAGGCCATTCTCCCCACAGTAAATAGCCGAAAAAGAGTGCCCAAATCATCGCGGTGTACTCAAATGAGGACAGTACCGAGGGCGGGGCCATGCGATAGGCTTCCGTAAGCAAATATTGGGCAATCGCGCCCGAAAGACCGAGCCCTAATAGCCACGGTATGTCTTGCGCTGTGACCGGTTGCCAGTCGGTGAGTGCGAGTAGCCCGCAGCCGATAGAAATACTGACTACAAAGAAGAACATCAAAGACTCGGAGCGTTCAGTGCGGTGCATGTAACGCATCAGGATCATGCCGAGTGAGTAGCCTAATGTTGCCAGCAAACCCGTAATAACCCCGAAAGACACAAAACCCATGGCGCTTGGATTCAACATCACCATCACCCCGAGGAACCCTACACCCACTGCCGTGTAACGATGTCGGCCCACTTTCTCTTTGAGTAAGGGCACCGATAGCACCGTGATGATTAATGGCGCGGCAAAGAAAATGGCATAAGCATTCGCAAGGGGTAGTTCGCGTAGTGTGAATACTGTCAGGATGAGAAAGGCAATGCTAATAATTCCGCGCAGCACATGGAGGTGTATTTTAACTGGTGCAATGCGATTCATGCGTCCCACCCACATTAACCATAGCAACACGAAAGGGAGTGACATAGCGCCGCGAAAGAAGCTCACCTGAAAGACACTGAGGCGTGCGGTCAGTTCTTTCATGGCGACATCCATTAGCGAGAATGCCAGGATGGCGAGAATCATAAAGAGGATGCCACGGCCAATATGGGGAGACTCGGTTCTCGCCAATGTTGAGGGTTCTTTCATGCTCGGAAATGCCTAAAACTAATGAGTGTGTGCTGAGGGAGCACCATAGCAAGAAAGCGCAATTCGGCAAATAGCGGTGTTAGGGTAAACAGTTGATGCAAACAGTTGAAGCAAACAAGGGACAAAAAAGGTGGGCCGAAGCCCACCTAATTTGCTGACGTAAAGTTCAGCTTATTAGTCTGCGTATTTTACGGTGCATCCATACGGGCGCGTCACCGGACGCTCAACATCGCTACCGTTCAAGACTGCGCGCGCAGCATTCGCGAAGTAAGGGTCAGCACGTGGCACGTCATCTGGATTGGCTGATGGAATGCTATCAATACCGCCAGCGTATTTCAGAATGCCGTTCTCGTCGATCACGTACATGTGCGGTGTTACACGCGCATCGTAGGCTCGGCCCATTTCGCCAGATTCATCTAGCAAAACTGCAGTCGGAGCCGCATTGCGAGTCGCGGTCAGTTCATCGGCACGGGCCGGCGATACGTGACCTTGTGTACCCGGTGCAGACGAAATGACGGTCAACCAAACGGCGCCTTCACCGGTCATTTCACGCTGTAATGACTGCATATTGTCGGTGCGATAGTGCTTCACAACGAAGGGGCAATCGTGGTTTGTCCACTCGAGCATGACAGTACGACCGCTAAAGTCACTGAGTGTATGGTATTGCCCTTGAGTATCTACAACGCGGAAGTCAGGGGCAGGTTGGCCAATTTCAGGGCTAGCCATGGCACTTGCTGCGATCATGGCAGACCCAATCAAGGTGAGAGTTGCTTTAAACATTGTCGTTTCCTCGTGAGTTACTGATGAGCAAGTACGCTATCGCGCACTATGCCGGTGGTTAAAATCTGTGGGAGTACATAGGGATCGCGACCCGGCCAGTACAAGACGTAGAGCGGTACGCCATTACGCTGGTAGCGGCTCAGATACTCGGTAATGGCTGGGTCTTGCAGCGTCCAGTCACCTTTCAAATAAGCGATGTCATGCTCGGCAAAAAGCGCGCGGGTGGCGTCGGTATCGAGTGCGACTCGCTCATTGGCTAAGCAGGTAATGCACCAATCTGCAGTCATATTCACAAAGACTGGTTGTTCGCCTTTGAGTGCCTCATGGCGTTCTGGTGTCCAAGCTTGCCAACTACGCCCATCGACCTCGTCGCTGCTGCTACCAGGTGATTGTTGCAAGCTCAAAGCGCCCCAGAAAAGCAGTACAGTAATGCCAGCAAACATGAGTAAGCCAATGCGTTGGCCTAGCGTGCGGCCTCCTTGCAATTGCTGGCGCCCATGCCACCAGAGTAGGGTGGCGAAGATCACGACTGCGGCAAGCAGAATTGCCAAGCTATCAACACCGGCTTGACGGCCAAAAACCCAAAGTAGCCAGACTGTGGTGAGATACATGGGAATGGCCATCCACTGCTTGAAGCCGTCCATCCATGCTCCTGGTTTTGGTAAGACCCGCGCGGCACCAGGAATAAGACCTAGAGCTAAGAACGGGAAGGCGAGACCAATACCCAGCATGGCAAAAATCAGTAGAGCAATTGCGGGTGGTTGCACAATAGCAAATCCCAGCGCTACGCCCATGAAAGGTGCAGTACAGGGGCTGGCGATAATGACTGCCAACACGCCCGTCGCGAAAGACCCTTTTGCGCCAGAACCGTCGCTAGCACTCTGCACTTGGCTCTGACCCAAGCCCATCAAACGCGTACCAAACTGGAATACGCCCGATAAGTTGAGCCCAATGGCTACAAACAACAGTACTAATGTACCGATTAGCCATGGATTTTGAAGTTGGAAGCCCCAGCCGAGCGCTTGCCCGGCCGCGCGCAGTGCGAGTAGGAGCGCGGCAATTACGAGGAAGCTCAGCACAACACCTGCGGTGTACCAAAGCGCATCAGGGAGTTGCCGCTTACCACTATTGGCAATCGCCATAGCCTTTAATGACAGCACTGGGAATACGCAGGGCATCAGATTTAGAATTAAGCCGCCAAGGAATGCAAAGACTAGAACCAGAGCGAGCCCCGGTCCACCTTCCATGCCGCCGGCAGCTGCACTTGCGGCTCCAGGCCCTTGATCGGCGCCACGCACCCAAAGCTCGACGCTACGATTGTCATGTGTGAGTTGAAGAATAAACTTATCTGGGACTTCGCTATGATAGGTGTTTAAGGTGCGTCGAATGACAAGCATATCATCGGTAGTTTCAATGCGGGCTTCCTCGGCATGCTCGACCAGTTCAGAAGCGCCCACGAAACCATAAAAGCTCTCTTCTTGGGCCATTGCCACTGCTTCGGGAGACTCAACGATAATAGTGACTTGGCGT
Source organism: Idiomarina sp. (assembly GCA_020831965.1). GTDB lineage: Bacteria > Pseudomonadota > Gammaproteobacteria > Enterobacterales > Alteromonadaceae > Aliidiomarina. The sequence continues at coordinate 33,772 of JAFIFP010000014.1, forward strand.
CCTTGAATATCAAAGCGGGCGGGCCAGTCGGCAATTTCCGGTAAGCGATTGCGAGCCGTTCTAAACAGTGGTTGATTGCGCTCTGACAGCTCAGGCATGCCCACATCTAAGGTGAGGCTCAGTTCGGCACTTCCGGGGATACAGTATTCTTCGCAGACCAACCAATCGACATTGGCAGTAATAGTCACTTGGTCGTGGGGATAATCTGCGGGAATGTTGAAATCGGTGAGCAAGTAGGTGGTGTCTTCGAAGCCATAGTTCGCAAGTGGACCAATAAGAAACTTTTGCGCGATGGGCCACTGAATATCGTCAAAGTAACTTCCTTCAGGAGCCTGCCAACGAATTTGTGTAGCAAGGCCGGAGTCGCCCGGGTTAATCCAATAGGTGTGCCAGCCAGCGTCGGGTTCTAATTCCACCGCTAGCGTGTATAAGTGACCGCGAGAGATAGTGGAAAACTCGCTGAGAAGACGCGCTTCAAGGTGTGGTTGCGTGACCACGCTAGAACGGTCAGTATGCTCTTCGGCTGCAGTCGAGGCTGCAGCTGTGAAAGCACTCAATACCAATAGCAAAGAAATATAAATCCAACGCATTGTCATGTCCGTTTGTGCACCATTATTAAGGGCGATATCTCGAGTTCTTACTTTACGTGAGTTCGACCTCAAAAGTTGTAGTTCTTTACGCTTTCTTGTAACGAAATGCGGCTAATGGCGAAGTTCATACGACAAACATGAGTGTGAGAAAAAATTTCTTCATTTTTTCTGGTCTCTATCTCCTTAATTATCAACGAAGGATGCAGTTAGATGACTTAGATCATGAGGGCTTGACGGGAAACCTGCCATACTTAGGTTTTGTAATCGCTCTCACACTTAAGGAATGAATCCATGAACTCATCAATCGCACTTGTCACAGGAGCCGCCGCGGGTATTGGCCGAGCCACAGCACTCGCTTATGCAAAAGCGGGCTGTGATGTGGTTATCTCAGATATTCAGCGTGACAGATTAGTCGAGGTGGAACAGGCCATTACAAAATTAGGGCGTAAGGCGCTGAGTGTCGTTGCAGACATGAGCGTTGAATCAGATATTCGCACGCTGCACGCTGACACTTTGGCGTACTTCGGGCGGTTAGATTATGCCTGCAACAATGCTGGGATCGAAGGTGAGAATGCGCCAACCCATGAATCGTCGCTGGAGAACTTTGATCGAACCTTGGCCGTGAATTTGCGTGGGGTATTTATTTGCATGCAAGAACAATTGAAACTCATGCTCACGCAAGGCAGTGGCGCTATCGTTAACATTTCGTCTGTTGCAGGACTCATTGGCTTTCCAAACTTACCCGCCTACTGTGCGTCTAAAGGCGGAGTGATTCAACTTACGAAAGCTGCAGCAGTCGAGTATGCCGAGCATAATATTCGGGTCAATGCTGTCTGCCCCGGCGTGATTCATACGGACATGATTGACCGAGTGACTGGCAGAGATCCTGAGATAGAGGCTCAGTATGCAGCGTTCCACCCAATGAATCGGATGGGGACTGTGGAAGAGGTGGCTGACACTATTGTCTTTCTATCTCTGCCACAGTCTGGCTTTATTACCGGTCAAGCCCTTGCGGTCGACGGCGGTATGGTTGCCCGTTAGTCAGTGCGTTTTCGTAATAAGCCTTCTTGCATGGTGGAAGCAACCAGTGTGCCGTCTCTTGAAAACACTTGTCCGCGGACGAGACCACGGGCATTGCTAGCACTCGGAGAGTCAATGGCATACAGCAGCCAGTCGTCCATTCTAAATGGGCGATGAAACCACATGGCGTGATCAATAGTCGCCATTTGCATTTTCGGGCTTGCGAAACTCAAACCATGAGGCTGCAACGCCGTCGGCAGAAAGTTGAAGTCGGAGGCGTAGGCAAGTAAGTATTGGTGTACGCGTAAATCGTCTGGCAACTCGCCGTTAGCCTTAATCCACACATAGCGAATGGGTGCGTCGGGCTTCGGATTAAATGGATTATATTGGGTCACAAAACGCATCAAGATAGGCTTGTCGCTGGTGAACTTAGAGCGCAGCTGCTCTGGAATAAGCTCCGCATGTTCGCGATGCACATCCAGGTCTGAAATCAGCCCCTCAGGTCCAGGCACGTCGGGCATTTCTGCTTGATGAACCACGCCTTCTTCCTGCTCTTGGAAGGAAGCTGTCATATAGAAAATCGGCTTGCCATACTGAACCGCCTTGATGCGGCGGGTTGAAAAACTCTTTCCGTCGCGAATGTTTTCTACGTCATACACGATGGGGCGGTTGGCATCGCCAGGGCGCAAAAAATAGCTATGAAAAGAGTGTACGCCGCGATCGTCCGCCACAGTTTCCTTTGCGGCAGAGAGTGCCTGCCCCATTACTTGTCCACCAAACAGCGCGCGAAAGCCCAAGTCCTGGCTTTGACCGCGATAAATTCCTTGTTCGATGGTTTCAAGTTCCATTAATGACAGTAAGTCATCCAATACCTGACTCATAAAAATTCCTTTCGTGACGAGTTGCTTGTGCGAAAACAGCGATCACCTCGATGGTGCCAGCTTTTCCTGCACTGTCCAAGCCAAGGATATGGGTTATCCGTCGATGAAATTCAACCCATCCCTTTATTCGGCGAGTATATAGTGGTTATTCCTTGTATTTTGTCTATGCTGAACCAAGCTATAGATAGACAATATGCAACATCACATAAAGGTGACACGAGGGAGAACAATATGTCTGGTCACGATAGTTTTCAGACCGCCAGTACGCTTTCAGTCGACGGCAAGACCTATCACTATTTTAGCTTACCGAAAGCCAGCAAAGCGCTGGGCAACACGGATCGGCTTCCGGTTTCCTTAAAGGTATTGCTTGAGAATTTGCTGCGCCATGAAGACGGCAGCACGGTAAAAAAAGAAGACATTGAAGCGATTGCTGCATGGTTGAAGGAGCGAACTTCGAAAAGTGAGATTGAGTATCGTCCAGCCCGTGTGTTGATGCAGGACTTTACTGGTGTGCCAGCGGTAGTGGATCTCGCGGCGATGCGAGACGCGGTTGCAAAAGCAGGATTGCCTGCGAATAAAATTAATCCTCTGTCTGCCGTCGATTTGGTTATCGATCACTCGGTCATGGTGGATAAGTTTGCTTCGAAGCAAGCCTTTGCCGAGAACGTGAAGATTGAAATGGAGCGCAATAAGGAACGTTATGAGTTCTTGCGTTGGGGGCAAAAAGCTTTTGATAACTTCCGCGTGGTGCCGCCCGGCACAGGTATTTGCCACCAAGTGAATTTGGAGTATCTCGCCAAGGTCGCATGGACGAAGGACGTGGACGGTAAGACTTATGTGTATCCCGATACCCTTGTTGGTACTGACTCGCACACCACCATGATTAATGGCCTCGGTGTTCTAGGGTGGGGTGTCGGCGGGATTGAAGCCGAAGCGGCGATGCTGGGGCAGCCGATCTCCATGGTGATTCCAGAAGTCATAGGTTTTCGCCTCGAGGGTGAATTAAATGATGGCGTGACGGCGACCGATTTAGTGCTCACCGTGACGCAAATGCTCCGTAAACATGGCGTGGTAGGTAAGTTCGTTGAGTTTTACGGACCAGGATTGGCGCATTTACCGCTCGCTGACCGCGCTACCATCGCCAACATGGCTCCAGAATATGGAGCGACCTGTGGGTTTTTCCCAGTCGACGATGAAACCTTGACCTATTTACGGTTGTCTGGCCGTGACGCAAACACCGTTGCATTGGTGGAGGCTTACAGCAAGGCCCAAGGGATGTGGCGTGATGATGCGAATGAGCCGGTATTCACCGATTCACTCAGTTTAGATATGAGTACTGTGGTGCCGAGTTTAGCGGGGCCGAAGCGTCCTCAAGACCGCGTTGCACTGCCGCAAATCAAGGACAGCTTTGAGCTGCTTTTGAGCTCGATGGGTGTCGCAGAGGATGATGAGATCGGCGGTTCTGAGCGTTTGACGCGCGTCGATCTGAGTGATGATACGGAAGTGCCGCTGGCCGGGACTGACCACAAATTGCGTCATGGTGATGTCGTCATTGCCGCAATTACTTCCTGTACCAACACTTCAAACCCCAGCGTGATGCTCGCTGCGGGCTTAGTTGCCAAGAAAGCCCTCGAACGGGGCTTGCAACGTAAACCTTGGGTGAAATCATCACTGGCCCCAGGCTCCAAGGTGGTCACGGACTATTTGGATGCTTCCGGTTTATCCCAATACCTCGATGAGCTGGGCTTTGACCTGGTGGGGTATGGTTGTACGACCTGTATTGGTAATTCTGGACCACTGCCAGATGATGTGGCAACCGCGGTAGATAAAGGTGATCTCGTGGTGTCCTCGGTATTATCGGGTAACCGTAACTTCGAGGGGCGCATTCACCCTCAAGTGAAAGCCAATTGGCTCGCATCGCCGCCCTTAGTGGTTGCTTTTGCCCTCGCCGGAACTACGCGAATTAATTTGGACAACGAGCCTTTGGGCGTCGACGCAAAGGGCGAGCCCGTGTTTCTCAAAGACATATGGCCAACCAATGCGGAGATTAGCGAGGCGGTCGGGCATGTGGTGAGCAGTATGTTTACCAAGCAGTATGGTGCTGTTTTTGACGGCGATGAACATTGGCAAGCTCTTGAAATACCTGATAGCGAAACCTACGCATGGCGTGATGAATCCACCTATGTGGCGAACCCGCCATTTTTCGACGGTATTGATCAGCCGTTGGTTGAGCCTACCGATATAAAAGGCGCTCGTGTTCTTGCGATCTTTGGCGACAGCATTACGACCGATCATATTTCACCGGCAGGGGCGATTAAGCCCGACTCTCCAGCGGGTAAGTATTTGCAGGAGCAAGGCGTTGAAATACGAGATTTCAATTCCTATGGCTCGCGGCGAGGCAATCACGAAGTCATGATGCGAGGCACGTTTGCCAATATTCGTATTAGAAACTTGATGGTGTCGGATACCGAAGGCGGCTATACCCGCTTTATGCCCGACGGTGATGAGATGTCGATCTACGATGCTGCGATGAAGTATCAGAAGAAAGAGACCCCGCTTGTTATTCTCGCCGGTAAAGAATATGGCACTGGCTCAAGTCGAGATTGGGCAGCGAAAGGAACACGGCTCTTGGGTGTGAAGGCTGTTATTGCCGAAAGCTACGAGCGTATCCACCGGTCTAATTTGGTCGGCATGGGGGTATTGCCCCTGCAATTTGCCGAGGGTGAGAGTGCGCAAACACTGGAGCTAACTGGCGAAGAAGTCATCAGTATCAAAGGCCTTAGTAAAGATATTCGGCCCGGCCAGCGTTTTGAGGTGAGTGCTGTTCGCGATGATGGCAGCGAGGTTACTTTCGAAGCGCTGTGTCGTATTGATACCGCTAATGAAGTGCGTTACTTCCTGAGCGGCGGGATTTTACACTTTGTGTTGCGTCAGCTAATCGCGTAACCCCGTCGCTTCACTAATACAACTAACTTATACAAAGTACTGAGCCCCTTGCGTTTGCAGGGGGCTCATTTGCAAAACGAAACGCCGCTTGTTACGGTGATCGTTTCGTCACTCCCCGGCTCGTCATGGTGAATGGGCTCCGGCAAGAGGACTTGGTATGGCAAAAGCAGGATTATGGATAGTGCTGCTGATGTTCAGCACTATTTTGATTTCCCAGATTGGCTTGGTTGATATGAAGGCTTTCGCTACAGAGTCTTCAAGTGAACCTGAATTAACTCTGAGCGGACCTTCTGGCACTATCTCCGAAGGCTATTTTCGGCTGCAATTTACAGGAGCTGACAGAACCCGCGATGTGGTCATCGAACAGGGGGGGGACGATAGCTTCGAAACCATTCGCGCTGAGTTTTCGCCCATGGGCGACTTCGATCAAATTGCGCTGAGCGGTTTCCCCGATGGCACATTCTATTTCCGGGCTCGCGAAGGCGACAACTTCAGTGAGACGGTCACAGTCACCGTACAACATTATCCACTTTGGCAAGCACTCGGTTTGTTTGCTGCGGGCGCAATTCTCTTTTTTCTCCTTGCTTGGACCCTGATTCGGGCACATCGAAACAGAAACAAGGAGGCCTCCCATGGATGAGCAAGTCGCGGGCTTCGCACTCAATAGCACCCTAGGCCTCAGCATTGTTGTGGTGTTCGGTATTCTGTGGGTTTGTTTCGGCTACTACCTTGGCCGTTCGAATAAGACTCACGAAGACTTTGCACTGGCAGGCCGCAATGTGGGGTTCGCCTTTGCGGCGGCTACCGCCATGGCAACTTGGGTGACCAGTAACACCACACTTGTGGCACCGGAACTGACCTATCAGTTCGGTATTTGGGGCATGATTGGCTACTCTTTTGCTGCGCTCGGTTTGATCTTCTTTGCACCATTGTCTGCTCGCATTCGTGAACTACTGCCGCATGGCTACACGAGTGGGGACTTTATTCGCTTGCGGTACGGCGTATGGGCGTGGCGAATTTTCATTGTGATTTCCATGGTGTATGCCATGGGGTGGCTGATTTCCCTTGGCATGGCGGGTGGTATTCTGCTGCAGGCCCTGAGTGGTCTTGATTACCATATTGGCATGAGCGCCATCTTGCTCATCTGTGTGACTTACACTTTGTTTGGTGGCTTAAAGGCCGTGATCGCAACGGACTTCATTCAAGCGCTGATTATTATTATTGGGGTGGTTCTAGTCGCTGTGCTGTTGCTTGTAAATACCGGGCTTGAACCAATTCATGAGCAACTTTCGGTGGAACATCCGCAGCTCCTCTCGCTGCTCTTTCCCGCAGCGATCATGTTCTTGTTTAATAATATTTTCTTTGGACTAGGAGAAATTTTCCATTCCAATGTATGGTGGTCACGGGCACTCGCGTTTAAACGGAAAGTCGCTTTCCGGGCGTTTTTAGTGGGTGGGTTACTGTGGTTGCCTATTCCTATTGTGACAGGGTTCGTTGCTCTTGCGGCACCTTCGCTAGGCATTTTTCCCGCCAGTCCTGACATGGTTGGACCAAGCGTCGCCGCACACGTATTGGGCACCTTTGGCGCGGTGATTGTGTTTATTGTGGTGTTCTCTGCCTTGGCCTCAAGTCTTGATTCATTGTTGGCTGCGACCTCCGATCTTGTCACGCGGGATCTCTATCACAAACACCTGAAACCAAACGCCACCGATACGCAACTATTCAGTATGAATCGTCGCGTGATCATTGGCCTAGGTTTCATTACTTGGCTCTTCTGTTTGCCGCAGATCGCAACATTAGGCGCCTTGTTGAACTTCACCGGCGCTTTTGTGGCGAGCACGATTTGGCCCGTGGTTTTGGGTTTGTATAAGCAACGTTTAACGGGCACGGCGGCAGCGTGGGCTATGGCAGCTGGAACGCTCTGTGGTCTGGTCAGTTATTTTGTGGTCGGCTTCTATGTTGCAGCGCTGGTGTCGTGCGCTGTTTCCGGCGTAATTACGTGGTTTGGGCTGCGATTCAGTCAGACTGATTTCGATTGGGCACAGCTCAATGAAAAGGAGGGCGTATGATTTCTGCAACCGCGCTCATGGTTCTTGTGGTGACAGCATTAGTTTTCGCGGCGGCAACGCCAGTGATTTTGCTGGTGTTGTTTTTTCTGGATGTAAAAGCAAAAGAGATTTGGTAACGCTATGAACGTGAGTGATGCGTCATTTAACCGTGAACGTCCCGATGTGTATGGGGACGCTCACCCAAAGGCCTTATTACGAGGTATCCAGGAAGACGGCGACTATTTATTGAACCTTGCGAATCAGCATGTGGTGTCGTCTGATCAATTTTGTCAGGACACGCTGAAGCAGCTATTTCGCCTCGCTGCGAAGTATGAGAGCAATCCAACCCGCTTCAGCACGCCGCTGCAGGGCAAGATCCTTATCAGTGCATTCTATGAGCCTAGTACGCGTACTCGGCTGAGTTTTGAGAGTGCATGGCATCGTCTCGGTGGCGACATTATGTCCATCACCGACCGTTCGACCACGGGCATCGCCAAAGGTGAATGTCTCGAAGACGTGGCTGAAATGTTTAACAACTACGGCGACTGCGTGGTGTTGCGTGACAACCATGCAGACTCCGTGGAGTTAATGATGGACACGCTACGGATCCCTATTATTAATGCCGGCAACGGCAGTGATGAGCATCCAACGCAAGCCATGGCTGATCTCTATGCCATTTTTAAGTGGCGTCCTGACCTGCTTGAGAGTGATGTCCCCGAGGATCGCAAGCTAACCATGGGAGTGGTTGGCATTCCCGGTAAAATGCGGACAGTGCGGAGCTTGTTAAAGAGCCTTGCTGTTTTTGCGAATTGCTTTAAAGAGATCGTGATTATTCATGATGAGAGTGTGAAGGATGAACTCTTCAGTCCGGGGCAGCGGGAAAAGTTAGAAGCAAGTGGTTTAACCATCACGCTCAGTCATGATCTGGAACGGGAGTTACCTCGGCTCGACGTGACCTATATCAACGCCATTGCATGGGAAGGCGATAGTTTCGAGACTTACGGTGGGCGTTTTAGCCTGTCGGCTAGCTCCCCCTTGAAACCGGAAGGCATTATTTTGCATCCACTGGCACGCGGCGAAGAGCTCGCGAAAGACCTCGATAACACACCACATAACTGGTACTTCAGCCAAGCACGGGGGGCTGTGTTTCTCCGAATGGCGCTATTGACCTGCATGGTGCAGCGCGCAGAACGTGTTATTGACGTTGTTTAGTCCAACGGTCTTATTCGATTGTTTGAGCGCATGCTTTGGAAACAAAACATGCGGTGTAAAAAGGAGTTCTAAATTTTATGTGTGGAATTGCCGGAGTTTTTTACCAACAACCCAGTGACATGATTAATCCACAAGTACTGGTGAATATGGCTGCCATCATGCATCACCGTGGTCCAGATGGGTATGGTTATAAAGTAATTCCAGAGGCAGGCGTTGGCTTTAGTCACGCGCGGCTTTCAATCATTGATCTGAATGAATCGCGAGGGCGTCAACCCTTCATGTCGCGAGATGAACGACTACTCTTAGCTCACAATGGTGAGTTCTATGATTTTCAGCGAATTCGAGCGGATCTCACGGCGCAAGGTGCACGCTTTGCAAGTAAAAGCGACTCTGAAGTGGTGATTGAGCTATATCCTCGGCTTGGGCTCGATGGAATGTTGCCACATTTGCGCGGTGAATTCGCATTTTCACTTTATGATCAGCAAGAAGATACGCTTTATCTGGTGCGTGACCGGTTCGGAATCAAGCCGCTGTATTACACGCAAACGGAGAAGGGCATAGTGTTCGGTTCTGAACTGAAAGTGCTGTTTGCGCATCCAGAAGTGAAACGAGAATTTTCGTCAGAAGGCCTTTATCATCAGCTCATTCAAGTCATGGTACCCGGTACAACAGCGTTTGAGGGCATCCAGCAAGTGCCGCCAGGCCACGTAGTGAAAGTGAAGCGGATCGACGGAAAATTCGTAATTGAGGAGCAAAAGTACTGGGATGTGGACTTCCCTCTTGAGTCGGAGCATGACCAAAACCCAGACGAGCAAGCCTATATTGATGGCGTGCGGGAAAAGCTCCTTGAGGCAGTGCAGCATCGATTGACCGCTGACGTGCCGGTGGGTTGCTATCTTTCTGGAGGTATCGACTCCTGCTCTATTCTTGGACTGGCGGCTGCTGCAAGCCAGAATCCGGTGAAAGCCTTCACTATCGGATTCGATTCTGCCGACTATGATGAAACCCCCATTGCTCGCGAAATGGCCGAGGCGACAGGCGCTGATCATCATGTAATGATGCTGAATGCGGATGACCTTTATGATCATTTCGAACGCACACTTTGGCATACGGAACGTACGATTTATAACACGCTTGGTGTTGCTAAATACCTCATGAGTAAGCAGGTCAACGAGGTAAAATATAAGGTGGTGATGACCGGTGAAGGCTCAGACGAGTTATATGCGGGCTACCCGGCGTTCCGGAAAGATCTATTTTTGCATGGACTGGATCACCTTCCTCCAGAAGAGCGTGAGGAATGGCAAGCGCTGTTGGAGAAGAACAACAAGCTCTTTAAAGGCGCGATGCTGGCGCGGGAAGAGCATATCAGCCCTGCTTTTGTTGACAAGATGGGCTTTACTCCGAGTTGTGTGCAGCCTTGGTTGTCCTGCGCGAGTTATGCGGACAGCCTCATTGCAAAGGAGCGGCAACCTGACTTAGTGGACTACGATGCTGGAGCAGCAATTGCATCAACACTCGACGCCGACATGTTACGCGATCGCCACCCTTTGGATAAGGCTCAGTACGTGTGGATTAAGACCATGCTCGAGGGACAAATTCTTACGTGGGGCGGTGACCGAGTTGATATGGCTAACTCCATGGAAGCGCGTCCTGCATTCTTAGACCACCACTTAGCCGAGCACGCCTTCAAGATCCCGCCGCATTTGCGAATTAAAGGCAATAAAGAAAAGTGGGTATTGCGAGAAGCGATGAAAGGTCTACTTCCTGAAACACTCTATAAACGTGAAAAGTTCGCCTTTATGGCACCTCCAGCTCATACGGATCCGAAAAAATGGCAGGCCATGAAAGTGTTGGCAGACAAACATTTAAGTCGTGAGGCGGTGGAAGCTGCGGGCCTGTTAGACTTCGATGAAGTACAGAAACTCTTTGCAATGCATGATGATCCCAAGATTACGGCGGAAGTGCAGGTGCAATTAGATGCCATCGTGAATCATATGCTAGGTGTCCAAATACTTCACGCACACTTTGTTGCGACTGATGTTCCCAAACAGGCGGCAGAACGAGCACAAGAGCTGAATTGGGTTGCCTGAGGCGGGCAGCTACTTAGAATAATTAAAAAAGAGGCTTTCGAGCCTCTTTTTATTTATGAGCGAGTCATTCGTCGTGTTTATTTAGACAGTCGACGGCAAGGGTTGCGCACCGCTTATGTAATAATATAACATTACAGCGAATATATGATAATAACATGGTGAATAGCGATGATGAATAAACAGCTCCCCTTGCGTAGCGTATCGATTGCCGTAGCAACAGCGCTTATGCTGTCTGCTTGCGGTAGCGAGAACCTTGAAGTGTCACTGACCAACCCACCTACGGGCGGCGGTGACCATGATCACGACCACAGTCACGACCACGACTCTACTGGACGACTGGTTATTACCCAGTTCGACAGCCACGATGCACACGTCTTAGACTTGGCATCTGAAGAACTATTCGAACACTTCCATCTGGCTAGCGAAGGCGCGCGTCTTTACGTAAGCCCTCAGTATCGCTATGCCTTAGCGGTGCATCGTGACCAAGGCGTCGTGCAGTTTATCGACGGTGGTCTGCACTATGAAGATCATGGTGACCATCATCATGAGCACGAAGATGATCCAGAACTGTTGAGCTTCGAACTCTTTGGTGAATTACCAACCCATTACGACTACTACTTGCATCGCGGTGCAGTGTTCTTCGACGGCTTAGGCGGTGTTCCTGCGCGTGTCGACGTATTGTCAGACATGAGCATTAGCGACGGCGACATTATTGCGAATCTTGAGTTAGCACGCAGTATGCACGGTGCCGCTGAGGTGAGAGGACATTACCTATTTACTTCATACCGTAGTGCGGACGCACCAAATAGCCTGCCGAACTATGTTGAAGTCTATGAGCGCCATGGCGATCATTTCGATTTCATTGAGCGCTTCGAAGAGCCATGTCCTGGTCTGCACGGTAGCGCGATTAGCTCGGAGTACACCTTGTTCGGCTGTACTGACGGCGTGCTTGTGATTCAAGGCGATGAGCATGACCATGGTCACAGCCATAGCCATGATGAAGATCATGAATTCACAGCAATGAAAATTGCGAACCCTGAAGGTTTTGAAGGTCGCATCGGTTCGATTTGGTCACACCCAAATACTGAAGTATTTGTTGGCCGTGCGGGTCAAGAACTGTACCGCATTCACGTGGGTGAAGAGAGCTTCGAACATCTTGACTGGCGAACTGAAGAAAACGCTGATGCGACAATTCTGGGCACTACGTTCAACTTCTCCGGCAACCGTTTCGGTATTTTGGATAGCACAGGTCATCTAACGATCATCCGTTTCCGTGGCGATGACTATGAAGTCCAAAGTGTTCTGCATGTGCTAGACGAAATCGGTGATGTACCGCCGGTTATGACCGCGAACAAAGCAACTCACGACGCTTACATTACTGATCCAGAACACAACAGCATTATTGTGGTTGATATGCACGACGGTGTTGTTGAAATGACAATTCATCTCGACTTCCAGCCAGAGCGTGCCGTTTGGGTTGGTATTGGAGAAGACTTTAGCCACTAAGGTGGCTCGTAACGAGTAAGTGTGTGTTGGTCCGTGTTAAGCGGGCCACAGAACAAAGCCGGTCAATAAGGATATTGACCGGCTTTTTTATTGGTTAATTCGCATGAATGAGCAGTGTTGGTTCGGTTTAACGTCGCTGCGATAGTGAAGTGCGGCGGATTTCAACGAGTACACCAAACTTCGGATGATCGAAGTAATGGACTTCGTGACTAATCACTCTGCGTAACTGTTTGAAATGGTATGCGCGCAAGTATCGCACTTCATCCACTCCTCCTTGCAACCAAGCGTTTGCTTGTTCCTCGGCACTCGTCAGTTGTTGGGAAAAGCTAACGGGTTCCCGCAGATTAAACTCACCATCAATGTGTAAGAAGTTACCCACTAAATAAATCTGCATCAGTCCGTCAAACTCCCAAACTTGCTCGGGGATTCCTCGTGGAATTTGGGTCGGGGGACTTGGGATCAGTTGCTCACTTTGATCAGGACGCACGAAGCGGAACTGCCCGTCATTAATAGCATTGAGTAAGGTGTTGACCGCGTTCAAACCACTGGTATCGACCCGTTCCTCATGTTGTAGGGGGCTGTAGAGCTCTTCTTGCTGGCGGGGGAATCCGAAGTAGTCAAACTCACGGGTGTAGTTTCGACCGCCAAATAAACGATGTCGACGCGTCTGGTTTCGAGTAAATACGGGCTGTCGCCACGCGGTATGCAATAGGGGTTCACCGAGACCACGTCGCTCCATCTGTTGGCGGGCTTGGGTCATGGTCAAACTCTCCCGTGGCAACAGAAAGGGGGTTGTCACGGTACGAATGTCTGCGCCTGCGCCCGCGTGAATGACTGGAGCAGGGTTCCAAATATCAATACCCGGCTTCGGCAATGTTGGCGGATACAGACGATCCATGACGAGCCGCTCCGTGTGTTCACGACAGAAGATATCTGTGCGTAAGTCAGGTAGCGGCGTGAACTTGCGCTTCAGTGGCCACGATAGCTCACCAATACCAGCCGGCAGATCACGCATCCAGCTGCATCGGGGCAGTGCGCTTAGTAGTCCATCCACGTAATTGTTGAGATTAATAGAGAGCAAATCACGGGAATTTTGAATTGGGATCGGAGTGATATTGAGAGGAAATTGTTCGGGATCGATACGATCAGTCTGGCTATGACGAAATACCAGTACTTCGACTTCAAACCAACGGTATCCGCTATCGGCTTGCACGGGGAGTGTCATTAGACCCACAAGCGCAATAGCGCAGAGTCCATGCCCACGAAGTGGGTTCCGTCGGCCGAAAATACGTCTGAACACGTCGAGAAGCTCCTTATATGCAATCAAGATTTTGCGCCATCATCCCGTGGGCATCAACTCGTTAAAGAGTGACTGTACCACCTTTATCCGCGCTTGAGTATCGTCGAAAGCTCCCCGGATCTTCAAGCGGGTAGAGCCTTCCATACCGTATTTTTGCGGTTCGGTTTGTAAGAGTCGAATAATGGTGACTGGTTCCACGGGCGTTTGTCCTTGGAACTCGAGATAGCCGCCCAATGGTCCGAGTTCGATCTTGCGAATGCCCAGCGGTTCCGCGCGAAGCCTAAGCTCGCTCAGACGGAATAGGTTCTTCGCGGCGTCGGGTAATAAACCAAAACGGTCGATGAGCTCTACTTGAAGTTCATCGAGTTGCCGTTGATCCTTGGCGCCGGCAATCCGCTTGTAGAGTGATAGCCGCGTGTTGACGTCGCGAATATAGTCGTCGGGCAATAGCGCAGGGATGCGTAAGTCGATCTCGGTTTGTTGCTTGAGTAGTTGATCCAAGGACGGCTCGCGCCCTTCGCGTAATGCTGTAACCGCTTCTTCGAGCATTTCCATGTACAAGCTAAAACCAATACTTTCGATCTGACCGCTTTGTTCGTCGCCTAAGAGCTCACCGGCGCCGCGGATTTCGAGGTCATGAGTGGCTAATACAAAGCCGGCGCCCAAGTCCTCTAGTTGCGCAATGGCCTCTAAACGCTTGTGCGCATCTTTGGTCATGCGTTTTGGGTGTGGCGTCAGTAAATATGCATAAGCTTGGTGATGAGAACGACCGACGCGCCCCCTTAACTGGTGTAGCTGGGCAAGACCAAGGTGATCCGCACGATCCATAATAATGGTGTTCGCCGATGGAATGTCGATCCCGGTTTCGATAATGGTGGTACAGACCAACACGTTAAAGCGCTGATGATAGAAATCCGACATGATACGTTCGAGATCCCGTTCACCGAGTTGACCATGGGCGGTGCGGACCGTCGCTTCGGGCACTAATTCTGCGAGTTGTTCGGCGGTGGCCTGAATCGTATCGATGTTGTTGTGCAGGAAATACACCTGACCACCGCGAAGAATCTCACGCAAAATGGCTTCGCGCACCGTAGCCTTGTCATACTCGCGGACAAAGGTCTTTACTGCTAAACGGCGTGCCGGAGGCGTCGCAATTACGCTCAAGTCGCGAATACTGTGCATGGCCATGTTTAAGGTACGAGGAATGGGCGTGGCAGTCAGCGTGAGAATATCCACATCGGCTCTCAGGCGTTTAATCTGTTCCTTTTGGCGCACTCCAAAACGGTGCTCTTCGTCCACTATCAGTAAGCCGAGGTCTTTAAATTTCACATCATTTTGGAGCAGCTTATGAGTGCCAATTACGATATCGACTTTGCCGTCCTGAATCGCTTGCAATACCTCGGTGGTTTGCTTACCGGAACGGAAGCGTGACAGAACTTCAATACGCACGGGCCAGTCGGCAAAGCGGTCTTTGAAATTCTCAAAGTGCTGTTGCGCAAGGAGAGTGGTCGGAACGAGCACTGCCACCTGCTTGTTGTCATGGACAGCGGTGAAAGCAGCGCGCATAGCGACTTCCGTTTTACCAAAACCCACATCACCGCAGACGAGGCGATCCATAGCGCGTGGCTGACACATATCGTTCAGCACTGCAGCAATCGCCGACTTTTGGTCTTCTGTTTCAGTGAAGGGGAAACCGGCCGCAAAGCGCTCATGTTCTTCTTGGTTCATTTGGAACGCATAGCCAGACTTCGCTTCGCGTTGGGCATAGACTTCCAGCAATTCGGCTGCCACATCGCGAATCTTCTCTGCGGCTTTCTTCCGTGCTTTTTCCCATTGATCGCCACCAAGTTTCGATAACTGGACTTTCTCCGGGTCACCGCCACTGTACCGGCTAATTAAATGAAGTGAACTGACGGGTACAAACAGACGGGTTTGGTTGGCATAGCCGAGGGTCAAAAATTCTGCAGTCACGCCGCCTGTATCGAGGGTGGTTAAGCCTTGGTATTCACCCACACCATGGTTAAGGTGGACGACCGGTTGACCAATACTGAGTTCTGCCAAGTTGCGAATTAACGCCTCGGCGTTCTGTTGTTGCCCGCGATCCTGACTGCGCTTCGCTTCGGGTTTACTGCCGAGTAGCTCGGTTTCGGTAATGACCCAAACGGCTTGATCGACAGGTTGACTGAAAGTAGCGATAAAGGAATGACTCAGTCCACCAACTAAGATTCCAACCGGTTCGGCTGCGCTAAGAAAAGCCTTAAAGTCCTCGAATACCCGAGGCTGAATGCCACCTTTACCCAGGAGTGCCAACAAGCTCTCACGCCGGCCTGCGCTTTCAGCAACGAAGAGAAAACGCTCGTCTTTGCTCAAGGCTTTTTTCATCACCCCTTGAAGCGCTTCCAACGGCTCTTTTGCGCGCGCATCGACTCGTACTTCGGGCATGACTTTGGTGGCAAAACTGACAGGGCCGCGGGCTCGATTGTGTTCTGGCACGTCGACACGAATACGGCGCAGTGTTTTGAATGCACTTTGCAATGCATCAGCGGTCAGATAGAGTTGTTGTGGGTCGAGAATCGGACGTTGATTGTCCCAGCGGCGGTCATCATAACGGAACTGGATATCAACCCATAAACGGTCGAGTTGCTTTTGGATGTCCCCTTGGGTGACAAGCACGCAGTCGTCGGGAAGATAATCAAAGAGTGTCGCCGTGCTGTCAAAGAACAGGGGCAAGTAGTACTCAATCCCTGCAGGCATAATGCCTTGGCTGACCTGTTGATAAATTGAGTCGCGAGCGGTCTGTGCTTCGAACGTGTCACGAAATTGTCGGCGGAAGCACTCGATTCCCTCCGGTGTTGTTGGGAATTCGCGTGCAGGCAGCAGAGAAATTGCAGGAATCGGCTCGAGGGAGCACTGCGTTTCCGGATCAAAAGTGCGAATGCTATCGATTTCGTCGTCGAAATAGTCGATGCGAAAAGGCGTGTCGCTGCCCATTGGATACAAGTCGAGTAATGAGCCACGTACACTATACTCTCCATGTTCCATCACTTGCGCTACGTGACGGTAGCCGGCGCGTTCAAGGCGTGCGCGGAGACTTTCCGCTGACTCTTTTGCGCCTGACTTGAGTTCGAGCGCGTGCCCTTGAATAAAATCAAGCGGCGCTTGGCGGTGCAAGAGCGTGTTCAATGCTACGATTACAAGCCCTTTCTTCAAACCGGGCAGTCGCGCGAGCATCCGCAAGCGGTCTGAAATGATGTCTTGATGTGGTGAAAAGTTGTCGTAGGGAAGCGTTTCCCAGTCAGGTAGCACATGAACTTGATCGGCTAACTCAGGAATAAAGAAACGTACTTCCTGTTCAAGACGATAAGCTGCAGGGGCATCGGCAGTCACTAGTAACACCGGTTGCTCGGCAGTTCGCACCAGACTGGCTAACGCTAACGCAAGACTGCTGCCAGCGAGCTCTTTCCAAGTGATGTCCTGTGTAGGTGCAGTGGGAATCGGTGGTGTAAGAAGTGAAAAACGGCTCATGAGACTCCGACTGAAGAGAGACAACTAAACGACATGCGCATTATACCTGAAAGCGGCCGGTACGGTTTACCGACCACGTTCTTCTGCCCGTTTTTTCAGCAATCGGCTTTGTGCATGCAAGCTTGCGCGTACAATAATCTCGCGGTCATCATCTCGAATACGGGTAAAAGCTGCGGTAATCAATGTGCCTTCGTCTGTCGTTTCTATCGCAGCAACATCGGCGTATGCGTATACCGCAGCGGCAATGTCACGAAGGAATAGCTTGACCTGAACGTTGGTACCCAGCTCGAGTGCGCTGTCTTCGTCAATAAAACGTACGCCACCTCCGCCATATTCTAAGGTCGTATAACGGTGTTCTGCATCATCTTCGCGACTGAGGATATATCCTAAGAGCAGATTTAGTTTGGTATTTTGTTGATGCAAAATGTCATTGAGGATCTCGGCGAAATCGCCTAATCCTCGCAATGCGCGAGAGGTATTCAAGTCGACCGTACGAATATCATTCGCTAAACGGAACACTTCAGGAATTTCTTGCTCAAAGTCATCCCACTCCGGCAAGGTAAAGTCTGCCGGCATGGGAATCACACTTAAGGGCACGGGCTCCTGAATGGCGTAGTACTCCTGATAGCGCTCCAATGCACTCGGCGGCGCGTTGTCATGCTTGCGGTCGGTCATAGGCCTCTCCAGCTGCGTGTTGGTTGTGTCCAACGCCTGTTGTCATTATCCTTGATGCATCTTGTTTCGCAAGCAATCTGTGAAACTTCCCTGATGGTAGCTAGGAACAACCATGTTTAGACCGACGGAACTCTTTTTGGCTCTCCGTTACAGCCGCTCTCGCCGCCGGGCCGGATTTGCTGCATTTATTAGTCGCGTGTCCATGTTTGGCATTTTGCTGGGGGTGATGGCGTTAGTGGTAGTGACGTCGGTGATGAATGGATTTGAAGGGGAGTTAAAAGACCGAATTCTTGGTGTCGTGCCGCAAGTGACATTGACTCAAACTCAGCAGACGCCCATGCCGAATTGGCAAACGCTCGACGCCGCGGTGGTTTGGCCAAGACAAGTCGTGCGTCGCACTCCTTTTGTGAGTGCAGAAGGGGTAGTGCAAGGGCAATCGGACTTACAGCCGGTGCTACTCCAAGGTATCTTTCCCGAATTTGAAGGAGCAGATAGCGTGCTACGCGACTTATTTATTAGCGGGCAAGTAGATGATTTGCAGGCGGGGCAGTATGGCATTGTGATTGGTCGAGCCCTCGCTATCAGGCTTGGTTTGTGGGTTGGCGACCGCATTCGTATTACGGCCGCAGCGGGGCAACACTCAACGCCACTGGGCATGATGCCAGCGCAGCGTCAGTTTACTATTGTCGGACTGTTTGAGGCGGGTTCGGATGTAGACAAACAAGTGGTGTTTCTCCATGGCCGAGACGCGGCAAGGCTGTTTCGTTACCCGGACGGTCAGGTGACAGGCATTCGCCTGTACTTGAACGATGCCTTTCAGGCTGGTCGAGTGGCAAATGCGTTGAACGCTCAGTCGATTATTCAGGAGCAGGATGTTTTTGTGGAAGACTGGAGTGTGCGCTATGGTCGCCTGTTCAGCGCGGTGCAAATGGAAAAGACCATGATGGTGATTATGCTGGGACTGGTCGTTGTAGTCGCAGTATTTAATGCCGTGTCTGCGTTGGTGATGTTGGTCCGAGATAAACGGGGTGACATTGCGGTTTTGCAAACTTTAGGGCTCAGTCCGCGGCGAATTTATGTCACGCTAGTTTTGCAGGGCATGTACACCGGCGTGGTTGGTGTGGTGACAGGCGTTCTCTTGGGTGTTTTGCTTACAGTGACATTGAACCCAATTCTCGCTGGCCTCGGCGTCAGCGTGTTCAGCTATGGCGAATTACTGCCCTATGATATTCAACTGCATCAGGTGAGTGTGATTGCAGTGGTGGCCTTAGTGCTCACGCTTCTTTCTACACTTTATCCAGCATGGCGCGCGGCGCGTGTATTACCAGCGGAAACCTTACGTTATGAGTAATTTATTAGTTGTAAACGGCCTCCAGAAATCCTATCGCGACGGTGCGCAAGAAGTCGCTGTGTTAGCCGACGTAACGTTTCAACTTGGGGCGGATGACATGCTTGCGATTGTCGGAGCATCGGGGTCAGGTAAGAGCACGTTACTTCATATTTTAGGTGGACTGGATACGGCTGATAGTGGACAAGTGCACATGAGTGGGACAGATTTGCGGGCGCTGTCACCGGACGCCATTGCGCGTTGGCGCAATGCAAACCTTGGCTTCGTGTATCAGTTTCATCACTTGCTAGCGGAGTTCTCTGCCCTTGAGAATATTGCGATGCCACTCCTGATTGCGGGGAAAAGTGCGAAGGAGGCAGAGCAACGTGCTCAGCAATTGCTAGAACGGGTTGGGCTCGGTTCTCGTGCGAATCATTTACCTGCGCAACTGTCAGGTGGCGAGCGGCAGCGGGTCGCGATTGCCAGAGCGCTGGCGAATTCGCCGAAGTTGGTGCTGGCTGATGAGCCCACTGGCAATTTGGACGAGGACACGGCAACACTGATCTATGACCTTATGCTTGAATTAAATCAGGACTCGGGAACGGCATTTATTGTGGTAACTCATGATCACGGCCTAGCGCAGAAGCTACCACGGCGTTTAGCCATGAATCATGGTCAGTTGGTTGAGTTAGCCCCATGAGCTTGAGTTTCCTGATAGCGAGGCGCTTTCGCAGGAGCCGTGAAAAAAGCGGATATCTCAGCTTTATCTCAGCATCTTCGAGCGTCGGTATTGCGCTTGGCTGTGCCATACTCATCATCTTATTGTCTGTGATGAATGGGTTTCATCGCGCTTTGGAACAAGATTTGTTATCGCTAGTGCCACAAGTTGAATTTAAAGCAGTGCACGGCGCATTAAATGACTGGGAAGCGCTCGCCGCTCACGCCGACGCGCATCCGCAAGTGATGGGTTCAGCGCCAGTTATCCCATTTACCGCCATGATTCAACAGCGGCAGCGGTTTCATGGGGTGCAAGTGCGCGCTATTGATGCAGAGCGAGAACACAGAGTGTCGCGCCTGTCTGAGTTTGTGAATCCGGATCGATGGCAGCAGTTTGTTGAACAACCGGACGGCATTTTACTGGGGCGTGGTTTACTCGATCGTCTGCAGCTAGCCCCCGGCGATACCGTGGTGTTGTTAGTTCCACAGATGGAAGGTTCGTCCACACGGGCCAGTCCGCGCCGAGTGCCCGTTACTATTGTCGGAGCCTTTGAGTTCGGTGGTGAATTGGATTATCAGCAGGCGTACATGCACTTGAACTTGGGGCGCGAGGCCGTCGGTATTGCAGACGGTGCCACCACAGTACGGTTGCGATTAGACGATGTTTATCAAGCACCACGGGTGGCCGCTGAAGTGTCTCGCGGCGTTGCTGAGTATGCCTACATTCATGATTGGACCCGCACAGAAGGACATTTGTATCGGGATATCGAGCTAGTTCGTACTGTGATGTATATCGTACTGGTATTGGTGCTTGCAGTGGCGTCATTTAATATTGTCGCGACGTTAATGATGCAAGTGGAGGAGAAGCGGGCGGCCATCGCTATTCTAAAAACGATGGGAGCGTCCGATCGGACGATCCTTCGAGCCTTTGTTTGGCAAGGTGCATTAAGTGGTATTCCCGGCGCATTAGTTGGCGCCGCTTTAGGTTGTCTCGGGGCCTGGGCATTACCTGATTTGTTAACACTCCTAGAGCAGGTCACAGGACGCGCATTGCTCGCCGATGATATTTACTTCGTGAGTGTGGTGCCGGTGCATATTCTTTGGCAGGACGTCGTACTGGTGACAGGTGTGGCGATGCTTATGAGCGTTCTCGCAACAGTATTTCCGGCAAAACGAGCGGCGCAACTGCCTCCCGCGGAGTCTTTACGCCAAGCCTAGTGGGTATCGTTCGGACGATTGTTCTCTCGGCGCTTTTCGATGCGGCGCTGAATACGTTCCCGCCAAGCACTGCGAACGGCTTGTCGCCAGAGTATGCGAATGGTGCTGTAGCCAATAATGGCGACTAAGGTACCTAGTACAATTGAGCCTAGAAGTAACGCGGGCAGCACCGATGTCACGCTACTTTGGAACCATACCCAGGTGAGTTTGAAGTTGAAATATTGAGTTCGTTGGTTCAGCAGTAAGGCACCCACTTGATAGGACGCGTAAAGCATTGCGGGCATGGTGATGGGGTTTGAAATCCATACCAATGCAACGGAGAGAGGAAGATTCACGCGCAGCAGGATTGCTGTCGCAGCCGCTGCAACCATCTGAAATGGCATCGGCATAAAGGCATAAAATAGCCCCACTGCAAAGGCACCAGCAGCAGTTCGGCGGTTTAAATGCCAGAGATTGGTATTATGAGCAAGTTTACCAAATAAACGCACAGCCGATGAGCCGCTGATCTTTCGCGGATCCGGCATAAAGCGTTGAATAAACTTTTTTGGCATGGATGCTACTCACCTATGAAACAACCATTCGCTTGTTGGGCGTCCGGTGCTGTTGCGGGCGTAATGCTCGCTCCTTGGCTTGTTCCAGACCTGTCGTTCGAGCTGGTCTGGATCGCTATTCTGCTTAGTGTGTTAAGCATAGCATTTCATATAGGTAGTCGGTGGCGGATAAGCTCGTCACTACCTCTTTTCGCCATAGGCGTATTGTGCGGGATTTCGTGGTCGCTATTCAATCTTAAATCACTCAATTCATGGTCTTTACATGAAGAAAGTTGGCGCATACCCACAGAGTTGACCATTCGCGTCACCGAAATTGTGCAAGAAACGGATTTTCGTGATCGAATTGACGGTTGTATCGTCGCTGCACCGTCAAGTTGGCAACTCCCATCCTCTGGCCGGTCATGCCAAATCCATTTACGTATTCATCGATACGGTGAACGCCCGGAGACACCCCGGTTGGGCGAGACCTGGCATATCTCGGGACGTTTCCGTCCCGCAGTGGCCACGCTGAACGAGGGCGTATTTGACTATGAGCGTTTCCTGTTTCGTCACCGGATTCGTGTTTCGGGAACCATGCAACAGGGGACGCGAGTTGCTCGGCCACCCCTTTGGTCACTCCATCACTGGCGTGGACGAATCTACAGCCTTTTCGCAGAGCATCGCGAGGAGTTTACAACACTCGACATTATTCTTGCCCTGTCGTTAGGTGAGCGCCATTGGCTTACTGATGAGCGTTGGCGCATGTTGCAGGCGACGGGTCTGGCGCACCTGATGGCGATTTCTGGGTTGCATCTTACCTTGGTCTTTGGCTCATGCTGGTGGCTCCTACAGCTGCTCATGAGCCGTTTCTTTACAGGTAGTGGGGCTGCGCAAGGCGGAAGCGCTCAGCTCTATCACAGGCGTTTATGGCCGCTTTATGCGGCATGGTGTCTGGCCTTTCTCTATGCTGCCCTCGCAAACTTCTCGATTGCCACGTTGCGCGCCTTCGTGCTTGTGAGTTTGTTGGTGCTAGCAAAGTCAGTGCAAGTAAAATTGCCAAGCATGCAAGTACTGCTCTATGCCGTGCTTATGGTGTTTATTATCGATCCCGTCGCTTGGATGGATGCTGGCTTCTGGCTCTCTGCTGGGGCAGTGGCGGCAATTTTCGCGTGGCAATGGCGTGTTCCCCAACCGCTAGTGCAAGGAATAAAAAGCAAAGCTCATGCGCTGTGGCGTTTGGAGGTGATGCTCACCCTCATGCTATTGCCTCTATCGATCCTGTTCTTTCAAGGCACTTCGCTGATTGCACCTGTGACTAACTTAATTCTTATTCCAGTATTTACGGTGGTGGTCATTCCATTTAGCCTATTCGCTGTGCTTTTGTTGCCCATCCTGCCCACCTTGTCGGTATTGAGTTGGCGCCTACTTGATTGGGTGCTTACGCCAGTGCTGAGTACCCTAGATTGGCTTGCCTTGCAGCCTTGGAGTTGGTGGACAGTGCAAAGTAGCTGGCCTGTTTGGGGTCTGGTTGGTTGGATTGGTTTGCGATATTTGCCGGCACCTCGGATTGTACGCTGGCAGTGGGGCGTTTTTGCAATTGGTTTTGGGTTGCTAACGGAAGTGTATCGGCCTGTTCCAGAATGGGCGATCCATATCTTAGATGTGGGGCAAGGTAGTGCGGCAGTGGTACAACGGGGACGGCGGGCACTGATTCTCGATACCGGCCCCGGCTTCCCCGACAGCTTTGATGCAGGTCATTCCGTGGTGGTGCCTTTCTTGCGACATCATCGGTTGCAGCCAGAGTGGGCGGTACTGAGCCATGCTCATCGTGATCATACTGGGGGCTATGATTCCTTGCGGCAGGCGTTTCCAAACCTTCAGAGTTGGGGCAGTGGCGCAGGACATTGGCCATGTAAGGCAGGCCAACAATGGTTGTGGGAAGGAATCCGAATTCGAGCGCTCGCGCCGTTACCTGGGCCATCCTTTGGTCCCAACAATGATAGTTGTGTGCTGCAGTTAGAGTATCGCGGGCAACGCGTGTTATTTCCGGGCGACAGTGAGTTAGTGACTGAAAAACGTATGGTGGGTCGGTATGGTAGTCGGTTAAAGAGCGATGTTTTGATTGTGCCGCATCATGGTTCGCGAACATCAAGTCAGGCGCTTTTTCTCGACGCAGTGCAACCGCGCTATGCCGTCATCAGCAGAGGGCTTGCGAATCAATTTAATATGCCACATACCGAAACCTTGAAGCGCTATGAGGCCCGACCGATTAAGCTTTTTGATACGGCGTTGCATGGCCAAGTCAGCTTGTATTTGGAGCCGGAGAGTCGCAATTTGCGAGGCGCTACGCAAGGCGAGGTTAGTTGGCGAATTGTTACGCTACGCCAGCAACATCGGCGCCGCTGGTATGCGCGCAGATTCGAGTGACGACTGGTCAAGCTGAAGTGAATGCAGGTACAATGTTGGTCGATTGCCCGGAGAACTGTGTTTAATGGATTCAAAACTACAACGAAAAAAGAATTTCCGCCGACTCGCGAGCTATATCAAGCCCTATCGCTTTGCTTTTATTCTAGCTGTCATCGGAATGCTCGGTTATGCCGGGGTCGACACCTTATTTTTCTATCATATCGAAACGTTGATCGATGATGGTCTCGGTAAGGGCAACCCCAAAATCCTAGTCTATGGGGCAATTTTTGTGCCTGTCGTGTTTATCTTGCGGGGCATATTTAACTTTGTTTCAAGCTATTTTCTGAGCTACGTCGGCTTTCAGGTGGTGACGAACCTGCGTCAGGAGCTGTTTGAGCATTTAATGCGGGTGCCAGTGAGTTACCACGATAAAGTATCCACCGGTGACCTTATCTCTAAAATCACGTACAACACCCAGCAGCTCGCTGAGGCCACGAGTCGCGCGATTTTGACCATGATTCGAGAAGGGGCGTTCGTCCTCGGTCTATTAGGCTTGATGATGTATCACAGTTGGCAACTGTCGCTTGTGTTCTTGTTGATTGGTCCGGTGGTAGGGAAAGTCGTCGTGGTGGTCTCGAAGAAGTTCCGCAAGGTCTCGAACAAGATCCAAACCGCGATGGGAGATGTCACTACTTCAGCGGAACAAATGATTAATGGCCACGAAGTTGTGGTGATGTTTGAAGGACAAAAGCGCGAAGGCGCGCGCTTCAACAAGATTAATCAAAATACGCGTCAGCAGAATTTGAAACTGGTGAGTATTCGCACCACGAGCACCTCGGTGATTCAGTTTGTTGCGTCGTTAAGTCTTTCTATGGTTTTAGTGATTGCTAGCTTCCCAAGCATGATTGAAAACCTGACTCCTGGTGCATTCACTACCTTACTTACTTGTATGATCATGCTACTTCGCCCCCTCAAGCAATTGACCAATGTGAATGCAGATTTTCAACGTGGCCTTGCTGCTGCAGGTAGTATTTTTGAGGTGCTTGACGAATTACCAGAGCAAGATCATGGTACTCGCGTGATCGACCGCGCCAAGGGTGATCTGCGTGTGAGTCATGTGACCTTCCGTTATCCCGGGTCTGATGAGCCGGCATTGCGTGATATCTCATTCCACGTGCCAGCCGGTAAAACGGTGGCGTTAGTGGGTCGTTCAGGCAGCGGTAAATCGACAATTTCTCGTCTACTCACTCGCTTCTACGATATCGAAACGGGCGCGATTGAGCTCGACGGCCATGATATTAACGAGTACACATTGAAGTCCTTGCGGCGCCAGTTTGCGGTGGTTTCACAGAACGTCACATTGTTTAACGACACTATCGCAAACAATATTGCATACGGTGCTCGCGGTAAGGTCACGCGGGAACGGATTGAACAGGCTGTTAAGCTGGCTTATGTGGATGAGTTTACGAAAAGCATGCCGCAGGGCCTTGAGACTATGGCTGGCGAGAATGGTGTAATGCTCTCGGGTGGCCAACGGCAGCGTATCGCCATTGCGCGCGCACTGCTTCGCGATGCGCCGTTGTTGATTCTCGATGAAGCAACCTCGGCACTCGATACCGAGTCCGAACGTCATATCCAAAAGGCGCTAGATAACTTGCAGCAAGATCGGACTTCGTTAGTGATTGCACATCGACTTTCCACCATCGAGAAAGCCGACGAGATCTTGGTCATGGAGCAAGGCCGTATTGTTGAGCGTGGCACTCATGAAGATCTATTGGCCCAGAACGGCGCCTATGCCCAGCTGTACAATATGCAATTTGGTGGTGGCGAGTGAGAGAGCAAATCGTAGCCTGGTGGTATCAGCGTAGATTGGCCTTACCTTTGTGGTTACTCGTGCCATTGAGCTGGCTCTTCACGTTCTTGGCAGCATTCCGCCGCGGGTTATTTAAGTTGCGATTAAAGCGCACTTGGCGTGCGCCAGTGCCGGTCATCATTGTGGGTAATGTGACAGTGGGTGGAACCGGCAAAACACCCACAGTATTAGCCGTTGTTGAGCTGCTTCGAGCGGCTGGGTTTAGACCTGGCATTATTGCGCGTGGTTATGGTGGCGCGGGCCCGTTTCCGTTGTTAGTCACGGCCGAGACAGATCCTTTAGCATCGGGCGATGAACCTTTGATGCTGGCCCGTTTAAGTGACGCGCCGGTGGCGGTTGCCCCAAAACGTCCAGCTGCGGCGAGATTATTGTTAGAAACCACTGATGTGGATGTGTTAGTGGCCGACGATGGCTTGCAACATTATGCGTTGGCTCGCGATATCGAAATTGGCGTGGTGGATGGACAACGCGGCTTTGGCAATCGCTGGCGCTTACCAGCCGGTCCCTTGCGCGAGAGTGTAAGGCGTTTACGTAAGGTTGATTGGGTCATGATTAATGGTGGTCTAGAAGCGAGTCATCGGTTACCCACAGGTGTTGAAGCGCAGACTATGACCCTAGACGCAGTAGGGTGGCGCCGCGTTAAAGACGACGCAGTCATTGAGGTTCCGGACGGCGAGACGGGGATTGCTATTGCAGGTATTGGCCACCCAGAGCGTTTCTTTGAAATGGTGCGGAATCACGGCATTACCATTGATGAAACTCGTGTATACCCAGATCACTATGCTTACGATCCGACAGATTTCTACAATGTAAGCAATCAATATCCGGTATTAATGACGGAGAAGGATGCGGTAAAAGTGAAATCTTTTGCGCGCCCACATTGGTATTATTTAAAAGTAGCAATGACCTTTCCCGAAAGCTTCCCTGAAGCCTTCATTGCTAAAGTGAAATCGCGCCAAGCAGAACTTCGTTCCTTGGCCGACGCGAAGGAGTCTAAATGAATTTACCTGCGAACTTACTGGCGATTTTGGCTTGTCCCTCGTGCAAGGGGAAGCTGGTGTGGGGACCTGAGC
Organism: Idiomarina sp.; assembly: GCA_020831965.1. GTDB lineage: Bacteria > Pseudomonadota > Gammaproteobacteria > Enterobacterales > Alteromonadaceae > Aliidiomarina. Next base: position 60,709 of record JAFIFP010000014.1, read on the forward strand.
GGAAGACCTTGGTTTGTCGCGGTGAGCGTCTTGCATACCCTGTTGTAAATGGCATTCCTGCCATGGTTGCTAGTGAAGCGCGAGAACTAAGTCCGGAAGAACTTGAAGGTGTTGATAAATTATGAGTTTTACAGTGATTATTCCTGCACGTTTTGCGTCGACGCGCTTGCCTGGTAAGCCGCTCGAAGATATCGCCGGAAAACCCATGATTCAGCATGTGATGGAACGTGCGACTGCGAGTGGCGCGGCTGAAGTAGTTGTCGCGACTGACGATCGACGCATCGCAGATGTGGTGAAAGCGCTTGGTGGACATGCGATGATGACTTCACCTGATCACACCTCAGGTACTGAACGTATTGCCGAGGTGATCGAGCGTTTAGCTCTAGATGAGAATGAAGTCGTCGTGAACGTGCAAGGCGACGAGCCGATGATCCCGCCAGAAATCATTTATCAGGTGGCCGAGAATTTGCGCGCGCAACGGATGGCACCTATGGCCACCTTGGCTGTGCCTTTAGATGATGCCGATGATATTTTTAATTCAAATGTTGTGAAAGTGGTGCGAGACGCGAGTAGTTATGCGCTTTATTTTAGTCGCTCTACGATTCCTTATCACCGTGATCAATTCAGCCAAGGCGGTACCATTAACTTGGACGAATCAATCTGGGCACGACACATTGGCATTTACGCGTATCGTGCTGGTTTTATTGCACGTTATGCCGAGTGGGAGCAAAGCCCATTAGAAATCGTTGAAGCCTTAGAGCAACTACGAGTGCTCTGGCATGGTGAGCGAATTCATGTTGCAGATGCGATTCGTGTTCCTCCGGGCGGAGTCGATACGCCAGAAGATTTAGCTTATGTAAGATCACTTTTCGAAGCGAAGTGATTGCCTTTGATATAGCGCAAAAAATCGTTGGACTGAGCTTTACAAGCTTTGCATAGGTAAATCATACTAAAACCTGTGGGACAGGTCGCTTGGTGTGCAGTCCAATGATGAAGCCTCATATTTATGGCAAATAAAAACGGCAACAAGAAGTCACCCGACAATAACCGTCTCGAGAAAATAGCGAGTATTTCTCCTGGGGTTATTTATCAATTTGAGCGTCGTCCTGATGGTACGGCGTACTTCCCTTACGCGAGCGATAAACTTAAAGATATCTACGGAGTCACTCCCGAAGAAGCGTTTCAGGATGCCTCTTCTGTCTTTAAGGTTATTCACCCAAGTGATCTTGAATATGTTGCCAGTAGCATTCTCGACTCCGAAACTCATTTAACACCATGGTGCTGTGAATATCGCGTGATACTCAATGGTGAAGAGCGTTGGGTTCGTGGGCATTCCATTCCAGAACAGACCGAAGACGGCACTGTAATTTGGTCTGGCTTAATCATGGATATTACTGAACAGAAAGAAATCGAGCACGAACTAGCCGTGTCTAAAGAACGTCTGGAGCGCGCGCAGCGGATCGCTAAACTAGGTTATTGGCGTGCGGATTTTGCAACGGGTGAGCTTGAGTGGTCAGAAATTATTTTCGAAATTTTCGGTTTTGACAAACGAAAGACAACGCCTTCAGTAGAACTTTTTCGAAGTGTAGTACACCCAGCTGACTTACCAACAGTACTAGTGCATGAAGAGAAAGCCCGGGAAACCGGTGTATACGACATTCAGCATCGAATTATTCGTCCTGATGGTGAGGTACGTTGGGTGCATGAGCTCGCTGACTTTCGCGGCGAAGCTGAAGGAAGTAACCCGGTTTTATTTGGTACCGTTCGGGATATTACGGATCAAAAGCGCTTAGAGGAAAGTTTGCGGGAACTCAGCATTACCGATAGCTTGACGCAGTTACATAACCGCCGTCACGTGTTGAATGTCATGCAAGGGCTGATAGCAACGGCACAACGCTATGATCGCGGCTTCTCTATTCTGATGTACGACTTCGATCGCTTTAAACATGTGAACGACACCTACGGTCACTCGGTTGGTGATGAGGTGCTTTCACGGGTATCCAAGCTCGTTCGAGGTGAACTGCGTCAGTGCGATATTGTTGCCCGCTTGGGTGGCGAAGAGTTTGTAGTAGTGTTGCCTGACACCGAGCTAATGGATGCACTGGCGGTCGCGGAAAAGTTACGACAACGCATTAGTGAAATTGAGTTTACCTCAAGTTCTCACGACACCTTTTTTATTACTGCAACTTTCGGGGTAACGGCGTTTGAGCTGGGCGACATGCACCCTGATGACTTGCTGAAGCGCGCCGATAGTTTGATGTACCAAGGTAAACAGGCGGGCCGAAATCGCGTGATGGTCAGTCAGCAAAATACAATTTCTTAGCTAAACTTAGCTCCAACAGATTAGGAGCTAACTTATGCACACTTCAACACGTCTCACGTCTCAATCGAATGGTCACTTTGCAGATCGTTTTCAGCAGTTCGTTTTATTGCTAACTCTCTTTGCCTTGTTAACTTTCAATACGTCAGTGCTCGCGGATAGTCTCACCGATCGGCATATTCGCGCGTTTATCGCCTCAATGGAGGAATTAAAAACCATTGAGGACGAACTTAAAGAGTTTGAACTCGACGAGGACGATGGCTTGGAAGGGATGCCTTCAATGGCTCAACTTGTGGAGAATATGCGCGACTACCCAGTCTATGGGCGAGTCGAAACAGCAGTCAAAAAACATGGTTTTAGCTCAGTTGATGCCTGGGCTGTAACGGCAGACCGAGTCATTCGAGCCGTTATCTCAGTGCACATGGAAGCGCATCAAGCGGACTATCGAATGGAGATGATGCAACTAATGGAAGATCTCGATTCGAACCCGCACATGTCAGCGCAACAGCGTCAACAAATGCGCGATATGATCATGCAAGGACAGGAATGGTTTGATGAGTTTGGAAACGCGCCGGATGCCGATCGCCGGGCTATTCAGCCTCATCTACAACGCCTAATCGAAGTGTTAGAACTCGACATTGAAGATCCGGACGACTAGTTCCGAACGTAGATCATTCTGTGTCCGGTAGGCCGGGTAAACCGAGTTGTTCCGCTGTCGGTGTGTCTTGTGAGCTCGCAGCCTCAGATTGTTTTAGAGTCGCGAGAAAGCTGTCGCGACGTCGTTGGCGTTGAGCCAACCGCTTCAATATCTGTGCTTGCTCTACTTCAGCTTTGTTGTGCCATTCGAAACGTTCGTCGCGTGAGCGAAGGCAGCCAATGCAGTAGCCTCGTGGCCCAGCTTCGCATACGCCGATGCAGGGATTGGGTAGACGAAACAGTTCAATTTGGCCTGTGCTCATGATGACTCACCTTGCCGATAGAACCTTGGTGCCACGCCAAGATGTTTTTTAAAGAGGCGCGAAAAATAGTAAGGGTCATCAAAGCCCAATGTTTGGCTGATCTGTCGTATCGTCTGTTCACCCTCTCGTAGCATCTGAGCGGCGTGGCTCATTTTCATTCGCGTGAAATATTGAATAGGGCTATCTCCCGTGACTTGGCGAAACTTCTTACTGAAATGATAGCGTGATAGGCCAGTAAATTCCGCAAAGTCGTCGAGCTGAAGTGTTTTGTGACTGTTGTCGCGCATAAACCGATCGAGGGCTTCAATATCAAAGCCGGCTTTCTCGGGTTGACTCGGGCGGGACAGTAAAGGGAGTTCGCTGAGCAGCTTGCGGAGCAGTGCAGCGGACAAGATCCCTTGCTCAAGGGTGAGCCGCTGGTGTTGTAGGTTCAATAGCTGGGTCACATCCCCCAATAGAGCACGCCAGTTTTTCAATGTTAGAACAGGTGAGCGGCTGGATTCATCAGATGAAACGCCAAGATAGTCCATGAACTCGCCAACTTGACTCCCGGCAAAATGAGCCCAGTAGATACTCCACGGATGTTCGGAGTCAGATTGATACATATGCGGTACGCCTTTCGGCAAGAATAAGACCTGCCCAGGCAGTAAGTAACCCTTGTGTTGCGCCGTCTGAAAGCGACCGCGACCGCCGTGGCAGAAGATGATGAGATGATCCGTATGAACATGTCGGCGGACCCGATGTCCAACGGCATCAAGGTAGTGACCGTAGGAAATAGGGTAGAGCCCGCGCGTGAGCGGGTGGCGTCGCAACTCTGCAAGCAGAGGCTGCGGCAACAATAGCCGTGAGCTACCGGATGGTAGTGGCCAATTGGAGGGTTGACTCATGAAAGCCCCAAGCAAGCTAAATGACAATATTATCCATCATAGCGCCAATTTTATCGATTCTAAAGTAGAGCGCGCTCTGTTCTAATGCATACCAGACTTTTTCGGAGTGGGCCTGAGGGCAGGCGCGCTCATTATTAAACAGAACACACAACAAGCAGGTTATTTTATGACACAGCAAGCGACATCGACAGTAAAGCTATTCATCGGTGGTGAGTTTGTGGACTCGGCAGCAACACAACTGATCCCAGTCACTAACCCAGCAACTCAAGAAGTACTTTGTGAAGCACCATGCGCGACGCCAGATGAAATGGAGCGCGCTGTCCAAAGTGCAAAAGAAGCATTTAAAACGTGGCGTGAAGTGCCGGTGCCAGAGCGCGCGCGTTTGATGATGCGCTATCAAGCATTGCTGAAAGAGCATCATGATGAGCTGGCAGAGATTCTAGCGAAGGAAACGGGAAAAACCTTCGATGACGCGAAAGGCGATGTATGGCGCGGTATTGAAGTTGTTGAACAAGCTGCCAACGTACCCGCGCTGATGATGGGTGAAACAGCAGAAAACGTAGCGCGTGGAATCGACACCTACAGCTACATTCAGCCATTGGGCGTTTGTGCCGGTATTACACCATTCAACTTCCCAGCCATGATTCCATTGTGGATGTTCCCAATGGCGATTGCCTGCGGGAATACATTTATCCTGAAACCGTCAGAGCAAGATCCAATGACCCCCATGCGTCTTGCGGAGCTGTTCGTTGAGGCTGGTGCGCCCAAAGGTGTTCTGCAAGTGGTGCATGGCTCGAAAGAACAGGTTGACCATATTTTGCATCACCCCGACATTAAAGCGATTTCTTTCGTAGGCTCAGTGCCCGTCGGTCAATACATCTACCGCACTGGAACTGAGAACTTAAAGCGTGTGCAGGCGTTCGCGGGTGCGAAAAACCATAGTGTTATCATGCCTGATGCGAACAAGCAGACGGTTATCAACAACCTTGTGGGTGCTTCTGTAGGTGCTGCGGGTCAGCGTTGTATGGCGATCTCTGTTGCGGTATTTGTGGGTAACTCGAAAGAGTGGATCCCAGATTTAGCCAAAGAGTTAGCAAAAGTTCAGCCTGGCGCTTGGAACGACAAGAACGCAGCCTACGGCCCATTAATTAGCCCGCAAGCGAAAGCGCGTGTGCTCGACATGATTAAGAAAGGCAAAGAAGAAGGTGCCGAGTGTTTGGTTGACGGCACGGACTGTCAAGTAGAAGGCTTCCCTGATGGGAATTGGGTTGGACCAACCTTCTTTAGCAAAGTCACCAAAGAGATGACCATTTACCAGCAGGAAATCTTCGGGCCGGTATTATGCGCGGTTGAAGTGGACACCTTGGAAGATGCGCTTGAGCTGGTGAACAGCAATCCGTTCGGTAATGGTACTTCAATCTTCACTACTAATGGTGCGTCAGCACGTAAGTATCAGCATGAAGTGGAAGTCGGCCAAGTGGGTATTAACATTCCAATTCCTGTGCCACTGCCTTTCTTCTCATTCACTGGTTGGAAGAATTCATTCTTCGGTGACTTGCATGCCTACGGGAAGCAAGCCATTCGTTTCTACAGCGAAACTAAGACCATTACCGCCCGTTGGCCCGAGAGTGAAATTGATAACACCGGTCCAAACATGACGATCAAACTGCAGTAAGGAGCGCCTCATGGACTTCAATTTGACGGACGACCAACAAGCTTTTGTGGATACGGCCCGTGCTTTCGCTGAGAAAGAGATGGCGCCATTCGCGGCCGAGTGGGATGAGAAACATCATTTTCCTATCGAGGTGTTCCGTAAAGCCGGTGAAATGGGCTTTATGGGCATGTATACGCCAGAAAGCGCTGGTGGCTTTGGTATGAGTCGGCTCGACTCTGCCCTGATTTTTGAGCAACTGGCGATGGGCTGCACAGCAACCACCGCGATGATGACAATTCATAATATGGTTACTTGGATGATCGGTTCTTTTGCTCAGCAAAACGTAATCGATACCTGGTGTCCAGACTTGGTGATGGGTCAAAAGCTCGGCTCTTACTGTTTGACTGAACCCGGTTCAGGCTCTGATGCTGCGAGCCTTCGAACGTCGGCGAAGAAAGACGGTGACGAGTATGTACTGAACGGCTCGAAAATGTTTATCTCTGGTGCCGGTGAAACGGACGTTTTGGTCGTTATGGCACGCACAGGTGAAGAAGGCCCACGTGGGATTTCTGCATTTGTTGTGCCTGCTGATGCAAAAGGTGTCAGCTATGGCAAAGCCGAAGAGAAAATGGGCTGGAATGCGCAACCGACTCGCTTAGTCAGTTTCGAAGATGTCCGCATTCCTGCTGAAAACTTACTGGGTGCAGAAGGCGAAGGCTTTAAGTTCGCCATGATGGGTCTTGATGGCGGTCGCATTAACATTGCGGTGTGCTCTGTCGGTACCGCGCAAGCTGCGTTGAATACTGCACGAGACTACATGCATGAGCGGAGCCAGTTTGGCAAGCCTCTGGCAGCTTTTCAGGCGATGCAGTTTAAATTGGCGGATATGGCGACAGAACTGGTCGCTGCGCGTCAAATGGTCCGGTTAGCGGCGTTCAAGGTGGATCAGAATGACGTGGATAAAACGGCCTATTGTGCGATGGCCAAGCGTTTCGCGACAGACGTTGGCTTCCAAGTTTGTAATGAAGCGCTGCAAATACATGGCGGCTATGGGTACATCCGTGAGTATCCGCTGGAGCGTTATGTGCGTGATGTTCGTGTTCACCAGATTCTGGAAGGTACGAATGAAATTATGCGCTTGATCATTGCTCGTCGCTTGTTAGCCGATGGCGCGGCAGAACTACTTTAATGAGCTACTGTAACTCGCTAATTTAACTCGTACTGAAGAAGGAGTTTGCCATGAGTCAGGCTGACGCAGCTGTATTATTTCGTACGGAAGATACGGCCGATGGGCGCAAGATTGGTATCGCGACATTGAATTCAGAGCGTTCTTTGAACGCGCTGAGTTTGGCGATGATCGATGCGCTTGAACCTCAACTACACGCATGGGCGGCGGACGACTGCATTGCTTGTGTTTGGCTTGAGGGGGCGGGAGCAAAGGCGTTCTGTGCAGGTGGTGATATTGTTGCCATGTACAAAGCGGCTCAAGCCATGCCCTCGGAACCTGTCGCTGAAGTCGTTGACTTCTTTACGCGAGAGTATCGCTTAGATTATCTGATTCGTACTTACGCCAAGCCACTTGTTGTTTGGGGTGACGGCTTTGTCATGGGCGGTGGGATTGGTCTGATGAACGGTGCCAGCCACCGTGTGGTGACCGAGCGTTCGCGTTTGGCGATGCCGGAAATCAGCATCGGCCTCTACCCTGATGTGGGCGGTACTTACTTCTTGAGCCGCATGCCAGAGGGTATGGGACTGTTTCTCGGGTTAACCGCTGCGCAAGTGAACGCGAAAGATGCGCTCTGGCTTGGTATGGCAGACTTTGCTTTGCAGTCGGACCAGAAGGACAGTGCTTTAGAGGCGTTACGTGGCATTGAGTGGGCCGCTGATGCAGGAACAAATAAAGCACTTGCAGATAAAGCGTTAAATGCGTTGGCTACTCTTGCTCAAGGCTTGCCTGAAGCACAATTGCAACCGCAACACGAAACGATTCGTTCGCTCATGCAGGGCGAAAGTATCCTCGATGTGGCAGATCAGTTTCTTGCTTTTGAATCGGACGATAAAGCAATTACCCGTGGTCAAACAACATTGCAGGCGGGCTGCCCATTAACTGCACACATCGTGTGGCAGCAACTCACTCATGGTCAAACGCTAACGCTTGAGGAAGCCTTTCAACTGGAGCTAACCCTTTCTGTGAATTGCGCTATTCATGGTGATTTTATTGAAGGTGTGCGGGCGTTATTAATCGATAAAGATAAGAACCCGAAATGGCAACACGCCTCGATTGCCGAAGTCAGCGAAAGTGATCTCGACCGTGTTTTTGCGGCGCCATGGGCGGCGGATGAACATCCGTTGCGCGATTTAGGGAAGCCTTTGAGCTAGTTGCAAACTAGACGTTCTTGTCAGCAAATATCGACTGAATCGTCTGCACTGAATACAGAATAATAAGGAGTGAACGAATGGCACGTATTGGATTTATTGGACTAGGTAACATGGGTGGCCCGATGGCTACTAATCTTGTAAAAGCTGGTCATGACGTCACGGTATTTGATTTGTCAGCCGATGCACTTGCACAACTGGAATCTGTTGGTGCGACAGCAGCCAAAACCGCACATGAAGCAGTGCAGAATGCCGAATATGTCGTGTCGATGTTACCTGCCTCGAAACACGTCTTGTCACTGTACCTCGGGAATCCAGAAACCGGTGTTGAAGGTATTGTGAATGCCATTCCTGCAGGCGCCCTAGTCATGGACTCAAGCACTATCAGCGCAGAGGCGGCTCGCGAACTTGCGGCAGGCATTATCGGCCAAGGGCGCCGCTTTATTGATACACCTGTATCCGGCGGTGTAGGTGGCGCGAAAGCAGGCACCTTAACCTTTATCTGTGGTGGCGACGCTGCGGACATTGAAGAGGCGCGGCCAATCCTCGAAGGGATGGGGAAAGCGGTGTTCAAAGCCGGCGCACATGGCGCAGGTCAAGTCGCGAAAATCTGCAATAACATGTTGCTTGCGGTCTTAATGACTGGCACATCAGAAGCCTTGCAACTCGGTAAAGCTCATGGACTAGACCCAAAGGTCTTGTCAGATATCATGTTGCAAAGCTCAGGTCGCAACTGGACTTTGGAAGTCTATAACCCATGCCCAGGCGTAATGGAAGGTGTACCTTCGAGTAATGGTTATCAAGGCGGCTTTATGGTCGACTTAATGCTCAAAGATTTAGGTTTAGCTATCGAGACAGCCGCAACGTCGAACTCGGCAACCCCAATGGGTGAGCAAGCACAGAAGCTATTTAAGGCTCATAGTGACGCGGGCGAGGGGCAACGCGACTTTTCGAGTATTTTTAACTGGTTTGGACAACAAGGGAAATAACCATTCATGCGTATTTCAGATTCTGTCATCGTTATCACGGGCGGCGCTCAAGGTTTAGGCCGCGCAATGGCTGAAGACTTCGCCAGCCAAGGTGCATCACTTGCATTGTTGGACATGAACGCAGAGCAATTACAGGACGCGCAGCAGGCCTGTGAAAAGGCAGGCGCCAAAGTGGTTCGCACTTATACCGTCAATGTCACTGACGAAACGGCCGTAGAAACGACTTTTGCAGCCATTGATGCTGATTTTGATGGCCTCGATGTGCTGGTAAACAACGCTGGGATATTGCGTGATGGCATGTTGATTAAGTGCAAAGACGGTGAGATTACGCACAAGATGCCATTGCAGCAGTGGCAATCGGTGATTGACGTGAACCTAACGGGTACTTTCTTGTGTGGCCGTGAAGCGGCCGCCGTGATGGCAAAACGCGATCGTAAAGGTGTCATCGTGAATATTTCGAGTGTGGCCCGTGCCGGTAACATTGGTCAAACTAACTATGCCGCAACGAAAGCGGGCGTAGTGGCCATGACGGTCACTTGGGCACGTGAACTCGGTCGTTTCGGTATTCGTTGTGGTGCGATTGCGCCAGGCTTTATTGAAACTCCGATGACCCAGGCCATGAAACCGGAAGCGGTAGAACGTGCTCTGGCCATGGTGCCATTAAAACGTTGGGGACAACCATCGGAAGTGGCAGATTCTGCGCGCTTCATCATTGAGAACGACTTCTTTAGTGGTCGTGTGATTGAGGTTGATGGTGGTGTTCGTCTGTAAGCCGTTTCGACTGAGCAAAAATAAAAAAGCGACTCTGAGAGTCGCTTTTTCGTTTCTGGATTCGATGGTTCTAGGGGGCATGCACGGCTTGCCACCGCGCGATGCTGAATGCAGTGATTTATTCAAATCTGAGGGCGATGCCGAGTTTTGCTTGTTGAATTTGTTCACTCACAAGGTCGCCGTTAAGCATTGGGTTTTCTCTGCCTTGGGGCGTCAAGGTAAGGAGCAGTGTGTCGTTTTTTGCCTGAGTCTGAAGCAATAGTTGCGAGGGTTGGCGGTCGGTGTTGAATAACACCGCCAATCTTAAAATAGCAATAAGTCGGTGGAGCTGGTGTTGCTCGTATAGATGAAGCAGCGGAATGTCGTCCATTCGTATTTTCTTTCTAAAATGACGCACCAGTGACGCCACAAAGCGTTGTTCTTCACGATTAAAGCCGGGCATATCCGCATGTTGAAGAATGTAGCCAGAGTGTTTTTGAATACTGCTTGAGTTGATGTGTAGTCCAACCTCATGAAGTAACGCCCCCCAGCCGATTAAGCGTTGCCACTCTGCATCACCTAGACTCCATTCACGCTCGACTTGGCTCAGCATGTCAAACGCCGTTTGTTGCACACGGATGGCTTGATCCTTGTCGACCAAGTAGCGAGATGCAAGGCTTTCAATGGTTCGTTGCTTAACGTCACGATGGTGGAGAATGCTATCAGCAAGCTCATACAGAACGCCTTCTCGCAACGCAGAGTCATGTGCAACGAGCGTTTGGATATCAAGCTCCTCCATGACGGCAAGCAGAATAGCGACACCGGCTGCAATGAGCGGCTTTCTATCACTGTCGATGGCGGCTGTACTGAGGTGCTCGATGTTTCGTATTTGTAGTAATTCGGTCTTACACTGATGCAGTTGCTCACGCGTGACTTGGTCGGCTGCGGTGCGGTCCCGTTGGCTGACCCATTGCGCGATGGCTTTGATAGTACCTGACGTACCAAAAACGCTGTTATGGTGAAATTTGCGTAAGGTTTGTGCCACCGGTTCCAGTTCTCGTCTTGCTTCTACTTCTGCTTCTTTAAAACGTTTGGGGCTAATACGCCCACCTTTAAAGTAGCGCTCCGTAAAGCTGACCGAGCCCATAGTTCGGGAGGCAAGAAAGTCAGGTTCAAATTTGTGACCTGAAATAATTTCCGTACTGCCGCCGCCGATGTCGACTACTAAGCGCTGTTGATCAGACGCACTTGTTTGCGCGACACCTTGGTAGATCAGTCGTGCTTCCTCGTGGCCTAAAATAATCTCAATAGGAAATGGAATGAGTGCAGCGGCACGAGCGATAAATACCTCGCTATTGGTGGCCTCTCGTAGCGTATGCGTGGCAACAATACGTACGCGTTCAGGAGAGAATCCCTCCAACCGCTGTGCGCACAATACAAGCGCTTCGAGTCCTCGCTCCATTGCTTTCTGCGAAAGTTTACCGTTCTTCTTTAAGCCCGCGGCCAGCTGCACTTTCTGTTTAAAACGTACCAGCGGTTGCAGTGTCTGATTCACTACCCGAGCTGTAATCAAATGGAAGCTATTTGACCCGATATCGAGTGCGGCAAATAGAGGAGCGTCTGGTGGAGTCACTTCATCGAGATTCGGTATGTGCTCGTTCATTGCGAACTCCTTTGATTGGCCTCGAGTAAATAGTCGTATATGGCATGTTGGGAGCGAAGCTTCTTTTTGTTCCCTCGAGGTCGGTAGGTATTGGTTTGCTCAGCATCGATGATTCGGGCTTTCGTGGTATCGCGCCATTGAATCTCCAAAATGTCTTTTATTTGAGCATGGAGTTGCGGATCGTAGATTGGGCAGCTTACTTCGACTCGGTGATCGATATTTCGGGTCATAAGGTCTGCTGAGGAAATATAGATACGTTCCTTGCCACCATGGTGGAAACAAAACACTCGGGGGTGCTCTAGGAATCGATCAACGATACTAATGACTTCTATTCCTTCACTGAGGCCCTTTACTCCGGGTCGTAAGGCACACATTCCACGCACGATGGCGCGCACGCGCACGCCTGCTCTCGCCGCGCGATAGAGTCGGACGATAATAGCTTCATCAACGAGGTTGTTTACTTTCAGTAAAATCTCGGCCTTGTCCCCCGCGCGCGCTGCGCTGATCTCTGCCTCGATCAGGCTTTCGAGTCTTTCGCGCGTATTGACTGGAGAAACGAGCAAGTGATGAAAACGAAATTTTCGGTAGGGGGACTCGAGGTACTGGAAAACGTGTTCCACGTCTTCGCAAATTCGTGGGTCTGCAGTGAATAAGCTAAAGTCTGTATAGATTTGCGCCGTGCGCTCGTTAAAGTTACCCGTGCCGATATGGGCATAGCGTTGGATTGTATTGTTTTCAACGCGTTTCACTAAAAGCAGTTTGGAGTGTACTTTCAAGCCCTGAATACCGAAGATAATGCGAATACCTTCTTGGGTCATATGTTTGGCCCATTCGATATTGGCTTCTTCATCGAATCGCGCTTGCAACTCAATTAGTACAGTGACTTTCTTACCATTATTCACTGCATCCACAAGCGAGTGAATAATGCGAGAGTTTGGCGCGACTCGATAGACACAAATTTGGATACTTTGCACATGAGGGTCATAAGCCGCCTGACGAATTATTTCCGTTAGGTGGGCGAACTTATGATACGGGTAGTAGAGCAGAATGTCTTGCGCAGCAATGGCTTCGAAGATACTACGATGTTGACTGAATGCTGGATGTTCTAGTGGTGGTAATGGCTTGTTTTCCAGCGAACGATGGCCCCAGTTCTGGAACTTTACAAAATCTCTCGTATTCCGATATCTGCCGCCAGCAACTAACGAGTCGTGTGCGCTGAACTTGAATTTCTCACAGATGAAACGCAGCATGGCGCCAGGCATTTCGCCGTCGTATACCAAACGCACCGGCTCCGCGGCGAACCGCTGGCGAATGCCTTCCTCCATACGTTCGAGCACACTTTGATCAATGTCGTGTGGAAGCCGATAATCAGCGTCGCGGGTCAGTTTGAAAGAAAAAGCCTGAAGACGATCAAAAGGCATGAGGCCGACGAATAGTTCATCGATGAAGAGTCGAATGACATTGTCGAGTAGTATCATCTTCTTCTTGCGCTTAGCGCTTTTGAAGGGGAGCTTGATAAAGCGGGGAACTTCGTCAGTCGGCACTTCAATTGCTGCGTAGCTGAGAGTATTCAAGTGCCTAATTTCCACGCAAAGATAGGTCGCATCCTCATTGATGGCTTTCACCAGATCCGTATGTGAACCAATAACCAATGGCACAATGTAACGCTTAATCTTGTCGTGAAAGTACTCATGGAGCCATTGATACTCTTCTGGGCTCACTTGGTCTTCGGTCACGATAAGGATATTTTTGCGGGCCAAAGCCTTCAGAACACCTTGATAAATGGCCTCGAATTGCTGTTGTAAACGCAGCACTTTACTCTGTATGCCGCTCATGAGTTGTTCGGCTTCATCACGTTCGCTTGAGCTTCGGGCATAGAAAATACGCCGCCGCACATCGGCCACGCGGACACGAAAGAACTCGTCCATATTGTTTGAGAAAATACCGAGGAATCGAACGCGTTCGATTACGGGAACATTCTTGTCAGCCGCTTCTTGCAATACTCGCTCGTTAAAGGCTAACCAACTTAGCTCCTTGGGGTAAAACTTCATGATCGCCTCACTTCACTCAATGAGTTGATTCTACTGAAGTAGGGGTCTGATATTTATGACGTTTTCATGACATTTCGGTGAGGTGCTTGAATCTGAGGGCAGAGCAGAAGGTTTAGAACTCGCCGCGAATGCGCTTGATCCGCAGGACAATGTAGATCGCGAGGGTTGCTAGCCCGCCAGCGGTGAGTGAATACATTGGAACAAAGAGGTACATGGCTTCGAAGTCGGCGTGATCGGCGCCAACCCACCGTAGACCAAAATGGCTGTAGATCAGCATTCCCATCGCAATCCAGCTACCTATGGCAATAGCCCAGCGCAGTGGTTTGTTCGTTCGTTTCAATAAAACATAGGCGCCACCAAACACCAGTACTGGCAGTAGATTCCAGTAAAGTATGGGGCCTGGTGCAAAGGCATGGAAGTTCGCTACGGCGACTGCGCAAAGTAAAAAACCTAACTCGCCAAGCCATGGTTTTCGGAATTTCATAAGTCCTCCTTTAGTTATTTTAACGTAATTTAGCGGCATTAGGTTTGAAAGTGATCGAATTTACTGGGATCTGAGGCTGATCTTGGGTATCCTTTGCGCAATTTCATCATGAATAAAACTTATGCGTAAACTACCCCCATTAAATGCTCTAAAGTCATTCGAAGCGGCGGCGCGTCATTTGAGCTTTACCAAAGCAGCGGAAGAGCTATTTGTGACGCAGGCTGCGGTAAGTCATCAAGTGAAGGCCCTTGAAGAGTATCTGGGTGTGCCGCTGTTTCTGCGGCGTAATCGTAATTTGTTGCTGACTGAAGCAGGGCAGGCTTATTACCTCGAGATACGGCATATCTTTGAAACGCTGACGCTTGCGACTGGGCGCATTATGCTTGCGAGTGAGCAGGGCTCATTGACTGTTTGTGTTCCGCCTGGTTTTGCAATTCTGTGGTTGGTGCCTCGTTTGAGCCGTTTCCATGAAGCCCACCCGGAAGTCGATGTGCGATTAAAAGCAGTGGACGAGATCACTGGCTCACTGACCGATTATGTGGATGTCGCGATCTATTACGGTCGAGGCAGTTGGCCGGGATTACGGGCTAATCGTTTACACGAAGAGAAGTTGATTCCTGTGTGTTCGCCATTGCTCCTCAAAGGTAACAAGCAGTTGGAGACTCCCGCTGACTTGCAGCACCACATTCTACTTCATGATGAAACACGGAATGCGTGGCGAGATTGGTTTGATCTCGTTGGGGAGACGTTGCCGGCGCGAAAAACAGGGCCGATATTCAGTCATTCAGCACTCGCAATTCAAGCTGCGGTGCATGGTCAAGGTATTGCGCTCGCCAACAATATTCTGGCGAAGCCTGAGATTGACTCAGGTCATTTAATTCAAGTATTTCCGCAAGCCTTGCCAACCATGGATGCCTTCTATATGGTGTGCCGCGAATCGCAGGCGGAAACTGGCAAAGTGGCGACGTTCCGCAACTGGTTACTTAGCGAAGTTGCGCGAGATGAGCGCGAGCTGGAGTTAGCACATGCCAGTAGTTAGTTTTGTCCAACCGGGCCAGCAGCACTGTATTGTATTTGCTCATGGTGCGGGTGCTGGACCAGACAGTGAGTTCATGCAAACTATGGGGCAGGCGCTAGCGCGCCATCATTACTCCGTTGCTTTGGTGGAGTTCCCGTATTGGACGCAAGTCCGCGAGTCTGGCAAGAAGCGACCACCGAATCCCGCGAAAGTACTTGATGAAGCACTTGTCACTGCCGTGCGCCAAGTTCGCGAGACCTATTCAGGACGCATTGTTCTGGCGGGTAAATCTATGGGCGCACGCGTTGCTTGCCGCATTGCTGAGCAGGTGCAGGCAGATGCGGTAATAGCATTCGGTTTTCCTTTCCATCCGCCAGGTAAGCCGGAAAAACATCGGTTGGCTGATTTAGCGGCGACCAAGAGAAACGTCTACATTGCTCAAGGAGCACGCGATCCATTCGGCAACCAAGAGTGGCTTGCAACACAAGCGCTGCCCGAACATGTGCAGATTGCATGGGCAGATGCAGGAAATCATGATTTGTTACCCCCGAAGCGATTCGGTGTGACGGCACAACAACGGTGGCATGACATCGCAGATGCGGTGCACCACTGGTTAAAGGATATGGAATGAGTAGCGTACTATTATATTGCCGCGCCGGCTTTGAAGGTGAATGTGCGGCGGAAATTCAAGAGCGCGCTTCTGCGTTAGGAATTTACGGATATTGTAAAACTCAAGCCGATTCAGGCTTGGTCAGCTTTCAATGTAAGCCAGAAGAAGCGGATCATATTGCGCGTAAGCTCTCTATTCATCAGCTCATTTTTCCACGGCAGTTGTTGGTGGTCGTTGCTGAATGTAATCAGTTACCACTCGATGACCGGGTAACGCCTTTGGTTGAAGCTGCGAAAGACTTACCTTTATGTGGGCAAATCTGGGTTGAAACACCGGATACGAATGATGGCCGATCGCTGTCAGCACTTTGTAAAAGTATCAGCACGCCCCTGCGCATTGCATTACGCAAAGCCGAGAAACTAACGGACAAAGATGTCACCAACCGTCCTGTTCTTCATGTTGTGTTTCGCAGCACGCATTCGGCCATGGTGGGGTATTCTTACAGCTATAATCATGCGCCTTACCCGATGGGGATTCCGCGCGTGCGGACACCAAAAGCGGCACCAAGTCGATCTGCTGCGAAGCTATCCGAGGCATTTAAAGTCATGATTCCAGCCGCCGAGTTTGAAAAGCGGGTGAGTTCGGGCATGAACGCCGTTGATTTAGGGGCGAGTCCCGGCGGTTGGACATCGGTATTGGTGTCTTACGGGATGATGGTGAGTGCAGTGGATAACGGCGCCATGGACGATGGTCTGATGCAGACTGGGCAAGTGCGTCATTATCAAGAAGATGGCTTTAGCTTCCGACCGAAACGTCGCAATATTAGCTGGCTAGTATGCGACATGGTCGAGAAACCAGTGAAGGTTGCCCACTTGATGGCAGACTGGTTTATTGAAGAGTACTGTGAAGCTGCTTTGTTTAATCTTAAGTTACCGATGAAAAAGCGTTATGCCGCTGTGCAGCAATATATTGAAGCAATTCATAGTCGCTTGGCCGAAGCCGAAGTGCGCGGTTATGAACTCACCGCACGTCACCTCTATCATGATCGCGAAGAAGTGACTGTGTTCTTGCGAAAGAAATTTAAGTCTGACAGCCGTTAAGTTGAATATAAAAGCAAAAGGCCAGGATGCATAACGCGCCCTGGCCTTTTTTATTGAGAAAGCGCTGCGGCTTACAGGCGATCGAGAATCGCTTGCGTAAAGTCTGTGGTACCGTGGGTACCGCCTAAATCAGCGGTGGTGCGATCGCCACTTTCAATAGTGTCACGGAGTGCGTTCAGAATGCGCTTTGCATTCTCGGTTTGGCCTAAGTGTTCGAGCATTTGAATTGCTGCGAGTATGACAGAGCTTGGGTTTGCTAGGTTCTGACCAGCGATATCTGGAGCCGAGCCGTGAACCGCTTCAAAAATGGCACAGTCTGCGCCAATATTCGCGCCTGGCGCCATACCTAAGCCGCCCACTAGACCCGCGCAGAGGTCCGATAAAATGTCGCCAAACAAGTTGGTAGTGACAATGACATCGAAGTTCTCAGGGCTCATGACGAGCTTCATGCAAGTTGCATCAACAATCATCTCTTCAGATTGAATATCAGGGTAGTCTTTTGCGATTTCGCGAGCCACGCTTAAAAACATGCCGGAAGTGGTCTTCAAAATATTCGCTTTGTGTACTGCGGTGACTTTTTTGCGGCCTTCGCGACGCGCTAGTTCATAGGCAAAACGCACAATTCGCTCACAGCCAACACGAGTAACTCGGCTCATGGCTTCAGCTTCTGAGCCATCGGCTTTTGTTGTTTGGCCTAAGCCCGAGTACATTCCTTCCGTGTTTTCACGAATGGTAATGATGTCGATGTTTTCGTAACGCGCTTTAGTACCCTTGAATGACACGACCGGGCGCACGTTGGCGTATAGATTAAACTGCTTACGAAGCGTCACGTTGATTGAAGTAAAGCCACCACCCACAGGCGTTGTTAATGGGCCCTTTAAGGTCACACCATTGCGCTCTATTGCAGCTAAGGTGGTATCGGGTAAGAGTTCACCATGCTTTTCTAATGCCACGAGACCTGCATCGGCAAACTCATAATCGAGACCACAACCTGCTTTATCAAGAATTTTAATTGTGGCGTCAATAATATCTGGGCCGATTCCGTCCCCTGGGATCACGGTTATGGTCTTGCTCATGCGATGTTCCTTAATCTACTTCTGGGAAAATACGTGTGAATTACGCTGAATAATTTGTGGGCGTTAGCGTGACTTTTGCACTATTAACGACGCAATGCCGCATAGTTTACATCATTTAATGCCTATTTTCGCTATTTCTAACGCTTCGACTATGGTCGCATAGACCGCCGTTACAGCGGTATTTGTTCATAGGGGCTATAGCAATGAAGCTCTTGCATTTCCGACTCTAGGATTTGCAAATAGCGCGCGAGCGGCAAACCAATAACCTCCAAGCGGGCGTCGAGTTGCTCTCGCCAAGCGACAGGTAACTCAGAAGATGACTGATAAGCGATGTAGCCTCCTGCAATGGCAAGCCGGCAGCAGGTAAACGCGCGGTTGGAACTATTATCAAAAAGCTTCACGAGCGATGAGAGTGCACTCGGCAGCCCCCAGTAATCAGTAAGTTTCAACGCGCGTGTCGCGGACAAGGGTTGTTTGGTTCGTTGCCAAGACTTAACGGTGTCTGGCAAAGTTTTGCTGGCGGGGGATTGCCAGCGTAACGAGGTGGTCCATTCAGGTTGGAACCAGCAGTCGTATACCCACAAATAGGTGAGTAGCTCAGGGTGCGCTGGCAGTACTACACCTGTTTCGTCACACAGTCGTTCAAGTATCCGGGCGACCAGTTGACGTCTTAGCAATAGCTGTTTACGCAGCGGGAAATAGGGGGCGGTTAGCTGAGTTTCGAAGTGGCTAATCAATATAAGCTCTCGGCTACGTAGCGGCCCGAGTAGCAAGAGGGCTTGCTTTACCGTGAGCGCATGACGCTGACCCGTAATGGCTGTAGCGTGCTCACACAAATGGTGACTCAACAGTGGCTGACTTTCCAATGCAGTAACCACTTTGGGTAACAGTTCATCTTGCTGCGGCCATGCGCCAATAGCGGCAAGTAGCTTGCCTGGGAGTGGACGAACGCGTTGACCCGCCGGATTCTCATGGGTTTCTTGCTGCTTTAGCAACAGCTCTGCGGCGATTTCGGTACCCTGCGTTAGGCTAGGGTAGCGCGCTAATCGGGCAAATATTCGAAACAAGGGTTTTCCTTCGAACAGAGAGTCTGCGATGAGATTGGTGCAGCGAATAAGCTGACTCGGGCTATGCTGCTTTTGCCCTTGTAAACGTTGATGACGCGTGAGCGTGCTCTGTACCAGAAGTTTCACACCATACCGCTTAGAAAATCCACGCAAGCGCAGGCACATAGCTAGGAGCAGTAGTTCTAGGCTTTGTGCTGGAGCAATACCTTGTTGTTCACGAGGCAACGCTTTGAGCTGATTAAACAGAAGGGCAACCGTGAGTTCTGGGTCATCGGCTAAGGTCATAAAAGCTTGCGCAGCACTATTAGCATCACTTACCTGCAAAACGCTCTTGCTAAGTAGCGTTTGCAGGCTGACATGTGCTCCCAGTACGGAGTCCATAATCGGAGTATTAATTCTGACCGGTGTATTCTAGATAAGCCGGGTCTCCCCAAGCGACCAGACGATCGCTTTCAAAAATCAGGGGAGTGGTTTCATCGCGGGTGGTCATGCCATCAGAACGAACGTGGTGTGTGCGATAGAACAAAATAAGCAGTTCACCGCGGGCTGTAGTGATAGCCTCGCTGATATCGGGTGGCCCCAATAAACGCAATACCTCGTCACGCTCTGTTCCGAGCTCAAGGCGACCAATGTATTTACGATTAAAGATTTCTCGTTCACGCCATGTCATGTTCTCTGGATTGGCCGTGTAGAACGTCAGGATCCCCGCCGCAATAATGGCGTAAATCAAGAAGCCGACAGCGGCGATGAGAAAACCTTTCAACATGAGACTTTAGTCCTTCAACACGCGGTAGCAGGGCTCATAAGCAGTCCCGCCTGGTAGCTTCATTCGGTGCTCTTCGACAAAGCTTTGTAACAATGCATCTAGTTCTTCCATAAGCTCTGTTTCACCATGAATCTGGTACGGGCCGTGTTTGCGGATCTGAGCAATACCCGGAGCTTTTACATTACCTGCGACAATGGAAGAGAACGCGCGCCGCAGATCCGCCGCAAGTTCTGCTTTAGGACGATCACGATGGAGCTGCAAGGACGCAATATTTTCATGCGTTGGTTCGAATGGCCGTTGGAAGGGCTCTTCAATGTGCAAAGTCCAATTAAAGTAGTAGGCGTCACCACTCTCGCGGCGGTAGCGTTTTACGCCAGCCATACCGGTTTGCAAGTGTTGTGCTACAGCTTCTGGGTCATCAATAATGATCGTGTAGTATTTCGTTGCATCTTCGCCCAAAGTTTTCTGAATAAAAGCATCAAGATGCTCAAAGTACGAAGCTGAGGTTTTTGGACCAGTAAAAACAACAGGTAAAACTTGGTCTTTATTCTTCGGGTGCATGAGGATGCCCAGAAGATAAAGCACCTCTTCAGCAGTGCCTGCACCACCCGGAAAGATAATAATGCCATGAGCACAGCGCACAAAAGCCTCTAAGCGCTTTTCAATGTCCGGCATGATGACTAGTTCATTCACGATCGGATTTGGCGGCTCTGCAGCAATAATCCCCGGCTCGGTAAGACCGAAGTAGCGTGCGTTCTTGATTCGCTGCTTGGCATGTCCAATTGTGGCGCCTTTCATTGGTCCCTTCATTGCGCCCGGCCCACAGCCAGTACAAATATTGAATGCGCGCAATCCTAGCTCGTAGCCCACGACTTTACTGTATTGATACTCCACGTCGCTAATGGAATGACCACCCCAGCAGACAATCATATTCGGATCAGCGATTGGCTTGAGGGTATCGGCGTTGCGCAAAATATCGAATACCACATGGGTGAGGTGACGGCTGTCTGAGTTTAAGAGTTGCTCAGCTGGGTACTTTTCACCAACAAAGAGAATGTCGCGCAAGACAGATTCCACATGCTCACGAATACCTTCAATTAACTCACCATCGACGAAGGCTTTTGAGGGTGGGTTGATCAGCTCAAGTTTCACGCCTCGCTCGCGGCGCAGGACATTCACTTCAAAGTCTTTAAATTGGTTATAAATGTCGTCAGCGTCATCGGTGTGACTACCCACATTGAGCACTGCTAATACACAATTACGAAACAGTTGATATAGTTCACTGTCAGTGGATTGCTGTAGACGATCGATCTCGATTTGAGATAGCAGGGACATACTGCCCTGTGGGGATAATGAAATTCGCATAATGCCGTAAATTCTCCTAGCGGCTTTCAATCACAACGCGGTTGCGTCCACTTTTCTTCGCGGAATACAAAGCCGCATCGGCTCGTTCAAAAACACTGCTGATGGTGTCGTCACCATGAAAACCCGCAGCACCGATTGAAATTGTGATTGAGATGTCGTTGTTTTTAAATTTGAACGGAATACTTTGAATCCGTTTCCGCGCTTTTTCTAATGGTTCTGCTAACGCGCTCAATTCAGATTGTGGAAATATAATGACAAACTCTTCGCCACCATAGCGAGCAACGAAGTCGGTTCCACGAAGTGACTTCTTGAGCATGTTCGCAATCACCTGCAGTGTCTTGTCGCCAGCAATATGACCATAGGTATCATTGATCGATTTGAAATTATCAATATCGGCAATGGCCATGGCCAACGGCGTATCGTAACGCTGCCATCGTTTATATTCTAATTCGAGCCGTTCTTCAAACGCGGCTCGGTTTGGCAAGCGCGTTAAGCTGTCTTGTAAGCTCTTAAACTTCTGTTCGCTCAGTTTCTCTTTATAGACTTCTGCTTTTTCTTCTAGCTCTAGAATACGTTGTTGCGCTGACTTCAACTCAATTGTTAATGCTTTATGACTTTTGCTCTGGATTTCTTGTTTCTGCTTAATCGTCGCATTAATGACTTCGAGGTGCGTCTTAATTTGGTTGGTTAGTTCTTTCAAAGTACAGGCACTGTTTGTTGATTCTGAAAGTGCTTGAATACCCGTTTGCAGCTTCTCGTCGAGCGACTGCTGAGCCTTGTTTGCCTTTTGACTGGTGGAAATAGTGCGAGAGACTGAGTTAGAAACTGTTCCTAAGACTTCATTGAGGTGCTGCAAAAACAGTTGAGCAGTTTGGCGCTCTTCGTTAATGCCTTGCACGATAAGTCGCACGACCTGCACACAGGTCATCACAAACTGCTCTTCGCTTAAACCACCGATTAGCTGTTGACGGACACTCTGCAGGCCCGTCGCGGCATTACCGGAAAAATCAATGACCGACAGGAGGTTGATTAGCTCTTCTTTCAACGAAGCGTAACGTTGCTCGCCGTTTTCTTTAAGCTGGTCAAGAATGCCTGTTGTATCCGAGCGTGATACCCGTACGTCGAGTCCTCGCTGATACAACTCCAACATTTGATTCAAATAGGGGAGGTAGTGCAAGACTGAAAATGCGGGGCCTTCGATTTGCGCAATTAAGTCACGCAATTCGCCGCGCATGTCGGTTGGAAGCCCCTGTAGCTGCTGTAATTGTTTAGACGCAGCGAGTAACCGAGTTTGCGTGTCTTGCAGTTGACGTTGCACGCGAGTGCCTTGCTGTTGCAACAGTACACTCACGTCGTCCATGATCGGCATCACCCGTTCAAGCTTATCTGCTCGACCAAGTGCACTTTGCATGCGGCTGAGACGATGATCAAGTTCGCCGTCGACACCACGCAGTGCATTACCCAACCGGCTAATAAACTGAGTTAGGGTTTGCATTTCTGCGCGATAGGTTTGCTCTAGCTGCTCACGGAGTGCTCGACTCTCGTTCAGCTGATGCTCAAGATCCTTTTGCGACACCTGTTTTCCTGATGGTTTATTCACTCAAGTTCACTCAATCTTCGAATTACTTTACTGTGCGCTACATGACTTATTACATGTTGCTGCAACATCAAGTTTATCACAGAGTATGTTTTGTTCGGCGCATTATTCAACCGATTTTTTGTGAATCTTTATGTCTTTACTGTCTTGCCGTACGCGCAGCTAACTGGATTTCACCGGTATTTCCGCGCCATGGGTTAATATCTAAACCACCTCTCCGCGTGTACCGCGCCTGCACTTCAAGTTGACGGCAATTCGCCATCTTACAGAGATCCATAAAAATCCGCTCGACACATTGCTCATGAAACTCATTATGAGTGCGGAAGCTCACGAGATAACGGAGCAATGCGCCGCGATTTATTTTGGGACCGGTGTAGCGAATAATGACAGAGCCCCAGTCGGGCTGATTTGTGATCAGACAGTTCGACTTCAATAAATCGCTGTGCAATGTCTCGGTCACTACTTGATTGGGATCTGCAACCAACAGCTTGGGGTTGTAGCCGTACTCTGTGATCTGAATGTCTTCTTGATCGATAGATTCACCAGGTGGTAACTGCACTCCACGCCCAGTGAATTCCCGCAATGTGAATAATCTAATGGTCACGGGAGCCCCTGCGCAAGCACTCAAGTCTGCGGTGAGTTGTTGCATCACTGCATCCCAAGACTCGAATACGGTTTGATTGTAACCGTTGAGATAGAGCTTAAAAGATTTGGACTCGATGAGGTTGGGTGACGTTACCGGCACGTCCACTTCGGCGATTGCAACAGCAGGCAAGCCACTCGGCGTGAGCCAAGAGAGTTCATAACAGGTCCAGGTGTCTATGCCGTAGAAAGGTAGTGCGTTATCGTCAACACCTATTGGCGTCCGGTTTATTTGGCGTGGCACAGGCTGTAGCAAGCTGGCATCGAACTGCTCGGGATAAGTGGTTGCTTTTCCGAGCCCAAGCTCAGCCATCGGGTTGTGGTTATCTGTTGGCATCGTGAGGTCCTACGAATAGAATGGGGATATTGTATGACTTTCATCAGCGGGAGACCAGATGAGTGATGTTTTGAAAGCGCTCACGGAACTGCATGACCACTATGCAGCACACTACCGAGAACAAGGCACGCACCCAGTGACCGAATACATCAAAGAATGGAATGCGCCGTGTTATGTCGGTCAGCCGAAGGGTGATGAAATTCATTGGGAAGCTGTGGTCCAAGCTCCACGGATTGACTTTACTAATGTGGAACAAGGCTTAGAAATGCCTATACATGAGAGTGTAAAGGACTTTTTTAGCGGCTACTGGGCCGGTGACCTAGACGTGTCGTTTCGCGATATTCAGCTCACATTGTTGCAAGTGATGTTGCCAATGGATGCTGAGCGGTTACAGAAAAACTTGATTGGTCACGTCTTGATGAAGCAGCGACTCCAACAGCCTATTACTTTATTTATTGGCGTCGGTATTGAAGATGACTTGATGCTGACGGTCCACAATGACAACGGTGCGGTCGGCCTTGAGTATGCAGGAAAAGATCAACACCAGATATTGGCAGGCGATCTGGAAAGCTTTCTGCGGGAATTAAAACCACTGTAATGACAGTCTAGTTTCGGTCGGTTATGGTGAGTACTAGCGCATAATTATCCGATCACAACTAAGAATAAAAATAAGAAAAACGTGGAGAGAGAAATGACCGCGAAGACAGAGGCACTACAAGGACGATTAGTCTATCTAGCATCCGAGGACTTGCGTGTTGCCGGCTCCCTGCTTTATCAGGCGTATGAAGATGATCCCGCGTTTCGGATTATCTTTCAGGCGCATAAAGACGGTTACGAACAGCGATTGAGAGCTGCGATTCGAGAAGAGCTCGACGCTTTTTGGCACAGTGGTCAGCCAATGTTTGGGGTATTCGAAGACAAAACCCTCGAAGGAGTGGTGTGTTTAACCCGTCCCGGCGAGCATTTTGAGGGTGAACGAGTGTGGCATTGGCGCCTTAAAATGCTGTTGACTGCTGGGTTGGTTAGTACACGTCAGTTACTTGAGAAAGAACGCTTAATTGCGCAAGCCATGCCGGTAGAGAATTACCATATGCTGACTTTTATCGCGGTACACCCGCGCTATCAACAGCGTGGACTAGGGGACTTACTTATTCGAGCGGTAGCTTCGGAGTTACGCGAGCACCCTGAGTCAGAAGGTATTGCAGTCTTGGCCACGCGTCCCGAGTATGAGCGGTTTTTGGGGACACGTGGTTATCAAAACATCGCGCGCGTGCAAGTCGGTGAGATGAGCGGGCAGCTGATGTTCTTTAGCCGGCATTCACTTCCAGAGGAGTACACTTCATGAGTTTTAAAAATTTCTCGGAGTTTTATCCCTATTACCTGAAAGAGCATAGCGATCCTCGTTGTCGTGCGATGCACTATGTGGGCAGCACGCTAGTGTTAGTCGTTCTGGCCGCCGCTTTGTTGTTACCAAACTATTGGCTGTTGTTGTTACTTCCGGTGATTGGTTATGGCTTTGCTTGGGTGGGACACTTTGTGTTTGAACATAACAAGCCTGCCACGTTCAAGTATCCAGGCTACAGCTTGCTGGGTGATTGGGTGATGTATAAAGACGCGTGGGTATACTTATTTACGCGCAAGCGCAGTAAAGCTGCGGAGCAAGCCTGGCCTCAGTGAAGTCGGGGCTTGTCGCCAAAGCTTACGCTATATATTACGTCATCATTAGGCTTGGAGTTACTTGATTTTTCGCTCGGCTCTACGGCTTCTGAGTCGATGTCTTGGGCAGTGCGATAAACCGGTAACTCCACATCTACAAGTCTTAAGTTGCGCATCAGTAGTGTACCTTCGTAGCGACTTTCTCCATCGCTAGAAAAACCAAACTGAAACGTCGCTTGCCAGCCAGGACCGCCGGTCAGAGTTGGGAACCCTTTTATCCGTGCGATATCGAGAAATTGCAATTTATGGTGTTTGCACAAGGCGAGGGCATGCAATCGTGCTTGCTCGTCTTGCCGCCGCCAATTCCAAAAGCTTGCTGCGAAAATAAACAAGCCAAGCAGAATGAGAATATTCCACAAATCAAACATTAGACCTTTCCTCGGACTGATTGCACCAAGCAGTTGATACCACGCTGGATGGCCTCTGGTTGTTCGGGGGTATGCAGTAAGCTCAAGCAATGCATACGGACGCTCGGGATCATGACGAGCTCTTTAAATAGTTGGCTGAATAGTTGCTCATCGGAGGCGGCGACACTTTGCATGAATCGTTTGAATAAGACGTTATCAGCAAGCGCTTCAGCGTGTCGAGCCGCTATTAATATCAAAGTATTGGCATCATGGTGCTCGAGTTTGAGTAGTTGCAGCAATGATTTTTGTAATGCGGCAGTGTTACTCATACTCGTTAAACTGCGCAACAGGTTTTCGCGCAGCGGTGGAGCAGAGGCGTGAGCCTCTTGTTGCAGAAGTCCAATGAGGTTCTGTGCGAGCGTATTTGGCAATTCGTGATGCTCAAGGGTTTGTGCCAGTGCCTGTTGGAATGGCTCGGGCCAGGTCACGAAGTCTTGTGAGATAGTTCGCTGTACTTTGGTACTGGAGAGAGACCGAGCCGCCACGTCATGTAAGCCTTGAATGGCTAAGTCACGCCAGTCCGCGTCTGTTTGGCCACTTAAAAAGGCTTCAGCGGCCTCGAAATGAATGGAGGCTGGTTGGTCAAGCAGTAACGCTGCTTTGGCGTGAAATGCCGCGCGACGATGTTCGTCGGGCTGAAAAATATATGGATTCTGTTGGAGCAGAGATTCTTGCGCCTGACTCGGGTTGGCAGTTGGATTCTGACCGAGTGCCTCAACAATGATACTAAGAAAATGTTGTAATGCGGCGTGTTGAAACACACCACGTTCATCGAGCGGCAGTTTAACGAACCAAACAAAAGGCGTTTGTGATTCTTCTCGCCAAAATAGTACTCCTAACCAAGCGTGCTGTTGGCGGGGCGCGGGGAAAGGTTGTTGACCTTGTTCAATGGCGACAAACTGTTCTTGCGGCATCATTCTGACTTGCCGAGAGAGATTAAAAACATGCCACTTCACGCCACTTGCGCTCAGGAATTCACTTAGGTTTGTTATGCTGCTCATTATCAGTCGCTGTGCTTTTCGTTATACTAAAGGTCTCTGAAAATTAAGAAGGTCGAAGGTGACGTGTCTACGCAAAAAACTGCTCAAATTCTTGTGCAATTACGCAACGAATTAATCGCTCACGAGCTCTGGGAATCGACACCCCCAGCTCCGGAAGCGCTCCAGAGTAACCAGCCGTTTGCTGTCGATACCCTCGACTTTCATCAGTGGTTGCAGTTTATCATGATCCCCGAGTTGGAGCATCGAATTGCCCATGGAATTGCGTTGCCCTCTAAAATTGCCGTGAGTCCGATGGCGTTCGAAGTGTGGCGTGGTAAATGGAAAGAACGGCGCGAATTGATCGCGCTCTTAAAACAACTCGATGACCATTTAAGCGACTCATGAGTTTCTCTCCCTTAGATATCCTGTATCAGGACGAATACTTGGTTGCGATCAATAAGCCGTCAGGTCTGCTTGTTCACCGCACCGCTTTAGCGCGGGGTGAACGCTTCTTCGCAATGCAGTTGCTGCGCGATCAAATTGGTTGCCATGTCTATCCAGTGCATCGTTTGGACCGGCCCACCTCAGGAATACTGATCTTTGCACTGAGTTCAGCAATGGCACGCCGACTAAGTGACGGGTTCGCAGAGCGAGCTGTGCAGAAAACCTATCATGCGGTGGTGCGCGGCTATTTACCCGACGAGGGCTGTGTCGACTATCCGCTGAAAGAAGAATTAGATGATATTGCTGACGCGCTAGCGGACCAAGATAAAGAAGCGCAGAGTGCGGTGACAGACTTTGTGACTCTAGAACGAGTGGAACTTCCTTTTGCAGTCAGCAAGAAGCACGCGACGAGTCGTTTTTCACTCGTTGAACTCTCACCGAAGACCGGGCGAAAGCATCAAATTCGTCGTCACATGGCACATTTAAGACATCCCATTATTGGCGATACCAATCACGGTGATGGTCGCCAGAATAAGTTCTTTCGAGAGCAGTTTGATTCACATCGGCTATTGTTGGCTGCCACAGGAATGGAGTTTGCGCACCCTGTGACGGGAGAGCGGGTGTCACTGTCTTGCCCAATGCCTGAAGAATTCAGGCGACCTTTTGATTGGTCGCCTGACTTGTTGGAAACCTAAGCGACAGCTTATTCTGCGCCGCGTAGAAGCTCGTTAATACCAACCTTGGCGCGCGTTTTAGCATCCACTTTCTTCACGATAATCGCGGCATAGAGGGAGTGGGTGCCGTCTTTGGATGGCAATGCACCCGGCACCACTACAGCACCCGCAGGAACCCGGCCATAGTGAACTTCACCGGTTTCCCGGTCGAAAATACGAGTGCTTTGACCGATGTAAACACCCATGGAAATAACCGCGCCTTCCTCCACGATTACACCTTCAACGATTTCTGAACGTGCACCTATGAAGCAGTTGTCTTCAATAATGGTTGGATTGGCCTGCAGTGGCTCCAGGACACCGCCGATACCTACACCGCCAGACAAATGAACGTTCTTACCGATTTGCGCGCATGAACCCACTGTCGCCCAAGTATCCACCATAGTGCCTTCATCCACATAGGCACCGAGGTTGATATAGCTTGGCATCACCACGACATTTTTGCCGACGTAGCTGCCGCGGCGTACCATGGCTGGGGGGACAATACGGACGCCATCTTTGGTGAAATCGGCGGCACTGTAATCAGCATATTTGCTCGGAACTTTATCGTAGAAACGAGTCTCACCGCCGTCCATCAATTGATTGTCCTCTAATCGGAAAGATAAAAGCACGGCTTTTTTCACCCACTCATGGACAACCCATTGACCATCGATTTTCTCAGCGACACGTAATGCGCCGCTGTCGAGCTGGGCTAAAACGTCTTGTACCGCAGCTCGAACATCTGCTGGCGCGGATTTTGGAGAAATCTCAGCGCGATTTTCAAACGCAGTTTCAATGATAGATTGGAGTGAACTCATGAATGTCTTTCCTTTTATGATTAGTCGAGCTCGCTGACGATAGCCTGCTGCAATGCTTGTCGCTCGGCCTTGGTCAGCGCTTCGTGTTGCGCATTGGTCACGATAAATAAGTCTTCTGCTTGCTCACCCACAGTGGTGATTTTTGCGGCAGTAAGAATAACCCCCAAACGCTGAAATACCCGAGCTAAACGGGCGATTAAACCGGGGCGGTCTAGTGTAACTAATTCGAAAGTGGTTTTCCGCGAACTCTTTTGCGGAAGGAACTGCACTTTGGTTTTGACTGTAAAGTTTTTCATCCGACGTGATAGCGGGCGATGATATCGAGGTGCATCTCGGCGCTTCCGCAGTACATCGTGCAAGTGCTGACGCACTTCTTCAACACGATGCATTTCCGACAGCGGACTGCCGTCTTGCTCAAGTACTATAAAGGTATCCATGACATAGCCGTCACGCGTATTAAGGATCTGGGCATCATGAATGGACAGGTGTTCGGCGTCGATTACGGCAGCAACATTGGCGAATAGATGATTTTCTTCTAAGTGATAAATAAATATTTCAGTGGTGCCGTTATTATTTTCGTCACCAATCAGAATGAGCGGTAGTTGGTGAGACCGCAAGTGCACGAGATGTTGGGTATGCCAAGCAATTTGTTCTGGCGTGTGGCGGAAGAAGTAATCGGCGGTAAAACGGGCCCAGAGTTGATGGACTTCATTTGGCTGATATCCGGCGCTTAACAACAGTCCTAAAGCAAGCCGACGATGCTGTTGCACACGTTCGCGAACATGACCGGCGTTTTCACCGCTGCGGCCTAGGTGATGGATAGTCGCTCGGTAAAGTTCCTCGAGTAGTGTCGCTTTCCAGTTGTTCCACAAATTCGTATTAGTTGCTCGAATATCGGCGACGGTCAGGCAGTAGAGATACTGCAGACGTTTCTTCGTTTCTACTTTCGCAGCAAAATCCTGAATCACTTCAGGATCATAAATGTCTCGTTTCTGAGCAGTAATCGACATGAGCAGGTGTTGTTCTACCAGCCAGGCAACTAAGGCGCTATCACTCTCGTTATAGCCATGTTGTAAGCAAAAATCGCGCGCATCGATCGCTCCGAGCTGCGAATGATCGCCGCCACGACCCTTGGCTATGTCGTGGAAAATACCAGCAAGGAACAGTAGCTCGGGCTTTTTCATGCCCTGTACTAATTCGCTACACAGTGGGTATTCTTCATTGCGAGAGGTTAGCGTAAAACGGAATAGGTTCCGTACCAGTCGGAAAGTGTGCTCATCTACTGTATAGGCATGGAACAGGTCGAATTGCATTTGTCCGACAATTTTCTGCCAAGCGGGCAAATAGCAGGCAATAATGCCATGGCGATGCATTAACAGGAACGCACGGCCAAAGGCTCGAGGATGCGCTACGAGTTGTCGGAACAAGGCGCGACAGGAGGGGATCTCACAGAGTGGCTGCTCAAGTGCTGCGCGGGCGTTTCTCAGCAAACGGATTGTGTGGGAGTGAATGCCACGAATCTGTGGGCGCTCGGCAATGGTAATAAAGAACTTCAAGATATTGTCAGGATGACTAAAGGTATCATCGGTACGAGCCATGATGAGTTTTGCGCTCTGGGCAAAGTGCTCGTTAATCACTTCGGGCTCGAGTAAATCCATCGGGCCCAAAATCGCTTGCTCGAAGAATTGCAATAACATCCGATTGAGTTCACTGACTTTTAGAACTACTTGAAAGTAGTCTTTCATCATGTGCTCAACGGCGCGTTTGCCTTCTTGATTATAACCTAAACGACGAGCTACATCGGGTTGATAGTCGAAGAGCAGACGGTCTTCACACTTACCCGCCGTGAGGTGCAGAGCGTAACGAATCCGCCAAAGGAAGTTCTGGCATTCGCGCAGTTCGATAAACTCGTCCGCGGTAATGTAGTTGAACTCCACTAAGCTTTCATCTCGACGCGTGCGGAAGTGTTGTTTGGCAATCCAGTGGATCGTTTGAATGTCTCGCAAACCACCTGGGGACGCCTTAATATTCGGCTCAAGATTGTAAGACGTACCGTGAAAGTGGCGGTGCCGTTGTTCTTGCTCTTCCCGTTTGGCTTGATAGAAGTCGCGACTTTGCCATGGGAAACGGGTCACAACTTCATGATGTAACTGATCGGAAAGGGTAGGGCTGCCGACTAAATGGCGACTCTCAATCAATGTGGTCGCAATGGTGATGTCAGCGGCGGCTTGAATGAGGCAATCGGGAATGGTGCGCACGGCATGACCCACATCAACCCGAACGTCCCAAAGTAGCGTGATTAGTTGACTGATACGGTGCTCATCTGCTGCGGACAGGGCATCTTGATGAAGAAATAAGAGGTCGATATCCGAACCGGGGTGCAGCGTTCCGCGGCCGTATCCGCCGACTGCGACCAGTGACATGGTGTCATTGGAAAAGCCAAGCTGCCCCCAGAGTTCTCGTAGCATGCCATCAAAGAATTCGGAGCGATGACGAACTAAGGTTTCAATGTCGGCTTGCAAGAACTGTTCGTCAGCCCATTGATTGTAGGTTTGTAGTTGTTCGCGCCATGGGCCCGGAACATTAGGCTGCTCAGGCCAGTTCGGAGTATACAGAGCCGGCGACGCAAAAATCATCAGCGTTGGCCGTTCTGTCTAAGCGTTTTGAATCACGCGAGGAAGATCTTCATCCTCACGCAAGGTCAGCACTTCAACACCCTCGTCAGTGACTAGCAATGTATGCTCCCACTGCGCACTCAAGCTGCGGTCTTTGGTGAGTACAGTCCAGCCGTCTTTCATTAACTTGGTGTGACGTTTACCGGCATTAATCATTGGCTCAATGGTTAAGCACATACCCGCTTTTAACTCTTCGCCCGTACCCGGCGAACCGTAGTGCAAGACTTGCGGTTCTTCGTGGAACTCATCACCGATCCCATGACCGCAGTATTCACGCACAATGGAGTAGCCAAACTTCTCACCGTGTTTTTGAATGGCAGCGCCAATATCGCCAAGGCGAACACCAGGTTTCACCATGTTGATCGCAAGATAAAGTGCTTCCTGCGTGACCTTAATGAGACGATTCGCGAGAATAGAACCTTCGCCGACCACGAACATTTTACTGGTGTCGCCGTGATAACCATCTTTCAATACCGTCACGTCGATGTTGACGATATCGCCATCTTTCAGCTTCTTGTCGTTTGGAATGCCGTGACAAACGCAGTGGTTCACCGAGGTACAGATAGATTTCGGGAAGCCATGATAATTCAGCGGCGCTGGGTAAGCGTCGTGAGCGATAATGTAGTCATGACAAATGGTATTCAGTTCATCTGTGGTAATGCCAGCTTTCACATGAGGGGTAATCATTTCTAAAACACTTGCAGCAAGTCGTCCTGCAACGCGCATTTTTTCAACTTCTTCTGCTGTTTTAATTTTTACTGCCATGACCAACCTTTTCATTAACCCTAAAGCGATAAATTCGAGAGAATCTGAACGACTCCAAAAGTAGACCGAGCAAGTTTACCAGAACTTCTTAAGGTGCGCATCTGGCTTGTGTTTCATGCCTTGTTATGGTATAAATCGCGCCGCCTGTTCTTTGGTTCTGGTCGCTCTTTTTGAGTGAGTGGTGCTGCAGACTGCGCAAATACTTAAATTAACACACATATACCGACACATCCTGCGGGGTGCCCTTAGGGGTCGCAGTATGGGGTATATGGAGGCCTAACCCCTTAAAAGGAAAATTTATTATGGCAAATGTGTCCATGCGTGACATGCTCAAAGCGGGTGTCCATTTCGGTCACCAAACTCGTTTCTGGAATCCGAAGATGAAGCCTTATATCTTCGGCGCACGAAACAAAATTCATATCATCAACCTTGAATCTACAGTGCCTATGTTTAACAAGGCGTTGGATTTCTTGACTCACGTTGGTTCTAACAACGGTAAAGTTCTGTTTGTTGGTACTAAGCGTGCTGCGTCTGAGCAAGTCTCAGTTGCTGCAAAAGCAAGCGGTCAGTTCTACGTTCAGCACCGTTGGTTGGGTGGTATGCTGACGAACTGGAAAACAGTTCGCCAGTCAATCAAGCGTTTGAAAGAACTCGAAACTCAAAGCCAAGACGGTACTTTTGAAAAAATTACCAAGAAAGAAGCACTCACGTTAACGCGTGAAATGCAGAAGCTTGAGAAGAGCCTTGGCGGTATCAAGAACATGGGCGGTTTACCTGACGCGCTGTTCGTGATCGACGCAGACCATGAGCACATTGCAATCAAAGAAGCGAACAACTTGGGTATCCCAGTTATCGCTATCGTTGATACCAACTCAAACCCAGATGGCGTTGATTACGTGATCCCAGGGAATGACGATGCGATCCGTGCAATTCAGCTCTACTTGACTGCAGCAGCGACTGCAATCAACGAAGGCCGTCAGAAAGGCGGTGCTGAAGTTAGCGAAGCAGATGACTTCGTTGAAGCGTCTGAAGACGCTGAAACCAGCGCTGAATAAAGCCAAGTTCGTGGCCCGGCGCAAGCCGGGCTATTGTTTCAAATTCTGACGTATTGAGGACCATATCATGGCAATTACCGCTGCAATGGTAAAAGAACTGCGCGAGCGTACTGGCGCAGGCATGATGGATTGTAAAAAAGCACTCGAAGAAGCCAATGGTGATATCGAGCTGGCGATTGAGAATATGCGTAAGAGCGGACAAGCGAAAGCAGCTAAGAAAGCTGGTCGTATCGCTGCCGAAGGCGTAATTCTTGCAAAAACTGAAGGTAACCTAGGTACCTTGGTTGAATTGAATTGTGAAACTGACTTCGTTGCTCGTGATGCAAGCTTCCTTGCGTTCGGTGACAAAGTTGTCGCTGCTGCGTTTAGCAATCGTGAAAGCGATGTTGAAGCGTTGCGTGCAACTTCTTTAGGCGAAGCGACGGTTGACGAAACACGCGAAACTTTGATTGCGAAAATCGGCGAGAATATGAATGTTCGTCGGGTTATCACGATCGAAGCAGGTGACACTGTTTCTGCATATATTCACGGTAACCGTATTGGTGTTATTGTTGCTTTAACTGGTGGCAATGAAGAACTGGCGAAAGACGTAGCAATGCACGTTGCGGCGAGTAACCCACAGTTCGTGAAGCCAGAAGATGTTGCAGAAGAAGTGATTGCCAAAGAACGCGAAATCCAAGTGGACATCGCGATTCAGTCTGGTAAGCCAAAAGAAATTGCTGAGAAAATGGTTGAAGGTCGGATGAAGAAATTCACCGGCGAGATCAGTTTGACTGGTCAGCCTTTCGTGAAAGATCCAAGCAAAACTGTCGGCGAGTTGCTGAAAGAAACAGGTGCAGACGTTGTGACTTTCGTTCGCTTTGAAGTGGGCGAAGGAATTGAGCGTAAATCAGAGGACTTCGCTGCCGAAGTTCAAGCTCAGGTCGCAGCAGCTAAGGGTTAAGTTTATGGCCCAGTTGCCAAACCCAACCTGAACAATAACCGCGCCTGACGTTAGTCGGCGCGGTTTTTTTTAGTCAAAAAAAGGGAAGCCAATACATGAGTACAAATCCGAAGCCAAGTTATCGTCGCATTCTACTGAAATTAAGTGGTGAAGCGTTAATGGGTGAAGAGCCGTTTGGTATCGACGCTCGCGTACTGGACCGGATGGCCCAAGAGATTAAGGAAGTTCTTGAGCTTGGTGTTCAGGTCGGAGTTGTGATTGGTGGTGGTAACCTCTTCCGAGGCGAAGGCTTAGCGAAAGCAGGTATGAACCGAGTGGTCGGCGACCATATGGGCATGCTCGCAACGGTAATGAACGGCTTAGCTATGCGCGATGCGCTGCACCGGGCGTATGTCAACGCGCGTCTGATGTCAGCCATTGAGCTCGCGGGTGTTTGCGATAGCTATAATTGGGCAGAAGCCATTAGTTTACTCAAATCGGGTCGCGTCGTTATTTTCTCCGCAGGGACTGGAAATCCATTCTTTACGACAGATTCTGCAGCCTGTTTGCGCGGCATCGAAATTGAAGCAGAAGTTGTTTTGAAAGCAACGAAAGTAGACGGCGTCTATAGCGAAGACCCAATGAAAAATCCTGACGCCACGCGCTATGATAAGCTAGATTATTCGCAAGTATTAGAGCAAGAACTCAAGGTCATGGACCTTGCGGCGTTCACCTTGGCGCGGGACCATAACTTGCCTATTCGAATTTTTAATATGAATAAACCAGGTGCACTGAAAGCCGTGATTATGGGCGAGGATGAGGGTACACTTATCACACGGCTAAAGAAGAACACTGAAGAATCCTGAGAGGAAATATCGTGATTAAGGAAATCGTGGCAGATGCCAAAGATCGAATGAATAAGAGCGTCGAATCATTGAAGTCACAAATGAGCAAGGTTCGCACTGGGCGTGCGCACCCGAGCATACTCGACTCAGTAATGGTGCCGTACTACGGAGTAGACACTCCGCTCAAGCAACTCGCGAACATTACGGTTGAAGACTCTCGTACGTTGAGCATCACCGTTTTTGATAAAGGCTCTTCAGGAGCAGTTGAGAAGGCTATCTTAACCTCAGATTTGGGCTTGAACCCAGCAGCAGCAGGTACAGTGATTCGCGTACCATTGCCTGCACTGACCGAAGAACGTCGTAAAGAACTTGTGAAAGTTGTTCGCAATGAAGCTGAAGGTGGGCGCGTTGCTGTGCGTAACGTTCGTCGTGACGCGAACAATGACATTAAAGAGCTCTTGAAAGAGAAAGAAATCACAGAAGACGAAGAACGTCGTGCACAAGAAGAAATTCAAAAGCTTACCGATGAAGCGGTGAAGCGAATTGATGAATTCTTAGCCGCAAAAGAAACAGAGCTGATGGAAGTTTAACCGCTTGTCGGTGACTTCGTTGGAGTAGGACGCCGTGTCAGGTATACTTGCACGGCGTTTATTTTTTATGGGTTAAGCAGCATGACAGCAACGGATAGCAGTAACCCAGCTGTAGTATTTCCACGTCACGTCGCCATTATTATGGACGGTAATGGGCGTTGGGCGAAGCAGCGTGGGAAAAGTCGGACCCATGGTCATCGTGCTGGTGCTAGTGCGGTGCGTAAGGCCGTGGCGTTTGCTCGACGAAATGGAATTGAGGCGTTAACTCTCTTTGCTTTTAGCAGTGAGAATTGGGGGCGACCCGCGCAAGAGGTGAGCGTTCTTATGGAACTGTTCATGTCGGTACTTAAGCGTGAGGTTCCGCAGTTAAAGAAAAACGGTGTGCGGTTGAAAGTGGTGGGTGACATAAGCCGCTTTAGCGACCGTTTGCAGGACCGTATTCGCCAAGCGGAAGCACAGACTGCCGAAGGGCAAGAATTGGTTCTGAGTATTGCCGCGAATTATGGCGGACGGTGGGACATCGTGAATGCTGCAAAGGAGCTTGCGGCACAAGTGCATGCCGGTGAGTTAGAGGTGGCTGACATTGATGAGTCATCCTTTGAGCGCCAACTGTGCCTTGCAGATTTACCTGCGCCGGATCTCTTGATTCGTACCGGCGGTGATATCAGAATAAGTAACTTTCTGTTGTGGCAGCTTGCTTACGCAGAACTCTACTTTGCCGACATCTTGTGGCCAGACTTTGATGACCACGCCTTTGCTGAAGCTATTGATGCTTTTGTGCGAAGAGAGCGGCGATTTGGCCTGACCAGCGAACAACGACAAGAATTGCTGGCGGGTGGTTGAGATGAGGATTCATTTTTGCTGAAACAACGTGTTTTGACAGCGGCGGTGCTTATACCGTTAGCGCTGGGGGTGATTTTCTATCTGCCACTGGAGTGGTTTGCGTATGCGACACTTGTGGTACTAGTCCTCGCGGCGTGGGAATGGTCGCCATTGATGGGTGTGCACCGACAAGTTGGCAGGATGATTTATGCTGTCGTGGTCGCAGCCATTATTGGGTGCTTAATTTATTTAGTCCCGGCAGGAGAAATTTGGCAGGCCAGTGCACTTAACCCAATCTTATTTTGGACAGTGCTTGCGGGCGGCCTCTGGTGGTTATTGGCCATTATTTTGGTTGTGAACTTCCCAAAGAGCCGTTGTTTATGGGCGAAGAGCCGTCTCTTTGTGGCTGTATTTGGCTTACTCGTGTTGGTGCCGGCATGGGCCGCGTTAATGAGTCTGCGCTCACTGCACATTGATACCCAATTCTATTTTGGCGCATGGGCGGTGTTTTTTACCTTTGTACTGGTCTGGGCTGCCGATGTGGGCGCTTATTTCGCAGGCAAGCGATTTGGTAAGGCGAAGCTCATGCCAGAAGTCAGTCCTGGCAAAACGCGAGAAGGTTTTATTGGCGGTCTTCTGTTAGCCGTTTTGATCATGATTGGGGTCGCAGCATATATACCGGTGCCACAAGATAAGCTCATTGGCTATTTTCTAGTCGGTATTGTGACGGTGGTTGTCTCAGTGTTCGGCGATTTGAATGAAAGCATGTTCAAGCGATGTGCTGGTGTGAAAGACAGTGGAACAATTTTGCCGGGACACGGTGGGATTCTTGACCGTATCGACAGCCTTACGTCTGCGCTTCCAGTCTTTACTCTTGGGTATCTGTGGTTAATCCATTAATGGTGTATACGGATTAAGATGTCAAAACGACAAAACATTTCCATTTTGGGCTCTACTGGCTCAATTGGCCAAAGCACTCTGGACGTGGTTGCACGCCATCCAGAGCGCTTTGCTGTGTTTGCCTTGACGGCACAGTCGAATTGGCAAGATTTGTTGAAACAGTGCCTAGAGTGCGAACCTACTTATGCTGTTCTCATCAATGAATCAGCTGCAAAACATCTCCGCGAAGCTCTGAAAGCCAAACAGTCCACGACTGAAGTCTTAGTGGGCGCAGCAGCACTCAATGAGGTTGTTGCCGCCGCTGAAGTGGATTGTGTGATGGCGGCGATTGTGGGCGCAGCAGGACTGTTACCAACCTTAGCCGCAGCAGCTGCGGGCAAACGTATCTTGTTAGCCAATAAAGAAGCCTTAGTAATGAGTGGGCAGCTTTTTATGGACACAGCAGCTCGCTCAGGCGCACAAGTACTGCCGGTGGACAGTGAGCATAATGCAATCTTCCAGTCGTTACCTGAGTCCATACAGCGAGCGCAGGGCACACTGGCACTGCAAGACTTTGGGGTGCAGAAAATACTACTCACGGGTTCGGGTGGTCCGTTTCGCGAATTACCTTTGAGTGATCTGGACCAACAGTCGCCGCAAGCAGCCTGTGCACATCCTAATTGGTCGATGGGCCAAAAGATTTCCGTCGACTCAGCAACGATGCTGAACAAAGGATTAGAATATATTGAGGCGCGTTGGCTGTTTAACTGCCAGCGGCATGAACTGGAAGTTTTACTGCATCCGCAAAGCGTGATTCATTCCATGGTGCAATACACTGATGGCTCTGTGTTGGCACAACTCGGGCAACCTGATATGCGGACACCGATTGCCCATGTGTTGTCTTACCCGGAGCGAATTAAAAGTGGCGTCGACCCTCTGGATTTTGCCACTATGGGGGCTTTGACCTTTGCGCAGCCAGAACCTGAGCGCTATCCATGTTTACAGTTAGCCATGGATGCCTGTTGGGAAGGGCAAGCAGCAAGTACGGCGTTAAATGCAGCAAATGAAGTTGCCGTTGCTGCATTTTTAGCCGAACAGATTCCATTTACAGCTATTTCGGCAGTTTGTACGCACGTTTTGGAACAACCACGGATCTCAGTGGTCGATGAACTGGCGGCAATTTTGGCGTGCGATCAAGATGCACGACGCCAGGCGCAACACTTTATTGGGACGAGGTGGTAAGTGGATCAGTTTTTCTGGGCATTAGGTGCGTTTCTCGTTGCGCTAGGATTGGTTGTCACCTTCCATGAGTACGGACACTTTTGGGTGGCTCGCCGCTGTGGCGTAAAGGTTCTTACTTTCTCGCTTGGATTTGGTAAGCCACTCGTGAAATGGAAAGGACGCGACGGTACACAGTATCAGATAGCCATGATTCCGTTGGGCGGTTATGTCAGAATGCTCGACCATGAGTTGGACCCAGTGTCTGGCGATGAAGTGCAGTATTCATTTCGCTCGAAATCAGTATTTCAGCGTATGGCCGTAGTGGTTGCCGGGCCGATAGCGAACTTTATCTTCGCAATTGCTGCACTGTGGTTGATGTTGATGATTGGTTTGCCCTCGTTGAAACCGATCATTGGTGAAGTTGAAGCCGAGAGTATTGCGGCGCGAGCAGGCATTCAATCGCAAAGTGAGATTGTGGCAGTCGATGGCCACCGAGTAAGAGATTGGCAAGACATTAATTTACGCCTCATTAATCGCTTGGGTGATCGCGAAACCTCATTGCGGGTTGTTACAGCCGAGGGAGTTGAGCGTGACTACCGTCTTGACTTGACCGGTTGGCGCTTTGACCCTGATGTGGACACCACGGTTGGCAGTTTGGGCTTGTCTCTTTTTCAGCCCGCGGCGACAACAACGTTAGCGTGGATCAACGAAGATTCGCCTGCGGCTAGAGCCGGATTGCGAGAAGGTGATAAAATTGTTGGGGTTGAGGGAACTCAAACGGATGATTGGGAACAAATAAGAGGCTTCATTTTTGACCGACCGGGTGAAGAGGTTTGGTTTCAAGTGGAGCGAGATGGTAACGTACTGGAACTTCTGGTGCAGGTGGGTGAGGTTGACGGGCACGGATTTATCGGTGTCGCGCCGTTCCAAGAGCCTTACCCGGAAGCGTATCGGTTTACGTTACAATATGGACCATTCGGCGCGCTCGTTGGCGGTGTAGAACGGACCTGGCAGTTGATGGGTGTAAGTCTATCAATGATTAAAAAGCTCGTGACAGGCGATATTGCCGTGTCAAATTTGAGTGGCCCAGTGGGAATTGCTCAAGGCGCCGGTTCTACTGCAAGTTATGGTTTAGTGTATTTTCTGAGTTTTCTGGCCTTAATTAGCGTGAGCCTCGGAATTTTGAATCTTTTGCCTATCCCGATGTTGGATGGGGGGCATTTGTTGTTTTACCTGATCGAGTGGGTGCGTGGGAAACCTGTACCAGATCACGTTCAGGAAATCGGCTTTCGAGTCGGGCTAGTGATTTTGATGTTATTGATGACGGTCGCACTATTTAACGATATTAACCGACTGTT
The DNA here is from genome assembly GCA_020831965.1 of Idiomarina sp. Lineage (GTDB taxonomy): Bacteria > Pseudomonadota > Gammaproteobacteria > Enterobacterales > Alteromonadaceae > Aliidiomarina. The sequence goes on from JAFIFP010000014.1 coordinate 100,627, forward strand.
ACCCTAAATTTTCTGACAATAAGACGTATTTTCATGACTTTGAGAAAGTTTCTATTTGGAGCCGTATTACTGGGAGCCGGAAGCTCTGTTGCCGCCGCCGAATCATTTGTTGTCGATGATATTCAGATTAGAGGGTTACAACGTGTAGCAGTGGGTGCTGCGCTCACGTACATCCCTGTGCGCGTTGGCGATGAAGTTGATTCTGGCGCCGTGCGCCAATTGATTCGCGAACTCTATTCGAGTACTCACTTCGATGATATTCGCGTGCGTCGTGAAGGGAATTCATTGTTTATTCATGTTGTTGAGCGCCCGGTGATCAGTGAGATTACCTTTGAAGGGAATCGCGACATCAAAGACGAACAACTTGAGGATAGCCTGCGCAATAACGGCTTAGCCGTTGGCGAGTCGTTGGACCGAACTGTATTACAAGGTCTTGCTAAGAGCATCGAGGACTTCTATCACAGTGTTGGTAAGTACAACGCACGTGTGGAAGTGCGCACCATTAACCTGCCACGTAACCGCGTCGAGTTGCGCTTCGATTTCGTCGAAGGTGCGGCTGCTGAGATCGTTCAAATTAACGTGATTGGAAACAGCGCATTTAGTCGTCAAGACTTGGTCGACCAAATGGAGCTTTCGGATCATGTGCCGTGGTGGAACCCCTTCAAGCGACGCCAGTATCAGCAACAGCAGTTACAGGGTGATATTGAGTCCCTTGAGTCCTTCTATATGAATCAAGGCTACTTGCGCTACGGCCTCGAGTCCGTGCAAGTTGCTATTACGCCAGAGTTAGAGCGTATTTACGTTACCTTGAACGTCAACGAAGGTGAGCAATACACGATAAATACTGCCACGGTAGGCGGTGATCTTCGCCAGCATCGCGAGTTTCTAGCCGAGTGGATCAGCTACTTCAATGGTCGCCGCTACAACCAAGCCGAAGTGACCTCATTTGAAGAAGGTATTAAGAGTTACTTCGGTCGTTTCGGTTATGCGCGGACTGAAGTACGTGCCGTGCCAGAAATTGATGACGAAAATAAGACAGTCGATTTAACCTTTATGGTTAATCCCGGCCAACGTATTTACGTGCGTCGTGTGAATTTCGTCGGTAACGACGCGACCAGTGACGAAGTCTTGCGCCGTGAAATGCGTCAGATGGAAGGTGCTTGGTTGTCAGAACAACAAGTTGAACTGGGTAAGAATCGTCTAGAACGGCTTGGCTTCTTCGAAACGGTGGAAGTACAAACCATTCCTGTGGCTGGTCAAGAAGATCAAGTTGATATCGTCTACAACGTGAAAGAGCAGCCATCAGGCTCTATTCAAGCAGGTGTGGGCTATGGTGACTTTGCTGGTTTAAGTTTGAATGCGGCCATTGCGCAGGAGAATTTCTTGGGTTCAGGGAACTCCGTATCGTTCCAAGTTGATACCAATCGTTACTCGCGGAACTTCCAAGTGAATTATCGCGATAACTACTTTACTGACGATGGCGTTAGTTTAGGCGGAAGCGTTTACTACAACGACTTCGACGGTTCACGAGCGAACTTGCAAGACTTTAACCAGACTACTTGGGGTATTTCAACCGACCTTGGATTCCCGATTAACGAGTTCAACCGTTTAAACTTTGGCGTCGGTTATGCGAGTACGGATATCACGCAGTTTAACCAGTTCGATCAAATTCGTGCGTTCTATCAGCGTTACGCGAATCCTGACCGCCCGAATGCGGCGTTGAACTTCGAAACCTTTACATTAAGCGCGGGCTGGTCGCGAGTGACATTAAACCGCGGTGTGTTCCCAACAGCAGGTAGTTCGAATCGTTTAGTGGGTAAAATCACAACGCCAAATAGTGATTTACAGTATTTCCGTTTGGACTATCGTTTCCGTTACTATCAACCGTTTGACCGTGATCACGAGTGGGTTGGCTTGTTCCGCTTCACCGCGGGCTATGGTAATGGTTATGGTCGTGACGGCGATTTCGAATATACTTTACCTTTCTGGGAAAACTTTTACGGTGGTGGTGCAGATTCACTACGTGGCTTTGAGCCGAACCGTGCAGGGCCTCGTGGTTTGATTCGTCGCCCGCAATTCGTGCAAGGTCCACCCGATCGTGAAGGGCGTCCAACACAAATTGCGTTGGGTCCGGAGAATGATGTTCTTGACGTGTTAGGGCGCAGTGCTATTGGTGGTAACGCCACAGCAAATGCGAGCTTAGAGCTGATTTTCCCAACTCCATTTGCGGGTGCAGAAGCACGGAACTCGGTTCGGACCAGTGCTTTTGTTGACATTAGTTCGGTCTGGGACACAGAATTTGATTTTGAGCGCTATCGTAACTTGACTCGCGGTAATGATACTCCGTTCTGGGATTATAGTGATCCGAAGAACTTCCAAGCGTCTTACGGGGTCTCATTACAATGGTTGTCACCAATGGGAGCACTGACCTTTAGTTTGGGCTTCCCATTGAAGTCGCTTGACTCAGAAATGGAAGATAGATTTACCTTTAATATCGGAACGACGTTCTAACAAAGGTGGTTACACACCTAATTTTTGTTCATATTTTTTATCTAAAGAGGAAGATGTTTTGAAATCTGCAATGTTATCTCTGGCTTTTGCCTTGTTTATGTCCGTACTGGCGATGCCGGCGCAAGCGTCTCTGAAAATTGCTGTCGTTGATGTTGGAGCGGTGTTCCAACAGTTACCACAGCGCGAGCAGATCTCACGCACTATCGAGATGGAGTTCCGGGACCGTGTTGAGCGTTTACAGCGTATGGAAGAAGAAATGACTGCAACGCAAGAACGTTTGCAGCGTGACGAAGCCATCATGAGCGAACAGCAGCTTCAGGAAGAAAGTATGAACCTGCAGCAAATGTTCCAAGAATATCAGCAGCGTCGTGAAGCGTTGGGCGAACAATTAAACCGTCGTCGTAACGAAGAGCGTAACCGTGTACTGGGCCAAATCCAGCAAGTAGTTGCTGATATCGCTGAAGCTGAAAACTATGATGTGGTTCTGGAAGCTGGCAACTTAGCCTATGCAAAGAATGCGCTGGATATTACAGCTCGCGTTCTTGACCGGATGACGCGCGATTAAGATGGATGCTATTTCCCTCTCGGAATTAGCCTCAAAAATCGACGCCACAGTACAGGGCGATGGCTCTGTCATGGTTTCGGGTTTAGCTACACTGGCGAGCGCTAGCGCTCGCCATGTTGCGTTTTTGGCGAATCCAAAATATCAAGCTCAGTTGGAAGGTACGCAAGCTGGGGCGGTTATTCTGCATCCGTCGATTGCTGAATCTGCCACAATTGCAAACCTATTGGTTAGCGATAATCCTTATCTGAGTTATGCGAAGGCGGCCCAAGTTTTCGATCGCGCTCCGCAACAAGCCTTAGGTGTTCATCCCTCAGCCGTAGTCGATCCTTCGGCAATTCTTGGTCAGAACGTTTCGGTGGGCCCACAAGCCGTCGTCGCAGCGGGTGCCAAGATTGGTGATGGGGTGACTATCGGTGCTCAATGTTACGTCGGTGAGGAAGCTGAAATCGGCGAGGGAACTCGTTTGTGGCCGCAAGTTTCGGTCTACTATCGAGTATCTATTGGCGCCCGTTGTACGCTGCATAGTGGTGTCGTTTTAGGCGCTGATGGCTTTGGTTGGGCCAGTGACGGCGGAAAATGGGTTAAAATCCCCCAGTTAGGCAGTGTGCGTATCGGTGATGACGTAGAAATTGGAGCCAATACCACTGTCGATCGAGGGGCGCTTGAAGATACGATCATCGAGTCCGGCTGTATTATCGATAACCTCTGCATGATTGCACATAACGTGGTTATTCGTTCAGGCACAGCTATCGCGGGCAAAACCGGGATAGCAGGTAGTGCGATTATTGGCCGGAACTGTATGATTGGTGGTGGTACGGGAATCAACGGGCATATTGAAATTGCCGATGGGGTTCAGGTGCATGGCATGACGATGGTCACGAAGGATCTTCGTGAGCCTGGGGTCTATGCATCAGGGATTCCGGTGATGGATCAGTCGACTTGGGCGAAAGCCGGAGCAAGGTTCCGTCAGTTACCCGAACTATTCCTCCGAGTTCGAGCGCTAGAAAAGAAAAATAACCCAGATTAACCGGGAGTTCCCTGTGACTGATCAAGTTCAGCCTGGCTTCGATATTCGCGAAATCCAGAATATTCTGCCGCATCGTTATCCATTTGCATTGATTGACCGGGTGATTTCATACACTCCGGGTCAGTCACTCCATGCCATCAAAAATATCACCATGAACGAACCGGTATTTATGGGGCACTTCCCAGGAAACCCGATTTTCCCCGGTGTACTGTTGCTTGAAGCAATGGCTCAGGCGACCGGCTTGTTGGGCTTTAAAATGATGGAACATGTGTCTGCCAACGAGATCTATTTGTTTGCTGGCATCGACAATGCACGCTTTAAACGCCAAGTAATTCCGGGAGACCGCGTAGATTTTCATGTACAATTCGTGAAAGAACGGCGCGGCATTTGGAAATTCACCGGGCGTGCAGAAGTGAACGGTGAGCTTGCCTGTAGCGCGGACATTATGTGTGCAAGAAGGAATGTGGAATCTTGATTCACGAAACTGCGATTATCGACCCGAAAGCCCGAATTGGGCAGAACGTCACAATTGGCCCATGGACTTGGATTGGGCCAGATGTGGAAATTGGTGATGAGTGCGTTATTGGCTCACATGTTGTTGTGCGCGGACCGACGCGGATAGGGCTACAGAATCGTATTTTCCAATTTTCATCCATCGGCGAAGATTGCCAGGATAAGAAGTATAACGGCGAGCCAACCGAGTTGGTGGTGGGTGATCGCAATGTATTTCGTGAGTGCACCACAATTCACCGAGGCACCATTCAAGATCAGTCGCTCACGCAAATTGGCAGTGACAATTTGTTTATGGGTTACGTTCACGTAGCCCACGATTGCATGATCGGTGACCACAATATTTTTGCAAACGGCTCAACTTTAGCTGGGCACGTTCATGTGGGAGACCACGTTATTCTGGGTGGTTTTACCGGTGTGCATCAGTTTTGTAAGATTGGCTCACATGCCTTTACCGCAGTCAGTTCAGTGGTAGTGCAAGACATCCCTCCTTATGTCATGGCACAAGGTCACAATGCGGTACCTCGCACGATTAACAGCGAAGGCCTGCGTCGTCGAGGCTTCAGTGCGGACGCCATTGCCCAAGTAAAACGTGCTTATAAAACGTTATACCGCCAAGGCCTGACTCTCGATGAAGCGTTGACCCAATTACGGGCAATGGAGCGTCCTGAAGTTGACCTGATGGTCGATTTCATCGGTGAATCCACGCGCGGCATCATTCGTTAAATGAAATCGTCTGACGCACCACTACTAGTGGGTATCGTCGCAGGTGAGAAGTCAGGCGATATCCTCGGCGCCAGTTTGATGAAAGCGCTCAAGAGCCTCCACCCGAATGTTGAATTTGTGGGTGTCGGGGGCTCGCTTATGATTGAGCAAGGCTTAGATTCCTTGTTTCCTATGGAGCAGCTTTCAGTCATGGGCATCGTCGATGTTTTAAAGAACCTCCCAACCTTACTCGGTTGTCGCAAACAGGTGGTCAACACCATGCTTGCGCGGCAGCCTGCGGTTTTTGTTGGTATCGACGCTCCTGACTTTAATTTGCCGATTGAGCGCAAGCTGAAAGAGGCTGGTATTCGGACACTTCATTATGTCAGTCCTTCGGTTTGGGCATGGCGTCCGAAACGTATTTTCGGTATCGCCAAAGCCACACATAATGTTTTGAGTATTCTCCCGTTTGAAGAAGCCTTTTATCAGCAGTATCAGGTACCTTGTACTTTTGTTGGGCATCCATTAGCAGATGAGATTCCGATGCATTCAGATGCTGCGGAAGCGCGCGCTGCGCTTGGGCTCACCGAGATTGGTCCTTATGTGGCGTTGCTGCCCGGGAGTCGTGGCAGCGAAGTCAGTATGCTGACACGCCCATTTCTAGACGCGGCACATGCAATTCGTAAGCAAGTCCCCAATGTTAGGTTCTTGATCGCTTACGCCAATGATCTGCGCCGCGCTCAAATTGAGGCACTGATGACAGATGCTGATCGTACATTGCCAATTCATGCGTTTGATGGTCAAAGTCGGCAAGTGATGGCGGCCGCAGATAGCTGTATCTTGGCATCTGGTACAGTGTCCCTCGAAGCGATGCTAATCAAACGCCCTATGGTGGTCTGCTATCGTTTTGGTTGGCTGAACTACCATGTGCTGCGCCATTTCGTGCGGGTGGCGCATTTTTCCCTGCCAAACTTACTTGCTGCTCGCTCACTTGTACCGGAACTATTGCAAGATCAGGTGACACCTGAAGCCATTTGCCAGCGGGTCGTTGCGCATTTGACAGAGCCGCAAGATGAGTTGATGGAAGCCTTCAGTGAGCTTCATACAACCATTCGCTGCGAAGCCGGAACGCAAGCCGCAAAAGTCGTTATCGATCAAGTCGAACGTACCTCTCATTCGACATAAGTTAAGATAGGCTCATTTATCATTTTATTTTTTAGAATAAGGTGCTCGAATTTTCGAGTTCGCCGTACTTCTCCTATACCTTTATAGTAACCCTCATCAGTTTTATTTAATTTACGGATAGATAGGAGCAAGACATGGGATTGCTGATCGACGGCAAGTGGCACGATAAATGGTACGACACAAGTAAGTCTGGCGGCCGTTTTGTGCGCTCAGAGTCCCAGTTCCGTAACTGGGTGACCGCAGACGGTAGCGCGGGCCCAAGCGGCAAGGAAGGCTTTAAGGCGGAGTCTGGTCGTTATCATTTGTATGTTTCCTATGCGTGCCCATGGGCACACCGAACGCTCATTTTCCGCAAGCTCAAAGGACTTGAAGAGCACATTACATACTCAGCAGTAAAACCTGAAATGCTGAAGAATGGCTGGGAGTTTGGCAATAACGAACTCGCCGATCCTTTGTATGGCTTAGAATTCGCTCACCAGGTTTACACGCGAGCCGACAAGGAATATAGCGGACGGGTGACTGTGCCTATTCTATGGGACAAGCAACAAGAGACTATTGTCAGCAATGAATCAGCTGACATTATTCGCATGTTGAATTCTGCGTTCAATGAGCTGACCGGCAATACGGATGATTATTACCCTGAGGCTTTACACGCGGATATCGACGCTATCAATGATTTCGTCTACGACAACGTGAACAATGGTGTTTATAAGTGCGGTTTCGCGACGAGCCAAGAGGCATATCATGATGCGTTTGTAGACCTGTTCAATGCGCTTGATAACTTGGAAGAGCGGTTATCAAGCCAGCGCTACCTCGTTGGAAGTCACTTAACTGAGGCAGATTGGCGCTTATTCACCACTTTGGTCCGTTTTGACTCGGTGTATGTTGGGCATTTCAAGACCAACCGTAAGCGTATTGTCGACTACCCTAATTTGTGGAACTTCGTGTTGGAGTTGTACCAAGTGCCGGGTGTGGCTGAGACGGTGCGCATGGACCATATCAAGACCCATTACTATGTCAGTCATGACATGATTAATCCGACGGGTGTGGTGCCCGAAGGACCAGAAATTGATTTTACTGTCCCCCATGACCGGAGAACCAAATCATGAGTCGTCAACGCGTGATTAAGCATCGAGTTCGCGGTATGCCTGCCCAAGATGGAGCGGGCGTTAAACTGAGTCGTGTGATTAACCAACCGGCCTTTCGACATAAAGACCCGTTTTTAATGCTAGACGAGTTTAAGTCGGATAACCCCTACGACTACATTGCTGGCTTCCCGCCACATCCACATCGTGGTTTCTGCACACTGTCGTACATGCTGGCCGGTCATATGGCCCATGAGGACAGTAAAGGGAATAAGGGTGAGATAGGCCCGGGTGGATTGCAATGGATGAAAGCTGCGCGAGGCATGATCCATTCAGAAATGCCGAAGCAAGAAGATGGTTTAATGTGGGGCTTTCAACTATGGATAAATCTACCTGCTGACGAGAAAATGTCGGACCCAGACTATGCCGATATTCCGGGTGAGAGTGTGCCTGAAGTCGACGTGGAAGGCGGTTCCGTGCGCGTACTCTCGGGACTCTACGAGGGGACAGAAGGCCCAGTGAAAGCACCAGGACGTCAGTTTTTGTATCTAGATTACCGGATGGATGCCGGCTCTCGTGTAACGCTGCCGCAGCAAGGCCAGCAAACTCGTTTAGCCTATGTCTATTCAGGAGAGGTGGTACTGGATGGCGTAACCTTAAAAGCGGGAGAGCTTGTCGATTTAGACGCAGAAGCAGAGATTGAGATTGTTGTGAAAGAGACCTCTGGATTTCTGTTACTGGCTGCAGAACCTATTGGTGAGCCAATCGCTCAATATGGTCCGTTCGTCATGAATACTGAGGCGGAGTTGCGTCAGGCATTTACAGATTATCAGAACGGCACATTGACGAACTAGTCAATAAAACAAAAGTGAGTTACCGGGTGTTAGGCCACGCCCGGTAGCGCATGAAACTCTTGTTTGAGCTGACGGAAACGGTTCTTGTGGGCTTCGGGCAAGGTGAGTCCCTCGACAATACGGAAGCAGCGTTTGCAGCCATCAATCAGATAGCGTGAATGAATGTCTTTCGTGTCGACCACTTTGAGTGCGGCCTGAATGTAGTTCAACGCCGCACCACTGTTCATTGGCGCAAGTCGCAGCGCTTCTTCAAACTGTTTCAGTGCCTCAGCGTAGCTGCCTGAAGTGTAATGTTTAATTCCATTTTTGTTCGCCATCACAAACGCTTTACGTTGTTCGCGGGATTTCTCCATGCGGCTTTCTAATAGGCGTTTATTGTAGCTATCGAAAATGGCTTCTTCTGCAAGCCCTTCAGAGAGCAATTCCGCTCGTTCAAACTCGCCAATGTCGAGCAACGCGATAATAATATCTGGTGCAATTTCCGGTGGGATCTCATTCCCTTGCTCAAGGAAGCCAGACACAATGCCTTTCATATTGGACTGGGCTTCGCGCAGTTGCCCGTTGAATGCATTGATTCGCGCCATGACAGCACTCTCGAGGGTCTTGTAGTCGAACTTCGAGTAGACCAGCACTTCATCCGTGCGAGCACGGTGGAGCGCTAACGCCGCCTCCTGCTGATATTTACTGACATGCTTTGCATCTTCACCATTCTCGGCGGCATCAAGAATGCTCCGAATGTAGGTACAAAGATATTTCGGGTTGCGGTGCACCGACTTCCGGGAAATTTCTACGACGTGGTACATGGCCTGCTTAGCGAGCTCATAGTCTTCATTACGGCGCGCGAGATCCGCTAAGTACAATTGTCGGTTGAGTGAGAAGGGCGCAATAGAGACCGCACGTCGCGCTGCGTCTAGTGCCTCTGGCAGTTGATTGACATGATCCAGGGCACGGGCCTTGAGATCATAAGCTTCAGTGGCATGCTGATTGCCTTTAATGACCTCATTGAGCAAAGTTACCGCTTCGTCCATTTGACCTTGTGCATATTTAATGCGGGCAAGGGCCAATACGCCCCAAGCGAAACGCTGTTCAGCGATGAGTGCGCGAATGGTGCGCTCAGCTTCATCCAGTTTACCCATTCGCATGTAGAGCTCACTGGACAGCTGTCGGCAAAAATTCTTGTACCGCCCGTCTGCTTCAATATGCTCGAGGCAGGCTTGAATACATTCTTGGTTTTTTTGGCGGTAGAGAGCTTGATAGACTTTGCGTAAGGTCACGCGTTTGCGGAAGGCTCGATTGAGCCGGGAACGCAGCACGCTATTCGAGAAGGGCTTCATCAAATAATCGTCGGGCTGCAGTTCGATTGCACTCAACACCATGGGCGCATTGTTTTCACCGCTGACGAGGATAAACACGCCGTCGGGGCGAAGTAACTCGAGAACTCGTAATTCTTCCAACACCTGCCGACCGTTTTTGCCTCGTCCTAAATTGTAATCGACGAGCATAATATCGAACTGATGTTGCTTGTGCGCGGCAAGGCCGGCTTCTCCGGAGCCTACCGTGTAGACATGCAAGGCGCCAAGGTTCAATAACATGCTTTTCAGCATGACCTGAAAGGTTTTCTGATCGTCAATAATCAGTATCTTCTTGCGCGACAAGTCGAGTTCAGTACTCATGTGCGTGCTAAACCCCCGAAATCAATACTATTCCCTAGCATAAAGCACCCGTTTCATTATGCAATAGTGAATCTACAGCGAATCCATGCGTAAGTTTTAAATACTCGCGTTTTGCGGCTTCAGTTTATCCCCAAAGCGCCGATGACCTGATTGTGACACAACAAAACGCAATCACCTATGACGAGCGCAATCAACTGGATACAACGTGAGCAAGATGTCGGCATTAACCTTAATGCCGCACTCCATACGAATGAGCCTTCGCGCTTTCGTTTACTCCTCGCGTCTTTAAGTCCGCATCCGTCAGATTGGGTTGACCCACCTCAAGAGCCAGATAAAACGACTTGGATCCCTCCTTTTATGGTGGGCGCGCAGCGCCCGCTATTTGCTTCGGATCGCGATTACAAGAGGGAACCCGGGAAACGTCTGCGTTCGGGGTACTTGGATTGGTTGCTCACCGACTGTCTTGATCCGGAAGCTCTGGTCGGGCGCGAAGAGCCCGAAACACTGCCCGGAGTTGTACTCGACAACACACCTCATTGGTTGCGGGCACGTGATCAAGAGCGCTCAGAAGTAAAGTTGCAAGAGTCTGACCTAGTCGATTTGCTTGATTCGATTCACGGCCAAGAAGGTGCACCGAGTCACTAATTTATTGGTATAGTGACTCACAGATTCATTGTGTTTCGGCAGTGTCATGACATTAGATGCATTTATCGAACAGCTTTGGTTAAGCCAAAATGCGAGCCCGCATACCTTGTCGGCTTACCGAAGTGATTTGAGCCAATTTTCCCTATGGCTCGAAAAGCAGAATACGCAGCTAGCACAAGCGAGCGCAACGCAACTCGAAGCGTATTTGGGCCATCTGCACGGTCAGGGCAGAAACCCTCGTTCTCAAGCGCGATTCCTCAGTGCTGCGCGAAAATACTTCGGTCATATTCAACGCCTCACCATTCGCGACGACAATCCTTGTGCGCATATTCGCACTCCGAAGCAACCTCAGCGCCTGCCCGAAACCTTAAGTGAGGCAGAAGTGGGTGCCTTGCTTGAAGCGCCGCGCACCGATCAAACCTTAGGGTTGCGCGACAAAGCCATGTTGGAAGTGCTTTATGCAACAGGGTTACGGGTTACCGAGTTGGTTGGCTTGCGGTTGAGCGAGATCGGTTTACGCCAAGGAGTGGTTCGAGTCGTTGGGAAAGGTGACAAAGAGCGGTTGGTACCCTTGGGTGAAGACGCGCTGGATTGGCTAGAACAATACTTAAAATATGGCCGACCTGAGCTGCAGACACGCGCGACCGACGTAGTGTTTCTCTCTACCCGTGGACAACAGATGACCCGCCAAACCTTCTGGCACCGAATTAAGCAACATGCGGTAGTGGCGGGTATTAGCCGACCATTGTCGCCTCATAAATTACGCCATGCCTTTGCTACACATTTGTTGAATCATGGCGCTGATTTACGGGCGCTGCAAATGCTACTGGGACACGCTGATATTGCGACGACACAAATTTACACACAAGTTGCGCGCGAACGCCTAAAACAGCTGCATGCGGCGCATCATCCACGCGGCTAAGCCTTGCCTTTAAGACGCTTGCGCGGTAGTGTGGTAGCCTTATTTCTTATGATATCTAAAGCGAGGAAGACGCAGTGTTTCGTCTTGTAAAATGTGTTGCCGCAGTCGCGTTTTTGGTTACCTCAGTGGGTGCCAATCTGGCCTTAGCCGATGAGCAAGTTTCCGAAGAATCCATTGTCGAGCAGTTGAGCCAGATGGGGCTGGTTGTGGAGAATATGCGACCGGCGGCCGAGTTGCCTGGGTATTTTCAAGTGTTTACTCAGCAGGGCATTTTTTACATTACCAAAGACGGCACGCGCATGATCACGGGGCGCGTTTATTCGACGGGACGAACGGCTGCCGATTTGACGGAAGAGAACCTGAAAGGCATTCGCTTAGACTTAATTGCTGAGTCGAAAGGAATGATGATTGACTTCCCCGCACCCACGGAACGTTACAGGATTACCGTATTTACCGACCATACCTGCCCATTTTGCCGAACCTTCCATGAACAATTGGACGAGTATCATGCGCGCGGAATTAGCGTGCAGTATTTGGCTTACCCGCGCAGTGGTCTCGATCATGACTCTGCGGTACAGCTGAATAATATTTGGTGCGCGCGCGATACCCGGGCTGCGATTACCAACGCTAAGAATGGTCGTACGCCTGTCGAGGCGAGCTGTGACGCCGATATGGCGGATCACCTGCGACTTGGGCGGCAGATGGGGGTGACCGGCACTCCAGCAATTATATTGCCAAATGGTAGTTTGATTCCGGGTTATGCTCCACCGGAACGTCTAATTATGGAATTACGTAATAGTCGTTCATAAGCGAGTTTGATGTGCAGTCTCAAGTCTCGATTGAACGCCGTCCCGAGGTTGATGCCTCGGGACTTCCGCAAGAGCTCCCCGGTATTATTCGTCAGATCCTTGCCCGTCGTGGTGTACAAGGTCCTGAACAACTGTCTTTAACCCTGCAAAGCTTGCATCATTTTAATCAACTCACTGACTGCGAGAAAGCTGCGGAGCGCATTGGCAACGCAGTGTTAGCGCAGGAACCTATCTGTATTGTGGGTGACTTCGATGCCGATGGTGCGACAAGTGTGACCTTATTCACATTGGCATTGACGGCTATGGGCGCGAAGCATGTGCACTATTTGGTACCCAATCGTTTCGCTGATGGTTATGGCTTGTCACCGGGACTGGTGAACTCGGCTGTTGAGCAAGGTACGCGACTGCTCATTACGGTGGATAACGGCATTAGCAGTTTTGCCGGTGTCGATGCGGCGAACGCTGCCGGCATTGACGTCATTGTGACCGACCACCATTTACCCGGCCAAACCATGCCTGCGGCTTATGCAGTAGTGAATCCAAATCGCCGCGATTGCCCTTTTCCTAGTAAAGCCTTGGCGGGTGTCGGCGTGGTGTTTTATGTACTGATGGCATTGCGAACTTGGTTTCGTCAAATGCATCCAGAGCATCCTGCTGGGCAACTCAATTTAGCACAATGGCTCGATTTAGTGGCGGTGGGTACTGTTGCCGACGTAGTACCGCTGGATTACAACAACCGTATTTTAGTGCAACAGGGCGTTGCTCGTATTCGCTCTGGTGCTTGTGCGGCGGGTGTTGCTGCTTTGTTAAAAGTGGCAGGGCGCGACCAAACCCAGATTCAAGCTCGGGATTTGGGTTTTACTGTGGGTCCGCGGATTAACGCTGCGGGGCGACTCGACGATATGCAAAAAGGTATTGAGTGTTTGTTGGCAGTGGATGTAGATCAAGCCCATATGCATGCGCTGCACCTCGACGAACTGAACCGTTCGCGCCGCGTCATTCAAGCAGAAATGCAGCAAGACGCCGAGCGTCTGTTAGCGCAGTTCAAACAGTCTGATCAGCAATTACCCCCAGTGCTCGCGGTGCACGACGTGAGTTGGCACCAAGGTGTAATAGGTATTTTAGCCGGACGCCTAAAAGAACAGTTTTATCGTCCCGTCATTGCTTTTGCCGATGCCGGTGATGGCTTAATGAAAGGCTCCGCACGTTCCGTACCGGGTGTGCATATGCGTGATCTATTGGAGCGCGTGCATACCTTAGCGCCTCACACCATCAAAGCCTTTGGCGGCCACGCAATGGCGGCGGGGCTCTCTGTGCCTGAAGAACAGTTTGCTGAGTTTCAAGCGATCTTGTCTGAGGTAGCCGCAAGCTGGGTGGATAGTGATATTTTGTCGCGCACACTTTGGTCAGACGGTGAACTGAGTGCTGCTGATTTAAGTGTGGATTTTGTCCAGCAGCTGCAGCAATTGGGTCCTTGGGGACAAAAATTTGAAGAGCCATTGTTCGATGGTGTGTTTCGCGTGGCGCAGCAGCGCTGGTTGAAAGAAGTGCATCTTAAACTGGTACTTGAAGAGCCTGAATCGGGTCTCCTCTGCGATGCTATTGCGTTTAATGTCCCCAATGCTGAGTGGGACTGGCAACCTTGCGAGCGGGTTCATGTGGTTTACCGTGTTGCAGAAAATATTTTTCGTGGTGAAAGCCGCTTACAACTGATGATTGAACACCTGCGTGCCTGCTGAAATGCTGTTGTTTTTGCAGCAAATCCGCTAGAATTACGCCCCCAAAATACCGCCAGTGAATGCCGAGCGCTAGGCTTGTGCACTTTGCTCGGTTGAGTAGCAAAAGCAAAAAGTAAGTAAAAGGAAAAAGGAATGCTTGAGAGCAACGCCGTCGTGACCGAAATTCGTGACCTAAAGCAGCGCGCCGCGCAGCTTAGGGGGTATCTTTGACTTAACGGTCAAGGAAGAACGCCTAGAAGAAGTAGAGCGAGAGCTTGAAGATCCTGCGGTCTGGAATGACCCCGCGAAAGCGCAGGCATTAGGTAAAGAACGGTCGCAACTTGAAGACGTGGTAAAGAGCTTTCAAGATTTAGAACAAGGTTTAGAAGATGCCGAGGCTTTTGTCGACTTGGCGAATGAAGCGGACGATCAAGACACGCTTGATGAAGCGGAGCAAGAAGTTGGGCGTTGGCGCGAAGTGCTCGAACGCCTCGAGTTTCATCGGATGTTCGCCGGCCCGAATGATGCCAACGACTGCTATGTAGATTTACAGGCAGGTTCCGGTGGCACGGAAGCGCAAGATTGGACCAACATGCTGTTACGCATGTATTTGCGCTGGGGCGAAGCCCATGGCATGACCACCGAAATTATTGAACTGTCTGAAGGCGAGGTGGCAGGTGTGAAGTCTGCAACGATTCGCTTCGGTGGCTATTATGCGTTCGGTTGGTTACGCACCGAAACCGGCGTCCATCGCTTGGTTCGTAAGAGTCCGTTCGACTCTGGTAATCGTCGCCATACTTCTTTTGCGTCAGCGTTCGTCTATCCAGAAATTGACGATGACATCGAAATCGAAATTAATCCTGCGGATTTACGTATCGACACCTATCGTGCCTCGGGCGCTGGTGGACAGCACGTGAACCGAACCGACTCCGCAGTGCGAATTACGCATGAGCCTTCAGGTATTGTAGTGCAGTGTCAGAATGACCGTTCACAACACAAGAACAAAGACCAAGCCATGAAGCAGCTCAAAGCCAAGCTGTATGAAATGGAATTGCAAAAGCAGAACGAGGCGAAACAAGCGATGGAAGACACTAAGTCTGACATTGGGTGGGGGAGCCAAATTCGCTCTTACGTGTTGGATGACGCACGTATCAAAGATTTACGGACTGGCGTCGAAACGCGCAATACCCAAGCGGTACTCGACGGCGATCTGGACCGATTTATTGAAGCAAGCCTGAAGTCAGGTTTGTAATTAGCTAAATTTTTGTAGTCACTCTGAGTAAGAAGAGGAATCACCATGACCGACAACACGCAGCAACCCACCGTGGACCTGAATCAGCAACTGCGCGAGCGCAAAGAGAAGCTGAAGGCCCTGCGTGAGAAGGGTGTGGCATTCCCGAATGACTTCCGTCGTGACAGTGTGGCGGCAGACCTTCAACGTGACCATGCGGAGAAGGAACGTGAAGCGCTGGAGAACGAAGGGATTCGTGTCAAAGTTGCGGGCCGAATGATGCTGCGCCGGATCATGGGTAAAGCGAGCTTTACCACCATTCAAGATATGAGCGGGCAAATCCAGTTATATGTTGCGCGTGACAACTTGGCTGAGGGTGTTTACAACGAAGGCTTTAAGAAGTGGGATTTGGGTGACATTGTTGGCGCAAGCGGCACGTTGTTTATTACCCAAACGGGCGAGTTAACGGTGAAAGTAGATGATATTCGTCTACTCACCAAAGCCTTACGTCCATTGCCTGACAAGTTTCATGGTCTAGCCGACCAAGAAACCCGTTACCGTCAGCGTTACCTCGATTTGATTGTGAATCAAAAGTCGCGCGAAACCTTCATGATGCGTAGCAAAGCGATCGATTATATTCGTCGTTTTCTAGCAGAGCGCAACTTCCTTGAAGTGGAAACACCGATGATGCAGACCATTCCCGGTGGTGCTTCTGCCCGGCCCTTTGTCACGCATCACAACGCCTTGGACATGGATCTATTTCTGCGCATTGCGCCAGAGCTTTATCTGAAGCGTTTGGTCGTGGGCGGCTTCGAAAAGGTGTTCGAAATTAATCGTAATTTCCGCAATGAAGGCTTGTCGACGCGTCATAACCCTGAATTCACTATGCTTGAGTTCTATTGGGGTTACGCGGACTATCAAGATCTGATGGATTTTACTGAAGAGATGATTCGCGGTCTGACACAAGAACTGCTAGGGAAGACGGAAGTTCAGTATCAGGGTGAAACCTTTGACTTTGGTAAGCCATTTGATCGCTTATCGGTGCTCGATGCCATTCTAAAATACAACGACGATATTACGTTGAACCAACTGAATGACCGGGAGCAAGCGGCGGCTGTTGCTGAGAAACTGGGCATTGCGGTGCACTCCAGTTGGGGTTTAGGCAAAATCCAAATCGAAATTTTTGAAGCCACTGCAGAACACCGTTTAATGCAACCTACCTTCATTACGGCTTACCCTGCGGAAGTTTCTCCGTTAGCGCGCCGCAATGACGATAATCCATTCGTAACAGACCGCTTTGAGTTCTTTGTGGGCGGTCGTGAAATTGCGAATGGCTTCTCGGAGCTGAATGACGCGGAAGATCAAGCGCAACGCTTCCAAGAGCAAGTAGCTCAGAAAGAAGCGGGCGACGCGGAAGCGATGTTCTACGATGCAGATTATGTGACTGCGTTGGAACATGGTTTGCCGCCAACTGCGGGCGAGGGGATTGGCATCGATCGCTTGGTGATGTTGCTCACTGACGCGCCTTCAATTCGTGACGTGCTGTTATTCCCACATATGCGTCCGCGTAACGACTGATTTAACCTTTTTCGATAGGTTATTGGTTTGGCGTTTTTAGTGTGGCTTTGAAGTTGGGTTTGGCTGTGAGTGATGCGGTGCATCACCTACCCTGATGTTTGAATATTTGTGTAGGGCATGCACGGCATGCCGCCGCTCGATATTCAATTCAACACCGTACCGCTTTTAAAGACATCCATGCCTCCGAGACCCTGGAATGGGTGATCCCGTCCACACCGATGAAGTGCATCGGAAATGCTTCATCGCGGTGGATTCAGGTTTGGCTGTGCGTGATGCGGTGCATCACCTACCCTGATGTTTGAATATTTGTGTAGGGCATGCACGGCATGCCGCCGCTCGATATTCAATTCAATACCTTACCGTCTTTTAAGGTATTTGCTCGCAGGGTTTAAGCAGCTACTATATTTGATATGTGCGCTTTAATGGATCTGTGTCACTCATGTGTATTAGAGTTTAACGATCGCGTCACCTTAAACTGGACGAATCCAATTAAAAGGAATTAGGCATCATGCGTACGATTTTATGTTTGGCCCCTCTCGCTTTTCTGATCGGCTGTGACTCCGACTCGCCTCAAGTTGCGAGCAACTTAAATGAAGCTCGCGCAGCCGTTGAAGAGAACTTTGAGCGTTGGCAGCTTCATCAGCTTGATACTTATTGGTACACCATTAGTGAATTAAGAGAGGTTGGCTGTCCAGGCGGCGATGATGATACTGGGGATCAACTGCCAGCAGTACGGGTGTTTGTGCAAGATGGCGAAGTTCAGGAGTCTTTTATTCGAGATATGCCTGATAGTCCCTTTCCTGTGACACCTCACCTTGCGACTATCGATGACATGTTCAACTGGACGCTCGCCGAACTCGACCGCGAACCTCAAATCGTGGGCGAATGGATTAGTCCAGACCTTCGCACAGCGCTTCCAGCGTTCGATCCGGACTTTAACTTCATCAGTTCTATCTATATCAAGAATGAAACGAATGAAGGATGTATGGGGGTTGCATTTTCGGTTGGAGAATTCAATTAATTAGCCTTTCATACTCTCGGGTGGCAAGGGGCTTTTTAACCACTCGGGGCCTTCGCCCTGATAGTGGCTTACTTTACCGAAGCGTTCGTCTTGATTGTTCCAAGCGTGCGCTGCTTCGTAGAGTGTTTCATTGTCGAGTGCGACAAAGTTCCAAAACATCCGCATCGGTTTCGCAAAGGGCACACCGCCAAGGACCAGCACTTGTGTCGCACCACTCAGACTGACTTCGTGAAGCCCTGGAGCGAGGTAAAGCCCTTCATGCTTTTCTAATCCTTGACCTAGAGCTTCGGCTTCACCTTCTACCACGTAAATCAGGTATTCAAATTCTGGGTTTAGCGCAAGCATTGCGGCGGCTGTGGCCTGTTCAGATTTTAGATCAAAGGCAACCGCTGGATGGCGGACGCGCGCGGGAGCTTGCTGATTCGCGAATTCACCGAGTATTAGATGTCCTTGGAAGTCCCCCAATTTAAGCTCCGGGCTGTTCGAGTGATGACTAAAGTCCGCTGGCACATCCTGTTGGTCGGGCGGCAGCGCAAGCCAAATCTGGGATCCGTGAAGCGGTGCGTGTTGGGTAAAGTCTTTGGGAATGACTTCGGCATGAGAAATGCCCCGGCCTGACGTCATTAAATTCACTTGGCCGGGTTTGAGCCATTGTTCTGACCCCAAACTGTCAAGGTGGAGAATTTCACCGGACCAGAGCCAGCTTAAGGTTTGTAGGCCTGTATGCGGATGGGGAGGAACGTCAAAATCGATAGGCTTGTCGGTTGCCGTGGGACCGAAGTGGTCGAGAAAACAGAATGGTCCCACCATGCGGCGCTCTTTTTGCGGCAAAATACGGTACACAGTGATCGCATCCGTGAGTGCTGCACGTTTACTCTGTAGGCGCTGACTGGTTGCGCGCGTGTCAGCCTGTTGACTGTTCGAAGGGGTACATTCAACCTGTGCCTGGTGATGACTCATAAGGGCTCCTGAAACGCGATGGAACTGATGATTTTATATTCTTGGTTTAACAGGGCCATGCACCTGGGTCAAGCCACATCAGACCATGGTCTGGTTTGTTCTAAAATGGTTCTCTGGCATTATCACACAGAGTTTTAATGACGAAGGAACGCTATGAATACGATTCAACGATATATCGCCTTAGTAACAGCACCATTGGGTTTAATTCTTCTGCTCTCTGACCCGAATGACCTTTGGCGATTGATTGTCGCGACTGGATTGAACTGGCATCAAGCTTTTATGCCGCTAGCTTGGGGTATTATTTTTGGTGCTATGGCAGGTTTAATGCGTTTGGACTTCGTACAAAAAGTTGCGTTACAGGCGACCTGGTTGAGCACGGCACTGACTACCTTTGGTGGTGTGGCGACTTTCGCGATTTATTTCGAGCATCGCGTTTGGATGCTCGCATGGCCTACGATGTGGCTCTTTAGTTTTGGTGTCGGGCTGTATGCGTTCTTCGTCATGCAGGTACGATTCTCTGAAAAGTTACGGAAGGATTGATATGACTCAAGCCACGCGGCTTCTTCTTAATGCGGACCTCGGCGAAAGCTTTGGCGCTTGGCAAATGGGCGCTGACGCACAGGTGATGCCCTTGATTGATTGTGCCAACATTGCCACGGGTTTTCATGCCTCCGATCCGGTGACTATGCGTCGCACCGTAGCGCTCGCAGTAAAGCACAAGGTACAGATTGGAGCGCATCCAGCCTATCCCGACAAAGAAGGTTTTGGTCGGCGCGCCATGCAGTGCTCACCAGAAGAAATCACAGCGATGCTGTTGTTCCAACTTGGCGCATTGCATGCCATGTGCCTAGCGGAAGGGGGGCAACTCGCATACGTAAAGCCGCATGGCGCGCTTTATCATGACATGATGCGTAACCCGAAAGTTTTTGATGCCATTTTAGACGCACTGCAGGCGTGGAATACCGACTTGCCACTGGTCGTGCTAGCGACGGCAGAGATAGCTGCACTGCAAGAGCGGGCGCAACGTCGAGGCATTAGTCTATGGCCTGAGGCTTTTGCTGATCGAGCCTATTTGGCGTCGGGGCAACTCGTGCCGCGTGATCAACCGGGAGCGGTACTCGTTACTAAGGCCGCGATTCTTGCGCAGGTTGATACGCTGGCAACCACAGGGCAGGTGGTAACGCAGGATGGTCCGCGTATTCAGGTACCCGCTGTGACCCTCTGTGTGCATGGCGACAACGACGAAGCTGTCGCATTGATTGCAGATATTCGAGCGCGCATTGATCTGGCCAACCAGGCAAGAGCAACAGCACAAGGTGAATAGTATGAAACGACCCAGTCCAGAGTTTATGATTGCCGGTGTCGATGCTGTGTTAGTGAAGTTCGGTGACAACATGAACGATGCATTGCCGGCGTATCTGGCGTTATTCAGAGACCAAGTATTGTCGGAGTTGGCCGGAGTTGTGACCGAGGTTGTTCCCTCTTACATGACGGCACTCGTTTATTATGATGCCCGCCAAATTCGGATGTATGATTTAGAACAATGGCTCGAGCGAATTGCTAAAGCAACGCCGTGGCCTGCAGATCGCAAACGCGAATTACGTACACTTGAAGTGCCCGTATGTTATGGCGGCGAGTTTGGACCCGATTTAGAGCGGGTGGCACAACAGGCCAACCTTTCAACAGCAGCAGTGATTGAGAAGCATGTGAGTGCTGAATACCGGGTGGCGGCGTTAGGTTTTGCGCCAGGCTTTGCTTATTTAAGTGGTTTGGACGAATCGTTAGCAACACCACGTCTGTCGACACCGAGAAAGTCGATTGCCGCAGGGAGCTTAGGCATCGCGGCACAACAAACCGCGGTTTATCCCATGGCAGGCCCAGGTGGCTGGAATATCATCGGACAAGCAGTGATGACCTGGTTCAATCCGGCCCAGGAGCCCATGACTCCGGTGGAAGTTGGCGACTGTGTCGTTTTTAAAAGCGTCAGTGAGAAGGAATTTCAGGCTTTGATGAAGCAGGAGCGAGCGTTATGAATACAGGGTTTCTAGTCGTAAAAGCTGGTATTCACGCGACCCTGCAAGATACTGGACGTTTTGGCTTTCAACATTTGGGTGTTACCACAGGCGGTGCGCTCGACGCAGCTTCTGCGTTGTGGGCCAACCGTTTGCTCGATAATGCACCGGAATGTGCGGTCATTGAAATTACCGCTGGGGGGACTGAGCTTGAAGTGCAAACCCAAACGATGATTGCGGTCACTGGCGGCGACTTAAACCTTACTGTAAATGGTCGCCCACAGGCGCCTTGGCGCAGTTTCTGGGTGCGCCAAGGCGATCGGCTTAAGTTTGGGTATCCTCGTTACGGTTTTCGCGCCTACGTTGCGGTGCAGTCAGGCTTTAACGTACCTTCGGTGTTGGGGAGTGTCAGTACCGTCAAGCGTGAGCGTTTGGGCGGGTTGCACGGCGAGGGGTCGCCGCTGGCCGATGGTGACTTTCTACCCTGTAAACATTTAGCCAAAGAAGGTTTAGCGCGACAAATTCCAGAGCAGTATTTGCCCGATTGTCAGGGTGATTTGGTACTTGATCTGATTCCCGGCTATCAGCAGCAAAGCTTTTCAAAACAAGCATGGTCGCAGGTTTGGAACCAAAGTTTCGAATTAAGCACTGACAGCGACAGCATGGGCGCCCGCTTGAAAGGGGACGCGATTGAAGTTCCAGCAGGGCAATTGTGGTCTGAAGGGATTGCTTACGGGGCGGTTCAGGTACCAGGAGATGGTCAGCCCATCATTCTACTGACCCAACGCCAAACGCTCGGAGGCTATCCAAAGCTGGGGACTATCTTACCTTTGTCGGGCTACGCGTTGGCGCAGCGGCAACCGGGAACCAAACTTCGTTTTCGACCTATGACATTGACGAGTGCACAGCAGCAAATGAGACGTTTTCTGCGCTTTTTCGGCTTGTAAGCGGGGCGCTTTATTGCGATCATAAGTGCCATTTTTATTAGCGGATTCACAACGGAGAATAACCGAATGGCCGACAGCGGTACTCGTCCGACCAACTTTATTCGTAAGATCATCGATGAAGATCTAGCGACAGGGAAGCATTCTCAGGTTCACACACGTTTTCCACCTGAGCCGAATGGCTATTTGCATATTGGTCACGCGAAGTCGATCGTCCTGAACTTTGGGATTGCCAAAGACTATCAAGGTACCTGTAATCTGCGTTTTGACGACACCAACCCGCTTAAAGAAAGCATAGAATATGTGAGTGCGATTAAAGAAGATGTGCGCTGGTTAGGTTACGACTGGCAGGGTGAACCGCGTTATTCATCCAATTACTTCGAAGCACTCCATGGTTTTGCCATTGAACTCATCGAAAAGGGTTTGGCTTATGTGGATTTTTCTAGCCAAGATGATATTCGTGCAATGCGTGGGACCTTGACTGAGCCTGGCAGCAATAGTCCTTATCGCGACACCGATGTGGCAGTGAACCTCGCTGAATTTGCCAAGATGACGGCGGGTGAGTACAAAGAAGGTGAGTGCTCCCTGCGGGCCAAAATTGATATGGCGTCGCCATTCATGTGTATGCGTGATCCAGTGATTTATCGTGTGCGTCACGTTGAGCATCATCAAACGGGTAATCGCTGGTGTGTTTACCCCATGTACGATTTCACCCATTGTATTTCAGATGCCTTGGAAGGTATTACGCATTCACTCTGTACACTGGAATTCCAAGACAACCGCCGTTTGTACGACTGGATTTTGGACAATATTAGTATTCCTTGTCATCCACAACAGATCGAGTTTTCGCGTTTGAACCTCGAGTACACCGTAATGAGCAAGCGTAAGCTCAATGACTTAGTGGTAGAAGGCCACGTGTCAGGTTGGGATGATCCACGGATGCCCACCATTGCAGGTTTGCGCCGACGGGGTTATACACCAAGTTCGATTCGTGAATTCGCGCACCGTATCGGTGTGACTAAAATGGATAACCGAGTCGAAATGAGCCTGTTAGAATCCTGTATTCGTGATGATTTAAATGATAACGCGCCTCGCGCGATGGCCGTTTTAGAGCCGGTGAAGGTTGTGATTGAAAACTACCCGGAAGACAAGCATGAAATGCTGTCAGCACCGAATCACCCAAACCGCGAAGACATGGGCGTGCGTGAGTTGCCCTTCAGTCGTGTACTTTATATCGAGCGCGAAGACTTCCGTGAAGAAGCGAACAAGAAATTCAAGCGTTTAGTGCTGGGTAAAGAAGTGCGTCTACGGAATGCTTATGTGATCAAAGCTGAACGCGTTGAGAAGAATGCAGCAGGCGAGATTGAAACTATTTACTGCCAATACGATCCAGAGACACTAGGCAAAGATCCCGCCGATGGTCGCAAGGTCAAAGGCGTGATTCATTGGGTGTCTGTGCCGCATGCGATTCCAGCAGAGATTCGTCTCTATGATCGCTTATTCAAAGAAGCGACGCCTGCGGGTGATGAAAGTCTTAGTGACAGCCTCAACCCAGAGTCACTCGTAGTGATTGAAGGTTATGTTGAACCGTCGTTGATGGACGCACGGGTAGAGCAAGGCTTTCAGTTTGAGCGGGTAGGTTATTTCTGCCGCGACAACAAAGACAGTGTGGGTGATAAGCTTGTCTTTAATCGTACGGTCGGACTGCGGGATAGCTGGGCAAAAATGGAAGCACAGGACAACTAAGCTTCGATATTTACGAAAACAAGAAAGGCGCGGACTTCAATGGAAGTAACGCGCCTTTTTTAATCATATCGTTCTGTGATTGCTACGGATTACTTTTCCGCGAGGAAGCGGTCAATCAGCTTCGCACCATAGAGGCGAGAAGGCGTATAGAAACCAGGTTTCAACTGATTGCGTAGTACATAGACTGCAAGTTCTACTGCACCGCGCGCGGTCAGCGTATAGCCGTTTAAGACTTTCTCGCGCAAGGTAATAGTGTCACCCTTGGCGTTGCTGATTTCACCCCAGACCCAAGTCGACATCTGGTCGCGTTCTTTCGTTTCAGGCCCTGCAGGTTGCTTGTCGACTTTCTTGCTCATCCAGTTCTGAACGAAGGAAAGGCGGAGCGCCCAGCGGAACCAATTCAGCCGCTTCAGGTTCTTAACGAGCTTAGGACTTGCTGGAATGTACACTTCAATGTTTGGCACACCCGTCGTGTAGTAAGCCGTTGAGACATCGCCCCAGGGGATTGTCATGGCCAACTTGCTGCCATCGCCGAAATTAATCGTATCGGTTTTGTAGGCGAGTGGTACGTCGATAATTTTGCCATCTACCCGCACTGCACCACCGTCTCCGAGACGGCGAATACTCGTTTTGCTCGTGCCACGGCTCATACGTGAGCGTGAGTCGAAGCCTAAGCGTAAATGGGTTGCGTCGGGCATTTGAGACTTCAAGCGTGCGGCAATACAATCGGTCGGAATCACGTCAAAACCTACACCTGGGCAAATCACAATACCCGCTTCTTCGGCTTCGCGGCGCAATGAATGGGCAAGTTCGAACACACTAATTTCACCAGTAATATCAAGGTAGTGAGTGCTCGATGCGATACAGGCCTTCATCATGGGTTCAGCGGTAATCTCAAAAGGCCCTGCGCAATGCACAACTAAATCAATATCATGCAGGTTGGCCTGAATATCCTCTTCGACTAAATCAAACACCCGAGCTTCAAGACCTACACGGGAGGCGAACTCTTCCGTTTTTTCTTGGCTACGGCCGGCAAGAATCGGGCTATAGCCCATTTTCTTGGCGTGATGGGTAATAAGCTCACCGGTATATCCGTATGCACCATAAATCATCCATTTCATCGACTACACTCCAATCCGGTGATGCTCTGCATCTTCTTTGTTGTGCTCACAGGTGTCGGCGTTCTTGCACTCGCCATATAAATACAAGCTATGGTTGGTGAGCTCAATGTCGTGTGCTTTGGCGACTTCAAGCTGACGACGCTCGATAGTGTCATCTTCAAACTCGATCACGCGGCCACAGGTAAGGCAGACTAAATGGTCGTGGTGGCTTTTCTTGCTAAGTTCAAATACGGAGCGGCCACCTTCAAAATGATGGCGCGTAACGATGCCTGCATCGTCGAATTGATTGAGTACTCGGTAAACGGTTGCGAGACCCACTTCATCACCGTGATCAAGGATAATGCGATAGACATCTTCCGCGCTGATGTGTTGATTCTCAGGTTTTTTGAGTACGTCAAGAATCTTCAGACGTGGCGATGTCACCTTTAAGCCGGCTTTTTTTAGCTGATCATCGGTACTGGACATGAACTTCCTCATTCTCAAAACCTTAGTCGTCATGGATTATAGTCACAACCGGCTTTGGAATTAAACGTTTGTTCGGATTGAAAGCGACAAAAAAGCCACAAACAATAGCTTGTGGCTTCTTCATCTGTAGATAAATAACGAGGGCTCAAACAAACTCGTCGAGCATCATCTCTTCGCGAAGCTGAGCACACCATGCAATGACCCGTTCTTTGGTGAGTTCAGGCTGACGGTCTTCATCAATACCCAAGCCGACAAAGTGGGAGTCATCCGCTAAACCTTTTGAGGCCTCAAAGTGGTAACTTTCGGTCGGCCAGTGACCAATAATAATGCCGCCTCGGGCTTCAACGATGTCACGCACCATGCCCATGGCATCAAGGAAATACTCGGCGTAGTCCTCTTGGTCGCCACAACCAAAAATTGCGACAAGCTTGTCAGTGAAGTCAATCTGCTCAAGTTCTGGGAAGAAATCGTCCCAGTCACACTGAGCTTCGCCGTAGTACCAAGTTGGAATTCCGAATAGGAGTAAGTCATATTCGGCAATCTCGTCCTTGCTCGACTTTGCGATGTCTTTTACGTCGATCAGTTGCTTGCCCAGTTCTTTCTGGATCATTTGCGCAACGGCTTCGGTGTTGCCTGTGTCACTACCAAAGAAAAGTCCAACGGTTGTCATAATTCGTTACCTGTCGTTACTGCTTATTCCAACAACATATCGCTCAATTGACCAGGGCAGGGCCCTTGCAGTCGTTCGGTTCGACATATTAATTTAAATTTGCTTCCACAATGAACTGAATAATTCCTTTCGCGAGGAAACCGACCATGCCTAAGAAGAGCACGAGCCACACAAAAAAGCGGCCAATTTTCGGCACTTCACCTTTCTTTAGAACGTCCTGAATCGCTAGGCCGATCAACAAGAATAGCGCGGCGAGGGCTAAATTCATCATGAGCGCTTCGATTTGTTCGAAGTTATCACTGAACATGAGTACTCCTGCTAAAAGACGGACGCAAGTCTAGCACAATTACGAACGGTTCTCATCTAGAAAACGCTGTACCAAACCATTGAAAACCGTTGGCTTTTCAGCATGTAGCCAGTGCCCGGCACCCTCAATAGTTTTTGATTGGGCGTGCGGAAAGCGCTTGATGATAATGTCGCGATGAGACGCTTGAATGTAGTCCGAGTTGCCACCTCGAATAAATAATACCGGGCCGTCATAGCTCCCCTCAGCCCCCGGAGCGCCGATGAGATCCGCGTAGCAATGCTTTAAGGCTTGCAGATTCATTCGCCAGGACCAGCCGTCATCGTCCTTACGAAGATTCTTGAGCAGAAACTGGCGCACGCCTTTTTCTTGAATGCTCTCTGCAAGTTGCTTGTCACCGTCTTGACGGCTTTCCACCTGCGCGAGTGTGACGGCTTCTAGGGCATCAATAATAGTAGTGTGACGCGCGTCGTAAGCCACTGGCGCTATGTCGGCAACGATCAGGCTGTCTACTCGGTCGCCATGGGTCAGGGCGATTTCCATGACAATCTTGCCCCCCATGGAGTGACCGAGAAAGTGTGCGGTTTTAATTTGCTCTTTGTCCAAAACGGCCAACACGTCGTCAGCCATCTCAGCGAAGGGCATCTCGTCATGCCACGGCGATTGTCCATGATTACGGACATCAAGATTGATGACAAAATAGTCGTCAGCCAGGGCCCGGCTGATACTTTTGAGGTTATCCAAGTCGCCAAATAACCCATGCACGAGCACCACTGCCGGATGGTCTTTGTTGCCGAGCGTTTCGTAGTTCAACATCATTTCGTTATCTGCTTTCGCCATGATTTGACCTATTGTCGCGCAGGCATCAGGGTCGGTGCAAACCTTTCGATGCTCCGTTATAATGCTCCCACTCATATTGGCAGTTCACCAACTGGAAGACGACAGCATGAAACGGATTGAAATCGACGACGAACTCTACGCGCATATCGCTTCACACACGCAGTTTATTGGCGAAAGTGCTTCAGATATTCTGCGCCGGATGTTGAACTTAGCGCCCTCTGGCGCTCGGCCAGTCGATACCTTTGACGGCGCAGTGGATGAGCCCTCTCGGGAGCAACCGAAACCGCGTCAGCAAGTAAGTACTCGCTCAGTATTCGATGTGATTACCTCCGCTGACTTGGCTGGACAAAAGGGTAAGGTGGGGTGCTTTCTTTATATTCTATCCATGCTTTATCGCTGCCACCCCGAGCAATTTGTGAAGGTTCTGACTATTCGTGGTCGTGACCGGCTTTACTTTGCCACTTCAGAGCGAGAGTTGTTGTCTTCAGGGAATAGTACGAACCCGAAAGAAATTCCGGAATCTGGATTTTGGGTGATTACTAATTCGAACACCACAAAGAAAAAATCGATGCTAACTCGGGTTGCGTTGGAGCTTGGATACAGTCAGCAAGACGCTGAGCAGATTCGGGACTTTTTATCATGAGCCGCCATGAACGTGCAGGAACCCCGGCGCAAACTCAGGATCTGATTCACGTACCCACGTTGATGTCGGCTTATTATGTACGCGAGCCCAATCCACGCTTTGCTGCTGAACAGGTAAAGTTTGGCACGTCAGGCCATCGCGGCAGTGCTTTAACTTCTTCTTTCAATGAAAGTCATATTCTCGCGATGAGTCAGGCCATCGTGGCATATCGCCAAGAGCAGGGTATTACTGGACCTATTTTATTAGGCAAAGACACTCATGCGTTGTCAGAGGCTGCCTTTATTACCGCGTTAGAAGTGTTTATCGCGAATGGATTGCAGGTACATGTGCAAGAAGATTTGGGTTACACACCGACGCCAGTTATTAGCCACGAGATCTTGCGTTATAACCAGGGGCGTACCAAAGATTTCGCCGATGGTGTGATCATCACGCCTTCTCACAATCCGCCGCAGGACGGTGGCTTTAAGTACAATCCACCGCATGGAGGTCCAGCAGATACGGATGTTACGGGCGTGATTGAGAAGTATGCGAATGCATTGCTGTCGAGCGAGCTACTTGGCGTTAATGTGGTGAGCTATGACGAAGCGCTCAACTCCAAGCGTTTACATCGTTGTGACTGGATTACTGCTTACGTGACTGATCTTGCGCAAGTGATCGATATGGCTGCGATTCAGAAGGCCCAACAACGGATCACTGTCAATACGATGGGTGGTGCTGGCGTGAAGTATTGGCATGCGATTCAAAGTGCTTATGGATTGAACCTGACCATTATTAACGATGCAGTCGATCCAACCTTTAGTTTTATGACCCTAGACAAGGATGGAGCGATTCGCATGGATTGCTCCTCCGCAGATGCCATGGCGGGGTTGTTGAACGTGCAGGGCGACTTCGATTTAGCCGTGGGGAACGACCCTGACTATGATCGCCATGGCATTGTGACCGCCGATGGCCTCATGAATCCGAATCATTACTTGGCCGTTGCTATTGATTATTTGTGTCGGACTCGCAGCTGGGACGCGACGACAATGATTGGCAAGACCCTTGTCTCCAGTGCCATGATCGATCGCGTAGTTGCTGGGGCAGGCCGAACACTGATGGAAGTGCCAGTCGGTTTTAAGTGGTTTGCTCAAGGACTCGCAGACGGCAGTATTGCGTTTGCGGGTGAGGAAAGTGCCGGCGCAAGCTTCTTGGACTTACAAGGTCGAGCGTTTAGCACCGACAAGGACGGGATCATTCTTGCCTTATTGGCAGCTGAAATGTATGCCACAACAGGTAAAAGTCCGAGTGAGCGGTACCGTGAATTGGAGCAAAGCTACGGTACGTCCTTCTATGCACGCCAAGATATCCGCGCCACGGCGCAGGAAATGGCTAGTTTTAGCCAACTGATAGCGCAGCCGCCACGTGTTTCTGAATTGGCGGGAGAGGCAGTCACAGCTGTCATGACGAAAGCACCGGGAAATAATGCGGCTTTTGGTGGTGTGAAAGTAGTGACCGAGAACGGCTGGTTTGCCGCTCGTCCTTCAGGGACAGAGCCGGTCTATAAGATTTATGCAGAAAGTCTGAGAAGTGCCGCCCATTTGGAGGCAATTCAACAAGACGCAGCACGTTTACTGAAGGAGTGGCTCGCAAGTTAAGCGAGCTTGCTTAGCTACTTCGGTGGCTATCATCTTCTAGCGGTGGGCCAGTGACCTCAGTGCGTAGGTCACCGGTTTCATCGTCTTCATTGGCGTCTTCCACTAAAGAATACAGCAGCTCTTCTGACGTCTGAGCCGGGGCTAAAGCGGTAAGCACAGAGTGCGCCTGTGCCACTGGACGCTTGCGTTGGGTAATTCGGTAGAGCGCATACGCAGCAACAGTGGCGGAAAGTGCTGACATCAGTAAGAAGAAGTACGCAATCCCACCGAACTGCATCATCGCCGCGACGCTAGGCGCACCAATGACCGCACCGACACCACCCACTTTAATAATGGCACCGGTGGCTCCAATCATTTGATCTTTCTCGAGAAAGTCATTGGTGTGGGCCATGGCCAGTGAGTACAAGGGCAAAATACTGCCGCCTAAGGCCGCCATTGCAAGATAGATCAGCCAAGGTAAGTCGGCGTTCAATTGGCTCAGTAGTAGTGCAATGACTGCACCGGAGCCGGCACAGCCCGCCAAGACCGCTCGCCGGTCGAACCGATCCGACAATAAACCGATAGGCGTTTGCAGTAGTAATCCGCCCGTAATAAATGCAGCCATGAAAATAGTCACTTGTGGAACGGACAAGCCAATATGAACCGCATAGACGGGACCGACGCCATAGAACATGGCGTAACAGGCTTGAATAATAAATGCGGTCGCAATCCCCAAGGGGGCTTGCTCAATTAAAAAGCGCAGCGACACTTTGCGTGGTGAGTGTGTCGTGGGCTCTACCGTGACGCTGGCTAGAATTGGAATTAGCGACAGGTTAATCAACATGGCAACGATCGCAAAGGGAACAAAGGTGGCAGGATCAGCGATACCAAGAATGAGCTGGCCGACAATCAAGCCACCATAAATCAGCACCAAGTAAACAGAGAGCATCGCGCCACGGTTTTTATTGTCCGCCATAGTATTGAGCCAGCTCTCAGCGATAACAAACATGGCAGAAATTGCGAAGCCACTTAAAAAGCGCATGACAAACCACACCACGGGGTCAATCCAGATAGCTTGAACGAGCACCGCTACGGAGCTAAGCGCCGCCAATCCACCGAACGCACGAATATAGCCGACTCGGCGAATGTCTTTCGGGGCGCGAGTAGTACCAAAAAGGAAACCAAGAAAGTACGCCGACATAATGATACCGATAGTCAGCGTGTCAAACCCTTCAATCGTGGCACGTAAACTCAATAACGTACTGGTCATTCCGACACACAGGCCAATGAGTGTCATGGTTGTCAGTAAGGAGCTTACAGCACGGATTTGTTGACGAAGCATAGTGCGCCCAATTGCAGGATTTATAATGAAACTTTATCAGGAGTTTAGCGTGGGAGCCAGATATACACTTTCTTTCCACAGGTTGTCACTTGCTCCCACCGCTGTGGGTGTTTATCATCCATGGAGTATACGCAAACTGCGAATAAGCGAATAGGCGAGTGTTGTGGTCAGACTAAATAGCTTCGGATGGTTCCCCTCTTTACTGATAAGTTCCTGCATGGCAGTCGCTTTGTCGTTTTCGGCGTTGGCCCAAGACGACAATGGCATGGCCCGTTTATTAGAAGCGCGAGTGGCGGTAGAGTCCCAAACTAATGCACAACGTCAACAAGCACTGCGTCGAGGCTTCGGTGAGGTACTCGTGCGCGTGTCTGGCCATGCAGATGTACTCGAACGCCCGGCTATTCGCAGTGAGTTGGCGCGCGCGAATGATTATGTCATTCAGTTTGGCTATCAAACCGATGAAGGGCGCCAGTACCTTCGGATGAACTTCAATGAAGATCGTGTGATGTCCTTGTTGCGTCAGTCTGGCGCAACCATCTGGTCGGCTCGGCGTCCTGAGTTGTTGCTCTGGGTTGCGGAAACGGACCGACATGGCCTGCAGTTGCTTGGGCGGGAACAGCGTCGCGATGTATTAGCTGGCATGATGCAGCAAGCCCAGCAACGGGGCCTGCCCGTGATGATGCCTCTTCTTGATTTAGATGACCGACTCGCAATTCGTGCGAATGACGTATGGGGACGCTTTGAAGGACCCGTTCTTGAGGCAAGTCGGCGTTACCCTGTTAATGGCAGCGTGATGATTCGGCTGCAAGAAACAGACGACATATGGCGTGCAGAGTGGACACTGTTGCTCGGTAATTTCCGGGTGTCGGGTCGGGTAGAGGATGCAGATGAACGCGAAGTAGGTGTGAAACTGGCGAATCAGCTCGCTGAACGGGTGGCGAGTGAGTACGCGGTCAATTTCGACAGTTCAGAAACTAGCTATACCACCTTGCGCATGCTGAATTTACATTCCCTTGAAAATGTTTTGGCAGCGGAACAATTGTTAAACCGCTTAGGTCCAGTCGTGCGCGTTACCATGACACGTTATCATCGAGGCACCGCAGAGTTTACCTTGACCGTCATTGGCGAGCCTGAGCGTGTCGCACAGGCGCTGGAGCTAGAGCGGCGGATTCAGCGTATCGAAGACCCTTGGAGTCGCACTGTTGGCTCTGTGTTGGAGTATCGATGGCTGCGTTAAAACAGCATACACACCAATTGTCTTTGCCCATTCAGTTGCCTGACACCGCAAACTTTAGTGCGTTTGCAGCAGGCGATAACGAGTCTGTGGTAGGTTTTCTAAAACAATCAATAGACAGTCCCCAAGGCTTCCAGCCTGTGACTCTTTGGGGAACTGAAGGGGTTGGTAAAACCCATCTACTCTACGCTGCATGTGAGCGGGGGGAAGTGGAAGGGCTCGCTACGATGTATTTGCCTCTTGATTTGGCTTCCGCGGACTGGTCCCCAGATATGCTTGAAGGGCTTGAGCGTTGCGACGTCTTGGCACTTGATAATATCGATGCGGTCACGCGTGACTCACTCTGGTGTGACGGGCTTTTTGCGCTCTTCAATCGGTTTGTCGACCAACAGCGAGGCACTTTGCTGTTGAGTGCGAAGCAGGCGCCTCAACATCTTGATATTGAATTGCCGGACTTACGTTCACGGTTACAAATGAGCACCATTTTTCATGTTAAGGAAGCTACTGACGACCATAAAATCTCTGCTTTACAGCAACATGCGCAAGCGCGAGGGTTGACCTTGAGTCGTGAAGTTGGGGAGTATCTCTTGGCTCGAGTGAGCCGGCAGATGTCTTCTTTGATGGCATTGCTCGACAAGCTTGATCAAGCGTCGATGCGAGAACAACGACGCTTGACCCTACCTTTTGTGAAGCAAACACTCGAGCTTTAGTGCTTACCTGCGTTTGATACCTTCGCTTTCTTTAAACCCAGCCCCAACTCACGCCCACGATAGCGCGCATAGTAAGTTGCACCAATAAAGGCTCCGGTCGTCAGAACAATCTCAATCGCTGCAAAATACCATTCATGGAAATGCGTGTAGATGGCTGTAAAGCCATGCAAAAAATACAACATCAAAATGAAATTGGCCCAGGCGTGGGTATAGGGGTCACCTTTTAGAATGCCACGTAAGGGGAACAGCAGAGGCGTGACCCACATCACCAACGACAGGGGGATACTCAGGAATTCATTGGGTGACAACCAGGCGTGCCATAGGATTACGTAGGCCAAGAGACCCAGATAGCAAACCAGAGTGAGTGTACGGTAGGGCTTTGAATGAGTAGGAAACAGCGCCATGAGTTACAGAATCTCCAGAACATTTTCAGGGGGACGGCCTAAGCAGGCTTGTTCACCATGAATCACGATCGGCCGCTCAATCAGCTTAGGATGTGCACACATTATCGCGATGAGTTCGTCCGAGCTGCCATTGAATTCTTTGAGATTCAATGCTTTGTATTCCTCTTCACCTTTGCGCAATACATCCTGTGGCGCCATGCCCAGCAAGGATAATGCATGCTTCAGCTCAGGCAGGCTCGGTGGTGTTTTTAAGTATTCCACAATTTCGGGATCACTACCTTGCTCAGCGATTAAGGCGAGCGTTTGACGGCTCTTCGAGCATCGAGGATTATGAAAAATGACGAGCTTTGTCATGCATGACTCCTAAAATTCTAATGAAGCGTGATCCTAACGAAAAGTCAGCAGAGAAGAAACCCGCATCGACTAAGTCAATCTCGACTACATGTTGATCACACGATTGCGTTCAATCTCTAGGGCGCGTATCTGCTCAATACGTGCCTGCAGTCGCTGGCGGGTCAGTGTTTGGTCGTCACTGGTTTTGCTAATAGCTGAATGGAGTTCTTCAATGGCTTGGCGGAAATTATTCCGCAGGGCAAACATTTCGGCCTGCGCTTCGTGCATGTCAGCGGCCCGATTACTGCGTTGAAACGCCTCATGTAAAAGGCTCCAAGCCACCATGTCATCACGATTATTAATGATGTAATGGTTCAAAATACGGCGAGTGAGATCGAACTCACGCGCTGAGTTTGCAGCATAAGCCAAGTTCAGAGTAATCACTTGGTTGTTCGGTCGCCGAATAAACTCCTGAGTTAGAATTTCAACGATTTCTTCTTTTTTATCCAATTGCAGCCAAATGTCTGTTTGCGTATCGATATAAAACAAGTTGAAACGGTCTTTTTCACGTAATGCCCGAATGATATCCGCTGCCTCCTCATAGCGCTCCATGCGGTAGTAGGTGAGTGCGAGTCCGTAATCATTCGCTTGCAGCTGATGATCATGATCAAGACGACGACGCTCTGATTGAAAATCGAGAAGCAAGTCGGAGGCCGAGCGGGGCGAGTAACGCACCCGAATTCGTGCTTTTGCGAGTTCAAAATTTAGGCTCGGTTCTAGATCTCTTGGTCCAAGTTGGCGCGCACGGTTTCGGGTGTCAGCGATCCGCGATTCTGGGAGCGGATGGGTGATCAAAATTTGAGGTAACGTAGTGGTGTAGCGATAGCGTTCGGCTAAGCGACCGAAGAAGCGAGGTGCGCCTTCGGGATCAAAGCCAGCTCGGGCAAGTGAGGCCATACCAATCCGGTCAGCTTCTAACTCAAATTGGCGCGTAAAGTTGATTTGACGCTGCTGAATACCTGCAACACTTGCCGTTAGTCCCGCGATCCCGGCAACAGGATTGACCATGGCAATGGCGAAACTGCCAAGCAACTGTGCCAGGGTAATCGGCGTTGATTGTTGCATCAGTTCCATGTTGCGCGCGATATGGCGTTGGGTTACATGCGCCACTTCGTGTGCAAGTACCGCTGCAAACTCTGATTCATCGCGAGCTTCCAGAATCAACCCCGTGTGCATACCAATGTGACCGCCCAAAAAAGCGAAGGCATTAATAGAATTGTCGCGCACCCAGAAGAAATTAAAAGGGTAGCGTACGTTGTCAGTATGCATTACCAGGCGGTTGCCCACGTCGGAGAGATATTCACGAAGTACAGGGTCGTCGGCGATAGGTGCGAGATTGCGAATTTCGCGCATATAGAAGTCGCCCATTAAACGCTCACGTTCAATCGACATCGTAGCGCCACCAGCGGTGCCAATGGCAGGAACGTCAGTTCGCTGCTGAGGGTGTGCGTGGACATCTAGACTGACGCTGAGTACGAGTAAGAGACTTAAGCTCAGGGCACTTAATTTTCCGACAACTACATTGTTCAAGGCTGATTCCTGTCGTATCGACTCAGTCGAAGACTCTTAATGTTTTATCTTAACCTGTCAGACGTCAATGTCCGCAACAGGTTCCAAAGATTTACAGTGTCTGTAAAAAAAGTGTACGAGAATGATGAGAGGATGTCGATGGAATCTCGAATGATGTTAATATTGCTCCCAAAGTTGCTAAAGCCGATAAGGACAGCCGCACATGCTTGAGTATTTAAAAAGCTGGTTTCAGCGCCGGTTTTCAGACCCCAATACAGTGACATTGACGTTACTGTTATTCATAGGCTTTGGTGTCATCATTATATGGGGCAATATTCTTGCGCCCGTGCTGGTAGCAGTGGCTCTCGCATATCTCTTGGAATGGCCTGTCGCGAAATTAGAACGGGTTGGGTTAAATCGACTCGCCGCAGTACTTTTGGTGTTTGTGGTCTTTATGACGGTGGGCATTATGCTACTGGTGTTCTTGGTGCCAGTGGTGTGGCAGCAAAGCACCACCTTACTCATGGAACTCCCGCTTATTGCTGAGGCATGGCAAGATCTTATCGAACGCGCGCAAGAGTTTGCGCCAGCCTTTATTGAACCGCAGCAAATCGAGAACTTCACGCAACGTATCAACGAGCGGTTATTAAGTATCGGCCAAGGCTTGTTGGACCGCTCACTCAGTACTTTGTTTGTGTTGGTGACGCTTCTTATTTACCTCATCATCGTGCCGTTGTTGGTGTTCTTCATGTTGAAAGACAAGGATGTGCTACTGGCTCACTTTACTCGTGTATTGCCCGAGCAACGCCGCCTAATTACTCAGGTGGGGCAAGAAATGAACCTGCAAATCATGAACTACATTCGGGGTAAATCGTTAGAAATCGTGATTGTGGGGCTGGTCACCTATGGGGTGTTCTCCATGTTTGATTTACGCTATGCCGCGTTACTTGCAACCCTGGTAGGCTTCTCCGTGCTGGTTCCCTACATCGGCGCCGCAGTGGTCACCATACCCGTCGCATTGGTCGGACTCTTTCAGTTCGGCATCTCGGCCACCTTACTTTGGTTGATTGTGGCCTACTTGGTGATTCAAGCCCTCGATGGCAACTTGTTAGTACCTTTGTTGTTCTCGGAAGCGGTGAGTTTGCACCCTGTGTATATCATTGCGGCTGTGCTGATTTTTGGCGCGATTTGGGGATTCTGGGGCGTGTTCTTTGCCATTCCGTTGGCAAGCTTGGTCAAAGCTGTGTTAACTGCGTTCTCAGAGACGCGACAAACATTGCAGGAAGAACAAGAGCAGACCTAGGGTCTGCTCTTTGCTAGACGTAGCTGGCGACTGTAGCTGACGACGGTAGCTGACGACTTATAGTGCAGCGAGTACAACTTCGTGATGGTCTTTGGTTTTGAACTTATCAAACACTTGACCAATGGTGCCGTCTTGTTCAATGAGGAAGCTGATGCGGTGAATGCCGTCGTACTCGCGGCCCATAAATTTCTTCAGGCCCCAAACGCCAAAGGCTTCAGCGACTTGATGATCTTCGTCACTGAGCAAAGTGAAATTGAGTTCATCGCGTTCAGCAAACTTTGCAAGGCGTTTAGGTGCATCAGGGCTAATACCCACAGAAACTGTATTCTTCGCCGCGAGCGCTGCTTTGTGGTCGCGCAGATTTTGCGCTTGGACCGTGCATCCAGGGGTCATGGCTTTTGGATAGAAATACACCAAAACACGGTGCTGTTTGAGTAACTCGGTGAGGCTGACAGACTCGCCATCTTGATTCAATAGAGAGAACTCGGGCGCTTTATCGCCAGCTTGTAAGGTCTTCATAGGGACTCCTGTACAGAAAAATCGAATTAAAATAGAGCGGCTGTGCCGAATTATTAACACAGTCAATAGGGATTCACCACCCCCAAGCCCTTGTCATTACTGGTTTGCCAACGTAAGATTGTCCGCTTAATTCCGGAGGAGAGCGTATGCTGACAGGTAGTATGGTCGCACTGGTAACGCCGTTTACCAGCCAAGGTAATGTAGACTACGCGTTATTAGCTGATTTGGTTGAGTTTCATATTCAACAGGGTACGGACGCGATTGTTTCCGTGGGCACCACAGGCGAGTCCCCAACCTTAAGCCATGATGAGCATGTGGACGTAGTGCGAGCGACTGTCGAAATTGTCGCAGGCCGAATTAAGGTCGTTGCAGGCAACGGTTCGAACTCCACAATGGAAGCTGTACAGCTGACGGAGCGCATTGCAGCGTTAGGCGTCGATGGCTTTCTAAATGTGACTCCCTATTACAACAAGCCGAGTCGAAGAGGCTTGCTTGAGCACTATAGGTTGACGACTGAGGCGAGCGATCTGCCGCAACTCCTGTATAATGTTCCCGGTCGAACCTGCTGCGATTTGCTCCCCGAAATGGTTGCAGAATTAGCTGAACTACAAAATGTTGTAGGTATTAAAGAAGCCACGGGTGATTTGAGTCGAGTCGAGAAAACAGCAAAGCTGTGTGGCCGTGACTTTATTCAGTTGAGCGGCGATGATCCAACCGCGCGTGAGTTTATGCTCGCCGGGGGACACGGTGTGATTAGCGTAACCGCCAATCTTACGCCCAAGTCGATGAAAGAGCTGGTGGATGCCGCCTGCCGTGGTGACCGTGCGGGCGCTGAGGCTGCGGATGCACCAATGACCGCGTTACACGACGTGTTATTCATCGAAGCTAACCCGATTCCTGTGAAATGGGCAATGGCGCGATTAGGCTGGATCGAAGAAAATTACCGTTTACCGCTGACAAGTCCGGAACTTGAAAGCCAAAAACGAATCGAACAGGCTTTGGTGAAAGCCGGATTACTATAAAAATCACGGAGTAAGAATGAAATTTAGAAGCACCCTGCCTGTGATCGTAGCCCTTGTCTTGTCCGCTTGTTCTTCTCAGCGTGACGTGGCTGACGGCAGTTTCGATTATCTTGACGCGCTTGAGCTAGAGCCATTGGTTTTACCTGAAGACATGTCCATGCAAAATCGTCGTACGCGGTTCTTATTACCCGAGCCTCCTCAGGTCGACGAGCCATTGCTTGGGACTGATTTAACCATTCGTCCACCACGCCAAATTATCCCAATTGCACCAGGCAGCCGGATTGAAGAGAGTGTGACTGAGTCACGCATCTACTTCGATTCAGTTGAAGGGATTGATGATCTGAAGCGCTGGATTTGGGACCAAATGATTGTCGTGAGTGAAAACTTCGAAACTGATTTTGAAGCAGATTTTGATCAAGGCACAATTACCACGGAACGTTTCCGTATTCTACAAAGCTCACGCGCCAAGCCAGGTTTTCTGAATCGTATTCGTCGCGAACGTGTTGTGTCTGAGTCTGAGCAGGCCTTTGAGCTGAAGCTTACGGTTGCAGCGCATGGTCGCAGTGCCGCTTTGGAAACCGTCGCGGTGAATCCTGAATGGTATGTGAATGATAGTCGCGAGCTAAATCCATTATTATTAGGCCGCAGTTTAGAGTCCTTGGTGTTGAATCGTATTGCGACCCACTTGAACCGCAGCTATCGCTTGGACCGCGCGCAGTATACGCGTGATAGCATTGAAATTGGTACGGGCGAAACTCGAATTGGCGATGCTGCGCTGACTATGGGCGCTGATTTTAACTCTGTGTGGGTGCTCTTGCCCGGCGTATTCTCAGAATTGTCTATCACCGTGAATGATTTGAACCAAGGTGAAGGTTTGTACTTTGTGACCTATAGCCCGCAGCAAAGCCGCCTCGGGCGCTTAGCTTTCTGGCGCCGTGGGCCTCAGGGGCCACTTGAGTTGCGCAACAATACGGAAATTGAGTTCTCAGTGGAAGAATATGACGGCGTTGTTTATTTAGCACCACGAATCGACGGTGAAGCCTTGTCTGCTGAGGCCATCGAGCGTTGGGTTCCCTATTTTGCTGACGCATTCCGTGCGCAGCGTGATCTGTAAGAGCCCCCCAATGGAAAACCAAAGTATGGAAAAGCAAAGCGAATTGTATCGGGGAAAAGCGAAGACGGTTTATACCACCGCCGATCCCAACTTCCTGATTCTCGAGTTTCGAGATGACACCTCTGCTTTCGATGGGGAACGGATTGAGCAATTGTCTCGTAAGGGCATGGTGAACAACCGGTTTAACCATTTCATTATGTCGAAACTGGCAGCTGCAGGTATCCCGACCCAAATGGAGCGCTTGCTTTCGGATACTGAATGCTTGGTGAAGAAGCTTGACATGATTCCAGTGGAGTGTGTGGTGCGAAATCGCGCTGCGGGTTCGCTGGTGCGTCGCTTAGGCGTGGAAGAAGGTTTGGAACTGAACCCTCCGACTTTTGAACTCTTTCTTAAGAATGACGCACTCCATGATCCGATGGTGAATGAAACCCATGCAATCGCATTTGGCTGGGCAACGGCAGAGCAGCTGGCGGAAATGAAGCGCCTCACTTTCGCAGTGAATGCAGTGTTGAAGTCGCTGTTTGACGAAGCGGGTATGCTGCTAGTTGATTACAAGCTCGAGTTTGGAGTTTTTGAAGGGACTATCGTATTGGGTGATGAGTTTAGCCCCGACGGCTGTCGTCTCTGGGACAAAGAAACCCTGACCAAGCTTGATAAAGACCGTTTCCGTCAAGGTTTAGGCGGCGTGGTTGAGGCTTATGAAGAAGTGGCAAAGCGTTTAGGCGTCGAGCTACCTGCTTAAGCTAAGTGCGAGCTTAATATTGAGTACGCCCGTCAAGTCATATTGATGGGCGTTTTTATTTGTCTTTAGGTGTATCGTCTTCGTCTTCCCAGTTCTCTTTTTTCCAGTCTTGCGCACCCCAGTCGTCGTTATCTTTGTCTTGGTCTGACTCCGGGGTTGAGCGTTTCGCGGGCATTTTCCAGTGTGCTGTTTTCCTCAGTAGCATGACTGGGCTAAGTATCATTCCCAGCGCAAATACAATCAATAATATGAGTGCCCAAGTTGGCATGAGTTAATTTCCAGTTAGAGGTGATCAGGGTAGGGCGCTACATTGGTGACATAGCGTGCGACATATTCGTCTAACTCCGCGATGACTCGTTGACTGCCTGTAAAGGGGTGCTCTGTCAGAATACGAGCAATCTGCTCGACAGATGCAGCCCGAGCATACTCCTTCGCGACCGGAACATAGCTCCAGTGCCAAGGCTCTGGCGCTACACCGCCACGATCAATGTCGTAGGGGCGATAGAAACCAAAGGTTTCAGCATGCACCATTAACCACTGGGTCATGGTATGGCAGGGGCCATTCTCAGCGTATTCCCAAGGCTCTAATCTGAGTGCATCGCGCTCCAGTTGCGAACCATCATACAAATCCATGTCGGTTCCCCAGTGATGCCGAGAGGTGCCAGGTACTGCCGACCATCTCATAATCGCGGCAATGCGCTCTGCTTCAGCAAGGTCAGCCAGAGCCTCACTATGAAACTTGCGCTCCCAAATGCGCACCTGATGTGCATAAGAGCGAAAGCCACTCGCGACGTTAATCGTGACGCCCTGTGTTGCGGCGACATCCTTCATCAACTGAATGGCTTGTGCAGCTTCAGCATGAAGCCGAAGGCCCTCTGGAATATTAACCAATTCACTCGCTTCAGTGTCATTGAGTCCGGTGACTGTAGCCGCATCGATTTGCATCATAGTTAGCACGCTTCGCTTTAATTACTCTCAGTCGTCAGTAGGGATTCGAGAATACCTTCGTACATGTCAGTCAGCTCAATCAAATCACGGTGCGCCACATGTTCGTTCACTTTGTGAATTGTCGCATTCACTGGACCGAGCTCGATAACTTGAGCGCCAGTCGGCGCGATAAAGCGACCATCTGATGTGCCACCAGCGGTCGTCAATTCAGGAGCTTTCCCAGTGATTTTTGTCACTACATCGACGGCTGCAGATAATAAATGACCATGGTCCGTTAAAAATGGCTGACCATTAATCTTCCATTTTAGGTCGTATTCTAGGTTATATCTCTGCAAGATCGCGTCAATTCGCGACATTAGCCCTTCAGCCGTACTTTCTGTACTGAAACGCAAATTGAAATTCACATAGAGCTCACCAGGGATCACATTGCCTGCACCGGTGCCTGCATGGAGGTCGGAAATTTGAAAGCTGGTGGGAGGGAAGGCATGATTTCCTTCATCCCAAGTTTCATTTGAGAGTTCAGCCAAAGCGGGGGCGGCTTGGTGAATCGGATTGCGGGCCAAGTGTGGGTAGGCCACATGCCCTTGAATTCCCTGTACGGTCAAATAACCACTGAGGCTCCCACGGCGTCCATACTTAATGACGTCGCCGCAATACTGTGTACTCGAGGGCTCTCCAACGATACACCAGGTAATTTTCTCATTACGCGCCTCTAGGGTATCAATGACCCGAGTGGTGCCATTAATAAAGGGGCCTTCTTCATCGCTGGTGATGAGCAAGGCAATACTGCCTCCATGATCGGGGTGCTTTTCGATAAAGCGTTCGAGTGATACCACCATGGCGGCCAGACTACCTTTCATATCTGCCGCGCCGCGACCATAGAGAACGCCATCAATATCGGTCGGTTCAAAAGGTGGCGTATCCCACGCCTCTAAGCGACCCGGCGGGACCACATCTGTATGCCCAGCAAAACAAAATACCGGACCTTCGGTACCACGGCGTGCCCATAAGTTGGTTGTGTCATCAAAGACCATGGCTTCGAGACGGAAACCAAGCCGTGCTAAACGCTCTCCCATTAACGTCTGACAGCCCGCGTCATCCGGTGTTACAGACGGCCGAGCGATAAGCTCTCTGGCCAGGGCGAGGGTGGGGTGTATCTCACTCATTCATTTACTCCGCGCTAAATAGCGCGGCATACGCGCTTTCAGAAAAACCGACATCGATCCCATTTGCATGAACTAGGACAGGACGTTTCATGAGCGTTGGGTTTGCTTGCAATAAATGTATAGTGCGCGCAGGCGTGAGCTCTCCCTTGTCTTCCTCTGGAAGGTTGCGCCAAGTTGTACTGCGCGTATTCACAAGACGTTCTTTTCCAACAATGTTTAACCATTGCTCGAGGGTCGAAGCTGGCACAGGCTCAACTCGAAAGTCGTGAAAGTGATGCTCAATCTGATGTTTTTCGAGCCAACGCAGAGCTTTCTTTACGGTATCGCAATTTTTAATGCCAAAAACAGTGGTCATAAATACTCCCAATTATTCGTCACGGCTGTCATCAAGCGCATAAATTTCCATGACAGACGACTCACCTGCAGTCATTCTGCCATAAACTGGTAGCCAGCACAGCCGCCCATGCTGTGGTACTGTAAGGCTAATTGCACAAGAGCCCGCGCCTTTAAATACGTTAGGACTCAGCGTTAAGAGCGTCTGCTTTTCATCACTCAAGTGAGCTAAAGGTAATGTGTCCGACTCAGCCCAGATTCTTAAATGAGCTCGCAGTACGACGCCTTGCACGCGTCCTGTGAGTTGCCAGTCGCGGCGATCTGGACTGTAGTGATGGCATTCCCAACCAGGACTTAAGCTGATTTTCTGGTTGCCTGGATACAATGCGACACCGACACCCCACGCCCCGAGTTGCAGCGTTGCGCTTGAAATATGATTTAAGGGATGACATTGGCCCGTAATCGGGGACAAGATAGAGAACTTACGAAGCCAGTGCTCTGGTGCTGTATCAAGTTGTTTCATATGGGCTGTTTCATATGTACGGTTAAAAGGACCTTGGCTTATGGCTTTGATCCATTGTGCCATCGACGCTATACCATCCACAAGAACTGTGGATAACCTTGTGCATTAACTGCGTCTAAAGAGTTAAGGTATTGAAATTAAAAGCTTATTTAATTTGTTCGATTAATGCCCGAATGGCTGATTTTTGATCTAATTAGCCAGATCGTGAGAATATACTCTAGAAGTACTTGGAAAAGGGCTTACTGATGTGGAAAGCGATTCGCCGTGGATACCGATATGGT
Organism: Idiomarina sp.; assembly: GCA_020831965.1. Lineage (GTDB taxonomy): Bacteria > Pseudomonadota > Gammaproteobacteria > Enterobacterales > Alteromonadaceae > Aliidiomarina. Next base: position 143,527 of record JAFIFP010000014.1, read on the forward strand.
CAGTTATGGCCGCAGCATGCGGTGGTCGGGAATCTTCCTGAAGCTCGTGTGATTCCCGCAACGAAATTAGGACTAAAACTTCTTCCGCTGGCGGCAGCGGCCAATCTATTCGTGCAAATTCAGTATTTGGGATTGGAATTCCTGCCGCAAATTATCGCAGGAACACTGTTCTTATTGGTGTTACCCGTACAAGGTTATTACTGGCTCGGCAAGCGTGCGTACGTAAAGCTACCACCAAATCTTGAAGCCTGGTATTTCGACTTAAAAGAGAAACTGAACCAAAGTGGTGAAGATATTCGCCTTCCCGGACACCGACCTGGCCCTTGTTACATCGACCTAGCTCGAGTGCTGAAGAAAGCACTGTCGGTACTCCCCCCGCACGACTACTGAGCTTGCTAGTTACAAAGTAACAGGGCGTGCTAGTGCACGCCCTGTTTGCTTGAGCTACTCGCTAGAATTTTCAGCTCAAAACTTAAAAGTGCTCCAGATCGGCGCGTGATCAGAAGGCTTGTCGATACCCCGCAGCTCGTAATCAATACCCGCATCGACGCAACGTGCAGCTAATCCTTCGGTAGCGAGCACGAGGTCGATACGTAGACCGCGATTGTCATCAAATCCCCGTGAGCGATAATCAAACCAGCTGAATTGATCGGTAACCTCAGGGAAACGGGCGCGGAAAGTATCGGTGAACCCCCAGTCCATTAAGCGCTGCATCCATTCACGCTCTTCAGGTAAGAAGCTGCATTTACCCGTTTGTAACCAGCGCTTGGCATTATTTTCGCCAATGCCGATATCGTGATCGGTACTGGAAATGTTCACATCTCCCATGACAATTACGGGTGCTTGTGGCGACTCATGGGTATTCAAATACGCCATCAGATCTTGATAGAACTTTTCTTTTGCAGGGAACTTAATTGGGTGGTCACGGCTTTCGCCTTGCGGGAAGTAACCGTTTAAGATGCGTACGGGCGTGCCATCAGCTGCGTTGACCGTACCCATGATCATGCGCCGCTGCGCTTCCTCGTCATCGGTTGGAAACCCGTAAGTGACATTCTCAGCCGGCTGTTTCGTCAAAAGGGCAACACCATAGTGACCTTTCTGACCGAAGTAGTAGACGTGATAGCCCATGGCTTCCACGTCAGCGAGAGGAAACTGATCGTCATGCACTTTGGTTTCTTGAAGACCGATTACATCGGGAGAATGTTTGTCGATAAGTGCTTGAAGCTGATGAAGCCGTGCTCTCAAGCCATTGATATTAAAACTTATAACCTTCATAAGTGACATCTTGGTAAGGACTGGATATTTGCATCATACCATTCGAATCGACGAGTTTCAGTAGCGGGTGCGAACTGCGTAAAGGACAGTTATACTGGCGCCCTGAAAATTAAAAACATAACGAACGAAGCCTTATGGAATTAATTCAAGAGATCCTCGCTCATTTGAGTATGCATGTGCGCCCTTATCTTTCTCATGTCGGTATGATGGTCGTCGCGACTTTACTTGTATTATATGGCTCCAGTATTAATCGAGCAGTGCGTCGACAAGTCGGTCACTACAATTTCTTCTTTCGCACGCTTGTTTTCGTGCTGCTTTGTGCCTTCGGTTACGGACTACTGCTCACCTGGTTAACACCTCTTTTAGTCGCGCAGTTAAGAGCCATACCCAACCAGTACCTCGGCCTTGTTGTTGTGGCTATCGTAATCGGCTTAGGCATGCTTGTTGAGCGTAAACGCGACGCATAAGCAGTACATCAGGATATTGATATGACAGAGTTATTAGAAGTAAAAGCAGGTCCCGAGGCCTTTAGGCATATTCAAGAGCATGGTCTTAAAGCTGATGATGTCAGCTTAATGCTCGGAGCGTCTGGGGGCCCGAAGTGGTTTATTCTACAAGGCCTCGATAATTATCTCTTCGGTGATTTTCTCCATCAGCGTACCACGCCGATGAACCTCTTGGGGACATCAGCCGGCGCATGGCGATTTGCGAGCTTGGGGCGCGGCGATGCCGCGCAAGCGAGTCGATTATTCTGTGAACTTTATCGTGCCACTGTGTATACCGCGAAGCCTGATGTGAAGGAAATTACAGACAAGGCGCGAGTGTTACTGGAAACCTATGTCACCGACGACGCCATTGATGAGATCCTGACGCAGGAACGTTTTCGTCATCATATGATTGTCGTGCGCAGCAAGGGACTTGGCGTATTTGAAAATCGTTTTGCGCAAGGGCTCGGACTCTTGACTGCAGCAACGGCCAATGCGGTCAGTCGAAAATACCTTGGTCATTTCTTCGAGCGCGTGGTTTTTCATCATCCGAAATGCGAGCCGCCATTGGGGCGAGGCTGGTCAGATTTACCTACTCGACATATTCAGCTTACGCGGGAAAACTTTCGAGACGCATTGCTCGCAACCGGATCGATTCCCATGGTGTTAGCGGGTGTGCGTGATATCCCCGGCGCGCCTGCGGGTATCTATCGGGATGGCGGTGTAACCGATTATCATTTTGACCTTGATCTCTCGGAGCAGCAGGGTATTGCGCTCTATCCACATTTCCAGCGTGAGATTATTCCTGGTTGGTTTGATAAACACTTAAAACGTCGAGTACAAGGTGGTCATTGGCCTCGTGTGGTGACTCTTATGCCGACCCAGGCTTTTATTGATCAGTTACCTTACGGCAAAATACCTGACCGCAAAGATTTTGCGCAACTCGCAGCGGAACCACGTCAAGCTTATTGGCAAGAAGCCGTCGAGCAGGGGTATCGTTTAGCCGATCAGTTACAAGGATGGGTTGAGAGTGGAGAAATTGCTCAGCGAGTAAAACTCTGGTCGTGAAAGCCTGCGCCCAATTCGATATCGCATATTTGTTCAAAGCGGTCTGCCGCTAAACGTGAAGCGAGTATTTCTTCGCGTGCGGTTAATTGCTGGCTGGCTTTAGCAAGAGCCGAGGCCGCGTTCGGGTCTTCGAATACGTCGGCTAGCGTGAGCCAACAATAGGCATGATAGGCACTGCGGGGAACGCCTTTACCTTGGAGAAACTGCATTCCAAGGTAGTACATGGCACGGCGATGCCCGAGCAGGGCGGCGCGTCGAAAATGACGAGCGGCACTGAGCATTTTGCCTAACTTGGCATCGCGGCTGGCTTGCACAAAATGGGCCTGTGCGAGTCGCTCACGTTCTGCCAAAGACCATGATTTCACGCAAAATTCCCTTTAGTTAGTTATGTTAATGGCCATGTTAATGGTTATGCTAACCTTTTGTTCTTATCACTTTATATGATTCTATGGGTGTAAGTGTACCCATACTTTGGTTTCTCGGGGAATATTTATGATCCGCCTCTTCATTGATCACAACATTGAAACCTTATTTGCCGCAAGCGAACAGGTGTCGTTGTTTGTCTGGGAGAATTCGCCAGGTTGGCCGGTCGTTTACTGTACAGAGAATGCGCTTAAATTACTCGGATATTCAAAATCAGACCTTGAGTCCCGCAAGGTGACCTTCTCGGACAAAGTTCATCCGGATGATCTTGAACGGGTTTCCAATGAAGTAAAGTCAGCAATTGCGAATTTGGAGCAGACCTCCTTTACTCACCAAGATTATCGCATGGTTCGAGCGGACCAAGACGTGATCTGGGTTTCCGATACCACCATTATTCAGCGTAACGCTGCGGGGGAGACGGAATATCTCATGGGCTACTTGCTCGACATTACTGCGCGGAAACGTTTAGAGCTCAGCCTTGCCTCCGAGCGCAACTATTTGCAACAAGTCATTGAAGGGGCGCGTCTGGGTAGCTGGGACTGGGACTGGCAGACATCCATTGTGCGTGTTAATAAGCATTGGCTTTCAATGTTTGGTTTACATGAGTATCCGGCCCAATTCGACTTTCCATTTTGGCAGGAGCATGTGCATGAACATGACCAGTTAGAATGGAAACGTGCGTTGCAACGTCACGTGGAGGGGAATACGCCGTTCTATGAGCATATTTATCGTATGCAGCATGCTGATGGTCGTTGGTTGTATGTGCTCGATCGAGGACAAATTATTCGTCGAGACGACTACGGAAACCCGATTCGATTTAGTGGCATTCTAACGGACATTACCTCGCAGAAAGAGGCTGAAATTGCGGCACAACGCAGCGCCGAGGCGAAAAACACTATGCTGGCTAGTGTTTCTCACGAAATTCGAACGCCTTTGCATGGCATTCTTGGCATTGCCTCGTTGCTCGAACGCCAAGTGAGTGATGAGAAGCAGCGCCAAATGATCCGAACCATTCTAGAAAGTGGCGATTATCTTCTGAACTCACTGAATGACGTACTCGACGTGACTCGCGCTGAACAGGGAGATTTTTCGATTGTCCATGGTGCTCACGCGATTCAAGACATACTAGCTCACATTGCCATGCTTTTTACCGAGCGTGCGGAGCAGAAAGGTATTGAGTTACTGGTAGAGCGCACGCTCGCCGTTCCAGACTACTTAATGGTTGATCGCTCGCGCTTGATGCAGGTGCTGATTAACTTGCTAGATAACGCATTGAAATATACCAATGTCGGTTCAATTTATGTTCAGTTTGATTGGCGCGCAGAGCCGAGTCAGCGCGAAGTGCTGATGATTGAGGTGCGCGATACGGGTATTGGAATTCAAGATACACAGCGTATTTGGTCCCTATTCGAGCAAGAAGCGCGTTATGGCGCGAAAACGGGCAGCGGCGTTGGTTTAAATGTGGTTCAAAACCTTGTGCGCTTGATGGGGGGAACCATTGATGTGGAGTCAATACCCAATAGTGGCAGCACCTTCTTACTTCGACTGCCATCGCAAACCACACTCGCTCCGCAAGCCCACGCCCAGGCTAAGGCTAAGGCGCATCAAGTGACCTTGCCCAAGCTTCGTGTATTGGTGGTGGATGACAGTGACGTGAATCAACTGATTCTTGGTGAAATGCTGCAAGAGCTAGAGCAAGAATATGTGTGTGTTTCAAGTGGCGAGGACGCCATTGCAGCCCTTACTCAGTTGGAAGTGGACATTATTTTCATGGACATTCATATGCAAGGCATGTCGGGTATTGAGACGACTAAAGCAATCCGCGAGCAGCTAGGTGACCGGTTATGTATCGTCGCACTTACCGCGAACGCCATACCCATGACCGAAAGTGACGGATTGGCGGCAGGAATGAATGGCTACTTGCCCAAGCCTTTTACTTTGAGAGACATTGAGGAGATTCTTCACAATTGTGTAAAGCACATTGCAAATCCAACATCTTAGACTAGTCTTTAACCAGTAACTGCATTCTTAACTTACTGTTTTTAAACGAAATAGCCGGTCTCCTGTATGAGATGGGCTGTCACTACAGCGAAATGACTAAGGGATGTGTACTTATGAATCGGATTTTATCTTTGGCAATACTCGTGGCGGGCCTGATCATGCTGTATTTTGGTTGGCAGGAAAAAGAGTCTTTCGCCGGTCAAGCGAGTGAGGCATTAACTGGGCAGCCGACAGATAATGCAATGTGGTTTCTCATTGCCGGTGCGGTCGCCGTCATTGTAGGTTTGGGTGGTTTAGCTCACTCCTTGAAGAAATAGCGTGTTCGCTACGAAATAGACCTTTGATATCGCTTAATTGCATCGCTTAATTGCGATACCATGACGCCTTCAGTTGTTATTCTCTGAGGGCGTTTTTTTATGGCAGATTCCAAGAACAATGGGCACAACGGAGCCAAGTTTACAGGTACAGATCGCTACATTGTTTCGGGTGAACTGGGCTTAGCGGTAAATGCAGCGGTCACGCTGGCAAAACCATTGTTGATTAAAGGAGAGCCTGGTACTGGAAAAACCCAGTTGGCCGAAGAGCTTGCGGCAAGCTTGGGTACGAAGCTGCTGCGCTGGCACATTAAGTCAACCACTAAAGCGCAACAAGGCCTTTATGAGTATGACGCGGTATCGCGTCTACGCGACAGCCAGTTAGGCAGCGATAAAGTGCATGATATTAGCAACTATATTCGCCCCGGAATGCTATGGCAGGCTTTTGTCGCCGAACAGCGGCCCGTGCTCTTGATTGATGAAATCGACAAGGCCGATATTGAGTTTCCTAACGACTTACTGCACGAACTTGATCGGATGGAATTTCATGTGTACGAAACTGGTGAGCAAATCACTGCCGCTCAACGTCCCATTGTGATCATCACCTCAAACAATGAGAAAGAGCTCCCAGACGCATTTTTGCGCCGTTGCTTCTTTCATTACATTCGTTTTCCGGATGAGTCGACATTAAAAGCGATCGTGCAAGTTCACTTTCCAAATATCCAGCCGCGATTACTACAAACTGCCCTAGAAGTGTTCTTTGATGTGCGTGAAACGCCTGGCTTGAAAAAGAAACCTTCCACCTCAGAACTCCTCGATTGGCTAAAACTCCTGCTCGCCGAGGAGATGGGACCTGAAGCGTTACAGAAGCAGCACGAACAAGGTGGATTAATGCCTATGTTTGGTGCCCTGCTGAAGAATGAACAGGATGTCGAACTCGTTGAGAAACTGGCATTTATGGCTCGCCGCCAAGGACGCTAGATGTTTATTGAGTTTTTCTTTTGTTTGCGTCGTCATGGGCTCAAGGTCAGCATTACGGAACTGCTTGATTTGTTGCAGGCGCTTGAGCAGCAGGTGGTGTTTGCGAATATAGAAGACTTCTACAGTCTCGCGCGGACCATTTTGGTGAAAGACGAGAGCCAGTACGATCGTTTTGACCGTGCCTTTGCGGAGTACTTTGAGGGCGTTGCTGACGTGGACATTGCCGCAGCTATCCCAGATGACTGGCTCATCCCGGGTCTACAACGCCAGTTAAGTGATGAAGAAAAGGCAAAACTGCAAGCCATGGGCGGCTTGGAAGAGCTTCTTAAAGCCTTCAAAGAACGCCTGCAGGAGCAACAGAAACGCCATGCGGGCGGGAACAAGTGGATTGGGACGGGGGGAACTTCACCCTTCGGTGCCTATGGTTTCAATCCCGAGGGTGTTCGTATTGGTCAGGATGGTTCAAACGCACGGCGGGCGGTAAAGGTCTGGGATAAACGTGAATTTCGCGATCTCGACACAGATGAAGCGCTGAATAACCGCACCATGCAGCTCGCCTTACGTGCTTTGCGGAGGTTCGCGCGCACCGGCGCAGTGACCGAGTTGGATCTGGATGAAACCATTCGTGCAACTTCAAGAAAAGGTGGGCTGCTCGATTTACAGTGGCGAGCCGAGCGGCATAATGCGGTAAAAGTCCTCATTCTATTCGATGTGGGCGGCTCCATGGATGATTACATCTATGAATGTCAGCAACTCTTCGCGGCAGCGCGCTCTGAATTTAAGCATCTGGAGTTCTACTATTTTCATAACTGTGTGTATGAACATGTATGGAAAACCAACACACGACGTTATCAAGAGACAACCCCACTCAAAGAGCTGATGAATCGCTATGGTAAAGACTATAAGTTGATTTTGGTCGGCGATGCCACGATGGGCCCTTACGAGATTGCTTACCCGGGCGGGAGTGTTGAGCACTGGAATGAAGAGGCAGGTTCTGTCTGGATGCAGCGATTCCTTGGTCACTTTGAGAAGGCGGTTTGGGTAAATCCACAACCGCAAGAACGATGGCGTTACCATCCGTCGATTCAGATGATGCATGAATTGATGAGTGACCGCATGCAGCCACTCACCTTAGCCGGTTTACAGAGCGCTATCCGCACCCTCATCTAATGTTTCGCTTGGGCGAGGCGCTTCGCCTCGCATGCGTTGGACCCCTTGGAACAAACGCGCGGAGGAGAACTCACCCACATGAGTATCTACCAGCTCGCCATAGGCGTTAAAGAACAAGGTGGTGGGCAATACATGCGCATCAATGGTGTGACTAAATTGGTGCTGAGTGTCGAGCAAGTTATGGTCAATTTGCAGGTTGTGTTCTTGCATGAAAGCACTCACCTGTGCCGCGGTCTCGCCTTGATTCACGATGACAAAAGCCACGTCTGGCCAACGGCTTTGCGCTTCTGCGAGTAAGGGCATTTCCCGCACGCAAGGCGGACACCATGTAGCCCATAAATTAAACACCACAGGTTGGCCGCGGAAGCTTTGATCAATGGTGACTGAGCGCCCAGATAAGGTGTGTAAGGTTAGGTTAGGAATAGTCGCTTCGTGAGTGCGTTGTCCGTAGCTAAATTGCAGTCCTAAATAAACGATTAAACCGGCGAGGCTAGCAATTAGTAATGGCGCTACAAGTGGCCGTCTGCGAATGATTTCCCACAGCAGCATGGCCGCGCCACCCGCGATTCCCATCCATAAATCGAAGCCACCATCGCGGACATTGAAAATTTGCCAAGGCTCACTCAAGTATAGGTCGCCATGGCGCACCACAAAGCTTACACGAGCAACGATCAACGTGACGGCTAAGACGCGAAATATTGCATCAGTCACCGGTAGCTGTTTGCGCTTGCCGAAAAACCAAGCCAATAAAAAGGCGAGGCCGCAGGCGATAAAGAAAATAATGTGGGTCATCGAGAAACCAAATGGACCTAAATTCACAGACATGAGTGTTTCCTACAACAGGTTAATCGGGACTTTAAGGTATACGGTGCCATTGGATTCGGCTGCGGGCAACTGGCCTGCGCGAATATTCACTTGAATGGCAGGGATGATCAGGCGCGGCATGTTCAGTGTAGCGTCGCGCGCATTGCGTAATTGCACAAACTCAGCCTGAGGCACCGTTTGATTGACGTGTTTATTGCTGGCCCGCTGTTCCGCAACTGTGGTCTGGCATTTGTGCTCGCGGCCTGGGGTCGGATAATCGTGACAGACATATATTTTCATATGTTCGGGTAACGCGAGTAACTTGCGAATGGACTGATAGAGTGTGGCACTATCGCCGCCTGGGAAGTCGCAGCGTGCTGTGCCAACGTCGGGCATAAACAGAGTGTCCCCCACAAAGACTGCGTCGCCAACAAGGTAGCTTATATCTGCAGGCGTGTGGCCAGGAGTATGCATTACTGTGACGGTGAGTTGACCAATCTGAAACTGCTCTCCATCACGGAACAAACGGTCAAATTCCGCGCCATTGGGGAGGAATTCCTTGTCCATATTGAAGAGTCGTTTAAATACGGATTGCACGTCCTTTATGTGCTCGCCAATACCAATGGGGGCACCGGTCATTTCACGCAAGAAGGGCGCTGCAGAGAGGTGATCCGCGTGGGCATGGGTTTCGAGAATCCATGCAAGGGACAAGCCTTGTGCATCGATATAGTCGAGTAGACGTTGCGCTTGTGTGGTTTGTGTTTTACCGGCGGCATAATCAAAGTCCAATACAGGATCAATAATGGCTGCTACCCCGGTTTCGGGACAATGCACGACATAACTAAAGGTTTCACTGTCTGGGTCGAGAAATGATTGAACAATCGGCTGATTCATAACGGCCTTTACTTAGGGTGATAAGATTGCCTAGGCTTAGTTTAACAACTTAGGTATATCAACTAGATTAACAAGAAATAGAGATAGCCTGAACTGATTTTCACTGCATTATTTGCGTTCTAATATTACCGGACTTTCATCGAGATCAAAGATGTATGCTCGCTCTCAATCTATGCCGAGTATGACACGTGTTATATTCGAGGGCTTAAATTTAGCGGTGTGAAATGATGTCGAAAGGGGGCCACGGAAGTCATGCGTAAGAACTTGCCAGTCACACAAAAAGAGTATCGCTTGGAAGCGGGCGACCGGCTCATTTCTGCTACGGATACCCGTGGCGTGATCACCTATTTTAATGAACGATTTCGTGAGGTCAGCGGCTATACCGTTGAAGAACTCATGGGAGCGCCTCACAACTTAATTCGTCATCCTGATATGCCGCCTGCCGCCTATGCGGACATGTGGACAACTTTAAAGGCCGGTCGCCCGTGGATGGGGTTGGTTAAGAATCGTAGGAAGAATGGCGATCATTACTGGGTCAGTGCTTATGTCACGCCAATGTATCGTGAGGGTAAAGTAATTGGTTACGAATCTGTGCGAGTGGCTCCAACCGACGCACAAAAGTTACGAGCCATGTCCATGTATCAGCGTATTAACGCTGGTAAATCGCCACATTCCGCGGCTGAGCGTATGCGTGCATGGTTTGCAGATAAATGGGTTATTGCGCTTCCAGCTTTGATTCTGGCTGTTGCTTTATTTGTCGCTAGTTTGCCTTGGTGGGCATTGACCACCGCCGTTGGTGCTTTGATCGCCATGGTGTTACAGCATCTGCAACAAAGCCAGCGCTATCGTGCTATACGTTCTCTTCGTTCGGATGCCTTTGCCAACCAACTCATAGCTGAAACCTACACACGCTCTCACGGTGCTCAAGCTGAACTGGAAATGGTATTACGCAGTGAGGAAGCTCGAGCTAGAACAGGTTTCGCGCGGATTGAGGACGCGGCAAGCGGACTTCATGAAATTGTTGCGGCGACGCGCAAGCAAGCAGAGTCGAGCAGTCAGCTCGTTGACCAACAGAATGCAGCCACGCAGCAAACGGCCTCAGCCATTAATGAAATGTCGACCTCTATTCAGGAAGTTTCAGATAGCGTAGAGGCAAATTCCCAGCGCGCGGAAGAAGCCGCAAAAAATGTTGATGAGAGTAGTGAGTTGGCTGCGGAAGCGCTGAAAGCAATTCATGAGTTGAGTGATTCAGTGCGTTCCATTGTAAATACGGTGAATGAGCTTGCGGAATCTACTACTTTAATCGGAGAAGCTGCGGATATTATCTCAACCATCGCGGATCAAACCAATTTACTAGCGTTGAATGCGGCTATTGAAGCGGCCCGAGCAGGCGAGCATGGACGCGGGTTCAGCGTGGTTGCCGATGAAGTGCGGAGTTTAGCGGGTAAGACACGAGAGTCGACCGATAGGATTCACGGCATTATTGAGCAATTACGTGCGCGTGCACAAAATGCAGTGAAGGTTTCTGCGGCGGGCGAAAGTGCTGCCCAACATGGTGTAGAAATGGTGCGGGCAACTGACGAAGCTCTCAAAGAAATACGTGCAGCCGTGGCAGCAATTGCAGATATGACGTTACAAATGTCAGCGGCAGTGGAAGAGCAAAGCAACGTTGCGGAGCACATTAATCAGCAAATCACGGATATTGCGGATGGTGCGGGTCGAGCACAACAGAATGCGAATCGTACCTTTGAAGCGAGCATGGAGCTGCAGGATACAACCGAAGAACTCTACTCCTTGATTCAGCGATTCGCCGGACAAGGGAAGCAATGACAGGACGACGCACAACGACGCAAGGCGTTTACTTTAATGAATTGATGCACACCATGGAACGTCTCGCCGACGTGGGAGGGTGGTGTCTCGATGTCAGCGAACAAACACTGTTCTGGACCGATCAAACGAAAGAGATTTTTGGTTGCAAGCAAACACCCCCTGTTGAAGATGTGTTTGCTATGTACGAAGAGAACAGTCGTAAACAACTTCAGCTCATGCTTCAAGCTTGTGAAGAGAGAGGCCAAGGCTTCTCGCTTGACGCGCAAATTGTTACGCCGACAGGAGAGACGCGCTGGGTTGCCCTGATGGGCGAGGCAAAAATTACCGACGGTGTGATTCGCTATGTGTTCGGAGCTGTGCAAAACATCACTCGCAAGAAGCGACGCTTTGAGGAGCTAAAAAGTCAGCGTGAACAACTTGATATTACGCTGAATAATTTACTCGACGGTGTGGTCCTTATTGATCGCCAAGGCATTATCCGAAGTTTTAGCAAACCCGCAGAGGCGATGTTTGGGTATCGCTCCGCTGAAGTGCTCGGTCGCAATATTCGTATGTTGATGCCAGAGCCGTATGCTCGTGAGCATGATGGCTACATGCAGAACTATCATGAAACTGGCGAACGTAAAATCATAGGTATTGGGCGTGAGGTGGAAGCCAAGCGCAAAGATGGGTCAGTCTTTCCAATTGATTTAGCCGTTACGCAAACTGATTTTCAGAGTGAACGTCAGTATATCGGTACCATTCGCGATATTAGTCGTCAACGCGAGGCTGCGCGACGCATCGAGATGCTGTCCTACTACGATGAGACCACAAAACTACCCAACCGCTACAAATTCATGAGCCAACTCACGGAGTTACTTGGGGCAAAGCAAAGGGTTGGTGTGTTGGCGATCAACCTCGATTTCTTCGCTCGCATTAATACCGTGCATGGCTTCGAAGCGGGTGACCAGGTGCTACGTGTGATTAGTCATCGGGTTGGCGAGATACTCCCCGAAGGTTTTGTGCTGGCAAAAGATATCGGCGACCGTTTTTGGATTGCCGGAATACTCGATTCGCTGGCGACATTTTATGAATTAGCGGCCAAGGTGCTCGCAATTGTTCGACAGCCGATTCAATGCCAAGAACAAACCTATTTTTTGACAGCAAGTATTGGCCTTGTGTCGGCCCCGGAAACTGCGGCGAGCTCGGAACTTATGGCCCATGCAGAAACAGCACTCTATACCGCAAAAGAAGAAGGACGTGATCAGTTCTCGGTGTACGAGGATGTGATGACCGCCCACGTAATCGACGACTACCGCATGGAGGTCGGTTTACGTAAGGCGCTTATTGATGGTGAGTTAGAATGCTGGTTGCAGTCGAAGGTGGATGCACAACACAAGGTGATTGGTGCTGAGGCGTTGGTACGTTGGCGTCGAGAGAATGGTGCCATTGTGTCACCTGCGCGCTTTATTCCTCTTGCGGAGCGGCTTGGAATTATTGTTGATATTGGGCGTTTTATGTTGTGTGCGGTAGCGGATTTGCTGGCGCGTCTTCAACAGCAGGGCGTTTTGTCAGCGGCTTTTAGAATTGCCGTTAATGTGAGCCCCAAGCAATTTCTACAGCCGGATTTTGTGACACAAGTGCAATCCATCTTCGGGCAGCGCAATGTTCCCTTGTCGGCTGTGACCCTCGAAATCACGGAAAACTTATTACTTGGTAATGAGTCACTCATCCGAGACCGAATGTTAGAGCTAACTAGTCAAGGTGTTGAATTCTCCATAGATGACTTTGGTACCGGTTATTCGAACTTAAAGCGACTACAGTCTTTACCTCTAGCTGAGCTAAAAGTCGATCGCGAATTTATTCTCGGTGTAGGGCAGGGGAAGCATCAGGAAGCCTTGTTGGAAACTATTTTGCGCTTAGCCCAAGGTATGCAAATGAACACTGTTGCCGAAGGCATAGAAACGCCCGAGCAGGCTACTTTTGTGCTAAGTCAAGGCTGCCAGCAATTGCAGGGATATCTATTTAGCAAGCCCACGCCAGTGAATGAATGGTTCGAAGAGTTTGTGATGTGCAAACAGTGACGACACTTAGTAACGGATAGTCATAGAGTCAGATTTTGGTTGTACTTACTTATAGAGTTGGTCAATCTGTGTACAGGCAAGCCAATACAATAATGATTCATCAGAATGCATGAGCGTCACAGGAAGAAGTCGGGATTTATGATAAGAACAAGAATAGTCCTTTTTGCCATTGCCATACTTTGGACGCCCGCTGCAGTTTGGGCCGATCATGATGAGGCCAGTGTTCCGGCTCTAACCGCTTACTTCTCAGAAATCTGGACAACTCGCGACGAGCTTCCGCACAATACAATCAACGACATTATTCAAACCGAGGACGGTTACCTTTGGTTTGCCACTTGGGAAGGGCTGGCGCGTTTTAATGGACGCGAATTTCGGGTTTACGATCGTTCTCGTGAAACGGGGCTCGCGGACGTAGGCGTGAACTCACTGGCTTTAAATGAGTCGGGTGGCTTGTTGGTTGGTGGCGCTCGCGGCAGCGTAGTGACTGTGAACAAGCAGCGTTGGCAAGCAATGAATGTGGAACCCACCCTAGTCACAGCCGTGATGAATGATGATCTTGGGCGCTACTGGGTCGGTACTCAAGATGGCCAGTTATATAAAGCGACAGCGGCAGGAGAAATTGTCGAACAAGCTTTTGTTCGCGAACCCGGCACGATCTTTAAGATCCGGCATGTACCCAATCTCGGACTCGTCGTTGCAACTTCACGAGGTGTGTTTTTCCTTAGCGATACCGAGCGCCGCAGTGCAACATCTATGGCATTCTTTGAGGAACTGCCGGGAACTTCTGCGTTGCGGAACTTGGATATTCGCGACTTGTGCTGGAGTGACGCCCATGGCTTGTATATTGCCTCCCGACAGGGCCTATGGCTGTGGCGTAATGAACGACTTCAACGTGTTGCGGCAGATGAAATCGATGCGCCATTAACGCGCATACTCTTAGATCATCAGGGCGTAATTTGGCTGGGCACGCTAGACCGAGGGCTGATTCGAAAAAGCCCGCGGGGTGTCGAGCACCTCTCTGTCGAGGATGGCTTACCAAATAATCGTATTGTCTCGCTTTATCAAGATCGTGAACGCAGTATTTGGATCGGTACCAATAGTGGTCTTATGCGTTTACGTGATGCCCCTTTTGTGAGCTATACCCGAGCTCAAGGTCTCTCCGACGATTTTGTGCGCGGTGTTACTCCATACTCCAAGGGTGGGTTACTTGTGGCTACTAGCCGCGGATTGAACCACATCCATGAAGGGCGCGTGACACCTTATTTGGCGGACACATTGCTCGCTGACATGTCGTTGTTAGGTGTGGCCGAAGCGTCCGATGGTGCGCTATGGTTCGCAACTTATGCGTCTGGCGCTTGGCGTTATCAGAATGGTGAATTCAGGAATTATGCAACTGAACTGCCGAGCTTGGACGTGCGTACCGTGCGACCGCTCTCTGATGGAAGCGTTTGGTTTGGTACAGCCAATGGTTTGGCACGCTTACAGGACGGTGAAGTAAAGTCTTATCGCGAGGCGGATGGCCTTGCAGATGACTTTGTGATGTCTATGATTCAAGACGCGCGCGGTGTCTTGTGGGTTGGAACCGGGCGCGGGCTGACCCGTATCGAACACCCGACCGCGTCTGAACCAACACTCGAAACTGTGGATATCCGTCAATTTGACGATGCGATGTATGTCTTCGGATTTTACGAAGACCGTGCAACAGAGACGTTGTGGATGGCAACGGACCGTGGATTGCTCCGTAATCGCCTCAATAGCTCCAGCATGACCATGTTAGGTCGTTCTGCGGGAATGCCTTTCGACAAGTTTTTTGAGGTTGTGAGTGACCAGCAAGGTCACTTCTGGCTGAGTAGTAATCGTGGTGTGATTCGAGTATCTCGGCATGAAGCTGAGGCTTATCAAGTCGGTACTAACGAACAATTAACGATCGAACTGTTTGGCGAAAGCGACGGCATGGCCAGTGCGCAGGCGAATGGTGGTGCCGGGCCAGCGGCCACGGCATTACCCGATGGGTCTGTGTGGTTCGCCACGGCAATGGGGGTTTCCAGTATACAACCAGAGCGACTCGCCGAGTTCGACGCTGTGGTGCCGCCCGTGGTGATGGAATCGTTTCTTGCCGATGGTCGGGCGATTGACAGGTTTGAACCCGCAGTATTGCCTGCGGGCACTACGCGTTTAGAGCTGCAGTTTGCAGGCTTGGGATTCGTGATGCCACAACGCATTCGTTATCGCACTCGCTTAATCGGATTTGACCGAGACTGGGTCGATCGTGGTACGCAGAATACTGCTGAATATACGAACTTACCGCCTGGCGAGTATGTCTTTCAGGTCGAGGCGAATTATCCGAATAGCTGGTATGCGGGTGAGCAGTTTGAACTGGCTTTTACAATTCGTCCACTGGTTTGGCAAACCTGGTGGTTCTGGGGCTTAGTCATTATAGGCGTGTCTGGTGTTATTTTTTTGGGGTACGGTTGGCGCCTCGGGGAACTGCAGCGCAGCGAAATACGATTGAAGCAGCAGGTTGCGGAAAAAACCTCTGAGCTAGAACGGTTAGCGATGTCCGATGAGCTCACAGGTCTTCCAAATCGACGCGCTTTTGACCAACGGCTACGCGATGAATTTGAACGTTCTTCACGCTACGGCGCACCGTTAAGCCTAGCTATTCTTGATATCGATTTTTTCAAACGTATTAATGACGAATGGTCCCATGAAGCAGGTGACAAAGCATTGATTCGTCTTGCAGATGTCATTCGCAGTGAGTTTCGCAACGTAGACCATGTTGCGCGTTGGGGCGGCGAAGAGTTCGTTTTATTATTTCCAGAAACTGACTTGCGCGACGCCGTTAAGCTCTGTGAGCGATTAAGGGTGCGAGTTGAAGAATCAAACTGTGATGATATTGCTCCCGGCTTATGTATGACTGTCAGTTTAGGTGTAGCTTCTAGCCCTGGTTTAGCCAACCCGGAGAAACTGCTCTCGCGGGCTGACCGTGCGTTATATCAAGCCAAAGAAACCGGCCGTAATCGAGTCTGTCGCGGTTAGGCGAGGTGTTGCTGAAGTCGAAAGCGTGAGTTAGAAGTTCCAACTCACGCCGGCCATGAAGGTATTGCCGCCGCCTGCTGAGTTATTCAAGCTAGTGATATGCATGGACGCGAATAGAGTGAAATTTTCGAGATCATAATCGCCACGCACCCAAAGGTGGTTGTAGCTCGATTTAGACCCCCACATCCATTGATTGGTGTCGTCACTGCGAGAATGATCAAAGCCGACAGTTGTGGAGATTTGCCGCGTGATTTCCCACTGCCGTTGGACTCCAACGATCCAATGTCCGGCGCCAGTGCCGGCATAGTCCCATGCATACCAAGTTTGCGCCCGCCATGCTCCGTCCGTAATCGCCAAAGTGACTTCCCCGTAGTCGGCACTACTGTCTTCTCCATGATAGGTGTAATAAAGCGCTCCGAGTTCGAAAATTAAACCAGAGGGCCCTGTCCACTCGTAACCACCATACAAGTCGAATTCAAGCCATGTGTCGTCACCAAAGTCCACATTGGAGGCGAATGCGCCCACATACCAACCGGTTTCATGAGCTCGATAAAGATCGAGTTGCAAGGCTGGCTTACCATCCGTTTGGCTGACTCCGTTATATAGGTAGTCTGAGCTGAGAGTCACACTGCCCCCGAATTCTGCATGGCTAACGGTCGAGTAACTCGTTGCAGCCAGCGCAACGGCGATGACCAGAGGTTTGAGTTTATTCGCTTTTAAGTGCATTGAGTTGATTCTCCATGGAGTCAGTGGCGCCATCGAGCGCGCTACTGATGGTTAAGATATGCTGTGCGAGCTGCTCCAGTTCCTGCGTAGCATCATTGATCGCACTAATATTCTTGGTGATTTCTTCGCTCACTTGGTTTTGCTCTTCCGCGGCTGAAGCCACTTGGAAGGCGTTGTCGTTAATTCCTTGTACTTGCTCTGTGGCTTGATTGAGTCGCTCCGATGCTCGTTCTGCATCGGTTAAAGTAGCGTCCACACGCTCACCACTGGTCGTTATTAGCTTAAGCGTAGACTGAACCTGCTGTTGGAGCGCTTCAATGAGCGCATTGATTTCCTCCGTGGATTGTCGTGTACGCTGAGCGAGAGTGCGTACTTCATCTGCTACCACCGCGAAACCTCGACCTTGGTCACCTGCCCGCGCCGCTTCAATTGCAGCATTGAGTGCAAGCAAGTTGGTTTGTTCTGAAATGCCATCGATGGTCTGTGTAATGCTCGTAATCTCATCTGTGCGAGCCGCGACTTCTGCAAACTCTTGGCGCGCTTGTGCGAAATTGCTAGCGACACCTTTAAACTCAGTGACCGTGTGAATGACTAAATCATTTGCCTCACGCAGGGACTCGGTACTTTGTTCCGCACCACTCGCCGTATGACCCGCGAGGCTTGCCACTTCATTTGCGGTGGAACTCATCTCGGTCATTGCCGTGGCAACTTGCTGCACTTGTTCACTCTGTACTTGAGTCGCTCGCGAGGCATCCTGTGAAGCGTTAATCATTTGCTGACTTTCATGCCGCAATTGAGCCGCGACCCCTTTGAGTAATTGCACCATGTCGCGCAACTTACCGGTAAAGGCGTTAAAGCCATTTGCTACGTCATTAAGCTCGGAGTGGCTTGATTGCTCGAGTTGTCGAGTCAAATCACCTTCGGCACCCGCAAGTTCGCGCATAAGCTCACTCAGACGTACGAGCGGACTAGTGGATGCCCGTACCCAGAAAAAGACCAATGTAACGAAGGCGGCGAGCATCAGCACAGCAATGACAACCAAACCCATTGCTGTCTCGTTGCTGTCGCGTTCCAAGGCTTCAGCTAAATCATTCAGGGGAGCAAGGGCAAGAGCTTCTGGCACAGCAATAAGAATCCACCAAGTCGTATCAGAAAGATGAATACGAACCGGTTCAACCACAATGAGTTGACCATTCACTCGACGCATGCCTCGGCCGCTTTCAAGTAAGCTCTGATACGCCCTTGCGACATTCGATAGCGGTTCACCTAAACGTTCGCTGTGTTGATTGCTCGCTAGAATGAAACTGTTAGCACTCAGTAGGTACATGTCAGCTTGGCCATCGAAGAAAGTGCGTGCCTGCTCCATTAATCGGTCTTGCAGTACGGGTAAATTAATATCGACACCAACAACACCACGAAACTGATTATTGACAAGCACTGGGTAAACTAGCGACGTCAGTAACTCTTCTTCTCCCTCGGTAATTTCATATAGGTAAGGTTCGATCAGACAGGGGCGCCGTGTGTCTCGGCTACAAAGATACCACTCAGCTTCCCGAAAGCCTTGTTCCGTGAGGCTAGTTAAGTACTTTTCAGCAGCCTCTTCTGTTTGTACAAAATAAGCACTGCGTGGACCGTCGGCGACCCAGTAAATATCGAGGCTACCTGTATCTGAGCTATGAATATCCTCAAGACCGAACTCATTATCGCGCCCGTCATAACCATTGGTCTCGTACTGCGTATAAATCGAAGAGATATCTGGATTGGCGTAGAGAATACTCAGCGTCAGTTGCTTCAAGGTTTCACGCTCGAAAGGCTGGCCTCCAGAGCCAATGGCGGTTTCTTGTGCAATTGAGGCCAATGTCGCGGCCACGTTAAAGCTGCGATTGAGGAGCCCTTGAGTGTCTAACGCAAAGACTTGCGCGGCGTCTTCTAGAGAGGCACTAACGAGCTGTTCAAGTGGTGGCGAAACTTGCGCGACCGCGGCGCTGCCGCTACGTGACATGGAGTGCCAACTGTAGAGTGTAAGCAGCAACATGCTAATCAACAGAATGAGTGCCGCGCCTAAAGTAAGTTTGAATCTTAGAGATGTGTACGTCATGCGAAATCCATTAACTATTGGTCATGACTCAGTAATCGACCAAAACTAGGTAATTGTAAAGAAAAAATGAGTGCACTATGCGGTATGTCAGAGGGTTTTATTTTGTTATATTATATCAACTTGAGTGAATCATAATGGGAATCACGTTGTGAGTATAAAAATCTCTGCACTTTTTAAGTATGTTGAACACTTGCACCAGGGGAGGCCTTGGGGCGATTTATTGGATGCCGGTACCGGTGTAAAATCCTTACAATGGATTAGCACTCTCGAAACCAAAAGCTGGACGGCCATCACGGCTTCAGAAACCATGGCTAAAAGTTCGCGGGAAAACTTTCCGGGTACTATGCGCGACAATGATCGCTTGGTGATAGGTAACTGGGTCGACGAGAAAATGCTCGAGGGAGAGCAGTTCGACACCGTGTTGGTCGATTACTTAATTGGTGCAATCGACGGTTTTGCGCCGTACTGGCAGGACTTGGTTTTTGAGCGCCTCAAACCACTAGTGCGTGATCGTATCTATGTGATTGGCCTAGAACCTTATGTGCCAATTGTGGTGCAAGATGAGGTTGGACTGTTTATTGGTGATTTAGGCCGGCTGCGTGATTCTTGCTTGCTGCTCGCGCGTGAGCGGCCATATCGGGAGTATCCGAGCGACTGGGTGGTCCGTCACCTGCAGCGTGCTGGCTTTCGAGTGGTGGAAGGAAAACGCTTCCCGATTCGCTTCGGCCAGAGCTTTGTCGACTCACAACTACACATGTGTCGCCAACGCATTGGTCGGTTCCAAGAGCATGGTATGAATGCAGATGTAGCAAGTGCAATGTTGCAGCAAGTAGACGCAATGGCTGAACGGGGCGCCAAGCTCATTGAGAAACACCAAGGCTTGCCGTTCGGGCAGGATTACGTGATAGCTGCAGAACCGGTCTAAATTCGTTATCCTTGCGCGCGGTCTATTAAGAATAACCAAAATAATAAAGAGTGCGCAGTATGAATGTATCGCCTGACAAGCCTGAAAAAGGCTTTATTGCGACCGTCGAGCGTGTCGGTCGCTTTATTCCTGATCCTGTCATTATCTTCATGGCATTTTTGATTGGCGCCATGGTTATTTCTGCTTTACTCGGTGGAGTGCAGTTCCAAAGTTTTGGTGCTGACGGCGGGGAAGTCACCCACGAAATTCGTAATATGTTTGCAGCGGAAAATGTCCGTTGGCTGTTCGATAATGCGCTCGTAGCAAACTGGCTTGCCTTCGGCGGTGGTGTGTTGGGCGTGATCTTGATTGTCATGCTTGGCGTTGGCATTGCGGAAAACTCCGGTCTGTTTGCTGCTGTCTTAAAGAAAGTCAGTCGTGCTCTGCCTGCCAAACTCCTTCCTTTGTTGCTGGTATTCCTCGGGATTATGAGTTCAATCGCGACTGATGCTGGCTACTTGGTATTAATTCCTCTCGCCGGTCTCTTGTATGCAGGGCTCGGCAAGAATCCTTTGATTGGCATGGCAGCAGCTTTTGCTGGTGTTTCCGCTGGCTTTAGCGCGAATCTGATTCCAGCAACGCCGATTGATGTAATTATTGGTGTGAACGCACAGATTTTTGCTGAGGCACAGGGGATTCCCTTTACTAACGCCGCAGGTGAGGCACTAACGCCTGCCACGATGAATTACTATTTCATTTTGGTTTCCACCTTTGTGCTCGCGGCGATTGGTGCGTGGGTCACCATTAAATTTGTGGCGCCGCGGTTGGAACAGAAGTCGTATGTGATTCCTGAAGATCTCGAATTAGATGACTTCGATGTGTCGGATGCTGAGCGGCGCGGATTACGTTGGTCTTTAGTCGGGCTGGTACTGAGTCTGCTAGCGGTGTATGGATTGGCTGTTGGTCCTCTAGCTGCGTATGAAACAGCAGACGGACAGCGTGTCGTACCATTTCTGAACAATGTAATTCTATTGATTTCCTTTGTATTCGCTGCGGTGGGTGTGGCTTTTGGTTATGGCAGTGGTCGTTTCACCAAACTCATGGATGTGGTGCGGGCGATGGTCAAACAGATGGACACCATGGGGTATATCTTGGTGTTGACCTTCTTCTGTTATAACTTCTTGGGCCTCTTGGCTTATTCAGGACTGGGGAATTACATTACTTGGCTGGGGGCCTCTTTGTTGGTGGCTATCGGTTTGCAGCAATTTCCTATTTTATTGCTGGTGGGCTTTGTCATTGTTACGGCTCTGATTAACTTGTTCGTCGGTGGCCTAACCTCGAAGTGGATGCTCTTGGGGCCTATTTTCGTGCCGATGCTCTACATGGTGAATCCGGCATTAACGCCAGACTTTGTGGCTGCTGCATTCCGGGTAGCTGATTCGGCTACCAATATTATTACGCCAATGATGACCTATGCCGGGATTATTCTGGCCTTTATGCGAAAATACAAACCTGAACTGACATTTGGCGACATGATTGCCATGATGCTGCCATACTCCATGGCCTTCCTGTGCGCTTGGATAGTACTTTTAGTGGGCTTTTTCGCGCTGGGTATTCCTTTGGGGTTCTAAATTTATGATGCGTGTGGTTTTAGCAACGATAGCAGCAACCCTGACGGCAGCAATGTTAAGCGCATGTGCCGGCTTGCCACCCCCTGAAGCTCGAACACTCAGCTCGGCTTTACCCGTGACTGAAGGAGAAACGACGACCTTGGGGCGGGCGATAGCGCCGTTGTTAGCTGAGCAGCCAAACGGTCAGTCGGGTTTTCGCACTTTACCTGAAGCGCGTGAGGCTTTCGCCGTTCGGTACCTCATGATCGAGAATGCGGAAAAGACCTTGGATGTTCAGTATTACATCTGGCGTCGTGATAAAACCGGCATGTTATTACTCTACGCACTGCGAGATGCTGCTGATCGTGGCGTGCGAGTGCGGTTGTTGCTAGACGACTTAAATACAGGAAGGTTAGATGGTGACCTTGCGGCGTTAGCAGAGCATCCAAATATTGAAATACGGCTGTTTAATCCGTTTCCTGTGCGAGCCTCTCGTACACTTGGTTTTATTCAGGACTTTAATCGTGCGAACCGCCGTATGCACAACAAATCCATGACTGCAGACAATCAAGCCACCATTATTGGTGGGCGAAATATTGGCGATCAGTATTTTGCGGCAGGAAATGGTTTCCTGTTTAACGATCTGGATGTACTCGCAATTGGTCCGGTAGTGAATGAAGTTTCAGAGCAGTTTGACGCCTATTGGGCCAGTCTTTCGACATATCCGGTGGAAGGTATTATTCCAGAGCTCGATGATGCCGCCAGATTAGTGATTGATCAGCGCGCTCATGCTCGAATTCAAAACGACCGTGTCGAGGATTACCTGCATACCGTGAGCGACACTCCCTTTGTCCATGAACTGCTTACTGGTTCAGGCCCCCAATGGACATGGGCTGAAGCGCGAATGGTCAGCGACAGCCCCACTAAGGGATTGGGTTTAGCCAACGGCGAAGAATTGATAACGCATGAACTACAAGAGGCCATCGGTCAGCCTGAGTTCCGCGTTGATTTAATATCGCCATATTTTGTGCCTACACGTGCTGGCGTTGATGGTTTGGTTGCATTGGCAGAGCAGGGCGTCGAGATTATGATTCTCACTAATTCGCTAGAAGCCACAGATGTCGCACTAGTACATGCAGGTTATGCGAAATGGCGTAAAGAGCTGTTAGAAGCCGGTATTCGTATTTTCGAGACCAAAGCGATGGTGGGCGTTCGCGAGTTAGGCGATGAGCCGGAGCGGGACCGCAGTCCGGGACGTTTCGGAAGTGGTGCTTCTAGCTTACATGCGAAAACGTTCTCGGTGGATCGAAAGCGCGTGTTTATTGGCTCCTTTAACTTTGACCCGCGCTCGGCATCATTGAACACTGAGCTTGGTTTTGTGATTGAGAGCAGAGAGTTAGCGGAAGAAATCGACAATGCTTTCTTAGATCGGATTCCATGGCGTGCCTATGAAGTGCGCCTCGCGAGTTCAGGTCGTTTGTATTGGTTAGAGCGCCGAGAAGGACACATTCAGCGCCATGACATCGACCCGAATACGACCCGATTGAAACGGACGGCTGTAAGAATCCTCTCTTTCCTCCCGATCGACTGGTTGTTATAGTGGGTTAACGATAATTTAACCTTGCAGCTTAAATCTTATCCTGCAAGGTTCCAAAGGTCCCAATGGTAAAGACGCGCGCACGAATTAACGCTGAAGAAGTTTTCCGGCAACTCGCTGATGCACTTGCACGCAGTGGGCAGGAAGACTTCTTCACGTCGTTGATTGTGCAGCTCGAAGAGCTATTGCAAGTCGACCATGTCATTTTGGCTTCAGTGAATGAAGCAAGTCATGAAGCTGTGACCTTAGCCGTGGCCTCACACGGCAAACTGATTAGTAACTTTACTTACCCGCTTGAAGGAACTCCCTGCGAAACTATTCACGGTAGTGAACCTTGTTTATACAACGGTGCTGTTGCAGAGCAGTTTCCGAATGATGATCTGTTGCGTGAGCTAAAAGTAGAGAGCTACTTGGGAATGCCAATCGTAAACACCGAGGGGCGCAAATTAGGCCTGCTCGCAGTGATGCAGAACACGTCTATGCAGCTGCCTGAACTGGGCCGTGAAGTACTCCG
Source organism: Idiomarina sp. (assembly GCA_020831965.1). Lineage (GTDB taxonomy): Bacteria > Pseudomonadota > Gammaproteobacteria > Enterobacterales > Alteromonadaceae > Aliidiomarina. The sequence continues at coordinate 167,323 of JAFIFP010000014.1, forward strand.
AATTGCTGCGTCACAGATTGGTGCAGAAATGGTACGCCAGGATGGGGAACGTCGCATTCAACAACTGGCTTACGAAGACTCTCTGACAGGACTGCCAAATCGACTGAAGCTCCAGGAGTATGTGGACCGAGCTTTGGCGCAATCGCATCGAGAGCAGTCGGCGGTTGGCATGGTGATTGTCGATTTGCGTCGATTTAAGGAAATCAACGACACCCATGGTCATCAAGCTGGCGACCGTCTGTTAGTTTTAGTGGCGCAACGTCTGCGGAGTCTATTAAGAGACGGCGAGTTCTTAGCGCGCCAATCGAGCGACGAATATGTCATTGTCTTGCCCTGCGCTGATCAGGTAGGCGTGCAGGACATGATCGACAAAATTCAGCGGGGTCTTACGGATCCCTTCAGCATTATGCAGCGTCGATTTGCCATTGAAATCAATATTGGTGCGGCAATTTATCCCTTCGACAGCGATACGGCCAGTGAGCTTTTCCAGCATGCAAGTATTGCGCTCGACCATGCAAAAATGGATGTGAGTCGCGTGTGCATTTATGACAGCTCTATGGCGGAACTTTTGTATCGGAAGCACCGGTTGCTGAGTCGCTTCACAAAAGCCCTCAAAGAAGAAAAGTTAGAGCTTTTTTATCAGCCACAGTTTCGTTTGAAAGATAAAGGCATTGTGGGAGCGGAAGCCCTGTGTCGTTGGCATGACGAGGAACTGGGCTGGGTGAGCCCCGCTGAGTTTATTCCGCTTGCAGAGGAGCGTGGTTTAATTCGAGAGCTTGGCAGTTGGGTGATTCGTGAAGCAGCTCGACAATTAGCAGTGTGGTTGGAAGCAGGCGTTGATTTTCCCGGATCACTCTCAATTAATTTGTCGGCCCAACAATTTGATGATTTAACTTTAGTAGAAGAGCTTGTTCGTGCTACCGAAGCGGTTGGTAGTCATCGTATTATGCTCGAGCTCACTGAAAGCGTAATGATGAGAGAGCCGGAACAGGCCCTTGCGATTACGCGAGATCTAGAATCTGCCGGCTTCCGCACTGCGGTTGATGATTTTGGCACAGGTTATTCTTCTTTGGCGTACTTGCAGCGTTTAGCGATACATTCTGTGAAAATCGATAAATCATTCATTATGGAACTGGTCGATAACGAACAAAATCAATCTATTGTTCGTGCGATTATCGCCATGGCTGATAGTTTGGGGTTAAGTACGATCGCTGAAGGGGTGAAAACCCAGAAACAGGCAGAGCTTTTGAGCGAGATTGGTTGCCGCTTGGTTCAGGGATTCTTCTTCGGTCGGCCTGTCAATGCCGATGAGTTTGCTTCTAAGTGGCTTGTGCAGCAGGTTGCAGAATAATTAGTCCACACAGTAAAAAAGAGAGTATTAATTTATGGGACTAGCACCATTCCTACTTTTAGTCGCTTTGCCAGTTGGCATTATTGCACTTCTAGCGACATACTTATTTATGCATATTCGTAAAGCGGAAGCGGAACGTCAGCGTGATTATCTGGACTCCCAAAAAGAGGATTCAGAGAAAAAAGAGTAGCGTGGCGGTAAAGCTCGGCTAGCAATGGAGGCGAACCGTGAGTCATTTTCAAACCCTAATCCTAGGTATTGGTCTCAGCCTAGCTATCGCTGTGAGCCCATCTAAAGCTGAAACCATACATCTCGTTGCCACAGAATATGAGCCTCACTACAGCGCCTCCAGCCCTAACAATGGCCCTATGTTCGAGATTATTCGAGCCGCTTTGGCGGAAGCTGGTTATGAACTCGAAATCACCTTTATGCCATTCGCGCGCACACTTCATGAAGCAGAGAGAGGCCGTGCGGCAGGAGTTGCGGGTATCTGGTTTGTGGAAGAACGGCTAAATCAATTCTATTACTCGCAGCCTTTGTACGCGAATCAACTGGCTTTTTTTGCTCGTAAAGACCGCAAAATTCAATTCAACACGCCTGACGACTTGGTACAACAGGAGCTCGTGTTTGGCTCGGTCATCGGTTACGACCAACCTATGGGAGTGCTCGACTCTGGAGTTGCTCGTCAAGAAACCGGTTCTGATCGCCAACTGATGGAAATGTTGCTGACGCGTCGAGTGGATGTTATCGCTGCCGACGTGGCAAATGGACTGTTCCAGCTACACAAGTGGTTTCCCGAGCAGTATGACGACGTAGAATGACTGCCTAGCGCGGTGGAAGTGCGACCGCTCTATGTAATCTTTTCAAAGCGACATCCGAGAGGGCAAGAGTACCAAGAAGCGCTCGACAAAGGATTGGTTTTGTTACGGGAGTCTGGAAAATTCAATGCGATCTTGCGGCGTGAGTTACCAGAGGTCTATTTAAGCGCAAGGCGTTAGAAAATTGAGTGTTTTCTATAGAAACTCGGTTTATATTCGTTGCAACCATTTGTTATTGCTCTCCAGTTCCGATTTCTAGGGAATGACGCACTATGTCTGAATCTACAATGGAAGTAACCCCGGCGACTTGCAGTAATTGTCACACGCCGCTGCAGGGGCCGTTTTGTTCTGCTTGTGGGCAGCAAGACAACCAACCGATTCGTAATGTTTTTAGCTTAGTCGGCGAATTCTTCGGCGAAATGGGTAATTTCGACGGCAGAGTCTGGCGAACAATCGTACCCCTGTTACTGCGTCCTAGTTACTTGACTGAAGCTTATGTTCAGGGCCGACGCGCGCCTTTTGTCCCGCCATTACGCCTCTACATTTTTATTTCGGTGATGGCGCTCGTGGTGATTAGTACTTTGTTGCAACAAGTGGGGTGGACCGTGAATCAAGGCGCGTTTGCGGTCGCGCAGGAAGGTGCGAGCGGAAGCCAAGGCAATGATTTAGGCATTCCAGGGCTAGCGAGTTTCGTTCAGAATCCGCGGTTATTTGTCAGTAAATTTCTTTCTGTGGCTCCTCAGTTGATGTTCCTCATGCTGCCAATGTTTGCCTTGGTGTTAAAGCTGCTATACATCCGACGTCAGCGTTTCTACATGGAGCACTTAATTCTGACGTTACATACCCACGCCTTTATGCTGCTGGCCATTTTGCTCATCTTGCTGCTTGGGTTGCTGAATACCGGTCTTGAGACCTTGTTTGGCGAAGGTTTTTGGTTGAAGCCACTGAGTTGGTTGCAGAGTTTAACTGTGCTCTGGATTCCCGTATATTTGTTGCTCACTCAACGAGGCTATTACAAGCAAAGCTGGGGGAAAACCTTCGCCAAGTTTTTGATTTCGTCACATGTCTGGATGTTTTTAATGATAATTTTGGTGACGAGTGCCTTGTTTATTGCTGTTATAACGGCTGAATTTTAACGCGAACTGGAGTTGTTGCATGTCGCAGCCTATCGATTTAACCCTAGAGAACTTTAACGAAGTGATGCAGGGGGAATTGCCTGTCATCATTGATTTTTGGGCACCTTGGTGTGGGCCTTGCTTACAATTTGGGCCTTTCTTCGCACAAGTAGCGCCACAGTTTAGTGATAGGGTGGTATTCGCGAAGGTGAATACGCAGAATGAGACGGTGCTAGGCCAGCGCTATGCGATTCGCAGTATCCCAACTGTTGCGGTATTTCATAAAGACCGAGAGTTTGCGCGCTTTTCGGGGGTAATGTCCCCACTTCAGTTGCATCAATGGCTTGAACGCGTACTTGAGGACATTGCGAATACACCTGACGAGCCTGCGCCGAAGGCCGAAGCTAAGGCGGTTGATCCACGCGTGAATTGGGGATTTAAGTATTAGGTATTGCCATTGAGGCAAAGCAGCGTGAGAGCGCAGCAAGACCAACAAAAGGACTGACCCATGCGTGTTGTATTTTTAGGTGGTACCGAAACGGTCACTGGTTCGAAGTTCCTAGTTGAAACGGAAGACCAGCGGATCCTAGTAGATTGCGGTTTGTTTCAAGGTTATAAATGGCTGCGTCGCCGGAATTGGCAACCGGTTCCCCTCGGTATCAATGACGTCGATGCCGTAATCCTCACTCATGCTCATCTCGATCATTCGGGCTATTTACCCGTACTTTATCGCCATGGCTATCGCGGGCCAGTGTATACCCACCCGGCTACCGCTGCCTTGTGTGGCGTACTCTGGCCTGACTCAGGCAAAATTCAGGAAGAAGACGCGAAGTATTATGCGAAACACAAGTTGTCGCGTCACGAGAGCCCAGAGCCACTCTACGACGCGGAAATAGCCCGCAAGGCACTCACTTTATTACGGCCCCTTGAATTCTCGGTACCGCTCAAGCTGGGCAAACTCACGATAACCTTGAACCCAGTCGGTCATATTCTTGGCGCTGCCAGTGTCGTCATTGACGACGGCAATCACCGTTTGGCGTTCTCTGGTGATGTAGGTCGGTTCAACGACATTCTGATGCAACCCCCTGCGCCTTTGCCACAAGTGGACACATTGGTGATGGAGTCCACATATGGGGACAAACTGCATGCCGATGAGTCGCCGTTCGAGCAATTAGCACAAGTTGTGACCGAAACCGCTGCGCGCGGCGGAGTATTGCTGATTCCCAGCTTCGCTGTGGGCCGTGCCCAGTTGCTGCAACACATGCTGGTGACATTAATGGAGGAGAAGCGGGTGCCACGTTTACCCATCTACCTCGATAGCCCTATGGCCATTGATGTGTCGGATATCTATCGTAATTACCATCCGTACCATAGGTTGTCACATGAGGAATGTACCCGTATGGCGCAAGCCGTGAAGTACACCCATAGTGTGGATGAGTCAAAAGCGATCAGCAATCAGGCTGGTCCGCATATTATTATTGCGGGTAGTGGCATGGCGACGGGGGGACGAATTCTGCATCATTTTAAGCATTGGCTTGGTGATCATCGTACGACTGTATTGTTCTCAGGTCATCAGGCCGGCGGTACGCGTGGCGCAAAACTTTTGCAAGCAGCCGAGTCCATTAAGTTGCATGGTGAGTGGTTGCAGGTGAAAGCGCAGGTTCGCGCACTAGAGGGGTTATCGGGTCATGCAGACTACCGAGAGCTGCAACAATGGTTAGGCCAGAGCGCGCTGACGCCAGCAACTCGTATTCAGTTGGTGCATGGTGAGCCCGATGCGTTAGAGCATTTACGCGATTACCTTACACAAAACACGCCATACGACGTGGATATCCCCAGTTATATGAGCATTTTGAACCTAAGTTAAGCGCTTGTATTACGCAAGCTGCTGACTCAAGAAGTCCACTAAGTGGCGAACTTTTGCAGACAGCAGCCGATTCTCTGGATAAACGGCCCAAATGCCGTCATCGGGCGTGCGAAAGTCACTGAGTACTGCCATTAATGCGCCGCTTTTCAAATGCTCTTCAATGTAATAGCCCGGTAATTGCACCAGTCCTAGCCCACGCAATGCGGCGTCAAGAAGGGCTGGGCCACTATTGCAATGAATCCGTCCTTGCGGCCGAAAGTGAAGGGGCTGGCCCTTATCGTCCTGTAGCCTCCAGACATCCAAACTGCCACGTAAACATTCGTGATTGCTTAATTCATCGGGACGTTGTGGTGCAGGGCGCTGATTAAAGTACTCAGGAGCCCCAACAATATATTGAGTGCGCGTTCCGAGTTTGCGGGCAATCAGTGACGAACTTTCCAAACTACCGAGTCGAATGGCTAAATCAAAACCGCCTTGAATCAGATTCAATTGGGTATTTGTGAGTTGAAGTTCTAAGCTTACGTCAGGATGTCGAGTCAGAAATTCATGCAGTAGAGGTGCAAGTCGAGTCTCACCATAGAAGACGGGGGCAGTGATCTTTAGACGACCTCGGGGGGTGAGCATCAGAGAAGCGATTGAGTGGTCCGCGTCTTCGAGGCTTTCGACAATGTGTCGGCAATGATTCAGGTAAAGTTTCCCTTCCTCGGTTAAGTGCACACGGCGAGTACTACGATGCAGCAGCTTTATGTTGAGGCGCTGCTCCAACGCCGCGATATTGCGCGACACTTGAGCGACAGAAATCTGCAACGACTGCGCGGCAAGGGTAAAGGAACCTTCATCCGCCACAGCTACTAGTTCGCTAATGCCTTGCCATTGCTTCATACGTAGTGCTCCGTTGATTGATCAGGACATTGTATCGTTGTCCGGTCAGTTAATTATTGCATAAATGAAAAAGAGAATTGCAATAAGCGTGGATTACATGTTCAAAGGAAATAATTAGAATGAAACTACGAAATAGAAAATTCACAAGTGAAGATCAAAGCAATGGAAAAGAAAACAATGAAGACGCGTGCTGCCGTAGCATGGGCAGCGGGTGAGCCGCTGAAGATTGAAGAAGTGGATTTACAATTGCCGCAAAAGGGCGAGGTTTTGGTTCGTATTGTCGCCACGGGTGTTTGCCATACCGACGCCTATACTCTGTCTGGTGCTGACCCCGAGGGTATATTTCCGTCTATTCTAGGCCATGAAGGCGCAGGAATTGTAGAAGCCGTGGGAGAGGGGGTGACTTCCGTCGCGGTGGGCGACCATGTGATTCCTTTGTACACGCCAGAGTGCGGTACTTGTAAATTCTGTACCTCAGGTAAAACCAATTTATGCCAGGCCATCCGTGCTACTCAAGGTAAGGGCTTAATGCCCGACGGCACCACGCGCTTCTCTAAAGATGGTGAGCCGATTTATCACTACATGGGCACCTCAACTTTTGCGGAACATACTGTGGTACCTGAAATTGCTTTGGCGAAGATAAGTCCTGAAGCGCCACTCGAGAAAGTGTGTTTACTTGGCTGTGGCGTAACGACTGGCATTGGAGCGGTGAAGAACACGGCCAAAGTGGAAGCTGGCGACACTGTTGCCATCTTTGGCCTCGGCGGTATCGGATTGTCGGTTATTATTGGCGCAGTGATGGCAAAAGCCTCACGCATTATTGCTATTGATATTAATGAGTCAAAGTTTGATATTGCGCGACGACTCGGTGCCACCGACTGTATTAACCCGAAAGATTACGACAAGCCAATTCAAGACGTCATTGTTGAAATGACTGACGGCGGTGTGGATTATTCCTTCGAGTGTATCGGTAATGTGAAAGTGATGCGTTCGGCGCTTGAATGTTGTCACAAGGGCTGGGGTGAATCGGTCATTATTGGCGTTGCTGCGGCAGGAGAAGAAATTAATACCCGCCCATTCCAACTAGTGACGGGCCGAGTGTGGCGGGGCAGTGCTTTTGGTGGTGTGAAAGGCCGCTCACAATTGCCAGATTATGTGCAGCGTTATTTGAATGGCGAGTTTGAACTCGATACCTTTATTACCCATACCATGAAGCTAGAAGACATCAACGAGGCCTTCGACTTAATGCATGAAGGGAAATCGATTCGCAGTGTGATTCACTACTAAATCCTGCACCCATAGGAATTCAGCATGACGATTCAGTTACAGGACGAGAAAAAGGTTTTTGGTGGGCGTCAATTGCGGTATCAACACCGCTCAGACGTCCTCGATTGCGATATGACGTTTTCGGTATTTCTGCCACCTCACGCAGAATCTGGCAAAGTGCCAGCGGTATATTGGCTCTCGGGTCTGACCTGTACCGATGAGAACTTCTCGAGTAAAGCGGGGGCTCAGCGGGTGGCCGCAGAACTTGGGTTGGCATTGATCATTCCGGACACCAGTCCTCGTGGTGAGCAGGTGCCGGACGATCCGGACGGCGCTTATGACTTTGGCCTAGGTGCGGGTTTTTACGTGAATGCGACGCAAGCACCTTGGGCTGCGCACTATCAAATGTATGACTACATTGTGAATGAGTTGCCAAAGCTTGTGGAAGCGGCTTTGCCGGTATCGACTGAGCGGTCTATTAGTGGTCATTCTATGGGGGGACATGGCGCATTAGTCATTGGCTTGCGCAATCCAGAGCGCTACCGTGCTATTTCGGCCTTCTCTCCCATAGTTAATCCCACGCAGTGCCCATGGGGCGAAAAAGCTTTGGGTAATTACCTTGGCACCGATAAAACCGCGTGGCGTGCTTATGACGCAGTTTGCTTACTTGAGGACACCGGTGCTTCCAAAGCAAGTATACCGTCGGTGTTAGTGGACCAAGGTGACGCCGATAACTTCTTGGCGGAACAGTTGATGACCGAGAACTTGGTAAAAGTGAATGACCAGCAGCAGTTGGGTATGACGATTCGCTATCAGCCGGGTTACGACCACAGCTACTATTTCATTGCTTCCTTTATTGAAGAGCATTTGCGCTTTCATGCCAAGGCGCTCGGGGTCAGTGCGACTGTGTGATCAGTGCATTGGTACTTTAATAACCACTCGAGCGCTCGCGACACAAAAAGTGCTTGCGCTTAGGTGGTCAAATTACTAATATAGCGCCCGCTTGCCACGGCAAGTCTATTCTAGAAAGTGTGCGTCCGTAGCTCAGTTGGTTAGAGCACCACCTTGACATGGTGGGGGTCGGTAGTTCGAGTCTACTCGGACGCACCAATCTTATTCTCCTATCTGCTTGTTTTTAAAAGAAATAAACAAAGCCTTATCAAAAAACACAGCCTGCATATTGTTGCATAGACTCTTCCTTCAAAACTTTGTTTCTCTGGTCTCTGGTCTCTGGTCTCTGGTGCATCAGGTGCATGGCACTAATCAGGGGATTTTTACACCAAGGCCTAGAGGCGCGATCACGGTCGCTTTTGCGATGACTTTTACGCGCAATTTCGGACAAATTTTGTCGTTTAATCCTTGCAGTTGATAATCGTTATCATTAGCATTCGCATTCTCGTTTGGGAATTGACCAGCAGTGGAATGTCGTTCATGCCGCAAGTACGCAAAATCAACAAAAGCAAAGTTTACCTAGGAATTGCCGCGGGCCTATTTGCTTCGGCGCAGGTGCATGCGGACGCACAAGTGGACGGCCATGCTGGCATTGAAGTCATTGTGGTCACCGCGAGTGGCGCAGAACAAGCATTACGTGACGCTCCTGCCAGCATTACCGTAGTCACTCGGGCTGACTTAGAGCGCAGTGAAGTCACCAGCTTAGCCGATGCATTGCGCGGTATTCAGGGCGTGAACGTTAATTACCTCGATGCCCGTGACGGCAAAACTGGCAACCAATCTATCAGTTTGCGCGGGTTGCCAAGGGATTACACCTTGGTGCTGATCGACGGTGTTCGTCAGAACCCAACCGCTACCGTAGCACCGAACTCGTTTGTTGATTCCCAGTCGGTTTTTATTCCACCCATTTCTGCGATTGAGCGCATTGAAGTGATCCGCGGGCCCATGTCTGCGCTGTATGGCTCAGATGCTCTCGGTGGTGTGATTAACATTATTACGCGCCGTCCAACGCAAGACATTCGTGGTTCTGTGACCGTGACAAATACCTTCCAGTCGGATAGCGACTTTGGCGGTCGTTCAGAAATGGAAGCCTTCGTGAGTGGTGGGTTAAGTGGTGGGCTAGGCGACGAACGTGTCTCGGCACAGGCCTATGTACGCCTCACTGAGCGTGCTGCGTCGCGCATCGAAATTCCGGGTGTGTCGCCGTCGCTGACCGATAACCGTACGATGGGGCAGAACCCTGTGGCCGCCGATACCCGGACTTTCGGTACTCACGTTTATTTCACACCGAATCAAGACAATGAATTCAGCCTGCGAGCCGACTTCAATCAGCAGAGCTATGACAACAGTACAGGACAAATTGGGCGTATTCGCCGTGACGCAGAGGGTAATTTCCGCGACGGGTATGCGGATGAGTTAGAGTTTGCGCGCACACAGTTGAGCCTTTCGCACCGTGCGCTGCTCGACTTCGGTGTTTGGCGTACTCAGTTGACGCACGACGTTATGGAAACCAAGGGACGTACGGTACCGCAAGGCTACTTCGAGAATATGGATGGTGCAGCACGCCAACTGAAATTAACCACCAACATTTTCAATACGAGCGTGGCTATTCCCATAGGGGATCATGTAGTGACCTTGGGTGGGCAGTATATTGACCCGACCTTCGACGATAGCTTGATTGGTAGTTCGATCAGCAGCAGCCGCTACTCGCTTTACGCCCAGAATGAATGGTTAGCTACTCACAACCTAACGCTCACTGTGGGTGCTCGTTATGAGAATGACGAAGACGCGGGCAGTGACATTGCGCCTCGAGTTTATGCCGTATATCACATCAACGAAAACTGGATGTTCAAAGGCGGTGTTAGCCGCGGTTTTAGCACGCCGCAGCTTGAGCGTAAATTCGATGGTGTGATTGGCTTTGGCGATGGTGGCTCACGGCCATTGTTCGGTAACCCAGAGCTCCGTAACGAGCGCAGCACCAGCTATGAAGCGGGTCTATTGTATAACGCTGGTGGCGCGTTAAGCGGTCAAGTTGTTTACTTTTACAATGACTTAGAAAACCTGATTGAAAGCGGCACTGGTGCCAATGCGGGCACTGATTTAAACATTGGTGAAGCGCGTATTCGCGGCTTGGAATCTTCAGTACGTTACGACTTCAATCCGCAGTGGTGGCTAACGGCGAACCATACCTATGTGGACAGCGAAGTGTTATTTACTCAGCTCGATACGGGTGACCGCTCGCGGGCGATTGGTAGTCGCATTGGCGACCCGCTCGTGAGCGTGCCAGATCACATGGCGAATACACGTTTGAATTGGCAAGCCACAGAAACGCTCAAGACGTTCATTGAAGTGGAACATCGGAGTGACGCGTATCGCCCACGCAACTTCCATGAACCAATGACGGGTGGCTCATCACAAGGATTTGTGGAGCCGGGCGTGCGTGACTCAAACGAAGTGCTTGGCAACTTCAAAGGCTACAGCTTGCTTAACATCGGCGCGAGCTGGCAGGTCAATCCGAATGTGGAAGTGTACGGCAGTATTAACAACCTGCTGAATCATGACTTCATGGATTATCAAGCGTATCAAATTTGTGCGAACGCTGGCTGTACTGAATCCACAACTGGCTTTAGTAACCGATACAACAGTATTCGTGAGCCTGCGCGGTTATTTATCGGCGCGCGCTTAGCCTTCTAATAGTCCCACTGACAGTCAAAATTCTAGAAATGCCAACCTTCGCTCTTCGGAGTTAGGGGGTTGGCATTTTTTTATGCTTGAACTCGAACTTGAGCTCGAGCTCGAGAGAGTCAATGCAAAGGCTTTAGTATTTCCTTGCTGTGGTGTAGTTTGGATTTGGTATCTCTATAGGGTTGACCTATTTTCCTCTTAGATTGAGGTGTGGCATGAAAAGAAATGGAGTTTTTATCGGCTGGCGGGCCGCAACGGTGCTCTTACTTTTGACCCTGACGGGTTGTGCGATCGGGCCGAGTGGTGATTCTAAGTTTACAGGAGGCCCCGCAGAACTCGAATTTGTGGGAACCGAGCATGTGGACAACCCACTGATTGGGCAGTTTTGGAGCCCTAATGTGAATGACTTTGTGCCTTGGGAGGAAGTTGCCCGTTATATGCCTCACGGCGGCTGGCTAATGCTGGGTGAACAGCACGATCATCCTGATCATCACGCACTGCAAACCTATTTTATTTATTATTTAGCGGAGCGCGGGTTGCTGGGACATGTGGGTATGGAAATGATTGCGGCCAATCAGCAGGCTGCGATTGATTCGTACCGTGGCGCAGCGAATCGTGTGCGTCCTGGCGATCTTGATTGGCCTGCACGAGGCTGGCCGTGGGACAACTACGCAGGCCAAGTTGAAGCTGCGCTGGAACGTTCGAGCGGTTTGGTATTCGGTGACTTGTCGGACACTCAGAAGAACGAGCTTCGCGAGCAGGTTAGCAATAACGAAGAGCCCATTGCCCATTACAGTGATGTTCATACCCAATTTTTAGCCGAGCTGATTGTGGTAAGCCATTGCAACATGTTCACGATGGAACGAGCCTTACCTATGGTGGATATGCAAATTGCTCGGGACCAACTGATGGCCCAGCAGATGATTGCGCATGCATTACCTGGGCGAGTGGGCGTGTTTATTGCGGGGTCAGGTCATGTGCGCGCCGACTATGGTGCCCCTTTGTGGATAGCCGAAAGTGTGCCGGTGCGCACACTGATTCTGGTGGGTGTGAACGAAAGCACAAATCCGCGCGATTACCTAAAGGCTACGGGCGTGAGTAAACAACTTGAGTACGGCAAACCTGCGGATTTACTCTTTTTCGTACCAGGTATCCCAGCAGAGGACTACTGCGCCGCGTTCCGGAGTTAGGGGTTTCTCGCTTCACAACAGGGTGCAGCCAATAGTCCTAGCTCAGAAATAAGAAAGCTGCCCAAGGGCAGCTTTCTCTCTGTCGTTTAAAATCCCAGCGTAAAACTATTCGCCACGCAGCGCCGGATAGAGTGATGTACCTACTGCATGGGGAGGCGTTGGAATGCCTAAGTAGTCGGCCACTGTTGGCGCCATATCAATCAGGCGTGACGCCGGAATGCGACGGGCTGGGAAGTGCTGACCAAAGGCACAGGTGACGGTATACATATCCGGGCTGGTCGACGCATGGGAATGCCCCGCGAAAATGCGTGCATTCGGATTAATTGGCGAGTCACCATTCACGTTGCGGCTTGGGCCGTAGCCTCGCGCTGTTTCCCAATACACGTCGCCGCCTGCTGCACCGCCTAAACCGAGTTCAGGGTGTTCGCTGGCAATATACACACGTTCAACCACGCGCTCGCCGTTTTCGTCCGTTAAGTTCTCTAGTGCTTCAACAATGCGCGCAATGACCATACTTTTTTCTTCCTCTGGCACAATACCACCACGCCATTCTGTCGTGTTCACGGTAATCCAGTACGCATTAGGCGACACAGCCAGTGACTGGCTCAGGTCGATCATGCCGTTGTCGTCGAGTACTTGTAAGCCCGCTTCTTGCAGCAATACATTGGGCAGGAAGTCACGCCAGCTTGGGCGCATACCATGGTCGCCACCGACAAAGAGCGCGCTTTCAGGACCGCTGATGAGCGACATTAAGTGCTGTAAACGCATGTCGACCAATTCCCATGCACGCGTGCGTAATTCGCGAGCTCGCGGGGCATGCGCTGAATTATAGGCAGGAGAGTCTGGCGCGAGATAACCTGCGATAGTGTGGTCAATTGAGTCACCCAGAGGGAAATAGTCTACGAGTAAATCAACGCCTAGCTCATTCCAGAAAAATGACGAGCCTTTATTGAAAATGCGCGTTGAGAGTTCCGCGGTCTCCAAAAAACGTGCTTCGGCAGTGCCATCACCATCCTGAAACAATGGGGTGCCAAAACCACCACGGCTATACAGGCGTGTTGAGGAATTTCCAAACCAACCGCGCACTTGAGCGTCGTAGCGTTCGCGTTGCTCTGGATGATTAATATCCATCACATGCATGGCTGGGTGATACAACAAGAAGTCTGAGCCGTCTTCGGCGGCTTCAAATAAGCGGAGTCGCAAGAAGGTATTGCCCTGTTCGGTGGCAACCTGCAGCGGCTCTGAGAAAAAGCGTGCGAGCTCGCGGTTTTGCGGCGGCGTGTCTTCCACCGGATGGGCGATGGCGACAATCGCGCCTTCGCCGTTGGGGGCAGTATTGACTGCGACTCGGTCATACTGACTGTCACCATAAAATACGCCGTAAAAAGCGCCTACCCGGTTTTCCCAGCGGAAGAAGCGGGGCGTTACGCCGGCGTTTTCGTTACTATCTAGAGCTGCACTTAGGGATGCCAAACCTAGGGCTGCCAAATTCTCCCACTGACCTTCAGCGAGCCACTCCACGTCATCGGCGCTCATGGCAGCATCGAAGTTTACTTGTAGGTTGTAGCCATTCATGACCGTGAGATTGTCTTGTGTATAGGCATCGGCAATACGTGCTTGATCGGCTAATGCTTGCGAGCTTTGTTCGCCAACGCGCGCGGGGAAACCCGGCAATTGCGGAGCTTGGGTCACATGGTGACCACCGGCAGGGCGGCCATCCAATGCTGCCGTAACCCAAATCGGCTCTGCGGCTGAATTGTCGGCGTCGTAACCCGACACTAAGCTCATCACGGTGTTCTGATCACGAGGCAAACGGTGGGAGGTGTTACCCGTGATCTGCGTCACGTCGCCGTAGGCGCCAGTCCAAAGCGCGGAGTGACCCGACGCAGTCACTGAAGGAAACGAAGGTTGCGCGTACTCCGTACAGGCACCGAGTTCAAATAACTCATAGAAATGCGGCACCTGCTCACGGGACAAGGTGTTTTTTAGAATAGCTTCATTCAAGGAATCAATACTCACTAACAAAGCACGACGTTCCGAAGGCGCTACCAGCGGGCTTTCTTCGGTGGTCTGTGAAGAGGGACTACAGCCTGCCGCAACGGCAACAGTCAAGGCACTAGCGGCTAGCACTTTAAAACGAGAACTAGACCTATGGAGTTGATGAGATGACAGTACTTGGACCATGAAAAAACACCCAAAAGAAAGAATGGCTAAAGACTACCAGAACTGTATGAATTTCGCATTACATGGCGAGCTGCTGGTCTGCACTTGTAGTACACCTATGAAATGAGCGTTGATTCAGCCTTTACATCCTCTTCAAAATAAACCACACTAACTTCTTAAAATAACAACAATAAAACTTGCATGGGAAGCTTCAATGACGCTCGACAGCATCGCATTCGCACAGAAACAACGCTTGGCTTATATCGACTTTTGCCTGATGTTCAAAGGTTCGCTGCACCGCAACGACCTGATTCAACGCTTCGAAGTAGGGCTTTCGGCCGGCACCCGCGACTTTAACCTGTACAAAGAGTTAGCGCCGGGTAATTTAGAGTACAACACCCGCGAGAAGCGCTATTTTCAAAGTGCGAATTTCAAGCCGTTGTTCCAACACGACGCGAAGCGCACCCTGATCAAACTTGCCAACGACATTTCTGACGGTTTCGACGCCATTGGCGACATTCACTTTCCGGTAGAAGCTCCGCCTAGCTTGAATGTGCCGGACATTTTTGTGGTGGCGCGGTTAGTGCAGGCCACTCTGAATGGTAAAGCGGTGCAAGTAGACTACACCTCGCTTAGCAGCGGCCATAGCCGCCGTGAAATCGTGCCACACGCTATTGTCGACAACGGTTTGCGCTGGCACGTGCGGGCTTATGATCGCAAAAGTAAGAGCTTCCGCGATTTCGTATTGACCCGCATTCAGCAAGTGAAAATTCTAGAACATTCCCATAATCACGAAGAAGCTGAAGCCGACCACGAATGGCAGCGTCTGATCCCACTGCAATTGGTACCACACCCGCACAACATTAAGCACATAAGCGCTATTGAAGGCGACTATGGCATGACCAAAGGCGTACTTACCATTGAAGTGCGAGCCGCCATGGCCGGCTATCTGCTGCGCCGTTGGAATGTGGACTGTACCGAAGACGGCAAGCTGATCGGGCCCGAATACCAGCTCTGGCTCAGAAATCGCGTGAGTTTAATGAACAGCCCGAACTTGGCGATTGCGCCGGGGTATGAGTCCTAGGTGGGTGCGGCATTGTTGATGGCTGAAAGCTTGCCAGACCAGAAAGAGTTGATGATTCGATTGGTGGAGCATTTTGTGTTGTTTGAGGATCAGGCTGGCTAAGTCAGACAATAACCTACTTTGAAATGAGGATATATTTATATGAAGAGTTTAATGCTCGACGGAATATTTTATCAGCACTTCCTGGCATCTGCACAGTTTCCATACACAGCTGAGGAACGCATCTGTATTGAATCTACAGTTACAAAATTAGACCGTTTTAAAACAAAAGGCGACCATCCTGGCATGCTGCTTGGAAAAATCCAGTCGGGTAAAACTAAAACTTTTATGGCGATTATGGGTCTGGCTTTTGATAATGGCTACGATGTCTCCGTTATTTTAACCAAAGGAACCAAGGCGCTTTCTAAGCAAACGCAACAGCGTGTGCAGCGCGAGTTTAAGCCATTTTGCGAGCAAGATGATGTCTTAGTGTTTGACATTATGCACATGCCTTCAGCACTTGTTGGTTATGAGCTTAAGAAAAAAATCATCCTGGTGGTCAAAAAACAAAAAGACAATTTAGAGCGCCTGATCCAGCTATTTGCTACTAAATACCCAGAATTGGCTCAGAAGCGTGTATTACTGATTGATGATGAAGCAGATTACGCTAGCGTCGGCTTTAAAAAGCAAAATGGTGAAATTGATGCCAACCTAACAGCGTTGAAACTAGAAGAGCTGCGCAGTTATGCTCATAAAGCTGCCTTCTTGCAAGTAACGGCTACTCCATATTCGCTTTATTTACAGCCAGATAATACGGAAATAAAAGGTGAAACCTTCAAGCCTGTGAAACCCGCGTTTACTGAGCTCGTGCCTGTGAATGATGCTTATATCGGCAGTAGCTACTATTTTGATGATGCTGAAACTGAGGGTAGTGTTGCGAGCTACTTGTACAATCCACTCACTTTAACCGAACTTACTGCGTTAAAAAAGCCAGACGGTCGACGCTTTAAACTTGATGATGTTCTTACTACATCTGCAATAAGCGGTCTGCGAAGCGCTTTTGTTAACTTTATTGTTGGCGGTGCAATTCGCCAGCTGCAAGCCAAGCAAGCGGGTCAGGGGAACCAGAAGTTTAGCTTCCTTATCCATACTGACGTTGCCAAAGCAACGCATGACTGGCAAGAGCAAGTCGTCAAACAGCTTGGCGAAGACGTTCAGGAGGCCGCCGAGAAAAATACCCAGCAGTTTCAGAGTCTGATAAAAGATGCTTATGACAGCGTGGCTAAATCGGTTTTAGCTGCGGGATACTTTATACCGCCAATATCTGCCGTATTTGACCGAGCACGTGAATCATTAGTGGATGGCGAGCTGCTCGTTACAACAGTCAATTCTGAAAAAGAAATTGAATCATTATTAGACGATACTGGCCAGTTAAAACTTCGAACTCCTTTAAATATCTTTATTGGTGGTCAGATTTTGGATCGAGGTATTACCATTGGCCGGTTAATTGGTTTTTATTATGGTCGCCGGCCAGGAAGATACCAGCAAGACACAGTCTTACAACATTCTCGTATGTACGGATATCGTCCCAAAGAAGATTTAGCTGTTACCAGGTTTTATACAGAACCTGCAATCTATGCCGCCATGAAATGTATGCACGAAAGTGACATTGCACTGCGTGAAGCGATTGAAAAAAATCCAGAACAAGGGGTAATTTTCATCCAAAAAGCGAAAGATGGTTCGGTCATTCCGTGCAGCCCCAATAAGATCTTATTGACGGCAACCACCACGCTAAAACCGCATAAACGTTTATTACCAGTCGGTTTTCAAACCGATACTAAAGGTAAAACACGTGCGGTTACCGAAAAAATTGACGCTATTTTACAATCGCATCGGCCAGACGGCGCTGGCAAAGAACCGTTTAAAATACCAACGACTATCGCCCATCAGCTTTTAACTTTGGCACAACAAGCCATCATAATGGAAGAAGGTGAAGGCTATACCTTCGACTGGCAAAGTGTCCATTCGGCAATCGATTATCTTGATAAGCGAACAGCAGCGCCAGGGCAAATATGGTGCTTATGGTTAACGGATCGCAATAACGCGCGTTTAGCAGGTAAAGGTAGCCATACAAAATATGTCGCAACACCAGATACCTCGACCACAGAAGGCCAAACGGCTAGGGTGGTTGCAAAAGACTCACCCATGCTAATGCTGTTTCGGCAAAATGGCGAAGAGGATAAAGGCTGGAAAGGCGCGCCTTTCTATTGGCCGCTGGTCTGGGCGCCTGCCAACACGCCAGTTGCTATTTATGCGAACCAAACCAATGACCAACAAAATTAGGTTTTGTGCATGACTTGTTTTAGAGTAACCCACGAAGAGCAGCTGCCGAGTATTATTAACGAGCAGATTGACAAGCTTGCGTTGCAAAGCCATCAAATGTTGATAGTGGTAGGCGCCAATACTGAACAGTTAACATTACTTGATAACATACCAAGGCTAGCTATTTCAGAATTGCTTTGTGAAAAGCTATTGCCCTTGGCTAGTCAGCGCCGAGTAGATGAAGTTGAAGCATTGACCGCAGATGTAATAGCGTCGCAAGCTACTGGTTCAGTATTACTCGAGCGCATTCACCTTTTGTTTGAACCCAGTTTGCAACTTGATGTATTGCGTTGTTTAAAAGCGTTATCAAAACAAAGAACACTCATTATTGATTGGCCTGGCGTTTATAATGGCGCGGCACTTAGCTTTTCAATGCCAGGAAAGCCGGATTATTTTAACTATTCAGAAACCGAATTAAGCAGTGTGCCTGTGCTGTGGTTAACAGGTAATGGAGAACAAGCATGAAAAAATATGGAGAGCTCATTCAGTTTGAGCCGGTAACCACCATCATTAAATTACATGAAGCAGCTGAAGAGACACGAGCCCAGCAATTAGTATCGTCTTATGTTATTTCCGATAAAATGGCAGTGAAGTTGGCTGATGTCATCATCCCTCAACTGCAGTTTACCGAATCAGTGGATAACAAGTCGCTGTGGATTGTAGGTAACTACGGCTCAGGTAAATCGCATTTGATGTCGGTACTGTCTGCAGTAGCCGAGTTTCCATACCTTGCGCAGCATCTTACCAATGAAAAAGTGCGTTCAGCGGCAGATAAAATTGCTGGTAAATTCAAAGTCATTCGTTTTGAAATTGGCGCATCAAAAAAAGCTTTTGCTGACATCATTACTGATAACTTAACCAAGGGCTTAGCCAGTTTTGGCATCGATTTTCATTTTCCCGAAATGAGCCAAATCTCATCAAATCATAAACCCTACTTTGAAGAAATGATGGGCGCTTTCCATCAAAGATATCCAGACCAAGGCTTGTTGTTGCTTTGCGATGAGATGTTGGACTACCTGCGTTCTCGCAACACCCAGGAGCTACCACTCGATATCGCCATGATGCGGGTGTTAGGTGAAGTGATTGATGGTACCCGCTTCCGTTTTGTCTGTGGTGTGCAAGAAGCCATTTTTGACAGCGCCCAACTGTCTTTTGCTTCACAAGAAGTAAAACGGATCCGCGATCGTGCAGAGCAAGTGCTCATTACACGAGACGATATTAAATATGTGGTTGCTGAACGCCTACTCAAAAAAAATGCTCAACAAATGGCGTGGATCCGCAATTATCTTCAGAAATTCACCCATTGCTATGAACGTATGAACGAGCGCTTAGATGAGTTTGTCAGTATGTTTCCTGTGCATCCAGATTACATCACTACGTTTGAGCGAGTGCGGGGAGCGGGTATTGAGCAGCGGCAAGTATTGCGCAGCTTGTCACGCCAAATGCAAGCGCTAATGGAGCAAGATGTTCCAGAAAATACGCCAGGTGTATTCTCTTACGATACATACTGGGAAGAGCTACGCAACGACCCGAGCGCGAAAACAAACCCTGAAATAGGCCAAGTGATTGAAGTCGGTGAAACCTTGTTTACCCGTATCGACCAGGCTTACCCGGCGCAGCACGAGGTGAATTTTGCAAAACGGTTAGTGGCCGCCCTGGCTATTCACCGGATGTCGGTAGGTGATATTTATAATGAAATGGGTGCAACAGCAGCCGAACTGCGTGACTCGCTTTGTTTGTACTTACCGCTAATTGAACAGTTGCCCGGTGAAAAGAGTAAAAATTTGGAGAACCAAATTGTTACGGTACTCACTAAAATTCGGCAAACCGTAAATGGTCAGTTTTTCTCTAAAAATAAAGCTAACGATCAGTTTTACCTGGATCTGAAAAAGACCGAAGACTTTGATGCCTATATCGAGAACAAGGTACCGTTATTGGCGGATGATCAGCTAAATAATGCCTATCGCACGGCTATGTTAGAGATTTTAGAAGAAACCGATGTTACCCGCCCCAACATCGAAATGTGGCAGCACGAACTAAAATGGTTAAAGCGCAACGTTAATCGGCCCGGATGGTTATTTTTAGGCTCTCCCAATCAGCGTGAAACGGCTAAACCGCCGTTAGATTATTACATGTACTTTGTGCAGCCAATTAATCCGCCCAAAGTAAAAAAAGAATTTATTCGCTCTGATGAAGTGCTATTTGTACTTGATAAGCCATCGACAGAGTTCGACCGCAGCTTACGTTATTATGCAGCAGCGATAGAACTACAAGCTACCGCAACAGGTAATGCTAAAAATGTCTACCAATTGAAGGCGCGCTCCTATTTACAAGAAATGCAAAGCTGGTTAAAAGCAAATTTTAAAGATGCCTATTTAGCGCAATACAATGGTCAATCTAAACCAATGATGAATTGGCTAAAAGGTGCGACCGTGCGAGGCATTACTGGGATGCCAAATACAGAGGTTGGTGGGCTTCGTGAAATCTTTGAGGCAGTGGCTAGCGTCATTTTAAGCGATCATTTTGAAGCGCTGGCGCCAGAATATCCAACCTTTAGCCAAGCCATTACTTATAGCAACATTCAAAGTGCCGCTATGGATGCTCTTGGCTTTATTGCAGGTGGTGCCGCGACTAAACGGGCAAATTCCGTATTAGATGCACTGGAATTGCTAGACGGCGAACAGCTCAAGCCAGCTAAATCGCTTTATGCGCAGGCGGTGCTGGCCATTTTGGCCACGAAAGAGCCAGGGCAAGTGGTTAATAAAGCAGAACTGCTCGAGCAAATTCACTCCCGTTTATATTTTAAGCCCACCAGTTTCCGCTTAGAGCCAGAGTGGCTATTAGTGATCTTAGCAAGCTTGGTACATAGTGGTGAGCTAGAGCTTTCTGTCGTAGGGCATCACCTTAATGCCAGCGACGTAGTAAAGTTCAGAAGTGTACCTTTTGACGTACTCAAAGATTTTAAACATATTCAAGCGCCTAAAGACTTTAATGTTTCAGCCATTAAGGCTTTGCTAAACCTACTGGAGATGAATGAAGGGCTAGCCACCTCTATTCAGCAAGGTGATGACAGCGTCGTGCGCGATATGATGGCACGCAGCGAAAAGCGGGTGCAAGAGTTGGTTATGGGCCAGCAAAGCATCAAAGGCCGTTTGCCGTTATGGGGTAACTATGTGGTCGAGGAATCGGACGCCGATTCCTTAGCTAAACAGGTTAGTGCTTTAAAAGAATTCTTAGAAACCGCCGCGCGTTTTAATTCACCCGGTAAGCTGAAAAACTTTAAAGCCACCGCAGCAGAGGTTAACGAGCAAGCCAACAATTTAACAGCGTGGCATGGCTTTATTGAACTGCGTAACCTGGTTGATGAATTTAAAAGCTTTGCCGACTATTTAAGCCAGGCTGAAAGCGTATTAAGCGCAGATGATGCTTGGCAAAACGAGTTAGCCGCCTGCAGAAAAGCCTTACGTGATGGCTTGGCAGACAGTGCTTTGCGACATACCGCACCTTTTAAGGCGCAGCAGCTTAAAGCCTTGCAGGAGACTAAAACCAACTATCAGCAGCGCTTTGTTAGCTTATACAGCAATGCGCGGCTCACGCCAGCTGAAGAAAAACAAAAGCAGACATTATTAAATGACAGCCGTTTGCAGCAGCTGGAAATGCTATCGGGTATTAATTTACTACCCGCTGTGCAACTGCAGGATTGGCGCCAGCTTTTCGCCAAGCTAAAGGTAGCGCAGGTCATAGACAGTAAACTATTTGAGTTAAACCCAAAGCCAGTTGATTTTGCACCCAGGCTGGAAGCACCCGTTATCGCAACGCAACTCTTAAAGCAGTTAGACGATAAGCTTGATAGCTTAACGACTGATTGGGCATCTAACTTAAAAGGCTTGTTGGATGACCCCTTTATTAAACTCGACTTGCTTAAAGATGAAGATGCGCGCGAAATCGAGGCCTTTATCGCCAGCGGCACGCTACCTGAGCCGTTAACCGCCGGTTTTATTGCCGCTGTAAATCAAGTGCTAGATGGCTTAGAAGAAGTGCGTATTAGCGAAGAACAGCTGCTAAGCCAATTAGGCCAAGGTTTACCGCAAACGGTAGATGAGATAACCGAACGCTTTAAAAAGCTGTTGGCACAAAAGTGCCAGGGTAAAGAGCTCAGCAAAGTTCGCATTATTATTGACTAGTTATTAGTTATTAAAGAAGGGCCGCCATGGCTGCCCTTAGCCCTTTATTTGAGAAACACTATGCAGCAAGATAATCTATTTACGGAACAAGCCCAAACTGACAAGCCTGCAGGCCCGGTAACCTGCTTGGGTAAAACTTTTGCCAACGATGCCGAACGCCGAGCTTACTTTACCGCGTTACTTGCCGAAAAATTAAAAGACCCAGAGTTTCGTAAGATTGAAGGTCTTCCGATAGGCAGCAATGAAGATATTTTAAACCTGAGCGATCCGCCTTATTACACGGCCTGTCCAAACCCGTGGATTGCTGATTTTATTGCACAGTGGGAAGCAGAAAAGTCCAAGCAGCCTGAAGGTTATCATTACCATCGTGAGCCGTTTGCGGCAGATGTAAGTGAAGGAAAAAACGATCCTATTTATAATGCTCACTCTTATCACACCAAGGTACCGCATAAAGCGATTATGCGTTATATCCTCCATTACACCAATCCTGGAGATGTTGTATTTGATGGGTTCTGCGGGTCAGGTATGACAGGTGTGGCAGCACAAATGTGTGGTAACAGAGATGAAGTCTTGTCTTTAGGGTATCAAGTAACTTCAGACGGTGAAATTTTAAAAGAGGAAGTAAATGAATCAGGAGGTAAAAGCTGGATAAAGTTTTCTCTTCTTGGTGAGAGAAAAGTTTTATTGAGTGATTTGTCACCAATAGCCACCTTTATTGCAAAAAACTATAACTCACCAGTAGTTTTGTCTGACTTCGAGAAAAAATTTAATGAAATTATTTCTGCATTGAAGAGTGAAACTAGTTGGTTGTATGAAACTAATCACGAGGGGGGAAAGGGGGAGATAAACTATACTGTTTGGTCTGATGTATTCCTCTGTCCAGAGTGTTCTTCAGAAATAATATTCTGGGAACAAGCAGTAGACCAAGCCACCGGTAGTGTTAAGGATTTAATTCCATGTAAAACTTGTGGTGCAAAAAACTCTAAGAACGATCTAAGTCGTTTACCAATATCAAAATTTGACTCTAGATTAGGGAGCGTAACAAACAGAGTAAAGCAGGTTCCTGTATTAATTCAGTATACTTTCAATGGGAAAAGGTATCAAAAAAAACCTGACGCTTATGATATAGAATTGATAAATAAAATAGAATCACTAGAGATTCCTTATGATTATCCAATAGATAGAATGCCATTAGGTAAGGAATCTCGACGAAATGACCCATCTGGAATAACTCATTGTCATCAGTTTTTTACCAAAAGAAATCTTTGGGCATTGTCCAGTTTATATTCAAAAATAAAAGATGATAATATTAAATTCCTGTTTACGGGAATATTAAATAGATCATCACTGATGAACAGGATTCACTTAAAGAAGTTTTTCTTCGGTGGTGGTGGTTGGAATGCCGGCTACCTAAAAGGAACTCTGTATATATCATCAATTCCTATCGAAACCTCTGTCTTTGAACAGTTATGTGATAGGTTTAAAGCGGTTCGGAGGGCGTTGGAGAAGCTTTCATCGAATTATCGAGCTGTTTGCTCTCTTCAGTCAATGACAAATATTAGTATTAGAAATGACACCTTAGATTACATATTTATAGATCCTCCGTTTGGTGCGAACCTGAATTATTCAGAACTGAGCTTTCTTTGGGAGGCTTGGTTAAAGGTTAAAACTAATAATGAGCTTGAGGCTATTGAAGATACTAGTAACGGTAAAAATCTTTTAGCCTATAGAAACATCATGTCTGCTTGCTTTGCGGAAGCATATAGAGTCCTAAAGCCGGGAAGATGGGTTACAGTTGAATTTTCAAATACAAGTTCTGCTGTCTGGAATTCAATACAAAGCTCATTAAATGACTCTGGCTTCATTGTTGCGAATGTTTCTGCTTTAGATAAAAAACAAGGGAGCTTTAAAGCTGTTACAACGCCAACTGCAGTTAAGCAAGATTTAGTTATTTCAGCGTATAAACCGAATGGTGGCTTTGAAGATCGGTTTAAGAATGAAGCGAAAACTGAAGCTGGAGTTTGGGATTTTATAAGAACGCATTTGCAGTATTTGCCATTGCTAAAGATACAGGATAATTCACTGCTGCAAATCCCTGAACGTGACCCACGCATTCTTTTCGATCAAGTTGTAACTTACTATGTGCGCAAAGGTTACCAGTTACCCGTTTCTAGCCAAGAATTTCAAACCGGTTTAGCGCAGCGCTTTATCGAGCGTGATGGCATGTACTTCTTAGACGAGCAAGCCGCGGAATATGATAAGAAAAAAACCATAGTCGGTGAGTTAGTGCAGACTTCGTTGTTTGTTAAAGATGAAGCCAGTGCGATTCAATGGTTACGCCAGCTACTAAAGCTCAAGCCACAGCTGTTTTCAGACATCAATCCACAGTTTATGCAGCAGCTTAGTGGGTGGAGTAAAAACGAAGTTCAGCTAGATTTACGTGAATTACTAAACCAGAACTTCCTTTGCTATGACGGCAAAGATGAAGTTCCGGAGCAGATCCATAGTTACCTTTCGACCAACTGGAAGGAGCTGCGTAACTTAGCCAAAACCGCCCATGAGCTTAAAGCCAAAGCCAAAGACCGTTGGTATGTGCCTGATCCAAATAAAGCCGGCGACTTAGAAAAGCTGCGTGAGCGCTCACTGTTAAAAGAGTTTGAAGAATACAAAACTGCTAAGAAAAAGCTGAAAGTATTCCGGATTGAAGCCGTGCGTACTGGCTTTAAAAAACTGTGGGAAGCACAAGATTTTGCCAGTATTTTAGAGATTTCAACCAAGCTGCCAAACAATGTTATTGCTGAAGATCCAATACTGCTGATGTACTACGACCAGGCCATGATGCTGTCGCAAAACAACAGTAATGAGGACTGGTAAACAATGCTCTCGCAAGCTGGGGTGTGGCAATCAGGAAGCTGGCTATGGAGTAAAAGCCTGGAGAGTTATGTTCAGCTTGTTTCTGAGCATCACCTTTGGCAAAAGCCATATTACACAGTGCTTATGACTGGGCAGCAGGAAACACGCTGTTTACCAACTGACGATTTAACCGAAGATGGCCCAAACTGGCACCAAGTCCCCTTTGGGCTTAGCTATATTGCTACCGCTGCGCGTATTGCTAATGCGCAGGCGGAAGGCGATTTACTTTCGCCAATGGAAGCCAATGTTATCCCGCTACCGCATCAACTAAAGGCGCTACGCAAGGCCTTTAGTCAGTCGCAAATACGCTATTTGTTTGCCGATGAAGTGGGCTTAGGTAAAACCATTGAAGCAGGCTTGGTGACCCGTGAGTTAAAACTACGAGGTATGGCAAAACGCATTTTAGTGTGTGCGCCTAAAGGGTTAGTAAGCCAGTGGCTAAGTGAAATGCAGCTGCACTTTAATGAAACCTTCCACCTGGTGCAGCCCGGCGATTATAAAACCCTCGATGCCAATGACAACCTATGGAGTCGACATCACCAGGTGGTTTGCTCGATAGACAGCATTAAACCTTTAGAATATCGCAAAGGCTGGACGGCAAAGCAACTGCATACCTACAACAAAGCCCGCTTTGATGATGTACTAGCTGCCGGTTGGGACCTGATAATTATTGACGAAGCCCACCGGTTAGGTGGCAGTACAGATCAGGTTGCTCGCTTTAAGTTAGGCCAAGGCTTAGCAGATGCCGCACCCTATTTATTGTTGTTATCGGCCACACCGCACCAAGGTAAAACCGATGCCTTTCATCGTTTGTTGTCGCTACTAGATGTGAAAGCCTTCCCGGATATTAGCAGTGTTACCAAAGATCGTGTGCAGCCTTATGTTGTTCGTACAGAGAAAAGCCAAGCTATTAATGCTGAAGGTACGCGGCTGTTTAACCAACGTAAAACAGAGTTAATACCGGTAGCCTGGAGTACGCAGCATAAGTTACAGCGCCAGCTTTACGAAGCTGTGACCGACTATATTCGGGTGGGTTATAATCAGGCCAAAGCGAAACGTCAAAATGCCATCGGTTTTTTAATGATTTTAATGCAACGCTTGGTGAGCTCTAGCAGCCGAGCTATTGCCAAAACCCTCGCCAGGCGATTAGAGGCACTAGACGCCAGCCAGCTGCAAACGGAAATAGACTTTTCTGACGATTGGCAAGATTTAGATGGCCAAAGCCAACTGGACGACTTAATACAAACTGGCCGTTCGGGTTTGGCTGATGAAAAAGCTGAAGTCACTTTTTTACTAGAATTAGCGGAGCGCTGTATTGCGCAGGAAACCGACGCGAAAGCGGAAGCGCTATTAAGTTGGATTTACAAGCTGCAGCAACAAGAGCAAGATCCGAAACTCAAGGTGTTGGTATTTACCGAGTTTGTGCCGACGCAACAGATGTTAGCGCAGTTTTTAATCGATCATGGTATGAGCGTGGTGTGCTTAAACGGCTCGATGGACATACCAGAGCGTAAACAAGTACAACAAGAGTTCGCCAAAGAGACCCGGGTATTAATCTCGACCGATGCCGGTGGTGAAGGCTTAAACCTGCAGTTTTGCCACATTATTGTGAATTACGATATGCCTTGGAACCCGATGCGGGTAGAGCAACGCATTGGCCGGGTAGACCGTATCGGCCAACCGTTTGCGGTAAAAGCATTAAATTTTGTATTGGAAAATACCGCTGAGCACCGTGTGCGCGAAGTGTTAGAAGAGAAGCTGCAGATTATTCTCGAAGAGTTTGGCGTGGATAAAACCAGTGATGTATTGGATTCCTCTGCCAGTAACCACTTGTTTGATGAATTGTTTATGTCACAGGTGGTGGACCCCAGCAAACTTGACCATGAACTGACCACAGCGCTGGAAACATTAAGAGAAAATGCCCAAGAAAAGCGCCAGCAAGATGCCCTGTTTGGTGGTGATGTACCGCTTCAGCTGGATGAATATCAACAAACGTTAAACCATCCGATGCCTTATTGGGTGGAGCAAATGGTTGCATATTACTTGCAATGGCAGCAAGCGCTGGGCAGGCCCGCAGAATTTATCCGCAACAAAAAGGGCAGTGTAAACATAACCTGGCCTGATGGCAGCACAGTGGAAGATATTACCTTTAGTGGTAAAAAAGCTCAACAGCAAACAGAGTTAAGCCTGCTCACACTAGAAGAGCCACACATTGCTAAGCTTTACCAACAGCTGCCGCTTTGGGTGCCCTCGATGCCTATTCCATGTGTTAGATTTACTCAGTTACCGGCTGGTGCCACTGGCTATTGGGCTTTGTGGTGCGTAGAGCTGTCACCGCATCAAACAACCAAAAAGCGCTTTTTACCGATTTTTGTAAATACCAGTGGCCGCTATTTTGCAGCGGCTTCAGGCCGTATTTGGGAAGCGGTTTGCCAAGCAGAGTTTGAGGTAATAGCGGCAAACCCCGATGCGCCAAGCGTTAACTCGGATGTGCTAGCGATGCTCAATGCTGCAGCGCAGCGAGAAGGTGAGGCTTTATTTAATGTGTTGCATACAGAATATGAAACTGAGCTCGCTCGCGAAATAGATAAAACAGAATTCTCTTTTTTAGCTAGGCGTAAAGCCATAGAGCGGATCGGTTTACCTGAAGTGAAGCAGTATCGATTGCGGCAACTGGAAGTTGAGCAAAGTGAGTGGCAACAACAGATTGAGCAAAGACGCCACGTATTTCCGCAGTTAAACCTGATGCTAGTGATTGAGATCCCTGGATGAATAATTGGGCCGATAAACTAATCAATAAGCTGAATTTAGACGGTGCTTTTGTTTATCTGTTAGATGATCCGGATGGTCTCTGTTTTGAGCCGCACATCGCAGCATTTTTTAATGATAAACAGGCTACCTTGGTGGATGATGCCGATCCGCTGGTATTAAGACTGAGTTTTGAGCAATGGCACAAAGCTTCGTCAACTGCAGCATTACTCATCCGCATTGTGGATGAGCACACACAGTCTGTACCTTACGATATTGCGCAAACGGCGAGAAAGGTCAGTTTCAATTTAGCTGAGATTTGCTCAGAAATAGATTCGGATTCGTTACGCCAAATTCCAGCGCTGTTTTACCAAACGGTTGTCGATGCGATAGATGTTTACCGGCCAGGCAAACTTACGCCACAGGCAAGTACCGATTTTATCTTACGACATGTATATAAAATTGCGCCAGAAGTGATTCAAAACCATGTTGATGTGGTGCGCCTACTTATTAGAAAGCACTATATTGGTATTGAAATGCCGCTGTATTTTGAGCAGCGATTAATCACGCTGCTAACACTAAACCCGGCATTACGGGATTGGGATTTTGCTGCGCTTGTGCCAAACAAGTCGTTATTTTTTGCTTTTTTGCAGCAGCAGTGGAACCTTTATATTTCTTCACTTCGGCCACAAACACAGATCCGAAGTACGCTGTTTAATCGCAACGAATTAGTGGTGCCCTTCGATGATGCCGATGTCCGCTTACTGATTGATAATTTATTTGCCGATGGCGTGCTATTGCCGATTGTATTGGGCGTTAATGACTTACCAGTAGGGCATTGGGCAGTTTTAGGTATTCAAACACCTGATAGCAATGCCAAGCTTGAAAGATGTAATCGATTACTCAATCAAACAAAAGCGGTGTTTGAGCCCTTAGATACCAGCATTCTTACTCACGAATTCTGGGCCGAGCAGTCACACAGTTTGGGTGTGTTAAATGCGCTTTTTTATCAGTTAACAACAGATGACGCCGAGCCGTTAGAGCTGGAGTCACTAAAACATGACATCACACAGCTTAACTCGACCGTTGATGCAGTATTCGAGAGCTGGCTGTTAACCAATTTTGGTGCGCTGCAAACATTGCCTACCGTGAAAGTACCGGTGATGATACACAAAGTGCCTGCGTGGTTAGCCAACAAAGTAGCAAGCAACAAAAAGGTATGTTTGTTAGTGCTAGACGGTTTAGGTGCCAGACAGTGGCCCTTGTTGCGTAATTTGTTGCAAGCGCGCGGCTCTATGTTGGTGGAAGAGCATAGCTGCTTTGCTTGGGTGCCTACCATTACTTCAATTTCACGCCAAGCGCTGTTTTCAGGTAAGCGGCCTTTTGCTTTTGCCGATTCGCTTTTAACAACCAGCAAAGAAGAAACCTTATGGCGCGACTTTTGGGTTGATCATGGCCTGGCACGGCATCAGGTGTTATATGCAAAAAATGCTGAGCGACTAAGCCAAGAAGAATGGCAAAACCTAATTCATCCTTCTGCGCTAAAAGTGGCCGGCATTGTGATTAATTTTATTGATGATCAAATGCATGGCATGAAAGCGGGTATGGCAGGTTTAAATAAAATGGTTGAGCTGTGGCTTCAGCAGTGGGGCTTTATTGATAAAATTGATGCCTTACTCCGTCAAGGTTTTGAAATTGTACTAACTGCTGATCATGGCAGCCAAGAGGCTTTGGGTGTTGGCGGTATAAGTGACGGTGTTAAAGCGGAAACCCGTGGAGAGCGAGTGCGTATTTATAACGCAGAAAATACCCAGCTAAATACAGCAGCGACGCGCCCTGAAACTGTGGTAGCATGGCCTGGTCCTAGTTATGGGCTACCACATAATTGCTATCCAATTTTGGCAAAAGCCGCTCATGCATTTAAACCTAAAGGCGAAAATGTTGTCGGGCACGGTGGTATAAGCTTACATGAAGTAGTGGTTCCATTAGCTGTAATTACCTCAAAGCCAATACAATATGAATAAATTTACTAGCTTTAGCCGGCACCTTGATAAGTTGTGGCTTGAGCAAACACTTGCCTGGGTAGCCCAAGGTGTTGACCATACAACACTAAACTCAGCAATAGAAACCATGTTGACTGGCACGGTTAAAACGCCAGAGAATCGACGTAAAGCCAGAAATCTATTAGTTGCGATATGGGCAGTGCGGGAACAGCCTGAATACAAGCCATTCGATTTAGCTGCCCTGACGCTTTATCACAAGACTGAGCAGTCGTCATTGGTGTTGCAATGGGGCATGCTTATTGCCAGAAAACCCTTTTTTGCTGCGGTGGCGCGTTTTATTGGCCGTTACAGCAAGTTGAATGCGAGTTTTCAATCTGCACAAGTGAACCGCCGAATGTGCGAGCTATATGGTGAGACCGAGTCTACGGCGCGCGCAACTCGCGCTGTGCTAAAAACCATGCAAGAGCTTGGGGTGTTGGTTAAAGATGACACTGGCGCCATGTCTATTGCATCACCATTAAAAATTGCTGATGCTGCTGAAATTAATTGGCTGCTTAAAGGGCTGTTAATGGCAGACAGCCAGACTAGCCGAGCCTTGGATGAAGCTTTACAGGATCCACTGTGGTTTCCGTTTGACTTTACTTTTAATGACAGCCAGGTTGCAAACCATTGGTTTGAGCTGCACCAGCAAGGCAACAGTATGTATTTATTTTTAAAACAGGATGTTTAATGAAACCTGCTATTGGCTTTAATCGCCACCTCGAAATGACATGGCTTACGCAAACAGCAGCCTGGGCGGCAAGTGGCCTAACCGGCGCTGAACTAAAACGGCATATTGATAGTTTATTGGCGCCGGCTTTCACCAGTAAGGTGGCGATGGATAAAACCCGTAATTTACTATTCGGCATTTGGGATCCGCAATCTAAAAGTGTACCACTGCGTTTTCAGCAACAGGCCTGCCAATTACTGCTAAACCATAGCGAGCATAGCTTGGTGTTGCATTGGGGTTTGTTAATGGCTAAATATCCATTTTTCTATTTCGTGGCAGCGCAGCTAGGAAGAATAGCCCGGCACGATGGAGTGTTCCTCTATAGTCAATTAGAGCAGCGCGTGACAGAGGAATTTGGTGATACTTCAACCATTAAACGCTCGATGCAATTTGTGGTGCGCACTTTGGTTAACTTAGAAATCTTGTCTAATCCGAAAACGGGCATGTATCAGCTACGTAAACCAATCACCCTGACAGCTCCTGACTTGATTGCCTGGCTTGCTGAAGCGGTCATACGCGCTAACGATGAGAAAAGCAGGAGCTTAGATAGAATGAATAATGAGCCTGCGTTATTTCCATTCGATGTTGCCTTCACGGAAGAGGTTTTAAGCAGTACTGCGATATTAGATTTGCATACGCAAAGCCATGATATTGTAATATTTATTAGTTGAGGACGATATTATCAATCACTGACCACGAACACCGCAAGCTATGCCCTGCTTGTAAGGAATTCACGTTCAAGCGCTGGCCGTTTGGCTGGGACGCGCACGCAGCGTATCGCTGTTCAGGTTTAATGGAAAGTGATCCGGAAACTCGGAAGGTGATATTTAAGGAAAGGTACCTGTCACTGTAACTGTCAGCATGAGCTGTTTGATGGTTTCGACCTATTATGCAGACTCGCGTAGACGCTTAAGTATAGGAAAGTAGTCGACTATCCTGATTAAAAGGCGAAAAGCGATGTTTCTGAGGTCCCCATTCCGCCGACAGCCAATCCATGATATTCATAGTCGATATTGAATGAAGAGACCACGCGGGCTGTAACATCTATGTACCTATTCAGAATCACCGTTGAAGTAAAACACATGGAAGGCACGCAGCTGCCATCGGATTGTGCGGGCGGTTGTGTGGGTGTGTATTTACGCGCTGAGAATATTAAAGCGGCGATTGATTTGGCGGAAGCGAGTTTGCTAGAAGACAAATTTTTGCCGGTGCGCACACTGGAAGCGACGGAAGTGAATTTGGAAGCCATGGCCGAGCAATACGACATGCCCGGCGAGGACGAGTTAGCTGAAGGTGAACCGGATTTCGACGACTTACTCGCAATTATGAAACAGGGTGGGGTGTGGTATACGGCATTCCATCTCTTCTCTTTCGAGAAGCATGAAGTGCAATAACTATATAATATATCAATGCTTTTCAACGTCGCGCTTGAGTTAGATCAACCCCCAATACGGCTTCACTAAGCTATGCTAGCAACGCGTTGAAACCTTTATGGCTTGCATGCCGTAATGGCTCTATGCTTGATGAATACTTGATACCGTCCAAATCTATTGAAAGAGGCAACCCGGTGACACATCCTCAGGAAACCGCAGACCATGAAACGGCAGAACACGAGATTCAGGCGTTGCGTAGCATTGCTTCGAAGATGAACGGTTTCTTATACCGCTGTGCGAACGATGATAGCTTCACCATGGAGCATATGACTGGCGGTATCAAAGACTTGCTCGGACATAAAGCGGATGCCTTTTTGAATAATCGCCATTTAGTGTTCGCTGAACAAATCCATAGTGAAGATGCAGAGAAAGTGGATGCTGTGGTTGCTGAAGCCATTGAGAAAGGCGTTGATCACTGGAATATCGACTATCGCTTAAAGCGCAAAGACGGTAGTTACGTGTGGGTGAACGAGCATGGTGGGGTGATTCGCAATCAAGCGAAAGAAGTTCAGTACCTTGAAGGTGTGGTGATCGACATTTCTGACCGCAAAGAGCTTGAGCATGCCAATGCCAAACAACTTGGTGAAATCAGCGCCACCAGTAACCAGGTAATTAAAGCCACGTCGGACATTATTAATGTGCTAAAAATGCTGCGCTTGTTGAGTTTAAATGCAGGGATTGAAGCTGCGAGAGCCGGAACCCATGGGCGCGGCTTCGCGGTTGTTGCGGACGAGGTGAAGCGGTTGGCCGACCAAACCTCGGTTTCGGCGACCAATGTGAATGCGCTACTGACAGAGTTACAAACGAAACTGAAAGGTCAGCAGGGCAAATAAGCCATTGATTAATATGGCTTTGTGGCACGCTGGGTAGTGTGTTCTTAGATGGTGAGTGAAAATAAAAAAATGATTCGTTGACTTCCTGTCGAATGAGCGTAGTCTTGCGGCACTTGGATAGTAAATATTATTTAGATCTTCAATTCGTTGCCAAATTATTCGTAATTATCTCCGTCCTGTCGTTTTAATTTTTGTTATTTCCTCTCCGATTAACGCCCACTTTGAGATTCACTCAATAGCTCGGGTCACTTTATATTTAAATATCAGGATATTAATTATGTCTAATACTGTAACTGGCACTGTAAAATGGTTTAACGAAGCGAAAGGTTTTGGTTTTCTGGAACAGCAAGGCGGCGCAGACGTGTTTGCACACTTTAGTGCAATCGTAAGCAGCGGCTTCAAGACGTTGACCGAAGGTCAAGCAGTCCAGTTTTCAATCACTCAGGGCCCTAAAGGTCCTCAGGCTGAAAACATCGTTCCAGTGTAAATCACACGCGAACTTTTAAAAAACGCACCCTCGGGTGCGTTTTTTTATGCCTGTAATGAGCCATCTAGCCCGCAAACAAGCTGTCAGTCCGCCCAATGAAAACGATCACGGCCCTCTGCTTTGGCCACATAGAGCGCTTGGTCTGCACGCTCTAAACATTGGTTAATGTCTTCGTTTTCTATTAATTGTGCGCCGCCAATACTGCAGGTGATGGGCTTGCCTTGAATTCGACAATCCTTGCGAACCACTTCAAGCAATCGCTCAGCCAATCCTTTTGCGGCAGTGGGGCTGGTGTGAGGACACAACACGACAAATTCTTCGCCTCCCCAGCGCGCCACCACGTCACTATCACGCACATGTTCGCGTAACAAAGCGGCAAAGAGTTTCAATGACTCGTCACCAGCACCATGCCCAAACTCATCATTCACTTGTTTAAAATGGTCTAGATCAATGACTAACACACAAGTTTCGTCTGAATGCTCGGTGCGGCGCTGCATTTCACTGTAGAAATGGTGGCGATTAAATAAATCGATGAGTGGGTCATGAGTAGAAATATACTCCAACTCAGTATTTGAGCTTTGTAGTTTGGCTCGTAGATCTTCGAGCTGTTCATTCTTGCGCTTCAGTCGCTGGACAAAACGGTACACGCCAAACAAGTAGATCCCGATCAAAGCAAGCACTAGGGCACCACCTGCAATAAAGCGTCGAATCATCCGGTAGTCGGGCTCATGTACTATTTTGACATTGCTCCACTGCTGATAAATAGCAAGACGTTGGCCATGGTCAATGCTGTCGAGTGCTTCGTTAATCGTCGGCAGTAGGTGAGCCAGCTCATGCCGAACACCCATGCTGAGTCGGTCCTCAATGACCGCCCAGCCTGAGATCTTAAGGTTATCGAGACGCGCTGCCGCAATGTAACTGTTGGCAGAAAGCATAGATGCAATGGTGACGTCGCTTCTGCCTCGAGAAACCGCGAGTAATGCTTCTTTTTCACTATTCCAAAGGGTGAATTCCACATCAGGGTAATAGGTTTCGACAAATTCGGTGACGCGATAACCACTGATCAGGCCCAGTCGTCGATCGCCAATATAATCAATACTCTGCAGAAAAGGCTCATACTGCCGTGAAATCAATACAACCGGTGATGTGAAGTAAGTTTCGAGAAGGTTAAGTATTCCTCTCGTGCTGGTGTTGGATTGAGCATGGGAATTAAATCACAGCGCCCGTCTTTCAATGCTTCTAGCGTGTCTACCCAAGACTCGGTGGGAACCAAGTGAAACTCGATGCCCGTGCGTTCAGCCACAATAGCGATGTAATCTGCGGATAGGCCTATATGCTCGCCGTCTCGAATGGCTTCATACGGCAGCCAGTCAGGGTCAACGCAGTAGTTAACTTGTTGTGGCTCAGGCTCAGGAAGTGTTGCGCCGCTGTATAGGAGACTGCAGAGCAGAAAGAGTCCACCTGAGAGCGATGTTGTTTTTATGCGCACCCGACTCAGCTCCTTGTTGCTGTTCGTAGTTAGTTATTCGCTATTCGCTATTGGCTTTCTGAAGTGTAGTCTTTACATTTAAGTACCGAAAGTTGTTTTATTAACCTAAATTAGTCAGCAATTAGGTGGGGAGAACTTGGTGGTTCTATCTGAAGTGTCAGCACAAGCTTGGTATGACCGTGTGCCCAACCCGGGTCTTTGGGCTGACGTCGTCATGGTGGTGCATGCTGCCATCGTGTTGTTTGTCATTTTGGGCTTATTTGCAGTTTTGTTGTGGGGTTGGCTAAAAAATCCAGGGCCGCGTTCTTTCATTCGCAATATTTGGTTCCGTGGTATTCACCTAGGCATTATTGTGTGGGTGCTTATTCAGGCATTACGTGGACGTTATTGCCCATTGACTTACTGGGAACAGGACTTGCGCTCCGCCGCAGGACAAGACACCTACGACGTGTCTTTCATTGACTATTGGGTCAGTACGCTAATCTATTATGACTTTCCTCAATGGGTGTTTCAGACCGGGTATTTGTTGTTTACTGGATTAACCCTATATAGCCTTTGGAAATGGCCGCCAGTGTGGAAAGAATCACGGGGTTCCAATGTCGAAAACAATAACTGACCATTCTGAATCTCAATTGCAGGCTCACAAATGGCGTGATATCGGTTGCGCGATACTACGGTTTTTGCCAAATATCCCACGTTTTATCGTAGAGAATATTCGTTTAAAGCGAGCGGCGAAGACCGACCGCGGTTCGCCAAGTTTCTTTTTTCAGCAACAAGCCAAAGCGCATCCTGAGCAGCCGTTTTTGCGCTTTCAAGATCGCGAGTACAGCTACGGTGATTTCAATCAATGGGTGAATCAACTGGCACATGCGCTGCAAGAGCAGGGGATTGAGCGGGGCGATCATGTGGCGTTGATGTTTGAGAACTCTCCGGAACAAATCGCCTGTGTATTCGCAGTAAATAAGCTAGGTGCCGTCGCGGGTATGGTGAACTATAAGCAGCGCGGTGAAGTGTTAGACCATAGTTTGCAGGTAGTGAGGCCAAAGTTGTTGGTGGTTGGAGCCGGCTGCGAAGAAGCCTTGGCCTCCTCCGCATACGCTCAAAACTCAAGAATAGAAGTCTTCTATCTCAATGCCGATCAGCGAGAAGAAACGCCAGAGGAATACCAAGATCTCGCGGCGCTCGCCTTTAACCAGCCTACCAGCAATCCCGATTCATGTGCCCAGAACCAGCTCGGGGATACCTGTTACTTCGTTTTCACTTCAGGTACTACGGGGCTACCCAAAGCCGCAGCAATGACCGGGCTGCGTTGGTATAAAGCGGGTTTAGGCTTTGGTCGTATGGCACTGAATTTGAAACCGGAAGATTGCTTGTACTGTGCATTACCGCTTTATCACAATACCGCCTTAGCTATTTCCCTAAGTTCGGTAGTAATGACAGGGAGCACGTTAGGTTTAGCCAAGCGATTCAGTCTGACAACCTTCTGGCAAGATATACAACACTACCGCGCGACAACCTTTTCCTATATTGGCGAGCTTTGTCGTTACTTGTTGAACGCGCCTAAGACCGCTGAAGATTCTCAATCTGGTATTCGGGCCGTTGTGGGTAATGGCTTACGAGCCGAGGTTTGGGATAAGTTTCAATCACGTTTTAATATTCCCCGAATTTGTGAGCTCTACGGTGCGAGTGAAGGCAATGTGGGCTTCGTAAATGCGTTTAACCTAAAACGAACCGTGGGTTTTTCGCCGATGACCTACGCTGTTGTTCAGTTCGATGTCGACACCGAGGAGCCTATCGTTGACTCCCAAGGACGTATGCAACGCGTCACCAAGGGAGATGTTGGCTTGCTCATCACTGAAGTCTCAGACAAGGCACCTTTTGACGGCTATACCTCGGCAGAAGCGAACGCGAAGAAGCTTTTGTACAATGTTTTTAAACTTGGCGACTGCTGGTTCAATACGGGCGACTTGGTTTTGGACCAAGGGTTCCGTCATGTGGCTTTTATTGACCGAGTGGGGGACACCTTTCGTTGGAAGTCGGAGAACGTAGCTACCACTGAAGTAGAAGCACAGATTCATGCGCTCGCCGATGTAGTGGAAGCGGTGGTTTACGGCGTGAAGGTTCCCAACACAGAGGGGCGGGCGGGTATGGCATCGATTGTGTTAGCGAAAGCCGATGCTTTTGATCCATGGCGTTTCTATGCAGAACTTAAAGCCCGGTTGCCCGATTATGCTATTCCCCTGTTTTTGCGGCTCGCGGAGCAGCATGAAACCACTACGACCTTTAAAATCAAAAAAGCAGAGCTAAAGCGCCAGTCTTTTTGGCCTGAACAGGTGCGGGAACCTTTGTTTGTGCTGGTCGATAAAGACGTCGGGTATCAGCCTCTCAACCCTGATTTGATCGAGGCGATACAGGCGGGGCGCGTGCGATTTTAATCCGCAGTGAATTCGAACTTTATGGTAGCATTCTCGCTATGAAAACATCGAAACCGTTAGACCAGATTGCCCGCACTAAAGTGCAGGAACAAATGCCTTGCCCTTGTGGCTTAGACGCTAC
This sequence comes from Idiomarina sp., assembly GCA_020831965.1. Taxonomy (GTDB): domain Bacteria; phylum Pseudomonadota; class Gammaproteobacteria; order Enterobacterales; family Alteromonadaceae; genus Aliidiomarina. The sequence goes on from JAFIFP010000014.1 coordinate 204,471, forward strand.
TTTCTCTGAGTGTTGTGGCCGTTTTCATGCCGGTGCCCGATCAGGAGACGCGGTTGCAGAAACCCCCGAACAACTTATGCGCTCACGCTACAGCGCATTCGTCATGGGCGACGAAGCTTATTTGCGCTTCACCTGGCACCCAGACACCTGTCCCGATGTAGATTTATCGGAGGGCCCTGACTGGGAGCGCCTTGAAGTACTGGCTAGTGACATGCAGGGAGACGCAGGTTTTGTGCATTTTCGCGCGTATTACTGGATGACACATGAAGGGCAGCGACAACTCGGGGTGCTGGAAGAGCGTTCTGTGTTTACCCGCATAGAGGGTCACTGGCTCTATGTTACAGGTGACATTGGCACCACGAGTGGAGACTTTGCCTCATGACTCGGGTGTTGTTCGTTTGTTTAGGCAATATTTGTCGTTCTCCCGCTGCTGAGGGTATTTTGCGTGCCCGCGGGCTACCTGACCTTGTCATCGATTCTGCAGGGACGGGCGACTGGCATGTGGGAAAAGCACCGGACCGGCGTATGCAGGCTGCCTGCTTGAGCCGCAATATTGATATCAGCGATTTGCGTGCTCGCCAGTTTTCTGTGACTGACTTCGACCGATTTGATCTTATTGTAGCGATGGACCGTTCCAACTATCGCGACATCTTAGCGCTGGCACAAGGAAAGGATAAGGTCGCACTACTCTCTGAATTTGCGCACAAACAAGGCGCACAAGTTCCTGAAGATGTTCCCGATCCTTATTATGGTGGTGATGAAGGTTTTGAAACCTGCCTCGACATTATTACTGTCGGAATTGACGGGCTAGTCAGTGATTTACAGGCCAGAATTTAATATTTAATCAAGATAACCTCTTAAGGATACCTATATGAGTCAAGTGCACTCGATTCAAGTAACTACGATTAATGGCGAATTAAAGTCGTTGAGTGATTATGAAGGCAAGGTACTGCTAGTCGTAAATGTCGCATCAAAATGTGGCCTAACCCCGCAGTATGAGCAACTGGAAAAGCTCTACGAAGAGAAGCGTAGTGAAGGGTTTGAAGTGCTTGGGTTCCCGTGTAATCAGTTCGCCGGCCAAGAGCCTGGAACAGAGCAGGAAATTCAGGAATTCTGTCGGGCAACTTTTGGTGTGCAATTTCCTATGTTTGGTAAAATTGAAGTGAATGGTGAAGCACGTCATCCGCTCTATCAAACACTAATTCAGGCGCAACCGCAGGCCGTTCGTCAGGCAGAAAGCCGGCTGACCAAAGTGTTGCAGGAGAAAGGCTTGGCAAGTGAGAAGCTTACTGACGTGATGTGGAACTTCGAGAAATTCCTCGTGGGTCGCGACGGCCAAGTTTTGGGACGTTTTGCACCAGATATCACCGTGGCAGATGAGCCCTTGGCGAGTGCCATTGAGAAAGCATTAAAGTAACTGAGACATAGTGTGAACGAAGGGACGCGCATGCCGAGGAACACGGAGAGAGTGAAAAAGTGATGAGAAACCTAAATTATGCACTGCGTATGAAACGAGTCGTGAGCCTTTGGCTTGCGGCTGGTTCGTTGCTTTTCATGGCAAGTGCCCATGCATGGGACAACATGCCATATGAAGAAGTGCTGGTCGAAGCGAATGCCGGCAATGTCATGGCACAGTTTCAGCTCGCTATTCGATATCAGAATGGTTTAGGTGTGACGCCTTCGGATGCGCAGGCTGCACATTGGTATAAACAAGCAGCAGAGCAAGGGCATGTGTTGTCTCAGCATAATCTTGGTTTCATGTATGAAAATGGTCTGGGAGTAGGCCCTTCAGATAAGCGTGCGGCACATTGGTATGTGCTCGCAGCGGAGCAGGGAAATGCACAAGCCCAAGCAAACATCGGTTTTATGTATGCACGTGGTCGCGGTGTTGCTGAAGATGATGAGCAAGCTGTGCGTTGGTATCGTGAAGCCGCTGAGCAAGGTCATGCGAGTGCGAAGGCTAATTTAGGTTTTATGTACCGCAATGGCCGAGGTGTTTCACAGTCTGATGCACAAGCAGCTTATTGGTACGAACGCGCCGCGCAACATGGCGATCCTTGGGCACAACACAACCTTGCGATGGCCTATGACTATGGGCGGGGTGTAGAACAGTCTGATAGTGACGCGGTACGTTGGTATCGCGCAGCCGCTGAGCAAGGTTATGCGCCCTCACAAACGAACCTTGGTTACATGTATGAAAACGGCTACGGCGTAACTCAATCCGATACGCAAGCCGCGCTCTGGTATGAACGTGCTGCCCAACAAGGCCATGCCGGTGCGCAAACGAATATCGGAGCTATGTATGAGTCAGGTCGTGGTGTCGAGCAATCCTACGACAAAGCCGCTGAGTACTTTCTTGCGGCCGCGCAGCAAGGCCACCCTTGGGCGCAAAATAGCCTAGGAGTCCTGTATCAAGAAGGGACGGGGGTACCACAGTCGGACAGTGAAGCCGCATTTTGGTATGCCCAATCTGCGGAGCGGGGGCACCCGAGTGCTCAGGCAAATCTTGCTTTGATGTATTACGAAGGGCGGGGTGTTGCGCAGTCTGATAATGACGCTTTCTATTGGTACAACGCAGCCGCCGCAGAAGGCGATCTAGTAGCTAAAGTTCGAGTGGGCTATATGTACCAAGAGGGTCGAGGCGTTCAGCAAAACTATGGGGAAGCGATTCGTTGGTACGAAATTGCAGCAGAAGAGAATCATCCAAACGCTCAGTATAACTTGGGCATGCTGTATCGGGCCGGGCAAGGAGTCACACAATCGACAGAGCGAGCTGCAGAGTTAATTCTGGCAGCAGCGCAACAAGGTCACAGTGACGCGCAAGCTGCTATTGGTTTTATGTATATAGACGGTGAAGGTGTCACTCAGTCTGATTTTGAGGCTGCACGTTGGCTCGAATTTGCCGCCGCTGCTGGGCATGTGAATTCACAGGCGACCCTCGGCTTTATGTACGGTAGTGGTGTAGGCGTTTTGCAGAACGAAACAACAGCAGTGTATTGGTTTCGCCAAGCCGCCGCAGAAGGTCATGCCTGGGCACAGAACAATCTTGGCGTGATGTACGACATGGGGCGTGGGGTGCCCCAGTCTTACGTGGAAGCGGCCCGTTGGTATCGTGCTGCTGCCGAGCAAGGCGACGTGGAAGCACAAGCGAACTTAGGCGTCATGTATCGCAATGGTTCGGGTGTGGAACAGTCCGACGCCGAAGCGGTGCGTTGGTATCGAATCGCTGCCGAGCAAGGCCATGCGGGCTCGCAAAACAATCTAGGTTTTATGTATGACAATGGCTTAGGGGTAAGCGCATCCAGTGCTGACGCATTAAAGTGGTATATGCGTGCTGCCGAGCAAGGTCATGCTGGAGGCCAGAACAACGTGGGTGTCATGTATCTGAACGGTACCGGCGTAGAGCGCTCAAATGCTGATGCAGCCATGTGGTTTCGCCGCGCCGAGGCACAAGGTCACAGTGGTGCCATAGCAAACTTAGAGGCCATGCGTACCAGCGGAAGACTTAACGATTAATCGCCTGCTGGCGCGTATCATTTGTTATACTAGCGCCTGTGAGAAAGGTGACTTGAATTGCTGGTGTCCCAAGGGAGCTAGCGCAAACGGAGAGGTAGGCTCGGCATGCGTGTGTGTGGCATCGAAATTAAAAGTAACGAATTAATGATTTGTCTGTTGGAATTGAAAGATGGTTTGTTTCAAATTCCAGACTGTCGACACGCGCGCCTCCAATTGACTCATGATCAAGATGCGGAGTCGATTCGTAAGTTTCAATTTACCGTGAAGAAAATGGTGGAAGATTACCGTGTGCAAACATTGGTGATTAAAGAACGTCCGCAAAAAGGTAAGTTTGCCGGTGGTGCTGTCGGTTTTAAAATGGAAGCTGCGTTGCAGCTTATTGATACGGTTGATACCTATATTTTATCGGGTACCGAGCAAAAAGAATTACTAAAACGTAATCCTATTCCTGTGGAATTTGCCGACACTGGCTTGAAAATGTTCCAGCAGGTAGCGTTTCAGGTGGGTTACGCCTTCCTTTCGAAGCGGAACTAATTCCGCCTCAACTTCCCAAGTTCTATCGAGTCAAGGCAAGAAACATGCCCGCAAGCGTTTATTTTCGGGCATGTATAATTTGCCATAATACTTGAGTGAAATAGTCGGGAAATGTATAATTGCCCGTATAAGAAGTCAGCAGACGAAGAGGTTTAATAGATGAGTGAACAGATCGAACAAGCGATAGCGCGCAAGTACGATGCTGGCTTTATCTCCGACATCGAGTCAGACACCTTTCCAGTAGGTTTGGATGAAGATGTCGTTCGCCGTATTTCTGCAATGAAAAACGAACCTGAGTGGATGCTGGAATGGCGTCTGCAAGCTTTCCGTTCGTGGCAGAAAATGAAAGAACCGAAATGGGCTCACTTGGGTTATACCGAGATTGATTACCAATCTATTTCCTATTACTCCGCTCCGAAGAGTATGAAGGACAAGCCGAAGTCGCTTGATGAGGTTGATCCTGAACTGTTGCGTACCTATGAAAAATTAGGCATTCCATTGCACGAGCAGGAAATGCTGGCGGGTGTCGCCGTTGACGCGGTATTTGATTCCGTATCGGTGGTAACGACGTTCCGCGCTAAGCTGGAAGAAGCGGGCGTCATCTTTTGCCCGATTTCCGAAGCTATCCAAAAATATCCAGAGCTCGTGAAGAAGTACATTGGCAGCGTGGTACCGCGTACTGACAACTTCTTTGCCGCCTTAAACAGCGCTGTATTTACAGACGGTTCTTTCGTGTACATCCCGAAAGGCGTCCGTTGCCCAATGGAGCTCTCAACTTACTTCCGGATTAACGAACTCAACACCGGCCAGTTTGAACGGACCCTGATTATTGCCGAAGAAGGCAGCTATGTAAGCTACCTCGAAGGCTGTACTGCGCCGCAACGTGATGAAAACCAACTCCATGCTGCAGTGGTTGAGTTGGTTGCACTCGATGACTCGGAAATTAAGTACTCAACGGTACAAAACTGGTATCCAGGTGACGAGAATGGCAAGGGCGGTATCTACAACTTTGTGACCAAGCGTGGTGTGGCAGAGAAGAATGCCAAGATCTCTTGGACTCAGGTTGAAACCGGATCGGCCATTACTTGGAAATATCCGAGCTGTATTTTGCGAGGCGACAATAGTGTTGGCGAGTTTTACTCGGTAGCACTTACCCGTGGTCGTCAACAAGCGGATACCGGTACCAAAATGATTCATTTGGGCAAAAACACCACCTCCACCATTATTTCGAAAGGGATCTCCGCGGGAAATAGCAGCAATGCGTACCGTGGATTGGTGAAGATGGGGCCGAATGCGGATGGTGCGCGTAACTTCACCGAGTGTGATTCGTTGCTGATCGGCGATAAGTGCGCCGCGCATACTTTTCCCTATATCGAAAGCTCAAACCCATCGGCCATTGTGGAGCACGAAGCGACCACGTCGAAGGTGAGTGATGAGCAGTTGTTTTTGTGCCAGCAACGTGGACTCGACACTGAAAAAGCGGTGTCCATGATTGTGAATGGTTTCTGTAAGGAAGTATTTAAAGAATTGCCGATGGAGTTCGCAGTAGAGGCGGGCAAACTGTTGGAAATCAGTCTTGAAGGTTCAGTGGGGTAAAGCATGTTAACCATTAAAGATTTGCACGCCAGTGTTGAAGATAAAGTTATCCTGAAAGGATTAAACCTGACGGTCAAGCCCGGTGAAGTGCATGCCATCATGGGGCCAAATGGCGCAGGGAAGAGCACGTTAGGATATGTCTTATCTGGCCGTGACGGCTATGAAGTGGACTCTGGCAAGATTGAGTTCGATGGCCGCGACATGCTTGGCATGGAAGTGGATGAGCGCGCGCAAGCAGGCTTATTCCTTGCGTTTCAGTATCCAGTAGAGATTCCGGGCGTTAGCAACATGGAATTTATGAAAGAGTCAGTCAACGCAGTGCGCAAAGAGCGCGGCGAAGATCCTATGACTGCCGCGGAGTTCTTGAAGGTTGCTAAGGCTGCCTGTCAGCAAGTGAACCTGCCGCTGGAATTCCTTAAGCGCGGCGTGAACGAAGGCTTTTCTGGTGGTGAGAAGAAGCGTAACGAGATCATGCAAATGATTTTGTTGGAGCCGAAGCTGTGTATTCTCGATGAGTCGGATTCAGGTTTAGATATCGATGCACTGAAAGTCGTCGCCAATGGTGTGAATAGTCAGCGTGACGGTAAGCGCAGCTTTATCGTTGTGACTCATTATCAACGTTTGTTGGACTTCATTGAGCCGGATTTTGTACACATTTTGGCCGACGGCAAAATCGTGAAAAGTGGTGGTCCTGAGCTAGCCAAAGAAGTGGAAGCTTCGGGCTACGCATGGTTAGGAGAGCACCAGGAGGCGAGTGCATGAGTCAGTGGTTAGCACAGGTCATCGACCGTGCCAGCACCGTCGATGATTGGTTGAACGGGCCACGGCAACAAGCGCTCGCAACCCTTAAAGAGCAGTCATGGCCAACGCGCCGGACGGAAGCTTGGCGTTATACCTCTTTGCACGCGCTTGAGAATCTAGCACTACCCGCTGCTGTGTCGGAAGACGTGTCCGCGCCCGTCGTAGCAGGCTTGGACAGCATTGATCTGCTGTTTGTGAACGGTGAATTGCGTACCGATATCGGCGCTATCGCTTGGCCTGAAGGAGTGCGAGTGAGTGCACTCAATGCCGCTGACGCAAGTATGCGTGACGCTGCGCAAGCCGTGTTCAACATGGTCAAGCCAGAGCGTCATTTGTTCGGTTTGGTGAATGATGTTTTAGCCACCGAAGGTGTTGTGATTGATATCGCTGCAGGTGCGAGTATTGAGCAACCAATCCGCATCATTAATTTAGCGACTGCTGGCGTAGAATCGCATCATCGCGTGTTAGTGCGCTTAGGCGACGAAGCGAAGGCCACAGTCATCGAGCATGGCAGCGGTTCTGGTGCGAGTATGAATACCAGCTTCGCAGAATATGCGATCGGCAAGAAAGCGGTTCTTGAGCATTATCGTTTCGCGTTGCATGGCGGCGCAGTTATTCACATGGGCGGTAGCCATTTCCGACTCGACGAAGCGGCAAAAATGAATAGCACTTTGGTGGGATATGGCAGCGAAGTATCGCGTATTGACGTCGATATTCACCATGCCGGCGAGCATGCCTTCGCGAAGTTCAACGCTATCTACTTACTGGCTCCCAAAGAACATTTTGACTTGCACAGCAACATTGAACACGCTGTTCCAAACGGAACGACAGAAGAGAATGCACGTGGCATTGTGGGTGATAAAGCACGCGCTGTATTTAATGGGCGTATTCATATTCACCGCGACGCGCAAAAGACGTTAGCCGAGTTGAACAATCGCAACTTATTGCTCTCTCGCGGTGGCTACATTGCCACCAAGCCTGAGCTTGAGATTTATGCCGATGACGTTCAATGTGCTCACGGCGCGACGGTGGCCGAAATTGACGAGAAGTCTTTGTACTATCTACAAACACGCGGGATTGAGCGAAGCCAGGCCTTGGTGATGCTGAACTTTGGCTTTATTCAAGAGTTAGTGAGTCAGATGCCGAATCGCGCATTGGCTGACTGGCTTGCTCCGCAGTTACGGGCACGATTCGAAGCGATGGAGTCTCGATGAGTCTTGATGTACAGGCGCTGCGCGCTGAGTTTCCAATTTTGTCTCGGGAAGTCCATGGTAAACCCTTGGTATACCTAGACAATGCAGCGACAACCCAAAAGCCACAAGCCGTGATTGACGCGCTCGTCGACTTTTACAGTACTTGTAACTCGAATGTGCACCGAGGTGCGCATTACTTGTCTGACGAAGCGACGCGTCGCTATGAACATGCGCGTACCGTCATTGCTGAGTTTATTCACGCGAATGCGCGAGAAGAAGTCATTTGGACAAGCGGCACCACCGAGAGTATCAATATTGTCGCCAAAGGTATGGCCGAGCGCCTGCAAGCGGGCGACGAAGTGGTTGTTACCGAGATGGAACACCACGCGAACTTGGTCACTTGGCAGCAAGCCTGTAAGCATGCCGGTGCAGTACTGCGCGTGGTACCGATACTCGATAATGGTGCGCTTGATGAAGCTGCGTTTGCTAGCACAGTAAATTCGGCAACTAAGTTTGTGGCGATGCCACATGTTTCAAATGCATTAGGCACGGTGAATGCGGTGCAAGCTTTGATTCAAGTGGTACGCAAACAGGCACCTAACGCCCTAGTGCTGATTGATGGTGCTCAAGGTATTGCTCATGGAAATGTTGACGTACAAGCTTTAGATTGTGACTTTTATGCGTTTTCAGGCCATAAGCTGTTTGGTCCAACCGGGGTGGGCGTATTGTGGGGACGTCGCTCGGTATTAGAAGATTGGCCGGTATGGTTGACGGGTGGCGAGATGATTGCGACTGTTAGCTATCAAGATGCTACTTGGGGCGCATTACCGAATCGTTTGGAAGCGGGTACGCCTAATATTGCAGGTGCCATCGGCATCGCAGCGGCGGTCACTTGGTTCCAGCAGCTTAATGTGGCTGATGTACAGGCTCATGAGCAGGCATTGTTGCAAGCCGCAGTTGAACGTGGAGCTACCTTTGAAGGTCTGAAGTTAATAGGGAACGCACCGAATAAGATCGGGGTATATAGTTTTAACCTAACTGGTGCACACCCAGCGGATCTGGGGTTTCTATTGGATCGCCAAGGCATTGCGATACGGACGGGTGATCACTGTGCGCAACCTTTAATGGATCGCTTAGGGGTTCCTGGAACTGCCCGAGCGTCTTTCTCAATTTATAACACGCTGGACGAAGTCGAGCTGTTATTCCGCGGGCTTGAAAAAGCACGCGATATGTTGGCTTAAAGCAGGAGCGAGTCATGTCAGTTGAAACTTTTGTGCCATCAACCAATGTCCTGAGTGTCACACCGAGTGCGGTGCGCCATTTTGAGACAAAGTTGGCAAAACAGCCGGGCAAGATTATTCGTTTATCCACGAAGGAAAGCGGCTGCACAGGCTTTGCCTACGTGGTGGACTATGCTGATGCACCGCAGGCGGATGACGTGGTGATGCAGCTTTCTGACGTGTTGACTGTTGCTGTTGCGGATAGTGCTATTCCAGTGATTCGCAATACCGAATTGGATTACGTTAAAGAGGGCGTCAATGGTATTTTGAAGTTTAACAACCCAAATGTCATTGACGAGTGCGGTTGCGGCGAAAGCTTTAGCGTGCGTTAACCATGCAAAAAATTGTTACGCTCAAGCGGGAGTGCAAGGCCCGTAAAGTTCCTACGGGTGAAGTGCATATCATTCCTGCAGGTGAGTTTGTGAACATCACCCAAGATCTAGGCGGTAATTACACCATTACATGGCGTGGCAACATGTTGCGTATTGATGGTACGGATGCCGATGCTCTGGGCCGTAAGCCGACTATCCTTGATTTCCCCCCGCCAGCCGAGGGTAAAGTTTCAGAAGCCCAAGTGTGGGAAGCTCTCGAAACTGTGTATGACCCCGAAATCCCAATTAATCTGGTTTCCTTGGGGCTGATTTATAAGGTTGTCGTGAATCAGGACACCGGTGAAGTAGCTATTGATATGACCTTAACCGCGCCGGGTTGTGGTATGGGCCCGGTCTTGGTCGGGGACGTAGAATACCGCGTAGGCATGGTGCCATTCGTGAACTCCGTAAAAGTTGAGCTGGTATTCGATCCAGCTTGGTCACGCCATATGATGAGTGAAGAAGCGCAACTTGAAGCCGGCGTATTCTTCTAAATTATTCAGGAAAATCCATGAAACTACCGACAACGTCCGAGATTATCGATGATATTGAATTTCTCGATGATTGGGAATCTCGTTATCAGTACATTATCGACCTAGGCAAAGCTTTACCGCCCTTAACTGAGCAAGAGCGGGTGCCTGAAGCGAAAGTGAAAGGTTGCCAGAGTGATGTATGGATGCATGCGGAGAAGGCGGGGGAGCAGCTCCGTTTTCGCGTGGATAGTGACGCAGTGATCGTAAGGGGCTTACTCGCGCTAGTCATGGCTGCGTACAATGAAAAGTCTCCGGGTGATATTCTGGCCTTCGACGTTGATCAGTACTTTTTGACCTTGGATCTTGAGCGGCATATTTCACCAACTCGCGGTAATGGTTTGCGTGCAATTGTTGGTAAGATAAGAGAATTGGCTGCGGCAGCCTGAAGACGCGGTATTAGGCGCTTTGGACAGGAATCATGTTGTCGCGGTTATCGCGCATTTTCGTTTGCTGACTGATTTCCGCCGACGCCATCAAACTTCCCAAGGATATGTCGTCCAAAAAGTCTGAAATTCTATCGCTTAAGTCAGTCCATAGGTTGTGAGTGAGACAGCGCTCGCCACCTTGGCAGTTCGACTTTCCTCCACAACGCGTTGCATCTACTGATTCATTGACTGCGTGGATAATTTGCCCCACTGAAATAGCTTGAGCTTCGCGCTTCAAACGATAACCACCACCAGGACCTCGCACGCTTTCTACGAGCTGCGCGCGGCGCAAACGAGAAAACAACTGCTCAAGGTAAGACAGGGATATTTCTTGACGCTCTGAGATATCAGACAAAGGCACAGGCGCTGCTTGTCCATGCAGGGCAACGTCAAGCATAGCGGTAACCGCATAGCGTCCTTTTGAGGTGAGTCTCATGTCAGTTTCTCCAGCGACACGTCAATAATCTACGAGCTTAGAATGTCATAACCCGACTATTTCAGTCAAGTATTGCATCATGGTTGACAGCTTGCCGTGAAGAGGGCAAAATTCGACCTGTTTTTAGGTAGTTTAACTAACTACCTAATGTGTCTAATGAACGACCGCCAAATTTATTAGAGAGACCATGCAATTTAACAAAGGAATATTACTCATGGAAAGAGAGCAGCAAGGCTTTACGCTGGTCGAACTACTCCTTGTAATCGTGATTTTAGCCATTGTTGCGGTGACTGCGGCCCCACGTTTTGTGGACCTAGGAAGCGAAGCCCGTACCGCGAAAATACTTCAGCTAGAGGCAGATCTCCGTGCTGCAGCTGAGCTCGCCTCGTTGCAGGCAATGATGCCGGGCATGGTGCTAAGAGATCCTAGTTCTGGAACACTGTGGCTCGATATGAATCGTAATGGAATTATTGATAGTGGCGGTGGCATTGATCAAGATAATCCTCGCAATAACATAGGGATCGATATCAAGTTGATTGCGAACAGCGATGGTGTTTTGGGCCCAGATAACTTCGAAGTTGCGAAGTTAGTCAATGCAGGAGATGACATTATTATGGAAGTGGGCGAGCGACATCAGGCGTACTTAGGTTTTGACCGCAATGGCGATGGCTCAGTCAAAGACGATAATTGTCGCGTCTATTACTCTCAGCCTATCGGCACGCGGGGCGCCTTTGTTGGCTCCATGACTGACGGTTGCTAGCGAGTCCGATAGCAACGAAGAAAAGGCAGCTTACGAGCTGCCTTTTTTTGTGTCTCTATTTCTCAACCTCGGATGATTCTTATTCGAGCGGCCGCGGAGTTCTTTACGCAATTCGATCACAAAATAGGTCTGGCTAAGCGCGTTATCGCACCGACCCAATAGACTGAACGGCATAGTCTGTAGCAAGACTACGGCAAACCTGCCGTCGCAGAGACCAATGAGATTAACGGAGTTTAGAATGAACAAGACAGTAGAAACTAATAGCGCAAAGAAAACTTTTGATCGTGGCGTCGACTCGGCTTCTGGATCTGTCCATAAGGCCATTGACAGTGCGTCGGATGCCGCTGTTCCTGCGATTAAGAAAGCTTCTGATACTGCGCATAGCACAGTGGATTCTATGGCTAAAGGTGCGCATAACGCGGCGGATAGCGTGTCAGAGAAAGGTACACAGTTGCATCACCTGCAACAACAGCTGACTGAAGGAACGCGCAAGCAGATTCGTAATCATCCGCTGCTAGCATTAGGTGTTGCGGTAGCCGGTGGCGCATTGTTTGCGATGTGGTTAAATCGCACTGCCGGTGGGAGCAGCTTGAAGTCTTACTTCATGATCAATTAGAGCTGCTCACCCTTGAGGGCGAGCGCGTTATTCGTAGCGCTGTGACTCTGTTGGTGCTTGGTATGATTGCTGGTGTCTTATTAATTAGCTTGTGGTTCACTGTGTTAGCTCAGTTTGTGTTGCTTGCACAACAAGGAACGCTGTCAGTTTGGCAATCACTGGGTTTGGCCATGGTCGTTAACTTGTTGGGCTTATGGTTTGTATTACGTCGTTGCGCCCATTACAGCAGGCTTTTAAGCTTTCCAGCGACGCGAAAAAGTTTACGCTCCGCCGAACCTATTGCTGACGCCTAAGCTGAAACCAAAACCAAGGAGTCATAGCATGTACTCTGACGAACACTTAAATCAGCATTTAGACCAGCGGATAGTGCAACTGACACAGCAACTTCCGTTGCAGCGACGTCGACTCATGTCTCAGGCAAGTACAGTTACCTCTGCGGTGCGGACTAGAATGAGTTCGCCAGCGGCGCTTGCTACTGCGGCAATAGTGGGTGGGTTTATTGGTGTATGGCTACAAAAGCCTGTTTGCGACAAAGGTTGTGAACCCGCCGAGGGTAATGGGCATAGCTTGTCCGGCTGGAACTTCATTTATCAAAGTATGTGGTTCGGTTTGCTGCGCGCCATTCTTTGAGGGCTAAGTTGCAGATAGCGACTGAGTTTATTTCTATAAAAAAAATCCGTAGCTAGTGAACTAGCTACGGATTTTTGCCTGACGGTTGTCTGTCATGTCAGAGCATGATTAACGCCCGCCTGGTGGAGTATGCTTGGTAACCCAGTCTTTTACTTCGTTGTACCAATAAATTGAGTTATTTGGCTTTAAGATCCAGTGGTTCTCGTCTGAGAAGTAAATCATTCGCGACTCAATACCACGACTCTGTAGCGTTCTGAACAGCTCAAAGCCTTGACCTACGGGTACGCGATAGTCTAACTGACCATGAATGACCAACGCTGGCGTGTTGAAATCTCCTGCACGGTAATGAGGTGAGATATCTTTGTAGATATCTGGGTTTTCCCAGAAGTCTCCAAACCGTACTGAGTGCACTGAGAAGTCAGCGGCCATTTGCGAGTACATGTTATATACCGGTGCATGGATCAAGAGCGCGTTAAATGGATGTTCTTTACCCAATAAAATTGAGCTTAAGTAGCCACCGTAACTCGCACCACCTGCAAACATGCGGTCATTGTCGATCCAATCTTTCTCCATGAACCAGTTTGCTGCTGCAATAGTGTCAGCATATGGTTTTGTTACCCAGTCTGGATTGATGCTGTCGGCAAACTCTTGTCCAAAACCGCTTGAGCCATGGAAGTTATGCCATGCGGTGACATAGCCCCAAGACGCAAAGGTCTGTGCGTTCCAGCGGTAGTGGAAACCATTGGTAATCGCATTATGCGGACCGCCGTGAATCAGCAAGAACAACGGATACTCTTTGCTGCTATCGAAGCCTGGCGGATAGTGAACCCACATTTGAATTTCTTTGCCGTTGTAGCCTTCATAGGTAACCGATTCGTAGGTACCGAAGTCTACGTCTGCCAGCAGCTCATCGTTAAAGGTTTCCAAACGAGTCGTGTTACCGTTGCGCGGGTTTATGCGAACCAACCGAGCAGGGTAGAGGAAGCTCTCATTGGTGCCAACGAGCACACCATTGTTCGCAACACTCAAACTATTGAAGTTGGTTTCACCTGTGATAGCGCGCACGTTGCCGCGTCGTGCATCGATGTGATAAACCCGTGACGTCGCCGCGTCATCAATGGTGGCGTAGAAGCCGCGACCATCTGGTGTCCACACCAGTCCACCAACAGAGCGGTCCCAGTTTTCGGTTAACACATTATGCGTGCGACGTTGCATGTCAAATAACACCAGGTTCATGTTGTCTGCATAGAAACCTGGGATTTGTTGACGCACATAGGCCAAGGTACGCCCGTCTGGGCTGAACATTGGGTTCGTGTCTGGTGCCGGGTTCGCCTCAGTAATGTTGGTCGCTTCATTGGTGCCGATGCGGCCTAAGAACAAGTCAACGTCTGGGTTTACGCCATCATTTTTACTGTCGGCAGTAAATGCAATCCAACGCTCGGACACGTCAACGTCGTAGCTTGCCGCACTTTGCGATGGACGCGTTAGCTCAATACCGAAGCCTTGAGTGACTGGCTCAACGTCACCACCAGATGCCGGAATACGAAATACATGGGCTTGACGGTTCTCATCAATCCAGTGATCAAATTGCGCGTAGGGTAAGGCGTTCCACTGACGGGCTGATACATGGGTGGCGCGCTCTTGTTTGAGCTGTTCTGCCATGTCGTCCCAGTCTTTGCCAGGCCAAATACGGGTAATGAAATAGATATGATCACCAACCCAGCGTATGCCATAGACGCCAGTGGGCACATTGGTGAGGCGAGTTGCCTCTCCTGGACGATCCATGGGTAACAAGTACACCTGATCTGCTTCGTCCTCATGGCGCTGGCTGATAAAGGCCAACGTATTACCATTCGGCGAGAAGGTTGGTTCGCTTACGCGTAGTCCTTCGGCGGTAATTGGACGAGGTGTTTGTCCGTCGGCAGAAAATAACCATAAACGGGTATTCCCGCGGTCTTTGCTCACGTCGAACTGAGTGACGGGAGCAACAATATGTCCACCCTGGGGGGCAATTTGTGGAGCGCCAATGCGTTCAATTTGCCACATTAGCTCTACAGATAAAGGGTTGTCGGTTTCGGCTTGGGCAATTGCCATTGGCAATACCAGTAGCCATAACCACACAGTCAGTCGCTTCATATTTCTCTCCTGATGTTACTTCGATAGGGGATTTCGAATCGCAGCTATTCTGACCCATAATGCATGCGGGTTCCAGACTTTGCGGCAAGACCTTGTAAAACGGTTAAAAAGCCCATATTCAAAGCTAAGCGGCGGGGCGTTTGGATTGAATAAACCGCCGTTTGGTGTAATACTAACCGCCCCAAAATTTAGGCCTTTTTCTCACGATTCACCGCTGCCCACGGGTGGTGTCACGAATAGGAATGACTATGTCTACGAATAAATCAACGATCATCTATACCGAAACAGACGAGGCGCCGCGCCTTGCGACCTATTCTTTGCTGCCGATTATTCAAAGCTTCACGAAAGCAGCCGGTATTTCCGTTGAAACCCGTGATATTTCACTGGCGGGTCGAGTAATTGCCGTATTTCCAGAATATTTGAAAGAAGAGCAGCGTATCCCAGACGCGTTGACTGAATTGGGTGAGCTGGCAAAAACGCCAGAAGCGAACATTATTAAGCTTCCTAATATTAGTGCGTCAATTCCGCAGCTGACAGCAACGATTAAAGAGTTGCAGAGCCAAGGCTACGCCTTACCTGATTATCCTTTCGATCCGCAAACAGACGAAGAGAAAGACATTAAGGCTCGCTACGACAAAGTGAAGGGCAGTGCGGTAAACCCCGTACTCCGTGAAGGTAACTCAGATCGTCGTGCACCGGCTTCTGTGAAGAACTTTGTGAAAAAGCATCCGCATAGAATGGGGGCTTGGAGTAAAGACTCGAAAACCCATGTAGCACACATGAACGACGGTGATTTCTATTCAAGCGAGCAGTCGAAAACCTTTGCCAGTGCAGATGCACTGAGCATTGTGCTGCACCATGATGGTCAGCAAACCGTACTGAAAGACGGCATTAAAGTCTTGGCTGGCGAAGTCGTTGACGCCGCAGTTATGAACACACAGAAGCTGCAAGAGTTCTTCGCACAAGAAACGGCGAAAGCGAAGCAAGAAGGTGTATTGCTATCGTTGCACCTGAAAGCGACCATGATGAAAGTTTCAGACCCCATTATGTTCGGTCATGCGGTGCGGGTTTATTACAAAGACGCGCTTGAGAAACATGCTGCGGAACTAAAAGAAATCGGTTTTGACGCCACGAATGGTATTGGTGATTTGTACGCCAAACTCGACAGGTTATCTGCAGACAAAGCTGAAGCATTGAAAGCAGACTTGGCAGCGGTTTACCAATCGAATCCAGAATTGGCCATGGTGAACTCGGACAAGGGAATTACCAACCTGCACGTGCCAAGCGATATCATTATTGATGCGTCTATGCCAGCGATGATCCGTGACTCTGGCAAGATGTGGACGCCAGATAACCAGCAAGCCGATACCAAAGCGATGATCCCAGATCGTTGCTATGCAGGTGTGTATCAAGAAACCATTAACTTCTGTAAAGAGCACGGAGCCTTTGACCCAGCCACTATGGGAACTGTCCCGAACGTTGGTTTGATGGCACAAAAAGCAGAAGAGTATGGGTCGCACGACAAAACTTTCGAAATCCCGGCGAATGGTACTGTGAAAGTATTGAACCAAGCGGGTGAAACAGTATTCGAACATGCGGTAAACAAGGGTGACATTTGGCGCATGTGCCAGGTGAAAGATGCCCCTATTCGCGATTGGGTGAAGTTGGCAGTGACTCGTTCACGTCAAAGCGGCATGCCAGCAGTATTCTGGTTAGATAGCGCCCGTGCTCATGACCGTGAGTTAATCGCGAAGGTAACTACCTACCTGAAAGATCACGACACTTCAGGTCTGGACATTCAGATCATGAGCCCAGTCGACGCTACGCGCCATTCATTACAGCGCATGAAGGCAGGACAAGACACGATTTCTGTCACAGGTAACGTGTTACGTGATTACTTGACTGACTTGTTCCCAATTCTAGAGCTCAATACCAGTGCGAAAATGCTTTCTATCGTGCCATTGATGAACGGTGGTGGTTTGTTCGAAACTGGTGCTGGCGGTTCGGCACCGAAGCACGTCCAACAGTTTGTCGAAGAGAACCATTTACGTTGGGATTCACTGGGCGAGTTCTTAGCGTTAGCAGCATCTCTCGAGCACTTAAGCCGTGCTACGGGCAATGCGCGTGCTCAAGTCCTGGCGGACACACTCGACGCAGCGACTGCCAAGTTCCTTGAGAACAACAAGTCGCCTTCACGCCGCGCAGGTGAATTAGACAACCGCGGTAGCCACTTCTTCTTGGCGATGTACTGGGCAGAAGCGCTTGCAGCACAAAGCGATGATGCGGAGCTGAGTACTCGTTTTGCACCGCTGGCGAAAACGTTACTGGCAAATGAAACTGCAATTGTCGACGAACTCAATAAAGTTCAAGGCGTTGCAGTGGAAATTGGTGGTTATTATCAGCCAAATCCAGAATTGGTGGCGAAAGCTATGTGTCCGTCTAAGTTACTGAACGACGCACTCGCAAACGTGTAATGAGTACTAATTCTTGAAGGCGCCTACGGGCGCCTTTTTTATTTCTCGAAATCCACGTATGGTGAGAAAACTTCAAAAGAAGTGGTGGATTTAAGAGAGGATATTCGATGGATTACAAGGCGATGCTTGAAGTTGCGCTAGAAGAAGCGCAAGTAGGATTTAAAGAAGGTGGTGTGCCCGTTGGTGCTGCACTGTTCTCTCGCGATGGCACCTTGCTTGGCCGTGGTCGTAATCGACGGGTACAAGAAAATGATCCCTCTATTCATGGTGAAACGGACGCTTTTCGAAAAGCAGGCCGCCAGAAGAATTACCGCGACACTATTATGGTAACCACTTTGGCGCCCTGTTGGTATTGCTCTGGTCTAATTCGTCAGTTCAATATTGGCACTGTCGTTGTGGGTGAGTCGCGAAACTTTGAAGGTCACCTGCCTTGGTTAAAAGAAGCGGGTGTGGAAGTGATCGAATTACATGATGATCGCTGTATCGCATTAATGGCTGAGTTTATTCAGCTGCGCCCCGACATTTGGAATGAAGATATTGGTGAGTGTCTCGATCACTCACATGACTAGGAGTCTCTTGATGAGTTCACCATTGAAAGTACTGGCATTTGCAGGAAGCTTGCGCAAGGCGTCGTTCAATCGCAAATTATTAGCTGTTGCCGCGCAAGCCGCCCAAGAAGAGGGTGCTGAGGTCAGGTTGATCGATTTAAATAGCTATGCACTGCCGATCTACAATGGCGATATTGAAGACGCCGGCATGCCTGAGAACGTGAGAAAGCTTCAAGATCTCATGCGTGAGCATGACGCATTAATGATTGTCTCGCCAGAGTACAATGGTAGTTTGACCGCGGCTGTGAAAAATACGCTCGACTGGATTTCGCGCCCACAAGCCGATGGTAGCTCTGGTGGTGCTTTGTTTAAAGGCAAGCGAGCGGTGATTCTATCTGCATCGCCAGGGGCAGCAGGGGGATTGCGTGGTTTGATTGTACTGCGTGATGCGTTGGCAAAACTCGGACTCTGGGTTGCACCAAGCCAATTTGCTCTCGGTCAGGCGAATGAAGCCTTTAGCGATAATGGCCAGCTGAAAGACAGCAAGACACTTGAGCGGGTAAAGGGTGTTATTAGAGAGTTTTTGAACGGTTAGGAACTCACCTGTAATAGGTTGTTACATAGTTGTTGCCCGTTGCGAGTGGTTCTCGCATAAAATAACGCACTGAATAATTTATTAATCTGCCAGGGAACGTTTCGTTATGAGCGTAGTAAAGAAGATTTTCTTACGTATTGGCGCTGGTCTCAGCGCTATTCGTCGATATACCGCCCATGTACTGACAGTCATCGTGATTGTCCTTGTGGTGACCAGTTTATTCAAGTCCGAAGACGTACCTGAGGTGCCGGATGGTGGTTTGCTAGTGCTAGCACCAACGGGTGTTTTAGTTGAGAACAAAACGCGGCCGAATCCGATCGATGCAATTATGGATGAGATAATTGGCAGCGGACCCGTTCCACAAGAGTCCGTCTATGAGCTGGTGACCATCATTGAGCAGGCGAAGAATGACGATCGCATCGCAGGGATTGTTTTAAACCTCAGTCGCTTCGGTGGTGGTGGCCTCGACAAAATGACTTTACTCGCCGATGCCCTCTATGACTTCCGTCAGTCTGGTAAGCCTATCTTCGCTGCGGCAAATAGTATGAGTCAGCGTCAGTATATGCTGGCGAGCCAAGCTGATGAGGTATTCATCAACCCATTGGGTGGTGTATTACTGGAAGGCTTCAGCGTTGAGAATGCGTATTTCAAAGATTTATTAGCTCGCATTAAAGTAAATATCAATGTGTTCCGCGTCGGTGACTTTAAGTCTGCAGTAGAGCCCTACATTGAAAGTGGAATGTCTCCAGAAGCGCGTCAGAACCTCGAACTTTGGTTAGGTGAGCAATGGGAACAGTACCTTGAAGTGGTGCAACGTGGCCGCGAAATCAGCCCATTGGCGACCTCAGGGAAACTTGATGATTTCTTTGCTGCAATGGAAGCGGCGGACATGGACATGGCGCGTTATGCCGTGCAAATGGGATTAGTTGATGATCTTAAGCATGCGCATGAAGTGCGCAGCCGTTTGATTGAAGTTGCTGGTTATGACGAAAAGAACCACACCTACCGTCATGTTACGCACCGTAATTACTGGCAGACTTTGCCTGACTCAGTGACTAACCCGAATCACGGAACAGCGCGCAACAGTAATCAAGTTGCTATTATTTTTGCAACCGGCGTAATAGTTGATGGTATGGGTGGCAATAACGAGATGGGCGGTGACCGTATTGCCCGAGAACTCCGTGCTGCTCGCAACAATGACAAAGTAAAAGCGGTCGTTTTGCGTGTAGATAGCCCAGGTGGAAGTGCTTTTGCGTCAGAAGTTATTCGCCAAGAGATTCTGCAACTGCGCGAAGCAGGTAAGCCGGTGATTGCCTCCATGAGTTCTGTGGCAGCCTCAGGCGGTTACTGGATTTCAGCAGGTGCGGATGAAATCATTGCGGCACCTGGCACAATCACGGGGTCCATTGGTGTGTTCGGGATGGTTCCGACCTTTGATGGCGCTTTAGCTGAAATTGGTGTGAACTTTGATACGGCAAGTACTACCGAGATGCCTGTATTCTCGATGACGCAGCCATTGTCTGACGATTTAGGCCGGATGGTGCAAGCGGGAGTCGAAAGTATTTACCAAGATTTCTTGCGCTTGGTAGCGGATGCGCGTGATATGAGTACTGACGCGGTGCATGAAGTTGCACAAGGCCAAGTATGGTCAGGTGCGCGTGCATACGAGCTAGGCTTAGTCGATAGCTTAGGTGGCTTGCAAACAGCCATTGACCGTGCCGCAGCTCATGCCGAGTTAGAGGACTTCGCTGTTCTTTGGCCAACACGTGAGACAACTTTCTTCGAAGAACTGATGGCGAACTTTGGTTTTGGGTCTGCGCAGATGACGATGCCAGAAGAAATCGGCATGCTGAGCAAGCCATTCCTGATGTTCCGTCAATTTAATGATCCACGCGGCGTGTATGTACGTTGTATGGAATGTGATGTGAAATAATCCCCTTATTTCATGAAAACATTTAATACCGGCTTCGGCCGGTATTTTTTTGTCACAAATTTACCGACCAGTTGGTAAACTATTTGATCTAAAAATGAGTATAATAGTGCTTATCAACTGATTTTCTTTGTTTCGGAGTACCGCATGATCAAACGGATGATCCTGATGTTAGCTGCCACGGGTATCGTGTTCGGCCTTATTTTTGGCTATAAAGCTATCGGCAATTATTTTATGAATGATTTCTTCGATAATATGCCACCACCTAGTGCAACTATTACCGCAACTGAGGTGAAGCAAGATAGTTGGACCGAGTCCATGCAAACGGTTGGTAGCTTTGTACCTGTGAACGGCACCATGCTTACGGTGCAAGTTGCGGGCGTGGTCACTGAAATTAATTTTCAAAACGGTCAGGCCGTAAATCGCGGGGACACGCTATTAACTCTCGATACGGACGTAGATATTGCAGAGCGTGATCGGCTTGCCGCAGCCTTAGACATTGCAGAGCGAGAAGCCCGTCGCCTCGAGCGTTTGAGTGAGTCACAGAACGTCAGTGAATCAGATTTGCAACGGGCGCAAAGCGAAGTTGCGCAAACGCGCGCAGCACTTGCAACGCAAGACGCATTGATTCGTCAAAAGACCATTCGAGCGCCATTTGATGGGGTACTGGGAATTCGCCGCGTCAACCTGGGCCAGTATGTTTCTCCGGGCCATGACTTAGTGGCAATTGAGTCATTTACACCGATTTTCTTGAGCTTCAATTTACCGGAGCACCGCCTTTCATCGCTAAGTGTAGGACAACGGGTAAGAGCTTCAGTGGATGCCTTTACCTCGGAAGAATTCAGAGGTGAGATTGTTGCCATTGAGCCACGCATTCGTGAATCGACTCGTTCAGTGGAAGTCCAAGCTTTGTTCGACAACGAAAACGCACAGTTACGTCCGGGTATGTTTGCACGCGTTCGCATGGACGTGGGTGAAGCGCGGGACGTAAAAGTGATTCCGCGCACAGCAGTCCAGTTTAACCCCTTTGGTAATGTGGTTTACATCATTGAGGAAGCAGGTGATGACGAACTGCGTGTGCAGCAACGTTTGATTCGCACTGGGCAGACCCGTGGTGACATGATTGCGGTGGAAGAGGGACTGGAGTTAGGTGATCGCATCGCGACTTCAGGGCTTCTTAAGCTGCGTAACGACACAGTGGTGAAGATCAATGAGGACGAGGCATTGCAGCCTTCGACTGATACCGACCCAACACCTCGAAACCGTTAATAGGGATACGCAGGCATTATGAAATTTACTGATATCTTTATTCGCAAACCGGTGTTGGCAACTGTCATCAGTTTGCTGATTCTCTTAATCGGTTTGCGTTCCATGTTCGACCTGAACGTTCGCCAGTTTCCTGAGATTCGTAACGCGGCTGTGACCGTGTCAACGAGCTATATTGGTGCAGACGCTGATTTGATTCAGGGCTTTATTACCACGCCTTTGGAACGCGAAATAGCCGCGGCTGAAGGGATTGATTATATCGTGTCCTCCTCTTCCGCTGGCATTAGCACCATTCAGGCTTTCCTGCGTCTTGATTACGATCCCAATGATGCACTGACGCAGATTGCTGCACAGGTGAATAAGCTCCGCTCTGATTTACCCGAAGATGCGATGGACCCTGTGATTGAATTGTCCGTTGGGCAAGATGTGGCGTCTATGTACCTGTCCTTCTACAGCGACATTTTGGACAGTAATCAGATCACCGATTACCTAGTGCGCGTGGTTGAACCGCAACTAGCAACTATTGCCGGCGTGCAGCGGGCAGAAATCCTTGGTGCGCAGACCTTTGCTATGCGTATTTGGCTCGACTCAGAGCGCATGGCTGCGTTGGGTGTGACCGGTAGTGACGTCATGACGGCCTTGCGCAGTAATAACGTATTGTCTGCTGTTGGGCGCACCAAAGGTCAGATGGTCGCGATTGATTTGACTGCCGACACTGATTTGAAGAGCGTCGAGGAGTTCCGCGAGCTGATTATTCGTGCGGACAATGGCGCGGTAGTGCGTTTAGAAAATATCGCTGAAATTGAGTTAGGCTCAGAAAATTACGAAGCCTCCGCTACGTACAATGGCCAGCCGGCGACTTTCATCGGCGTTGAGATTGCACCAGATGCGAACTCGCTCGATGTCATCGCGGAAGTGCGTAGGATTTGGAATCAGGACATTATTCCGCAGTTGCCGCAAGGCTTGAGCGCGAGTATTTCGTACGACTCAACCGAGTATATTGAGAATGCTATCGACGAAGTCATCATGACCATTGTTTTAGCGCTCGTGATTGTATTGGCAGTGATCTATGCATTTCTTGGATCTCTGCGCTCGGTGATTATTCCAGCGGTAGCCGTGCCCTTGTCACTGATCGGCACGTTCTTCATGATGATGTTGCTGGGTTTCACTATCAACTTGTTGACGTTATTAGCTATGGTGCTTGCCATCGGAATAGTGGTGGATGACGCCATTATCATGCTGGAGAATATTCAGCGCCATGTGGAAGAAGGTATGTCGCGCATGGACGCGTCCATTCGCGGTGCCCGCGAGCTTGCTGGCCCAGTTATCGTTATGTCCACTACGCTGATCGCGGTGTTTGTGCCGATTGGTTTTATCGGTGGTTTAACTGGAACACTGTTCGTTGAATTTGCCTTCACCTTGGCGGCGACGGTCATTCTGTCGGGTGTTGTAGCCTTAACCTTGTCGCCGATGATGTGCTCGCGCATGCTCCGTTCACGCAAGAATGGTGGGCCGCGACCGAAGTTTGAAGTGTGGCTAGACCAACGTTTCACAAATTTGCGTGGTCGTTACCAACGGCAACTCCACGGTGCGTTAGAAACCAAGTCGGTGTTACTGGTGTTCGGGTTGATCGTGTTGGTGTCTTGTTATTTCCTATTTGTGACCAGTTCCTCTGAATTGGAACCACAGGAAGATGCAGGCTTTGTCTTCGTCATTGCACAAGGTGACAGCTACGCGACGTTGGATTATATCGAACAAAACTCCGCGTACTTGTCTTATTTGCAACGTGACATTGATGAGATCGACATGGCTTTCGTGATTAACGGCATGTTGGGTCCAGGCAGTGCAGGCACGGGCCTTGGCTTCAAGCCTTGGTCTGACCGCTCACGTTCCACGCAACAAGTGTTGGACGAATCCATTCAACCTTTCGTAGAACAAATTCCGGGTTTGAATGTGTTTGCTTTGATTCCGCCGAGCTTACCGACGCCAGGTGGTGGATTGCCGGTGCAGTTTGTCATTAGCTCGACTCAGTCCATGGAGAATTTGCAGGAAATTGCTAACGACGTGATGGCGGATGCAATGCAAAGTGGGCGGTTTATAATGCTCGATACAGACCTACGAATCGACAGGCCGCGTCAGACGGTAAAGATTGATCGTGATAAAGCCGCGCTGATGGGGGTGGAAATGTCGCAAATTTCTGCAGATCTAGCGGGCATGATGGCGGGCGCTTATGTGGGCCGCTTTGCACTTGATAACCGCTCGTATCGGGTTATCCCGCAGGTGCAGCGCAGCGAACGACTATCACCAGAGCAATTGCAGAACTTCTATACGCGGACGCGAGATGGCGAGTTGGTGTCTATGTCCTCTTTGGTAACTCTTGAAGAGTCCGTGCAGCCACAGCAGTTGAACCGGTTTCAACAGTTGAACTCAGTAACTGTGAGCGGCATTCCGCGGCCTGGTGTGTCCTTGGGTGAAGCGCTCGGTATACTCGATAACATTGCGGCAGAACGGTTACCTGCAGGCTTTGTAGTGGATTATGCAGGCCAATCGCGTCAGTTTATGACAGAAGGGCAGCAATTAGTTGTTACCTTCTTCTTTGCACTATTGATTATTTTCTTGGTGTTAGCTGCGCAATTTGAGTCTTTCCGTGACTCGATCATTGTCTTGGTTACGGTTCCTATGAGTATTTGTGGCGCCTTGATCTTCGTCAGCCTCGGTGTGACGAGCCTGAATATTTACACTCAAGTAGGCTTAGTGACACTGATTGGCTTAATCGCCAAGCACGGGATTCTGATCGTGGAGTTTGCTAACCGTCTGCGAGAGGAAGGGCACTCAAAACGGCATGCGATTGAAGAAGCAGCAGCCATTCGTTTGCGTCCAATTTTGATGACTACCGCGGCGACTGTATTAGCTATGGTACCGTTGTTGTTTGCATCTGGACCGGGCGGTGCATCGCGCTTTGCGATGGGTTTGATTATCGCGACTGGGATGACCATTGGTACGCTCTTTACCCTATATGTTCTGCCAGCCATGTATCTGTATTTGGCTAAAGACGTAAAGAAAGCAGAGGCTGCTGCCTAGGTTTACATTCCATTTCAGTGCTGTATAACAGGTCTTTGGTATGCTAAAAACAAAGGCCTGTTATGCGTTTTTTAACTCCTCGTTTTCTTATTCCTCGTTTTCTTATTCCTCGTTTTCCTATTTCTCGTTTTCTTGTTCTAAGTGCATCTTGCGCATTTCTAGCCGCATGCGGTCAAGCTGAACTTGAGCCCATTCGCATTGGTGCCACTATGTCGGAAACCGGCGCTTATGCGACTCAGGGGATTCCGGCTCGCGATGGTTACTTGCTGTGTGAAGCTCACGTTAATGCCGATGGCGGAGTTTGGGGACGGCCTCTCTCCTTTACTATTTATGACGATGCGTCCAGTACCGCGCAGGCGGCACAGCTTTATGAACAGCTGATCAGTGCTGATCAAGTGGACCTCGTGATGGGACCTTATGGTTCTACGCTTACCGAAGCCGTTGCGCCAGTCACAGAACTCCATCGTTATGTGCACATTTCTCCGCTTGCGGCCACGTCTTCAATTTGGGAGCAAGGGCGAGAATATCTATTTATGGTGTTGCCTCCCGCAGAGTTGTTCTTGGCTGGCTTAATTGATTTAGCTAGCCAACATGAGCTGACGC
Organism: Idiomarina sp.; assembly: GCA_020831965.1. Classification (GTDB taxonomy): domain Bacteria; phylum Pseudomonadota; class Gammaproteobacteria; order Enterobacterales; family Alteromonadaceae; genus Aliidiomarina. The sequence continues at coordinate 229,795 of JAFIFP010000014.1, forward strand.
GCGTAGCTATCCTCCATGAAGACGCCTTGTTCCCGCAGGCCGCGGCAGAGGGCGCTGCAGCATTGGCGGCAGAAGCGGGTATGGCGGTGCGAGTGTTCAACACTTATGCCTCGGGAACAACTGATTTCAGTGCCTTTATTGAACAGTTACGAGCGGAGGACATCGAAGTGCTTGGCATTGCAGCTTCCTCATTGAGTGACTTTGTTAGCGTCACAGAGCAACTACAGCAACTGGATGTCTCAATAAAAATCCTCGGTACCTCGGGCGCAGTCGTCGAATATCAGGAAGCGCTCGGTGAGGCTGCGGAATATGTGACGGGACTCTCGGCTTGGGAGCCTGGATTAGCAAACCCGGGTCTCGAGCGCTTCGTGAGCGATTACCGTGCTCGTTTTGGCCGTGATCCAAGTTTCCATGCCGCAGGAGCCTATGGCAGTTGCCAATTACTTGTGGCGGGGCTAAAGCAGACCGGAAACCTGGATCAGGAGCAGCTTCGTATGGCGTTACTTGATCTTGAGATGACAACCGTTTTCGGCCCTTATGCAGTGGATGACCGAGGTTATCAAATTGCTAATCAGGGCTTGTTTATTCAATGGCAACAAGGTCAAAAGAGAATTGTCTGGCCGGCTGATTTAGCGGAAGTAGAGGCGATTATTCCAGCGCCAACTTGGAGTGAACGTTAGATAAGAAAAAAGCATGTAGGAACGACCCTGCATGCTTTTTTGTTTACTGTTTTGTGGCTAGAGCTTAGTGCTCGTGACCACCTGGACCGTGAACGTGTCCATGGTCAAGTTCTTCAGCAGTTGCTTCACGAACCTCTATAACAGTGACGTCGAAAGTCAGGTCGAGACCGGCCAGCGGGTGATTTCCATCGACTGTCACGTCTGTGTCTGTGACTTCCACGACAACGACCGACTGATCGCCATTGTCTGTAGATGCACGGAACTGCATTCCAGGCGTGACTTCTTGCTCGCCGAACAGCTGCTTAGGAACAGTTTGAATCAAACCGTCATGACGCTCGCCATAGGCTTCAGCGGCAGGAACAACAGTGTTTAATTCGTCACCGGCAGACTTGCCTTCAAGTGCTTTTTCCAGTCCAGGAATCAGCATGCCGCGGCCAAAAATAAAGGCTAATGGGCGTTCTTCAGATGATTGGTCTAAGGTGACGCCATCTGGATTCTTTACTGCATAATGAATAGTGACGGCTTTATCTTGGCTGATAGTTTCGCTCATGAATGGTTTCCGTTATTTGTGCTGAGGGCAGTAGGTGAATTGGCTGTCGTCCTGCCCTTGAATACGAAATTGCGCTTGTGTGTCCAAATTAGTTGCGACTACGGCCAATAACGCGACGACCTGATCATCATAACGCACTGACTGAAGAACTGCACCCGCACGACGCCAACTTTGGTCAATTTTAAGTTCCAATGTGTCACCAGGACTTGGCAGTTGCTCAGCTGTTCCACTGAAGCACAGAACATGACGTTTGTTTTGCCCTTTATAATGCATGCGGGCAATCGTTTCTTGGCCGATGTAACACCCTTTCTTGAAATCAATGCCACCGTTTTCCACGAGGTTTACCATCTGTGGGATATATTGACCTGCTGTTGCTGGACTAATGTCGACCCAGCCAAGCTCGAGCATGGCTGCACGCCAATAGCGGGGGTCTGCCAGTTGCGCGTGTGACTTCGCCGTTCTACACAAGATGAGCGTCGGACTCAATACGATAACTTGTTGTGCTTCATCCGCATGAGCAAATGAACTGTCACCATCGAGGTGAGAGGGAATTTGGACGCCAGTAAATTCCCTTACGTGCTCGAGTGCGTCATGTCCCCAGACCGCAAACAACGGCTGTTCGCTCGACACATCGGTAAACTCGACTTTACTAAATAAGCTGTACTTCTTGAATTGCTCAAGGCTAGCCGTCAAGTTGTTGCGTGGTAGGAATATCCAGAACCGTTCGTTTGCACCCGTAATTCGAAACGTATTCCAAAGTTTACCCTTGGCATCGGCATGTCCACCGGCGCGCCAAAATGAGCCATCTAAAGCGGTGACATCACAGCTAATTTGACCTTGCAGAAATTTTTGCGCGTCGGGTCCATGTGCGAGAATGACCCCATAGTCACTGGCATCAATGTAGAGTGCAGGTGCCCTGTGTTGTTGACCCATATTTACGGTTGCCACGATTGAGAGTTCCTAATGCCGAATAATTCGTTCTTTTCTTTGTGGGGGCGACGGCTTCTCCTTTCAAGGGATGTGGCGTTTGCTTAAAACGCCAGTTCGCTGCGGACATGAGGCCGTTTCCTGATATACTCAGCGGTACACAAGCAGTAGTGGTTTATATTCGAGGTGCATAGTGATGGATTTAGTACGCCAATCCGAAGAGCAATTAAAAGATAAACGCCGTTTGCGTTGGGCTTGCCGTAGAGGCATGCTCGAGCTTGATGTGCTTTTCGCGCCTTTTGTCGATCAAGCCTATGATGAGTTATCTGAAGATCAAAAGGCTATATTCCGCCGCTTGATTACGTGTGACGACCCAGACTTATTCGCTTGGTTTATGGGGCATCAACAATGTCCCGATCCTGAACTCGCCGAAATGGTTGCGTTAATGTTGCGGCGGGTTAAAGTTTAATTCGAATGGCCCGAACGGCTTGGCATTTTTATGTGCAAGCGTCGGCTATGGCGAACCGCCTTAAGCAGGTTTTGGTTGTTTTGGGCTATAGCTTCTCAGGCGTTCTAACTTTGATCTCGCCACCTTTCGGCCTGCTACTCTTCGCATTTCTGCTACTTACTCTGCCCCTATGTCGACCCATGTCTTCGCCGATGCTCTTGCAACTGAATGAGTGGGGGCAGGGTACTTATGGTGAAATTGAACGTCCTTGCAAACTTGCAGAGCCATGTCTGTTATTACCTTGGTTGGTGATTGTCCGTTTTCGTTTTCGTGCCGAATACTCCGAATGGCATTGGTTCTGGCGGGATCGTATGACAACGCAAGAATGGACGCGACTGCGACGCATCTGTTTGACACATACGCAATCCGTCCAGACTCCAAAGGCTTGACGCGCTGATTACCGGGGAGAAAGTACAGTGGGTCCCGAAATTTCAGCTAAATCTGGGTAGTCTAAGGTAAAGTGTAAGCCTCGGCTTTCTTTTCGCAGCTGCGCGCTCTTGATAATTAATTCAGCGACTTGCGCCAAATTCCGCAACTCAAGCAGATTATTGGTGACCCGGAAATTCGAGTAGTAGTCGTGAATTTCCTGCTGTAATAATTCGACTCGCCGCGCCGCTCGCTCAAGGCGCTTACTCGTACGTACAATGCCTACATAATCCCACATAAATAAACGCAGCTCATGCCAGTTATGTTGAATAATGACTTCCTCGTCAGAGTCCGTAACTTTGCTTTCATCCCATTCGAGGAGTTCTGCTGGCAAGGGGGTTGCGTTCATTCTTTCATTCATGTGGCGCGCTGCGGCACGCGCGAACACAACGCACTCTAGTAGGGAATTGCTTGCCATCCGGTTGGCGCCATGAAGTCCGGTGTAGGCTACTTCGCCAATGGCATAAAGACCCGCGAGATCAGTTTGCGCGTGCAGATCTGTCATGACACCGCCGCAGGTATAGTGCGCGGCTGGGACAATTGGCAATGGCTCTTGCGTCATGTCAATGCCAAGGCTCAAGCACTTCTCATGGATATTGGGGAAGTGTTGAATAATAAATTCTTTGGGCTTGTGGGAAATGTCCAAGAACATGCAGTCTGCACCCAAGCGCTTCATTTCATAGTCGATGGCACGGGCGACTACGTCCCGTGGTGCCAGCTCGGCGTTCTCATGAAAGTCGGGCATAAAGCGTGTGCCGTCAGGACGTTTTAACCAAGCGCCTTCACCGCGTAGCGCTTCGGTGAGCAAAAAGTTCTGAGCTTTCGGATGAAACAAACAGGTGGGATGGAACTGGTTAAACTCCATATTGGCAACTTTACAGCCTGCCCGCCAAGCCATGGCGATTCCGTCACCGCTCGCAACATCAGGGTTTGAAGTGTACTGGTAAACTTTACTTGCGCCGCCGGTGCACAATGCCGTGAAACGAGCGCCAATCGTGTAGACGCGCTGCTCATCGCGGCTCCAGGCATAAGCACCGACACAACGTCGATCTTCGCCTTCACCTTCGACGAGTAAGTCAACGGCGTTGAAATTTTCCATGACTTGAATGTTGGGGTGAGCGAGTGCTTGTGACACTAAGGTCGACTGCACAGCACGCCCAGTAGCGTCTGCAGCATGCAAAATACGGCGATGACTGTGGCCACCTTCACGCGTTAAATGAAAGCGTGAGGTCCCGTCTGCACTGGTTTCCTGATCAAAATCAACGCCGAGGTCGATCAGCCATTGCAAGCTTTCACGGGCGTGTTCCGCGGTATATTCCACGACAGAACGGTCGCAAATTCCGGCTCCAGCGCGCAATGTGTCTTCTACATGAGACTCAATACTGTCGCTTTCATCGAAGACAGCTGCAATGCCACCCTGTGCATAGTAAGTTGAGCCTTCCTGCAAGGGCCCCTTACTTAACACAATAACGCGCGCGGTTTTTGCTTGCTGTAAAGCGAGCGATAGGCCCGCAGCTCCACTACCAATAATCAGAACATCACATACAGGCGTAGCACTATTTGCCATGATCATTTATCGTATTTGTTGGATAAGAGAGGGGATTTTACCCTTGTTGGAAAAAAAAATGCGAACTTTTCCCAAGCCGGGGAGTCTAGACCTATCAGTAAGGTTCGGGCCAGCAGTAAGGCGCACCCCCGGCAGCAGTGAGTACGGGAATCAGGAGAGTGGGCTCGAATGAGCGAACAGGAAATCGATCAAGCGTTAGTTGAACGGGTACAAAGCGGAGATCAGCGAGCGTTTGATGTGTTGGTAAAGAAATACCAGCACAAGATCATGAGTTTGATTTCACGCTATGTGAAACAGCCCGGAGATGTGCCCGATGTGGCGCAGGAAGCGTTTATTAAGGCGTATCGTGCTTTGCCTAATTTTCGTGGCGATAGCGCGTTTTACACTTGGCTTTATCGCATTGCGGTGAACACGGCGAAGAATTACTTGGTCTCGAGAGGCCGAAAACCGCCGGGTACCGATATTGATGCACAAGATGCGGAATTTTTAGACAATGGACATGGTCTGAAAGATATCGCATCGCCAGAAAGCTTGTTGCTTTCTGAAGAGTTGCGGCAGGTGGTCATGGATACCATCGATAATTTGCCAGACGATTTGAAACAAGCCATAACCTTGCGTGAACTGGATGGGTTGGGCTATGAAGAGATTGCCGTGACGATGGATTGTCCTATCGGAACGGTGCGCTCTCGAATTTTTAGAGCGCGTGAAGCAATTGACGAAAAGATTAAACCGTTGCTAGAACGTGATTAAGTACACACTGAGGAAAACACTATGACCGAACGCCGGAATGAAACGCTCTCAGCAATGCTGGACGCTCAAGAAGCCAGCACCGAGAGTTTGACTGATCTGGTTCGGAACCAAGAGTCTCGCGACACCTTTGCACGCTACCAACTTGTTGGTGCGGTGATGCGAGGGGAAGCACAGGTAGGCCAAGCTGTTGATATTTCCGCAGCCATTGCGGCGCAAGTTGCGCAAGAGCCCGCCATGCTCGCGCCGAAGCATGGTCGTCTGCGTCGGTTACAGATGCAAGCCTGGTTGCGTCCTGTTGGTCAAACTGCCGTAGCAGCCAGTGTGGCCATTATCGCGGTTCTAGGTGCGCAGCAGTTTATGACCGTTGAAGAAGCTGTGGTGCCAGCGAGTACCCCAAGTGCAGGTCACCAGCCCGTGTTACAGACCATGCCTGTGGGTGGTGTAATGAACCCAGTCAGTTTTAATACAATGCAATCAAGCAGCGCACAAGATACGAGTCGGCAGCGCATGCAACTGCAATCATTTATGGTTGATCATCAGTTTCAGTTGCAGTGGAATTTAGAGGCTCCAGTGGTAGAGCAAGATGCAGAGCCAGAGAATACAGAGAGCCAACCTGAGTAATGTCGTTCGGAGTTGGCACATTTAGCCAACGAGGCGATTTAAGTTCATGTAAGGCGTTAACGAGCGATGGATAAAGGCGTCATGAAACAGTTTTTCCTCAGTAGTCTGTTTGGTTTGGCTTCTTTTACTTTTGCAGCGTTCACTTTCGAGGCGTGGGCTGCGTCGACGTCTACCGATACTCCCACAGAACCTCAAGCGCAAGAAGCGCCGGAGGTGCTTGTTCCGAACAACCAAGTTCCAGCCAACCAAACCGCTGAAGGTCGCAATAGCGAAGGCGCTTTTTGGTTTGATCGTATGCAGACCGCACTTCGCGAACTCAATTTTTCTGCTTCTTTTGTCACTTTGCATAGTGGCGGAATGGAAGCCTATCGCTGGGTGCATGGTGTAACGACAAGCGGCGATAGCATTGAAATCATTGCGGGGCTAAATGGCCCTGAAAACCAAGCCATTCGGATGAATAACCGAGTGACATATTTTTCTCCGGTAATTAGTCCCTATTCATTGCACTCACAGACTTTGTCCAGCCCGATACCATCGGGACTCTATGAGCGTTTTCAAGAAATTCGTGAGTCATATGATGCAGTTCCTGCGGGCGGCGGACGTGTGGTCGATCGTGCGGCGCAGCATATTCGCTTAGTTTCGCGTTCTCCTGATCGCTACCTCTACTCGCTGTGGATTGACCGAGACACAGGAATGTTGCTGAGTGTCGTGACCTTTTCGACTGAAGGTGATGTGTTAGAGCAAGTGCTGCTCACCTCCATTAATGTATTTGACGAGGCGGCCCCTGAGCTTGAGCAGATTTCTGAGCACTGGACAGCGCCGCCAGAGGTACGTCCGGATATTCAAGACGCAGAAATTGGTGATTGGCAGTTTGAATGGCTACCGGCAGGTTTCCAGCGTGTTCGTCAGAATAGATTGCAAGTTGCTTTAGACGGCCCGGTTGCTGATCACTACATGTATAGCGATGGCTTGGCGAAATTCTCGGTGTATGTCAGTGCCGACGAAGACCGTGCGTCCGCGATGCAGTATGAGGGTATCACCTCGCTCTATTCACATGACCACGGTCAATATACCGCCACAGTGGTTGGTCGTATTCCACTGCACATTGCGCAGCGTATTGCTGCGTCAGTTAGAGCCGCCGAATGATTCGTGAACTCGCTACTATTACCGCAGTGGACGGTCATCGCATTACGCTCGCGACGCAGCTGAAGCAAGGGTGCGGTGGATGCCAACAGCAGAATCAATGCGGAGCAGGGGTATTGGCCAAAGCTTTTCCTGATCGAACAGCAGAATTTTCACTGGACGTGAATGAACGCTTTGTTGTTGGAGATACGGTTGAAGTGCTATTACCAGAGTCGGCGATGGTACGTTTCAGTCTTGCGCTTTATCTACTTCCACTGCTCGGCTTAATCGCTGGAGCCCTTTTAGGCAGTGCGATAGCGCCAAACGCTGAACTTGTTAGTATTGGCTTGGCCGGTTTTTTTGCAGGCGGTGTTGTGCTCGGGCTCAAGCGTTATTTACGTAGTCGCGACGTTCAAATTCGAAAAATGCTCCAGGTCCGAGCGGTCGCCACCACCGAAGCTTGATTGTGTGTGGGACCAAAAGCCAGTAAAATTCCCCTCTATTTTCTTAGGTGCGTGCTGCTTTCTCGTGCGCGCACTCATGTAGTTCGTTTTTTGAGGTATTCATGAGCCAAAATGGCATTGCAAAAGCCAATATTCGTAACTTCTCGATTATCGCGCACATCGACCACGGGAAGTCGACTCTGTCTGATCGTCTCATTCATTTTTGTGGTGGCTTAACCGACCGTGAAATGGCGGAACAGGTGCTTGACTCGATGGATATCGAGCGTGAGCGTGGCATTACCATCAAGGCCCAATCGGTCACCCTGCATTACAACGCGGACGATGGTCAACGGTACCAGTTAAACTTCATCGATACCCCAGGACACGTGGACTTCTCCTACGAAGTATCGCGCAGTTTGGCTGGGTGTGAGGGAGCGCTACTGGTTGTTGATGCAGCGCAAGGCGTTGAAGCGCAGACCTTGGCGAATTGCTATACCGCTATCGATATGGACCTTGAAGTGGTCCCCGTATTGAACAAAATCGACTTGCCTCAAGCAGACCCTATGGCGGTCGCGCAAGAAATTGAAGACATTGTCGGGATTGAAGCGGTCGATGCTGTGCAGTGTTCGGCAAAGACAGGCATTGGCATCAAAGAGGTGCTCGAGCGCATCGTTAAACAGATCCCCTCACCAGCAGAAACCGCTGACGATGAAGCGCCATTACAGGCACTTATCATTGACTCTTGGTTTGATAATTACCAGGGCGTTGTGTCTTTGGTACGGATTAAGAAAGGTGTTTTGCGCGCGGGTGAAAAAATGAAAGTGATGTCGACAGGTGTCGACCACTTGGTCGACAAAGTCGGTATTTTTACTCCCAAGCAGACTGAAACTGGTGTTTTACACGCCGGTGAAGTGGGCTATGTCATCGCTGGTATTAAAGATATTCATGGCGCGCCAGTTGGCGATACGCTAACCAGTGCTCGTCGTCCAGCCGACAAAATGTTGCCGGGCTTTAAACGAGTACAACCGCAAGTATATGCGGGAATGTTCCCAATCAGCTCAGATGATTATGAGAACTTCCGCGATGCACTCGATAAGCTGAGCCTGAACGATGCGTCTCTGTTCTTCGAGCCAGAGAACTCAAGTGCTTTGGGCTTTGGTTTCCGTTGTGGTTTTCTCGGTATGCTGCACATGGAAATTATCCAAGAGCGGCTCGAGCGAGAATACGACATTGATCTTATTACCACTGCACCAACCGTGGTTTATAAGGTCACCACGACCAAAGGCAAGGAGCTGATGGTAGATAACCCAGCGTCGTTGCCACCGGTTAATGAAATTGAAGAAATTTGTGAGCCGATTGTTGAAGCGAATATTTTGCTGCCACAAGAGCATGTGGGGAACGTGATTACCCTCTGTGTTGAGAAGCGTGGCATACAGAAAGATATGAGTTACCACGGCAAGCAGGTGGCGTTGCGCTACGACTTGCCGATGGCTGAAGTCGTCATGGACTTCTTCGATCGCTTGAAATCAACGAGTCGTGGTTATGCGTCTTTGGATTACCACTTCAAACGCTTCGAACCTTCCGACATGGTGCGGGTCGATATCTTGATTAATGGAGAGCGCGTTGATGCGTTAGCCATGATTTGTCACCGTGCACAAAGTCAGAGTCGGGGGCGAGAGGTGGTGGAGAAAATGCGTGAGCTGATTCCTCGCCAGATGTTCGATATCGCCATTCAGGCGACCATTGGCAACCATGTTATTGCGCGGACAACAGTGAAACAATTACGTAAAAACGTTACTGCAAAGTGTTATGGTGGTGACGTAAGTCGTAAGAAGAAACTCTTGCAGAAACAGAAAGAAGGTAAGAAACGGATGAAGCAATTGGGGAATGTTGAAGTTCCGCAAGAGGCTTTCCTTGCCGTTCTAAAAACCGGTAAATAAGCCACAGGAGCTTGTTGATGACGACATTCTACTTTTCACTATTGCTGGTATTGGCCACTGTCTTTACTGGCGTAGTCTGGTTGGTCGATCATTTTCTTTTTAAACCGAAGCGTGAAGCCGCGGTAAAGAAAATCAGCGAAAAGACAGGACGAGAACTGACCGAGGAGGAAGCGAATCGGTTGGCACCAGAGTCGAGCTTGGTCGAGTTCTCCCGCTCAGCATTCCCGTTGATTGTTTTTATTCTGATTCTTCGTTCGTTTATTTATGAGCCTTTTAGAATTCCCTCCGGCTCAATGCTGCCGACGTTACTTGTGGGAGATTTTATTCTTGTCGAGAAGTTCAGATACGGTTTACGCGACCCCATTTTCCGCCACGAATTTTACCGAACAGGTCGTCCGCAACATGGTGAAATTGCAGTTTTCAAATACCCACTTGAACCCGACATTGACTACATCAAACGGGTCGTAGGTCTGCCGGGCGATCGCATTATTTATCAAGACAAAACGCTCTATATCGAACGTGCTTGTGCGCCGGAGTGCCGCGGTGCGAACGCTGAAGAAGTCGTTAAAACCTTCGTGAATGACAGTGACTTCTTTTATGGGCGAGTAGCACTCAACCGCTATGAGGAAACGCTTGGTGAGCGCACGTACAACACGTTAATTAATCCAACGACAGCGTCGCAGATGTCTGGCTACTATAATCAAGCAGGAACGCGCGTGGGTGAGTGGATTGTGCCCGAAGGACATTATTTTGTAGTGGGTGACAACCGTGATAATTCTCGCGACAGCCGTTATTGGGGCTTTGTCCAAGAAGATCTCTTGGTGGGGCGCGCAGTTTTTGTTTGGTTGAGCCTTGAGTTTGAGCGCAGCCCAGACAGTTTATTGCCCGGCTGGATTCCGTCCCGCGTGCGCTTTGAACGTCTGGGAGGATTGACTTGAAGTTAAGTGATCAACAGTTTCATGTGTTGTCGACTGCGCTCGGTTATCGCCTAAATAACCGAGCGTTGTTGCAACAAGCACTCACCCACCGTAGTGCGGCAGGTGACCATTATGAGCGCCTTGAATTTCTTGGTGATTCACTGTTGAGCGTGTTTATCGCCGATGCGCTTTATCACCAGTTTACTGGTGCGCAAGAGGGCGATTTGAGCCGAATGCGCGCAACTTTAGTGTGTGGGCCGACGCTTGCTGAGTTAGCTCGAGAGTTTAAGTTAGGCGACTTTTTACACTTAGGCCCGGGTGAGTTAAAAAGCGGTGGATTTCGGCGTGAGTCTATTTTGTCTGACGCGGTTGAAGCCATTATTGGCGCCATCTATTTGGACAGCGATATCGAAACCTGTCGTAAAGTCGTTATGGACTGGTTTAAGCCGCGGCTTGATGAGATTAAGCCAGGCCAAGAACAGAAAGATCCAAAAACGCGATTGCAGGAGCTGCTGCAGGCTCGACAGCATCCGTTACCAGAATATCAGGTCGTCAATATTGCCGGCCAAGCACACAATCAGCGCTTCTCGGTGTCATGCCAAGTTGCGTTACTGGAAGAAACCGTGGTTGGTGATGGCACGAGTCGTCGCAAAGCGGAGCAAGATGCAGCGTCAAAAGTGTTGGCGCAACTTAATGAACTTCAGAGTAAAGGTAAAGAATGACCGAATCAGAGCAAACCTATCATGGCTTCGTTGCCATCGTAGGCCGTCCCAACGTTGGTAAATCAACTCTCCTAAATCAGTTGTTGGGACAGAAGGTCAGTATTACCTCCAAGAAAGCACAAACTACACGTCATCGGATTCTTGGCATTGAAACCCAAGGGAATTTCCAGACCGTTTATGTGGACACCCCAGGCTTACACAAAGAAGAGAAGCGGGCGATCAACCGCTTAATGAACCGCGCTGCAAGCTCGTCAATCGGCGACGTGGAGCTAGTACTCTTTGTGGTGGAAGGCACCCATTGGACCGAAGATGATGAAATGGTGCTCAACAAGTTACGTAAAGCAGGGCGGCCAGCGGCATTAATTATTAATAAAATCGACCAGGTTAAAGATAAAGGGTCGTTGCTGCCCCACATTCAAAAGCTTTCTCAAGAGTTTGAATTTACAGATATTCTGCCATTAACGGCGCGCTCAGGTGAGCAAATGCCTGCCTTGAAGAATCTTGTGCGTAAACACTTAAAGGAAGGTATTCACTACTTCCCTGAGGATTATGTAACGGATCGCTCGGTGCGCTTTATGACCGCTGAGATCATTCGCGAGAAACTCATGCGCTTTACGGGTGAAGAGCTGCCTTACTCTACCACTGTTGAGATTGAGAAATTTCAAGACCAACCTTCGGGGGTTACCTTGATCCATGCGTTGATTCTGGTTGAACGCGAAGGACAGAAGCGTATGGTTATTGGGAATAAGGGCAGTAAACTGAAAACCGTGGGTCAAGAAGCGCGTAAGGACATTGAGCGCTTGATTGAAAATCAGGTCAACCTGCAGCTTTGGGTTAAGGTGAAATCTGGTTGGGCTGATGACGAGCGTGCGCTGCGAAGCTTGGGGTACGGAGAGGAATAATGACTCCGGCCTTCATATTGCATCGATGGCCATATCAAGAGCACAGCGCGTTACTGGAAGTTTTTACTCGTGAGCACGGCAAAATAAGATTGCTTGCGAAAGGCGTACAAAGTGCAAAAAGCCGATGGCGTGGAATTCTCACGCCATTTGTTTTACTAGATGCTGAGTGGCGGGGGCGTGGCGAACTTTGCACCCTAACTCACGCAGACCTGCAAGAAACGTTTGAGCTGAAGCAACGGTTTTTATACAGCGGATTCTACCTGAATGAGCTGTTGCAACGCATTCTTCCTGACCAATTTAGTGCCCCAGAGCTATTTGATGATTATCGCGACACTCTCGATTTACTGCAGCAAGGCGTCTCCCTTGAGCCGGTGTTACGGCGATTTGAATGGCAGCTGCTTGAGCGCCTTGATTTAGGCTTCTCATGGGCAGAAGATGCGCGCGACGGAAGTCCAATTTCGGCTGACGAACGTTATGAGTTTTACCCGGAACATGGCTTTATGGCGACAATGAACCCACAGAACGCGGCCTTAACATTGCCCGGCGAGACAGTGCTAGCGTTGGGCGCGTTTCAACTCGACAATCCGGAATTACTTAAGTGGTATAAGCTTGTAATGCGAGCGGCATTGCAGCCGCATCTGGGCAGCAAGCCATTGCGCAGTCGTGACCTATTTTCAAATCATCAGAGCAGTCGCTGATAGAACGAGGTAGAAATGGAACCAGTATTACTCGGAGTCAATATCGATCACATCGCAACCCTGCGTAACGCGCGGGGCGTTGCTTATCCCGACCCAGTGCAAGCGGCATTTATTGCAGAGCAAGCCGGCGCGGACGGTATTACGGTGCATTTGCGGGAAGATCGTCGCCATATTCGTGATCGCGACGTGGAGTTATTGGCTGACACGATTCAAACCCGTATGAACTTAGAGATGGCGATGACCTCTGAAATGGTGGCGATTGCCAAGCGGATTAAACCTGCCTACGTGTGTTTAGTGCCTGAGAAACGTGAAGAGCTAACCACCGAAGGCGGCTTAAATGTTGCGGATCAACTTAGCAAGGTCACTGATGTGGTTGCTGAATTAGCCGATGTAGGCATTCTGGTATCACTCTTTATTGATGCTGATGAAGGTCAGATTAACGCGGCTCATGAGTCAGGCGCACCTTACATTGAGCTACATACGGGGCATTATGCCGAAGTAACGGGGCAGGCTCAGCAGAACCAATTGAAAGTGCTTCAGCATGCTGCGCGTCAAGCGAAGCAACATGGATTGATCGTCAATGCAGGGCATGGATTGCACTATCACAACACCGCTGCGATTGCGGCCATCCCCGAACTCTATGAATTGAATATCGGCCACGCAATTATGGCGCGGGCTATGTTAGCTGGGCTCGATCAAGCGGTGCGCGATATGAAAGCCATACTGGTACAGTCTCGCTAATGAGTATCGTGGGCGTTGGTACCGATATGGTGGACATTCAGCGTATTGCGGGTGTGCTGGAGCGTCAGGCTGGCTTTGCGGCTCGGATCTTGACGGTAGACGAGCTGACTGCATTTGAGCAAACCAAAGAGCCAGAGCGTCTTCTAGCAAAGCGTTTTGCCGCTAAGGAAGCGTGCCTGAAGGCACTTGGCACTGGGCTTGCGAAAGGAATTCGATGGCAAGATATCGAAGTTCAACATTATGAGTCAGGCCAGCCATATTTGGTGTTGTCAGGAGGCGCAAAGCAACAAGCGGATGCGTTAAATATTGCTCAGTTGCATCTTAGTATCAGTGATGAACAAGCCCATGCGATTGCATTTGTGGTTGCTGAGTCCAAATAGCGTTGACAGCGTGATCTAGATTTCGCATTGTTGAAGGCATAGTTCAAAACATCCGTCATTAGGGAGTTACGGTAATGGTTCAGGTCAGAAATGTGCATGTGGATAAATCTCACGACGTACGTGGAGACTGGCTTGCAACACTCCCTAAAGAAGACTTTCGCGATACGCTCCGCGCCCTCGATGAAGCCCTAGCGAAACTCCCCAATGCCACGCCTGAAATGCGCGTAAAAGGCCAAGAGATGGTTGAGATTCTTGCCGACTTGAATCTTGATCTGCGGGGCTTAAAAGCTGCCCTGTGCGTGCCTTACTTCGAAGCCGGTATTGTCAGTGAGGAAGCCCTCGAGAAGTTAGCATCCAAACAACTTGTGTTGCTTGTGCAGACGGTTCATCAAATGCAAAGCATAAGTGAGCTACAGCATTTTCGCCGCGGTAAACCGAGCGAGGGGCAAATCGATATTGTTCGACGCATGCTCCTGGCCATGGTGGAAGATGTGCGGGCTGTTTTAATTAAGCTTGCCGAACGTATTTGTCAGCTGCGTATTGTCAAAAATGGCGATGAAGAAATTCGTGTTCTGACTGCCAAGGAATGTAGCGAAATATACGCTCCCTTGGCCAATCGGTTAGGTATTGGGCAACTGAAATGGGAGCTTGAAGACCTCGCTTTCCGGTACCTCCATCCCGATGTGTACATGGCAATCGCCAAGCAGCTGGACGAGAAACGTTCACAACGGGAAATCTTTATTGATGAGTTTGTGCGTGACTTACTTGAAGGGTTGAAGGCTCACCAAGTTGATGCCGAGGTTTATGGACGGCCAAAGCATATCTTCAGCATTTGGAAGAAAATGCAGAAAAAGAATCTTCAGTTCGATGAGCTCTTTGATATTCGAGCCGTGCGAGTTGTTACTGGCAGCTTGAAGGACTGTTATGCCGCACTCGGTATTGTCCATACGAAATGGCGGCATCTTGCCTCGGAGTTTGACGACTATATTGCGACGCCAAAAGCGAATGGCTACCAATCGATTCACACTGTGGTTATTGGGCCAGAGCAAAAGAATGTTGAAATTCAAATCCGTAGTCGCGATATGCATGACGATGCTGAATTAGGTGTTGCTGCACACTGGATGTACAAAGAAGGCCAGTTGGCAGGGAAAACACAGGGTTACGAAGAGAAAATTGCGTGGCTACGGAAGCTGTTAGCTTGGCATGAAGATATGGCCGAGAACGAAGATCTGGTGCAAGAAATTCGTAGTCAGGTGTTCGAGGATCGGGTTTATGTGTTTACCCCTAAAGGCGATGTCATTGATTTGCCTATGGGCGCGACACCACTCGATTTTGCTTATTACATTCATAGCCAAGTGGGGCACCGCTGCATTGGTGCCAAAGTGGATGGTCGCATTGTCCCTTTCACTTATCGGTTACAAAATGGCGAGCGCATTGAGGTGTTGACCCAGAAGGAGCCTAACCCGAAACGAGATTGGCTGAATCCATCGTTAGGCTATCTGAATACCGCGCGAGCGCGCAGCAAAGTACAAACTTACTTCAAGAAACATGACCGCGATCTGTATTTACAAACAGGTCGAGAGCAACTGGAGCAGGAACTACAACGTCACAATTTAACCCTCACTGACGCGCAACCCGCTGTTGAGAAGTTTAATATGACACAGCTGGATGACTTGCTGGTCGCGATTGGTGCGGGTGATGTGCGCTTGCATCAAGTCGTCAACTTCCTGAAAGCCGAACCGAGTGATGAGCAAGAAGAGCTTGAGAAACTAGCATCACGCAAAAAAGCACCCGCCTCACAGCGCAAATCGCCCCGAGATGGCGTTAAAGTGGCGGGCATTGGCAACCTGATGATGTCCTTTGCAAAATGCTGTCAGCCGTTACCGGGAGACCCGATAGTAGGTTATGTGACCCAGGGTCGCGGTGTGTCTGTTCATCATCAAGATTGCGAGCAATTGCATCAATTGCTGTTGCAAACACCAGGGCGTGGTATTGACGTGGATTGGGTGGATGAGCAACAACGCAATTACGGCGTCAATCTGTCGATTATTGCGATGGATAGATCAGGGTTACTGCATGACATCACGAGTATTTTGAGTCACGAGAAACTCAATGTCACCGATGTAAATGCCCGCCATGATAAAGATGGCCAAGTGTTTATTTCATTATCCTTGTTGGTGCGTCATCAAGACGATGTGCAGCGCCTGACTAATAAACTTCAGCAGGTATCGCATGTCCTCAGTATTACCCGCAAGTCCCACTAGCTCCGAGCCTGACAAACGGGGGATTGACCAGCTCATCGAGGTCATGGCGGCATTACGCGACCCGGAGCGCGGTTGTCCGTGGGACCTTAAACAAACCATGCAAAGCTTAACGCCTTACACCATTGAAGAGGCTTACGAAGTCGCTGCTGCAATTCAGGAAGGCAATATTGAGGATATTCGTGGTGAACTCGGCGACTTACTCTTTCAGGTTGTGTTCTATGCGCGGGTTGCAGATGAGCAAGCGTGGTTTGATTTTGACGGTATTGCTGCGGCAATGGCGGACAAGCTGATTCGCCGACATCCCCATGTGTTCGGTGATGAACAGGTCGGAGACTCAGAAGATGTAAAGGTGCGTTGGGAAGCGATCAAACGCGCTGAACGAGAGGAGCGGGCAAGACAATCGCCACCAGAAGAAGTGAATACCGTGTTCGCGGACGTGCCCGCTAATCTGCCTGCCATGCTGCGCGCAGTAAAAATTCAGAAGCGCTGCGCAAGTGTCGGTTTTGATTGGCCTGAAGCCACGCCCGTACTGGATAAAATTGCTGAAGAAGTCGAGGAAGTAAGAGCTGAACTTGGCGCGAAGCATATTTCTCAGGAACGTGTAGAAGAAGAGATTGGTGATCTCTTATTCGCAGTAGTGAATTTTGCGCGTCACTGCCATGTCAATCCAGAGCGTGCTTTGCAGCAGGCAAATCAGAAGTTTATGAACCGTTTTAAAGCCGTTGAAGTTCTGGTGCAACAAAGCCCGCAAGGCTTTGCTGAGCATTCCCTAGAAGACCTTGAGTTATTGTGGCAACAGGTTAAGCAGCGAGAAAACTAAATGTCGGATTGTCGTCATCAAAGATTGTTGCTTTAGCAATGCTCCGGTATACTGTTTTCCCGTCTTAAGTCCTTTTCCAGATAATACATTCACCCTGACGCAGCAGGTTATGCATGGCGACTAAATATATTTTTGTAACCGGCGGAGTTGTTTCATCGCTGGGGAAAGGTATTGCGGCGGCTTCCCTTGCTTCTATCCTAGAAGCTCGTGGGTTAAAAACCACAATCCTTAAGCTTGATCCCTATATCAATGTCGATCCGGGCACGATGAGTCCTATTCAGCACGGCGAAGTGTTCGTGACTGAAGACGGTGCTGAAACCGATCTCGATCTTGGTCATTACGAACGCTTTATCCGCACGCGGATGACAAAGCGTAACAACTTTACGACTGGACGCGTCTATGAGGACATTATTCGCCGTGAACGCCGCGGTGAGTTCTTAGGTGCCACCATTCAAGTGATTCCGCATATTACGAACGAAATCAAGCGTCGAATTATTGATGGCGCAGATGGCTCTGACATTGCGCTGATCGAGATCGGCGGGACCGTGGGAGACATTGAGTCGCAGCCTTTCCTTGAAGCGATTCGTCAGCTTGCGACTGAAGTAGGGCGCGAGCGCACCTTATTTATCCACTTAACCTTAGTGCCTTTCCTTGGCGCTGCGGGTGAAGTGAAGACCAAACCAACGCAGCACTCAGTAAAAGAGCTTCGTTCGATTGGTATTCAGCCTGATATTCTCATTTGTCGTTCTGACCGAACGGTTCCAGCGAACGAGCGCGCAAAGATTGCGCTCTTCACCAATGTTCAGGAACGTGCCGTTATTTCTCTGAAAGACGTGGACAGTATCTACAAGATCCCTTCGATGCTGAAAGCACAGGGGCTTGATGAGTTAGTGGTGCAACGTTTTCAGATTGATTGCAAAGAAGCGGATCTTTCTGAATGGGAGCGAGTTCTGTATCTCGAGTCAAACCCGAGTGGTGAAGTCACCATTGGTTTTGTCGGAAAATACGTGGAACTGCCAGACGCCTATAAATCGGTGAACGAAGCCCTCGCTCATGCGGGACTGCATAATCGTTTGACCGTACATATTCGCTATATTGATGCCCAGGACCTTGAGACCAAGGGTACTGCTAAACTGGAAGATGTAGACGCGATATTGGTGCCAGGTGGCTTTGGGGCACGTGGCATTGAAGGCAAAATGATCGCGGCTCGCTATGCCCGCGAAAATAAAATTCCGTACTTGGGCATCTGTCTCGGTATGCAGATTGCGTTGATCGAGTTTGCGCGCAATTGTGCAGGCATGAAAAATGCGAATAGTACCGAGTTTGATGCGGACACGGCTTACCCAGTAGTTGGTTTGATTACTGAGTGGATGGATTCGAGTGGGCAGGTAGAACAACGGTCACAAGAGTCGGACATGGGCGGCACAATGCGCCTTGGAGCGCAACTGTGTCACTTTGTTCCAGGCACTAAAATTCAAGCCACTTATGGTAGCGAGACTGTCTATGAGCGCCATCGTCACCGTTATGAAGTAAACAACAATCTGCGCGATGACCTTGAGAAGCACGGTATGCGTTTCAGTGCATTGTCGGCTGATAAACAACTCGTTGAAGGAATCGAGCTGCCGGATCATCCTTGGTTTATTGCGGTTCAATTCCATCCTGAGTTCACTTCGACGCCGCGCGACGGTCATCCGTTGTTCTCTGGGTTTGTGGCGGCAGCCGGTGAATATCAACAAAAACGTCGAAGCGCTTAGATTTGCAAGAGCAGACGCAAGAACAGATTTAAGAAACAAGGGATGAATTATGAGCCTAATTAAGAAAATTGTTGGCCGCGAAATCATGGATTCTCGCGGTAACCCAACCGTTGAAGCGGACGTATGGCTAGAAGACGGTAGCTTTGGTCGTGCTGCTGCTCCGAGTGGCGCGTCAACCGGCAGCCGTGAAGCACTTGAACTGCGAGACAAAGATGCAGGTCGATACTTGGGCAAAGGTGTGCTGACAGCCGTCGCCAATATCAATGGCGCGATCGCGAGTGCATTAACGGGGTTAGACGCGACCAATCAGCAAGCAATTGATGACGTGATGCTCAAGTTAGATGGTACAGAAAATAAAGAAAAGCTTGGCGCGAATGCAATTTTGGCAGTGTCGCTTGCCGTAGCAAAAGCAGCTGCAGATAGCCGTGGTGTCGCATTGTTCGAGCATATTGCCGAGTTAAATGGCACACCCAAGCAGTACAGCATGCCATTACCGATGATGAATATTCTCAACGGCGGCGAGCATGCGGACAATAACGTCGATATCCAAGAATTTATGATTCAACCAGTCGGCGCGAAGAGTTTCACTGAAGCATTGCAAATGGGTGCGGAAATTTTTCATGCGTTAAAAGCGGTTCTGCGCAATCGAGGACTCAGCACAGCAGTTGGTGATGAAGGTGGTTTTGCTCCTGATCTGAAATCAAACGAAGAAGCACTCGAGGTGATCGCCGAAGCAGTTCGTAATGCCGGCTATGAGTTGGGTGGCAACGTTATGTTGGCCTTAGACTGTGCGGCTTCTGAGTTCTATCGTGATGGCAAGTACCACTTGAGTGGTGAGAACAAGTCCTTCACAGCCGCTGAGTTTGCCGAATACCTTGCTGGTTTGTGTGAGCGCTATCCGATCATTTCAATCGAAGACGGGCTCGATGAAAGTGACTGGGAAGGTTGGAAGATTCTGACCACACGTTTGGGTGATAAAGTACAACTGGTTGGCGACGACTTATTTGTCACCAATACTCGGATTCTTAAGCGCGGTATTGATGAAGGTATTGCGAACTCGATTCTGATTAAATTCAATCAGATTGGCAGCTTGTCTGAAACCCTTGCTGCTATTCGTATGGCTCACGATGCAGGTTTTACTGCGGTGATTTCGCATCGCTCGGGTGAAACAGAAGATGCAACTATTGCCGACCTCGCAGTAGGTACGGCAGCGGGTCAAATTAAGACGGGTAGTTTGTGTCGTTCAGACCGTATTGCTAAATACAATCAACTCTTGCGTATTGAGCAGCAGCTAGGCGATGTGGCTTACAACGGTCTTGCTGAGGTTCGCGCAGCAGCGCGTTAAGGTGTCGCTTCGCCATGTCTATGGTGCGAACACAACGGGATATCTTCGATAGCAACGAACAAAGTTCGGCACATGCCGAACTTTGTTCTGCACTCTATCAACGCGAGCTAACAAGCTTGAGCTATTCTGACATGGACTTGGCACGTATTCAGCGGCGGTTACGTAGCTTACCTTTCTATATTACGAAAGCTGCTTGGGCGGTCCTGCAAACGCCTACCCCTCTGTTACTCGATACCCAAAACGCAAGCTGGCAAAGTGATCAAAGTGCTAAACCGCCAAGCACAACTGCGCCCGCTACCCTTGAGAAGTGGCTCGATCGCCACATTGCTCCTGGATTGCCTTTACCGGTGCTGGTTTACGCGAATAACGAGACTGTTGTTGCGGTAGATTCAGTTGACCGTGTCGATCGTGATTCCCGTACCCTTCATCTCAACAAATGGGGTTGGTTTACGTATTCAGGCGATTCTTTAGACGGCGAGTTAGCGCGCGTTTTAAAGCCTACTAAGAAAACAGTTACCGCTGCAGTTTGTGGGCATCGCTGGAGCACTCATGGGAAGCAAATACCACAACCGCTCAGTTTGCGTGAATTCATGTTAACGAGTCTATTCCGGTGGCCTGATTTTGAGCAGCCTAGACCTGGATTTCGTGAATAATCGGCAGGGGTTTTTTATTGCCGCCGAACTCGTCATAATAGGTCCAGAATATTCGTCAGAGGCTCTCGTCTCATGCGTTTGATTGCGCTTTGCATGCTCGGCATCGTGATACTACTTCAGTACCGTATTTGGTTTGGCCAATATGGTGCCGGTGACTTGCGTCAATTACGCCAAGAAGTCGCTCGCCAGAGTGACTCAAACCAAGCCTTACAGCAGAGGAATCAGCTACTTTACGCAGATATTGAAGACTTGCGCAGCGCGCAAGAGGCAGTAGAGGAGCGTGCCCGCAATGAGTTGGGTCTAGTGAAGTCAGATGAGACCTTCTTCCGCTTGATTCCACGAGAAGAACAACGCCCGTGAAAATGATAGCAGTGGTTCCCGCCGCAGGGATTGGGCAGCGCATGAATGCCGATCGACCCAAACAATATTTAGAGCTAAACGGCAAAACAGTGTTAGAGCTGAGTATTGCTGCGCTCATGCGAGAACCACGTATTGAGCGAGTGTATGTAGCGATTCAAGCGGGGGATACCTATTTTCCTCAGCTCCCTTTGTCTCGCGACCCGCGGATTGTTCGCACACCAGGAGGGGCGACCCGAGCAGACTCCGTGCGTCAGGCATTAGAGGTGGCTCAGCAAGCTTGGCCCAGTGATACTCTGGTGGCGGTGCACGATGCTGCGCGGCCTGGGTTAGCGATGAAAGACTTAGGCGAACTGCTTGACGCTGCATCGGAGAATCCAGCGCAGGGTGCGTTATTGGCCATTCCTGTGACAGATACGGTGAAGCGTGGCGATGCACATGGATATGCGAAGGAAACCTTGAATCGTGAGGAGTTGTGGCTAGCCGCAACTCCGCAAGTGTTTCAGTTGCAACCGCTGCTGCACGCACTTCAAGCCGCAGAGCTGTCCGAGCACAGGATAACGGACGAAGCCTCGGCAATGGAACTAACCGGGGTGACACCTCGCTTAGTAGCCGCAGGGCAAAGTATTCGAAAAGTGACCCAGCCGGAAGATCTCATTCTGGTAGCAACATTGATGGAACAACAGGAGACAGGGCGAGCTGTATGATACGTATCGGACAGGGCTATGATGTACACAAGTTCGGTGGCAGCGGGCCGATTCGCATCGGCGGCGTAGACATCGACTATGAATTCGGTTTAGTGGCCCACTCGGACGGTGACGTCTTGTTGCATGCCTTAACTGATGCCTTGCTAGGCGCGATAGGTGAGGGGGATATTGGCGTTTGGTTCCCAGACAACGATCCACAATTTAAGGGAGCAGATAGTGCTGTGCTTCTGACGACCGTTTTCGAGCGTGTAAAATCATTGGGCTGGACCATTGGTAATCTGGATGTCACGGTGATTGCCGAAGCTCCTAAGTTAAATCCCCATCGTGATGCGATTCGTGCACGTATCGCCGAGCTGCTACAAATCGCGACACAGCAGGTCAATGTAAAAGCCACAACGACGGAAAAACTTGGATTTACTGGCAGAAAGGAAGGGATTGCAGCTATGGCTGTGGTCTTGTTGGTGGCTGCGAATGGCTGATAACGATTGGCAAATGGACTGGCATTACCGTTGGGGGCGCCCGGCATCAACCGGTATCCTGAAGCACAGTCCAGAAGATTTTGTCGTAAATGAAGTCTTGGGCTTCGAGCCTGAGTGGGCTGAGAAAGGTCAGCATCATTGGTTATTGATTGAGAAACGTGGGCTAAATACAGACTTCGTCGCCCGTCAACTTGCGCGTTTTGCCGGCATTCCTGCGAAAGAAGTCAGCTTTTCCGGGTTAAAAGACCGCCAAGCGGTAACGACTCAATGGTTTTCGGTTGAATTACCGGCAACACGCGAAATTGTTTGGGCTGACTGGGTACTCGAAGGGGCTACTATTCTTTCTGCACACCGCGGTATTCGGAAATTGAAGCGCGGAGCACACAAAGCAAACGAGTTCGTGATCAGAATTCGTGGCCTTACCGAATTACCAGAGTTCGAAGCTCGCTTGCAGAAGCTCTCACAGGGTGTTCCGAATTATTATGGTGAGCAGCGCTTCGGTCGTCAGCGCAACAACCTAACGCAAGCGTTAGAAATGTTTGCAGGAAAACGCATTAAGGACCGGAATCTGCGTAGTCTATTGCTCTCGAGCGCGCGGTCTTGGCTCTTTAATCATTGTGTGAGCCAGCGCTTAGCTGAACTGGATGATACGGCTCTGCTGGGTGACGTTGTGCAACTGTCAGGGTCGCATTCACAGTTTACTCTAATGGAACTCGACGACAGTATTCTGAACCGTTTAGCGACTGGCGATATTCGTCTCACGGCGCCTTTATATGGGCGCGGACTCTCATCCGTTGCATTGGCGGCGGCAGAGCGTGAAGATAGTTTTATTGCAGAGCGTCAGGAATGGTTAGATGGGTTGGTACGTGCGGGCGTGAATGCCGATCGGCGGCCCATGCTATTAGTCCCGACAGACCTTTCGGTTGAATTAAGCGATGACGAGGCAGTGCTTTCGTTTTCCCTTGAAACGGGTGCTTTTGCGACCAGTGTTTTACGAGAGTTATTGGTGACCCAAGAAGCAGGATCCGGGGGAAGTGAATGAAGATCTTATTAAGTAATGATGACGGAGTTCGCGCGCCGGGCTTGGCGGCACTGCATAAAGCCTTGTCTGCTATTGCTGACGTGGTGGTTATCGCACCTGATCGGAATTGTAGTGGCGCAAGTAACTCATTGACATTGCATAGCCCATTGCGAGTGGAGCAGCTTGAGAACGGCTTCTACTCCGTGAATGGTACGCCAACTGACTGTGTTCATATCGGTACTAACTCGCCAGTTGGTGAGGCGCCTGATTTGGTTGTGTCTGGCATTAATGATGCACCGAACATGGGCGACGATGTCATCTACTCTGGAACTGTTGCCGCTGCCACAGAAGGTCGGCATATGGGCTTACCCGCAATTGCGGTGTCGATGGGACAACATGGTCATGGGTTCTATGAGACTGCGGCCCGGGTGGTTGCGGATTTGGTAAAGCAATTGCAACATGCTCCGCTATCGCCTGATTTCGTGTTAAACGTCAATGTTCCTTATTGCCCTTACGATCAATTAAAAGGCACGAAGCTCACGCGACTTGGGCGTCGCCATAAAGCGGAGGGCATGATTCGCGATAGTGATCCCCGAGGCCAAGAAATATTCTGGTATGGTCCGGTGGGACATCAGCGAGATGAGGGACCGGGAACAGATTTTGCGGCAGTCAATGAGGGGTATGTGTCTATTACGCCTTTGACTGTTGATATGACGGCCTATCGTGATATGGAACAAGTGGAACAGTGGTTAAAGAATGATTCTTAAAAACTTTCAGGGACAAGCCCGCAAATTAGTCGGACTATTACGCACAGCGGGTATTCACGACGACTCAGTGTTGAATGTGATCGAGCGCACACCTCGACATGCTTTTATGCCAGAATCTTTAGTTCATAAAGCCTATGAAAATACGGCTTTACCTATTGGCAATGGGCAAACCATTTCGCAGCCTTTTATTGTAGCGCAAATGACGAGTCTGCTACTGCAGACCGAACGACCATTAGCACGGGTACTAGAAATTGGCACAGGTTCAGGTTATCAGACCGCTGTCTTAGCACAATTGGTTGAGCACGTGTATTCCGTTGAACGAATCAGCCAGTTGCAATACCAGGCGAAGCGACGCCTAAAACAGCTCGATCTCCATAACGTCTCGATGCGTCATGGCGACGGTTGGTTAGGCTGGCAAAGCAAAGGTCCATTTGACGGTATTATCGTGACTGCGGCTCCTGCGACCATACCTAAGGCGTTATTAGATCAACTGCATCCAGAGGGGGGGCGGTTAATTATACCTGTAGGTACACAGTCACAAGACCTGCGGATCATAGTGCGTGAGGGTGATGAGTATCATGAAACGCACAACGGAGAAGTTCGTTTTGTGCCGCTGATCCAAGGAGATCTTGCGTGAAGATATTTGAGCGGTTATATGAGAAGGCGCTGGTTTGGTCGCGCCACCCGCAATCACCGCGCATCTTGTCGGGGGTCAGTTTTGCGGAATCTGTAATTTTCCCTATTCCGGTTGATGTGATGCTTGCCCCCATGGTGTTATCGCAGCCTCATCGTTGGATCTACTTTGCCTGGCTTGCTACTTTTTTCTCGGTCCTAGGTGGGATTGCTGGATACTGGCTTGGATATTTTGCTTACGAACCGCTAGTTATTCCGATGCTTGAGAAATTTAATTATGTTGGGCATTTCGAGTCAGCTCAGCAATGGTTTTCGGAGTGGGGCGTATGGGTTGTCTTTCTCGCTGGTTTTTCACCTATTCCATATAAGGTGTTTACGGTGACCGCGGGCGTGATGATGCTAGCCTTTTGGCCTTTCGTAATTGCTTCACTAATTGGTCGGGCAATGCGGTTCTTTTTGGTGGCTTGGCTCATGCGTATTGGTGGACCTTTGATGGAGCGTCATTTAAAGAAACATTTTGACACCATCGGTTGGTCGGTCGTGGTTTTGGCTCTGCTTGCTTATTTCTACTTCCGCTAAGGAGCTGGGGATGAAACGCTGGCTCCGTGCTTCGCTTCTTCCTCTCACTGGGTTGCTGTTATTGAGCTGCTCAAGTCAGCACGAGCCTGCGCCTGTTACTAGCCTTCAGCGCACAACATCTTTTCATGATTACCAACAATCGTCTTTGTCCGCCGAAACTTATGAGGTTCGACCGGGTGACACGCTCTACTCTATTGCCTTTCGGGCGAATATGGATTTACGTGAAATTACGCGCTTGAATAACCTGTCTGAGCCTTATGTGATCTATCCTGGGCAGGAACTTAGGTTACGCCAAGGGAGTAGCGCGAGCACCTCTACCCCTGTTAGTCGATCTAGTAATAACAATACGAGTCCAACACAGCGAAACGATCTAAGTGAGCCTGTTGTCAGCCGAACTCAGAGAGAGTATGGTGAAACAGGAAGCTCCACAAAAGCTCCAGAAATTCAGCCGATTAGGCCTGTTGTACCGAGTCAAGAACGCGCGATTGCTAGTGCAGATATACGTTGGCAGTGGCCAACCAATCGTCCAATTTCTCGACGGTTTTCGACTCAGGAACCTATGAATAGAGGGCTTGAATTCTCCGGTCAACGTGGAGATCCGATAGTAGCGGCAGCAGCAGGAAAAGTTGTGTATGTTGGAAGCGCACTTAGAGGCTATGGTCGTTTAATCATTCTGAAACATAATGATGATTACATCACAGCCTACGGTCACAATGATTCAATTCTGGTCACAGAACAACAGTGGGTAGAGTCGGGTCAACAAATTGCGACCATGGGGAGTAGCGGCAGGGACGATGTCCGCCTCCGATTTGAGCTGCGATTACGTGGTAACTCAGTGAATCCAGAGAATTACTTACCACGCTCACGTTAGCTACTATCTGTCAGAACCAAGGAGGCAGTATGAGCGACGATCAAAACCCGCGTGACGCAAGTGACGACTATGAAGGCACTAACGCGCCACCAGAGAATGAGCTTTTGGAAGATGAAGCTCGTGAACACATTGATTCTGAGCTTGAAGAAGCATTGGCGAGTAAAAGGAAATACCAGCGCAAGCTCGATGCCACTCAAATGTACCTTAGTGAAATTGGTTTCTCCCCTTTATTGACTGCAGAAGAAGAAGTTTTCTTTGCGCGTAAAGCATTGAAGGGCGACATGAAAGCACGGGCGCGGATGATCGAAAGTAATCTGCGTCTGGTGGTAAAAATCGCCCGTCGATACAATAACCGTGGTCTTGCGTTACTTGATTTAATCGAGGAGGGGAACCTCGGACTGATTCGTGCAGTCGAGAAATTTGACCCTGAGCGTGGCTTTCGCTTTTCTACCTATGCGACATGGTGGATTCGTCAAACAATTGAACGGGCCATCATGAATCAAACTCGTACCATCCGCTTGCCCATCCATGTGGTAAAAGAACTTAATGTTTATTTGCGCGCCGCTCGTGAGCTTGCGCATAAACTCGATCATGAACCTACCGCTGAAGATATTGCACGTAGCCTTGAAAAGCCGGTTGCTGATGTGAACCGAATGCTGCGATTAAACGAGCGTATTTCATCGGTTGATACGCCTATCGGTGGTGATGGTGATAAAGGGCTCTTAGATATTATTGCGGATGAGAAAGCGGGCGGCCCCGAGAGCATTCTGCAAGATGATGATATGCATCAGCATATTCTGGAGTGGCTCGATGTGCTTAATCCGAAGCAAAAAGAAGTTTTGGCACGTCGGTTCGGTTTATTAGGCTATGAGCCATCAACCCTTGAAGATGTCGGCCGAGAAATCGGTTTAACCCGTGAACGAGTCCGTCAAATCCAAGTAGAAGCCTTGCGTCGACTGAAAGATATTTTGCGTCAGCAAGGGCTCAGTATCGAGTCTATCTTCTCTATCGACTAAAATGAACGGCCCGGGCTATTTGCTCGGGCGTTCAGTTCCTCGCGTTAAGGAATACAGCACCTCGAGCGCCTCCTTTGGCGTGAGTTCATCGGGGTTGACCCGTTCAAGCTCTCGGATGCGCGGATCAGTGAGCGGCAACTGCGCTTGCACTTCATTTAACGCCGCTGTAGCGCCATTTTTCCTAGGGGTTACTTTGGGTTCGGTTGCCGTATCGGCCTCGAGGGCGGCAAGCTTGGCTCTCGCATTCTTTAAGACATGTTCAGGTACACCCGCTAATTTGGCCACTTGAATGCCGAAGCTTTTGCTTGCAGGGCCTTCTTCCACTTGATGCAAAAACGCGATGCTGTCGCCTTGTTCAATGGCATCGAGGTGCACGTTCACGCTATGTGGGAATTGCTCAGCCATTGCAGTGAGTTCAAAGTAGTGGGTGGCAAACAAGGTATAGCACTCGCGGGTTGCGAGCTCACAAGCCGAAGCCCAGGCCAAGGACAGACCATCATAAGTGGAAGTTCCACGACCGATTTCATCCATGAGAACAAGGCTGTGACGCGTTGCATTGTGTAGAATATTGGCGGTTTCGGTCATTTCTACCATAAAGGTTGAGCGGCCTGACGCGAGGTCATCCGATGCGCCAATCCGCGTGAAAATCCGATCAACTCGTCCAATGACGGCCCTGTCAGCTGGGACATAGGAGCCGGTATGGGCCATTAAAGTGATCAAGGCAACTTGGCGCATATAGGTGGATTTACCGCCCATATTTGGGCCTGTCACAATATGGAGTCGTCGCTGCTTGTTGAAGGTGACGGAATTTGGGATAAAAGGCTCCGCAAGGGCTTCTTCAACCACCGGGTGACGACCTTTTTCAATCCGGATGTCTGCATCAGAAGTAAACTCTGGACGTGTGTAGCCAAGCGCTTGTGCACGCTCAGCAAAGCTATTCAGGACATCGAGCTTCGCCACTTGGGCTGCATAGCTCTGTAATGTCGCAAGTGGTTGAAGAAGCTGCTCCAGAATGGTTTGATAAAGCGATTTCTCCAGTGCAAGGGCTTCAGCCTGACTTTTGAGTACCTTGTCTTCGAAGATCTTTAATTCTGGAATAATGTAGCGTTCTACGTTTTTAAGCGTTTGTCGACGTTGGTAGTCGTCGGGAACCTGAGTGGCTGCACTACGACTTACTTCAATGTAATAACCATGAACCCGATTAAAGCCAATCTTCAATTGACTTAACCCTGTGCGCTCGCGTTCTCGCTGCTCGAGTGCTTCAAGTTCCGCCGTCCCACCAGCACTCAGTGCACGTAATTCATCTAACTCGGCGTGATAGCCTGAGGCAATGACACCTCCGTCTCGCAGAACTACGGGAGGATTATCGACAATTGCACGCTGCAGTAGCTGACATAATTCTGCAAGTACAGGCGGGTAATCGATCGCTAAGGGTAGCGTCCAGTCAGTGACCAGTGCTGTAAGTGCCGGCAACTGCTCTAATGCGAAGCGAATACGGGCAAGGTCTCGTGGCCGCGCTGTTTGCAATGCGACGCGTCCGAGTGACCGCTCAAGATCGCCGACGTTCCGTAGCAATGGGTTAAGTTCATGCCATGCTTGCTGGTCAAGGAGCACAGCGACTGCGTCGAGCCGTTGGTTAATCTGTGACGTATTGCGTAAGGGCTGTTGTAGCCAACGTCGTAGTAAACGACTTCCCATTGGGGTTTGGGTCGTATCCATTACCGCCGCTAGCGTGTAGCTATCATCGCCTTTCAGGTTGCGAGTGAGTTCTAAGTTCTTCCGTGTGCTGCGATCAAGATGAATACAATCATCTTGCCGTTCATGTAGTAAGCCGCGCAGGTGAGGTAATGCAGTGCGTTGGGTGTCTTTCATGTACTGTAAAATACAGCCCGAAGCTGCAATGCCAGGGTGATCTGCAGGGATCCCGAACCCGGTCAGATCGCGTGTCTGAAATTGTCTGCAGAGGGCAGTATAGGCACTCTCATGATCAAACTCCCACGCGGGACGGCGGCGCGAGCCGGCATGGTCTTGCACAAATGTTGGTGCGGTCCAACTGTCCGCATATAAGATTTCCGCGGGTTGTAAACGTTCAAGCTCACTGGCTAAGGTGGCTTCTGTGTCCACATCCAACACTGCAAAATAGCCGCTACTCACTTCAAGAATTGCAACCGAAAAGCCCGATTTTGCAGGGCCAACTGCGGCCAATATATTCTGCTCATGCGTATTAAGAAGTGCTTCATCGCTAACAGTGCCGGGCGTTAACACGCGCACGACTTGACGTTCAACAGGGCCTTTACTCGTTGCTGGGTCACCAATCTGTTCACAGATCGCGACAGACTCGCCTAAGCGAATTAAACGAGCGAGATAGTTATCCACTGCGTGGTAGGGAACTCCTGCCATGGGTATGGGAGTTCCTGCGGACTGGCCTCGATGTGTGAGCGATATATCTAATAGCTCAGCTGCGCGACGGGCGTCATCATAAAAAAGTTCGTAAAAATCTCCCATGCGATAGAACAGGAGGATATCCTCATGTTCTCCCTTAATCCGCAGATATTGTTGCATCATGGGAGTGTGAGTTGCTTTATCCTGACTCATGCTTAAGCACTTCTATTGTTATCCTAAACCTATGATCGCGTTTTCGTTGGTAAATGCCAAGTGAAGTTCGCATAATGAGGGAAACAACTGGCTAAGGAGTCATCATGGCCACGTCTGATCGAATTCGTGTTGCGCAAATTGCTGAACAATTACTCTATCGCAAATGGCGGTTAGGTACTGCCGAGTCATGTACTGGAGGCAGTGTCGCAGTGGTTTGTACCAGTTTACCCGGCAGTTCACGCTGGTTTGAGGGCGGCATTATTAGTTACAGTAACGAAATGAAGCTTAATTGTTTGAATGTGAAGCCGACGACTTTGCAAGAGTTTGGTGCAGTCAGTGAGGCTTGTGCGAGTGACATGGCCCGCGGGGCGCAGCTGGCTATGAATGTTGAGGTGAGTTTAAGTATTACAGGGATTGCGGGACCTGAAGGTGGTAGCCCAGAAAAACCTGTTGGAACAGTATGTTTTGGTTGGGCCGTGGGTGATAGGATCTGGACTGACACGCGAGTTTTTCGAGGTAATCGCGAAGAGATTCGCTCGCAATCTGTGAGTTACGCACTGAATAAACTAGCTGTATATATACAGTCCTAAGAAATTCATCTGTAGTGATAAAGCATAAAAAAATTAAATCTATCAATCGCTTAAATAAAAACTGAAAAGAAATCGCTGAACGGGCTTGATACTGTATGTATCCACAGTATACTACTAGCATTACTAGGCAGCGAATCGGAGCATCCGCCCATGAACGAGAATAAACAAAAAGCACTTACAGCCGCATTAGGTCAAATTGAGCGTCAGTTTGGTAAAGGTGCAATTATGCGGTTGGGTGACAACCGGGCGATGGATGTAGAAGCCATTTCTACCGGTTCGTTAAGCCTTGATATCGCATTAGGCATTGGCGGCCTTCCGTGTGGCCGAGTGATTGAAATTTTTGGGCCTGAGTCGAGTGGTAAAACAACTTTAACACTCCAGGTCATTGCAGAAGCTCAGCGAGCAGGAAAAACCTGTGCTTTCGTAGACGCAGAACATGCGCTGGATCCAATGTATGCAGAGAAACTCGGCGTAAAAGTTGATGAACTGCTAGTGTCTCAGCCAGACACGGGTGAGCAAGCTCTCGAGATTTGTGACATGTTAGTTCGTTCAGCGGCGGTTGATGTGATTATTGTCGACTCTGTTGCGGCATTAACTCCACGTGCTGAGATTGAAGGCGAAATGGGCGATAGCCATGTTGGCTTGCAGGCTCGTTTAATGTCTCAGGCATTGCGTAAGCTCACCGCAAATATTAAAAAGTCCAACACCATGTGTATTTTCATTAACCAGATTCGGATGAAAATTGGTGTCATGTTCGGTAACCCTGAAACAACTACCGGTGGTAATGCGCTTAAGTTTTACTCTTCGGTACGTTTAGATATTCGTCGCATCGGTGCATTAAAAGAGGGTGACGAGATTATCGGAAACGAAACCCGTGTGAAAGTTGTGAAGAACAAGGTTGCACCTCCCTTTAAGCAAGCGGAGTTCCAGATTCTTTATGGCGCTGGAATTTCGAAAGAAGGTGAGTTAATCGACTTGGGTGTGAAGCATAAGATCATTGAAAAAGCCGGTGCATGGTATAGCTACAGTGGAGATAAGATTGGCCAAGGTAAAGCAAACTCAATGAAGTTTTTGCTTGAGAACCCGAAAATTTCGAGTGAGATTGAGAAGAAACTACGAGATATGTTGCTATTGAAGCCAACCCCAGCAACGGCTGATGTTGAAGCTGTAGATGCCCCTGAAGAGCTTTAGTCCTAACGAGAGTTTTCTAGGCTAAAAGCACTGCGAAAAAACCCAGCTGATATGCTGGGTTTTTTGTATTTCCAAGCACACTGAGAATCGACTTGTGACCATTGGTCATTAAAAGTAATGACCGGCGGTCACAGCCTATCTTTCTATGCTGTAATACTTGTTCTTACTGCTTTCCCTTGAGTTTTTTGCGAACAGGGTGGTCTTTACATCCATGTCGCGTATCATAGTGTTTTCTTAATCAAGTTATTGTGAGGTTGCTCGTGAAAACGCTTGGATTCGCCATTCTGCTCTCGGTTTCGTTATTAGTTGCCTGTACGCCAGTCGAGCCGCCGCGAAATGAAGCAGAGCGACATAACAGTCAGCAGCTCCATGCTATATTTGACGATTATTTTACCGCAGATCTTCGGCTTGAGCCTTTGAAAGCAACTTACCTTGGGGACACGCGTTACAATCATTTACTGCCGAATACGCTCAGTGAAGAACATCGTATACGTCGCCGTATGTTAGAAGAGGAATTTTTAGCCGCTTTAGAAACCGTGGATGTGGAGTATCTCAGCGAAAGTGACAAGCTGAGCTATCGATTGTTTAAAGCTGAACGTGAGCAAGAGCTTGAGGCCTTGCAGTATCCTCGTCATTTGATGGCCCTAAATCAATTCTATAATCTCGCAAACCAACTCGCGATGCTTGGCTCTGGCACTTCAGCACAGCCTTTTCAGACGGTGCGTGATTACGAGAACTGGGCGCGTCGAATGGAACAAATCCCCGAGCTACTTGCTCAATTGGAGGCAAATCTCCGTGTAGGTATCGCCGAGGAGATCGTGCAACCGCGGGTACTTATGGAGCGAGTGCAGGCGCAGATTCAGGCCCACTTGGTCGATGAGATTGAAGATAGCCTATTTTTCCAACCTATTTTAAATTTTCCTGAAGCACTTGCCGATGCAGACAAAGAGCGATTGAGCCAGCGCTATGATGATTTGATTAGAGAAACCGTATTACCTGCCTATCAGCAATTAAATGATTTCGTGCTGAGCGAGTATATTCCTGCAGCGCGCACTGAAACTTATGGTATTGGGGTGATTGACCCTGAGTGGTACAACTACAAAATTCGCTGGCGGACGACGACCAATATGTCGGCCACAGAAATTCATCAACTCGGTTTAAGTGACGTCGCACGTATTCATGACGCGATTCGCCAAGTTATGGTGGATGTTGAATTTGACGGTAGCATGGAAGAGTTTTTTGCATTTACTCGCGACGATGAACAGTTCATCTATGAGTCACGGGAGGCGATGCTCGAAGATTACCGTGCTTTTGCGCGACTTGCAGAGTCACGTGCACAAGCATTATTTCATGCCGATATGCTGCCGCGTGCCGATTATGAAGTGCGTAAGGTAGAGGCGTTCCGTGAGCAAAGTGCAAGTTCAGGGAGTTACTCAGTTCCCTCTGAAGATGGATCTCGCCCTGGTATTTTCTATCTGAATACCTATGACTTAAGCGCAAGACCTAAGTGGGCAAAAGGTGCTTTAACTTTGCATGAAGCCGTGCCGGGACATCATTATCAGTTAGCGCTACAACGGGAGATGACAGATCTTCCAACTTTTAGACGGTTTGGTGGTGAGACTGCATTTATTGAAGGGTGGGGGCTTTATGCTGAGTCGCTCGGCGATGAGCTTGGCGTTTACGAACCCTATGACCGCTATGGTGCCCTAGTTGCTGAACTTTGGCGTTCAATCCGTTTAGTTGTCGACACCGGTATTCATGCGAAAGGTTGGTCACGTCAGCAAGTACTGGATTATATGTATGAGAATGCGCCAGTCGCGGAAGCTCGCGCAGTCTCAGAAGCAGAACGTTACATGGCGCTACCGGGACAAGCATTAGCTTATAAAATTGGTCAGATCAAGATCCGTGAATTGCGCACCCGCGCAGAGGAAGCACTAGGTCAGGCTTTTGATCCGCGTGATTTTCATCGCGAGATCTTGCGCCATGGTTCGCTACCTTTATTCATCCTGGAAGAGTTGATCGAACAGTGGATTGCAGAGACTCAGGGCGAGATGGTCTAGTCGTCCAACCCTGGGGTATCGAGTGCATTCGCCCAGTTGAGTGCACTCAGATACATCTCTGGAATATCATCCTCTGAGACGCCAAGTCGTTTTGCAACTTGGCTTACCTTTTCCCAATTTGCCTTCTCGTAAAACATGACGGTGCCTAAACAGAAAGCCAACGGACCTTTGCGCTCTAACAATGCATTGCTAATGTCTGGGCTGAGTTGAATTCTGGCGACTACATCTTTCAAAGGCTCATCGAGAATAGCGTCTAGAATGGAAAACATGCCTGTGATAAATGCTTTGTCTGCGTCAATAAGAACATTGCTCCGTTCGGCTAGAAGTTCACACATACGGGCTCTAACAACCGACAGGCGCACCAGCTCGGATGGTTTATGCGCACCGAGTTGGGCCGCCGCGATGACAGCAACAAACTTCTTAATCTGAGCTTCACCTAGGTAGACCACTGCTTGTTTTAATGACTCAATACGCCGGCCTGCTCCGATTGCAGGTGCATTGACGTAGCGCATAAGCTTGTAAGTGAGGCCGACATCACGTGACATAAGTTGGCTGACGGTATCGAAATCAATTTCTGGCTCAGAACAAGCTTTCATGAGCTGTGTATAGATCAGTTGATTCGGCGCTAATGAACGCTTTTGCACGATTTCAGGGCGGGCAAAAAAATACCCCTGAAAGTAGTCAAAACCGTCTGTCAGACAGTCTTGGAATTCTTGGTAGGTTTCGACCTTCTCGGCGAGTAAGCGTATGTCATGCTTTTGCGCGACGCTAAACAGATTCATGACTTGGTCGCGAGTGCTAGCCTTCAAGTCTACTTTAATAATATCGATAATAGGTAGAATGCTTTCCCATGCAGGATTGAAGTCATAATCATCCAAGGCAAGGGTATAGCCTTTGTCTTTTAGTACGGTAAGGGATGCAAAGACTTCTTTCGAGGGCGTTACAGTTTCAAGGACTTCGACAACAATATCATCTTTGGGGAGAAAAGTAGGTAGCTCGTCTAATAAACCCTTTTCAGTAAAATTGATAAAAGCACGATGCTTATCCGTGATCTCGTTAACACTATGCTGCAACTGACTGTTTTCAATTAAGCTTGCAGTGGCCACATCGGCGGAGATGTCTGGAAATGCATTCGACTTTCCGTTACGGAAGAGTAATTCATATGCAAAGAGTTTTTTTTCGCGATTTAATATGGGTTGTCGTGCAATATAAAAGAACATTACGTGGCCTTATGGTGATGTTCGCGTTAAAACAACATTTATTAGCTTTAGATGATATGACCAAAGTCCTGTGTTTAGCAATTCATAAGGCGGAAAAATGAAGAAGATTAAAGTAGGTCTTGCGCTCGGCTCAGGTGCCGCAAGAGGTTGGGCCCATATTGGTGTGATTCGCGCATTAGAAGACATGGGCGTTGAAGTTGAGATTGTTACTGGTACTTCGATAGGATCGCTGGTCGGTGGCGCTTATGCTGCGGGCAAGCTTGATGATCTTGAGAGCTGGGTTAAAGATATGGACCGATGGCAGGTATTCAATCTTTTGGACTTTGGTTTAACCAATGGCGGTGTAATTTCTGGCGAAAAGGTATTCAAGTTTGCTCGTGAAAAGTTCGGCAAGTTAAAAGTAGAGGAGCTCGAACGACGTTTTGCTGCGGTTGCAACCGATCTTTATACCGGGCGGGAAATTTGGCTCAAAGACGGAGATGTGTTTGAGGTAGCCCGAGCGTCCTGTGCAATGCCAGGGTTATTGTCGCCGAAAGCATATGATGGCCGTTGGCTCGTTGATGGAGCGTTGGTCAATCCAGTGCCTGTATCACTTGCACGTGCTTTAGAGGCAGATTTCGTGATTGCAGTGCATCTCAATTCTCAAGTGCACGTGAATGACGATGACTTACCTGCAGAAGATCAAAACCCTAGCACTCTTGCCGAGCTCGAGTCGCGACAGGATAAAACTCCTCGTGAGCGCTCATCAAATCAAAATGTGTTCCAGGGCTTTCTTTCGCGAAGTCAGGACTACTTTGAACAAGTAAAAGAAAAACTGAGTCGTGAACCCACTTCGCCGGGGGTATTTGGGGTTATGGCGGGTTCAATTGATATCATGCAGGAGCGAATTACCAAGGCGCGAATGGCAGGTGATCCGCCGGATATCCTTTTACAACCGAAGCTTGGTGATATTGGTTTGCTAGAGTTTGAGCAGGGGAGCCATGCAATAAAAATTGGCTATGAGACAACAATGCGAATGAAGAAGTTAATCCTCGATGATTTACAGCATTTGCAAGAACGTAGAAATGGTGGCCCAAAACCTAAGTCAAACAAGAAGAATTAGGCCACCTTTTAGGTCATTAGAACAAGCGGTTGTTATTCAGCCGCTTTGTCCATTTCTACTTCCATTTGTGATTCCATATCGTCGAACTCTGCGTTAACCGCCTTGGTAGGATTCTCGCTTAAACGGCTTACAAGAATAATTGCAAGAGTGGCAAGTAATACGCCCGGTACCATTTCATAGATATGGCTGCTGAGTGGTGCGCCCGCAATCGGCACATAGATCCAGAAGAGGACTGTAAGTGAACCCGTGAGCATACCCGCGAGTGCTCCCCAACGATTCATCCCTTTCCAATAGAGACTCAAGATGATGAGTGGGCCAAATGCGGCACCGAACCCAGCCCAAGCGTTACCGACTAGGCCAAGAATGGTGTCACGCGGAACCCATGACAGTCCAATGGCCACAACTGCAACGAGAAGCACGCTCAAACGTCCCATACGGACTTGTTGTGTGTCTGACGCATCCTTGTTTAAAAAACTCTTATAGAAGTCCTGTGTGAGCGCGCTGGAGGTCACAAGAAGCTGAGAAGAGATAGTGCTCATGATCGCAGCCAAAATAGCGGCTAACAGGAACCCGCCAATGAAAGGATGGAACAGGACCTGCGACAAGACGATAAAGATAGTTTCAGGGTTAGCGAGGGCGCTGCCGTCCATGTAAACATTGTCTGCTAGACCGCCACTATGCACTTGTAGATAGGCCGCACCGATTATCCCTGTCAACATGGCGCCGATAATGGCAACGATCATCCACGTCATGCCGATACGGCGTGCCATTTTAAAGTCGCTGACCGACTTAATTGCCATAAACCGCACAATAATGTGTGGCTGACCGAAATAACCAAGGCCCCAAGCAAGTAGTGAAATTAGCCCCAAAGCGGTTAAGCCATAGAAGGGATCAAGCATCACGGGATCGAGTTGCAAGCCTTCAGAGGCTACTGTTGCGTCACCGGTAAGCGTGGTGTAGGCGACAAAAGGCACCAGGACAAGGGCCACAAACATAATACAGCCTTGCACAAAGTCGGTCATGCTGACCGCTAAGAAACCACCGAGTAACGTGTAGGCCACCACCACTCCAGCGGTGACGACCAGACCCGTGTGGTAGTTCATACCAAAAGCGTTTTCAAACAGAGTACCGCCCGCAACAAGACCAGACGAAGTATATAGGGTGAAGAATATAATGATCACGACCGCTGAAACGAGTCGCAAAATACGCGATTTGTCCTGAAAACGATTCTCAAAATAGTCGGGGATGGTAATGGAATCTTTTGCGATATAGGTATACATGCGTAAGCGAGGTGCGACGACGCGATAGTTAATGTACGCGCCGGCAACTAGACCTACAGCAATCCAAATTTCTGAGAATCCGGCCACGAAGAAAGCGCCGGGCAAGCCCATGAGCATCCAGCCACTCATATCTGAGGCACCCGCCGACAGGGCCGTAACCCCTGGACCGAGACGTCGCCCACCGAGCATATAGTCGGAGAGATCACTGGTTGACTTGTAATAACCGTAGACACCGATGCCAAGCATGGCGACAAAGTAAATGGCGAGAGAAATTAGCGTTCCAGTTTCCAAAATCAGGCTCCTGTGAAGTCACGCAAAAAACTGCGTTGAATTATTGTTTTTGTGCAGTACGTCTTCAATGCGACGGTTTGTAATTCTACTTGGAGCGAGCCTACAACTCGGCTCTACATTACTTAACAAGCCGTACACGCTAACAAATCAAAGGTCTCATCTCAAGTGAGTGGCTCTACCGGAAGGCTTGTTGCCGAGCTTACCAAGGCGCGCGTGTAGTCACTTGTTGGGTTACTCAGTACCTGCGGAGCGGAACCGCATTCGACGACCTTACCATCGCGTAAAATCATAATTTGATCGGCCATGTGATGCGCGATCTCTGGGCTGTGAGTCACCAATATGTAGCTCATCTTCAGTTCACTTTGCAGATCCAAAAGCAGATTAATAATTTGTGCACGAACACTCGTATCGAGCGTTGCCAAGGCCTCGTCAGCAACTAAGACCTTGGGGTTCAGGATGATCGCACGTGCAATACAGGCTCTTTGCCGTTGCCCGTTCGACATCATATGCGGATAAAACACTCGATGTTCATCAAGTAAGCCAACGCGCCTCAAGGTTCGCGCAATATGCTCGTCACGTTGCTCGTGGGTAAGTCGAGTGTTAAAGGTTAACGGCTCTTCCAGTTGTTGGCCGATGGTGGCATTAGGATTAAGCGATCCCTCGGAGTCCTGAAAGATCATACGGATGTGCTGTGCGCGATATTTATAATCACCATCAATCATCGGGGTACCCCGAAGTAACAGTTGCCCTGAAGAAGGACGCTCTGCGCCAGCGATAAGCGCAGCCAACGTTGATTTGCCAGAACCGTTTGAGCCCATGATCGCTAGAGTTTGGCTTTCCTCTAAGGTGAAGGACACATCACAAAGTACTTGCCGTGCACTGCTTTGCCACCAACCAATCCGATGATGAAAGGTTTTACTGAGTTTATCAGCCTGCAGGAGTGCGCTCATGATGCATTCTCCTTCACCGAAATAGGGTAGTGACAGTAGAGTTGATGTTTTCCTACCTGCTCAAGCTCTGGGCGTTGCACACATTTACGCTGCGCGTTTGGACAGCGAGGGCCTAAGCGGCAGCCGATGGGCATGTGCTGCAAGGTGGGCTCAAGGCCCGCTAGGGTGGCGAGCTTTTGTCGTGGCTTCAGACGCTCCGATTGAAACAAGGAGGTGTATGACAGCGCATCCGTATAAGGATGCTGTGGCGTTGTGAGCATACTTTGCAGCGGACCACTTTCCATGACTTGGCCACAATAAATTGTCGTGATGCGTGACGTCTCGGGCATGATGGTAGCGAGATCTTGTGTGATCATGAGGATGGACATCTGATAGCGAGCATGAAGTTGTGCGAGCAACTTGTAGATTTGCGCCCGCATCACGGGCTCCATGGTCGTAGTGGGTTCATCAGCAATGAGCAGATAAGGACGGTGAGCCAAGGCGGTAGCGATCATCACCTTTTGCGCAACACCATCAGATAATTCAAAAGGGTAGGACGCGAGCACATCTTGGTGGTCACGAATTCCCATGCGCACGAGCAGTTGCGCTGCATATTTATCACGCGCGGCGCGGCGCTGAAAAAATGGCACATCCAAATCAGCGGCTGGAATCGCTTCCCGCAGTTGTTCGATGACCGTAGCGTTTGGGTCGAGGTAAGCGATGGGATCTTGAAAGATCATCGCAATATCTACACCGATAATTTCTCGCCGCTGTTTGGCTGTGAGGTTCAGTAAATCGGTGCCCCGAAACCAGAGTCGATCGGCTTGAATACGCCAGTTCGAGTTGACAAAGCCCATGATCGCGCGCGCAACAAGACTTTTGCCTGAGCCTGACTCACCCACTAAAGTGTGGATCTCGCCCTCAGCGACCTGCAACGAAACGCGATCGAGCACACGTACCTCGCCTTGTGGCGTATCTGCGAAAATAGTCAGGTTACGAATATCCAATAGCATATTAGCGACCCATTCGATGTTGTAGTGCAGACCGTAAGGTTTCACCCACGATATTCACGCTAATTAAGGTAATGAAAAGGGCAAGCCCTGGCAGTGCCATCACCCACGGAGAGTTGTATGCAACCTCAAGGCTTTGCGCCAACATAGAGCCCCATTCTGGAGCTGGGGGCTGGGCGCCAAGTCTTAAAAAGCCGAGTGCAGCAATGTCGAGAATCGCCGCCGACAAGCCAATGGTAAGCTGCACGACTAAAACCTTTACGCTATTGGGCAATACAACGCGTACCATGAGATAGAGCGCGCTTACGCCGTTGAGCTTACTTGCTACCACATAATCTTTCTTTAACTCATCAACAACGGCATTTCTTGTGACATGCAGAAACTGAGGGATCAACGCGAGTCCAATTGCAAAAAGGGCATTCATTAGCCCTGGACCCAAGATCGCGACAATCACTAAGGCGAGCAGAAGTGATGGAATAGACAGCAATACGTCGAGTAAGTGTTTTAGCGTAGAGCTTTTCACACCAGCCGTGAGAGCCGCGGCAGCACCGATAAACATCCCGACAATCGCCGCTAAGCAGACAACTAATAGCGGCAGTCCAAAGGTATAGCGCGCCCCATGAATGAGTCGGCTGAGCATATCGCGGCCGAGCTCGTCGGTACCCAGCAAAAACCTTAAGTCACCGGCTTCAGACCAAGCGGGCTGCAATGAAATACTGTCGGCAAACTGTTGATTGGAGCCATAAGGCGCTATCAGCGGACCGAGGATACTGAGAAACAGAATAAAGCACAGAATGTAGAGTGCGCCCATCGCCAGCGGATTGCGCTTGAAGTCGATCCAAACTTGCTCAAGCGGCGACGGATGGCGCTCTTCGTAATACAGGTCATGATTGCGCATAGATTTCCTGCCTTACTTGAGGGTAACGCCATGCGTGGATCAAGCTGATGAATATATTGAACAGCAGGATGAGTGTTGC
Source organism: Idiomarina sp. (assembly GCA_020831965.1). GTDB lineage: Bacteria > Pseudomonadota > Gammaproteobacteria > Enterobacterales > Alteromonadaceae > Aliidiomarina. Next base: position 270,200 of record JAFIFP010000014.1, read on the forward strand.
CAGTAAAACGAGACCGCCTTGAATCACTGGATAATCGCGCTCGTAAATGCTCCGTACCAACCAATTACCCAAGCCGGGCCACGAGAAAATGACTTCAGTGATGAGCGTATTGGTCATCAAAATACTAAACGCGGTGCCGATTTGTCGTGTGACAGGCTGCATAGCGTTGGGGATGCCATGGGTCATCATAACTTCGGTGGTGGAAAGTCCACGGGCGTATGCACCTTTCATAAACTTTTTCCGGTTGACATCAATCATGGCATTCCGCGTTAAGCGGATTAGCAGTACCAGCGGCACTAGGGCTAACACGAGCACTGGCAGTATGAGGTGCTGTATCGCGCTTTGAAATGCGACGCCACGGATACTGGCGTCCGCATAAAACAAGTCGATTAAAATAGCGCCAGTCACCGGTGGAACATCTAGCAAGGGATTGATTTGCCCGGCTATTGGAAACCATTCGAGTACCACAGCGAAAATTAAGATACTCAGCTGTGCAAACCAAAATACAGGGATGGAGTAGCCCGACAGGCTTAAAGCGGTAATCGCGTGGTCGATTGGCCGTTTGTAATTCATTGCCGCGATAATACCCAAGGGAGGTCCAAGTAGTAAGGCGAGTCCCATGGAAAGGAAAGTCAATTCAAGGGTCGCTGGAAAACGTAGGCGAAATTCTTCCCATACCGGTTGTGCATCTTGCAGTGACACGCCCCAGTCCCCGCGAGCGAGGTGTTGCACATAGCGGACATATTGCACTGGGATACTGCGGTCAAAGCCTCGCGTTTCGCGCACCTGCTCATAGGTCGGATGTTCAGCACTTATGCCACTGCTGTTCGTGACAGGGTCACCCGGGAAGCCATAAGTTAGCGAGAACGACAGCACCGACAACAAAATCAGCGTAATAATGAGCAGACTAAGTTGGCGAAGAATGACGCGACTCATAAGGCGTCCTTCGTTTCTGGTGATTGTTGCAGGCGATAGGCTGGATAAAGCCGAATTCCGCCATAAGCCGGCGGTTTGATCCCTTGCACGTGATTGAGAGTGGCCTGAAAGCGTTGTGAGTGTGCCAGAGGTAGCAGTGGTACTTGCTCAGCAAGTAAGGTTTGCGCTAAGGCGTAGTAAGCCATTCGCTCCTCGGTATCGGTCGTCCGAATTGCAGCTTGCACAAGCTCATCAAATTGAGGGTTACACCATTGTGCGCGGTTGCTGCCTGACTCTTTGGCTGCGCACGTGAGTAATGGGCGAAAGAAATTGTCTGGATCCGCATGATCAGCGGACCAGCCTATTAACACACTGTCGTGGAGGCCTGCGGCGAGGTGTCGTCGGAACGTGCTCCACTCATAGGAAACGATAGTGGCATTGACACCAACATCAGCGAGATTCGATTGCATCAATTCGGCCATGACTCGCGCATTTGGATTGTAGGCCCGTTGTACCGGTAAGGCCCACAGGCTCATCGTAAAACCGTCAGGTAATCCGGCTTCTGCTAATAACTCGCGAGCACGCTCAGGATCGTAATGGAATGCATCAGACATCGGGGTGTGTGCCCAAGATGTCGCCGGCAGAATGCTATCAGCCATAGTGGCGTGGCCAAAGTATACAGTGCGTAGCAAGGCTTCTCGATCAATGGCATGAGCTAATGCTTGGCGTACTCGTGGGTCATCAAAAGGCTCACGCTCTGTATTAAAGGCCCAAAATGCCGTATTCGGACTCGTCGCTTGCTGCAGCGTAATGTCTTCACGAGCTTCTAACCAAGCGATATCACGTGCAGGTGGATAAGGACTGACATCGCAATCGCGCGTCAAGAGCATCAACATCCGTTTATGATCACTGGGGGTAATTCGAAAGACGAGCTGCTCGGTCTGTGCTTGGCCTTGCCAATAGTCTTTATGGCGTTCTAGCCGCACTGCCACGTCACGACGAAAGTGCCCGAACTTAAACGGCCCTGTACCGATAGGGCGCACATCAATGAGCTCTGGTGTGCCGGCCTGTAGTTCTTGTTGTGCATATTCTGCCGAAAGAATAACGGCAAAATCCGACGCTAAAGTGGCTAAAAAAGAACTGTCAGGCTCCTTCAACTCAATTTCAACTTGGTGTGGCCCAATGGCTTCAACCCGAGTAATCAGCTGATTGAGCCCCGTTGCCGAAAAGAATGGATAGATGCCGCCAGACACAGCAAAGAATGGATGCTCAGTATCGAGCCAGCGATTAAAGCTGAAAACAACATCTTGGGCATTGAAGTTGCGTGATGGCACAAAATAGTCGGTTTCATGAAAGGTCACGTCACTGCGCAGAAAAAAGGTGTACCGCAGTCCGTCGGGAGAGGCGCGCCAGCGCTCTGCAAGTGCGGGTCGAAAGCGGTGCTCATCTTCATCGTAATCGATCAGTCGGTCGTAGAGCTGTGCCGCGGTCATATCGAGCGTAGTGCCGGAAGTCACAAGTTGGGGATTAAAAGACTCGGGATTGCCCTCGGAACAATAGAGCAGACCGTCTGCGGACGCAGGTAGATCAGGCTGACAGCCGGCAAGCAAAAGGCTCACCGGTGCGAGCAGCTTCAGCAATTTATGCGTCACGAAGCCCACCTTCCAATAATTGATACTTCTTTAAGTAACCCCGTAACTGATGATAGGTGAGTCCAAGCAATTCAGCCGTTTTCTTTTGGTTAAACTGACATTCAGCAAGTGCGTCGTTAATAATGCGGACTTCAAATTCTTGACTGAGCTCCTTGAAGTCACAAGGTGCCTTAAAGTCAGGCATAGGAAATCCATGAGATGTTGCTGCTTGTGCTGCACCATTCGTTACACTTGCGTCGGAAGTTCCGGTCTCTTTTGCCACTGGTGTGGCGTTGCGTTCTGGTACTGCTACCTTACGGAAGGTATCTTGCGGTCGCCACGGGCTTTCAAAGGGGTCGATGACAATTTCGTGAACGGGCAACTGATCATTATTCACACGATAAACGCTACGTTCGACGACGTTCTTTAACTCGCGAACGTTACCCGGCCAATGATACTCGAGTAATGTAGCTTTGGCCTTGGTAGTAAAGCCAGGGAAACAATCGAGCTTGAGTTCACGAGCCATTTGAATTGCGAAATGCTCCGCCAGCACCATGATATCTTCTTGGCGTTCACGCAGAGGCGGCAGGGTGATTACATCGAAGGCAAGACGATCGAGTAGATCTGCACGAAATTCACGACGCTCAGCCAAAGTTGGGAGATCCTCATTAGTCGCTGCAATGAGTCGCACATCCGTAGACACGGTTTTGCTGCCACCGACACGCTCAAACTCGCCGTACTCAATAACACGTAACAGTTTTTCTTGCACTAATGCCGAGGTATTCGCGAGTTCATCGAGGAAGAGAGTACCGTTGTGTGCGCGTTCAAAGCGACCTTCGTGCTTTTTGCTGGCACCGGTAAAGGCGCCTGCTTCATGACCAAAGAGTTCACTTTCCAAAAGATTCTCGTTGAGCGCAGCACAGTTCAGTTTTAAGTAAGGCTGATCCCAACGACGAGAAAGGTAGTGAAGACGCTGTGCAATGAGCTCTTTACCTGTTCCACGTTCCCCGATAATTAACACCGGTTTATCCATGGGAGCAGCGCGCGAGACGTGTTCCAGAACCTCTACAAAGCTGTTAGATTGACCGATTAGATTGTCGTTGTCTCGGAACCGATTCATATTTCTGGCTCTTAAGTGGCGAATTTGGCTAATTGTTAGTGTATTTGTTTACCACAGGATTCGCACTACTTTTTATGTCTTATATTTAAAATATATTAAATCAATGACTTATGGGTTTTGTTCAAGTTGGCCTGCATCTTGAATAACCCTTTGTGGAAGCATTATTAAAGTCATTGTGAGGTACATATTATGGGTATTTTTTCACGCTTTTCAGATATCGTAAACGCAAACTTAAATGCGTTATTGGACAAGGCTGAAGATCCGCAGAAGATGGTCCGCCTGATTATTCAGGAAATGGAGGACACTCTCGTTGAGGTCCGTTCGGTTTCTGCAAAGACTCTTGCTGAGAAAAAGGAACTGACTCGTCAGCTCACGCGCCTCGAGTCTGAAGTTGAGGAATGGAACAAACGTGCTGAGCTTGCCATTAGTAAAGAGCGTGAAGATTTAGCGCGTTCGGCCCTAGTGGAAAAGAACAAGCTACTCGATGCCATTGAAAGTATTACGAAAGAAATCGAGCGCATCGATTTGCAAGTGGAGCGTTTGTCTGGCGAAATTGGCCAGCTGCAAGAAAAACTGAGTGACGCGAAAGCCCGCCAGAAATCTATTGTTATGCGGGAACGCACGGTAAGCTCGCGTTTGAATGTAAAGCGCACGCTAGACAGCTCTAAAGTAGACGACGCGCTGATGAAGTTCGACCGTTATGAAGCGAAGATTGATGACCTTGAGTCGCAAGTTGACGCTTATGACCTTGGTAAACGCTCGCTTGCGGATGAATTCCGTGCGCTTGAGAACGAGTCTCAGGTCGATGCCGAACTGGAAGCATTGAAGTCACGCGTTAATCAAACGGGTGAGAAAGCTAAAGCACCGAAGAATAAATCCTAAAAAAGGAGTGATTCATGAATGTTGATATGGCTGCTCTCGGATTCTTTGTGACGGCACCAATTATCTTGTTCGTTCTCTTTGTTGCTCCGATTTGGGTGATTCTGCACTATCGGAGCAAGAACAAGATAAAGGAAGGTTTGTCAGCTCAGGACGCGGAGCAATTCCGCGCCTTGGTTGATAAAGCTGAATCAATGCGCGAGCGAATTAAAACACTTGAAGACATTTTGGATGCCGAACATCCAAGCTGGCGCAAGTACGAATAGCGGAGAAGGAGAGGGTGATGCATGAACGTCAGAAAGAACTCTTTCGTGATCCGGTAAAAGGTAAGCTCGGTGGTGTGTGTGCTGGACTTGCTGAGCGGTTTGGTTGGGAACTGTGGGTGGTCCGGATTATTGCAATTACCTGTCTGGTCTTTGCGGCTAAGTTTGCCATCGTAGCTTATATCGCAGCTTGGATTTTTATCGATAAAAAACCAGCGCAGAGCTTGACGCACTCGAAGTCGGCTGTTCGCGAAGAGACCCGAATCGAACGCACTCGTGATGGGCGAACCATCGAAGTGAAAACTCGAGTGTGGGAAGCCGGTAAACCACCCAAGCAAGCATTGAAAGATTTAGTGGACGAATTTAATTGTATGGAGTCGTCACTTCGGTCGATGGAACGCTATGTCACGTCCTCCGAATTTAGAGTTAAACAAGAAATAAGTCGTCTTTAAACAGAAAAGCTCAGCGTTTTCGCTGGGCTTTTGTTCTTTCCATAGATCCCTCTTTCGTTCACGCTCCAGCAAGAATAACGAACCCCGTAAATAATTCATTACACTCAAAGTTCTGGTCTGAGCAGCTTAGAGCATTGCTGGTCCCTTTCGCTGTCACTTAAGCTTGGGCGCAAATAATAACGATAACTAAATGAGTCTTGCTATGCGTTCTAAAGAGCTATCGCGTCAGTGGCGGCCGGAAACCATCACCATTCATGGTGGCGATGAGATCAATGATCCGCAGGGCGCTCTTGTCGCCCCCATGTACCAAACCTCAACGTTCGTATTCCCTGACGCTGAAGCAGGCGGTGCACGCTTTGCCGGCGACGCCGAGGGATACATCTATTCAAGGTTGGGAAACCCAACGACGCGTCAACTAGAGCAGCGCGTAGCCGCTTTAGAAGGTATGGAAGATGCCGCGGCTTCGGCCACGGGCATGGGCGCGGTTGCGGCTGCGACGCTCGCGTTTCTGAAAGCCGGCGATCATGTGATCGCATCGGATGCGATATATGGCTGCAGTTATGCTCTGTTCTCTCATTTGTTTGAGCGCTTCGGCATCCAAGTGTCTTTCGTTGATATGCGTGACCCTGCAACGCTAGGAGCAGCGATTACGCCACAAACCAAGTTAGTTTTTCTGGAAACACCAGCGAACCCGCATTTGCGCATTTTAGATCTCAGCATGATCGGCAAGGTGTGTCGCACCCACCAATTGAAAATGGTCGTTGATAATACGTTCATGACGCCACTGCTTCAGCGGCCGGGTGAATTTGGAGCGGATTTGGTGATTCACAGCGCCACCAAATATCTTAACGGCCATGGTGATGTGGTTGCGGGTATCGTGACGGGTTCGGCTGAAGATATTCACACCATTAAGATGACCACACTGAAAGACATGGGTGCAACGATGTCACCCCATGATGCCTGGCTCATTCTACGAGGGCTCAAAACATTAGGCATACGAATGGAACGCCATTGTGCAAATGCTTTGAAAGTTGCTGAGTTTCTGAATTCTGAGCCGGCTGTCGAGAAACTTTACTTTCCGGGCTTGGAACATCATCCAGGGCATGAGCTGATTGGCTCAGAAAAACAAATGAAGTCTGCGGGTGCAATTATTGCCTTCGACATGGCGGATGGTTATCAAGCTGCGGTGCGCTTCTTAAATCGTCTAAAAATGATTCGTCTTGCAGTCAGTTTGGGAGACGCTGAAACGCTCATACAACATCCTGCGTCGATGACTCACTCGCCGTTAACACCCGAAGCACTCCTGAAGGCTGGCATTGGTGACGGACTTGTCCGTATCTCGGTTGGTCTTGAACACGTGGATGATATTTTGGACGATCTGCGCCAAGCCCTTGCCTAAGGTACAGCGCGTATGTTCTGTAAGCGGAAACTTTAATTGACGCTTGCAAAAAGTGACAACTGGGGTGTGGTGGAAAGTCACTGACCTTATCCATTAAGCTTAGAGTATTCAGTTGTAATTCATGCGTTTGTTAGCATGGCGAATGAGGTAGGAAAGGGTATGTCGAAGAAACCAAGTAATTACGTTTCAAGGGAACCCGATGCGAATGGCATCATTCATTGGACTGATGAAGATAATCAGGTGTGGGCTGATCTTGTCGCTCGGCAGCTCAATATCATTCCCGGTAAAGCCTGCGATGAATATATGGCAGGTCTGGAACTATTAAACTTGCCTGAAGACCGTATTCCACAGCTTGGCGAGCTTAACGAAGTCCTGGCGCGTACCACGGGCTGGCAAGTTGCGCGTGTGCCAGCACTAATTCCGTTCGATGAGTTTTTTCGTTTACTGGCGAACAAAGAGTTCCCAGTTGCGACCTTTATTCGGACGCGTGAAGAATTTGATTACTTGCAAGAGCCTGATATCTTCCATGAGGTCTTTGGTCATTGTCCCTTGCTGACAAATCCCGCGTTCGCCCACTTCACTCATCAGTACGGTCGCCTAGGTTATGCAGCTACGCCGAAAGAGCGTGTTTATTTGGCGCGTTTATACTGGTTTACCGTAGAGTTCGGCTTGTTGGAAACCCAAGATGGCCTGCGTATCTATGGTGGCGGAATCTTGTCTTCGCCGGGTGAAACTGTATATGCGCTTGAAAGCGACAAACCAGAGCGAGTGCGTTTGAACCCTCTGGATGCGCTGCGTACACCGTATCGAATCGATATCATGCAGCCGATTTATTACACCCTGAAGGATGTGAATCAGCTGTTTGAAATCTCTGACATGGATATCATGGCGCTTGTTCATGAGGCCATGGAACTTGGTTTGTATGAACCGAAGTTTCCACCGAAAAATGCAGCATAAGTATTGAGCTACTTAGCTTGTCGGCGAGTGAGCTCACGGATCAATCACGTCATTGAATGACACCCTTGAAGTTACAGGAAGAAAATATGTCTGACTTAAAAGATATGAAGTGTGAAGCGTGCCAAGCAGGAGCGCCTCAAGTCACTGATGAAGAACTACGTGAGTTGATGAAGGCAATTCCAGATTGGGTTCCGGAGTCTCGGGATGGCGTGTTGCAGCTTGAGCGCGTGTACAAGTTCAAGAACTTTAAGCAAGCATGGGCGTTTAGCAATAAAATTGCCCAGCTCGCTGAAGATGAATTCCATCATCCGTCGTTATTACTCGAATGGGGTAAGTTAACTGTCACTTGGTGGAGCCACGCGATAAAAGGCTTGCACAAGAATGACTTTATTATGGCGGCGAAAACTGACGCGTTACTCGACGACTAACGCCGTTGAGGTCAGCAAGCCAGAGTAAGAATCAAAGCCACCTTCGGGTGGCTTTTTGATTCTCCTGATAAGCGAACTGCAGGTTCTGCGATAAGCTACCGGCATCTGCGACAGATGGCTGATGTAAACTACGCTGCGATTTTGTATAATTTTATTTACATTAGTCATTAGGTCGTTGGGCGTATGCGTCTCGAAATCACATGCAGTGACAGGTTAGGAATTTGCCAGGAAGTCCTGACGATTTTGCGCGAGTATGAAATTGATTTGCGCGGTATTGAAGTAGACCCTGTCGGTAAGATCTATTTGAGCTTTCCATCATTGGAATTCAGCGAATTTCAGCTATTGATGCCCAAAATTCGGCGAATTCCTAATGTAGAAGACGTGAAAACGGTGAGTTATTTACCATCGGAACGTGAGCATTTCGAGTTCAACTTGTTGCTCAGTACCTTACCCAATCCCGTCGTATCAATTGACGACAAAGGTCGCATTGATATCGCAAATGCTGCTGCTTCGGCACTCCTAAAACAAGACAAAGAGGCGCTCCGTGGCGAGTTAGTCGCTGATCATATTGCGGGCTTTCCAACCCGCTGGTTTGATAAGCACCCGGAAGAGCCTTTGCTAGAAGTGATTCAGCTCGGGACCAAGTGGTATAACGCACAAATTTTGCCTGTGTGGGTGAAAGATACGGACAATGAACTCGCATTTGCGGGGGCCGTTATCCATGGCCATTCACAACCGTTACCGCCCAATCGCGAGAAAAAGGATGAAACCTTGCCATTCGATTCTGTATTGAGTCAGCACGGCAGTATTAAACGGATTCTTCGTGATGCCGCACGTATGGCGCAACTCGATGCACCATTGCTGTTAGAGGGCGAAACAGGTGTAGGGAAAGAATTAATCGCTCGCGCCTGTCATCAAGCTGGCTGTCGTGCAGAAAAACCATTCTTAGCAGTCAATTGTGGGGCGTTGCCTGACAACGTAGCTGAGAGCGAGCTATTTGGTTACGGGCCGGGTATTTTTACGCATCACCCTCAAGGTAAGAAAGGCATTTTCGAGCAAGCTAACGGCGGAACGGTGTTGTTAGATTCGATTGGGGATATGTCACAGGAGCTTCAGGCTAAGCTACTGCGCTTTCTTGAAGACGGGCGGTTCCGACGTATTGGCGAAGAACAAATGGTGCATGTGGATGTTCGCCTTATTTGTTTAGCGCGGGGAGAGTTACTTGAACGCGTGGAGCAGGGAAGTTTTCGCGAGGATCTCTATTATCGGTTGAACGTATTGTCATTGCACTTACCGCCTTTGCGGGAACGTAAAGGCGATGTGGCCATGCTTACTGAACACTTTGTTCATAAGTTCTGTGTGCAGCTGCAGCGTCCACTGGTGCAAGTTTCGAAGCGTTGTTTGGATTATCTGATTGATTACAACTGGCCCGGTAATGTGCGTCAACTCGAGAACACGCTGTTTCGTTCGATCAGTATGTTAGAGAAAGACACACTTGAGCCAGACGATATTAAACTGCCTGAGTCGTCACCGGTGTTGGAGAATGTTGCCATTGACTTGGACGAAGACAGCTTAGAGACCGCAGTGAAACGATTTGAAAGCTCACTCTTACGCCGACTTTATCCAAGTTACCCAAGCACGCGACAATTGGCGAAGAAGCTTGGTTTAAGTCATACCGCAATCGCAAATAAACTTCGGGAATACGGGATCGGGCGTCAGCGCCGCTCACCGCGTCGTAAAGATAATGATACGGATGGTGCGGGTTCGTAAATATAAGTTTCCATAATTTATCGGTGGGTTAGGTCTTTGCAGCGCTTGTAGCGAATTCGTTACAGGCGCTTATTTTTTAGGCTCACAGACTTTCTTCTACTGATGTTAGGTGTTTGGCCCTCGCGCGCGCTACAAATGAGTCATAACATTATCGTATAGAGCCACAACTGAAGTGGCAGCAAGGAGTATGAAATGAGCGACCAAACAATTAATCCTTTGGGTACTGATGGCTTTGAATTTGTCGAGTACACAGCGCCCGACGCAAAAGGCATCGATGCATTAAAGAATCTGTTCAAGCAACTAGGCTTCACTGAAGTGGCGAAGCATCGCCGCAAAGATGTATGGCTGTACAAGCAGAACGACGTTAATTTCATTGTGAATGCGCAGCCGAGCTCACAAGCTGAAGCTTTCGCGAAAGATCATGGTCCAAGCGTATGTGGTATGGCATTTCGAGTGAAAGACGCCGCGCATGCGTTCAAGCATGCACTGGCGAATGGCGCGAAAGAGTTTAAAGCAGACGTGGGTGCGATGGAGCTGAACATCCCTGCGGTCTATGGTATCGGTGAGAGCGCGCTGTACTTCGTGGACCGTTATGGTCAAAAGAGTATTTATGACGTCGATTTCCAGTTCTACGATAACTGGGAAGCGGATATGCAAGATCATCAAGTAGGCTTGGACTATGTGGACCACCTGACGCACAACGTGTTCCGTGGCAACATGGACGTGTGGGCCGGTTTCTACGAGCGTATCGGTAACTTCCGTGAAGTGCGTTATTTCGATATCGAAGGCAAACTTACGGGGCTATTGAGCCGTGCAATGACCTCACCTTGTGGCAAGATTCGCATTCCAATCAACGAATCCCATGACGACAAGTCACAGATTGAAGAGTACCTGAAGGACTACAATGGTGAAGGGATTCAGCACATTGCCATGAGCAGTGACGATATCTATCACACCGTGCGTACATTGCGTGACCGCGGTATGGAGTTTATGCCAACGCCAGACACTTATTACGAGAAAATTAATGACCGCGTGGAAGGCCACACAGAGAGCTTAGATGATCTAAAAGACCTGCGCATCCTTATTGATGGTGCACCGATGAAAGACGGCATCTTGTTGCAGATCTTCACCAAAACAGTGATTGGTCCGGTGTTCTTTGAGATCATTCAGCGCAAAGGTAACGAAGGTTTCGGTGAGGGTAACTTCAAGGCTCTTTTTGAGTCGATTGAAGAAGATCAAATCCGTCGTGGAGTATTAAGCGATGCGTAAATGGGTTTCGTTCCCGAAGCAAGTGGGCACGGCATCACGTCAGGCTCACGCTGACTTTCCGGAAGAGGCAATTTATGAGCGCGAGGCTGGCCGAAGTGGTTTCTTCGGCCCAGCAACGCATTTCCATCACACCCATGCCCCAACAGGCTGGAGTGAGTGGGAAGGTCCCTTGCGCCCACGTGCCTTTAATTTTCATACGTTAACCGGTCTCGATACGACATCTCCTTGGCAGGCGCCTAATCTACTTTTCAATGCAAGCTGCAAATTTAGAATTTGGCATTTGCACAAGCCCATGAAGAAACTGGCTCGGAATGCCGACGGCGATGATTTGCTGTTTATTCACGAAGGCGCTGGTGAGTTATTTTGTGACTACGGGCACTTAACCTTACGCGATGGTGACTATGTGGTGATTCCACGGTCAACAAACTGGCGTATTGAGCCGAGCGAAGCGATGCAAATCGTAATGATAGAGGCAACTAATGGCTCTTATCAGCTGCCTGAGAAAGGTTTGGTGGGAAATCATGCCATCTTCGATTCAGCGTGCCTTGATGTGCCAGATATTGATGATGCGTTCAAAGCTCAGTACAGCGAGTCTAGTTGGCAAGTTGAAGTGAAACGTCACGGAGAAGTCTCTGTTGTCACCTTCCCATATAACCCGCTCGATGCGGTTGGTTGGCACGGTGACTTAGCGCCTGTACGCATTAACTGGCGCGATATTCGTCCGTTAATGAGTCATCGTTATCACTTGCCGCCTTCAGCACACACCACTTTTGTCGCGGAACGCTTTGTGGTTTGTACCTTTGTGCCTCGGCCGATTGAGAGTGACCCAGGCGCATTAAAAGTACCGTTTTATCACAACAACGATGATTATGACGAAGTGCTGTTTTACCACGCCGGTGACTTTTTCAGTCGTGATAATATTGATCGCGGTATGGTGACCTTCCATCCCGCAGGTTTTACCCATGGCCCACACCCCAAAGCGTTTAAAGCCGGGCGTGAGCATAAAAAGAAATTTACTGATGAAGTGGCGGTGATGTTGGATGCGAGAGACTCCTTGTCGGTAGGCGAAGTCGCCTCGCAAGTTGAGAGTCCGGATTACGTCATGAGTTGGCAGGAGAAGAAATAATGAAGTTAGCGACGTATCGCGATGGAACACGAGATGGCCGTTTGGTCGTAGTTAGCAAAGACTTAAAACGAGCTGTAGCTGTGCCGGAGATTGCACCGACGCTGCAAACTGCATTAGATGACTGGACAGCGATGAGTCCGCGCCTGCAGGAAGTTTATATTGCCTTGAACAATCGTAAATTGAGTGATGACTTTGCTTTTGATGAAGTGCAGTGCGAGTCACCTTTGCCACGGGCATACCACTGGGCTGATGGCAGTGCTTATGTGAATCATGTGGAGTTAGTGCGTAAAGCACGCGGAGCAGAAATGCCTCCGAGCTTTTGGGAAGACCCCTTGATGTATCAAGGTGGTTCTGATGCCTTTATCGGCCCGCGTGCAGATTTACCATTGCCAAGTGATGAGTGGGGCATCGATTTTGAAGGTGAGATTGCCGTGATCACCGATGACGTGCCCATGGGTGTCGATGCGAAACGTGCTGAAGACCATGTGAAACTTGTGATGTTGGTCAATGATGTGTCGTTGCGTGGATTGATTCCAGGTGAGTTAGCCAAAGGCTTTGGTTTCTATCAGTCGAAACCCTCGTCAGTGTTTTCGCCAGTAGCAGTGACCCTTGACGAGCTTGCGGAGCATTGGCGTGATGCAAAATTACATTTGCCATTGCAGTCTACCTATAACGATAAGCTATTCGGGAAGCCGAATGCAGGCGTAGATATGACCTTTAACTTTGGCCAGTTGATTGCGCATGCGGCGAAGTCACGCCCCTTGTGTACCGGAACCATTATTGGTTCAGGCACAGTTTCTAATAAGCAAGGTACCGAGCATGGCACTAGTATTGATGAAGGTGGTGTTGGCTATAGCTGCATTGCCGAAGTCCGTATGATTGAAACCATTCGTGACGGTAAGCCCTCGACACCATTCATGAAGTTTGGCGACCGGATCCGCATTGAGATGCTTAGCCCAGAAGGGCATTCTATTTTCGGTGCAATTGATCAGAAGATGGTGCGTTATGAAGGACCAGATGCATGAAGCTATTCGGTTACTGGCGCTCATCTGCCAGCTATCGGGTTCGCATTGGCCTCAGTCTCAAAGGGATAGCATACGACTATGAGCCCATCCATCTGCTACGCAGTGGAGGCGAACAAAGAACAAGCGAATACAAAACGTTAAATCCAGCAGGACTTGTACCGACGCTCGTCGACGATACCGTGGTTTTGAATCAGTCACTTGCTATCCTTGAGTATCTCGACAGTGTGCAAGCAGAACCGCGTCTCGTACCAACAGATCCGGTCGCTGCTGCACGGGTTCGAATGATGGCGCTCGATATGGCGGCGGATCTGCAGCCTATCACTAATTTGCGTATTCTTCAGTACCTTACAGGAACGTTGGAAATTGAAGAAGGGCAGAAGATGGACTGGATTCATCATTGGGTGAAAACCGCGTTTCAAGCTTATGAGCTGCGTCTAGCGCAATGGGGTGGTAGATATTCGGTCGGTGACACGGTGAGTATGGCGGACATTTGCTTGGTGCCTCAAGTCTACAATGCGCAACGTTTCGGGGTGGATTTGACAGATTTCCCCAGACTTATAGCGGTTTATGACAATCTCCAGGCACTTGACGCTTTTCAACGTGCACGGCCGGAAGCTCAGCCTGACGCTGAGGTATAGTCGTCTATCGCAGGAGCGCTCGCCATTGGCGGGCGCTTTTGTTTTAATACCTCATGAAAATATCCTGATTTATACACATTTACGTGCTTGACCGGATAGGACAATACAATGAAAAAAACACTCGTCTTAGCAGTTTCCGCTGCGATCTTTTCAGTGTCATGTGCCTCGGGCTATGACACCAGCGCGACTCCTCGTACTGCGGAGCCATACCAGGCCACCGCTCCTACCGTGATAAACGGTGACCGTGCCATTACCTTACAACAAGTCATGGCTGATCCTGATTGGTTCGCGCGTTCACCTGAACGTCCGTTCTGGTCGTTGGATGGGCAATCCATTTTGTTTGATCGCAAGCGTGAAGGTGCGCAAATTCGTGATACTAAGCGCATTCAAGTAGGGCAGGCCGGTAATGGCGAAGTGGTCGCGTTAAGTGAGCTGCATGCCTATGCAACACGCGGTGCCTTGCATTCAACAGATCGTCAACTCAGTGCTTATACTTTTGAGCGCAATATTTTTGTGCACAATAACGCGACGGGTGAGTTGTATCAGTTGACGCGCGATACGAGCAACAAAACAGATTTACAGTTCCTAACGGACGGCCGTTTAAGCTTCCGTCAGGGTAACGACTTTTATGCGATTCATGTGGGCTCGGGTCGCACGGAAATGCTCGCTACTTTGAGCACTTCAGATGCGCCAGTGCCGGTCAGCAATCCGCGGGATTATTTAGCGCGCGAAGAAGTTGAATTGATCGAGTATAACCAAGTTCAACGCCGTCAGCGCCAAGAGCGTTTTGATCATCAGTCAGAATTGCGTCGTTCGAACCCGACGACCAGTCCAGAACCTTTCTACCTCGGTCGAAACTTGAATGTGGTGGATGCCAGTCTGTCACCGGCAGGAGATCGTCTGATCGTGGCTGTTTCTGAGCCGACCAGTTGGCGGGGCGAGTCTGACTCGATGCCGCGTTATGTTACTGAGTCGGGTCGCATTGAAATGCAAGACGTTCGTCGTCGTGTGGCCGATGCGCAGCCTGAACAACATCGTATTTTCTTGCTTGATCTGCGTAACGGTGAAAAGCAGGAGCTGAGCTTTGAAAGCTTACCTGGGTATGATGAAGACGTATTGCGTGCAGTGCGTGAGGAAAATTACGCGGCTCGTGGTGAGCGTTACCGCAGTGAGCGTAATCCTCGTCCGATTATGTTGATGCCGCGCTGGTCGGCTGCGCAGGGCAATGTCACATGGCGTGAAGATGGTAGCGATGTCGCCATCATGTTGCGAGCGTGGGACAACAAAGATCGTTGGATTGCCACGGTTGATTTAAATGCAGGACGTTTAGTGAGTCAGCACCGCCTGCATGATGAAGCGTGGATTAACCGTACCTTTAATGACTTCGGTTGGTTACCGGGTCAACGTGCCTTGTGGTACG
Source organism: Idiomarina sp. (assembly GCA_020831965.1). Lineage (GTDB taxonomy): Bacteria > Pseudomonadota > Gammaproteobacteria > Enterobacterales > Alteromonadaceae > Aliidiomarina. The sequence continues at coordinate 285,492 of JAFIFP010000014.1, forward strand.
TGTCGGAAGAGAGTAATTACCCTCATATTTACGTACGTGACTTAGCGCGTGGAGGCAACACGCGTCAACTCACCTCAGGTGCGTTTAAAATTGATGATGTAACCCTCGATCAGGCCGGTGAATACTTCTACTTCCAGTCAAATAAGCCGCACCCTGGGGTATTTGAAATCTATCGTGTTAGTTCGCGCGGTGGTGACATGGAGCAGCTCACTGACTTAGGTGGTATTAACAGCTATGTATTAAGTCCCGATGAATCACAGCTGCTGATCACACATTCAAGTGCGTTGCAGCCCCCAGAGCTCTATTTGCAGGCGAACCGCAGCAACGCGCAGGCGAATCGTTTGACCCACACGACCACGGAAGCCTTTGCTGAGATGCCATGGGTGATGCCAGATATCGTAGCTATTCCGTCGAGCCATGATGAGTTACCTATTTACAGTCGGGTTTATCTGCCTGCTGACTTTGATCCAAATAAAGAGGGAGGCTATCCAGCCGTTGTCTTTATTCATGGTGCGGGATACTTGCAGAATGCTCATGCCGGTTGGTCACAATATTTCCGCGAGTTCATGTTCCATAACAAACTGCTTCAGCAAGGTTATGTGGTACTTGATTTAGATTTCCGTGGCTCGAAAGGATATGGACGCGATTGGCGCACTGCCGTATATCGTCAAATGGGCACGCCAGAAGTAGAAGACTTAGTCGACGTAGTCCAGTGGATGGGACAGCATACTAATGTGGATGTGGAGCGTGTCGGTACCTATGGCGGTTCTTATGGTGGTTTCCTTACCTTCATGGCGCTATTTAAAGAGCCAGGCTTGTTCAAAGCGGGTGCAGCATTACGTCCTGTAACGGATTGGGCGCACTACAACACTGGGTATACTTCAAACATCTTGAACTTACCAAGTGACGATCCTATTGCGTACCGTCGTAGCTCACCGATTTACTTCGCTGAGGGTTTGGAAGATGCGTTATTAATAAGCGCGCCAATGGTTGACGATAACGTCTTTTTCCAAGACTCAGTGCGCTTAGTACAGCGTCTGATTGAGCTAGAAAAGGAAAACTTCGAAACGGCCATTTTCCCCGTCGAGCCTCATGGCTTTGTTCAACCCAGTGGCTGGTTAGATCAATACCGTCGCATCTACAAGTTGTTTGAAGACAATTTGAAGTAACGAAACATTGACTAGTCCTGAAATAGGTTGACACTTATTTCGCATAAAACGCTCGATGAATCTCATCGGGCGTTTTATATTTTAGCGCCAAATGAGGGCGCCGTGTGTTGTAAATGAGCACCGACTCTTCGACCATTTTTCGTGCCTCATTGATGTCCGCCGGTTTGTGCAAGAGATACTCTCCTCTCAATATTCCGTTGACCCGCTCGGCAAGGGCATTCTGGTAGCAGTCGTAGCCATCCGTCATTGAACATTTTACTTTATAGGTCTGATGTACACGCTGATATTGATGCGAACAGTACTGTACCCCACGATCAGAGTGATGGAGCAACGGCTCATCGCTCTTCCTTTTTCGTAAGGCTTTCCGATACGCTTTGATGACCGAGTCCGTTGATAGGTTATCGTGGACATGATGCCCGACGATTTTTCGTGACCATGCATCGGTAATTAAGCTTAGATAGGCACTTCCAGATTTCACTGGTAAATAGGTGATATCTGCAACCCAAACTTGCTCAGGCTGAGTTGGAACCACTTGTTCTGGCCCCACTTTTAGTAAATTAGGATGACGACGAAAGCGATGATGGCTCTGTGTCGTTTTATGGTACGCACGCTTCGTAGCAACCAATAACCGTGCTTGGCGCAGTGCATCAAATAAGCGGTCTCGGCCGATGGTTATATCAGTACATGCTCTCATCATTGACAGAAGTTTACGTGTACCTAGCCTAGGTTGAAGCATACGCTCTTGCTTCACAAACTGAATGACGGACGTAATCACCTCTTGAGAAGCAATAGCCCGCTGGCGTTGCTTATAATAGGCTTGGCGAGTGTACCCCATAAAGTAGCAAGCCTTAGAAACGCTTAAGTGCGCTACCGCTTTGCTTTCGACGACGTGCCTCGCCGCTTTTTTACAACATTCACCCCATAGTCTTTCTTCAAGACATCTATAACAGCTTCAAAAAACTCTGCCTTTTGTTCAGATTCGGCGAGCTTTTGTTCCAGCTCTTTAATTCGTTGTTCGGGGCTTTGAGGACGTGACGGCTCGTTCGACATCCTACTTTCTCCACGGTAAAAGGACGGTGTCCCACCAGACCAATCTAGCTGACCATGTTTCCTTAGCCAAACTAAAACGGTCGAACGACCTTGAATTCCATAACGGTCTTGAGCTTGTCGGTAAGTCATTTCGCCCTTTTCGACTTGGTCAACAACCTCTAATTTAAAGGCGAGAGAATAATCGCGTTGTGAACGTCTAGCTTCTATTTTCATTGAACTCTCCAAAACTGATGCTGGAAAGTGTCAACCTTATTCAGGACGGGTCACATGAGTAAAAAAGGCTGGGCAACGGTGGTTGTCCAGCCTTTTTATTTTAAGCGAATCGACTAATCCTTCTTTGTTTTGTTTTTTAATATCTCTAGCGCTTCTTTGGATTTGCGCTTCAGACTTGGTACTGCAATCAGACCGCCAATTGCGCCACCAATATGTGTAAGATAAGCCACTTGTGCTTCAAGCCAAATGGGGCTGCTATCCGCCCGAATGACATCACTGATGAGCTTAAGTACCAACAGAGCGAGTAAAGCCCGCGCAAGCCATGGATGCTCCTCATGCATTTTAAACGCAACGTACACCACAACCCCATGAAGTACCCCCGATAGCCCAACAAATAGGTATTCACTGCCAAGAATAACCGAGGTTAAAGTGGCAAACAGGGCGCTAAACAACATGACATTCATCAATAAACGGCCTTGCACATACTGTCGAAAAGCCACAACGAGAATCCAAAACACCGCGAGATTCATGAATAAGTGCAAGGTATTTAAGTGTACAAGATGCGTGGTAAATATTTGCCACAACTGCTGATTTAATGGTTTTGCCTCGAGAGCAAGATAGGTGGCAAAGTCTGGATTAAAGTAGATGCTAAAAATAATCAGCGTGAGTACAAATGGCGCTAAAAATGGTCTGAATTTCAGTAAGATATATTTCATAAATTATTCGTCTAAGGCTAGAGTGAAGAACCGGACACTCAACTTTTGAGCGGCTTTACAATATGGTACTGTGTTTCACTCCGAAGTAGCAAAACACTCGAGGTTAATTCTTAATGATCTGGCTCGTTCGCACCTTGATATGCTCAGTGGTCATTGTGCCGCTTTTGGCATGTCAGCCCAATTATCATGACACTGTTGAAGACTACGAGCCAGAGCGCGCGACTGGCTGGTCTGATCGTGAAGCAGTGGTCAGTTCCTCTTATATGGTTGCGGCAGCCAATGAAAAGGCCTCTCAGGCTGGTATACGCGTATTGGAGGCGGGCGGCAATGCCATAGATGCAGCCGTTGCAGTGCAGGCTATGTTGACCTTAGTAGAGCCTCAGTCGTCCGGCATCGGGGGCGGTGCCTTTTTGTTGTACTGGGACGCAGAAGCACAACAACTGTTTAGTTTAGATGCTCGAGAAACAGCACCGTCTGCGGCAACGCCTGAGCTTTTTCTTGATGAGCAGGGCAACGCACCTCGTTGGATCGAAGCCATAGGTGGTGGACGCTCAGTAGGAGCTCCAGGAGTCGTCGCTGGGCTCGAATTAGCGCATCAACGTTGGGGGCAATTGCCTTGGGCTGCGTTATTTAATGACACTATAGAATTAGCAGAGCAAGGCTTCGTCGTTTCTGAGCGGCTGGCAATGTTAGTGAAAAGTGAAATGAACCCATGGTTACCGCAGCTTTCAGCCGCCCGTGATTACTTTTATCCAAATGGTGAACCCATTGCTGCTGGAACAGTGAAGCAAAACCCGCAACTTGCGGATACGTTGCGATTGATTGCAGAGGGTGGTGCGAACGCTTTCTATCAGGGCCCGGTTGCTGAAGCGATTGTATATGCGGTACAAAATTCCGAAGTTGCTCCAGGCCTACTGAGCATTGAAGACCTCGAGAATTATCGGCCCGTGTGGCGTGAACCCGTATGTTCGCTGTATCGAACACTTGAGTTATGTAGTATGGGGCCACCAAGCTCAGGTGGGCTCACCGTCTTGCAAATTCTAGGGCTGTTAGAGCACTTTGAATTGGCGAATAAATCAGTGAATTCTACTCAGGCGATCCATTGGTTTACGCAAGCGTCGCGTTTAGCTTTTGCTGATCGGAATCGCTATATTGCGGACACCGATTTTGTCGACATTCCACTGATGCGGCTACTCGCGCCAGATTACTTAGCTAGACGCGCAGACTTGATCGTAGAAGAGGATATGGGGCGGGCAGAAGCGGGCGATATTGAGGCAGGTTATGCACTTGCTTATGACCAATCATTGGATCTACCTAGTACTAGTCATTTTAGTATCGTTGATGCGCAAGGAAATGCGGTTTCAATGACCACTACGATTGAAATGGGGTTTGGCTCAGCAGTTATGGTCAAGGGCTTCTTATTGAATAATCAGCTGACGGATTTCTCTTTAGTACCCGAAGTAGATGGGCGTCTTGTAGCGAATCGTGTTGAGCCGAACAAACGCCCACGGAGTTCTATGGCACCTGTCATTGCCTTTGATCCTGTGGCCGGTGAAGTGCGACATGTATTGGGTTCGCCGGGTGGGCCACGAATTATAAATTATGTTGCTCAAACACTAATTGGCTTGATCGATTGGCAACTCGACATGCAGTCTGCTATTGATATGCCGAGAGTGACGAATATGAATGGCGTGACGTCGATAGAGAATTCAGCAGATTTAACTGAACTCGCAGAGGCCTTGAGGGCACGCGGTCATGAGGTTGAGATACGCTCTTTGAATAGTGGTATTCATGGAATTACACGTATGCCAGATGGGCGCCTCTTAGGAGGGGCCGACCCTCGGCGAGAAGGAAAGGTGATCGGACAATGAAAATTCGTATGCTTGTTCTAAGTTGCTTGGTGTGGTTTGGCTTAATGGCTTGCCAGCCAGAGGTTAACCATGTGGATAGCCCTTCTGAAGTGGCGGCGCAGTTTTTTGAAGCCTTGTATAACGAGCGAGATATGGATCGCGTGATTTCTTTGGCGAGTGAGTCCCATCAGCGATTATTGGAGCGTTACGGCACGCCTTCGGCTGTCGGACGCTACATGTACAACCTGAGTTATGACAGCGTACAAGTCAGCGCAGAACGGCCTACGGGCGCCGTATATGGTACGCAGGCAGATACCATTCGTCTTCAAGTGGCCCTGACTGGCATGTCACAAGGCCTTCGCAATGACTCCTTGCGTGAAGTTGTTCTCATTCAAGAAGACGGTCGCTGGAAGCTGGATCGCGTACTCGATAGCCCTTATTAAGTTTTCAGGCGCTCTTGATAAGGGGGCCAGCCGAGCGGTTTACCTGCAAGCAAATGCACGTGAATATGATAAACCGTTTGGCCTCCATCCTCATTGCAATTCATGACGGTACGGTAACCGTTCTCGGCGAAACCTTGCTCTCGGGCAATTTCACTAGCGACCCAGAATAAGTGTCCAACAATTTCCCGATCTGACTTTTGAATGTCATTGGTGGTAGCAATAGGCTGTTTGGGAATAATTAATAAATGAACGGGCGCTTGAGGATTGATGTCTTTAAAGGCCAGCGCTAAGTCATCTTCATAAACGATATCGGCTGGAATTTCGCGGTTGATAATTTTCGTGAAAATCGTATCTTGACTCATGCGAACCTCGTAGAGAAGAAAGAGAGTTCAAGCATAAGGAGATTAGGCGCCTGGCTCAAGGAGAAAATCCAGGCGCAACTCGCTGAATTAATGTTAGTTCAATGGCTCGCGGTGTTGATATCCACTTTGTGGCTGCGGACGAAAGTAGCTCTCAAACATCGGATTTTGAATTTCCGCATCGCGCATGTCAGGCATTAGATGATGTTCGGCTACATAGGTTTGAATGTCTGAGTTGTTCACAAGAATATGATACCAAGGTTGCTTTTGCGCTGGACGTGTTTGTGCCATGCGCTCATACCATTCTTGTGATAGTGAGAATTCAGGATCGGCGTCAATAATGACTCCACGATATCCATAGACTGCATGCGTAACGATTTGTCCGATCGAGAACTTCGCCTGCACCATAACGCTCTCCTATTTATTCTTTTTAGCTGCGATGTTCTTGTATCGGCGCTCTTGGCGTTTGCTTGACGAGAAATTTTGCAAAATTTGCAAAGGTCTTTGACTTTGATTGTGCCCCCTCGTTATAAAGGTTTTACTTTCGTAAAAGGAGTCGTACATGATCACTCGGGATGACAAGCGAGATTTTCTTAGAATGAGAGTGGAAGCTCCCATCGACATTACTTTGTTAGACCAAAGTGACAGTCATACAGTGACGGGCGTTTGTCATGACCTCAGTGCCACAGGACTGTCTTTTGACGCGCCAATCGAAGTAACTGAGGGGAGTGAAGTGTTAGTGGTGGTTGGCAAGGGAGGACCGTTACCGCCGCTTGAAGCACGTGTGAAAATTGTCCGTAGTGAGCAGCTTGAGAGTGGTCAGTGGTCGCTAGGTGGCCAAATTATCGAAATGCGCTAAACGAAACGTAATTTTGTGATTCGTCTAGCGCTAGAACGTTCATATGTTTAAAGCAGGCTTTGTGCTTCCGGGTAGCCTCTTGCCGCGGCGCTTTCAATCAATAGTTGCCCTTCGTTACGTGCCTCTTCGGTCGCACCATAAGTACGCAGAGTCGCCCCGTAAAAAGTCATAGTGGGCAAATCGCCTTTGCTAATGAGGTAGTTTGCCCAGCTTGGATGTCTAGAGATTAACGCGAGGTGACGTTGTGCTCGCTCAAAACCGCCTGCAGCAGCACGTTGATAAAGATTTATTGCGTTATGCTCTCCAATATCATCTAGTCCATCCATTCCTCTAGAGAGAACAATAATGTTGGCGAGGTAATACTGGCTCTCGGGAATTCCTTGTTTCGCCAGCCCACTTACTCGCTAGAACTCCTTTCTAATGTCTGAACGAAACTCTTCTGCACCGAGACCAAAGCTCATAAGTATCGGACGGACATGATTACTTTCGCTTGTTTCATAACGCCACGTCCTAAGAGCTCGTCGGATGGTTCGGGTAAAATCCATATGTGGGCTGTTAACCGGGTAACTGCTGATCACGCGCCCGTCGGGGCCAATCACAATATAGGTGTATACATAGCTCTGTATGCCACGGCGACCTTGGCGTGTTGGGTAGTGAGGGGTACGCCTTTCTATGGGCTCAGGTGCTTTATGAGACTCCAGTGGCACGCTAACTTCATCATTTGAAATGATTCGATGGAGGTGAAGCGCTTCGGCTTGGTGATTCGCACGTCTGACTTCGTCGGTGGTCAATTGTCCACTAATTTGGTTAGCGATACCTTCCGCTTCTGGATGGTTCCACTGAGCCGCTGCTTGGAACAGGGCGAGTGCGCGCACCGGGTCATATTCGATACCTTGCTCATCTAGAATCATCCAACCTAGTAGATAGGCAGCTTCGGGGCTCCCATAGGCCAATAGCAACTCAAGGCGCAGGACTGCAGTGGCGTACTCCTGATTAGAAATATCAATGAGTGCACGACGGAGCGTGCTGACTTCCTCTTCGGTAGCAAGTGCGTGTGGTTGCAGTGAAAGCAGGCTGAAAAGTAATATGCTGTGAAGTAAAATCCGTTTCATAGACGATCCCTCAATAAGAGTGTTAACGCTACTTTGCTCCGAAATATAGAGAACAAAAAAAGAAAAGTCACGATGGACTTTTCCTTTCTAAGCCGAGCTGTGGAACCTTAGAAGAGGCTAAGCTCTGAGAACGAGACCCTTCAAGTAACCGCCTTCGGGATAGTGAATAGCTACCGGATGGTCAATCGCTTGCTGGGTTTTTTCAATGATCTGTAGCTCTCGATTGGCATCGAGGGCGCCATCTGCGACTACTTTCTGGAAGAGCTCCGCAGACAATAACCCTGAGCATGAGAAGGTCATTAAAATGCCGCCTTCAGTCAACAACTGACTGGCGAGGCGATTAATGTCTTTATAGCCACGGCAGGCGCGGTTGAGACTCGCTTTACTGTCCACAAATTTTGGCGGATCGAGTACGATTAAATCGAAGGTTTGTCCTTCCTTTACGAAGGTACGCAAGGCTTCAAACACATCTGCTTGTTGATATTCGATGGGTGTGGTGATCCCATTGAGTTCCGCGTTGCGCTTCGCCACAGCTAGCGCGTCTTGTGATGCATCCATTTGAATGACTTCCGTGGCGCCGGCTTTCGCTGCATAGATCCCAAAGCCTCCGGTATAGGAGAAGCAGTTAAGTACCCGTCGACCTTTGGCATACTTACCAATCAACGCTCTGGCGTCACGTTGGTCAAGGTAATAGCCAGTTTTGTGGCCTTTCACAATATCCACTTCGAGCTTCAGACCGTTTTCGGTAATCACGACTGGTTCAAGGGGAGCTTCACCATGCAGTACACCTATGGCCGGTTTGAGGCCTTCTTTGTTGCGCACATCCACATCTGATCGCTCATAGATGGAACAGTCTGGAAATAGTTCGCGCAATGCAGCAATGATCAAAGGGCGCATAACGTCTGCGCCTGCGGATAACAGCTGGCAAACAAGCCAGTTATCATATTTGTCGATGGTAACGCCAGGTAGCCCATCAGACTCCGCGGCGACTACACGCCAAGCGTTGGAGTTCGGCGCCACAAGGGCTTCACGCATTGCTTTCGCGCGGCCGATTCTGTCAACAAAGAAAGCCTGATCAATCACTGCATGTTCCTCAAAACTCCAGACTCGCGCGCGAATCTGAGAGTGGGGTGACCACGCGGCCCACCCTAAAAAGGCATGCTTGTCAGAGCGCACTTCAACCGTATCACCGAGATTAGGTTGGCCCTTCACTTTGTGGATGGCGCCACTAAAAATCCAAGGGTGGCGACGTAGCAAAGATTTCTCGCGACCTTGCTTAATAACAACTATGGCGCTCATTATTTCACCTGCATGCCCGGTGTCGCACCGGTATGAGGGTTAAGAATGTAGAGTTCTTTGCCACCCGGTCCTGCGGCGAGCACCATGCCTTCCGATAAACCAAAACGCATTTTTCGCGGTTTCAAATTAGCCACCATCACCGTATGTTGACCCACAAGGTCTTCGGGGGTATAGGCGGACTTAATACCCGCAAACACTTGACGGGGCTTCGCTTCGCCGATATCGAGTGTCAGTTTGATTAACTTATCTGCGCCTTCTACATGCTCTGCATTCACAATCAGTGCAACACGCAAGTCCACCTTGGCAAAATCATCAAACCCAATTTCTGGAGCCAAGGGCTCGCCGAGTGCTTTTGCAGGAGCGTTGGCTCCTGACGTCGAGGGGCTCGAAGCAGAAGTTCCCTGCGTCGGTTGGGCTTGTTTAGAATCTTCAATCATGGCGGCGACATGCTCCGAATCAACGCGTTGCAGTAACGCTTTGAATTTCTCAATGCGGTGCCCAGTCAGCGTGCTTTGTACGCTGTCCCAGCTCAAAGTGTCGTTTAAAAAGGCTTCTGCGTCTTGCGCGAGTTTCGGTACTACAGGCTTCAAGTACACCATCAGAATTCGGAAAAGATGTAGCCCCATAGAGCAGACACTTTGTACTTCCGCTTCCTTACCTTCCTGTTTGGCCAACTGCCATGGCTCTTTGATTGCAATGTACTCATTCGCTCGATCCGCAAGACGCATGATTTCACGCATGGCTTTACCAAATTCCCGCTGTTCATAGGATTCAGCAATAACTGCCGCTACAGCTTGGAATTCAGCTAATAATTCGGGTTCGGCAATGTCATTGGCCAATTCACCATTAAATTTCTTGGTAATAAACCCAGCACAGCGACTCGCGATGTTGACTACTTTACCTACGAGGTCGGAATTTACGCGTTGGGTGAAGTCTTCAAGGTTCAAATCAAGGTCGTCGATACGGCTGCTGAGTTTGGCTGCAAAGTAGTAACGCAGATATTCAGGGTTCAAATGATCGAGGTAAGTTCGCGCCATGATGAAGGTGCCTTTTGATTTCGACATCTTCGTACCATTTACGGTAATAAAGCCATGCGCCCATACATTGGTGGGTTGGCGGAACTGCGCGCCTTTTAACATAGCGGGCCAAAACAGGCTGTGGAAGTAGATAATGTCCTTGCCGATGAAGTGGTAGACTTCCGCCTCACTGTCTTCACGCCAGTAAGCATCAAAATCAATGTTGTTTTGGCTTGCATAAGCTTTGAAGGAACTCATGTAGCCAATTGGGGCATCGAGCCATACATAAAAGTATTTGCCCGGCGCGTCTGGGATCTCGAACCCAAAGTAGGGCGCATCCCGGCTGATATCCCATTGCTGTAAGCCTTGTTCAAACCATTCGTTGAGCTTATTGGCCATTTCCGATTGAAGTGAACCAGAGCGAGTCCAAGCTTTCAGCATGTCGCCAAAGGCTGGTAAATCAAAGAAGTAATGTTCTGATTCACGCAGCTCAGGTACCGCGCCCGATACTGCTGAGCGTGGATTCTTAAGATCAGTGGGGGAGTAGGTCGCACCACAGACATCACAGTTATCACCGTATTGATCCGTTGCACCACACTCAGGGCAATCGCCTTTAACGAAACGGTCCGGGAGGAACATTTCACGCTCAGGATCGTAAAGCTGCTCGATCACGCGCGTGGTAATATGACCATTGGTCCGCAGCCGGGTGTATATCAAGCTCGCCAGTTCGCGGTTTTCTTCGCTGTGCGTTGAGTGATAATGATCAAATGAAACACCAAAGTCTGAGAAGTCAGATTGATGCGCCTTGTTCATTTCGGCAATCATGTCTTCAGGACTCACGCCGAGCTCGCGCGCTTTTAGCATAATCGGCGTACCATGCGCGTCATCTGCGCATACAAAGTGGCACTCATGACCCATCATGCGTTGAAAACGCACCCAGATATCCGCTTGAATATAACCGAGCATGTGGCCGATATGGATCGGTCCGTTTGCATAGGGAAGGGCGTTGGTAACCAGAATTTTTCGCTGTGATGCTGCCATGCTACGCTCTCGTTCTTGAATACAAATAAAGGCTGTCAGACGCGCAATAGTAACGGAGTTGCGCTGATTTTTCATTAGGAATCATTTGCCTTTGTGTTGTTCGGATCATTATGATTCATCAAGCATGAGGATTAAGGGGTAAGTTGTGTATGTCCGAATCAATTTTAAAGCGATGCCGTGAGTTGCGCAGTGACGCATTTCCTGCTGGGCTGCTGCCCGAATGGTTGAAAGTCACAGGTCCGGTCATTGAGGCGATCTTACCGTTTCCCGGTGAGCATGCCTTGCAGGCATTGGTAAGCCAAGACGCAGAGCTTAATGCCTATACCTGGCGTGTTAGCCCTGCGATTGAGAGCCTACCAAAGCAGAAAAACCAGACTGCCATCTCGGCGCGCAATGTCATTGCGATCGCTTCAGGTAAAGGTGGTGTTGGCAAGTCATCAGTCACGGTGAACTTAGCCTATGCATTGGCCGAGAGTGGCGCGCGTGTCGGTATTGTTGATGCAGACATTTATGGGCCGTCGTTGCCTACCATGCTGGGTTGGCAGGGGAACAGACCTGAATTCGACGCACAGAATAAGATGTCTCCAGTGCTCCAGCATGGACTTGAGTTAAACTCGCTCGGATTTCTGGTCGATCGCGATGATGCGACTATCTGGCGCGGCCCCATGGCGAGTCGAGCGCTCGAGCAATTGTTCTTTGATACTCGCTGGAACAATCTGGATTATCTCTTGGTGGATATGCCGCCAGGCACGGGAGATATTCAACTGACTCTCGCCCAAAAGTTACCTGTTACCGCTGCTGTGATTGTCACGACGCCGCAAGATGTTGCTTTGGATGACGCTCGTAAGGGGATCGATATGTTTCGCAAGGTAAATGTTCCGGTGATTGGCTTACTTGAAAATATGAGTTATTTCGAGTGTTCTTCTTGCGGCCATCGCGATATGATTTTCGGTCAGGACGGTGGTAGTCGACTGGCAGCAAAATATCAGGTTCCTGTGATTGGTCAGTGGCCGTTGATTACGAAGTTTAGAGAATCGCTCGACCAAGGCTTACCCTTCCTTTTAGCGGAGCCAAACCACGCCATGAGTGAGCAAGTTCGAAATACTGCGGAGCTGATGGCCATAAACGCCTGGATGTTACTTTCACCCCACGCAAAAGCATACGAAGAGGACGCGTAACCATGCGGTTAACGGACGCACAAATAGAGCAGTACCTTGCGGATGGTATTATTGACATTACACCGACGCCAGCGCCGGATAATATCTCAGGTGTGACGGTGGATATTCATTTAGGGAATAGTTTTCGGGTTATCGAAGACCATGCCGCGCCATACATTGATTTGAGCGGTACGCGGGAAGCCATCGATCAAGCGATTCAGCGGGTTATGAGTCGTGAAATTCTGCTCAAAGATGATGAACATTTCTTTATTCACCCAGGTGAATTCGCGCTCGCAGTAACCGATGAGTCGGTTACGTTACCTGCGCATATGGTCGGTTGGTTGGATGGACGTTCCTCATTAGCACGGCTTGGTTTGATGGTGCATGTGACCGCACATCGCATCGACCCGGGTTGGTCGGGTCAAATCGTGTTGGAATTCTTTAATGGTGGAAAGCTACCTCTTGCACTGCGTCCTCATATGAAAATCGGCGCCTTGAGCTTTGAAGTGATGAGTGAGCCTTGTAAAAAGCCTTACAGCAAAAGACAAGATGCAAAGTATAAGGACCAGCGTGGTGCGACCGCGAGTCGCATTGGCGGTGATAGCGGGCCTGTTGCAGAGAACGCACAGAGAAATGGCCGCGACTAGCGGCCATTTCTTTTTACAGGTTAATCGTTATGCCGTTCAAACCAATCGACGATTCGATTGAGACGCTCAACTAAGTTCACTGGCCGTCCCGAACGACTTAGCCCATGACCCTCGCCACGGAAGATCACCATTTCTACCGGTACATCGTTGGCTTTTAATGCATAAAACCATTCTTCGCCCTGTCCGATGGGCGTGATGTGATCATCGGTGCTGTGAATGATCAGCGTTGGCGTGCTAACTCGGTCTGCATATTTGAGCGGTGAACGACCCCAGTAATAATCGAAGTTTTCCCAAATAGTACCGCCAAACTCGACCCGCATGGAAACGGGAGGAAAGGCTTGTGTACCGGCTTCAGATAGCCAATTGCTGACACTGCGCTGAGTCACTGCGGCTCGGAACCGATCGGTTTGCGTAGTTGCCCAATTGGTCAGGAAACCACCATGACTGCCGCCCGTGATGAAAACTCGAGACTCGTCAAGCCAAGGGTATTGCGCGAGCGCCGCATCGACTGCCACCATATTGTCACGGTAGTCTGCTCCACCGTAATCAAGTCGCACTTGCTGTTGATGATCGTAACCATAACCGGTGCTGCCGCGATAGTTCACGAAGACCACCGCATAGCCACGCGCGGCCATTAATTGCTTTTCTGGGAACCACTGATGGCCCCACATCCCTCCGGGTCCACCTTTAATGTTTAAAATCAGTGGGGCAGAGGCATTGCCGCGATGTCCTACCGGGCGAACAAAGAAAATGTCGAGCTCATCACCTCGTTCATTTTCGGCGGTAAAGACCTCATAGGGCACGAGCTCCAAGCTCGCAGCTAGCGATTGGTTAAAGTCAGTGAGAGTGGGATAGCGATTATCGGGTGCTGATCCTCGAACGACCTCTGGCGGATTGACCTCATTTTCGCGAACCCACGCAAACGCACTGCCATCATGAGCTACGCTGAACGACGACAATGAAAAACCTGTGCCTGTGACATAGCGATAACCATTGTTGGCAAAGTCGACAGCAAAGATTGCGCGGCTTCCGCGGTGATCAGCAATAAACCAAGCCTCACCATTTGCACTGATAAGATTACCCGGACCATGATCCATTTCAGCTGCAACCATATGGTTACTTGCTTGAGTCAGGTTGTATCGAACCAGTGAGGGCGCCGCATAGTTATCAGCTCGGTGCACATAAAGAATAGAGGTATCATCTAACCACACCGGACTGCTGGCATGCACTGTCAGCGCGTCTAAGACTTGTACACCGGTGTCCGCATGCCATACGAGCAAATCTTGGCTAAACACTCCCTCGCGTGCTTCGGGATGCCTATTCGCCGCAAAAACGACACGCTCACCCGAAGGCGACCAGCTTGCAGAGTTCACACTGTAACCCTCGTCAGGAGTGAGACGGGAGAGTTCATTGTCAGCCAAGGTGTAGAGCCAGAGACTCGTGCGCCGATCATCAAGATATCCGCCTTGGCGCTTGTAAACCGCATACTCGATCACATCGATATCCGGCTTCGGACTGCTATCACGCTCGGCCTTTTCTTGCGGATCGGTCACATCGGCAGGCAGTGAAACAGTGAGCAGTAACTGTTCGCCATTGGGGTGCCATGCGGCCGCACTGATGGCACCTTGTTCAAGCCCCAAAAGTTTTCGCGCTTCACCGCCAGTTGTGGGGATTTGATACAGACCTGAGCCTTCGCTTCGATTGGCGAAAAACAACAGGCTTTTACCATCGGGAGCGAACTGTGGGCCGCGGTCTGATGTGCCATAGGTGAAGCGTTGCGGTGTGGTTTCTCCTTCACGGTGCAGCCAGATAGAACTCTCTCGAGAGCGTCTATCTTCGCTGACGGTAGTGCGCACAAACGCAATAGATTTACCGTCAGGACTCACGGTGACTTGACTCACCGAGCTCATTTGATAGTAGTCTTCTGCCGTAATCGGCCGAGGGCTATCGCTCGCAGTACTGGTTGCACAGCCTGCGAGAAAGAGTATTGAAAGTGTGAGCGTACGTAGCAACATAAAACCTCTAGTCATGAGTGTTAGCGTACTGGCGTTGCATGCGCTGCGCCGCGGAAAATAGCATTTATCAACAGCATGTGCATGCCGTCCATGTAGGCTCTGAAGTTAGGCTCCTGGGTGAAGCTAATCACCATACCTTGGCCATGATTTTGCACCATGAGAAGCGGTTTGTGGGCAACTTGCTCATGATTCTCGGCCCACATGTAGCCGCTCGCGAGGACTTCGTCCTTACCTGCGAAGTTCACCACATTACGACCATCGGTGATACGCAATGGCGTATAGATGTCATTGCCAATGTACATGGAATGCACATGCGTATGTATCCCTGCGGTGAGCCAGTGCTCCTGGTCCACATTGGCGCGTAGAATTACCCCAGACACCCAATCGGGTGAAGTTTCAGGATCGCGTACGTAGCGCTGGAGGTCACTCTCGTCGGCAATGATGCTACCGTTGGCCTGACGTTGACTATCCTTTGATACGAGTTCATCGACTTGTGCTTTGCGCTCTAAACGGCTTGCCAATAAAGGTTGGTCTCCGCCAATAGCAAAGCGAGTCGCGTTACCAAGTGTGATCAAGACACCGCCACGTTGAACCCAGCGCCGCAGATTCTCTCGCCCAGCCTCACCGAGCGCTTGTTCATAGCCGCCGAAGCCAGTGGCTGGCATGATGAGCACCTGATAGCGAGACAAGTCTGCAGAGCGCAGGCGGTCAGGACGAATTGCCGTCACCGGATAATTGAACTCACGCTCAACAATAAAGCGTGTACTGCCGGCGCTCAAAACATTGGTGGGTTGATCCCAAACCATCGCAATCTCTGGCGCATGCATTCGTTGGACATTAGCTGAACCCGGGTTAGGTCCGGATTGCGTCCAACTGGTGTCGAAACCTTGAATCACGGCGCCAGTAACTTCAGCTAACGCAGTTAAGCGTGCAGTGAGATCTTCAGGGTTCCCAGCGCGAGGGATGATGAGGGAGCCGGAAGGGAACTTGACGCCCGATTGATGGCGGAAGGGTAAGTCAGAGCTGCGCACCAATAAGTCATCACGTAAGGCTGCTGTGAGTAACCGGCCTGCATTCATGTCCCCCCAAGCGACCATAAACCCATACTCAGCATCTGGGTTCGTTACTTGTCCGGGAGTGACGCGCTCTGGCCCAACAGCGACCAAATCCGCGCGGGGAGCACGGTTACAGGTATTCATATCCAAATTGTACAACAGCGGCAGAGACCAAGCCGTCACGTCGTAAATCTGATCGCGCAGGTTATTCGCACGTAAACGTTCTTGTTCCGCTAAGAAGTCAGCGTCCATTGGAACCTCTTTGTCGAGCAAAGTACGGATCAAATGGTAGGACGGCTGACTTGCAGAAATTACATAGCTGCCTTCCGGATAGCTTTGTCCACAAACACGGAATGATTCGGTGCTTTGTTGTACTTCAATTCCTTGCTCCACAAGTACGCCCATGAGCTTGCGGTGCCCAGCATGGTCTCGGGTATTCGGAAAGAGGTAACTGCGAACAGAACCGCTGCTTCCTTCAGCAACCCCGCTGCGACGATAGTCATAGAAGCGTTCGAGTAATTCAGGACCACGTTGGGCAGCGGTTTCAATGGTGGCCATAAAGGCAACGAAGTTTTGTTGGACGCCGTCACCATAGGTGAGAACTTCGCCTTCACGAGTGCGGAAGTGATGCCCCCGAGCTGAACCCATTTCATAGGTCATGGCAAGCGAACCGTGGTAAAGCGGCCAGCTTGCGCCATAGCCAGGGTAGAAGGCATCAAAAATTTCCCGCGTAAAGTAGTCATAGCCGAAGCGATCAAACCAACGTGCATTATTCTCACCGACCCAATTGAGCCCTTCGCGTTGGGTTTGGGTAATAAACGGATTGAATGGATGCGCTTCAGGTGTGAAATAGTAGGGAAGATCGCCTCCCATTTCATGAGAATCAACAAAAATCAGCGGGAATGTTTGTAAGTGAGCTGCGATTCGCCCGCGCGTTTCCGGCTGCGTAAGTGCAATCCAATCGCGGTTCATATCGAATAGGTAGTGATTCGTTCGTCCGTTCGGCCATGGCTCGTTATGTTCTGCGGAGAGACGATCGTCCGAAGGTTCGAGGCCAATAGTCGCGTAATAACGAGAAACGAATCGAGCGCGCCCATCGGGGTTTTGGAGTGGGTCCAGATACACGACGGTCGAATTTAAAATATTTTGAGTGGCTTCATCAGAAGCTGAGAGTAAATGCCAAGCGGTAACCATGGAGCTTTCCGCTGGCGAAATTTCGTTGCCATGCACTGAATTAGCAATCCACACACTACTGGGCAATGTATTGATCAGGCGACGTGCCTCTGCTTGCGAAATAGTTCGGGGGTCGGCGAGCTGACGCATGCCCGCTTCGATTGTTTCAAGCTGTGCAATGTTGTCAGCACTTGAAATCGCCACGTAAAAGAGAGGGCGGCCTTGCCATGTGACACCGTAATCGAACAAGCGAATTCGATCCGGATGTGTCTCTTGCAGTGCCTTAAAGTATTGATGAATTGCCTCGGGACTACTGACACGGCTGCCTGCCGGGTAGCCCAACACATCTTCTACAGTTGGGGTCGCGATTCCATACTCAGTGTCAGCTGACCACTGCGGAATTACGGGGCTAGCTGCCATTGCAGTGGCATAAGAGCTAGTAACAAGGAGTGCAAGCGCGCTCGCGGTCGAAGTCAATACGTTCATAGGTGTCCCTGTTGACGAGTTGGCGAATCAAATAATAAGCGGCAGGCTTCATTGAGAGCTTTCAAGAGGCTCGCAGAATCATGCCGGTGTTGTGTATCTGGTTCAGCATTTACCCCCGCAACAACCGGAATTGATTGCGGTGCAGCTGGATCGTTACTGATCACTAAGTTAATGGTGTCGGGTCCAGTATGTTTCTCAATCCAAGCCACGCGTTCTGAGCAGCTAAGTCGACCTGCTGGACTCAACTCAGGTTCGAGATTATCAATAAATATGACGCTCGCACCGGATTCCGCGATAGCCTGTTGAATATCACGGATTAATAGCGGTGGCATGACCGAAGTAAGAAGGCTGCCGGGACCGAGAATAATCAGATCGGAGGCAAGGAGGTGCTCTACTGCCTCTGGTGTTGCGCTGACGGCAGGCGATAATGAAAGCCCTGATGGCATTTGCGCCAGTGCATCAATACGGATCTCTCCGAAACACTGCATATTCTCTATGGTTTCAGCCAATAGATCGGTGGGGGACTCGGACATAGGTAGTAGCCGGTTTTCCACCTTAAGCAAACGGGACAGTAACTGAATTCCATCTAAGGGCCGGGCAGAGAGCTCGTCAAGTGTGTAAAGCAGAAGATTACCGAAACTATGTCCGGCGAGAGAAGACCCGTCTTTGAAGCGAAAATTCAGAAGATCAGCTGCGAGGGGTTGGCTTGCCAGCTGGGACAAACAATTCCGGATGTCGCCCCATGCGATACATTGATGGCTTTCGCGAAGTATACCGGTACTTCCACCGTTATCGGTGGTTGCAACAATACCGACAAGACGGCGTTTCATAAAGCTCAATGTCGACATGAGCCGCCCCAAACCGTGACCGCCACCTACTGCAGTAATTCGTTGTAAACGTAACAAACGTTCCCGGTGAGCAATAGATTCATGTATGGTGTGTTCCAGCATTTAAGACTCGTTGTTATGTGCTGTTGTGACGTGCAATGAGGTCAATGATTAATCAACCTGCTTCTCGATATCAGTGCAATGAGTCACTATATAACATGAGCGTAACAAAATTCCGAGCACAGTGCCGCTTTGCATAGCCTTTGCGAGCTGCTTTTGGCAAGATACACCAATGAATAATCGTGAGAATCTTTTATGCACAGTCTAACGGCGCGACTTGCTCTTAGCGTGTATTCCGCATGCCTATTTGTCCTCACACCAGTGCTATTTTTTTGGTTGTGGTTACAAAGCCATAAAAACCAAGCCTATCGGCAGCGGTGGGATGAGCGACGGGCGCGACATGATATGTCGCAACTCAAGCGCCATTCAATTCTGGTGCATTGTGCATCCGTCGGTGAGTTTTTAGCAGCGCAGCCACTCATTGAGAAACTCGTGGGGGATGGTTCGGAAGTGCTTGTAACTTGCACGACACCTACTGGTTCTGCGCTCATTCAGGAGCGCTTAGGAGCAAAGGTTAGTCACTGTTATCTGCCAATTGATCGTCCCACTGCTATCAAACGTTTCCTTGTCGCGATGAGCCCGCGGGCAATTATTTTGATTGAAACCGAAATATGGCCGAATCTGATTCATGCAGCGAAAGCTCAAAGTATTCCGACAATGTTGATCAACGGCCGCATGTCTGAGCGGTCCTTGCGGGGCTATCAGCGTGTCTGGTGGCTATTTACGCCTATCTGGCAGTCGCTCGATTATTGTGCAGCACAGACTGAAGAGCAAGCTGAACGCTTTGCGGAGCTTGGGGTCAGACAGGAAGCGCTCGACGTAAGTGGTAATTTGAAATTCGATGTACAGATTCCCCCGCCAGTGCGTCGTGAAGTAGAAGCTTTTAAGTCACTTTTTTCGAATCGCCAAGTGATTACCGTAGGAAGTACCCATGAGGGTGAAGAAGCTATTGTTTTAGACGCCTTTAAACAAATGCTCCAGGCAAAACCCAATGCATTACTAATTCTGGTGCCGCGACATCAAGAACGTTTTGAAGCAGTTGCCCAAGAAGTTGAGCAACGAGGGTTGAGCATGGTGCGAAGAACGTCGGGTCGTCCTGTCACTTCCGATATACAGGTGCTCCTTGCTGATACCATGGGTGAGTTACTGATTTGGTATGGGGTTGCGACAATTGCTTTTGTTGGTGGCAGTTTGATTGAGCGAGGCGGTCATAATCCCCTCGAGCCGATGGCTTTTGGTGTGCCGATTGTCTCCGGTCGACATACTTTCAATTTCGCTGAAGTATATCGGCAGCTTGATAATCGACAGGCGGTGCGCTGGGTGCAAGACGTTTCAAGTTTGCATGATACTTGGCTTGGTTTACTGACCACTACGGACACTGCACAACGTATCGGTGCGCAAGCACAGCAAGTTTTCTCTTTGCATCGCGGTGCAACAGCACGCGTGTGTGCTCGAATACATCAGCTCGTTGGAAAAGAAGGAGCGGCATGAAAGATTTTATTGTCAGTCACGAGGCCGAGGTCACAGAGGCCGAATGTTTTACACCGGAGTACTGGCACAAAAAGAAAGCTATTATGGGCGAATCAGGAGGACGAAATAGGGTCTGGTTTGTGCAAGCAGGGGCGAGTCAATGGGTACTGCGTCACTATTACCGAGGTGGCGTCCCGGGTCGCATACTCACCGACCAGTTTCTATTCACGGATTTTGAAAAGACTCGCTCAGTTCGTGAGTACCATTTACTGCATAAAATGTTTACCGACGGTCTACCTGTTCCCAAGCCCATTGCTGCCCATGTGCAGCGTAGTGGTTTAATCTATCGAGCAAACTTGCTGATCGAACGTATTCCACAGAGCCAGGACTTGGGGCGATGGTTGCTCCACAAGGAGCTCTCTAAATCGTCTTGGATGGCGATAGGGCATGCCATCGCTGAACTTCACAATGCGGGTGTTTGGCATGCCGACTTGAATTGCAAGAATATCCTTTGGCAGGCTGAGTCTGGAAAAGCATGGCTAATTGACTTTGATCGAAGCGAGTATCGCGAGGGAACCACCTGGCGCGCAAATAATATGGCGCGATTACTGCGTTCGTTTGAAAAAGAAATGGGGTTGGCTGCCAAGAATCGGAAAACCTTCTATTGGCAGCGCAAACATTGGGATTGGTTAGTGGCAGCTTATACGAGTGCGGTCACTCCAACTCGGTAAGCAATTCTGGCTCGTCTACGATCTCTTTTCGCTCTGGTGCTGGACGCCGGTATGGGCCAAGCGGAAGAGGGTTTGTGGTAGACAGGGCTTGCATATGCGCTTGCGTCGCAAGATCTTTAAACGGCGGCGCGGCGCGTTCAAGAGCGGAGTCGATCACCGCGCCTAAGAGCGCTGCTAATGGTGAGTCGTAATGTGCTTGGCTATTAGGTACATGCACAATGCGACTTTCTGTTTCCCATAGTGTTTGACCAAAGCGATCCCGCAACTCGTAATGCATTTTAACTTCAGATTCTGCGGCAATCACTAAGTAGCGCGTTGTCCATTGTTTAATAGTTACGTAAAGCACGGCGTCAGCGTCAAACAACGCTGTGAGTCGCTCGGTCGGAATCGCGTGAATCGCGCCTCCCTCATGGTAGCCTTCCATGGTTAGTACTGTACGAACTGTATGTACGGGAAAGACATAATAGCCGTAGCGTCCAAGTCGCGCAGGCAGCAAGCTTAACGCTAAATCTGGCGCTTCCACATCTAGACTTTCATTATTTACAGGGACGACCAAAATTGACCGTACTGGCGGATCGCCAAGGGGTGGTGGCGGAGCCGGGGGTGTTGTTGCACAACCCGCTAGAAATACGATAGCAATAATAATGTATGGAAAACGCATTAGGACTCCGTGTCTTCTGGTTCGCCAATCCAGCGTTCGAGCGTTTGAATGAGTGTACTCATGAGTGGACGGCTCTCTGGCCATGCCTCGTATTCCTTTTGATACCACCGTTTTGCTTCAACATAATTTTGTTGCTCGAACCATAAAGTTCCGAGGTCCGCATAAAGGCCAGGAGGAACTTGAATATTGTTCGCCTCGGCTTCTTGAATGGCGCGCACTAAGCGGTCGTAAAAAAACGCACTGGCTGCTGGGTCTTCGTAATAGCGGACGAGACCTTCTTCATACATGGTCCAGTAGCGAGCTTGACTTGGAGTAGTCTCGCAGGCAGCAAGCACGCTTGCCGCTGCGACGATGAGCAAAGAGAAGCGCGCTCTCATGGAATACGAATCACCTTAGTCGTGCCATCTGTCAGGTAAATGCGCTGCTCGGTAATCAGCTGGCCTCCACGTTCAATGCGCAGAATATGAGTGCCTGAGAGTATTCTTAGTGCATTTTCACCAGATTGATACTGATCCGCGGTTCCCATACGCAGGTTATCGATATAAATCGTGTATTCGTGTGCGCTCATGCGTTCACGTACTTCAAACATAACCTGTGGTCGATTGTCACTAATGGATTGATGTCTCGTTGGCTCTTTGGCACAGCTGGCGAGGCTTCCAACGAGCGCTCCGATAATTAACAGACCACTTAAACGTAATGACATACTTTCTCCTTAACGTGACGCAGTTGCTGAAGTGGCTGTATCTGCCACAATCACTAAACTCTCAATATCTCTGCCGGTAATCGAGCCTTCAATAATTTCGACACGGGCGCCTTCATCCGTAGGGGTAGTGCCAAAGGTGTCGAGAACGCGTACACGACCTATAGTTTCGCCAGGTAGAGTGACTTGGAACCCGGTCTGAGACGATTGTACGGTACGTCCTCTGGTTTGGACGAGAAACTCCATACCACGTTGGACTCCCTGGCTTGGGCCTCCACTGATGTAAGCAATACGCTCATCTTCAGCGAGTAAGAAATCTGCTTGCCAAGGCTTCGCTAGAATAGTCCGACCTAATTGGTTAATCGCATCATTTAAGGCATTTTGAACCGCAATATCATTTAACGAACTGTCATAGCCGGCGCGCGAACCAAATCCTGCAACTGAACCAGCCTCAATACTGGCTTCGCCGGTGCCAGATGCCGTTTGAATGACTTGCCCAGTGCGTACATCGACAAGTCGTAAGTCGACACGAGCGTGAGCGACTTGCCGTTGAGTTGATGATAAGAATCCTCGTTGCCCCTCGGTTCTACGGCCAAACTCAGTGAGCGAACCCATAATTAAGGTATCAACGCCAACAAGATTCAGGTCTTGCCCTGTAAGGCGCGCTTCCTCTTGTAAGCGTCCTACATCGGGCCGTTCAAAAACAAGGTAATGACCAGATTCGCTGAGTTGCTTGGATAGCATGTCGGTAACTTGCTTGCCGAGCGTATCACCTTCACTATCACGCAGGAGAGACCGTCCATGGACTGTTTCATTTGTAATCCGCCCAAGGGCTATTTTCCGTTTTAGCTCGAGACTACGCGCTTCATTTGCACTAGCTTCTTGAGCGGCGCGTTGTTGCGCCTCAGAGTAGGGTGCTTCGACCTGACGAACCGGAGGAGTTTGTGATGCACAGCCTGCAAGAAAAAGGGCAGCCAACGCCGTTGGGGCGATTGAACGTGATAAAGACAGCTTTGTCATATACAGTGAGACCTTATGTCATTTGATACTTTATTTTAGAACAAAGTATGTACGAAAAGTTTCGGTTGAGATTAAATATAGTGTTAACAAGTGTTGCGGTCTGTGCGCTAAGCAGTTGTGTTGCCTCTGCCGATAGTGAAGTGTTTGTGACAGAGCCTATCTGCATAGCGAATAGTCAGGGATCGCAGACATTCATTGTAGAGATCGCAGATACAGACACTCGGCGTGCACAAGGCTTAATGGGACGAACCGAAGTGCCACCCATGACAGGTATGTTGTTTGTCTATTCTCGCCCAGCACAACGAGGATTTTGGATGTACCGTACCCTCGTGCCTTTGGATATTGCTTTTCTTAATACTGAGGGTGAAGTGCAACAGGTGATGCAAATGATGCCTTGTGAGTCGCGAGTCGCTGCACTTTGCCCAAGCTACAGACCGAACCAAGCGTTTTCTATGGCCCTAGAAATGGCTGCTGGGCAGTTTGAAGTCCATGACATTAGCGCTGGTTCCCGAGTTTTTCGTGGAAGTTGTCCTGCAGCAATAGCGCCAGAGCAGTTGCGACGTCCTGAACATTAAGGCGAAGTTTGTCATGAAAATATTGAGAATTATGCTTCAATGCACCGCGTTACTCGGACTTGTTGTACTATTGTCGGGTTGTGTCGCGGTTGAATCACAACAAGCTCAATCGGGAGACGTGCCGCAACTGAATTTGCGAACCTTAACTGAGGAGCAAGCAGAGCAACGCTTTATTCCTGGGCGCACACAACAGCATCAGGTTCGTCAGTGGTTGGGTATCCCTCACGGATATAGCCGCAGTGGTGATCTGGAATATTGGAACTATACCGACTCGTATCACGATGAAAGTTTGGGGCAGAGTGGTTTAATTTCTCTGACACTCGTGTTTGATCGCAATGCGCTGCTGGTTGACTTCGATCTCCAAGCAAATCGGTATCGTTCTCGCTAAGCTCCTTTGAAATTGCAGCATAAAGCGCAAAACTGCTATAGTCCGCGCCCTTTTTGACAGCCTGAATAAGAGATAACGCTGTGGAACCATGGATTGTATTGACCGGCTTATTGGCGCTGGTGACTAACTTTATTGCTTATCGCTCTGAATCAGCAAATTGGTATCGCTTTATCTCGGCGGTGGCCTTGGCTTTTTTGAGTGCTCATTTCTTTATGCAAGGTGCGATGGCCGGCGGTATTGGTCTCGCCATTGGTAGCATCCGCAATATTGTCGCGTTACGTTACACGCAACCCCTTGTTCTAGTGCTATTCGTTCTCGCAAACATTGTATTTTGCCTCTGGGAATGGCTCGTACTGCAGAATTCCGCCATTTTATTTATTGCTTATGCGTCTTCATTAATTTTCACTGTGGGCACTATCGTTTTGAAGACCGCGGCGGCAATTCGTAGGTGGTTTATCCTAGCTGAGATTTTGGGCCTCATTTATGCTGCATTGATAGGTAGTATCTTTGGAGTCTTGTTTAACCTGTCCAACTTGACGAGTATTGTCCTGAAATTGCGCGACGATAAACGCAAAGCGGCTCAACAAACCTAAGTGCCCGCTGCGATAAATTACGCAATAAAGTTATTTTTGTTTGCTGTCGAAAGCCTGAATGCTCATGTACACTGTAAATTGAGGTTGTTTTGAATTTTATAGTGTGGGGGTGTTTATGAAAAAGCTCGTATTAGCAACAGCGGTTGCGTTAGCTGTGGGCGCATCAACAGCACAAGCAGAGACTCGCTCTCTGGCTATGGGCGGTGCTGGGGTGTCAAATGGTAATTACATTCAAGCCGGTTTTTTAAATCCAGCGTTAATGGCGCGTTTTGAAGAGCGCGATCATGTTGGCCTTGTGTTCCCCTCTATTTCAATCGAAGCGGCTGATGAAGCGGAACTGATCGATAAGATCGATGCGTTTCAAGAAGCCTTTGACCGCCTCGATATGCTTTTAGACTCCGGTGCTTCAGAGGCCGAAATTACTGCGGCACGGGCTGACCTCGTAAATAGTCTCGGCGAAATTGAGGGCGAATTCAGTTTCGCAGGGACAATCTATGCAAAGGTGGCAATTCCAGCGAACTTCCTTGCCACTGCTCTCTATATTAATGCCACCCCGGGTATTTTAGCGGGGCCTCGCGTAGCACAGAGCGATATCGAATTAATCCAAACTGCATCGTCGGCGTCGGATTTGGACGCATTGGAAAGTGCAGCTTTTGTCGTTGGAACAATGCGAACCGACTTAGGATTAATTCTGGCGAAAAACTTTGAAATGGGTGAAGGCCGATTGTCTGTAGGTGCGACGCCGAAACTCCAGCGTATCGACACTTTCGCTTACTCTGAATCAATTTCTACCTTTGACGATGATGAATATGATGCGTCTGAATTTTCAAATGATGACACGGTATTTAATATCGACCTAGGTGTGGTTTACACACATGGCAATTGGAGCGCCGGCGTGGTAGGTCGCAACCTGATTAGTCAGAATGTGCAATCAGCACCGTTTTTTAATGCAAATCCAGCGGCACCTTTCGGTGCAGGCACTATTCCTATTGATTATGAATTTAAGCCAGAATTCACCGCTGGAATTGGTTACCGCACACGGATGTTTACCTTAGCGCTTGACGCTGATTTAGTGGCGACGAATTATTTGCATATGACGCGTCAGAGCCAAGAACTATTGTTTGGTGAGGAATTAAAAAATCAATTCCTGCGCGGCGGTGTGGAAGTGAACTTGT
The DNA here is from genome assembly GCA_020831965.1 of Idiomarina sp. GTDB lineage: Bacteria > Pseudomonadota > Gammaproteobacteria > Enterobacterales > Alteromonadaceae > Aliidiomarina. The sequence goes on from JAFIFP010000014.1 coordinate 311,412, forward strand.
TCCGTACACTGCAATTGCGTGCAGGCTTCCGTCATGATCTGGAGGGAACTTTTGACGATGCGATTACAGCAGGTCTTGGTTTCTCACCCTTTGGTCGTTTACATGTGAACCTGACCGGCATCTATACTTCAGACCGAAACCTTGGAGCTGGCGCACAACTCGCGTTTACCTTCTAACCGTTCAAGGTCTTAAGCTTACTGAAGGCGCTATTTATCGCAAACAGCGCCTTCTTTGTTTTCAAACCATAGACAGGCTGTCCAAGCGCTCGCTATCCTGTGAAGATGTTTCATTAATCAACATAATAATAACGAGGAAATCGAATGTTGAAGCGTACCTCAACCTTAGCTCTTAGTGTGGCCATGGCCTTGGGTCTTGCCGCTTGCTCACCAACCACTACAGTCGAAGACACAGACATCCGCGCATCGGGTATTGAACTTGAGAATCTTGATACCAGTGTTCGCCCGCAAGATAACTTCTTTCGTTACATTAACGGTCAATGGTTAGAGCGTACTGAGATCCCTTCAGATCGCGCACGTTGGGGTAGTTTCGATGAGTTACGTGAACGCGCAGAGAAACATGTTTTAGAGATTATCCAAGAGTTCGCCGCCGAGGGTGGCGAGCAGGGGTCTGATCAGCAGAAGATCGGTGATCTATTCAATGCCTATTTGAATGTTGAACGCATCAATGCATTGGGGCTCGCTCCAATTGAGGATGAGATTGCAGCCATTCAAGCCATTGATAGCCACGACCAATTATCATCCTTTTGGGGAGCGCAGCAGCGTTACCGGATGGGAACGCCGCTCAGTATGGGCGTAGGTCAAGACCAAATGCAGTCTGATCAGCACATCACATCTTTAAGTCAGTCAGGCTTAGGTATGCCAGACCGTGATTATTATGTGAATGACTCCGCTGAGAATCTCGCGCTCCGTGAAGCGTACAAAGAAATGATTCGTGGACTTTGGCAAGAGGCCGGCTGGGAGCAGGGTGAACAGGCGGCAGAAGCGATTCTCGCGTTGGAAACACGTATTGCCCAAGCGCATTGGTCTCGTATTCAAAACCGTGATCGTCGCGCAACGTATAACAAGATGACGGTAAGTGAACTTGCAGAGAGTGCTCCTGGTTTCGACTGGGGTAACTTCTTTGATGCTGCTGGTGTTGAGATTGATGAATTAGTTGTTCGCCAACCAGACTACTTGACTCAGTTTGCAACTATGTACCGTGAAATTCCTTTGCAAGATTGGCAAACCTATCTGCAGTTCCATACGTTGCGAGGCACGGCGGACCTTTTAAGCGAAAACTTTGGGGAAGTGACCTTTGCTTTTTATGGTCAAACCTTACAGGGTCTGGAAGAGCAACGTTCACGAGAGAAGCGAGCAGTGGGTGCGGTGCAGGGCACGCTCGGCTTTTTAGTCGGTCAAGAGTATGTCGCCCGTCATTATCAAGAAGAAGCTCGTGTTCGTATGCAAGAAATGGTGGACAACATTATTGTCGCCTTCGGTGAAGCTATTGACGAACTGGAGTGGATGGGAGAGGAAACGAAAGCTGAAGCGCAAGCGAAGCTAGCAACTTTCACCACTAAAATTGGCTATCCGGAAGTGTGGCGTGATTACGATTGTTTAGACATTAATGAGGATCTCGTTGGCAATATGCGTCGTGCTTCTGCCTGTGAGTATGAGCGTATGATTGGCCGTTTAGGCCAAGAAGTTGATCCGTACGACTGGGGTATGACACCGCAAACGGTCAACGCATACTATCGTGCAACGATGAACGAAATCGTATTTCCTGCTGGTATTTTGCAGCCGCCGTTCTTCAATGTTGAAGCCGACGATGCCGTGAACTATGGGGCAATTGGAGCTGTTATTGGCCATGAAATCACCCATGGTTTTGATGATCAGGGCCGTCGTTCGGACGGTGAGGGTAACCTCCGAGACTGGTGGACACCGCAAGATGAAGAGCAATTTCGTCAGCGTGCCCAACTCATGATCGACCAGTACAGCTCATTTAATCCAATTGATGACTTGTACTTGCAAGGCGCACTAGGGCTCGGTGAGAACATCGCCGACCTCGGTGGCATGACTGTAGCGTATCGGGCTTATATCAATTCTTTGGGTGGCGAGCCAGGCACTGTAATAGATGGTTTTACCGCTGAGCAGCGCTTCTTTGCAGGTTGGGGACAAATTTGGCGTATTAAGTTCCGTGATGAGGCGCTTCGCCGTCAGGTTATTCAAGGGCCTCATTCACCGGGTAAATATCGCGTGTTAGGTGTGTTATCGAATATGCCAGAGTTCTATGAAGCCTTCGACGTGCAGCCAGGCGATGGTATGTATCGAGAAGAAGATGTTCGGGTGAAGATCTGGTAATTAAGGTAGAACAAAGTGATTGATTATCGAAGCGATACAGTCACTCGCCCAACAGAAGCCATGCGTTTGCGCATGGCTTCTGCACAGGTGGGGGACGATGTATTCCAGGATGACCCAAGTGTTAATGCCTTTGAAGCAAAAGTTGCCGAACAAGCGGGTAAAGCTGCGGCGATGATCTGTGCAAGTGGCACGCAGAGCAATCTCTGCGCGTTGTTAGCACACTGTGGTCGGGGCGAAGAATATTTGGTTGGCCAGGAATATCATACCTACAGGTATGAGGCGGGCGGTGCGGCTGCACTCGGTGGTATCGTGCCACAAACTATCGAAATGGAAGCCGACGGAACCTTCTCGTTGGCAACGATGGAGCGGCGTATTAAGCCTGATGACCCTCATTTTCCAGTGACTCGACTTGTTTGCTTAGAGAACACGCATTGCGGGAAGGTTATCCCATCAGCGTGGCTTCATGAGGCAATTAAGATTGCACGTGAGTATCAGCTCGCGTCCCATTTGGATGGCGCTCGAATCTTTAATGCCGTCGTAGCAACTCAAAAAGAATTAAGTGAGCTGGTGGCACCTTTTGACTCGGTGTCGATTTGTTTCTCGAAAGGGCTTGGCTGTCCGATTGGTTCGGTACTCCTCGGTGATGAGGACTTTATTCGCCGAGCTCGGCGCTGGCGGAAAATGCTTGGTGGCGGTATGCGTCAAGCCGGAATCGTCGCCGCCGCGATGGATTATGCACTTGATCATCATGTGGAACGCCTAGCAGATGACCATCAGAGAGCCCAGCGATTGGCTCAGGCGTTGAGCGCGTTATCAGGTTTAGTGGTAGAGCCCGCTGTCACGAATATGGTTTATATTCAGTTTGCTGATGCAAGGCAGGCTGCGAGCTGCGCAGACTTTATGGCTAAGCACAACGTGCTGATTCCAGCGCAGGGACTGCGTAAGCGGTTGGTGACACATATTGATATCACTGATGCAGGACTTGCACGAACTATTGAGCTCTTTCAGATTTGGTCTGACACAAATAAATCAGGACTGTCTAGGCAAAATGGCTAGATCTATGGACGTAATTTCGTTTTAATACCTTATAAAAATTTTTTAACAAAACAACAGGGTGATGTTATGCGGTTAACTCGTTTTATAAGCGGGTTGTTCTTTGCGTTGGCAGTCTTTGCTACTCAAGCAAATGATGTCCTGAACGACTATGCGCGCCATGCGCAATTCCTCGAGGTTCAGATTTCACCAGATGGTGCATTTCTGGCTGCAACAAGTCGCCAAGAGGGTGGCACCATTCGTCTGAGTGTTATTGACATGAATAACATGCAGATTAAATCTGTTACTGAACTGACGGGTGGTGATTCAATCGGCCAGTTTTTATGGGCCAGTAACGACCAGATTATCATCTATTTAGCGCGTGAGATTGGTGCACTTGAATCTGCGGTTCCAACCGGTGAGCTTATGATGGTAAACGCCGATGGGTCGAACCGCCGAGTACTCACTGGATTCCGTTCACGCCATCAGGCGCGCACACTCTCCAGTGTGATTCATACCCTGCCTGAAGATCCCCGTGTCGTACTGATTTCTAGCTTCGACTTTCAAAGCCGGGAACCTTTCCTAGATATCTTACAGATGCGTATCGATACTGGCCGTCAGCGCCGTGTTGACCGCGTACCACTGCGTGCGCGCCGCGGTTCTGGTGGTGTGGGCGTATTGCTAGATTCGGATGGTGAGGCTCGCTTGGCCTATGGTATTGACCCAGGTGAAACGAACGAGATCGTTCTCATGTCAAAACCACAGGGAGCGCGTCAGTGGAGCGAGATTGCGCGCTTTGAAGACTTAGAAGGCATGTTTAGTCCTATTGCGTTGCTTAGCAGCAGCCAAGTGATTGGTTTAAGTGATACGACTACTGACACTCGTGCTTTAGCTATCATGGATATTCGCTCTGGCGAGCATGAAGTCATTGCAGTGCACCCAGATACGGATTTAATGCCAATTATTGCGCGGGAAGCAGGTGCAGACGGTGAAATCATTGGCGCTTCGTTTGAGTACGAGGCGATTGATGCGTTCTTCCTTGAGGATGTACGTAATCAAGACTTTAGCAACTTAGTACAAAGTCTGCGTGCCACCTTCCCGGGACAAGCAGTGGGACTTCGGTCTAGCAGTCGTGATGGTCGACTGAACGTTGTAAGTGTTCAGTCTGCCAACCAAGCTGCTCGATTCTTCTTGTTTAATCGGGAGACTAATCAGCTAACTTCGATCGCGGAAAGTCGCCCTTGGTTAAATGAGCGGGAAATTCCAAGTACGCAAATCATTACTTATAAAGCGCGCGATGGACAGGAGATTCAAGCCCTACTGACCTTGCCAGTGGGCGCTTCAGAAGATCTCCCACTAGTTTTACTCCCGCACGGTGGCCCACATGGTATTCGGGACACGTTTACTCAGATGGATACAGACGCCAAAGTCTTAGCAGAGCATGGCTATGCGGTACTGCAACCTAACTTCCGAGGATCAGGTGGGTTCGGTCGTAACTTCCAAGCAGCAGGTTATCAGAATTGGGGTACCCTAATGATTGATGACATGACCGACGGTGTTAAGCATCTGATTGACCAAGGCATCGCAAATAAGGACCGTATGTGTGTATACGGTGCCTCCTACGGTGGTTACGCTGCGTTAATGAGTGCAATCCGTGAACCTGATATGTATCAGTGTGCGATCGGTTTTGTCGGCGTGTACGACATGGATCTTATGTTCACAGACGGCGATGTACCGCGCAATCAGAGCGGTGTGACCTTCTTGAACCGTGTGTTGGGTACTGATGCAGACAAGCGCCGTGAGCAGTCACCAGTGCACCGTATTGCTGACTTGAAAGCGCCTGTGTTCATTATCCACGGAGCTCGAGATCAGCGTGCTCCAATTAGCCATGCAAATCGCTTGCGTGAGGTGCTCGAAGAGAAGGAGCATCCTTATGAATGGATGGTTAAGGAAGACGAGGGACATGGGTTCTTTAAACCTGCCAACAATATTGAGCGCTGGGAGAGAATGCTAGCGTTCCTGAATGAGCATATTGGCGAGTAGTTAGTGAAGTAATCTTAAGGCCACTCCTTTGGAAGTGGCCTTTTTTATAACAGGAGAGAAAATATGGGCGTTTTTGAAATGGTAGCGATCATCGTGGTCGCCGGCTGCATCGTTGAAATTTATCGCGTTCGTATGAATAGCCAGTCAAAAGCTGGCAAGGACGATTTGGGTGAGCTTCAGGAACAAGTCGACGCTTTAAAGGAACGTGTGAAAACTTTGGAAGCAATTGTGACGGACAAGTCGTATCAATTGAAGAGCGAGATCGATCAGCTAGGGTCGCGTAAGACGTAAGTTTGGATAGTGTAACAAGGCAATAAGATAGGGGGTTTGAGAAGAAATTGGTCGGCGTGAGAGGATTTGAACCTCCGACCCCTGACACCCCATGACAGTGCGCTACCAAGCTGCGCCACACGCCGACCGTGGTGCGTATCTTACGGATTTAACTCAAAATGGCAAGGGAAAAGGGGCCTGGTGCGCACAACTGGTTAAAATAACATCAGCGCCGCTCGCGCGGCCAAGAGAAGCGTTGAAGTTCATTGAGGCCTTGAATCAGAATTGCAGTATTTGGCTGCGCTCCTGGAATTAATTGCCCCTCAGCATCATAAACCTCTGCATCGCCACTCAAGGTCAATACGCTCGTCTGTTCGCGCTCGAACAAGTAAATCCGTGGGTTAATACTGGCGACACGCGGATAACCGCTAGCGCGCGAGGTAAGCGAAATACCATTACTGAAGCTACGCGTGCGCTCTGCACAGGACATATAGCTGTTCAGCACCGTAGGCATTAAATCATTTAATTTAGCCAACTGGCGTTCTGGATAAACGCTAATATTTCTTGTCCACAGTGGAACGTTCAAGCGCTCGACTAAGGTGGCACCGTCTTTAATACCGTTATCAGGACTCGGCTGTCCGGCTGTCACAATGATGCGCATATTGTTGTGCGCGCTGAAGCTACGAAGTTGACTGACGACAGCTTCGAGGTCTCGTGGGTGCGCAAAGAGCATACTAATCGAACCCGCGGTGCGCGGTTCATCGGACCAATACTGGAGTCTAGACTGAATTGCCGTCGGCGCTGTTTCTGTTGACCAATTGGTCGTGTGGAACCAATGCATTGGATAGCCAAAGTCAGTTAGTGCAGACAAATAAGCCGGCGCAACCCGACCGTGATTAATGGTACTCATGTAACGATCAGGAATACCATACACGGCTTGAAAGTTTGCTGAACTCAGATCGGGATGTCCTAGCACATAACCGCCGAAGCGATTCAGCTCCGGCAATCGTTGATCAATCAGTTCAGCGTGTTGATGGGATAGTTCTTCGAACACGATTATCAAGGTTGCAGCAGGCTGACTTTCTCGTGCACACAATAGCGGGTTGATTGGGTAGCGGAGTGAGATACGCTCTGCACTGATGATTGCATCACGCTGTGTATCCAATGTACTGATGTCTATCCAGCCATGACGTGTCATTAAGGTCTTGGCGGTTGTTGGGTAGGACAGCGGGAACAGATCGTCTTGTTGCGTAATTGGCGTAAAGAGCGTTGCATCCGCCCATATGTGCATACTGTGACTAATTAGAAATGCGCCGACAAAGATTCCCGGGACCGGGCGCATCGTGCGAAAGCTTTGGAAAAGATCGAGTCGTTTCCAACACACATTTGCGAGTAGCAGTTGAATGGCGAAAATCGCGAGAAAAGCAACGATACTCGCGATCAGCATGACGAAACTGCCGCCGGTGAACCATTGCTCGGCGTCGCTCGCAAGTTGCGCCAGGGCATAGGTGTTTAAGTGAAAGCCATATTGGCGAAAGAAAATGGCGTCTAAAAGTAGAATAAAGAGTCCGAATGCCCCAATGATAGCTCCAAGCCCTCTTAAAAATCGAGAGTATGGAAATAGCAGACAGAACGGAAATAACAACACAATAAAGATAACAAAGGGCAAGAATGCGAAATGTCCAAGCCAACTCACCGCTAGATAGATAATCGCTAGCGGGCTGCCAGCAAAATCAGCGCTTTCGAGGTAGAGTGTCCCGATAATCAGTGCAAGAATAATGTTGGCAAAGGTAAACCAGTGTCCCCAACTAATACTCTTCGCGATGCGATCTCGATGTTGATACTTGGTCATGCGGCTCCAGTAACTAATTTATTCTTGTTCTTCGGAGTTCGTCTGCGTTACTGACTGTAGCAGAATTGCGCCAAACTGGCGCGCGAGCGCTTCTCTTTTTTCTAATGATTTATGCTGACTTAGAACATGGGTCACCAAACTGCCGAGTGTCATGAGTGCCAAATCGGCAGGTACTTTTTTGTCAGCGAAAGTCTGTAAGAGGGCATCGAACAAATCATCTTGTTCAGTTTTTGAGTATTTGGAGACGATGGGCATGAGAATCACCGGGGCCACGTGTTAGAATTCTGGAAGTTTAACATAAATCAGACGCTTGCAAAGCGAGAGGCCCTATGAAACTGGATATCACCACAAGCATTGTCCATCACCTGTATCAAGACTCTGACGGACAGTTCGGATTACGGTTGTCACCAAACGTACTTTCAGATGAAGGCGATGTACTTGCGCTGCTTGAGGAACTAAACCAAGTTTACAATGCGAAGCCAGCCAAGGGTTATGCAACCTTTGTGGACAATAGAGCAGTGGCAGAGGGTGAGGGCGACGCTGAGGCGGCAGAGGTCCCGGAGTTTCCAAAATTGATAGCCGCATGGCTGGCGGGTGAGCATGACTTCCTAGAGTTTTCGCAGCATGCAGCTCGAATTCTAAAAGATGAGTTGACTAAATATGCCTTTGGCGACAGCGGTTTTTTGATGCTTGCCGATTATCAGCAGACAGCAGATCGCTTTCTGCTTGTGAGTTTTTTGCCTGTTCGCGAGGGTGTCATGGTCCAACCCGATTTATCGGTGAATCGCGCCGCACAGCTTGATATTAGCAAAATTCAATTGGCTGCCCGTATCAACTTAACGGAATATGCAGCAAACATTGAAGGTGCGGACTATATCTCTTTTATTAAGGGCCGTGCTGGTCGCAAAGTTGCTGACTTCTTTCTCGACTTCCTCGGCTGTGCTGAAAAAGTCAACGCGAAAGCGAGTACAGAGAGCTTGGTGAAGACCGTTCAAGCTTTTGTTGGTGATGAGTCCTTACCTCGTGAGGTTGCTCAAGCAGTGCGTCAAGAAGTCTATGATTATTGTGGTGAGCAATGGCAACAAGGCGAGCGGGTGAACATACAAGAACTTGATTCACGAATCCAAGAAAAGGGAGCGCCATCATTACGCTCATATGGCGCCGCACGTGAACAGGAATTGCCGGACGAGTTTCCAGCAGATAAGTCTTCATTACGTTCTTTGATTAAGTTTCAGGGCCAAGGCGGAGGCGTTAGCGTAGGCTTTGATCAAAAGGCATTAGGCGAGCGTGTTCAGTATGACGTGAACACTGATACATTGACTATTACTGGTACGCCGCCAAATTTACGTGATCAATTACGCCGTTACTTTGGTATGAATGGTTAAGTAAAATAAAAATGCCAGCAATAAGCTGGCATTTTCGTTAGCAACGAGGCGCGAGAGTTCAGGTTTCGGAGGATGACGAGGGAACAATTTGAACTGCGTGGAGGCCCTTGGGGCCCTCTTGAAGCTCAAACTCTACTTCCTGACCCGCTTTGAGAGTTCGGTAGCCGTCCATTTGAATGGTCGAGTAATGTGCAAAGATGTCGCCATTGCGTTCTTCACTTTCGATGAACCCAAAACCTTTTGAGTTATTGAACCATTTGACCTTACCGGTAGCCATACATCTACTTCCTTCTTATGTATTACAATGTTGTTGTGCGGTGGCGGCACCTGTTATTTTTAGTTTTGGTGCCCGTCTAGCCTTTAGTAGGCATTTTGTTATCTTAGTATTGCGAGGTGCCAAGCCTTGAAAAACACATAAAATGGCACCAGATCTAATGCTAGAGTAGGTTAATTATTAGTCAAGGTTTTTTGTACATTTTCTTAACAAAAAAATATTGCGAAGCCGTGACCCAAAGTTGATGAACGAGCTATATTATAAGTATGAGCAAATACAGTGATTCTATTCCTGAGCACCACTTAGACGAAGAAACGGTGGTTGGCCTGACGCCGCCGTCCCAGTATCAGGTGATGCTCAATAATGATGATTACACCCCGATGGATTTTGTCATCGAAGTTTTGATGCGCTTCTTTAAGCTCGACACGGAAGCGGCAACTGACGTGATGCTCAAGGTGCATTATCAAGGTAAAGCGGTCTGTGGCGTTTACTCTGCCGAGATTGCCGAAACGAAAGTAGTCCAGGTTAATCAATACAGCCGGGAAAATCAGCATCCTTTGCTCTGTACGATGGAGCAAGCCTAATTTGAAGTAAGGAGGCATTTATGCTGAATAAAGCACTTGAACTCACACTAAACGATGCGTTTAGGCTTGCTCGTGAGCGGCGCCATGAGTTAATGACGGTAGAGCACCTCCTCCTCGCACTTCTCGATAATCCTGATGCAAGCGAAGCGTTGCGGTCTTGTGGCGTGAATTTCGCTCAGCTGAAAGAAGAGCTGTTGAGTTATGTGGATCGCTCAACACCAAAGCTAAACGAAGGTGACAACGCGGATACTCAGCCCACCCTTGGTTTCCAGCGCGTACTTCAACGTGCCGTATTCCATGTGCAAAGCTCTGGCAACTCGGAAGTAACCGGAGCAAATGTATTAGTCGCTATCTTCAGTGAGCAGGAGTCGCAAGCGGTCTACCTGCTTAACAAGCATGATGTTACGCGTCTTGACGTTGTAAACTTTATCTCTCATGGCATCTCTCGAATTGAAGAGGAGCAGGGGCCCCAAGAAGAGGTGGTCAGCGAAGAGCGAGATGATCAAGAGAGTAGCTATCTTGCGCGCTTTTGTACCAACCTCAATGCCCGCGCCCTTGCGGGCAAGATCGATCCGTTGATTGGTCGTGAAGAAGAGTTAGAGCGCTCAATTCAAGTGCTCTGTCGACGCCGGAAGAACAACCCGTTGTTAGTTGGCGAGGCCGGCGTTGGAAAAACCGCAATTGCTGAAGGATTAGCATATCGTATCGTGAATAAAGAAGTGCCCGAAGTGATTGCTGACGCGACGATTTATAGCCTTGATATGGGAGGCCTACTGGCGGGTACCAAATATCGGGGGGACTTCGAGAAACGGTTTAAGTCCTTGTTAAAGGAAATCAGCCGTCATCCCCATGCGGTGTTATTTATTGACGAGATCCACACCATTGTCGGTGCAGGTGCTGCGTCTGGTGGTGTGATGGATGCGTCAAACTTACTGAAACCGCTGTTGTCGAGCGGCGAGTTAAAGTGCATTGGTTCAACGACTTACCAAGAATTTAAGAATATTTTCGAGAAAGATCGCGCGCTTGTGCGTCGATTCCAAAAAATTGATGTGCCTGAGCCTTCTGTTGATGATACGACTCGAATTTTAATGGGGTTACGCGAACGTTACGAAGCGCATCATGGTATTCGTTACACTCAGCCGGCCATTCGTGCTGCGGCTGAGTTAGCTGCGAAATATATTAATGAACGTCATTTGCCAGATAAGGCCATTGACGTGCTGGATGAGGCAGGCGCAAGTCAACGCTTGTTGCCTGCATCGCGCCGTAAGAAAACCATTGGTGTGGGTGATATCGAGTCGATCATCGCCAAGATTGCACGTATTCCGCCGCAATCGGTTTCGCGCACAGATCAGAGTATGTTGAAGCAACTTGATCGTAATCTCAAAATGGTAGTGTTCGGTCAAGACGAAGCGATTGATAGCTTAACTGCTGCGATTCGACTCGCGCGCTCCGGGTTAGGGGGAGAACATCGACCGGTCGGTTCCTTCCTATTTGCGGGGCCAACGGGTGTCGGTAAGACCGAAGTGACTCAGCAGTTAGCTAAAGCGATGGGGATTGAGCTTCTACGTTTTGATATGTCCGAATATATGGAGCGTCATGCGGTCAGCCGTTTGATTGGTGCGCCTCCAGGCTATGTAGGCTACGAGCAAGGTGGCCTGCTCACTGAAGCTGTTATTAAGAATCCGCATAGCGTGGTGTTGCTGGACGAAATCGAGAAGGCCCATAGCGATATCTATAACGTATTGCTGCAGGTAATGGATAATGGCACCTTGACCGATAACAATGGCCGCAAAGCCGACTTCCGTAATGTTGTTGTGGTGATGACAACGAATGCAGGAGTTCGTGAGACCGTCAGAAAATCTATTGGCTTCCAACAACAGGACCATAGTTTGGATGCAATGGCGGAAATCAATAAGGTATTCACGCCAGAATTCCGTAACCGCCTGGATGGCATTATTTGGTTCAATCACTTAAATGAAGAAGTGATACTACAGGTGGTCGATAAGTTTATTTGCGAGTTGCAAGCGCAATTAGATCGCAAGGGTGTGTCGCTCGAACTGGATTCAGCTGCGCGCACATGGTTAGCTGAGCACGGTTACGACAAAGCCATGGGGGCTCGCCCGATGGAACGGATCATTCAAGAACACTTGAAGAAACCGTTAGCGAACGAGATCCTGTTTGGCAAGCTAACTCAGGGCGGCAATGTCCGCGTTACCGTTGCAACCGAAAATACAGAAGGTCGTGAAGGACTGCAGTTTAACTTTGATAATGAGAGTGAGACAGTCACTTAGTTGTTACTAAGTGCATTCATAGACGTAAAAAAACCCGGTTTAACCGGGTTTTTTTATGCGAATTCTGTTCACCAGCGTTTAACGGGTACGGAAAACAATGCGACCTTTTGTTAGGTCGTATGGCGTGAGCTGAACCGTTACCTTGTCACCAGTCAGAATCCGAATGTAGTTCTTTCGCATTTTTCCAGAGATATGCGCAGTGACTACGTGACCATTTTCTAGTTCAACGCGGAACATCGTGTTTGGCAGGGTATCTAGGATAACTCCCTGCATTTCTATGCTGTCTTCTTTAGCCATTAATTCCTCGTTTAGTATTTTCAGATGGCTCTGATAAAAACGCGGGGAAGTTTACCCTGTTTTATCATTAATTACTATACTCGGCGCCGGGATCTCTTGTGGTACGAGATACGATACCTCGATTCGGTGTGCGATCTGATGTTGTAAATGCCCGATAAAGTCGTTTCGATTCATTGTTTGAGCACCAAGACTTTCAAGGTGCGAGTTTGGCACTTGGCAGTCAATCAGCGTAAGCCCTGCGGGCAATAAATGATCCCGAAGTGCCAATAGAGCGCATTTTGACGCATTGGTTTCAGTGTGGAACATACTTTCGCCACAGAACACTGAGCCTGACAGCACGCCATAAAGACCACCGACAAGCTGCTTACCCCTCCAGACCTCAATAGAGTGCGCAAGACCCGCTTGATGCAGTTCTAAATAAGCGGCTTGCATGTCGGGTGTAATCCAAGTTCCTTGGTTACTGCGTTGGAGTGCGGCACATTGAGCGATGACCTGCGCAAAATCACGATTCACACTATATCGAAAGCATGATTTACGCAAAAACTTACGCATTGTCATGCCGACATGAAGTGTTTCAGGCCAAAATACTGCGCGCGGATCAGGGCTCCACCAGAGAATTGGATCTTGTGGAGTGAACCAAGGGAAAATTCCACGCTCATAAGCCGCTTTCAATCGTGGAACAGATAAGTCTCCGCCGAATGCAAGTAAGCCGTTAGGTTCTCGAAGAGCTTGAGTAACCGGAGGAAAATAATCGGGTTGCGCTGGCAGTCTTGGAATCATGAGTGGCCGCTCAGCTTTGAATCAGCCGCGATGGCGGCTGATTCAAAAGACAGGAGTGTTTATTGACTATCAAGGAACCGTTCTGCATCCAGTGCAGCCATACAGCCTGTACCTGCTGAGGTAATCGCTTGTCGGTAAACATGGTCGCAGACGTCACCTGCCGCAAACACACCGGGAATGCTGGTTTGTGTCGCATTACCATGAAGGCCTGATTGGATTTTAATGTAACCATTCTCCATTTCAAGTTGGCCTTCAAACATATTCGTATTCGGTGAGTGACCAATGGCAATGAATACGCCGTGGAGGTCGAGTTCAGAAGTCTCTTCATTCCGCGTATCGCGAATACGAATACCTGTTACGCCTGCGTCATCACCCAGGACCTCATCAAGTGTCTTGTGCAAATGCAGTGTGATATTGCCGTTCTCAGCTTTTGCCATCATTCGGTCGATCAGAATTTTTTCTGCGCGGAAGGTGTCGCGGCGATGTATCACGTGAACTTCTGAGGCAATATTTGATAAATAGAGCGCTTCTTCGACAGCGGTGTTGCCACCACCCACAACGCAGACTTTCTGACCGCGATAGAAGAAACCATCACAGGTTGCACATGCACTGACACCACGACCTTTGAACGCATCTTCTGAAGGGAGACCTAAGTACTTTGCAGAAGCGCCTGTGGCAATGATGAGTGAATCACAGGTGTACTCACCACCGTCGCCTTTTAAGCGGAAAGGACGTTGAGTGAGCTCAACTTCGTTAATATGATCAAAGATAATCTCGGTATTAAAGCGCTCCGCATGCTGTTGCATACGAACCATCAGATCAGGACCCGTTAATCCTTCAGGATCACCCGGCCAATTCTCAACGTCGGTGGTGGTGGTTAGCTGACCGCCTTGTTGAATACCAGTAATAAGTACTGGATCAAGATTTGCGCGCGCTGCATAAACAGCAGCCGTATAACCCGCGGGCCCAGAGCCCAAAATTAGTAGTTTGCAATGCTTAACTTCAGCCATTGAGCTACAACTCCAAATGCAATTTTAGAAAAAAGATGAGCCATTGTAGGGATATCGTGGCTATTAATAAAGAGCCGGGATAATCCCGGCTCAGATGTCAGTGTCAGCGATAAGGAACAACCTTAACTGATGGCCTCGAGTGGATCTTGATAATCCAGCCCAAGCTTCTCGCCGAGGTCATCGTGAACTGCTTTATAAGTGATCTTGCCACGGTGCATGTTAAGGCCATTGCGCAAGTTCACGTCATCTTGCATTGCTTTAAGACCTTTGTTTGCCAGCGCAATACCATAAGGCAGGGTCGCGTTATTTAGTGCAATTGTAGAGGTTCGTGCAACACCACCTGGCATGTTCGCTACACAGTAGTGAACCACGTCATCAATGACATAGGTTGGATCTTGGTGTGTCGTTGCCTTCGATGTTTCAAAACACCCACCTTGGTCGATAGCAACGTCTACAAGTACAGAGCCAGGTTTCATTTGTTGGATATGTTTGCGGCTCAACAGTTTTGGAGCAGCGGCACCCGGGATAAGAACGGCGCCAATCACCAGATCAGCGCGGCTGGAGTAGTAGTCAATTGCGTCGACAGTAGAGAAAATTGTCTTTACGCGGCCGAGGAAGATGTCGTCTAGTTCGCGCAATCGCACGAGTGAACGGTCAAGAATAGTCACATCAGCGCCGAGACCAACCGCCATTTTTGCTGCGTTAGTACCAACAACACCACCACCGATCACTAGAACTTCAGCTGGAGCTACACCCGGTACACCACCGAGTAAAGTGCCGCTGCCGCCTTGAGCCTTTTCTAAGTGATGTGCTCCGGCCTGAATTGACATACGTCCAGCGACTTCGCTCATTGGCGCAAGTAATGGTAAACCACCACGGTTATCTGTAACGGTTTCATACGCAATAGCAGTGACGCCAGATTCGGCCAATAGACGCGTCTGTTCTGGATCTGGGGCTAGGTGCAAATAGGTGTACAAAATTTGACCTTCACGGAGTTGTTTGCATTCGCCCGGTTGCGGCTCTTTTACTTTTACAATCATTTCCGCAGTTGCGAAGATTTCTTCAGGCGTATCAACAATGCGTGCGCCCACTTGCTCGTAGTCTTCGTTGGTAAAGCCAATCGCTAAGCCACCGTCACGTTGAACCATAACCTTGTGGCCATGTGCAATGTATTCACGCACTGCAGCGGGAGAGAGACCAATGCGATACTCGTGATTCTTAATTTCCTTTGGAACGCCGATTAACATAGTGACAAGCCTTTCAATGTTAAGAGAGTAAGAGAGTAACCAGGGGCTATTCTCGTGGTAAATAATGCGCAAAAGTATAGCGTAGAGAGGACTGGCGTGACTTACTTTTTTGGGGTTTGTTTTTAGTGGTGTATACTCTTATCAAGAGTAGAATTAGAGCAATTCACTAAAGATGGCTAAAAAAGAAGATAAATTCACTATTGACCGCATTGATCGCAAGATTTTGAGAATACTACAAGAGCATGGCAGGATCTCGAACGTTGCGCTTGCAAAGGAAGTGGGGCTTAGCCCAACTCCCTGCTTGGAGCGAGTGCGTAAGCTGGAGCAGCAAGGTATCATTGAGGGCTACGCAGCGCGAATAGATCCAGATAAACTGGGCTCACCACTGTTAGTATTTGTTGAAATCACATTAAGTAGAACATCATCAGATTCATTCGCTGAATTTAGTGATGCAGCAAAGCGCACTGAAGAGATTTTAGAATGCCATTTAGTGTCGGGTGATTTTGACTTTCTCCTTAAGGCTCGTGTTGCCGACATGGCTGCCTATCGGAAGCTCTTGGGTGAAACGCTACTTAATATGCCCGGGGTGAACGAATCGCGAACTTATGTTGTCATGGAAGCGGTAAAGCAGGCGAACAAAGTGGTCATAAAAGGCTAACCACAAAATTATTCGAGAAAAGGGAAGCGAAAAGACAGATGACAGGCGTACAACGATTACTCGAAGCAGGACTTATTCTTTGTGGGGCGCTCGCGATCTTCTTGTTGACGGCGCTGTTTACATTTCATCCCGCTGATCCGGGCTGGTCACAAGCAGGTTACACTCAGACCATTCAAAATGCAGGCGGCGCAATTGGCGCTTGGCTAGCAGATATTCTCCTGTTTACCTTTGGTTTTGTCGGTTACAGCATGCCCTTTATCGTCATGCTTGCTGGCTACTTCATGTTCTATCGCCCGCATCAACTTTTTGAGCTCGATTACTTAACACTTGGCCTCAGATTAGTGGGTATTGTTTTGATTCTCACAGGCTGCACTGCTTTGGCCAGTTTGACCATGCAAGGGCTCTATTATTTCTCGGCGGGTGGTGTTCTCGGAGACGTGATCAGTGCTGCGATGTTGCCGTACTTTAATCGAGCAGGAACCATTCTCTTATTAATTACCTTTGTCATGACAGGTTTTACCTTAGTGACTGGATTGTCATGGTTACGTTTGATCGATCTCATTGGTGCATGGACGATTAAAGGTGTAGTCGCGGTAATCAATCTCTTTCGCCGTCCCAACAAAGATAAACAGCAGAGTTCACGGACTCATGCTGGTACAGCGCTACCCGTTCCGAAGGCTAGCGCTAAGACGATTGAGGGATCGGTGAATCGTCAGCGGGATTCGCAAGAGAACGACATCACTAAGACCGCTCAAACCAGTCGCTTGAAAACATTGCTGAGTAAATTAATGTTTTGGCGCAGAGACAAATCGCAGAGAAAAAGCTCGCCACTACGCCAGAACTACCAAAGAAACACGACAGCTCAAGAAGAGGATGATTGGGATGCTATGCCAGTGAATCGCTCCTCTCTAAGTCCCGAGCCAGAAGACCTACCTTCGATGAGCAGTGCAGGGCAGGAAGATGACCTAGATGATTTGCTAGAGATGGGCTCTGCACGAGATGAGATTGCACTTGAGGATATTCAGGTATCTGCGCGCGATAGCGATGATATAGATGCCGGAGCGCTAAGTATGACGCCGGACGATAGCACTACCGCGACCCCACTGCCGCCAGTGAGAACTGCCCGCGCACCAATCGACCCATTGCCGTCTTTAGCCCTACTGGATCGTCCGGATCGGGAAGAAAATCCACTCAGTCAGGAAGAGCTCGATCAAATTAGTCGAACGGTAGAGTCGGTCTTGCAAGACTTTGGCGTTGAGGTTCAAGTGGCCGGTGTGCAGCCGGGTCCTGTAATTACGCGATTCGAACTCGATCTTGCACCGGGCGTAAAGGTTTCGAAGATTTCTAATCTTGCAAAAGACATTGCGCGCAGCCTGTCAGCAATTGCCGTGCGGGTGGTCGAAGTGATTCCTGGTAAGTCATTTGTTGGCTTGGAGCTGCCGAATAAAAATCGTGAGATCGTACAACTCCATGAAGTTCTAGGCAGTGAGAACTTTCAACGCTCAGAGTCACCGCTCACCATGGTGCTAGGTAAAGATATTTCTGGTAAACCCGTGGTTGTCGATTTGGCGAGAATGCCGCATTTATTGGTTGCGGGGACGACGGGATCGGGTAAATCTGTCGGTGTAAACGTGATGATCCTGAGCTTGCTTTATAAGTCTCAGCCGGATGACGTGCGTCTCATCATGATCGACCCGAAAATGCTTGAACTTTCCGTTTATGAAGGGATTCCACATCTGCTTACAGAAGTCGTTACTGACATGAAAGACGCAGCGAATGCATTGCGTTGGTGCGTGGGTGAAATGGAACGGCGCTACAAGCTCATGTCAGCCTTGGGCGTGCGTAACATTAAGGGTTATAACGCGAAAGTGCTCGATGCTATTGAGGCGGGCCAACCTATTCGCGACCCAATTTGGAAGCCTGGAGATTCGATGGAAGCAGAAGCTCCAGAGTTAGTGAAATTGCCCTACATCGTCGTCGTTGTCGATGAATTTGCTGACATGATGATGATTGTCGGCAAAAAAGTTGAAGAACTTATTGCGCGGATCGCGCAGAAAGCCCGGGCCGCCGGCATTCATTTGATTTTGGCGACGCAACGCCCGTCGGTTGACGTGATTACTGGCTTGATTAAAGCGAACATTCCCACGCGAATCGCTTTCCAGGTGTCATCGAAAATTGATTCGCGGACCATTTTAGATCAACCCGGAGCCGATCAGTTATTGGGGCAGGGCGATATGTTATATCTGCCGCCAGGTTCAGGGGTGCCAACTCGTGTTCATGGTGCCTTCGTGGACGATCATGAGGTACATGCTGTTGTGGCAGATTGGAAAGCTCGCGGCAAACCAAATTATTTGGACGAGATCTTGAGCGGTGACGCGGGAGACGACGCCTTGTTACCGGGCGAGCAGTCCGATGACGGCGCTGAGTCCGATCCACTGTATGACGAAGCCGTCGCATTTGTAACGGAAAAGGGCCGAGTGTCAGTGTCTTCTGTGCAACGCCAGTTTAGAATTGGCTACAATCGCGCTGCTCGCATTGTGGAACAAATGGAAGTTAGTGGGGTCGTAACTCCCGCTGGTCCGGGTGGTGCGCGCGAAGTGCTCGCACCCAGAGCACCACGTGATTATTAACTAAGGACGTCAATGTTTATGCGCAGTCGCAGTATTCTCTTAAGTTTTGTGATGGCTATCGCGGTTAGTAGTGCCGTCGTTACGGCATCGGCGGAAACGCCGGCTGGGCAATTACAGGCAAAGCTTGCTCCTGTACAAAGCTTGCAAGGGCGGTTTGTGCAAACTATTTATGAGCAAGACGACCCCGTTCAACAGTTGTCAGGTTCATTTGCGTTGCAACGGCCGGCGCTGTTGCGCTGGGAAACGGAAGAGCCAGAGCAGACACTATTAATTGCTGATGGGGATACGCTTTGGTATTACAACCCGTTTATTGAGCAGGTATCGTTATTTGATCAAGCTGAAACAATGCAGACAAACCCATTGTTAGTATTGTTAACGAATGATGAATGGACTGGATTTGAGGTAAGTTTTAGCGACGATCTCTGGCACATTCGAGAGACTAATGGCGGCTTTCATCAGGTTCTATCCATTGGCTTCAATGAGCAGGGCTACTTGAACACAATGGCGCTAGATGACGGTCAAGGTCAGCGTAGTGTATTCCGATTACAAAACCTTGAAGTAAATAGCGAGATTGAGCGCGCGCGTTTTCAGTTTGAAATCCCGAGCGGTACGGACATTGATGACCAGCGTCAGAGGCAA
This sequence comes from Idiomarina sp., assembly GCA_020831965.1. Classification (GTDB taxonomy): domain Bacteria; phylum Pseudomonadota; class Gammaproteobacteria; order Enterobacterales; family Alteromonadaceae; genus Aliidiomarina. The sequence goes on from JAFIFP010000014.1 coordinate 330,764, forward strand.
TGAGCGAACAATTTAACTTAATGGCTGAGGATCAACCATCCTCAAGCCAGACCTCCAATTACCAACCCTTGGCCGCTCGTATGCGGCCTCGTTCTATTGACGAATACATAGGACAGGAACATATCTTAGGTGAAGGAAAACCGCTTCGCCACGCTGTTCAGCAGGGTGTACTGCACTCAATGATTTTCTGGGGCCCCCCGGGTACGGGTAAAACAACGCTAGCGGAGCTACTTGCCGCTTCTGCGTCAGCTCATGTGACTCGTATTTCTGCGGTGACTTCAGTCGTAAAGGAAATTCGCGAGGCCATTGCGGGAGCGAAAGCGCGAGCCGGGAATCAGAAAACCTTACTATTCGTAGACGAAGTGCATCGTTTCAATAAAAGTCAGCAAGACGCCTTTCTGCCGCATATTGAAGATGGCACTGTTATTTTCGTTGGCGCAACGACGGAGAACCCGGGATTTGCTTTGAACAATGCATTACTTTCTCGGGCAAGAGTATACCGCTTGCAAACGCTTTCCTCGAATGCGCTGGCTGTAGTGCTTGAGCAGGCCCTCAAAGACCCTGAGCGCGGCTATGGTCAACGTGAAATCCGTTTTGAAGAGGATGCCAAGGAGTTCCTTTTGCATGTGGCAGACGGGGATGCACGGCGTCTACTGAATTATCTTGAAATTGCTGTCGACTTTCTCCCCACAGAAGGCGTTGGGGAGCTATCAAAAGAACTCTTGGTAGAGGTTACCGGGGAAAAGGCTATTCAGTTCGACAAGCAGGGCGATCATTATTACGATTTATTGTCTGCTTTTCATAAATCAGTACGAGGATCGTCACCGGACGGAGCACTTTATTGGTACTGCAGAATTTTAGCAGCAGGCGGCGAGCCACTGGTTGTAGCGCGGCGTTTATTAGCTATCGCATCTGAGGATATTGGGAATGCTGACCCACGTGCTCTAGAAATCGCTCTCAATGCGTGGGATACCTATCATCGCGTTGGTCCAGCAGAAGGCGAGCGGGCAATTGCACAAGCAACAATCTATTGTGCTGCCGCAGCAAAGAGTAATGCAGTCTACACCGCATTTAAGGCTCTTCTACAACAGGCGAAGGAAGGCCCTTCCTATCCAGTTCCTGAGCATCTACGTAATGCGCCGACGCAAGTTCACAAGGACGAAGGCTTTGGTGCTGAGTATAAATATGCGCACGATGCGCCTCATGCTTATGTTGCAGGTGAAACCTATCTTCCTCCAGAGCTCAGCGCGCACCAGTGGTATCAGCCGAGTGATCGTGGTTTGGAACGACAAATTCAGGAAAAACTACAACGCTTAAGATTACTCGATGAAGCGAGCGATTGGCAGCGTCAAAGTTCACCTAAAAGTTCACCCAAAAGTTTACCGATAACGCCGCCGAAAGGCCAGAAATCATGATTTGGCTGCTAATCGGCATGGGCGGCGCACTTGGCGCTTGGTTGCGATTTGCGTTGTCGTATTGGGCGAATCATAGGTTTGGTACAGCGATTCCAGCAACCTTTGTTGTGAATGTATTGGGTAGTGGCGTGCTAGGCTATTTAGTCACGCTCTTTGGGCGCGATGTGACGAGTTTAAACTACGCACTATTTGAAATCGGCCTCATGGGCGGATTTACCACATTTTCGACCTTTATATTGGAGTTTGAACGGCTTCGAGAGCGGCCACTATTGGGCTTAGGCTATATTTTTGCAACCATAACGCTAGCACTTGCAGCTTGGCTGTTTGGACAATGGGTTGCGGGGATATGACAATGCTTCGATCACGTCCTTTTCTTCTGTTAAGTGTCGCAGTTTTGTGCGGCGGAGCAGTGGGTGCAATAATTCGCGGATTATTTGTGTTTAGCCTACCTCAGAGTTTCCCTTTTGCGACGCTGACCGTTAACATATTGGGCTGTCTATTGATGGGGCTGGTTGTCGCAAAGCAATTGAATCGTCCAATGCGAGATATCCAGTTTGCCTTCTTGTCGACGGGGCTGCTTGGCGCATTAACCACCTTGTCTGCGTTAACAGACGATACGATTCTCGTTTGGCAAGAGCTCACCCCCAAAGTGGCAATGTTGTTTTTGGGCAGTCAGCTCATCATTGGCTTTAGTGTGTTGGCTTTCGGCCTGTTGATTGGTCAACGTTTTATTTGGCCTGCGCGTAATAATTCGAATTTAGATTGAGAGAGACCTAACCATGTTGGACGCGAAGCATTTTCGTGAGGGATTAGAGCAAACAGCTGAGCAATTGGCTCGTCGCGGTTTTTCGTTAGATGTGGCGGCGCTGCAGGCATTAGAGACACGACGCAAAGACGTTCAGGTGCGAACTGAAACGTTGCAAAGCGAAAGAAATGCGCGTTCAAAGTCCATTGGTCAGGCTAAATCTCGTGGCGACGACATTGCCCCATTACTTGCAGAAGTAGGCTCTTTAGGTGAACAGCTCGATGCGGCAAAGGTTGAGCTCGCTGAAATTCAGGAGCAACTGCAAAGTATTATCGCCGGAGTGCCGAATCTTCCTCATGAGGATGTACCACAGGGTGCGGATGAGAGCGAGAACGTAGAAATTAGCCGATTTGGCACCCCACCAATCTTTAGTTTTGCAGTGAAAGATCATGTAGATATCGGTGCTGGCTTGAATAATGGCCTCGATTTTGAAATGGCCACAAAGCTCACTGGTGCGCGTTTTGTGGTGATGAATGGTGTGGTGGCGCGTCTGCATCGGGCGTTAATTCAATTCATGCTCGATCTACACACGGAAGAGCATGGCTATCAGGAAACTTATGTGCCGCTGATCGTGAATCAAGATTCATTGTTTGGTACGGGACAGCTGCCGAAATTTGGCAAAGATTTATTCCATGTGGAAGGTGAAACGGAAGACAAGTTGTCGCTGTCACTGATTCCAACGTCCGAAGTGCCCCTGACGAATATTGCGCGGGATGAAATTCTGGATGAAGAGCAGTTGCCTATGAAGTTAACTGCACATACCCCATGCTTCCGCAGTGAAGCCGGTTCTCATGGACGCGATACGCGAGGCCTTATTCGCCAGCATCAGTTTGATAAAGTAGAACTCGTGCAGTTGGTCAAGCCCGAAGACAGTATGGCGGCTCTTGAAGCGCTCACACAGCATGCTGAAACCGTACTTCAACGGTTAGAATTACCCTATCGTAAAGTATTACTGTGCACGGGTGACATGGGGTTTGGTGCCACTAAGACTTATGATCTTGAGGTTTGGTTACCTGCGCAGGATACCTATCGTGAAATCAGTTCCTGTTCCAATATGGGCGATTTTCAGGCTCGTCGTATGCAGGGGCGTTTCCGCCGTAAAGGTGCGAAGAAACCTGAACTGTTACATACGTTGAACGGATCTGGCTTGGCCGTAGGGCGCACTTTGGTGGCAATTCTAGAGAACTATCAAGAAGCGGATGGTTCTGTGCGTATTCCTGCTGCATTGCAGCCGTACATGAATGGGGTAGAACGTATCAGCCCGCGCTAAATACATTTGGCTGGTTTTGGCAAGCCCGCGATCCGTGTGGCTTGCTTCGCTGGACCTTTAGGAAATAGGGAATAGAGATAGCGACTATTCCCTTTATCTTCTCCTAAACTCTTTGCGACGGCTTTCACCAATACCCGCATTGCCGGGCTGGTGTCATAGGTTTGATAAAATTCACGCACAAAGGTTACGACTTCCCAATGGGGCGGAGTCATAGTAATGCCCTCAAGTGACGCAATATACTCTGCTAACTCAGGGGACCATGCGTCGAAATCAGCTAAGTATTCGTGTTTGTCCGTTGCGTATTGACGACCATTTAATTCAAACATGTTCAAAACCTAATCACATGTTGGCTTGCACTATTTAATAACGCGTCCACTGCGGCAACGTCGAGCACGGTAATGGGGGCTCGCAAATATTGTGGACTTAAACCGGCGGAGCTCAACGTCTCCTCGGTCGTGTAAAATGACTCAAAATCGAATAGGTCGACGAGCATCTCTATTTTCTTCAATGGGTCAGGACCTTGTTCAGGCTTAACCAGTTGCCAAATACCGTCACCGGTGAATAGGCTACTGACATTCTGCTCGAGGCTGACTGCCATCATGAGCATATCGAGGCCTTGTCTCGCTTCAGGAGCGAGAGGACGATGAGTACAGACAAAAGTAATCACCCTTGAATCTCCTAAAACTGCAGTAATTGTTCAGTATTGGCGAGAGTCGCAACAAACTCGGCCAATCCACCTGCCTGAAAACCTGCCGCCAAGTTACCTTGAGGTGGGGGAAGGGCTTCCACACCATATTGCGCCCCGACGGTTGAACAAACGACAAGCGGGACATCGTGTGCATGACTTAGCTGTCGCCAGCGTTGCTGAAGATCGTCTAAGCTACTCGGGAAACTTAAAAACTGATTACCGAAGATCACAGCTGGGCCATAGAAAAACACTTGCGTGATTCGATGACCTTCGGCAATTAGATTTTCGGCTGTTGCCAGCGCATGCAGGCCTTGCTCAGTTTGATCTGGACCTGATTGCATCAACAAAATGTATGAGGCCATGCAAGTTACCTTCAGGTTGTCGTAAAACTCGCGAATAACTTATAAAAAACGCCCTCTGGCTGTCACCACAGGGCGTTTTAAAGTGTACGCATTTCTTACTTAGTCGTCACGAGCGAACGACATCAGAATATTAATCAAGCTGATAAAGATGTTGTACAGCGAGACAAACAAGGTGGTGGTCGCAAGAATGTAGTTCCGCTCACCGCCGTTCACAATGGCGCTGGTTTGCATCAGAATTGCTCCTGATGAGAACAGGATAAACAGAGCACTCAATGCTAGGCCTAGCGCAGGAATGTTGAGGAACAAGTTGGCTACGAATCCAACAACAATCACGACAAAACCAGCCATCATCATACCGCCGAGGAAAGACATGTCTTTCTTCGTGGTAAGAATGTAGCCTGACAGAGCAAAGAAAATGGCGGCGGTACCGCCCATTGCGAGCATGATAATATCACTACCACCTGCAGCGATGACCATATTCAAGATTGGCCCAAGACTGTAGCCCATGAAGCCGGTCAATGCGAAGACAAACACGAGGCCCATTGAGCTGTTAGCCGTCTTATGAATGGCGAACAGCAGCCCGTAAAAGCCCACCAATAGCAGAATGATGCCTGGATGCGGTAAGTTTAAGGCGCTACTAATACCCGCCATAATTGCACTGAAAGTCAGCGCCATTGCGAGCAATGTGTAGGTATTGCGTAAGACCTTATTGGCTTCAATCGACGTGTCATGACGCGCCGTCTGAATTGTTGGATTGTTCATAGGTGTCTTCTCCTGCTACCTAAGCTGTTGTAAACACGGACCACACTGTAGACCCGATTTGTTGTTCTGAGTTCTACTATACCCTAAACATATGGGCGTTTTTAAATACTTAAAGAGAAAGTAGGGTGTTTTGATGAAACTTTGCACGGCTCGTGCATTTTTCAGTCATTTAAGCAACTTCATTCATTTTTTACTTTACAACACAAATCCACATCTTTATCATTCGCTCCGTCTTCAACGAAGACATTCCGGAGAGGTGGCAGAGCTCGGTTTAATGCACCTGACTTGAAATCAGGCGTAGGTTCACACCTACCGGGGGTTCGAATCCCTCCCTCTCCGCCAAATTAAACAAAAAGCCCGCCTCATGGCGGGCTTTTTGTTTAATCAGGATGTGGCTGGCGATAAAGAACCCCTCGGTTCGACAAAACGGTAGGACAGCCGTTTTGCACGTTGCGTAGCAACGCCCAACGGGCGAACGCCAAGGATTGCGTGAGTGAATCCCGACCGATGCCAAGTCAAAGCCCGCCTCATGGCGGGCTTTTTGTTTAATCAGGATGTGGCTGGCGATAAAGAACCCCTCGGTTATTCTCGTTAGTGTGCGAAAGCGCTCGTTATAAATCGTCTATTCTTCCCACTTGGCGAACCAATCGTTTCGTTTCATGTTCTTCCATATCGAGCAACGCTTGCATCAAGTCTCTCGCACCTTGAATAACAGCTGTGTCGCGCAATGTTCGATAAAAGGTATTGATTTGTGTATGGAAACCAAACACTTCAGCATTAATTTCAGCTGCAGTCATTTGAATGTAATGCAGGGTGAGATCGCGAACATTTAATGACCAGTCGAGCTATTAAATAATCGATCGATTTGACGATCAGTTCTAGTCGTGATCATATACTCTCTTTTGCGGAGAGCCCCAATGAGCCTGACCTTGCTGACTGACCACTTTGCC
>JAFIFP010000001.1 GCA_020831965.1 Idiomarina sp.
GTTTGTGGAAAGCCTGAACGGTAAGTTTAGAAACGAATGCCTCAATCAGCATTGGTTTAGAACACTGGATGAAGCACGTTACGATATTGAGCAGTGGCAGCGTCATTACAACGAAGAACGACCGCACAGCTCACTGAATTACTTACCGCCAGCTGAGTACGCAAAGCAGGTGGCATAAAAACTGAAATCTCATTGAAAGTGTGGTGTTATTTCAGGGGAAAGGTCAATTGCAGATAATCACCGTGCCTGCTATAACATTTAAACGCCGATATATAAACAATGCGTAAAACCATGTTCTAAATGTGATGTTAATTATATTAACATCATGATAAATATAAATATTTATATGCTTTTAATCGTGCTTTAAATGCTGCGTACAGCGCTTTGAAATCATGTTCATGATGGCTAGGAATTTATGGCGACGATAACTGATAACATTTTGCTAACCCTTCGATCTGGCCCTCGGTCGGCGGCCGACATCGCCACTCGTTTGGGTGTTGACGCATCGACTGTCAGCCGACAACTCAACGCTATTAATGATCAAGTAATTAAGGCCGGCAGCGGTCGCGGAACGCGGTGGTATTTAAGCCGACCGTTAGAGCATCTTGATGAGGCGAGGAATCTCCCGATTTACCGAGTGAGTGCTCATGGGAGGGCAGAGCGAATCGCTAATTTGTATTCCGTATATCCTGCTGACACCTATCTCGTTGAATACTTTCGCCCAACAAATAGTGATGCTCCGCCAAACATGAGCAGGGAGTGGACTTGCTACGAATCCTTACCTTGGTGGTTAAATGATATGCGACCTCAGGGGTTCTTGGGTCGGTTACTTGCTAAAAAGGTGCGTAGTAGCGGAGAGCAGCTCGATGCTGACCCTCGCCGATGGCGAGATGATCATGTACTCGCTATTTTACTGAAGTATCCCCAAGATCATGTTGGTAACTTACTCATTGGGGATGTGGCATATGAAGCTTGGCTTCAGCGCCGAGAGCCACAACCAATTAGTGATTTGGCTGCCGCTAAAATTGCCGATGCCATTGCAGCTGGTGAGCACTTTGAATCTTCAGCGCAGGGCGAGCAACCAAAGTTTACGGCACGGCTCACTGAGGGTGACTGCATTGTAAAGTTCTCAGGTGTAGTCGAGCAAACACAAGAAGATGGCGTGCCAAACCGATGGGCTGATTTATTGCATACAGAGGCTCTAGCATCCGTGGCTTTGAACGCTGCGCTACCTGGAATTGCAGCTCTTAATCGCAGTTTTAATGAAAACGGTAGAACTCTGTTAGCTTCGCTACGATTCGATCGCACCACGCAGGGTGGTCGTAACGGTTTGGTTTCATTTACGAGCTTAGATGCCGAATTTGTAGGTAAAGCGAATAGACCGTGGCCCGTGATTGTTGATGCACTGCACCAAGAAAGGGTGGTCACAGAAAAGACGGTGATGTGGTGCAAAGTGGCATGGGCATTTGGGCAACTGATTGCAAATTCAGATATGCATTTAGGTAATGTTTCGGTGATTCATCGTGGCGCACAACCTTATGAGTTGGCACCTATCTACGACATGTTACCCATGCACTATGCTCCAACAGCTGCCGGAGATTTGCCTTCGGAACTCTATCAGATTCGTGTGATTCCAGAAGTACCTCGGGTGTGTTGGGAAATGGCGTTCTCAGCGGCAATCCAATTCTGGGAGTTGGTGTTAATCCATACGGATATTAGTTTGCATTTCAAAGTGTTGGCAGAAAGGCAGCTACAACATGTCAGAGGTTTCGAGCAGGCATTAGCGCGAATGGCCTAAATCTACTTATAGAATTATTGCGCAGGTTAACCATCCACACTCATCGACAAAATCCGTGACAGGTGCGCGTAGGGTCGTTGCGTTTCTTCATGCCAGGTATTGAAGACGGCTTGCGCTTGCTTGAGCTCTTTTTGTGAGCCCGGCGAAGCGTCGAGCAAGTTGTGGTTGCGCAAGGCAGTAGTCACGTCGTTGGACAGGATAAAGCCGTCCCAACCGACCATGCGTAGAAAGTATTGGGCACTGGCTCCGCCGAGGCGGGCGCCATGCTTCTTTAGCCAAAGCAGCAAACCCACTTGGTCTTCATGCGGCCACTGGGCAAGGAATGCGCCGAAGCTGCCATGGGTTTCGGCGGCTTCAACAATCATGTAGGCGTTCTGCGGCACGGTCGCTATCTTTTGCATGTTGCGCACAATGCGGGTATCTCGCGCTAAAGCCTCTAATCGCTCCGGTGGCACTTGTGCCCAATAGATGGGTACAAAGCCACTAAATGCTTCTTCAAATCCGTCCCATTTATTCTCGATAATGCGCCACACAAAACCGGCACGAAATACACATTTGGTGATCGCCGCTAAGTAACGGTCATCTCCAAGCGCGGTGAGCTCTGAAGCGTTTGCGATGCGTGGTAACCGCCTAATAACCTCGGCTTCTCCACCATTTTTACTACCATGGCGCGCCATGGCTCGCTCGTAAAAATAATCGAATTTAATAGTCATGATTAGGCTTCCAGATGTGCGGTGTTTAAGAGATTAGCGTGAGTACCAAGCTGCGCGAGCCACCATGATCGCGATGCTCGCACAGATAAACACCCTGCCATGTCCCCAGGTTTAAACGCCCTTGCGTGACAGGTATGGTCACTGAACTTCCCAATATACTCGCTTTCAGATGTGCCGGCATATCGTCGGGTCCCTCGCAGGTGTGCCGATAATAGGGAGCGTTTTCTGGCACAAACTCGTTGAAGTGACTTTCAAAGTCTTGGCGCACTGTGGGGTCCGCATTCTCATTAATCGTCAGGGACGCCGAGGTGTGCTGAATAAACACCTGCAGCACGCCGGCTTCCACTGCGTCGAAATTAGCTAATGCGGATTCAATGTCACGGGTGATCAGGTGAAAGCCACGTGGCTTGGCCGCAATTCTGATCGTGGTTTGTTGAGTGGCCATCATTGTTCCTCCAAATCTTAAATACCGAGGGTTGCACGCTTCGCTCTATGCGCGTACCTCAAACTCCCGCACCCACACATCCACAGTGACCGTGAGCTCTTGCAGCGCTTCTGCGGCGGCACGGCCTTCGGCGCTGGCGCGATATAAATGAGGTGTCATCACCAGCAAGTCTTGGATGGCTTGTGGGTTCGGTAGATGCACTGCGTAAGTTACGCGCGCTTCTGATGTAAGCACCCACTTCGCATCAGACACAGGCAACTGCGCGGGTTTCGCCTTTAGTTCAGGATAAATAATCTGCTTAAGCTCGGTAAGATGCGCAGTGGCAGGATCGACCATGACCAAACGTCCGGTAGGTTTTAATACGCGACGAAATTCACTTTCGACCGGAAAACCGAACACGCAGAGCAGGCTGTCCATACTCGCGCTGGCAATGGGGATTTGGCTATTAGAAGCCACCATCCAAGTTACTCGTTTATCCAACTTGGCCGCCGCTTGCACTGCCCACTTGGAGATATCCAGTGCGGCTGGGGCAAGCGAAAGCTCACTGGCATGGGCAAGGAGCTGGCGTAGGTAATAACCTTCACCACAGCCAGCGTCGAGGAGGGTCTGCGGGTTCTGACTTAGCACCACTTCTGCCACCACATTTGCGAGCTGCGCATAGAAACCCTGCGCGAGAAAGTTCGCGCGGGCGTTCACCATGGCTTTGCTATCGCCGGGATCTTTGGAGCGTTTATTCTGAACTGGCAATAAGTTCACATAACCCTGCTTGGCCACATCAAAGCTATGCCCGTTGACGCAGCGCCAAGTTTTCTCTGTTAACCTAAGAGGCTCACCATCCAAAGGACAGCGCAGTGTAGTAAACGGAGTGATCAAGGGCCTTTTCCAAGCAGACGGTCGATAGTCTCGTATTGTATGGTAGTTCGTCACAAAGATCAGGGCCGAATGACTGGGATTAACCACTGGCACAAGCCACTGAAATAAACAGAGGGGCAAGTAAGACAACCCATGCGGAAATCAGATAAGAAAATCGACAATGACATTATTCGCCGCCTGACTGCCTTATGTGAGGAAGCGAAATACGATTACACCGGCTTTGAATGGCTCACGCACGAGGTAAATTACCAACGCTTTCCGCAAAGCTTGAAAGTACTGTTGGTATTCAACGACGAGGTGGCGGAACCGGCAATGCTTCAGTCATTGCGAGACCTGATTCCAAAAGTCCAAGACGCACTCGAGCCAGTGATTGGCGGTCGGTTGCCGGCAGCTCAGATAGAAGCTGCCCGCGAACACTCGGTACACTAAAACCAGTCCGAAATTCAGTCGGAAACAGCTGCCGCAATGGCACGCATGACGGTAAATGCTTCCGCCCCACGCCAGTCCCACAGCGGATCGCCTGCATGTTGTACAATTACCACATCGCGCCGCTCATCTACCCAAATATACTGGCCATAGACCCCGGCAAAGAAGTATTCACCCTCGTGTCCTTCGGGTACCCAAAAGTGCAGGCCATAACCACGGGGACCATAGGATGGTGTGCCACCAACCTCATGAGCAGGTGACACCGGACGAGTGGCTTCTTGAACCCAACCTTCGGGCAATAGGCGCTCGTCGTTCCATACCCCATCTTGTAGATAGAATTGACCCATTAAGGCGTAGTCCTCACTGGTGGCCTGCATGCAGCAATAGCCAACGGCTACGCCACGTTGTCCGGGCACATGTTGCAACCAACTGCCATCAGCGGTCATGCCAAGCGGCGTCCAAATACGTTCTTGTACCACCTCTACAAGTGGCCCGCCAAAGACCTGTCGTACCACAGCAGAGAGCACTTGCGAATTGGTGCTGACATAATGAAAGTGCTCACCGGGCACCTGGTCACTGGGGCCAAAGGCGCGCGCTAATCGGTCGGGGCTACGGCCTAAGATAAAGGCATTAAAGAAGAAGGGGCGTACATCGGAGGGGCGGTTGGCAGAATACTCTTCGTTGAACTCCACGCCAGCCGACATCATTAGCAAATGACGCAGTGACACCGAGCCATAATAGCTACCTGCATATTCAGGAGCGTAACGTTCTGCTGGGTCATCTAGGCTGTCAATCAGTCCATCCTTGAGTGCCATCGCAATTAATGTCGCGACATAACTTTTACCTACAGACCAGGAAGTAAAACGGGTAGTTTCGTCGGCACCATGCAAAAAACGCTGATGTACCATTTCACCCCCACGCAGAACAGTCAGTCCCATCACGCGCGCTTCTTCCAAATAAGTGTCGAGCGAGCGCAGCTCTCCCTGCCACTCATAATGCAGATCCAAGGGTTGCACGTTACGTGGCAGCTTGGTGGGTTGCATGGCAAGAATTCGACGACTCGGTAGAATCTCATCCATGCGTTGGAAGGTTGTTACATACTCGGCGGGATTATCGAGCGCACGCACAGTCGCTGGCGCAAAGGGCGACCACGGGCGGTAGTACCAGCCTCCAAAAATCAGGACGATGGCAATCATGAGTACAAGTAGGCCGATCCAAATGCGTTTCATATCTTTGCCTTAAACGAGTTGTAACATATTCAGTGCCAGCCTGTGAGTGCCCTCTGAAGCTATGCCTAAGAGCACCTTAAACAACGTGACAAGAGCAGGCAAGTTGAAATCAGGACGACTGATCAAAGCACCTAGGTCAGTATCTCGGCCCCTAGTTCCAGGACCAAAGTTTAGCTACTATCGATGTTGCGCCACGCGTTTTTCAAAAAGTACTTAAAGGATATAGGTAAAACATAATGGAAATGAAATCGAATGTATTCGCACTCACATTAATTCTTTGTGCAGCCTTCTGCTTGGCAACGGGCATGTCTTCCACTGCTACCGCTGCAACCGCGGAACGGGCAGACACGCAAAAGAGCTTCGATGAAGTTGTGCGCGATACGCAGCCACCAGCAGGTCCAGTACATCGCGTTCGTGACGGTGTGTTCAGCCCCATTCAAGCCGTGGTATATGCTGCCCAAGCCGCACCTGCCAGTATTGAAGGAACCTTCGGCTTCGAAGTGAGAAATGTGGGGCAAGCGCGTAACGGCACCATTTACTTCAATAGTGAACTGAACTATCGCGAACAAATGAATGTCACCGTACGCATGAGCCAGCGGGCAGCCAGTTATTTGCAACGCACCTATGGGCGCGATTGGGTGAATGAAATAGTGGGTCGTAACATCGAAGTGACCGGTGAAGCGAAACGCGTTCCGATCTACTTTTTCTTCCAAAATGGACAGCGCAGCGATTCCTACTATTACCAAACCCAAATTGAAATTAGCCGCCCGGAGCAGTTTAAAATATTGCCTGCTCAGGGCGAGTAGTCAGCCCTGATGCGACGGGGCAAAAGTTACGGGGCAAAAAGTTATGGGGTCAGAAGAACAGCTTGGGCGACAAGCTTCTCGATCTGACCCCAATCTTTCTGAGCAATTGCCTGCTTAGGGAGAATCCAAGAGCCGCCGACGCAGCGCACGTTAGGCAAGGCCAGATAGTCGCGATAATTCCCTTGATGAATTCCGCCCGTAGGACAAAATGCAATGTTCGGAAATGGGCCTGCAATGGATTTCAACATGGCAACGCCACCGGCCGCTTCTGCTGGGAAAAACTTTAGATGATCATAACCCGCAGCCTTTGCCTGCATCAGCTCTGAAATAGTCGCAACGCCTGGAATTAAAGGAATATCTCCCGCGCGACCCGCTGCTAGCAACAATGCGGTAATGCCTGGACTAATCGCAAACTGCGCTCCCGCACTTTGCACTGCAGCAAGCTCTTCGGGCGTGGTAACGGTTCCTGCACCGACCGTGGCCTCAGGCATCAGGCGACGCAACAGTGCTATCGCTTCCAGAGCAACCGGTGTTCTCAGGGTGACTTCAAACAGTGAGATGCCCGCATTGAGAAGGGCGCGCCCCATCGGTTCTGCATCTTCGAGCTGATCGATCACCATGACCGGAACTACCGGGGTAAGTTTAAAAATATCAGCGGGTGCGATCTGCCAGTGTGAAAAGCTCATGGTCTATTTTCCAAGGTTTGTTTTAAGTATTGCCCAACACCACGTAGGCCAGCATATTCTGCCGTGATCACAAAGCAGGGAATGGCTTCAGCAACCTTACAGAAGCGTCCTTTGTGCTCAAACCGCGCACGAAAGTTTGAGGTAGTCATGAGGTTGAGGAGCTTCGGTACTACGCCACCAGCAATGTACACGCCACCATAAGTATTGAGATTCAGAGCCAAGTTCCCAGCGAAGGCGCCTAGGCTTTCGAAGAACTGATTTACTGTTTCTAATGCCAAGGTGTCGATACCACTTAATGCACGCTGACCAATTTTAGCCGCGCTCAGTGGAGCGACATTGCGACCATGATAGTCGGCGAGTGCCAGATAGATATTCTCGAGCCCCGGTCCTGACAGAACACGCTCTGCGGAGACCCGCCCGAAGCGATTCTGAATAAAGCGATGAATCGCCCATTCTTTCTCATTGGTGGGAGCCCAATCTACGTGGCCACCTTCACCCGGTAGCGGCATGACCGTGCCATTACTGAGCGTGATCAAGTGACCTACGCCAAGCCCTGTGCCCGCTCCAAGAATGGCCTTGGGTGCTTTGGGAGTAATCTTACCGCCACCGATTTGTTTTAGTTCACTTGGCTTCAGTGTCACGATACTCATGGCGGCGGCCGCAAAATCGTTGAGCACAATAAAAGTTTTGAGCTTCATGCTTTTGCGAATGCCACGAACCGAAAACTGCCAATAATGATTGGTCATGTTGATTTCATCCGAGTCAACCGGACACGCGATGGCAATGGCCACATGCTCAAGTGGCACCTCTTGCTCTTCGCTGTAAGCGGTCATCACATCGGTCAGCGTTGGGTAGTCGGCACAGGGAAACACTTGAATGCGATCGAGCTCAAAAGTTTCCAAGTTAATGCGACTAAAGCGTGCATTGGTGCCACCGATGTCAGCGACTACCGCGAAAGTGTCGAGCTTAAGTTCTTCGTTGTTGTTCACCATAAACGCTCTTATTTTTATATTTAGTCGTTAAAGAATGCGCAGGCACCGGATTCAGCCCCGCTCAACTGGTTACGTAGTGCTGCAAACAATTCCCGCCCCATACCGCTGTGGCTATCCGTTAAATCATGGGAGGCCAAGGGGCGTTGTGCGAGCTCTTCGGCATTCAGCAGCACATCGAGTTTGCCATTGATGGCATCCACGGTAATGAGGTCGCCGTCTTGAATCTTGCCGATCAGTCCACCGTCGACTGCTTCGGGGGTCAGGTGAATGGCGGCGGGCACTTTACCTGAGGCTCCAGACATTCGTCCGTCAGTCACTAAGGCCACTTTATAGCCCCGTTTTTGCAATACCCCGAGTGGGGGCGTGAGCTTGTGAAGTTCGGGCATACCAATGGCTTTGGGGCCTTGAAAGCGCACGACAACCACACAATCACGATCCAGTTCGCCAGCTCGAAAGGCACGGTCCAGTTCATGTTGACTCGCAAAAACTACTGCAGGCGCGGTGATGGTCTCAGTCCCTTCCGGAATAGCCGAGGTTTTCATGACGGCGCGGCCTAAATTGCCCGACAGTACGGCAAGTCCACCATGACTACTAAATGGCTGATCGGCGCTGCGCAATACATCGGTGTCGAGTGATTCGGTTGGGCCGTCCCGCCACACCACGCGATCGCCTTCGAGTTCAGGGCGTTGGGTGTAGCGGCGTAAACCTTGTCCAGCAACAGTTTTAACGTCTTCGTGGAGCAGACCTGCGTCGAGCAAGGTGCGCACTAAATACGCCATACCACCGGCACGTTGGAAGTGATTAATATCAGCATCACCATTCGGGTAGATGCGAGTAATTAGCGGCGTCACAGAAGATAGTTCGGCGAAATCGTTCCAGTCGATGTCATAGCCAGCCGCTCGCGCCACTGCGATGAGGTGCATGGTATGGTTCGTAGAGCCGCCGGTCGCAATAAGGCCCACGAGTCCGTTCACAATACTTTTCGCGGTGACTATTTCGGAAATGGGCGTGTATTCCGTGCCCAAATCGGTGAGTCGTGTCACTTGTTGACCCGCAACTCGTGTCAATTCGTCTCGTAAAACAGAGCCTGGGTTCACAAAGGAAGAGCCGGGTAACTGCAAACCCATAATTTCGACGACTAACTGATTAGAGTTCGCCGTGCCGTAGAAGGTACAAGTACCCGCGCTGTGGTAAGAGGCCGCCTCCGCATCTAATAACTCGGCTTTACTGACCTTCCCTTCTGCATAGAGCTCACGCACACGCGCCTTTTCTTTATTGGTAATGCCAGACGGCATTGGGCCTGCAGGCACAAAAATGAAAGGCAGATGACCGAAGCTGAGTGCTGCAATGAGCAGGCCGGGTACAATCTTGTCGCAGATCCCGAGCATTAAACCGCCATCAAACATATTGTGAGACAGTCCAACCGCAGCCGCCATGGCAATCACGTCTCGGCTCAAAAGGCTCAACTCCATGCCAGGTTGCCCTTGGGTGACACCGTCACACATGGCGGGTACGCCACCGGCCACCTGCGCGACACTGCCAACGTCTCGAATGGCTTGTTTCAATTGCTCTGGATAATTGTGGTAGGGCTGGTGGGCCGACAACATGTCGTTGTAAGACGTCACAATGCCAATATTGGCTTTCGTTAGGCTGCGTAGCTGACCTTTTTCAAGCTTGTCACATGCGGCAAAACCGTGAGCAAGATTGCCACAGGAGAGTGCGCCGCGGTGTGGTCCTTCACGACGGGCTTTTGCCATACGTTGTTCGTAAGCTTGGCGCTCCGCCTTGCTGCGTTCCTCAATACGTTGAGTGACTTTCTCTATTACCGGGTGCATGGGTTACTCCTCGGGCACGGCTAACATCACGTCAACCGGCACTTGCTCTTGCTGTAGGAAAGCACTTGCGGGGAATTTAGCACCGGGCTGCATCGCTAGGTCTAAAACATCTGCTTTGGCTTGTCCGACTAAATGAAAGTAGATTTGGCGGCTATTGAGTAGCCGCGATTTACTCAGTGAGATCCGTTCATGCGGTGCGTGGGCCGGAGTCACCGCCACGACCGGCTGAGAGGTGGTCATTCCCTGATGCAGTTGCGGGCTTTCGGGAAACAAGGATGCCGTATGGCCATCTTCACCGAGACCCAAAATCACTACATCAAAGCGAGGTAAATCTGCAAGGCGTTCTGCCAAGGTTGGCACTGCTTCAGCGGGTGTTGCATGCTCAGTATTGAGACTTAGCCAATTTGCTGCCTTCGCTTGATGCTGAAACAGGTGCTGCTTCACTAAACGTTCATTGCTCGCTTCATGATCCTTTGGCACCCAGCGGTCGTCGGCAAGCAGTACCGTAATGTCGGACCAAGGCAGTGGGTGGTGAGCGAGTCGTTCGAAAAGCGCTATTGGCGTTCGTCCGCCAGACACTACTAAATAACCATGCCCGCGCGCATTCACCGCTTGCTCTAGGTTAAAGCGAATGCGGTTTGCGAACTCAACGGTGAGCTCATGCTCCTGTGAGAATTTGTGTACTGATGTGGACATGCTGTTCTGTTTCCAAATTCCAGTGAATGCAAATAAATGCGGTTAAAAGTCGTCGTCCCACTCTCTGCCATCATGAGCAATAAGTGTCACGGAAGCCGAAGGTCCCCAGCTGCCTGCGGCATAATTCTTTGGTGCTTCATCGAGTTGTTGCCATGCTGCACGAATACCATCAATCCATCGCCATGCGTGCTCCACTTCTTCGCGAGCCACAAAGAGATACTGGTTGCCCTGAATCGCCTCGAGCAAAAGCCGCTCATAGGCGTCGGCGATACGCTGGTTTTCAAAGGTTTCATCGAAACTTAGATCGAGTGTGGTGGGCTTAAGTAGCATTTGCTTCCCGAGTCCCGGCACTTTATTCATCATCTGAATCTCGATGCCTTCGTCGGGTTGTAAACGAATCACCAGTCGGTTCGGTGGTAGTTGGTTTACGGTTTCGTGAAAGATGTTGTGAGGCTGTGGTTTGAAGCTAATCACAATTTCCGTGCGCTTCTGAGCCATACGCTTACCGGTGCGCAAATAGAAGGGCACATTTGACCAACGCCAGTTATCAATATGGGCTTTAATTGCGACGAAGGTTTCGGTCGTACTTGCGGCTTTTGCGCCTTCTTCATCGAGATAACCCGGTACTTTCTTTTCACCCGCGATACCGGTGGTGTACTGGCCACGAACGGTATCGTCCACCACGTTGTGGCGCGTAATGGGGCGAAGCGACCGTAGTACCTTAATTTTTTCTTCTCGCACGCTCTCTGCATCAAGCCGCGTGGGCGGCTCCATAGCCACTAAGGCCAAGACTTGCAGCAGGTGGTTCTGCACCATGTCTCGTAGCTGTCCGGCGTCATCGTAATAACTCCAGCGACCTTCAACACCCACTTGCTCTGCGGCAGTGATTTGAATGTGATCAATGCTGTTGTGGCTCCACTGGTCCGAGAAAATCGAGTTCGCAAAGCGCAAGGCAAGTAAATTGAGAACAGTCTCTTTGCCGAGATAATGGTCGATACGATAAATCTGAGACTCGCTAAAATACTCACCGACCCGTTGGTTAATCTCACACGAAGACTGTAAGTCATGACCTAGCGGTTTTTCGAGCACAATCCGCGCGTTTTCGTCATTCAAGCCCTGCTCACTCAAGCCTTTACAAATTGCCGAGAAAAGTTGGGGTGGAGTCGCGAGGTAGCTTACGACAGCCCGCTTACTATCTTGTTGGCGTAAGACGGACAAGGCTCCATAAGCTGCTAAATCAGAGAGATCAAAACCAATAAACTTGAAGCGTTTGGCAAAGCGCTCCCACACTGCTAAGTCCAAAGCGTCCTTTCCCATAAACTTCTGGAGACTTTCGTGCACCTTCGACCGAAAAGCCTCATCGCTCATGTCTTCGCGAGCGACTCCGATAATCCGGGTTTCTTTATGCAAGAGTTCTGCTTTTTCGAGCTGGTACAACGCAGGCAGTAGCTTGCGCCGAGCGAGGTCGCCTAGCGCTCCGAACAGAATAAAATCGCAGCAAGGTGTAGTGGCAGTCATGAGATCCTCGCACATCTATTGTCGATCAAGACAAGGGAATAAATGTAATTTAGCAACATAATTTGAAATTAAGATACCAATCCATTGCATTAAAATCCAACAAAATGTAATTTAATTACAAAATTAGATTGGGATTCGAATCATGACGCTCCTCGAAAAGTTACAGGCAGAACTTACTCGGCTGAGTAAATCTGAACGCAAAGTGGCTGAAGTGGTACTCGCGGAACCGCAAGCGACACTTCACAAAAGTATAGCGAGTTTGGCGCAACAAGCGGCGGTGAGCGAACCCACAGTGAATCGCTTCTGTCACTCGCTCGGTGCGAAAGGCTACCCCGACTTCAAGTTGCAACTCGCGCAAAGCCTAGCCCAGGGTACTCCCTTCGTAAACCGTCATGTGGATCAGAGCGATACCACACAAAGTATCGTCGAGAAAATTATTGAGTCGACCATGGCCTCGCTCAATGTAACGCGGCGCAGTCTCGATATTGCAGCGATGGACAGAACGGTTGAGGCATTCCTGCAAGCGCCGCGGATCTCATTTTTTGGCCTTGGTGCCTCGGCATCTGTCGCCCATGACGCGCACAATAAATTCCTGCGCTTTGACACACCGGTGCAGTTCTCAGATGACACGTTAATGCAGAAGATGGCTGCGATTAACGCGAAACCAGACGACGTGTTGGTGTTTATTAGTCACACCGGACGCACAAAAGTACTTTGCGAAGTGGCTGCACTCGCTCGCGAGTCGGGGGCCACAGTTGTTGGCATTACCGCAGCTGACAGTCCCCTCGCGCAAGAATGCGCCACAGTGTTAGCGACTCATGTTCCCGAGGACACCGACCTATATATGCCGATGGCATCGCGTATTGCGCAACTGGTGCTCATTGATGCTTTGGTGACCAGTTTTACCTTAAAGAAAGGCCCCGAGATTCACGAGAAATTACGATTAATTAAAGAAACGCTGCGGGACTCACGGTATGAGAAGAAAGATATCCGTGATCTGCCCTAAGGAGTACATATGGCGATAAGAGTAGCAATAAACGGCTTCGGTCGAATCGGTAAAATGATTGTTAGGGCATGGGTTGAGCGTGGTCTCGAAGACGATATTGAGATTGTCGCCATAAATGATCTCGGAGATGCCGCGGTACACGCGCATCTCTTAAAATATGACTCAGTGCATGGTCAGCTTAATGAATCGGTGAGCTATGACGGCAACGCATTGGTTATCGGCGAACGACGAATTCAGTTCTTGTCTTCGCGAAATCCTGATGAGTTACCTTGGAAATCTTTGAATATTGATGTTGTTTACGAATGCACAGGATTCTTTAACACACGCGAGAAGGCGTCGTTGCATGTGAAGGCTGGCGCTCGCAAAGTGCTTATTTCAGCGCCAGGCAAAGATGTAGACGCAACGATCGTGTATGGCGTCAACCATCAGCAACTGACGAGTCAGCAGCAAATTGTCTCGAATGCGTCCTGCACCACTAACTGTTTGGCGCCCATCGCCAAGCCGCTCCATGAGGCGCTTGGGATTGAAAATGCACTTATGACCACAGTGCATGCATATACCAATGACCAGAACCTATCGGATGCGCTGCACAGTGATCCCCAACGAGCACGTGCTGCCGCTTTGTCCATGATTCCTTCGAAGACAGGGGCCGCCGCCGCGGTGGGATTAGTCATTCCAGAGTTGAAGGGGCGTTTTGATGGTGTAGCGGTGCGTGTGCCAACGCCAAACGTGTCGTTGGTTGACCTATCCTTTATTTCTAGTCGCAGTACCAATGTGGGCGAAGTGAATCGGATTGTCGACGCTGCAGCAAACACGGACGCCCTCAAAGGCGTTTTAAGTGTAAATACTTTGCCTTTGGTATCTATCGACTTTAATCACAATTCTTGCTCGTCAATTTTTGATGCCAGCCAAACCCGAGTAAGCGGACGATTAGTGAAGGTAATGGCTTGGTATGACAATGAATGGGGCTTTAGCCATCGAATGCTCGACACCACCCTTGCTTGGTTTCGTTAAGCGCGAGCTCGCCTACAAAACGCCTGATCTGGCAATTATTTAGAACAACATCCACAAATAAGTAACATTTTTTACAGGGCAATGATTGACGATGAAATATTCTTGTTCTATTTTATGAAAGCGCTTTCATTGAAGCAGAAAAAAGTAGAAACACGCACAAAATTACAATAACAAAACCAAAAACGGCATGAGTAAACAACCAGGAACTCAGTTATGTACAACAGCAGAATGACAAAGGGCGCGCTTGTTGCGGCCTTCATAACGCTCGGTTTGTCCGGATGTGGTTTCGATGACGTCAAAACAGAGTCTAACTTTGACGACTTCGATACCACAGCACCCGTAGACGACTGGCAACTTGTCTGGAGTGATGAATTTTCGGGAAATCGAATCGACACGAATAAGTGGACATTTGAAGTTGACTGTCGAGGCGGTGGCAATCAGGAGCGTCAGTGTTATACCGACAATCCTGAAAACGCCTTTGTGTCAGACGGTACCCTTAAGATTGTTGCTCTGCCTGCTGAAGAGGGAGCTGAGCAGCCTTACACCTCAGCGCGTTTAAATACGCGCTACAAAGGTGATTTTAAGTACGGTCGGATTGAAGTACGCGCTCGGATGCCACGCGGGCAAGGCACTTGGCCAGCCGCGTGGATGATGCCGACGGATGCAGTGTACGGTGGATGGCCGAAGTCAGGCGAAATCGATATTGTCGAAGCGGTCAATTTAGGCACGCAAACGGCAGAAGGTGATGTGGAAACTCGCGTATATGGGACACTTCATTATGGTCGCGACGCGCCAAACAACTCTTCCTCAGGAAAAGCCTACACGCTACCAAATGGCGTGAATCCAGCGGACGGTTTCCACACTTACGCCATTGAATGGCAAGAGGGTGAAATTCGTTGGTATGTGGATGGCTACCTTTATCAAACCCAAACACGCTCATTTGAGCGTTTTAACAGTCGTGGTGAAACGGTTGGATTACGCCACCGGGGCTGGTTTGCTGAGTTCTTTAATCAAGCCACTGGCGACTTAGAAGTCGTTTATGGTCCACAGCCTTTTGATCAACGTTTCCACCTGATCTTAAATCTCGCGGTTGGCGGTAATTGGCCGGAGAATGTCAATGAAGGCGGTATCGATCCTGACGCCTTTGTCGATGGACAGGTCTTTGAGATTGATTATGTTCGCGTGTATCAGTGTGGCGCTAACCCGAATACGGGACGTGGCTGCGACACTATTCGTGCGGGCTATAAAGACGCCGACACCTTAGTGCAAGGTGAAGCGCCGATTCCGTCGCCGCCTTCGGATGGTGTGCCGCGTAACCTAACTATTTTTGATGGTACGCCAAATCCAAACTGGCCGGCATGGGACTGCTGTGGTGGTTCTACGCCAGAGCTAGTGGATGACGAAGATAATAATACTGCTTATCGTTTTACCGTTGGTGCAGAACCTACGGTGAACGGTTTCGTGTCTCGGTCTGCGTTTATCACAGACCCAGAAGGCGTAGCATCGCCGTTTGATGCGTCACCAATTTTGGCAACTGGCAGTGTGTCCTTCGACATCAAAGTCTTGTCTCAGCCGAATGCCGATTCAACCTGGTTATTTAAGATTGAAAGTAACTCGGGCTCTACCGATGCTGAGTTACCGATTTCAGCAAGCCAAGAGGGTGTTCCTCCGGCAACCGGAGAGTGGCAAACGGTCACTTACTCCTTACAAGAACTCGCGGACGCAGGTCTCGATGTTTCAGCTATTGACGTCATTATGGTGTTTCCTGCATGGGGCACGGGTGAAGGCGCTGAATACCTACTCACGAATGTTGAAATTAGCGCACCATTAGGTCCATTCCCGTCGCTGACACTCTTTGCTGATGGTATGGAAAACCCTGATTGGCCCATGTGGGATTGTTGCGGTGGCACAGTGCCAATGATCGTTGAAGACGAAGACCGCGGCCCTGTTGCTGAGTTCATGATTGGTGAAGCGCCAACTGTAATGGGCTTTAGACCACCTGAAGGCAGTGGCATTCAGTTTGATGCAACGGCGCTGTTAGTTGATGGCGTGGTGCAGTTCGACATGAAGATTGTCGATCCACCCAGCAACCCAGATGCAGTCTGGCTCTTCAAAATTGAGTCAGATGGTGCGTCAAGCGAAGTTGAGCTGCCTCTGTCTGCAGGTAACGCGGGTAGCGACCCTGTTGTGGGTGAGTGGCAAACTTATACCTTCAGCATGCAGAACTTGTCTGACTTAGGTCTTGATGTGTCTGCTATTGATGTACTCATGATCTTCCCTGCCTGGGATACCGGCAATGGTGCGGTATACCGTGTGGATGAAGCACGTATCTACAATCCGAGTGAAGGAAGCGAAGGCCTCACGGTGTTTGAGAACAACATCGTTGATGGTTGGTCACTGTGGGATTGCTGTGCCGGCACGGTACCGCAAATCGTGATGGAAGATGAGCCGTATGGTGCAGTTGCTCAGTTCGAAATTCCGGGCTGGCCCGAGACTGTGCTTGGCTTCCTAGCCGATGACGGCGTTTCCTTCGATGCGTCTAACTTGGTTGCGAACGGTGCCATTAGCTTTGATATGCGAATTGTGGAGCAGCCGTCAGGCGGCGAAACAGACTGGTTCTTTAAGGTGGAATCTTCGGGTGCAGCGTCAGACGTCGAGCTTCCCTTGTCTGCAGGTAACTTTGGCCAGGAGCCTGTGACGGGAGAGTGGGCGCGTTATACGTTCTCACTGCAAGACTTGTTTGACGCTGGACTCGATTTAACCGACATCAACGTCATCATGGTGTTTCCTGCATGGGGTTCGGGGCAAGGCACGGTGTATCAAATTGATAACGTCAAAATTGCCAACTTTTAACGCGTACAGCGCAGAAACGGAATAAGAGATCATGAAAAAAATAACGTTTATGAAAAGCCCTGTCGCAATCGCCGTGTCAGTTGTACTTACCGCCGGTTTGGTGGCGCCGATTTACGCTCAGGAAACAGCTCCAGAAGAGACAGAAGAGCAAGCATCAGAACAACGTGAAATGGAAATTATTGAGGTTCGAGGGATCTTAGGAAGCCTTGCACGCTCACTCCATTTCAAACGCAATACGCGTGGAATTGTAGATGCTATCTCCGCTGAAGAAATGGGTAAATTCCCAGACACCAACCTTGCTGAATCGCTGCAACGCATTACTGGTGTGTCAGTGAGTCGCGTGAACGGTGAGGGTAGCCAGATTACGGTGCGTGGATTCGGCCCTGAATTCAATATGATCACCTTAAATGGTCGCCAGATGCCCGGTACTGGTTATAGCCGCGCCTATAATCTGGAGAACTTGTCTGCAGAAGGTGTGAGTGCGCTCGAAGTCTATAAAACTGGACGAGCAGCAACACCGAGTGGTGGTTTGGGCGCGACGGTGAATATTGTGACCACTCGCCCGCTCGATCGGCCAGGCCAGAACTTTGTCTTTATGGCAAAGGGTCTCTACGACAGCTCATGGCAGGACGGTAGTAGTATCAATCCTGAAATCTCGACTGTGTATAGCAACACCTTCGCAGATGATCGATTCGGGGTGGCGTTCTCATTCTCACAATATCGTCGCGATTTCCAGATTCAACAAGCAAACATTCAGGGTTGGCAGGCCAATGTGCCCTTACCAACACTGGATGAGGCATACGCTATTGACCCGCGTCCGGTGGATAGCGAAGGCAATCGTGTTGGGAACCACTTTTTCCCGAAAGACATGAACTACAGCATTGCGGATCATCAACAAGAGCGAACCAATGGGCAGCTAACGTTGCAGTTTGCGCCGACAGACCGCCTAACCATTACCACCGATTACACTGCGAGTCGCAATGTGGTGGGCCGAGAGTCCTTCGGTTGGGGTATTTGGAATGAGTTCGGCGGTAACATTAACGCCTACGAGCTCGATGAAAATGGTACTGCAATCTTTGCTGATATCGCCGGTAACGATGGTTCGTTTACTGCGGAAAAAGGCACGACAGAAGTCAGAGCCCGCTCTATCGGTTTGAACCTCGCTTATGAATTGGATGACAGCTGGAGCTTCTGGTTTGACGTTCACAATTCAAATAGTGAAACCAACGACGGTGCCGATCCAGGTAGCGGAATGTTTAGTCAGGTCATTTTGGGGTCGGATCAACTTCGCTCTAAAATTTACGACTACCGCCAGGGTGAAATTCCACAAATGTTGGTGAACTGGAACAATGGCTCAAACGTTCTCGGCCCTGGAGAAATTGACTCAAACTTCAGTCAGTTCTTCCATCGCCCAGGCAAGTCAACGGTCAAACAAGGTCAGTTCCGAGCGGACTGGTACAACAATGACACCTTCGATCTTCCTCTAGTGAAAATTACGGGTGGGATGTCACACACCGATCAAGACATGGGCGGTTATACCGCATGGAGTGGATTGCGCGGCGGCCCGGGTTTTAACCCAGCATTCGCGTTTATTTTCCCAGACAGCATGTTTACTCGCCAAGGCACAGGAAACTTCCTGAACCAATTCGCAGGTGGTGGTGATTCATTGTGGACCAACTACTACTACACCTTTAATTTCGACGAGGCGGTGGCTCGGCAACAAGCTTACTTAACTCGCGAATTGATGGGTGATGACGTGTACTTGGCTGACCCTTACATTGACGGTATCAATAGCGAAAGCTACGTAGGAGAAGTCACCAACGCTATCTTCTTGCAGTCAGATTGGGAGTTCTATGTTGCGAACTTGCCAGTCGAGCTGAATGTTGGCTTGCGCTATGAAACTACTGATGTCACAAGTCGTGTGCGTCAGCGCGTTGAACGTCAAGTTAACTGGGTGAGTGCATCAGAGTGGATTATGCAGTACGAGCCAGAAGATCAAACGACCTTCCTGACTCTGACCGGTAGCCATAATGTGTTGTTGCCAAGCCTCGACTTTAAAGTTGATTTAACGGACGACTTGGTCGGTCGCTTCTCTGTTGGGCAAACGATTTCGCGTGCACCTTTGGGTGACTTAGCGGGTGGTCGGGCGCTGAGCGGAAGCCCAAGACCGGGCGCACGTTCAGGTGGACAAGGTAATACGAACCTCCTGCCCTTTAAGTCAACCAACATCGATGTGGCATTGGAGTATTACTATGCTCCAGGCAGCTATGCCGCCATTGGTTACTTCCGCAAAGACGTGGATAACTTTATCCAACGCACCATCACAGAAGTGACGATCGATGGACTGCGTGACATCTTTGAGGGGCCGCGTTATCAGCAAGCGGTTGCTTCTCTGGAAGCACGTGGTGAGCAAGCAACGAGTACGGCTATCTTCCAAGAAATGCTCGACCTTGGTTTTGGTAACGAAAACGGTGTGATTGAGCCGGATGAAAATGACCCACTGATGGTGTGGCAGTTGTCACAGCCAACGAACACAGACAGCAAGCGTGTTCATGGTATTGAGATGGCACTGCAGCATGTCTTTGGTGAGACGGGCTTCGGGGTTGGTGTGAACGCCACGCTAGTAAGTGGTGATGTGAACTTCGATAACCAAAGCTTAACGCAACAAGCACCTTTGACTGGGTTGAGTGACTCGGCGAACTTCCAAGGCTTCTATGAGAAGTATGGTTGGTCAATCAAAGCAACCTACGCTTGGCGTGATAGCTACCTGATCGGTGTCGGTCAAGCGCAAGGCTCAGCTGATGCACCACCTCAGTACGCCAAGGCCTATGGTCAATGGGATCTTAGTGTGAACTACAACGTCACCGACAACCTTACCGTATCGTTTGAGGGGATTAACCTGACGAACTCTACGGAGCAAGGCTATGGACGTTATAGAGAGCAGTTCCTCTTCGCCCGTCAGTACGGTCCACGTTATTCATTAGGGCTTCGTTACAGCTTCTAAGTGACCTTCTACACCCAGACGGTTCAAGGATGAACACAGGAAAACCCCGCACTTCACAGTGCGGGGTTTTTTATTACCTGCGCCCTTAAGTCCGTACCTTGACCGAGTAAGGACAAAAGGTCAGCTGTCTAAAAGAAGGTGGAAGTTAAGTATGGATGACAAGGTAGATGCGCTGTTGTGGTATGGCACCGCAGCCTTTAATCCTTGATAAGGAAGAGTTTATCGGTAAGCTGACCGAAGCTTAGATTGTGTAGGAAAAGCCCAAATGAGGCGCATAAAAAAGCCAGTCGCTTTTCACAACTGGCTTCCTAAACTACCCGAGCGAAGCCGCCCATATAGCTTCAGACGGCTCGCTCACATTCCGCCAACTAGTGTCCTAGGCAGATATTGTGAGCGCTCTCGCTCGCATGCGGAGTAATCCGAATATCGTTGAAGCTGACTTGCCATTGGGCTTCGGTAGCGATACCCAGTGCAGTGCCTACTTGGGCAAGGTTGAAACCCATGTCTTGTAAACAGCTCAGGTTGAAATGCAGTGTTTGCCACTCGTTCATGGGTAAGTCACCAAGCACAGCGCTGATGTCTGCCTGAACATTGCATGATTCACCACAATATAACTGTAATGACACAGCATCTGGCAAAGCCGATTCAACGCGCAAGGTCACTGAGATGGCGCTGTCGTCTGTGGCAAAAGCTCGCAAGTCACGTGGGAAAGGCGTCACCATGGTGAATGCTGCACGTTCGTCGCCAGAGAAGCGGAATCTGCGTGCATCTTCTTGCACCTGGTCGTCAAAGGTCTCGGTGCGAATGGCGCCTAGGCTTTGCACACTACTTTCCACGATACGGCGTTGTTCACCGCTACTGATTTCGAGGAGCCAAGGTGATTGTACCGCACGGTCAAATATCACCAGATCCTCGGTTTGCATATCGTCTTCAATATCGGTCGACAGCGCAGTACTCAGAATGGCTTCGTCGCCATAGCTCAGGCCTGCGCCAAGCGGCAATAAGGCTTCTTCTGCCGACGGAGTCGCAGGCCAAGTGAAGGGAAGGCGCCCCGTCATGTCGTACTGCACATCACCGTCAGCATTTCGAAGGATCACATCTGCGATACCCTGACCTTCGCTACCCGGTAACCAAATCGCCACGAATGCGTCGGAAGCGTTAATTTCCGGATTCACCCACATTGGGCGACCACTAATAAACAAACTGACGACCGGAATTCCTTGCTCTTTCAGACTATGCAGAAGCGCAAGGTCAACGGCATTACCGCGTTGGAAATCCAGGTTAGCAATGTCGCCATTTCCTTCGGCATAAGGCTCTTCACCGAAAACGACTACCGCAACATCGGGGCGCTCGGTGAACTGACCGTCTTCTGCAAGTTCTACACTACCGCCTGCTGCACGCACTTGTTCGGCGATGCCCTGATAAATAGAAGTGCCACCAGGGAAGTCTTCGTTGCTGTTACCCGTTCCTTGCCAGCTAATGGTCCAGCCACCAGACTGTTGGCCAATGTTATGCGCGCCAGGGCCTGCAACCAGAATCCGTTGTTGTGGGTTCAGGGGCAGAAGTTGACCTTCATTCTTCAGCATGACCAGTGATTGACGTACGGCATCGCGTGCCACGGCACGGTGCTCTGCAGCGCCAATTAGTTCGGTACGGCCGGCGAGCGGACGTTGTGCTGGGCTTGGTTTATCGAATAAGCCGGCACGCATTTTCACACGAAGAATGCGGCGTACTGCATCATCAACCCGACTTTCGGGAATAATGCCGTCTCTCACTTGTTGAATCAGGTTGTAGTAAAGCGGTTGCCACGCGTCGGTTGGCACCATGTAAACGTCTAAGCCCGCGTTTGCGGCTTGCGGACAATCATAGTTGGTACAGCCCTCGATCTGGCCGTGACCATTCCAGTCACCGACAATAAAGCCGTCAAAGCCCATGCGCTCTTTTAGTACATCGGTCAGCAAGTATTCATGACCATGAATCTTTTCACCGTTCCAGCTGTTAAAGGTTGCCATCACGGTCTGAGCACCTGCGTGCAGGCCGCCCACATAACCTTGAGCATGTTCTTCAAACAGCGTGCGCTCGTCCATTTGCGCGTCACCTTGGTCAATACCGTCAGTGGTGCCGCCGTCGCCGACAAAGTGTTTTACGGTACTTACGACCCGTTGTTCACTCAGAAAGTCTCCGTCTACAGGACCTTGTAAGCCCGCCACTATGGCGGCCGCGTAATCACGGACTATTGCTGGGTTCTCTGAGTAGCTTTCGTATGTTCTGCCCCAACGTAAATTCTTTGCGACTGCAACTGTGGGAGCGAACACCCAGTCGATACCAGTCACCATGACTTCGCGTGCAGTTACCGCTGCAATTTGCTCAATCAGGTCGGGGTTATTCGCTGCACCTAACCCAATGTTGTGGGGGAAAATGGTGGCACCAATGACGTTGTTATGGCCATGAACCGCGTCGGTTCCCCACATGGTCGGGATCGAAATACCGTTGAGACTGTCATCCATGGAGGCTTCATACATGGCTTCTGCTAAAGCGATCCAGTCTTGCGGCGTGGCGTACTTGTCATTGTTTGGGAAGGAACCACCACCATTGAGATAAGACCCAAAGCCGTACTTACGCATATCTTCCACGGTGATATCGCGAATTTCGGGCTGAATCATTTGCGCAATCTTCTGCTCAAGGGTCATGGTGTCCATGAGCTCGGTGATGCGTCCTTCGATGTCATCATTGAGTCCAACAGGAGAACCAATCTCAGGCCAAATAGTCACGTCGCGTTCTTGCAGAGCGCTCGTTTGTGGAGCTCTATCTGAGCAGGCTGCTAGCGTTACCGCAATGCCAAGCGCGAGAGCGGTTTTAGTGAAGTAGTTAGACTGCATGCGCGTCCTCCTTAACAGATGAGAATGTACGGGGGCGGTAGCCTCGCAAGCCGTAGTAAGCAATATACACATAACACAGAGCTGGAATTATAAAGGACATCTTCACCCCGACTGCGTCAGCTAAGAAGCCTTGTGCCAGTGGAATGATCGCGCCACCAACAATGGCAAGGCACAGAATGCCAGAACCTTGACCGCGGCTATTGCCAAGATTTTGTAGAGCAAGGCTGAAAATGGTGGGGAACATAATTGAATTACACAGACCCACGAACAACAATGACCACATGGCGAGTGTTCCCGAAGACGTCATGGTGGTTGCAATCAATAACACGGCAGCAATGGCATTGAAGGTAAGTACTCGATTGCCAGAGATGCGTTGCATAATGGCTGCACCAAGAAAACGACCTACCATCGCGCCGCCAAAATACCATGAAATATAATGAGATGCCCTTGCGGTACTCATATCACCAACTTCTGGCATCGCGATATAGATAGCGAGGAAGCTGCCAATTCCAACTTCAGCACCCACATAGACGAAGATGGCCAATGCACCAAGGACTAAATGCTTTTGACGCCAAGCGGAACCGTCTTTCGATACAGGCAACGCAGGGTCGACTTTACCCATGTCGGGTAGCTTTAGCTTAACGAAGATAATGGCCATGATAATCAGTGTGGCGGCCAGAATGAAATATGGCAGGGCGACCGTATCTTTCGACACGCCTGTCACCTCAGGATCCGCCATACCACCGAAAATTAACCAAGCACCAAAGAGCGGTGCGACTGTTGTACCTAAGGAGTTAAATGCTTGGGTCATGGTCAAGCGGCTTGAAGCTGTCCCTGGCTCACCGAGTACGGTCACATAGGGGTTCGCGGCAACTTGCAGAATAGTAATCCCTGAAGCGAGAACAAAAAGTGCGAACAGGAACAAGCCATAGACTTCGAGCTGAGCTGCCGGATAGAACAGAAGACAGCCTGCGCCCGCCACCATGAGGCCCGTCACAATGCCGGATTTATAGCCTATTTTACCAATCAGCAATCCCGCCGGAATCGATACAATAAAGTATGCACCGAAGAAGCAAAATTGAATCAACATAGCTTGCGCAAACGTCAGGTCAAAGAGTAATCGCAAGTAAGGGATAAGGATATCGTTCAGGCAGGTAATAAACCCCCACATGAAGAAAAGTGAGGTGAGCGCGGTGAGCGCAAACCGATAATCTGATTGTTGTGTAGTCATAGCCGCCTCAATGTAATTATTTTTTGACCTTTTATGGGTTCTTCGCCTATCATGAAAGCGCTTACATTTATATCATACTTGAACGGATTCGCAATCCTTATGAAAAAAATCAAACTGCCACTGCATTCGGAACTACTCTCACGCGATTTCATTTTTGGCGTTGCAACGTCGTCGTTCCAGATTGAAGGTGCTGCCGACCGCCGTGAGCCCTGTATTTGGGACACCTTTTGTGCAGAGCAAGGCCGCATTAAAGATGGTAGTCATGGCTTAAACGCCTGCGAGCATATTGATCGTTGGCAGGACGATGTGGCATTGATTGCGAGCCTCGGTGTGGACGCCTACCGTTTCTCCATTGCTTGGGGGCGTGTCATTCGCGCAGACGGTACAGTCAATCAAGAGGGGCTCGGGTTTTATGTGAACCTAGTTGAGCGCTTAGCTGCGTTAGGAATTGCTTCTCATGTGACGCTTTACCACTGGGACTTGCCGCAGTATTTGGAAGATCGCGGTGGTTGGCTCAACCGAGAAACCGCTTATCGATTTGCCGAATATGCAGAGGTAGTTGCGAAGGCCCTCGGGAACCACGTCGCAAGCTACGCGACCTTAAATGAACC
Organism: Idiomarina sp.; assembly: GCA_020831965.1. Lineage (GTDB taxonomy): Bacteria > Pseudomonadota > Gammaproteobacteria > Enterobacterales > Alteromonadaceae > Aliidiomarina. The sequence continues at coordinate 24,616 of JAFIFP010000001.1, forward strand.
TTTTTGTAGTGCCTATCTAAGTTACGAGGCTGGTATTCACGCGCCGGGCTATAAGAATAGAAAATATGGACGGCAGGCCGCGCATCACTTATTGCTCGCGCATGGGTTGGCGCTAACGCCACTGCGGAAATACGCGCCAAATGCAGAACATGGCATTGTATTGAACTTCAGCCCTTGTCACCCAGCCAGTTGTGATCCAGCCGACCGACAAGCGGCGCAACTCGCACATGCCTATCATAACCTGTGGTACCTCCAAGCTATTCTGAAAGGCCAGTATCCGGATTTGGGCGACAAAATTAGCCCGAGCGACCTTCCCGATTTAGAGCCCGGCGATTTGACGACTATTTCTCAGCCCATCGACTTTTTAGGTGTGAATTATTACACCCGTACGGTATTCCGTGAGAAGAATGGGTGGTTCTCCGATGTCCCGCCCACGACACCACCGCTGACGACCATGGGGTGGGAAATCTATGCCGAAGGGCTGACGGAAATTCTAGTCGATTTGCAGAATACCTTTGGTAAATTGCCAACTGTCTATATCACCGAGAATGGCGCAGCCTTTCCTGATAAGGTTGAGAACAATCAGGTGCATGATACGGCGCGAGTCGATTACTATCATCAGCATTTGAATGCTGTGCATGCTGCCATTGAACAAGGCGTGCCGGTAAAAGGCTACTTCGCTTGGAGCCTATTGGACAACTTCGAGTGGGCGGAAGGCTATACGCAGCGGTTCGGTATTGTGTATGTGGACTTCGATACCCAACAGCGGACGATTAAGGATAGCGGTCGTGCTTTGCAGCAACTTTGGCATGAGCGCAAAAAGCAGGTTGAGGCCCAACAGGCATGAATGTTTCACGTCGCGAAAAAATAGCTTACGGATTCGGTGACACGGCCAGCAATCTGATTTTTCAAACGGTAATGCTATTCCTAGCATTCTATTACACCGATATCTTTGGCATTTCTGCCGCCACAGTGGGCACCATGTTTTTGGTGGTACGACTCCTCGACGCGGTGACTGATCCGGTGATGGGATATTTGGCGGATAAGACACGCACCCGCTTTGGTCAATTCCGTCCGTACTTACTCTGGCTCGTAATTCCTTTCGCAGTGTGTAGCATTTTGGCATTCACCACGCCTGACCTCGGCGACCGCGGCAAAGTCATTTATGCTTACATTACTTATACCTTGTTGATGCTGGCTTATACCGCTATCAACATTCCTTACTCTGCGCTAGGTGGCGTTATTACCGCCGATCCTCAAGAGCGCGTGTCAGTGCAGTCGTATCGTTTTGTGTTCGGTATGCTCGGTGGTTTGATTGTAACTATGCTCACGCTGCCGTTGGTGAACTACTTTGGCCAAGGTGATCGCGCGTTGGGTTATCAATTAACCATTGCGACCATGAGCGCCGTTGGGGTCGTGTTGTTTCTGCTCTGCTTTGCGGGAACTAAGGAGCGGGTGCACCCACCCGCCGATCAACAGTTGCGCTTTCGCTCGACTTATATCGCGATGTGGAAGAATGAAGCCTTCCGCACCCTCGCTGTGGTCGCGGTGCTCTTATTGATTGGTATTGCCATTAAGAGCACGCTCGCGATCTATTACGTGACCTACTATCTCATGCGCGAGGACTTGATTACCGCGTTTATCTCGCTCGGTATGGTCGGCAATATTTTAGGCTGTTCGCTCGCTGCTTTCTTGGTGCGCTATGTGGATAAGGTCAAAGCTTATAAAGCCTTACAACTCATTGCAGCGGTATTCTCGTTGGCCGCATTTTGGGTGAAACCCGATCAGCTCGTGCTCGCGTTTGCGCTCTATTTCCTCTGGAGTTTCTTCTTACAAATGGCCACCCCCATGCTGTGGGCTAAAATCGCAGACACTGTTGATCTCGGCCAACAAAAGTCAGGCGTACGAGCGACCGGCTTGGTTTATGCGTCGGTGGTATTCTTTATCAAGATTGGTATTGCCTTTGGTGGCGCTATTGCAGGTTGGTGGTTGGCGTTCTCTGGCTATGAAGCGAATCAAGTTCAAACCGCCGAAAGCCAGTTTGGAATTCTGATTGCCTTTACTGTGTTACCCGCAGTCGCTTCTGTGCTTGTTGCTTGGGTGATGCGTAGTTACACTCTAACAACGGCTCGTGTGCAAGAAATTGCGAGAGAACTGAATCACTAGTTACGTTAAGCCCACTAAATAGAACGCGGTAACGAGATCCCAGAACGAATGGCGACAATTTACGAAGTTTCAAAACTCGCAGGGGTTTCCCTTGCCACAGTGTCACGCGTTATTAACAACACAGTACCTGTGCGTGAGGCGACTAAGCTTAAAGTTGAAGCTGCCATGCGAGAACTTGGCTATCGCCCTAATTCAGTCGCACAATCTTTGGCATCGAATCGTTCCAACAGTATCGGTATCCTAGTTTCGGAATTGGGCGGCCCGTTTTACGGCGAGCTCTTGAGCCGCATTGAGGCTGAATTCCGAGCTGCAGGCAAGCACGTGATTATTGCCGCTGGTCACAGTGATGCGGCACTTGAGCGAGACAGTATTGAGTTCCTGCAAAGCCGGAGTTGTGACGGACTGATTTTGCATGTGGAGTCAGTGGATGATGAGTATTTGTGCAAGCTTGCAGAGAGCGGCCTGCCTTTCGTGCTGATCAACCGCATGGTCGAAGGAATTGCCGACCGCTGCGTGACCCTCGACAACGAGCGTGGTGGTTATTTGGCGACTGAACATCTCTTGCAGCAGGGGCATCGGGATATTGCCTATATTGCCGGCCCCATGTGGAAGCATGACTCGCAGGAACGTTACAAAGGTCACCAAGACGCATTGAAGGACTTTGGCGTGGCGGAAAATCCAGCGCTTTTCTTCGAAGGTGACTTCCAAGAGACAGGTGGCGTCAATGGTCTCAATCATCTACTCAAGCAAGGTGCGCCTTTTTCTGCTTTGGTGTGTGGAAACGATGAAATGGCCTCGGGGGCCATTACCGTCGCTCACGAGGTGGGTTTGGAAATACCCGAACAGCTGGCAGTGATTGGCTTCGATAACATTAACTTTTCCCATTACACCTATCCGAAACTCACGACCATCGACTATCCAGTGGCGGAAATCGGTCAGATGGCAGCGCGATGGATCCTCAAGCGGGTCTACCATCGACCTATCGACGAGTTAAAAGCAGTGTTTACACCGGAACTGATCGTGCGCGACTCGACCTAGTTCGATGCAACTTTAGAGCTCGGTAATTCACTCTACCCTAAGCGTCTTTTGGGCTTGGACTTCGCCAGCCGCATTGAGGCTCTTAACGTCGTATTCGAATCCAGGTAAGAGGTACAAAGGAAGAGCTTCGCCTGCATGTATCATTACCTGATCGTAGGGAATGGCTTCGGAGCTTGCGCGAAACGCACGCACTAAGCGGGGCTCGTCGGCGCTCAGTAATTCTTCTGGAATCATTACTGCAGGCCCCAAGGCTTGCCGATAGAAGCCGGTCGCTGCTGTTTGTGGGGGCAATGGCAAATGTAATTGTGCATCCACGCGCCCGCTCATTTGTCCCGCAACAATAGGGTGTTGGTCACTGTCGAGTAATATTCTGGCCTGAGTTGGCAGAGCGTCGGAACCTGCAGTAAAAATACAAGTCACCATATCAACCGCGTAGGGCTCAATCTCGGTGAGATCATGAAAACGAGCGGCCATCCAGCGTTGCTGATTGTCTCCGACTGGCACTTTGGCAATATGTCCCCACCCTGCAAAGATTAAGAATCGCGCGCTTTCGTCGGCGTCGGCAATCGCTTGAGCAATATTCTCTGCTTGGGTTTGTTCACGCACTTCAAGGGGCGACGCGCCCTCGGGTACTGCCTTGGTGGACTCATAACCAAACACTTCAAACCCCATGGCCTGCGCATCTCGAATCAGGGCTTTAAAGGTGGGTTCATAGGTGTAGAAACCGGTTTCGGGTGTGGTGTCGCCGGGAATCAATGCTTCGAAGCCAAGGTGAGTAAAACCTTGTGCTTTAAACGCTGCCAGCATGCTGTGAACCCATACGCGCGAAGCAATATGGAAGTGGTTTTCGTTAAACATCACGATTTTCTGATCGGTAAAAGCGTTGCTTGCCCATTTGTCTGCGCTCAGGAAAGTGCCATCGATATCATTGCCGTTAGCAGAACAGTCGCGTGGTAATGGGACGAAAGCATCCATTTCGAACACGAGGTCCTGACGCCCAACGAGGGTGTAGTAGGTCGCAAGCATTTGTGCACGAAAGGCTTCATGCTCGATGTTCTGCAGTGCTTCGTAGGTTTCACCAAACGCCCCTCGTTCTAGCAGCGGCTCCATGTCCGAGGCTTGGCTTGCACCAAAATACAAAGCGAAAATACTGGCTGTGAGTTTTGAAATTGTCCCTGCAACGATGCGCATCAGCTGTCCTTAGTAAATCACTCGAAAATAGAAGTAACGCAGTCACCGACTGTAGCGCGCTGGCGCGTCACGATCAAACAGCTCCCCTGGCGGGGGGGTGTCGGTAACTTGACGTTACCGTGTCGTGGTGTGTGCGGGGTGTTGCGCCCAATCTTGAGCTTCCATTCAAGAGGAGACATCACTATGCTTTACGACATGAGTATTAATGCAGAACAAGTGCGCGCCTTGCGCGAAAGCCGGGGCTGGTCACAGGAACATTTAGCTGAAGTCGCAGGCTTAAGTTTGCGCACTATCCAGCGTGTGGAAGCGGAAGGCAAAGGTTCGCGCGAAACCAAGTTGAGTTTGGCTGCTGCTTTCGACGTGCCATTGGGGCGCTTGTCCGTGGTCACCGCGGGTGATTTGAATGCAGGCCAAGGGGCCGGCACAGCAAGTATGTCGCTGATTATTACTGCCACCCTCCTGATCTTGGCGGGCTTATTCGCTGGCGTGAATGCTGGGATTATCATTGCGGGTGCTGCGATACTCGTCTCCGGGGTGGCGGTGCATGCTATGGAGACACTCAATAGTATGCGCAGAGCCGCAGGATTATCACCATTGTTAGGCGCACCGACGGCCATTGCAGGCTTTTCTATTCTGCTGTCCGGCACCATGGTGCTCTTGCTCGGATTGAGCGTCACGGGTCAACTATGGTGGATGCCGGGCGGAGTGCTTGCTGGAATCGGTATCGCACTCATGCTGTCTTCATGGGCACTGCGCCTCGTTGGCGGTGAACCCAACCCGTCTTAACAAGAAGAAAGGCCACATGCGTGGCCTTTTCTATTCTCTAAAAGTTACTATTTAGAGTCGGAGATGGCGCGTGGAGAACTCATCATCTCGTCTTGCATCCGAATTGCATCATCAATCACTTGGCGGTAAACGCGCTTCTTCTCTCGCGAGGACGCGTTTTGGATGAAATCGGAAAAACCCGTTGAAGGAGTTTTCCTCTTAGTTTTAAAGCCGAACATAGTTTTCCTCATTCGCCTTTCAAGTTACTCTTTGCCTTTCAACTTACTCTTCGCCTTTCAACTTACTTAGAGCCCCGAACAGGGATTGCTCAGTATAGTTTTCAGGCACATGGGAGTCAATTGAGGATACCCCCTGATGATAACTACGGGCGCCATTACCTTGATGTTTGATTATCACATCAACTGAAAGTTGCTTACCAAATTCTTCTTTTAGCTGATTAACTACTTTTCTTGCGCCGAAATACTGGTCGATAAAAGCTTCCAAAGGAATGTTCCGGCCCTCTTTGCGTTCCCTTTCTTGGGTAAACTTCCAGGCGACTATTGGGCTTTGATAAACATACAGTATTTGGATAATACGTTTGTGTCGAATTGAGCGTGTGATGTTTTTGCGCGCAATTTCAATGTTCGCAAAGGTCCCATCAAGAATGAAGTTGATATCCTTTTTGTAAGCCCGATCCAGAATGCGCTCGATTAGAATAGAGACTCCTGGCTGGAAGAGATATGAATTGGTACCGTCATATCCAGGTAACTTATCCCTAAGTTCATCGGGATCAATTCTAACAACTTCCAGTTGAGCTTTTCGTCGATCAATGAGAGCTTTTGATGCCTCAGTTTTACCTGCACCCGGAGAGCCCGCCATGAAAACTGACACCGGCGACTCTTCACGTCGGTACTTGGTCACATCGACAATCAGTTTTGCGATCTGTTGTCTGTTCTTCCGTGCAAATTCTAAGGCATTCTGAGCTATACGCTCTTCGGTCGAATTTAAAGTCGAATTATGATTCAACTAGATGGCTCCGCACTGCATGAGGTTTAATTGGGTTTAAGACCTTTCGTACGCAAAACACATAGTAATAATTGCTAGGTACTACCGTTGAACCTTTGTTGCAAATATTCATTACCTGACCACTGTCTATATGCTCATCAATTTTGTTAAGCTGATCATCCGATCTGGGTATGACCAATCAACCGAGTCGCCGAGGAGTGACATTACTTATGCAAGACGCCGATGAGATTTCTAACTCTTTCTTGCAGTTACAACAGTCTGTCCAGCCACTGTTAAAGTTAGCAGTAGAAATTACGGGCTTAGAAACCACTTTCGTGACTTATATCGACGCAGTCAAACAACGGCAACGGGTGATCTGGGTTGAAGGCGCTGGAGAGATTGATATTCAGCCGGATGCAGAGCTGGATTGGACTGACTCAATGTGTCGCTTACTGTTTAACAATGACGCCGTTGTTTCGCTGAATGTTCAGCGCGAATTTCCCGACAGTGTGGGTGCGGCCATTGGGATGAACACGTTTTTAGCACTGCCAGTGCTCAGCGAACAGCAAGTGGTGGGAAGTCTTTGTGCGGCCAGCACTCGCGAGCACAACATGTCACCCGAGGTGATGTCGCAACTTGAGTTACTCGCAAACGCGCTCAGTTTGCACATTGAGCAATGGCAAACGATTACCAAGTTATCGCAACGCTATGATCGCACACAAAGAGCGCTCTCTGAAGCAAAGCAGACATCGGAAGAGCTCTCCGTGACTGCCATGACGGATAGTCTAACCGGGTTGTCGAATCGGCGGGGTTTCTAAGAGCAGTGGGACCTTCTCAAAGCTGGGAAGCAGGGGCCTGTTGCAGTGATCGCGATCGATTTTGACCACTTTAAAGAACTCAATGATCAATTTGGTCATGCCCTCGGTGATAAGGTTTTAGAAGCCTTTGGTGAAGCGTTAAATTCATGTAGTCGCGATACGGACATATGCGCTCGGATGGGCGGCGATGAATTCTTTTGGATCCAACCCCATTCATCGGTCAATGACGCACGAAAAGCAACCGAGCGACTTAGAGAACGCTTCACTGAACAGCTGAAACCGCTGGAGGTTGAGTGTTCATTAAGCATCGGAATTCAGCTGCACTCCATGGTACTTGACGACAATTTGCTGCTAGCAGCTGATAAAACCATGTATCGAGCTAAAGTCCAAGGACGAGCAACAACGGTGGTGGATGGAAAACTTTAGGTATTCACAAGCAAAATAGGCGAATCTGAACTAGCTTGTTAAGGCGTCTTGATTGCGAGGCGAGCCAAATACGTATGACAACAACTTCACGGAGAACAATCATGGCTAACATCGGTGTGAATGTGGGTACAACAGATCGGATTATTCGTATTGTCGTGGGTGTGGCGCTGGTGGTGTGGAGTATTACCGCTGCAAACTTCTGGTGGATTCTCGGGGCCGCCTTGATTGCCACCGGTGTGTTCAGATTCTGCGGACTTTATAAAGTGATTGGCGTTAACACCTGCAAAATCTGAAGGGATTATTTGAGGGACATATGTCAGCTGGAGATTGGAAAGACTTATACAGTGCCGCATTAAATGGCGATTTGGCGCGTGTACAGTATCACTTGAATGCGGGTGTGAATCCGAATTATCAGCATCCAGAAATTATGAGTACACCACTGGTGGCGAGCATTATTGCTGGTCATGAGCAGGTGACCGCCTGTTTGCTGGCCCATGGAGCCGATCCGAATCTGTTTTCTACTATGGACAATCTGACGCCCTTGGAGGCGGTCGAGAAATACCCTTGTGCGGCGTCACTCAGCCGCCTGCAAGAGGCGGGTGCGAAACAGCGCAAGAACACAGTGTGGCAACGACTATTTGCCCGCGTAGGAGCAACCTAAAGCGTTAGCGGGTGAATTGGTTTCCGCCCGCTTTCTTGGCTTTATACATGGCAAGATCAGCCCTGTTGAGCAATGTATCTGTGGTATCACCGTCTTCAGGCCACATGGCGATGCCAATACTCGCGGTAATAACTTCTTCGCCATGAGGGAGCCGCATCGGGGCTTGCATTGCTGCGAGGATTTTTTGGGCGACCCCCACCACAACCAGCGGTGTTGTATCGCCAAGCGGAACTGCATCTATTAACACCACAAACTCATCGCCGCCGACGCGTGCCACATATCAGAGGCTCGAATCGCGGAGCTGATGCGTTGCGCGACGGTTTGTAGTAGGAGATCACCTGTGGCATGACCTTGCTCGTCATTAATGCTCTTAAAACGATCAAGGTCTAAATACAGCACACCCAAACCTTTCCCTTCACGCTCTGCTCGCGCTTGCGCAGTGGCAACGCGATCATAGAAGAGCGCGCGGTTAGGAAGCTTGGTTAGATTGTCTGTCAGCGCCATTTGGGCCAGGCGATGAATCAATTCTTCGCGGTCGTGCTCAAGTTGCTTTTGCTCGGAAATGTCTCGTGCAACACCCACGCGCATTTGGTCTCGTTCCGACCAACGGGCAGAACACAGTAAGTGAACAATGGAGCCGTCCTTGCGAATATAACGGTTCTCGAAATGTACTACTTGATCGCCGGCATTGATTTTTTCAGCCACCGCCCGTGTAGTGTGGTGATCATCTGGGTGCATAAAGTCGAACATGGAGCGCCCCAACATTTCTTCGGGCCGATAACCGAACACGCGTTCTGCGCCGGGGCTTAGGTAACTGTAACGGTGCTCTTGATCAACCACGCAAATGGCATCTAATAGGAGATCCATATATTCGGCAAGTTGAGCGAATGCGGCTTGATTCTTGCGGCTTGATTCATGCACTTCAGCGAGCTCCGGAGTGAACAGACAACCTAGCTATGGTTGCCCGGCGGGCGCGCGCTGTCTAGCGTTTTGCAGTGATTTCTGAATAAGCCGAGCGGCCTCGGCTTATTCAGTCGTAGAAGCTACTTGCTGGTGAAGGTGGTGTAGCTGTTGATCAGATTCCGATAATCAGGAATGTGATTTGAGAACAGCGCACCTAAGCCTGCAATGTCATTGCGCCAATCACGGTGTAATTCACAGGCGACGCCAAACCAGGTCATCAGCTGTGCACCTGCTGTCGCCATGCGATTCAGGGCTGCATCGCGAGTCATGTCGTTAAATGTTCCTGACGCATCGGTGACGACAAACACGTCAAAGTCTTCCGCTAATGCTGACAAGGTCGGGAATGCTACGCACACTTCGGTTACTACCCCAGCGATGATTAACTGCTTTTTACCAGTGGCTTTAACTGCCTTCACGAAGTCTTCGTTGTCCCATGCGTTGATTTGCCCCGGACGCGCAATGTAAGGCGCGTCTGGGAACGCTTCTTTCAACTCGGGAACCAGTGGACCGTTCGGGCCGTCTTCAAAGCTAGTCGTCAGGATAGTTGGCAAATTGAAATATTTTGCCAAGTCAGCCAGCGCCAACACGTTGTTCTTGAACGTGTCTGGCTGAATATCCCGTACCAACGACAGCAATCCGGTTTGATGGTCGACAAGTAATACCGCTGCTTCATCTTTGTTCAGTCGCTTATAGTCTTGCATAGCTCATTCCTCTCTTTGCTTTTGACGCTTTTGACGCATCTAACGCTTAAACGCTGGCGAGGCGCTTGAGTTGTTGTTATGCAGGTAGCTCGCCGAAGCCACCTGATTTCAGATCTTCGATTGCCGTAACAATCTCTTCTTCCGTGTTCATTACGAATGGTCCGTAGCCCACCACCGGCTCACGAATTGGCGCTCCGGCGGTGATCAACACACGGGCGTCGTTGTTGGCTTCTACCACAATGTACTCACCGTCATTTTCGAAGGTGGCAATGGTGGCGTCTCGGCCAAGATGACCGTCGTTCACTTGTACCGTGCCGGTAAGCACGGTCAGCATCACATTCCAGTCTTTGGCAAAAGGCAGCTCAATGCGCTCTCCGGCCACGAGTGCTAAGTCCATCACCAGCATCGGACTCATGATGCGCGCAGGACCGGTTAGCCCTTGGAACTCACCAGCAATCACGCGAAATGAGGACGCAGCATCGGTAAAGTTCGCAGTTGGGAACATGTCAGCCGTGAGGCTTTGATAGCCTGGTGGCATCATTTTGTGTTCCGCAGGCAGGTTCACCCACAGCTGCACCATTTCCAGCACGCCGCCCGATGCGGCAAAAGCGTCACTGTGAAATTCTTCATGCATAATGCCGGCACCAGCGGTCATCCATTGCACATCGCCCGGACCAATCACACCGCCTTTGCCCGTGCTGTCGCGGTGCGCAACTTCGCCCCGGTAAACTAGGGTAACGGTCTCGAATCCACGATGCGGATGCTCGCCAACGCCACGAGCGCTTTGGGCTGGACCAAACTCCACTGGCCCTGCGTAATCGAGCAGCAGGAATGGTGAAACGGCTTGCGCACCTTGTTCGTAAGAGAACATCGTGCTCACAGGGAAACCGTTCCCGACCCAGTGGGCCTCAGTTACGGTGTTGATATTGCGTAGCGTTCTCATATGTATTCCTCCAATGTGATGACACCCATTCTAGTTATGCAACGAACTCTAAAAAAGATAGATATATGGCACGCATCGTTCTAATATTGGAACGTTTTGTGCGGGTGGCGGAAGCTTTAAGGGTAGGAAATAATGCATGACTTAAATGATTTGTATTACTTCGCAAAAGTAGTGGAACACCGAGGCTTTGCACCGGCCGGACGTGCGTTAAACATTGCCAAGTCGAAACTGAGTCGGCGGGTGAGAAAGCTGGAAGACGAGTTAGGCGTTAGTCTGTTGATTCGTTCTTCGCGGACCTTCGCGATTACGGATCTTGGCGAGCGCTTTTACGAACACTGTCGTGCCATGTTGGTCGAGGCTGAGTCGGCGGTGGAAATTATCGAGTCATTCCAGTCTGAGCCCTGCGGCACCATTCGGTTGTCTTGTCCTATCGGGTTATTGAACTTTCACGTGGGGCAAATGCTCGCAGACTTTATGCTGGCTTATCCGCAGGTCACTATTCAGCTCGAGGCCACCAACCGGCGCGTTGATGTGCTCGGTGAGGGTTTTGACCTAGCCCTGCGGGTGCGACCCTTTCCGTTGGACGACAGTGACTTGGTGTTAAAAGTGCTTTCGAGTCGCGCGCAATGCATTGTTGCGGCGCCAAGTTTGGCGAGCCAATATCCTAAGCCAAAGTCTCCAATGGACCTGAAGCAATATCCTGCGCTGGCCCGCGACAATCCGCTCGAAACTCATGCATGGAATTTGCGAGATACTGCCCAAAACGAAGTCACGGTGAAGTTCACACCACGATACACCACCACCGATATGCTGGCGCTGAAGCAAGCAGCTCTTAAAGGCGTTGGGATCGTGCAGTTGCCCTCACTTATGCTCATAGACGAGTTAAAACGCGGTGAGTTAGTGCCCTTGCTAACTGACTGGCGGCCAAGAACCGAAGTGATTCATTTAGTCTTCCCCTCGCGGCGTGGCATGCTGCCATCAGTGCGTGCGCTGATCGACTTTCTTGCGGAGAAATACGCCGAGATTAATGAAGATTAGTGGCCAGTAGCCTCCACGCTTAGGCGTTCTGAGAATGGAACGAAGCGTTGCATGCAAAAAGACATCAAATAACCACGTTCTAAGATAGGCTATGAGCTAACGAAGAGTGGATCGAATAGAGGAAAAAACATGAGTAATCTTAGCGACCAAACCCAATTTCCCTGTCATTTTGAAAGTTCCGAGTGTGGACATATCGATCTGATTGTCACACCGAAAGACAAAGACTTGGGCGGCTTTTGTGTCCGCCGTTTATTGCCCAATGCGTTGCTTAAATCTGTGGGGCCATGGATTTTCTTCGACCACATGGGGCCTGCAACTTTCGAACCTGAGCAAGAGTTTAAAGTGCGTCCGCACCCCCACATTGGTATTGCGACCGTGACTTATTTGTTTGAAGGTGAAATTGTCCACCGGGATTCACTGGGTACTGAAGCAACTATCACGCCGGGCGCGATTAATCTGATGATCACCGGCTCAGGTATGGTGCATTCCGAGCGTCAATCGCCAGAAATGCAAGCCACCCGTCGCAACCTGCACGGCCTCCAACTTTGGCTTGCGTTGCCTGAAGATCAGCAAGAAGCCGATCCGGCGTTCTATCACTATCCTGCCGATGATATTCCTTCAACCGCTGTCGATGGTGTTCAGGTGCGCGTCATGATGGGCCGTGCTTATGGTTTAGAGTCACCGGTGGTGACCTTAAGCGACACACTTTATGTGGAAGCGAAACTGCGCAAAGGACAATCACTGACGTTACCCGAGTCGGCCGAGCGCGCAATGTATGTAGTAACGGGACGTGTGATGGCGCGGCATACCGAACTCAAAGCGCATAGCTTTATTACTTTCAAGCCGAGCGACGGTGAGGCGGTGGTGATTACTGCAGAAGAAGACACGCAGATTGCAATTCTTGGTGGTGCGCCACTCGGGCCTCGCCACGTGGAGTGGAACTTCGTATCCACCTCACCAGAGCGTATTGAAAAGGCAAAACAAGATTGGGTCGACGGCAACTTCCCGAAAGTGCCGGGTGATGAACAGGAGTTCATTCCTCTGCCTAAGTGATGCTCTGCTGCGTAGATACGACGCATTAAAGTATGAGAGTCTGGAGCATGAGAGTGCAGGTGTGATAATATCATACGCTAAAGTGTCGTAGTTTTATGTGGGAGCGTGGAAATGAGCATGCATCGGAAAACCATTACGCTGACAGAGCAACAAGATGATTGGGTGAAAGATCAGGTTCAAACTGGTCACTTCGGTAATGACAGTGAGTATATTCGTCATCTGATCCGGCGCGACCAGTTGGCTCAGGAGCGTATTGTTACCTTGAGAGAAGCACTTCTCGAAGGTGAACAGAGCGGAGTGTCCGAGCCCTTAGATATTGGCGCAATCAAGGCCGCTGCTCGGAAACAGTCAAAGGCAAAAAACTAGTGCTGCAACTGAGTGTGACTCCGAAGGCAAAGTCCGATCTGCTGGCGGTATGGTTATACACCAGCACACAATGGGGGCCAGAACAGGCTGATGCGTACCTCGATCAGCTCGCACTGGGCATGAACCAGCTCACGCGGCATCCTCAGCTTGGAATCAGTTATGCCCATGTTTTGCCTGGCTATCGACGACTGCAGGTGGAGCACCATTGCGTATTCTATCGAGTATTGGACTCCGAAATTCTCGTGATTCGGGTGTTGCATAAAGAGATGGACGCGCCTGAACGGCTACTGGATTAGCTGACAAAGTAAAGCTCGGGATTTATGCAAAGCAACATTTATTTATGTTTTTCATAAAATAAATATTGCTTATAGTAAAATTCAGCATTAGAGTTATTGCACTTTCGATAAGGAGATTTGCAATGAACTCTAATTTGTACAAACAAGCAGGTGTGGCTGCGATTCTGTTAGCGGTGCTTTACCCAGTGTATTGGTTGGCGGTGGTCGGCTTCGCTTTGGATGGGTATCAAGAAAGCATTCGTGCAGACTTCTTAACACTCAATGGATGGGACGCGCTTTTCGTCATTATCGGTGCACTGGAAATAATGGTTTACTTAGCTCTGCGCCGCATGTTCCAAGATCAACTGAACGGCACCGTACCCGGAATTTTATTACTGATTATGGCGGTGCTGGTGGCGTTGTTTCATAGCACCGTTTTTGCAGATGTATTTTTTGCAATGGGTCTTTTCACCGATGCCGTGGATAAAATCATTGATGTGTTGCTTATCGCAGGCCTTATCTTGCATTTCCTCTTTACAATCGTTGCGCTTATTTTTGCTATCTCGTTGTTGGTGAAATTCAATGACTTTTCGACGGTCATGAAAATATTCGCATGCGGAATGCTTATTGTCGCCGTGTTCGATATGACGGTTATTCTGGGCGTAGTAAATATCTTCTTATTCCCTGTGCTCCTGCTCCTACTTGCGGTTCAGTTCCTTCGTGGTGAACAAGAAGTAGAAGTCGTCTAAGACCATTTAACAGGTAAGCAGCGAGAATTATCATGGCTATTCGTATTAATCTCGACATTGAACTGGCGAGAAACAAAATGTCTCTTACCGAGCTTTCAGCGCGGGTTGGGGTTTCGATGACAAACCTATCACTCCTGAAAACGGGCAAGGTAAAGGCAATTCGATTCAGCACATTAGAAGCGATTTGCCGTGAGCTGAATTGTCAGCCGGGAGATTTGATGGTGTACGAACCCAAGTAGAGTTCAGTGCCTAAGCGATAGAAATGGGCTTAAATATCCCTGTCTTTGTCATATCACGCGTCAAGTCGAATTGCTCTAAGCAGTGAATGGGGTCAATGCGCTCGGGAGATGCCAGATTTAAATGCTGCCACTGAGCGCGTGAGACCCCCACGCTTAACAGATACCTATCTTCTTCATGGCCGGTCGCAGTATTAAGATCCTGTGTGTAACCGGCAATAACGAGCTTCTCAATCGACGGCAAGGTGACAAAAACCACGCCAATCAGCCTGAGTATCACGCCATGCACATGCGCCGCATATTCTTTGCGCTGTTGAGTGGCACTCTTGTGTTTAATCAGTAATCGGCGTTCGGCCTTGTTTAAGGCTGCTTCGCGACTCGGAAAAGCCTCTGCCGTGGGAAGATCGACATCAAGCTTGATTTGGTTTTGTTCAATCTCAAAGTCAATATGGGTTTCCCGCGGCCAGTCCAGTTGCGCAAGCTCACTTTCGAGTACCGTAGACATGAAATCGGTATCTTCCCGTAAATCGGCGGCAAAGGACGTCGCCAATGCATGCTGAAGTGCTTCATGTTTCGCTTTACCGCGTTGCCACGCTTGGTGTTGTTCGGAATGCTGAGCGGTCAACGTCGCAATGGCTTGCGTGACTTGCGTGGTTTCCTGTTGCCAGGCTTGTTTGAGCTCATGGTTGTGTCGCGACCGCCGCGCTTCGAGTGAAGGCAAGCAACGGTGCCAAAAGCGTTGTTTCGAGTATTTGGGCGCAGGAGGTAATTCAGGCAGTTCAGGTTGAACGGGTTCCTGTTCAGTAAATTCCTCAGGTTCATACTCTGGCGGCTTGGTGTCTTGAGTTGGCGTGTCATGATGAATGTTTACGAGCAATTCTTGATCTGCGTTAATACGATTCGCTTCCTGACGGAGAAAGGCGCGAATGTGCTCGGCGTGATGACTCCAGGCGTGGCGGACCAAAGCTGTGGATGCCGGTTGCTGCTGTTCGTCGGTCATGAGCAGTTTTCCTTGCTCGTCTACGCTCAGTTGCAGTACGCCGGAGCCCGACAAGGTATTCTGCCCCGCAGAACTTTGCGTGGCCTGTTGCACCCGTCGCTGGTGTGCGGGTGACTTATCAAGGCGTGTTCGATAGGACAAGCCTGTGCCGGGCGCTCCTAAATTGCCATAGAGCCCTCGTCGGCCCGCCGTTACGCTTGCGCCTCGAATGCCCGCAGAAACACTCACGCCACGCTTACCAAAATTGAGGCGTAAACCCGGTATGATGGTGACTCGACGTTGAAATCGAAAAGCCATGGGATGTCCCTTTCTGCGTTTTTTGGCAATGAATGAAGTAATTTATACATGACGGCGTCACAGTATGACGCAGTAGTCAGTACAATCGACAGTCGCCGTTTGTTTACGAACTATAGATTACAAGACTACACAAAGCTGCGATAGGTCGTACAATGGTTATGGTTTTCATTAGATTGCTCACATAACAAGGACTTATATGCAGCAGGATCTCGTGTCAGGTTTAGTTGTTGCCCACAGCCATAGGTTAGAAGACTTAACCGAAGTGGCGGTGACGCTTATGTCGAAGTATCCGCTACCGCCATTGGAAGAAGAAATGGCCTTGGTGCAGAGCAACGGTATTGCGCAATGGCTAAAGATTAATGTGGCGCAGTCTAGTGGTATTGCGGCAATGATTAATGTGACCTTGCCCGCGCGCTTTGTCTGGAAAGCTTATCGTGCGGTGCTTGGCGACGAGATCCCACGAGTTTCTCCGTTCGACAAAGACCGTCTCGCCTGGCGCATCATGCGACTGTTGCCGGACTTGGTGGCCAGCGATGGAGAGGGCACGTTTCGCGCATTAGCCAATTACCTGAAGCAGAACCAGAATCCCGACCTTGCCGATCAGCGCAAACTTTTTCAATTAAGCCATCGCATCGCCGATCTCTTTGACCAGTACCAGAACTACCGGGCGGATTGGCTCGACCATTGGACGCGCGGCAATGACTGTCTCGATCATGACGGTATGCCGGTCCCAGCCAGTGATTTGTGGCAGCCCCAGCTTTGGCGAACGCTGGTGAACGACATCGGCGCCGAGCAGTTGTGGACGAATCGCGCCGAACTCCATCGTACCTTTGTGAACAAAGCGAAATCTCTGACTCAGCGTCCCGCCGGCATGCCTGCGCGGGTGGTGGTGTTCGGCATTTCTTCGTTGCCACAACAGAGTTTAGAGGTGCTCGACGCGATTAAAGGTTTTACCCAAGTAGTGCTGTGCGTCCACAATCCTTGTCAGCATTACTGGGCCAATATTGTCGACGGTAAGGAAGCGCTGAAGGACATTTTGAAGCATACCCGCCGCCGCCACGCGCTGAAAACTGACATGGCGGAAGATATTCAAGACGATGAACTGCACCATCATGCCCAGCCACTGCTTGCCAGTTGGGGTAAACAAGGCCGCGACTATATTCATTTGCTCGACTTATACGACGAAACTCTTGAGAAACAGGCGCAATTCGACGCCATTAAATTTGAGCTATTCGACGAGCAGCCCGCCGAGAATTTGCTGCAACAGCTACAAAACGATGTACTGAACCTGCGGCCTTTGAAGGAAACTCAAGCCCATTGGCCAGCGGTGTCGCCTCACGATAGCTCGATTCGATTCCACAGTTGCCATAGCGTGCAGCGTGAAGTGGAAGTGTTGCATGATCAACTGCTCCAAGCCTTCGCTGATGATCCCACATTGTGCCCACGGGACATTATGGTGATGGTGCCGGATGTGAATACCTACGCGCCTCATGTGGAAGCCGTGTTTGGTCGGTTCGAGCGCTTTCAGGCTGGAAAACCAGAACAACGCCGCATTCCTTACACTATTGCCGACCAAGGCCAGCGCCATCAACAGCCCTTGCTGGTGGCACTCGAGTTACTTCTCACTCTAGAGCAATCTCGTGTTACTCAAGCGGATGTGTTGGCGTTGCTGGCGGTTCCCGCAGTGCAGGAGCGTTTTGCCTTAACGGCGCAAGAGCTGGTGGAAATTCAGGCGTGGTTTGATGCTGCGGGCGCGCGTTGGGGACTCGACGGCGCGCATCGGCACCAGTTTGGAATGCCCGACAAGGATTCGACCAACAGCTGGTGGTTTGCACTGGAACGGATGGTGTTTGGCTACATGATGGGTCGCCCTGAGGGACTGGAGCAGGATCGCTGGCGCAGTATCGAGCCCTATCATGAAGTGGCAGGTTTGGCGGCATCCGCAGCGGGCAAGTTAGCCAACGTGATTGAAGCGCTAAATCAGTGGTGGCATGAGACTCAGCAGGAACGCGCCTTAAAGGACTGGGCGCTGGCTGCGGAGCAGTTGCTTGATACCTTCTTTGCCCCTATCGCAGATGAGGACATCTTGCTCCTGGCTCAATTGCGTGGCGAGTTATCCACGTTGCTTGAACAGGCTGCAGAAAGTGATTTCGTGACAGCCCTCGAGATCGCGATTTTCCGAGAGGCATGGTTGTCCCGCGTGGATCAACCGCAGTTGCATCAACGCTTTTTGGCGGGGGCGGTGAATGTAGCCACCTTGATGCCCATGCGGGCCATTCCTTTTCGCCAGATATATGTGCTTGGCATGAATGACGACGCCTATCCACGCCGTCAGCCCAACAGTGATTTTGATTTAATGACCGAGCGCTACCGCCCGGGAGACCGTGCGCGGCGCGAAGATGACCGCTATTTGTTCTTGGAGGCCATGCTCTCTGCGCGTGACCGTTTCTCCGTAAGTTGGCTGGGCCACAGTGCCCAAGACAATAGCGAATGGCCTGCTTCCGTGTTGATGGCGCAGTTGCGTGAACACCTTGCGCAAGGCTGGCGGCTGAGCGGTACTGAAGTTCTGGTTTCACCAACCACGCCCGTGCTAGATCCTGAAAAAAGTCCCTTGTTGCAGCATTTAACTACCGAGCACAAGCTTCAAGCCTTTAGCCCCGCATACTTCCAAATGCAGCAGCCGGGTGAGTTGTTCACGTACGCCAGTGAATGGTTGGAGGCGCGACAGCCAATTGCAACGCAAGTCAGCGACGATATTCCTATGTGGCAGCAAAGCGCCGGTGAACGCTTGCATTTGAGTGCCCGCGACTTAGACAAATTCTTACGCGAAGCGGCGCAACCGTTCTTCAATCAGCGTTTGAATACCTATTTCTCCAGCGACGACATGCAAACACGCGACAGTGAAACGTTCGCGCTCGACGGCTTAACGTCATGGCAACTGCGTGATGAGCTGACCCGTGACGGGGTGCGCACCATTCGTCGACAACTCGAACAAGGGGCGACTAACCAAGAAAGACTCATACAGCAGGTGGAACAGCACCTGAACCGTATGCAGCGAGAGGGTAAATTGGGGGTGGGCGCGATTGCGACCCAAATGCGCCTTGAGCTATTTGAACGCGTCGAGGCGGTTCTGCAAGCAGTACAAAGTGCCTTGGCTGACTTCCCAACACCAGCGCCTGACTGCCCTATCTTTGAGCAATCAACACGCGAAGTGGGTGGCTGGTTGATTGAAGATCATGCATCGCAGCTGTTTCAGAATGACCAAGGCGAGTTGTTGCAAGTAATCGTGTCGGCCAGTGCCCCGAAAGCGAAATATTACTTTTATCCTTATGTGAAGCACCTGTTGCTGACGCTCGCGCTTCAGCGGTTAGGCAAGCGCTCCGGTTCATCGGCTCGGGTGACTACCGACATGATTTTCTACAAGAAGGGCAATAAAGGTGATCATGGTGCTGAAACGGTTCGTTTCCCTGCGCTGGATGCCAATCAAGCCCGTGTGTTACTGAATCAGTTAATGGCGCGTTATGAAGAGACGCTTCATGCCCCGAGTCCGGTTGTGGGTGAGCTGGCCGTGCTCTGGTTAGAAACCTATTACCAAGGCATCTCGGGTACCTTAAAAGAAGGCCGCAGTAAGCTAGGCACTATTAGCGAAGAAGAAGCGAGAGAGCGCGCCACTTTGGCCGTGGACAGCGCATTGGAGCCGGCAGACAGGGACCCGCGCAGCAGTTGGCCTTATGCGTTGCGGGTTGGATTGGATGAAGGGCTGAGTCAATTGCCTGACTTCAAGCAAGCCATACTCGATTGCTATGCACCTATGGTGCGGCTAGTGAATGGACAAACCCCGACCTTTGAGTGGCCGGAAGCACAGGACGCACAGAAGGCAGAGAGTGCAGAAGGAGCACGCTCATGAGCCATACTTTGAACGCACTCGATTTTCCCTTGCACGGCAGCCGCCTCATTGAAGCCAGTGCGGGTACCGGAAAAACCTACACCATTGCGGCGTTGTTCGTGCGTTTAGTGATTCAACATGGTCGAAATGACACTGCATTTCACAAGCCTTTGCAGCCAAAAAATATCTTGGTAATGACCTTTACGCGGGCGGCCACGGCGGAACTTGCAGATCGAATTCGCGCGCGCTTGAGTGAAGCGGCGAGTTACTTTCGTCTTGATGCTGATACAAAGAGCGCCGCCGATCCCTTTCTCCAAGCCCTCAAGCGTGAGGCTATGGAAGCGTCAGAAGGCCTGTCGCTCGCTGGTTTAGCGCGGCAATTGGAGCTAGCCGCCCAGTCCATGGACGAGGCGGCGGTGAGCACCATTCATGGCTGGTGTCAGAAAATGCTGACTGAGCATGCCTTTGCCAGCGGTAGCTTGTTTGAGCAACAGATTGAAACCGACGAAGACAGGTTGCGCCAAGCTGCTGCTGAAGATTACTTCCGTCGTTTTGTGTATCCCGCACCGCAAGCATACTTAGAAGACCTGTTGAAGCTCCTCAAAACGCCCGAAGAGCTATTACGCAAAGTGGTACGCACGGCACCGGACAGTATTCGCAGTGAAGACGCTTTTGAAACTTTAGCCAGCTGTTGCGAACAAGCACGCGCCACCGCACAAGAACAAGTGGAAGGACTGAAAGCGAAGTATCGTGAGGTGGCGACCGATCTCTTTGCAGTGGTGGATGCCTTGCCTGAAAAAGGCAATGGCGGACGGAAAGAGGCGGTCAGTGCATTCTTCCGCTGGGTGTCTACGGATGAATTGCAGCTTGAGGTGAAATCTGGACTTAGAAAACACCTGCTACCCGAAGATATTCGCAAAAAACTGAAAGACAGTGCGCCGGCCAATCTCGATGTGCTGGAGCAGTTGGAGCAAGACAGTGCGGTGCTGAGCGGTATTGTGAAACAAATGGATGCGGCGGTGTTGCGTCATGCGGGTGAGTACCTAGCGAGTCGCGTGAGCTATTTGAAACAACAAGCCGCGATGATGGGCCATGACGACATGCTTACCCGTTTGCGAGACGCGTTACGAGGGCCGAATGGCGAGGCGTTGGCGGCGACTATTCGGCACCAATATCCTGTCGCGTTGGTGGACGAGTTCCAAGACACCGACCCTGTTCAATATGAAATTTTTGACCGGATCTACCGGCTCCAAGCCAATGACCCTGAGTCAGGTATTTTCCTGATCGGCGACCCGAAGCAGGCTATTTACAGCTTCCGTAATGCTGACATCTTTACTTACTTGAAGGCTCGGGAAGCCACAACGGGCCGTCATTACAATCTGGACACTAACTACCGTTCTTCCGAAGCCATGGTGGCGGCGGTCAATGAGCTGTTTGCCAAGGCCAATACTAAGAGCACGCAGGGCGCGTTTTTATACCCAGATATTCCGTTTTTGGCGGTGCGAGCGAATGGTCGCGACAGGGTTTTCCGCGGCATCGAAGGCGAACCTGCACCAGCATTACAGTGGCATGTGAGTGATCAACCGGCGGGGAAGAAAGACGACTATCAACGCCCGTCGGCTGAGTTTCATGCCAATACCATTGCGCGCTTGCTCATGTCCGAGCATGCAGGTTTTGCGCAAGTGGGTACGGACGATTTCCGACGGGTGCAGCCCAGTGACATTGCCGTTCTGGTGGGTAATGCTTCCGAAGCGCGGTTGATTCGTCGAGCTCTAGCGGCACGGGGTATTCGCAGTGTGTATTTATCAGAACGAGATTCCGTATTTGGCCAAGAGGTTGCGCAAGATCTGCTGTATTTGCTGAAAGCCTGTGCTCAGCCACGGGATCCAAGTCGAGTGCGCACGGCATTGGCCACATCGTTGCTGCACCTGCCACTCGCAGCGCTGACGGCGTATCAAGAGAATGAACAACGTTGGGAAGAAGCGATCGAGACCTTCCTGCGCTATCACGATATTTGGCAGCGCCAGGGTGTATTGGCCATGTTGCAGCGGCTGTTGCATGACTTCAAAGTGCCGAAGCGCTTGTTGGCTGGCAACGATCTCGACGGTGAACGGCAATTGGCGGACATTCTGCATATGTCCGAATTGCTACAGCAAACCAGCATGACCCTCGATGGCATGGCAAGCTTGGAAGATTACTTTGCTGAGCAAGTGCATGAATATCAGCAGACTGTGGGTTTCGGCAGCACCAAAAAGGCCAACAGCGAGTCCATGCAGTTGCGCTTAGAAAGCGATGAGACCTTGGTGAAAGTGATTACTTATCATAAGTCGAAGGGCTTGCAGTATCCCTTGGTATTTATTCCCTTCGCAGCTTACAGCAAGGACTCACAGTACCGCATTCGTTATCCGGCCACCTATCATGATGCCCAGCGCCGCCGTTGTGTGGCGTGGGACGGTTCCGACAAAGAGGTGGTGCAGCGGATTAGCGATGAGATCCTCGCCGAAGATCTGCGCAAAATGTATGTGGCCCTCACGCGGGCCGAGTTTGCGACTTTTGTGAGCCTGCAAGCAGTGGGTGACTCGAAGGTGAATCCGCTATTTCACCTGCTCTACGGCTGCTTGAGTGACACCGTAACGCAACGCAGAAAAGACGATTACACCAACCTTGTGGAAGAAGCTCGGGCGGCCTGGGTTACCGATGCCTTGGACACGCAAGTGAGCAAGATCCGTATCGACGAGCCAGTGAAGTATCAACCCAGTGCCGATGAGCAAGCGTTGAATCCAGCGGCAATGGGTGTACGGGTAATGCCCGAAGCCCATCGTTTCGAACGCTGGTGGGTGGCAAGCTACAGCGCACTAAAACTCGGCACCGAACTGCTAGCCCCGCAAACCCCCGAAGAAATGAATACCCGCGACGAAGCCGACCTAACAACAGAAAGAGGGTCAGACCACCAAAATGAGGTGCTAAACACGGAAAACCAAGGCCTCCAGAGTATAGGGTCAGATCAACAAAAGGGGTTTTCGGAGCCTCAAGGCCAAATTCATCACTTACCCAAAGGTGCGGGACCGGGCACCTTCCTGCATGAGCTTCTGGAAGACGCCGCCGAGTTAGGCTTTGCTGCAACAGCAGCAGAGACAGAGGTGCGAAGCGCTTTGTTGGACAAGCGCTGCCGTGGTCTTTGGGAGAGCTATCGCGACACGCTCGATGCGTGGCTTGCTGGTTATTTAACCGCGCCCTTCCCGCTCAATGGAGAAGGAAAGCAGGTGCGGTTGTGCGATTTAACTCAGTACAAAGCCGAGCCGGAATTTTGGTTCGCGGCCACCCAAGTGGACACGCAGCAAATCGACCGATTGGTCGCCCAATATGTTCAGCCTCAATGTGAGCGACCCAAGCTGGAACCGAATCAATTAAACGGCATGCTGAAAGGCTTTATCGATTTGGTGTTTGAATACGAAGGCCGCTATTACGTGGCGGATTACAAGTCGAATTGGCTTGGCGAGCAGAACGAGGACTACAGTTTCGACGCCATGCGGGACAAGATTTTGAGCAGTCGCTACGACTTACAATACGTACTCTACACCCTGGCCTTACACAAGTTGCTGAAGTCGCGCTTGGGCGAGAGCTATGACTACGACACTCATGTGGGCGGCGTGCTGTACCTGTTCTTGCGCGGCCATTGTGCGGAAGGGGCTGGCGCGTTCTATGACCGACCCGATAAGGCGTTAATTCTTGAATTGGAAGCGCTGTTTGCTGGAGGTGACGCATGAGTGGGCTCAGTCTTTCACTAAGGCAAGTGCTAAGCCAAGTGCTAAGCCAGTGGCAAGAACAGGGATGGATGCGGGCACTCGACCGTACCGTGGCGACCATGTTGCTGCGCCAAGGGTGTAATGAGCAAGTGGCTCTGATGGCCGCGTTGGCCTCCCATCAGGTGGGGCGTGGGCATACCTGTCTGGCGCTCAGTCAATTCGCGCAGCTCGATTCCGTGGCTTCAACAGAACACAACCTGTTTGAGTTGCCGCCCAGTGGTTGGCAGCCCGACGCCACAACGACTGACATCATGCATTTGCAGCCATTGTTGCAGCAGGTGTTTGGTATTCAAAGCATGGCGGAATTGCCCTCACGCTGGCAGCAGATTGCCAATGACAGCGATGCGGTAACTGTGCTGCCTGCAAGTGATTCGCAGAACAAAGCCACCGATGTGAGTTTGGCGCCATTGGTCTACGACCCGCAGTTGCAGTTGCTTTACCTGCGTCGCTATTGGCAACACGAAGCGCGCATTGGCAGCTGGCTTCAGAGCCGTTTCCATCAGCCTGCAGAGCCGTCGCTGCCTTTGCTACTGACGCAGGAAAGCCAAGTGCCAGCGCCCGAGCTATTGCGTGAGATTGTCCGAGCCATAACAAAGCCCAGTACAACAGACTCGACACCTTCGTTGGAAGACTTAAACTGGCAGGGTATTGCCTGTGTGAACGCAGCAAAGTTCAACTTCAGCGTGATTACCGGCGGCCCCGGCACGGGCAAAACCTTCACGGTTATTCGCGTGCTGTCTACGTTGTTGGCATTAGCGGAGCACAACGGCCAACAGGGGCTGCGCATTGCACTGGCGGCACCAACGGGTAAAGCTGCGGCGCGGATGCAGCAATCCATCAACAATGAGCTTAAAGAGCATCCAGAAAGTTTTACTGCGCTCCGCAACTGCTTACCGGGCAAAGCGTCGACCTTGCACCGACTGTTAGGTTCTCAGCGGGGCACCCGTTATTTCCGACATCATCGTGACTTCCCGTTACCGCACGACGTGGTGGTGGTGGATGAGGCATCGATGATCGACACGGAAATGTTCGATAACTTGCTCGACGCTCTCGCGCCCAGCACGCGCCTCATCCTCTTAGGTGACAAGGATCAGTTGGCACCGGTGGAAACCGGATCCATCCTCGCTTCCTTGTGTAGAGGTGCTGAAGACGGCGGTTATGCGCGACAACACTGGGAATGGTTGCAGCAAGCCACTGGCGAAACGCTACCAGAAAGTTTGATTGGTGCAGACGCGATGCAAAAACCACACTTGAACCATGTGGTGATGTTGCGGAAGTCCCATCGCTTTACCGGCTTAATTGCGGATCTCGCAAAAGCCGTGAATACCTGCGATCTCGCTGCCACCGCACAAGCCCTCACTATCGCCGAAGCAAAAGAAGCACGAGAAGCACGAGAAGCACAAAAAGCCGCGCCGGTTTCTGTGTTGCGCATTAAGTCGCCCATGCAAACATCAGCGGCCTATCCAAACAACCGCCTAATCACTCATTTAGCGCAAGGCTTTCAGCCCTTCGTGCAGGCCTGTTCGGCATCCACACGCGATGCGGCGCAGAATACAGATGCCTGGGCTATCGACGTATTGAAAGCCTATAGCCAGTACCAATGTTTAACGGCACTGCGCGAAGGCCCTTATGGCCAAGTGGAATTGAATCGGCAATTGTCGCTTCGGCTGCAGGGCAAAGCAGAGCAGTGGTATCACGGGCGCCCAGTTATGGTGACCAGTAACGACTATAGTTTGAATCTGAATAACGGTGATATTGGCGTGGCCTTGTTCCATCCAGAAAGTCGGCTGCTCAAGGTGGCCTTTCCCGGTTCAGAGCCGAATTCGGTGCGCTGGGTGCTGCCAAGCCGCTTGTCGCAAGTGGAAACTGTGTATGCCATGACGGTGCATAAGTCTCAGGGCTCGGAGTTTCCGCATGCAGTTTTGGTGCTACCCGACCGGGGCAGCCCAGTACTCACCAAAGAACTGGTGTACACCGGAATTACTCGCGCGAAGCAGCAGCTAACGCTAGTGATTCCGAATCAAGCTGTGTGGGAAACCGCTATTACTCAGCGTATTGAACGCTTGGGTGGCTTATTTTCAGAGCGTTAGCTTTTTCATTAACTTTCAAGAGGAGCGCGAGCCATGTCACTGGCCTATGAAACCGAGTTCAGTTGCCCTTATTGCATGGCGCCCAACTCCCTTGAAATCGACCCACTGCATGACGTTGATCAAGAGCAGATTGTGGATTGTCAGATATGCTGTCAGCCCATTGAGATCCGTGTTTCAGAAATCGCGCCGGGTGAATATGACGTGATTGCCCGCACGGACGACGAATAAACGGCGTTTAATTACGCGAGGAGTGCATCGGTGAAAACCGCATTTTTTAGCAGTAAGAGCTATGACCAGCAGTCATTTCAGATTGCGAATCAGAATCACGATCACGAGCTTACTTTTTTCGAAGTGCCTTTGTCTGCCAATACCGTCAGCCTTGCGGAAGGCTACGAAGCCGTATGCGTGTTCGTGAATGATCAGGTGGACGAAGCAGTATTAAAACAACTCTATACGGGTGGCACGCGTTTAGTGGTACTGCGTTGTGCGGGCTTTAACAATGTGGATCTCGCAGCCGCCGAAGCCTTAGGCATTACCGTGGCACGGGTGCCCGCCTATTCCCCCCATGCGGTTGCCGAACACACGCTAGCGCTCATTCTCACACTGAACCGGAAAACTCACCGGGCCTACAACCGCGTGCGGGAGGGCAATTTTGCCCTAGATGGTCTATTAGGATTCGACTTGGCCGGCAAAACAGTGGGCGTGGTGGGTGCTGGAAAAATTGGCGAGATCTTCGCGAAAATTATGCAAGCCATCGGCTGCAAAGTGCTCATTGCCGACCCCTTTGCGAGTGACGAAGTGCAGGCCAGCTATGAGGTGGTGAACTTTGACCAGCTGATACGCAACTCCGACATTATTTCACTGCACTGCCCACTCACGCCTGACACCCATCACCTCATCAATAGCGAGGTGCTGGCGCAATGCAAACGGGGTGTCATGCTGATTAACACCAGTCGCGGTAAAATGGTGGATACCAAGGCCGCTATTCAAGCACTCAAAAGCGGCCAGCTCGGTGCTTTAGGGTTGGACGTATATGAAGAGGAAGGCGACTTGTTCTTCTCCGATTTGTCGTCGCAAGTGATTCAAGACGACACCTTTATGCGCTTACTCACCTTCCCGAATGTGCTGATTACGGGTCATCAAGGCTTCTTCACGCGCGAGGCGCTAGCCAATATCGCCGACACCACCTTGGGTAATCTCAGTGCGTTCGTGAGTGGTGAAGGTGAACTCTTTAAAGTGACCACACAGAAGTTAGCTTAACTACTCACAACACGATTTCGCCCTTGGGACTTGGCTTCGTACAGCAAGGCGTCGGCGGTTTTGTAGCTGTTGGCGAAGTTCTGGCTAGAGTTTGGGTCGGTATACACCCCGACACTTAAGGTGACGCTAATGGACTCACCACTACTGATCTTCACTGGGGTGGCTTCAATGGCTTTGCGCATTTTCTCTGCCAACGCGATGGCTTTGTCCTTCGGTGTGCCGGGTAGCAATAACGCGAATTCTTCGCCGCCAAAGCGTGCCAGCAAGTCATTCTTGCGCACTTGGTCAGCGAGGCGTTCGGCAATAGCCACTAACACTTCGTCACCCACTGGATGACCGTATTCGTCGTTCACATTTTTAAAGTAGTCTAGGTCGATCACGAGGAAGCAGCTGGATTCTTCGGCTTGCTTCGCGGTCAGTAGTAGTTTCTCACCTTCACTGAAGAAAAAACGGCGATTGTAGAGCTGGGTCATGTCGTCGTGGGTCGATTGGCGTCGTAACTTTTCCTGCAAATGGAACATTTCTGTCATGTCTGTGGAAAAGCCAATGATCATGCGTTCGCCCGTAACCATGGTGTGGGGCACTTTCACTGACCAGAAGACTTGCTCTTCACCTTGGGCGGTCATAGCGCGTTCTTTGAAGCGCTCGGCGGAGCCTGTTTCAAACACTTTCTTGTTGTTTGCAGAAATAAGTTCGTAGGCTTGGGCGTCCACTACTTTGGAAATATGAACGTCTTTAATGTCGCCTTGTGGCAAGTTAAAACGCTCTGCCAAACGGCGATTGGCATAGCGAAGGTTGTCGTGCTGGTCGACCATATAAATGGACGACTCAATGTTGTCCATAATGACTCTTAGGAAGTCGTTCTGCTGCTGAAGCTCGAGCTCCATTTTTTTGCGTTCGGTAATGTCGGTAGAAATTCCGAACATGCCGATAATTTGGCCTTGGTCATTGCGTAGTGGCTTTTTGACCGACCAGAAAATGCGAATTTCATGAGTTCCTTTGACGTGATTGTGTTCTTCCGCTTCACGCACTTCGCCAAGCTGCACAACCTTCAGGTCGTTCTCGCTGAGTTCGTTGGAAGCCGCTAAATCAAAGAATGCGTCGTCAGTTTTTCCGACAATTTCGTCCAATGGCAGGCCAAAGAGATCCTGCACCTTTTGGTTGGCATACAAGTACCGTCCCTCAAGGTCTTTGATATAAATGAACGCGCCGACGTTATCCATAACCGCCCGCAACGCCTGCTGTGAAATCAATTCCTGCTGATTATCGGACATCCTAAATTACCACCAAAGTGATAGGTTCCTTGAGTGCAGGGAATACGTTGAGAAAAGGAAAAGGTTTACAGTACGCGGAAAATTAAAAATAAGGTAATAATAGGCTTTTAGGGTACTCAGTCATGCAAAGGGAGAGCTTGTGCACGAAAATTGGATGTTATTGATTCTGAGCTTTCCCTTTGTGGTGATTCTGGTCTGCATGATTGGCTTGCGTTGGAGCGCCCTCAAGGCTGGCTTGGTCGCGTTGGTGGCTACCTTGGCCATTGTGCCGGTGTTTCTCGATGTGTCCCTGGCTCAAGTGCGTAACGATATTTTGCCACGCTCCATGTTTGAAGCCGCCGTTTCAAGTTTAAGTATTCTCTGGATTATTTTTGGTGCGCTCTGTATCTACTATGCCCAGTTACACCAAGGTGCAATTGCGCGCATTCAGCAGCAGTTGCAACAGCTTCACCCAAACCCCAAAGTGAGTGCGCTCTTTGTCGCCTGGTTCTTCTCCATGTTTATGGAAGGCGCCGCAGGTTTTGGTACTTCTGCTGCGCTCACCGCGCCGTTCTTGGTGGCGGCAGGTTATCGACCGGTGATTGCGGTGGTGTTGGCGCTCTGGGGGCACAGTTTGGGTGTCGCATTCGGAGCAGTCGGCACGCCAGTGATTACCCAGTCTCTGTTAGTGTATGGCGCCGCAGCGCCCGACATGGAGCTGCTGCTCTCCCAAGCCGTGCTGCCCTATTTGATTCCCACAACCTTCGTACTGGCCATTGGCCTGGCATGGGGATGTACGCGATTTCATGTGAGTTACGCTGGCCAGTTACATGCAGCACTTTATAAAAGCGCAGCGGGCTTGGGCACCTTGGCGGCACTGTGCTTTTTACTGCCAGCGGTGGCGGTTGCCTATTTCCTTGGCCCGGAATTACCCACCTTACTTGGCGCTGTGGTGGGAGCAGCCCTATTTTCCCTGCTCTTAAGGTCTCGCCGCGGTGAAGCAGCTGACTTGCACGTAGTAGCTCAAGACATGTCCTTTGCGCGGGCCACCGCTCCTTATGCAGTATTGATTCTGTTGGTCTTGGTAACCCGACTGGTTCCCGAAGTGAAAGCTACACTCATGTCGGTGCAGTGGACCTTTGAATGGCGAGGGTATCAAGGCATGATTCCGGTGCTGTACCACCCAGGCACCCTGTTGGTGGTAAGTTTTGTTGTGGGTGGTCTGCTACAACGACAGTCTGCTCCAGCCTTGCTCAGTGCTTTGGTTCTCGCTGCCAAACGAGTACTCACTGTACTGGCGCCATTGTTTATCATGCTCTTACTGTCGCGCGTACTGGTTCATGGCGGGGCGATTAATCAGTTAGGACAACAAGTGGCCATAGTAGCGGGTGCCTTCTGGCCTTTCTGGGCGCCTTGGTTTGGTGTGCTAGGCACCTTTATTACCGGCTCAGCCACGTCGTCCAATATTTTGTTTAGCGAATTCCAACGCTCTGCCGCCGAAGCCGGCGGACACGAATCCATTGGCTTACTCGGCAGCCAAACCATAGGCGCCGCCATTGGCAACATGGTCTGCCCCCACAACATTATCGCCGCCGGCGCCACAGTAAACATTCAAGGCAACGAAGGCCAAGTGATGAAGTACACCTTCCCCATGGCCGCCATACTTACCACCATCGCTGGGGTTGTGGCGTTGGGGTGGGTTTGAGTTTGGGGGTGGGTGTAGGTTTAGAAAAGCTAGTTCTCCAGCGTCCACGCCGAGGCACCACGTTGGAATATTGCTACCTCTGCTTTTCGTTTCATGTAATCGAACAGCGGTTTCTCCCAATAGTTTGGCGCAAACTCGCCTAATGTTCGAGTGACTTCAAACTCAAAGATTTGGGGTTTGATGTGGTGCGCAAAGCGCCAGTTGTCGATGATTCGGTCTCTGGACTTTAGCAGTGTGAAACTGTTTGGCACGTTGTCGCGCTTCTTATTATTTAATGGCCGATACGCGGGGAGTAGATTCCAGAGATCGTTGTTGCGCCAGAGGCTATAGGGCAATGCATGATCCACATCCATTTGCTTCATGGTCAGTGCACGCCCACTCCACACACATTCTAAATGGGGCTTCTGTTGGTATAAGCCGCGCGCGATCTGCTGTTCGCGTTCTATTTCAGGAGTCTGAGCCAGACTTTGCATGACAGTGCCCATAGACACATGGGGCAGGCTTTTACCAAAGCGTTCGCAAAGCTCCGCCCAGCGAAGAATTAAGGAGTCGCGCACCCAATACCCGGTCAGGCAAAACTCCAGCCATAAGTCGGACTCTACGGTGACACGCTGCTGGTGTTTGTCGTATGAAAACATTT
This sequence comes from Idiomarina sp., assembly GCA_020831965.1. Lineage (GTDB taxonomy): Bacteria > Pseudomonadota > Gammaproteobacteria > Enterobacterales > Alteromonadaceae > Aliidiomarina. The sequence goes on from JAFIFP010000001.1 coordinate 54,947, forward strand.
CTCCGCTGTTGGCATACTTGACTGGTCCATCGACAATGGCTCGTGAGATTTTCTTGAGTAAAGCGGATAAGTTCTTACTCAACTCTGAAGGTAAGCTGTCGTTTTTCCATGCCAGCATAAATACAGAGAAGAGCTCCGTACTCGCTAAGTTAGAAATCGCAAAGAAGTGCCCACTCTGCTCAATGAGGTCACGAAGTCCTTGCCGAAACGCGATAGGCTTCCCACCTGTGGCTTCGGAGGTATTCTGTGGAATGAGTTCCGGAGCAGCGATTAAAGGCCAATAATAAGTAAACCAAAGTTCAGCAAGTCGTAGAATCGGAATGCCAATAGTGCCGTCCGGGTTCCAGGTTACGGCATGATCATCTTGGTCTGCAACATCGCAAAATGCGCGTAGTAACGCCAGTTTATAGGACGCGGTTTTACGGTCATTCCTCAACACAGACTCAATCCGATCGAGCGGCTTACCTGCTGCAGATTGCTTCACAAACAACAGCGTACACCAGCTCGTTCCGGCTCGGCCTAAAGAGTCCGTGTCGATGTGCTCCTCAATACATTCCAAGGCAAGGCGTTTACACAGAAGCTTTAGTTGGTTGGGAGTAATAGGACTGAAGAGGCGATCATGTGCGTCACGATGCTCTGCTGAAATGTCGGTACGCGAAGCCGGAATGGATATTAACAAGCGGCCTTTTTCTACGAGTAAGTCTCTTAAGGTCACCATGGAATCAAACAGCAGGTTGCTTGGCAAATGCATAAGCACCGCGGAGCAAACAATACCGTCATACTTCACATAGGACGTTAACTCGTTAGGTAAGCTGCCCGCGAATAACCGGTGCTTCAGTTGCGGATGATTTGCAATAACCATCTCGCGCATTTTGTCGGCGGGTTCCACACCATAGGCGTCAAAGCCAAGTTTGAGAAGTTCGCGGAGATCCCGGCCACTGCCTGCGCCTACATCGAGAATACGACTTCCAGACGTGAAGCTTGTTGGAAAGTAGCGAGCAATACCGCTGCCTTCTAATGCTTCATATCGCGCATAAACTTCTTCCACATGGTTGTTGTAGTAGGAGAGTGTTTTTGAGTCTGCTGAGTCGTCCATAAATGCATACCGGCCAGAATTCAAAGCTTAGCTTGTACGCAATAGATTAATTTCGCAATGGCCTTCTCGGACTTTGTGATCGCCGAGCTACTTTTGGCAAGAAATAGTCGTTTCCAGCCAACAGCACTGTTTTGCGGTGATCGCTAAAATGACAGTTACAAGCGCCTCTGTTGTCAATTGACAATAGGTGTGGTGAGGATTATGTTTATGTCACGGAAAAGACATCCATCTAAGGATATTGAAGCAGCCATTCGGGTTGCTGAAGAGCAAGGATGGAGACTTGTTTTGGCGAGTAAGGGCAAGTAATGGCGAGTGAGGGATTAGCGATGAAAACATTTGAGTTTAGTTTGCGCTTTGACGTTGCGTCCTGTGGCCTTGAGCTCCATGAGCTTGATGACAAGTTATTTAGTGCAGGGTGTGACGATGCGTTGATTCGGCACAATCGTCAGGGTGAAGTACTTATCGAGTACGAACGAGCGGCCACTACCGCACTTGAAGCGCTTGAGCAGGCGAAACAGGAAGTCATATCGGGCGTGCCAGGCGCTGTTTTTCTAGAGGCCAAACCCGATTACGTGAGCCCCACAGATATTGCTATGGCTTATCAAATTACTCGGCAACGTGTGCAGAAGATTATTCAAACCAAAGGGATTGGCATTCATCCGCTCACGAATGTGGGTAATACGCAGGTTTTTCGGTTAGCTAAAGTGATGGAAGAATTCAGGAAAGTAGGCACACCTATTTGTAATCCTGCTCTTTATGAGGCAGCAACCGCAGCACTCAAGCTCAATCGAGATATTGAGCTACGGGATTATTACTAAGATCGATGTTATCGGAGTTGGCAGTCGCTTTGGTGATAGAACAGGTAAGGTGATATAACCGTATTCAGCCCCTAGTGGTCTTTTAATTTTTGGTTGCAAACGTGCAAAGGACATCGCCATGAGACTTATCGGAAATCTGCTTTGGTTTATTCTAGGAGGCCTTGTGATGGGGCTGGCCTGGTGGTTGGTCGGAATCATCGCATTTTTAACTGTAGTGGGTATTCCATGGGGCCGCGCTTGTTTTGTTATGGGTAATTTCTCGTTCTTTCCTTTCGGCAAAGAAGCGATTAATCGCAGAGACCTAACGACCCGAAGCGACATTGGAACCAGTGGCTTCGGCACCGTCGGCAATGTGGTTTGGTTTATCCTCGCCGGAGTATGGCTCGCCATTGGCCACGTGATTTCAGCGCTCGCCTGCTTTATTACCATCATCGGTATTCCCTTTGGCATTCAGCATTTGAAACTTGCCGACATTGCCCTATTCCCGATTGGTAAAACAATAGTGTCCAAAGAAGTCGCGAGAGCCGCACGAGAAGCCAATGCACACGCTGAGGTAGCAGCCATGCGGCGGCGATGAAGCGGTTGAGGTTGTTCAGCCTGATTTAGTTTAGTAACCTCAAGTTAGATTAAAAAATGTACGCCACAGGATGTTCGGCGAAGGCGATCTGAGTTAAGACGTGCTCAGATAGTTTCCTCAAGGAAGAGCCTACCTCGGAGATACGTGATGCGCTTCCTACTACAATCATAAGCGAGTCGACATGGAAATTATTGCTTGGCACGGTGGATGGGGGAAGTTCTCTGCCGTGGATGAAAAGTATCATGGCTCAGGAGAGGGGGACTCTCAGGGGTGGGGGTTCTACGCAGCAGAAAATAGGGTTGGAGGGGAATACTTTGCCCGTTATATGCACTGTCGAAACGATAAAGTGTATCTGCATAAAATCAGATTCGAAATCCAAGAGCATGAATTTTGGAAAAATGCAGATAAGACTGGCAAGAAGCTTTCAACTGGAGAAATTTTTTCTTACTCCAAGTATTTTGATCTTCGACAAAAAATAGGGGATGAGATGGCGGCAAAATATTTGAGATCAAATGGTGTAAAAGCATTCATGCTGTGGGAAACGGATAAACCTCCTCATGGGTATACATACGTTATTTTGCAACCGGAAATTGTCCAAGTAGTAGAGTCTTATGAATATATTTTTGATGTAAAGCAATCCTATTGGAAAAAAATTGCTTAGCAAGAAGATGCAATGGATTCTAAAAGCGTGGATTCGCGCAGTTTTTGTAACCGGTTATGGCCGCTATCCTCTCCCCCCCTACAAAACCCCAGCCCCACGGTAATCCCTCACCATGAAGCCGGTGTACTCAGTAAGCCTGAATCAGTCCCTGTCTAACTTCATATCGATACGAATCTGCGCGGGGTAGTCGTCCCGTGGGGCGTAGCGCCATCTACTAAAGGCGTTCACTACTGCGGTTTCGAATACGCCGGCGGGTTCGGCGTTGATTATGTTGATAGCTTGCACACGACCTTCCTGATCGATAACAAAGCTAAGGTCGACGTAGCCTTCAATGCCTTGTTCTTTGGCGGCTTCAGGATAAGTCGGGTTCACAATCACGATGGGCCGCGGTGGGCTGCCGGGTGTGAGGTCAGGTGCAGGTGGCGCGTCGGCGTTTGGAGCTTGAGCCGTATGATCGGTACCAGCAAAAGCAAGTGGAGCCGAGTTCACTGACACCATACCGAGCAGCAGAAAGGCGCTGGTCATCATGGTGGTAATGCCAAGCATTAGCGTGCGACGGGATGTTTTGTTGTGGAGAGTAGAAAGACGTTCTTTGGTCATAGCAAAAGTTCCTTTTGAGTTGCGGCCTTTAGTTGGGGCAATGAAAGGCCAGAATTGAGTACTGCTTAATGTGTAGTGAGTGGTATTGAGCATTGGACGCGCCTCGGAATCCGTGCTTGCGCCCAAGACAGGAATGGTTTTCAGTAGCGCATTGGCGTAGGTACTGAGGGTGGTTGAGCTCGCTTGGACACACCGATGCACCAATACATCTGCGTCGCAGGCAAGTTCTTGGTCGGCGCGAAAACGTCGATAGGCTTGCCATGCCAGCGGGTTAAACCACTGGGTTGCGAGTAATAGCCACGCGAAAAAGTTAATGCGGGTGTCGCCGCGGCGCCAGTGGGTGAACTCGTGTTGTAGTACTAAATGCTGCTCTTGTGGGGAATAGCGCGTGCTAAAGTCCTGAGGCAGCATGAGGCGCGGCGCTATGAAACCAGCAATGCCGGGGCTTTCGCCTGCGGGCGTGCGAACTACCCGTAAACCGAGCCGGTTTTGAGTTGGCAAGCGGCGTAACCTTGAGTAGTCGATACACCACAAGGCAATCATGCCACCGAAGCCTAAGCTCCATATGGAGAGCGCGAAGACTATCGCAACGTCATAGAGCGGCAATGCGCTGGTCAGGTGTTGCGCCGTCGCGCTGGCGTTGGCGACAAATTCCATGGTGAGTGGGGTGGCGAGGGTTTCGCTACGCATCCAGTTCGGAAATAGCTGCACCACAGTTGCGAGCAGCACTAACAGGGGTGCCAAGATCCAGAGTGAGTAAAGTGCTCGTGGCCCAAGTACGCGCAGCAAGGGCGAGTGACAGAGGCGCTGCAATAGGAAGAGCACACTGAGGCCGAGGGTAATGGCGAGCAGCCAGCCGCTTGTTTGTGAGAGTGTTGGCAGGTTCATGACTGACCTCCCTGGTCTTTCTCCCATTCAGCAATGAGCGACTTTAAAGCTTCCACATCGTCGGACTTCAGCGCGCCTTGCTGCGCAAAGCCGGCTACCAGCCCCGACACAGAACCTGAAAATACGTTATCGAGTAGCCGCGTGCTCACTTGCTTTTGATAGACCTGTTGGCTAATTAGCGGCGCATATAAATATTTGCGGCCGGCCTGCTCGTAGCTCAACACTGCTTTTTTCACGAGCCGATTGAGCATGGTCTTGATGGTTTTCTCGTGCCACTCTTCGTGGCGCTGCACACGCTCCACAATGTCGGCAGAACTTAACGGCGACTCTTGCCAGAGCACCTTAAGCAATACCAATTCCGCATTTGAAATATCTGACGCTGTGGCCATATACACTCCTAAGATTACAAATGTAATTCATATAAAGATTACACATGTAGTCCAAAGGCGCAAGTGGTTATTTTGTGAACTGGGCGTATTATTTGAGTTGGATATGAACTCAGTTAGCCAATTTGCCCACAAGCAAGCCATGTCATCAGGTTTGCAGCTTGCAGACTTAGTTGCTCGCCCAATAGGTTTGAAGACTTTACGTCCAACTCAAAATAATCGAGCGTTTGAGTCATTGCAGACTAAATTCTACTGTAAGGGCGGCAGATGTCATGCCGGAGAGGGATATCAAGGTGTCGGGATGATGATTTATCCAACTCCAAAAAGCGAAAAGCCCCAGTGAAACCACTGAGGCATTGACGCCGACCGGGACTGCCCAATCCATTTATAAAGAAGTTTGGCCAAAATTGGCACTATTGTCAACTGAGTGTTGACATGGAGATAGGTGCGAAAGAGTTATCTCCGAAGCAAGTAGGTACTGAACCTTACAAGGACTCCAACATGAAACATCAGCGCAGAATCTATGTGGTACTCGCCATGCTCGCCTGTGTGTTTGGCTTGCAAGGTTGTACTAGCAAGCAGCTATATGAAGCGGCGCATGAGAACCGGCGGAATGAATGTCGAAAGCTCCCGCTGCAACAGCAGCGCGAATGCTTCGAGCGGTACGACATGTCTTACGAAGAATACGAGCGCAAGCGCCGGGAAGTGATTGAGTAGCCGGTTTACAAGATATGCGCTTTGATTGCGTGCTCTGCATAGTAAAGCGGGTATACGAAATGTGTTGTTTCGAGTGGACCAGAGCCCTGAGTGCCAGTGAGTTTGATAGTTTTCTCAGGACTGCACTTCTGTATGTAGGACTGTAATGACCGAGCACGCGTGCGTGTGCCACTTTTGACCTCAATAGGTATGATTCGACCTTCTTGATCGGACGCAATAAATTCTATTTCGGCGCGCGCGTCATTCCAGGAGTATGTGGGGTCGATATTGAGAGCAACCAGCTCTTGTTGCACGAAGTTTTCTGCAACGTAGCCTTTATATTCGTAACCTTGCTTTTTAATTTCTTTATAACTCACACCCAACATATGATTGAGCAGCCCCACGTCCATAAGAAAGAGCTTGACGCGATTTTCTCTCTTGTAAGCAGCTAAGGGACTTCGGGGCCGCCCTTCCACTGGATGGTTCTTTAGGATTAATCGACACTTTTCCAGCCAGGAAATACCACTCTCCAGTTCTTGATAACGGGATTTGCGCTCATGCACATGCTTAAACTTGAAGCGCTTTACCGAGTCGTCTAGCACTGCCGAAAGTTGTGAGGGAACAGCTTTAAATACACCTTCAATTAGACTGGCGTCGACTTTGCCTGAGTACTTCCCGAAGTCACGTTGGTAACCTGCAATTAAATCACCGTGAATACGTTGGACGGCCTGAACACGTTCGAGAATATTTTGCTCTGCTAGCTGGAACCAAACTTTAACGGCCTCAGGCATTCCCCCAGTGAAGTAGTAGTCGGTGAGCATTTCCATGAGCTTGAGATGCGCTGCTGGTGAGCTCGCTTGATTCTCGAATGCCTGCAACAATGCGGGTTGATTGGCGGCGGTCAGAAACTCGCGGAATGATAACGGTCGCAAATTATATTGCTCTACTTTTCCAACGGGAAAGGTATTGAGCAAGCCAATATTAGAACCACTGGCGGCGACGTACATCCAAGGCGCCTTCTCAGCAAAGTACTTCAATGACGTGACCGCTCGTTCGCATTCACCAATTTCGTCGAGAATAAGTAAGTCGGTTTCGGCGTTAAATGTGGCTCCAGAGATAAGCTGGATGTTGTCAATGAGATCTGACGGGTTGAGTGAACCAGCAAAAGCCTCAATCATTTCGGGAGACTCGAGAAAATCAATGCGTAGCACCTGCCTAAAAGAACTACCCAAGAGTTCCTGCAGAAGATAGGTCTTTCCGGTTTGACGCGCGCCATCGATAAGTAGCGGTTTTCGTTCCGCTCTGTTTTTCCACTGCTGCAGTTGCGTATGCAGGGTTCGATGTAGGGGCTGAACCGCTGATTGAAGCGGGTCTTGACGCATAGCTTACCTCAAAGTCATAACGATTCCAGTGATAAACTACACTTTTCTGCGCCTAAAAACAAACATCCGAACATTTTTATGCGCATAAAAATGGGAAATTACGCACTTTTCTGCGCATAAAAGTGTGATTTACACCGAGCGGGTGCAACTCGGAGTGCACCTAGAGGGGCTAAACCGCTTCCCGCAACGCAATCAGCGCCTGCTCAATGGCGAATACATGGGGGTCGTTTACCTTGAGTTCACGTAGCGCGGCGGCGAGCTTGAGTAAGTACTCGTCGTTCGGGCCACTGGGGCCTTCGGAATTGGCAATGTGAGCGGCTATCGCAGCTTCGCTGGCGGGGCCAAGAAATGCCTCGTTATCAGGGCCGGCCACATACACTAGGCCTTTCACTGCGCCTGCACCGTCAAGCCATTCGAACTCGGTGAAGAAGCGCAGATAGCCATTCTTCTCGCGATGATCCAAATGCGCGAACACGTCGGGAGTTACTTCATAGGCCATCCCCACACAGATTTCCTCGGGAGCTTTAATTAAAGTCGCCACGCGGCCGGGTTGTTCGGGGGTGCCCCGGTGATCATGGCTGCCTTGCCAGAAACGACGCGTCCAGCCATGAATTTGTGCAGGTCGGCGCTGCAGAAAGGGGAAATCCGCTTTATAAATTAACGAGCCATAACCGAATAACCAGACCGAGTCTAAATGGTCGAGTGGCTGGCGCTGTTGATTTTCTAAAATGGTGTTGTGCGACATGCGGCTTCCTTACTTCCGTCCGAGACGCCCATGGTAACGGCTTCCCAGAGCGGGCACAAAGTTAAAGAAACGGGAAAAGTTGTATTTTAGATTTACCTTTTGCCACGCCCTGAGGTCATAGTTGTTCATATCCCCTCATTGCCACGTTAAGGACAGATTATGTATCGGATTATTTTCGCTGCAATAAACGCACTCGTATTGGTATTGGGCATGTCGGCGGCTCAGGCTTCGTCGCTACCCGATTTTCCCTTTGTCACGGTCACAGGCCAAAGTGAGCGGGAAGTGACACCCGACATGGGCGTACTGAATTTTAGTGTGACCAGCTTCGACGCGGAGTCGGAAGTGGCGAGTGAACAGCTTGCGGCGACCACGCGCGAAATACTGGCAGCCCTGCGAGCCCATGAAGTACCTGATTCAGCCATTACGTCCTATGCCATCGACAAGAACATTCGGCGCGAGCGCGACAGTCAGCACCGGGAAACTCATATTATTGGGTATGAATTTTCTCGTCGGTTCGAGATTCGCTTGAGCAGCTTGGAGCGCTACGCCGAGCTTGTTACCGCGCTGATGAACATTAACCGGTTGGGCAACATTAACTCACGCTTTGATTACTCGCAGCGTGAAACGGTTGAGCTGGCGCTCATTGCAGAGGCTGCAACACAGGCAAGAACACGAGCGAACCAAATGGCCACGGGGCTCGGTGTGCAGATTGATAGTGTTTTCGCGTTCAACGACACGGGCTCGTTCACGAACTTCTTCGCGACTTTCGGCTTGCAAGGCGGCCATTACGGTGTTGACCGTATGCAAACCATGAGCTCGCGCAGCGACCAACCCCTGTTCATACCCCAAGCCATGACCATTTCCAAAACTGTGAATGTCATTTACAAGGTGAAGCCCTAGGAAGGGTTTGAGTGTTTTAGCTGCTTCTTTGTTGCGCTTCGTTTTGTCGTCTTTCTTCGTCTTGAGCAAACGAAGCGCCGGCGAAAACAATAGCAGCAAGTGCGGCAATTGCGAGCAGCCGTGGGCTAATTATGCTTTCGGTAGTGAACGCGCCAAAAATAAGCGTGCTCACAATGCTAAGTAGGAAAAAAGCGAGGAACGCACGAGTGGCGGCACGTTCGATGGCCGCTTCCCGCGAAAGCTCGGGGTTGGCAAATAGCACTTGGTATCCAGAGTAGCTGTAGGCTGCAAAACCGAGGGGCACGATTAAGAAAACGGTATAGAGTCCCCACGGAAACGCCGCACCGAAGGGGCCAAATAAACCTACAAACGCCAAAGTGTAAGCTGCAAGGCTGCAACCCACCAGAAGCACAATGCAGATGAAAGCCACGCCTTTGTTGAGGAGGGGATTCATTTGTCTTGTTCGCTGAGAGCAAAGTCAATCCAGTTCACGAGGAGCCAGGCAATACCGAAGTACAGGGCGACTAAGTAGTGCGAGCGCTCCAAGCTCACGGTGTCGGGCATGGTGATACTGGCGAAAAAGGCGAGTCCATAAAGAACAATGCGATACATAACAGCCTCCAGTTGAGTGTAACAACGTTCAGCCTATGAAATAGCAGCAGTCCGCGACAGAATGTGTCGCGGATAGCTGGGTAATTCGATTATTTGTGCGCTAGCCAGATTTCTAACACGCCGTTAATCACGAACTGGACGGCGATGACAGCGAGTATGATGCCGAATACGCGGGTAATGATTTCCTTGCCGGTTTCACCGAGGTATTTCACGAGGAAATGGGAGTAAATCATGGCGAAGTAACAAGCGATCACTGTGAGTGCAATCGCCACAAAGACGACCGAAACATGCCAAATAGTAGGCGCTTCACTGGTAAGAATCATGACCGTAGCAATGGAGCCAGGGCCGCTAATGAAAGGAATGGCGAGCGGAATCACTGAGATGTCGTTCGCAATTTTACCGTCGGGGTGTGGGTCGTCGCCGCTTACCACTTCGCCCTCGTCACGCGCTTTGTGAATCATGCGCATGGCAATACCAAAGAGGATTAAACCACCAGCAATGCGGAAGGCTTCAAGGGTAATGCCGAACAGTTTGAAGATAACCCCACCTAACAGCGCAAAGGTCACAAAAATCCCACCTGCCACAAGAGTAGAGCGCTTGGCTGTGGTACGGATCGTCGCCTTCGAGGCGCCTGGCAGTAGCGATACGAAAATAAACGCGGTGGTAAGTGGATTCACAATGACAAACAGAGCCGCAATGGTAATTGCGAGGTACTCAAAAAAGCCGCCAAAATCCATGTCAGTTCCTTTTTAACCTCAGAGCACTAAGCATAGCATGTGCGAGTTAGTCTTCTGCGGCGAAGTAGGTGGCTTCTCCCCAAGTTTCGGTGCCATGTTCCATCATGTAGCGCAGGATCACCGGCACAATGTGCCCTAGCAGTTGGGTTGCGTCTTTAAGCTGTTGACGGTTCCAGCTGCCGTTCCAGGTGGCGCCACCGTGCATTAGCTGATTCCGCAAGGTATACAAACGGCTAAGGATAATTTGTAGGGACGTGCATACGTCTTGCTGAGCAAGCGCATGATTACTTCGAGTTTTGGACGCCTCGAACGACGCCTTCCAGCTGTCGTCTTTCACTTCTTGATTGGTGCAATCCCAGAAGGGTTGGTACACATAGTGGTTATTCATGAGTGAACGAATGACATTCGGATATTGCTGCCAAATAATCTGGTATAGCTGCTTGTCTTGGTCATACCCGATAATGCGGTCTAAAAAGGCGCGGAAAGCTTCCCGTTCGGTAATGCGTTCCTCATGCACATGCTGGTTGGTGTAGGCCGAATTAAAGGCAATCCATAAAAATATAAACTCCGCGTCATGGTCTTCACGGGCGCGCTCTTGCTCTGCCCGATGGAGCCAGCTCAGTGCGCGATGAATGCGTAAACTAATCCCCTGGCTCCACTGCTCGCGATGTTCACGTTGATATGCTTTTAGCGTTTCATGGTGAGTCATTTGGCAATCCTTGTATCGTGCTGCATGAACTTGATGCTACGCCTTTTTCTGCTGAAATAACAAGCACTCGCCGCTGTGCGACGTACTTTGTCGTGGTGTGAGCTTACTGTTTTATCTTCATTGCTCTTCAACAAATCTTCGGAGCATTTCATGCCTCATTCGCACACAACTCAATCGAATTTAAGTCAGTTGAACTTGAGCCAGTACACGTCTGACCGATTGGTGGCGGAACTGAAGGTGTTACAAACACTGCCCTACCAGAACTGGTTGTCCATGTTGGGCAGAAGTAAGGTTTTTGAGGCCATTCATGCGGAGTTGGATCGCCGAAACTATAACGGACCGCGCCCCGGCCGACAGTTACGTCGGCTGACAGCAGAACGGCTAGCTGAGGCACTCTACGTGGTGGATCCCATGAATACCTCCTGCAAGGAGAATGACTGCCCTGACGAGTACGCGCGAATTGCTCGGCAGGTCATGGCCCAGGTTTATGGAGATGACCCCTTTCATCTGGTACTCGCCGACGTGTTGAGCCGCAACTTCGGATTCGCTGAGAGGGAGCTTCCCGATTTGCAGGCCGTCATTGATCACCTAGCGGATGTGCGCGTTTCAAGTCGAGTGTCGGAAAGCACAGGGTAGAGAAAAGGAATCAGATTAGAAGGAGTTTTACATGACAAAAACTATTGTGAGCACTGAAGTAATTGCGCTGTTGGCCCACGCATACAGAGCGAAGTATTTCCCGGAAGAATTTGATCATGCCTACGATTCAGCTTGGGATAGAGCTGAGCGTAAGCAGGGACAGTCGCCTATGACGGCGGACTATTTAAGCCGTGTGAATGCGCGGCGTGAAGCTTTAGGTGCAACACCGCTCGGAGAAAATGGCTTACCCATTGACGATAGCAGTGGGCGCATAGCAAAGAATTGGGCACAGGGACGTGCCTACCTTACTGAGATGACCTTGAGCGAAGTGGTGTACGAAGCGCTGCTTGAAGGCAACCCGTTAGCGCTGGATTGTGAGGACGAAACGGTACGCTTGCGCTATCAGGAAACTGTGCCGTTGATTTTGGAAAGGCTTGCTTTGGGCGGCAGCTTTGAACGCAATCTTGGACCGGCATTAGCAAAGGTGTTTGGTGGGCGAGCACTGAAGCGAATTTCGGTGCGGGGCGCAGCCGCAGCGTATCGGCAGCGCTTGATTCAAACGTCAGGTTTGTAAACTAGCGTGGTAATGGATTACTGGGTAATCTAAGCTAAGTTTGCGTAACGTTGGCAGAACGTTTGCGTAACGTTGGCATAACGTTGGCATAAAAAGCTGAAGCAAAAAGGGAATTGTATGTCTTCGAAAGTACGAGACACGTTAAGCCGGCAGTGGGAGATTTTAAAGTTGCTGCCGTCGCGAGGGCCAGGGCTCACGAAACGTCAGGTGTGTGACATTTTGCGCTCCAATGGTTTTGACGTGAGTGAGCGCACCGTGGAACGTGACTTGAATGACCTCCTTCTACAGTTCCCACTGGTTCGTAACGACAAAAGTATTCCCTATGGTTGGTACTGGGCAAAGCATGCGGTTATTCATATTCCGGGTGTTTCTGCTGCAGAAGCCTTGTCTTTGTGTATGGTGGAGCAGGCGGTGCAGAATTTACTGCCCTCGTCTGTGATGGAAGTGATGCAAGCGCGTTTTACGCAAGCGCAGCAGAAATTAAATAGCCTCACCCAATCCTCGAGTCTGCAAGGTTGGCAGCACAAAGTGGCCAACGTGCAGCCAACACTCGAGCAATTAAGACCTGTCATTGATCCCCAGATTCTTGAAACCCTGCAAAATGCGCTACTGCATGATGAACAGCTGCAAGTGACGTATCGCGCGTTGAACGGTCAGCAAACGAAAAGTTATGTGTTAAATCCATTTGGCATAGTTCAGCGCGGTGTAGTGACCTATGTAGTGGGGTGTGTTGAGCCCTATAGTGATGCGCATTTGTTTGCAGTGCATCGACTACTGGCCGCTGAGCGAACGGCCGATCCAGTACGCAGGCCGGATGGGTTTTCGTTACAGAACTACATTGAAGAAGGTGGGTTGCAGTTCAGTGCCGGTGCCTTAATTCAGCTCGAAGCTATTATTCGTGGACCGGTGGTGCAAATTCTTCAAGAAAGTCCATTGAGCCAAGACCAAGAGCTTAAGGAAGAAAAGAACGAATGGCAGGTGAAAGCAACGGTTCTTGACTCTTGGCAACTGCGTTGGTGGATACTCTCGCAAGGTGAAAACGTGCAGATATTGGCACCTGACTGCCTACGTAATAATATCGCCACCACCCTGAAAGCAGCGCTGGCGCAATATCAAGACCACTGATTTCTCAAACAAAAACTGAGGGTCAAAATTGAGGGTCAAAATTGAGGGTCAGATGAACAATTTGGCCTTCTAAAAGAGGTAACCAACTGAATTTCCTAGCTTTAAATTTTAAGGGTCAGAACAACTTTTCATGATTTACCTAGGGCAATTGACTATTTCATAATTTATTCAACGGGTTAAGGGCTTCATTTTTTTCATCTGACCCTCATTTAGGTTAATCTGACTCTAAGTTTTGGGAAAGCGGTATAGAGAGTGGTGATGCGTCGATTGAGTGTTCTGTTTGTGAGTGTGGTTTCAGCTTGGGTTCTTGCCGGGTGTTTGCCTGCGCTGGAGGAGTCGGTGGTCGAAGACACTTCTGATGCTGTGGTGGTGCGTGGAAATGAAGCGCACACGCTCTATGTGGCGGCGGAATATACGGAAGACACCTTTCGGCTGCATTATCGCTTAGAAGTGGATAACCCGAGTTGGTATCACCAGTATTGGCTCTATCAGGACGGGGAATGGACGCGCATGGGGTCTGGTGCGGCGGGGCCTGATGCGCATGGATTATACGAAGACCGTATCAGCATGATGCTCGATGACGGTTCCGTGGAAGGCTTCAGCCGTTATGGTGGCTGGATGTTGGTACATCCGGGCATGCGTTCGCTAGACTCTGCGGTTGGTGCGGAGCAAGTGCGAAACCATCCTATTCTTGGTTTGGAAATGGGACGTTCCGACGTACGCAAATATATTCCGCAGTCACGCACTGTCGAGCGCTATACGGACCGTGCGCCGTGGGATGCAGTAAAACCCACAGACGCGCTAGAGCAGATGCGTGACGATGGCGAGTTTCTTGATTTGTGGCAATGGCGCGCACATCGGTCGCACCCGGTGGGCTATGCCGATAACGGTTATGTACTGCACTACCGTTTGAACTCTGAAGGCCGCGGTATGTTCCGCGACAATGCCGATGATGACGGCCACGGGCCTGCCTACATGTATGATGCGAGCCAAGTAGGTAAACATTCACTCCGCTGGGGCGCCCTTTTAAATAAAGAGTACACACAAAACGATCCCTATTTTTTAAGCGAAGCTACAGCCGTTCCTTTCGATCCAAATCATGACTGGCAAGACGGCGATGTGATTCCTTTCCGTCTACTGCAAGTGCCGGACGGCGCTCGCGGAGCCATTAGCGCTTCAGGCGGCTATGCCAACGGGCAGTGGCGGATTACTTTAGAGCGCAGTTTGGCTAGCCCGAACGCAAGAGACAGCAAGACATTGGAGCCCGGCGGAACTTATCATGTGGCTTTCGCGGTGCATCATGGGGCGGTTGGCGCGCGCCATCATCACGTGTCATTACCGCATGAGCTGACTTTGGCCACCGACTCGGAAAGCGCTCACAACGGTATTGTAGCGGTGCCTCGGCCCGATGGTTTTGCGGAAAGTGATGCAGCACTTACTTGGCATGAGGTAGGCCTGATTTATCCTGGTCAAGTGGACTGGGAATGGCTCACCAGCCGCCATCCGGGCGGCGTATTAATTCGGGCGGATTTAGATATTGGGGTGGACGACCATCACAACTATTTGCCGCTATTCCAGCGTTACATAGAGCGTCATGAACGGCGCTATCAAACCGAGCGGGAGCATCGCAAATCTAGAGAGCGCTAACCCGTTCAGGTTAACGGTCGTCGAGCGTCATGTCGATTCTAACCGTCATGGGATAATCGTCGGCGTCGGTATAACGCCAGCGTCTGACTGCTCGGATAAGTTCAAGGTCAAATACGCCCTCGGGCTCGGAGCGCACCACGGTCGGGTCTTGCACTTGCCCAGCACGGTCGACGATGAAGGCGACGATCACCATCCCTTCGATACGGTCTCTTACCGCTTCTGGTGGATAGCGCGGCTCCACACGCACAAGCAATTGTGGTTCTTCTGGTTGCTCAGGCTCGAGTGCGCTGCTGGCATGGGTTGTCGCTGGATAAAATGCCACGAGGGTCAGAACGGCCATCCCGCCGAGAATACTTAATACATTACGCATCAGTGTTTGCTCCTTGCTAAACAGACTCTTCAGTATAGCAGTTGGGTCCCTTCTCACTCCGGCACAGAGCTGTTGGCAGTAATCATGACAAATACACATCTGTACACAATCTTTTCGTTCGGGAAAAACTACAAGAGCTACACTTAACCACAGCATCCTGACTGTTT
The DNA here is from genome assembly GCA_020831965.1 of Idiomarina sp. Lineage (GTDB taxonomy): Bacteria > Pseudomonadota > Gammaproteobacteria > Enterobacterales > Alteromonadaceae > Aliidiomarina. Next base: position 70,273 of record JAFIFP010000001.1, read on the forward strand.
TGGGAAAGCATTGTAGGCAAAAGCATTGTAGGCAAGGAGTACGCGAGCGTGTTGTACAGGATGAAGGAAGTGCGCGGTGCGCGATGGGTGAGTAGGTTGCTATTAGTCGGAGTGCTGTTTGCTGGCGTAGGTGTGCCGGTGGCGGCTGTGGCGAATCAAAGCGACGCAGATGAAGAGCCCGATGCGGTGCCCGTTGGGGAGTTTTTGAGCCGGTTTTGGGAATTGGAGGCTGAGCATAAACGTGGCTTATACGAAATGCGAACTTTCCATCCGAATTATCTATTGCCCTATCACTATACCTCGAGTGTGAATCGTCAACCGACTAGCCCGACCCGAGGGCCAAGTGAGTTAAACGAGACCTTTCGCGATGAAGAAGTAAAAATCCAACTCTCGTTGCGCACTAAGGTGTTGGAAGATTTTCTATTACCGAATGCGGATGTGTGGCTGGCTTATACACAGCGCTCTTTGTGGCAAGCGTGGAACCATGAAGACTCCGCGCCATTTCGAAGTACCGACCATCGGCCCGAAATCTTCTACGTGATTCCATTGCCCGAGCGACTGGACCCCATTCCTGGGCCCGTGCGTTTGCAAATGATCCGAGTGGGTGTTGCGCATGAGTCGAATGGGCAAACTGAACCCAAGTCGCGAAGCTGGAATTATTGGACTATCGGTGGCGCGCTGCAAGTGTCGCAGGTCATTGTGGAGAGCACTTACAAGATACGAATTCCTGAGGGCGGTGATGACGACGACAACCCTGATCTGGTGAACTTCAAAGGGAATTTGGACACCCGGGTGAGTGGCTTGCTCGGCGTGACGGCGGTCAGTATGACCCGCAGCTCCCACAACTTGTCGGTGCAACGCGGTTCATGGCAAATGGATATTACGCACCCGATTCGTCGCAGCATGCCGGAAGGCGCGCGCTATCACTTGCAGATTTTCTCGGGCTATGGAGAAACCATGTTGGATTACAACCATCGGCAGAATCGCATTGGGATTGGTTTCGTGTTGTTGAATATTTAACTACGCGAGCTGCTTGAGCTCGTGCATGAGTTTGGGCAATTCCACACTAGCGGGTCCTTGGCGGTAATCGAAGCCGCTCGGGACAGCGTCGATGTCCTGAGTGACCAAATAGCACTGGGCGTCCGGTCGCGGACAATCTACAAGGCTTGCAAACGGATAAACCGTGAGCGATGTGCCAACCACCAACACAATATCTGCTGCTGCCACTAACTCGACGGCTTCGTCCATGTGATTAATATATTCGCCAAACCAGACCACGTGAGGGCGCAGTTGTGCGCCTTCTGGACACTGGTCACCGAGTTGAATGTCCTGGCCTTTGAGATCAAAAAGTTCCCCGGAAACAGAGCTGCGCGCTTGCGTAATGAGGCCGTGAACATGAATGACTTGGCTTGAACCGGCACGTTCGTGCAAGTCGTCCACATTTTGTGTGACTATGGTGACGTCGAAGTCTTCTTCGGCTGCGGCGAGGGCTTGATGAGCCAGGTTCGGAAGCGCTTTGAGTACCTCTTGACGCCGGAAGTTATAGAAGTCGAGTACCAGTTTCGGGTTCTTATGAAAGGCTTCAGGGGTGGCGACTTCGTAGACTGAGTAGTTGTCCCACAAGCCGCCATTGTCACGGAAGGTGGCCAGTCCGCTCTCGGCACTGACACCCGCGCCGCTGAGCACCACCATAGATTTCCGTGCCATGCCTAAACCCCTATTCCTTGCCTGTCATACTGTTTAACACACCGTCACGTTTCACCCAGCCATGATGTAAAGCCGCGCCAATGTGCACCAAAATCAGCAAGATAAAGCCAAGCGCGATGAGTCCGTGCAATTCTCGCAGAATGCCGTAGAGCGGCAGGCTGATAGGCAGCAGGGCGGGTAATACAAACAAGTCAAAGAAAACAATAGGCCGACCGGCAGCATTCTGCATGAGATAGCCGGTAATGGGCATGGCGAACATGGCGGCATACAGCAAAATATGCGAAACGCGCGCGATGCGTTGTTGCCATGCTGGAACCGATGCCGGTAGCGCTGGTGCAGGGTTGCGTAAGCGAATGACGAGACGAATCACGACACCAATGAGTGCAATGACACCAAATGATTTATGCAGGCCGAGCAGGGTTAAATGCCAAGGCGCGAGGCTTTGCACCATGCTCAGGCCAGCAAAGAGGAGTGATAGCAGTAAGAAGGCCATGGCCCAATGCATAATGCGCGCGGCGCGAGTGTAATGCGTCGAGGTTGCGAGTGACTGGCTCATGGTTGCGCCTCCGTCCGTTGATTAAAGGCATTTTCCCGCGCACGGCGGCGATAAGATTCGGCATAGGCGGCTGACCGGGCACGTAAGATCTGATCCTGAGTGGCCGCCATACCCTTCGGAAGAATCAGAGGGTCAAAATTCAGAGCATCACAATTGCGGCCCGCTTCATTGGAGGCCATGTATGCTTCATGAATGATGAGGGTGCCAGCGCTGACCTGCTGATGACCTTCTCCCCAAAGGAGAGTGGGATCGGCAGGGTCGTCGTCGGCATTGGCAAGCGTGAAATTGAAATTGAACTCCACTGGCCCATGCTCAAGACGCGCCATAAATTCATGAATCAGTACGTCTGGGTTATCGGTGTCTAGCGCCGCTGGGTCACTGGTGGCTGAGTCAACGGGTACCGCCGCCCAACGCACAGCTTGGCGATTACCGTTGGCGTCGATTAAGTAAAAGGCATTGATACTGTGATAGCGCTCGGTGGCGAAGCTGCCAGTGGGTGAGTATGAAGCCTGCCAGGTGAGGAATGCTTGTGTTTCGGGATGCTCAGCAAAAAAGGCGCCAATGCGGGCTGGGTCGCGTTCGCCTGTTTCTGGGTCTGGCGAGAGCGCAACAATTTGTTTATGGAAATCCGCAGGGGTTCGCACCGGCATGACTGGTGGTGTGTTCATCGCCGTTTGCCAACGCGTGCTGCCAGAACCAAAGCTCAGTGCCAGACTACGAACAGGAGCGGCAAGATCGGGAGCCGTGGGGTTGTTCCCAGCGGTGGAAATACGCCCGAGGAACGGAGTTGCCCCATTTTGGAATATGCCTGCTGAACTGAACGATGAAAGCTCACCGTTGGCGACAAACTCACCGGCAACACAGAAACCTTTTGCGTGTGCACGGCGAAAGCCGAGATGCGGTGAAGCGCCTTGTTGCAAGTCGACAAAGTCTTGCGCGGTAACGGGTTGTTGACCGAGGCCATTTGCAATCGCGAAAAACAGCGCGCCGAGTCCGCCGACCACAACAGTAATTCCGGCGTAGCGGAGCGCGAGAGGGGAGTCTTTGAGTAATGCCATGGAACCAACCACTCAGTTGAATGAAATAGATTGGTTCAGTATATGGGATTTTTGTGCCAAGCGATCAGATGGCGGGCGTTTTAAGATTTCTGATATTGAAATACGTCTTCTAGGGCGCAATGAAACTGTTGGGCAATACGAAACGCAGTTTCAAGCGAAGGCGAATAACGGCGCTGTTCGATGGCAGCGATGGTTTGTCGCGTTACGCCAACGGCTTCGCCGAGTTCGCCTTGTGTCATGCCCTTTGCTTCGCGCAGTTCGCGCACACTGTTTGTAATAGGTAGTTGTTTACTCACCTGATCTCCTTTGCAGCCTAGTTACTGACTTGAGGTTGCACTGAGAAATTTAAATGCCGCGGCGATAATAGAAGATTCTGCTCAGGTATTCACCCACTTGGCTCGCGATAAGTGCAGCAAAGACCATATAGAACAACAGGTTTGCTTGCTCGTAGAAGAGGAAGTGACCCAGAGCAGTAACCGCACCGATACCGAGAATCAGACCCGAAATATGACCGGCACGTTCATCGATAATGCGGTCCCGCTCGTCACGAGGCGCGTTGGCGTCTTTGGGAAAGATGATGCTGAGCACAATGTGACTGATCACCGTCCAAATGATAAGCGTGATGGTGAAGCTTAAGAGGCTACCAAAGTTTGGCGCTATGATTTCACCTGGCGGTGATAACTGCCAGATTCTGAAGAAGTAGAAGCCAGCGATTATTACTAATACATGGAGCATGACCCAGGCAGAGATTTCGCGGAATGACATGAGAGTATCCTTCTGTGTTGGAAATACTATTTTGCAGTGGATGTTAATAATATTTAACATCAGGATATATGAGTTTTCACCTATGTCAAATATTTTTAACATGGGTGTGTTTTGTAAGAGGCTATTTCGTATTTAGCGAAGGCGCTCGTTGATAGACGACTCGAGGCTTTCGAGACGCAGCCAGAAGGCGCGAACGGTCATAGTACGAGGGAAGTCACGGCGATGAATAATGAGGTCTTGGCGTTTACTCAGTACCGGAGCCCAAGGGTTTGGCTTTAATTCAACGCGGCGAATTTGCGCGTAAGGAATGCGGAAGGTCCAGATCGGAAAAGTGATTTCCAAGCAATCAGGTTTTACTTCTGCTTTTGTCGGCATGCGGACATAGAAGTAAGTTTTCAGGATAAATACAAGTAACAGGAAGTAGAGAATGTTGCTGTCGCCTATCCACTCTCTCGCTCTGGCAAAGTCGTGGATTCCAAGGAGGTAAACGAAGCCAGGTAGGATGAAGAACAATGAAACAAAGGTGATAAGGCCATAAAAGAAGTCGCGGCCGTAAGTGACGTCACCGTAAAAGGTTAATTGTTCCGCGTCTTCATGATTGAGTTTTACGCGACGTGTAACAACGGTTTTCAGTGCTTCGGCGTCGTGGAGCCAGCGCGGGATAGTAAATATGACTTGGCCTTCTTTATTCAGTAACAGCAGATGCTTTTCTTGGCGTTTCACTTCGATGTGATAAACATCGTCCCAGCGAGCACGCTGCGCTTCTTTATCGTTTCTGGTTAACCAAATGGCGTCTCGGTCATAGGCGATCACCGTATTAGACATGCGCCAATGAATAAACCAGAGGGACCCGAGCACGACGGGGGAGAGGAACAAAGCAAGTTGAGAGAATGGCACGACTTGAAGTAGGTCGGAAAGGAATAACGAAACCATCGCCCAAATTAAAATAACGCCCAGAATAGTACTGGTCGTCATGCGTCCAAAATGCAATTGCTGTGCTTCCGCTTTCATGCGCCCGCGCCTCTCTCAATCTCCACCGACTTAATTTATGCGAATGTTAACCACTTGTAAATAAATTCAACCCCACCCCTCCATCCCTTCCGCAATACCCCCCTTTTAAATTGGGGTCAGATGAACTTCTCAGGCCCATTCGTCGGCTAAGTGATTGCTTAATTGAGACTCTCTTTTTTGGGGTCAGACCCTAAAATCGGGTGCATAGTGTTTAGTGACAATAATATCTCGACTTTTTAGATAGTTACGGATACATAATTGAGGGTCTGACCCCAATATTTGTTGTTCTGACCCTAATTTTAGAGAGTGATGTATGAAGAAGATGCTGAGTGCATTGATGGTTGTTGCTGCGGGTTCTTTGGTTTCAGGGCTGGCTTCTGCGAATCAAATTACCTATGACCACGTGGGTGTGAGTTATGTGAGCTATGGCTCTGGTTCCGAGAGCTTAACGGGAGCGCGGCTTGATTTCAGCCGTCGGGTGCATGAACAGTTCTATTTAACCGGAAGCTGGACTCGGGTTTCCGATAGCTTTTCCGAGTTTCAATCAACGGTGCAGTTTAACGTGAAAGTCGAAGGCAACGAGCTTCTATTTGGCGGTGGTTTCCGCGGAGCTTTACAGGACAACATGGACTGGTTTGTCGAAGGTGGGTTAGCGCACATTGCCATTAAAGCGAGTGTTAATTCATCATGGTTCGGCAATGAGAGCTTCAACGACGACGAATCAGGAGTATTCCTTAGTACTGGGTTGAATTCCCGGCTAGCGCCAGGCGTGGAAGGTCGAGTATTTGTTAAGCGCTTGCAAATCAGCGGCGAAAGCGAAAATGAAATCGGAGTGCTCGGGCGTTTTCGCGTAATGCATAACCTCCACCTCACCGCCGGTCTTTCGCGGATATCAAGCGACAACTTTCTCCGCGCGGGCATAAGCTACGCGTTCTAAACTCCTCTTATCTATCAATCGCTTGAGCAGTTCTAGGCCTTAGCGCTGCTCAGGTGTTTATTTTTTGGCCGTTATTGGTCGCATTTATTGGGTAAAACTCAAGATATATTTGACTTTCATGGGAATTAGCGTAACCTAGACCTCGGTTAGAAAATATTAGTTAGTCCTACACTTCGCAGAGTTATTCGTAATTACCTCCGTTTTGTTGCATTTACAACCTATTATTTCCTCGCCAAAGAATGCCTCGCAAAGGCGAATTTTATATATTTTTTAGGATGTTAATTATGTCTACTACTGTTACTGGTACTGTTAAATGGTTCAATGAGTCTAAAGGCTTTGGTTTCATCGAGCGTGAAGGCGGTCCTGACGTGTTTGCACACTTCAGCGCTATCACTGGCTCTGGATTCAAAACTTTGGCTGAAGGCCAAGCAGTTCAGTTCACCATTACTCAGGGCGCTAAAGGCCCACAAGCTGAGAACATTGTACCGGTCTAAATGACTGACGGCCTAATCCGCCGACAATGAAAAGCAACTGATTCCGAACGGGGCCTATATGGCCCCCTTTTTTATGGCAAAATATAAAGTAAGTAGACCTTTAGTAGGTCACAACGCCAAGTAGGAATACACAGATGAGTCCGTCGTTTCGCTTTGGCCCGTGGGTTTTTCACAGCCACGACGGCCAACTGCAACATACGAATGGTTGGGAACACACGCTCGAGCCACGCTTGGCTCGCTTACTTATGCTTTTCTGCGAAAACCCCGATCGCCTCTTAACTAAAGACCAGATTGTCGATGCTGTTTGGGCTCCCCGCATTGTAACCGATGACAGTTTGGTGGTGGCAGTTAGTCAGCTACGCAAAATCCTTCGCGAGCAAGATGACGATAACTACATCAAGACTCGCTCCGGCCGCGGTTACGTCTGGCTTCCTGAGACCATCGAAATTCCATCGAACCAGTCATCAACGCGCAATAACAAACTCATTGCTAGCCTAGTGGCGATTACCCTTGTCGTTGTGTTTATCCTGATGATGGCATTGCCGCAGCAATCAAACACTTCCATTAGTTCAGAGCAAACGGATCCGGACACCGCGATTCAACACTTTCGTGATGTACTAGACATTGGCCCTGACGCGGATGCGTATCTAGGTCTTGCACATGCCAAACTTGCTCGCATTGATGAAAATGAGATTCCGCGACACGCGGAGGAGTTGCTGGCGCTGCTTGAACGAGCACTCGAACTTAATCCGAACCTGGTCGACGCGCAACGCCTGAAGGGGATGTTACAGTTCTATGGTCATTGGGATTTTGCAGCGGCATACCAAACGCTGGTTGAAGTTTATGACAGCGGTAAACGCACGCCTCGTTTCTTAATTCAGTATTCAGAAGTTATGTTGGCACTTGGTGAATTTGATCGCGTGGTCGAGGCGATAGGCTCACTTCGTACGCTGCACCCCGAGTATTTTTCCACTCCTACCATCGCTTGGCTTTACCTTATCGTGGGAGACAACGCTTCCGCACAACGGGAGATTGATCGCATTCTACGGAGTGATCCGCCGAACTTCGGTTCTCATCTTTCAGCGCAGCACATTGCTTATGCTCAACATGATTTTAAAGTTGCTTTCAAACACCTCTCTGCCTTAATGGCGCTCGACGGAATGCCGCAGTCGACCTTACGCGAATTCCAACGGATCTTTGAGAATGAGGGCATGGTTGGGGTGCATACGGCACTCTTGGCTAACCCACGTTCACCTCGGCTAGGTCACTATGCTCCTCCGCTATCTTTGGCTAGGCACGCTATCGGTGCCGATCGACTGGATCTGGCGGTTGAACATTTGCAGCAGGCTTTTGACCAACGCCAGTTTAGTGTGCTCTGGATCTTAGTTGATCCCTTCTATGAACCACTGTACCAACATCCCGGGTTCCTGCGGTTGAAAGAGGAATTCCAAGAGACAACGGGTTGGCCACAGGAACAGGCCAGGCCGCTTTTAGAAAATATTTAGGTTTTTTTCATCAGTTTTTAAGGACTAGTAGAACGCCCGCATCGACACTTGTCTCATCGAATCTATGCTTCAATGAGGACTTTATCGAATGCGTTTACTTTGGCTTATCTGTTTAATTATTCTAGAAATCTTATTTGGCTCTACCGCCGAAGGTGCATCCTGGAGAACTTTCAAAGGGGATGAGAGCCGTAATGTGCAAGTCCCACTCAATTTCCCTAGCACTCTCACCTTGCAGCAATCACAGTTGCGAGTGCCGAGCACGGTTACGGCGTCGCCCATTCTGAGTGACGAAGTTCTGTTTGTAGCCTCAGACTCGGGGGTTCTCTATGCCTTTGACATGAAAACGCGCACATTAAAGTGGGCGTTTGATAGTGGAGGGAGCATAAGATCAACGCCTGCATTGACCGATAACTCAGTCTATTTTTTAAGTTCGAGTGGCTATTTTTTTGCGCTCAACAAAAGTAATGGAGTGTTGAAATGGCAGTTCAAGACTGGTGGCGAGCATCGCTTTGCAGCCTACGGATATTTGGGCGTCGACCACCATAAACCTGTAGAAGATCCTTGGGACTTGTTGCAGTCCTCGCCCTTGATTGTGGACGACCGAGTGATTTTCGGTAGTAGCGACCGCCACCTCTATGCACTCAACCGTGAGTCAGGTAAACGCCTGTGGGCATATCAAACTGGTGGTGAAGTACACAGTTCTCCAGCGCTGGCGGGTGATTTGGTTATTGTTGGTTCATGGGACGGGAAAGTCTACGCAGTAAATCATAGCTCTGGCGAGCCCGCGTGGTCTTTTGCAACCCAAGTGGAGCAGCAGTACAGCGTTTGGCGCGGGATTAAAGCGAGCCCCACTGTCTTTGAGGATATGGTGTATATCGGTAGTCGCGATGGCTTCCTCTATGCACTAGAAGCGGGCACTGGCAATCAAGTTTGGCAATACGACATGGCTCGCTCATGGGTAGTGCCGACCGTTGTCGTAGATCAGGAGCAGGTATATCTCGGTTCTTCGGACACGGGCTTGATGCTTGCCGTAAACCGATTGACCGGTGAAGAGATTTGGCGGCATCGGGTGGGCGCGTGGATGTATAGCTCACCTTTGCTGTTCAATGATGTGGTAATCAGTGCTTCTATGTTGGGTCATGTTGTTGCGCTATCGAAGGTGGACGGACGAGTTATCTGGCAGGATAACTTGGGGCCTCTGATTGCCGACAACTTCGCGATTCTAAATGAGCAACAAGAGCTAAATGGCAGAATGGGTAATGGCACCTGGCAAGACGGATTACAGGGCATGATGGCCCGTGTATTGGCGAGCGGTGGTTTTATGGGTTCACCGATTTGGGATTCGGGGCGCCTGATTTATGTGAGTACCGCAGGAGATATTTATGTTTGGCAAGCGAACTAGTTTACTGCTACTCGTTGCTTTTGTAGGGGCTGTGCTGTCGGTACAGGCATTCGCAAGTGAGAATCAAGGCGCATACGACCGAATCACATTGTCTGCTATGAGCGAAGGCATTGCTTTAGATGTCAGGGTACTTAAGCCAGACGGATTCGAAGGCCCACGGCCCACTTTAGTCTTTGTTGTGGGTTCAGGTAAGGGCTCAACGGTGGCTAATTACAGTCGATTCACTGAGTTCTTCCTCGAAGCTGGGTTAGCAGAGCTTGGTTTTGCGTTGGTCTACTTTGACAAGCGGGGCTTAGAAGGGTCCGAAGGCGTTTGGTACACCGCAGATTTCGAAATTCGAGCGCAAGACACAAAGAATGTTGCGCTTGCGGTTCGTGAACTTGACGTTGTTGATTCGGACCGGCTGGTCGTTGTGGGTCATAGCCAAGGGGGCTGGATAACTCAGATGGTCTTGGCGGATTACCCGGAGGTTTTTGCTGGCGGAGTCAGCATGGCAGGTCCTACTTTTGGCGTGCGGCGTCAATTAGTTAACGATTATATGAGTCAATATCAATGCCAGAACGGATTGGATGAAGCTGAATCACTGCAACGCGCTTCACGACGTGTGCAGCGAGAATTATGGTTGGTGCGCGTGGTTGGCTGGTGGGGTAATCTTCGGCAATTGAATGTGATTCGAGACTTTGAGGCCGCGCCGTATTTGCAACGTATTGAGCAGCCTTTGTTCCTTATGTTCGGGGAGCATGATCCGCTCGTGAGCTCTTCATGGAGCTTGAATGCTCTTGATAACCTATTCGGTGGGCAGATTCCCGACCACATTGAGTATTATGTGGGCGTCGGTCAAGGACATACTTTTCGCGAGGCGCCGGTGTGTTTCGACGGAAATTGGAGTGAAAGGCCTTATTCGGATGCGACTCGGCAGGCCTTAGTGAGGTGGCTGGCGCGCTTTGCAGACTGATGACCTGAAGTGAATGAAATTAAATGACTTCTCAACAGGTTAAAATGGAAGTCCGACCCAAAGGGCTTTAGGATAGAGGTTTACCTGAGTCGGGATGAGATTCTAAACCATGTTACGAGCTTCGCTTTTCTATTCTGTGTTCGCTGCCCTGATGTTGTCGTTGCTCCTGAGCGCCCCCGCGTCTGCAGAGACGGCACCTACTCTTCCCGCTGAAGCTTACTCGGAACTTCAACAGTTGCAGCGTCAATTAGCAGAGCTGCGGCAGAACCGATCCGATCTCGAATCCCAATATGAAGTCTTGTCTGGTAGCCAGCTTTTACACCGTGTATTGCAAGAGCAGCGCGCGTCTTTGCCGCGTTTCGAGCGGCGCGATTACAACGATCAGCTAGCCGAACTGCGACTGGAACTTTTCTACGTGCAGCGTGCTTTGCGTGTGGCTGATACTGCTGAAACCCTTGCGCAACTTGAAGTTCGTGAAGCCGAGTTACAACAGAGTATTGGTGTGTTAGTGGAGTTCACACAGTTGCAGAAGGAACTGTCGAGCGAGGTACGCGCTTTTAGCGAACAGTTGGATGAATATCTATTCTGGACCCCGAGCAATCCCCCTATGTCGGCGAAGTGGTGGCTGGCAGTACCACGGCAATTATCTGAGCAGTTTCAACGCGTGCAAGCAGCGGCAGTAACCATGGTGCGTCAGGCCGACTTGCGGCCTTCATGGACTGCAATAGTACTCGCGCTCTTGTTGATCATAGTGATGTGGCAACGTCCCAAGTTACGCCGCAAAATGGAAGCAAACGACAAGGCTGTTGCTTGCGATGCGGTTTTGGCCTCGCCGTGGGTGATTGTGCAATCTTTGATGAAGATGGCCGTTTATGTTTTGCCGGTGTCGTTGACCCTTTTGCTTCTGGGCCAGTTTTTGGGGACGAATGCCAGTATTGAGCATTTGCAGCCGGGCGCGGTGTTTACAGCTCTGGCTTTTGCCATGTTTATGTTGAGCTTCCTGAGAAAAATGTTGCAGCGCAATGGTTTTGCTGAGGTTTACTTTCAATGGCCAGAAGAAACTTGCTCACTGCTGCGACAATTTATAGTTCGCCTCGCAATTGTGCTGCTACCACTGACCTTTATCTTGGCATTTGCGGCGCAGCAAACGAGTTATTATGCGGTGGATGTGATTGGCCCCATCGCACTGCTATTTGCTGGGCTTTACCTTTTCGTGTTGGTGGTGTCATTGTTTCGCCGCCTGCCTAATGTGGACGATTCCGTATTTATGCATCGATTTGTGGGTGGCGTTATTTTGCTGCTGCCCATTAGTTTGGTGTGGATGGTATCCACGGGTTATTACTTTACGGCGCTCAAACTGAGTGGGTACTATCTAGCAACCTTTTACGTTATGAGCATTTGGGTGATCTGTGAAGTGAGTGTGCGCCGGGGTGTGCAACTTTCGAGTGCTCGTTTGCGGGCAGCGCGAGAAGAGCGATTGGCGAACGCAGAGCCCGTGGACGTTGATCGGGGCGAAGCCCCGCCCACGCCTGAAGAAGATGACCTAGATATTGATTTGGTCGAGCAGCAGTCGCTGCGACTTGGTCGCTTCTTTTTACTGGTCGCTTTCAGTTTCGTACTTTATTCCGTGTGGTCTGATGCACTTATTACGCTGCATTACTTGGACAGCCAGTTTATTTGGCAGACCGAGCAGGGTACATCTTATATCCCTATTAGTTTTGGCGCGCTCCTGAGTGCAATTTCCATTGTCGTGATTAGTGTGGTGTTGGTGCGTAACTTGCCGGGGTTGTTAGAAGTAACGGTGCTATCGCGCTTGAAGTTGGAAATGGGTACAGCCTATGCCGTTACCTCCTTGTTGAATTATGTGCTGGTGAGTGTGGCAGTCATTAGCGTATTGGCGAGCCTTGGCGTGAAGTGGGATCAGCTGCAATGGCTCGCTGCGGGTTTGACGGTTGGCTTGGGTTTTGGTTTACAGGAAATCTTCGGGAACTTTATTAGTGGTTTGATTTTGTTCTTCGAGCGCCCGGTGCGTGTGGGTGACATTGTGACTTTGGATAATCTGTCGGGCCGCGTGAGCAAGATCAAGATCCGCGCAACTGTGATTACCGACTTCGACCGTCGCGATATTATTGTACCGAACCGCCACTTTATTACCGGCCAGTTTGTGAATTGGTCGTTGAGTAATACCGTTACGCGGATTACGGTGCGGGTTGGTGTGGCTTATGGCTCTGACCTGGATAAAACTCGGGAAATCTTGCTCGATATTGCTGAAAAAGAGCCCCGTGTTTTGGATGACCCAGCACCGCAGGTATTGTTCCTGACCTTTGGTGAAAGTACCTTAGATCATGAATTGCGCGTGCATGTGGGTGGGTTGTCGGATAGAAACCCGAGTATTGACGCCATGAACCGTGAAATCGACCGCCGCTTCAAAGAAGCTGGAATTGAAATTGCCTTTAATCAAATTGACGTGCATTTCCGCAACCACTTAGGGGTGGAAAAGCTGGTCGAGTCGTCGGATAAAACAATAAATAAAGAAGGAACTTAAACAATGAAATACAAGATTCAGTACATTTGTCCACATCAGGCGGGCAAGGTGCTTGCCCTGATTATGCTTTTGATTACCTTGCCCTTTGTGCTTCTTGCAGCTTTTACGAAAGTACTCGGTTTAATGTCCGGCGGGATGCAACTCGCCATGCCTACGCTCTTGATCATTGCGCCATTGCTTTATGTCGTCGCCGGTTACTTAATGGGCGTGTTTTTTAGTTGGATTTACAACCTGACTATCAAGTTGACCGGCGGGTTTGAGTTGGTTTTGCAAGAAGTGCCAGAGGTCGTTCAGGAGCCAGAAAGCGTGCTTTGATATGTACTTTGAGTAGTTCCGTGAGAAATGCTTTGAGAAGTACTTTGAAAAAAGAAAGGCGACTTTATAAGTCGCCTTTTTAACGCTTGTGTGTCGAACTGAAAATTATTTATTCGCTTCGATAAACGGTACTGTCGAGTTCGGCAGCATGGTGGTGGGTAATTTACCGTCCCAAGTTTCTGCTTTAACGAGCTCAACCAGCAATGGATTGTTCGCCAAGGCTGCAGCACGCTCGCGAATAGCTTCGGCTTCCGCGTTACCGCGCATCCGAATACTGTCGGCCTCCGCACGCGCTTGCGCACGCACCCGATCCGCTTCTGCTTCAGCACGAGTCCGCACAATATCGGCTTCAACGCGCTCACGCTCGAGGTTTTGACGCTCGCGCTCAACCGCAACTTCTGCCAACATCCGCTGCTCAACACTCTCTTCATAGGCCGCACTGAAAGACACGTCTTCCACTTGCACCCCAAGAATAATCACAGGTCCAGTGACTGACTGCTGTACCGCTTGCGCCATCTCCGCATTCAAGCGTCCACGTTCACGAATTGAGGTAGCCGCGTTAAACTGGCCAAGCACAGTCTTTGCTTCTTCTAGAACAATTCGAGTTACTTGACGGTCGATCAGTGCTTGGCGCGTGCCAAAGTTCCGATATACTTCGTCGACGCGGCTGCTGTCGATTTGATAACGAACTGAGAGGTTCATGACCGCGGGCTGCTGGTCGTTACTGTAAGCTTCCATGTTCCGATAGAGTTCAACTTGCTCTTGCACAGAGATTTTGCGAACGCTGTCGACTAATGGAATCTTAAAGTGAAGACCTGGATCGGCCACATTAATGAGGCTTCCGTAGCGAATGACCACACCGCGCTCACCTTCATCGACGGTATAGAAACTGCCTACCGCTAGAAGAAAAATAAATATGCCAGCGATGGCACTCCCTGCAACCTTAAATCCATTTTTTGATGACATACTTAGTCTCCCTTCTTCCCATTACGTTTTTCAATAATTTCGTAGGCTTTAATTGAGCCTAAAATGCATAAAAATAGGACTACAAAAAGTCCAATAATTGATAAGCCAAACCCCATCGTTTTTCTCCCCTAAAAAAACAGCAAATATCTTACCCCAATTTCACCACCCCGCCACATTTTCAACCCCTCTAATTGTCACAAGGTGTAACCCCCAGATTGGGGTCAGATGAACAAATTAGGCACCTTTTTTAAGTATGTGCATGAAAGTATTGATAAAAATATTTGAGGGTCAGAACAAATTAACAATTAAAAGTGAGCGATATCGCCAAACTGCTCGTAATTTCAATGTGTTACGAGTCATAATTTGTTCATCTGACCCTTAAATAAGAGGGTCTGACCCCAAACTGAGGAGGGGCGGTTGGAGCGTGATTTTTTTCGGAATGGTCCGAATCATCGGGGTGGGCGGGATGTGTCTTTTCGCGACATCGTGAATCAGTTCAATTTTTACCATGTGAAAGTGGGGCGTTGGGTTACGGCTGAAGAAGAGCAGCGTAGTGCTAATTTGTTTTTTGATGCACTGTGCGACCTTCAAGTTTTGCTTAGTGTGCCGCCTGTGGTGATCTCCATGCATGGTGCCGTGGCCTTAAGCTTTGGCACTGGCGGTCGTCTGGGGGCAAGTGCTCACTATCAACCTACTGGCCGAATACTTGCGCTTGCCAAGAATGCTGGTGGTGGTAGCCTGGCGCATGAATGGTTTCACGCCTTCGATCATTATATTGCGCCGAAACTTTTCCCCGACACGGAAAATCCGATGCTATTTGCCAGCCGCTTATGGCTCCAACGCGACACTTTTCACATGCACCCACTCAATCAGCGTCTGCACCTAGCCTATCGGGCTGTCTTTCTCTCGCCCGACGGTCAAGATCCGAATGATTATGTGCGCCACTGCCAGGCCTACGACAAGCAGACGGGGCATTTGTATTACAGTCTGCCCGAGGAACTTGCGGCCCGAGCTTTTGAACAAGGACTCCAGCGACAAAAATTAAAGAATCATTTCTTAGTTTCCGGCACGCTAAAGAGCGATGCCGCGCAAGCGGGTCTCTATCCAGATGCTAAACTGAGCCATACAATTAACGAAGCGTGGTTATCATACTTTTCGGCGTTAGGAGATGCTTTAGAGCGCTAACGCTAAGCTGGCCACGGTTGATTCACACACGCAGGAAACCAATAGTAAATGCCCACGAAATCAGCGCCCACCTTGTTGCCGGGGATTTATACCCACTACAAGGGAAATGACTATGAAGTGATCGACCTAGTCCGCCATTCGGAAACCGATGAATGGTTTGTTCTCTATCGACCTCTTTACGGTGACGGCGGGTTATGGATTCGCCCCTACGCTATGTTTACTGAGCAAGTAACCTTGGACAACCGCGCGGTGCCGAGATTCAAACTGCGCCAAGAGCGTGGGTGAGAGACCGAATAAACATGCCATAGATCATAGGGTAAAGCGCATCGAATGAGACTATAGTTTCTGTATAGTTGCTAAGTGTAAGAGGTTCACGGTGTTGCAAAGGATATTCAAAATTGCCTTGTTTCCCTTGATGCTTGCCGTAAGTGCTTTGACCCTAGCGACTCTGACCCCTGCAACTGCACATGACTCCGGAACGCTGAACTTCTATACCGAAGATTATCCTCCATTTAGTTTCGCCACACCCGACCACGTCGACGGTGTGAATACCGAACTGCTACGCGGCATTCTTTCTGAAGCAGGTTATCAGGCCGAGTTCATGGTGGTGCCTTGGGGGCGCGCGCAACGCTTTGCACAAACAGACCCGAAAGCTTGTTTTTACTCGGCGGTACGCTCCCCCGAGCGGGAGTCACTGTATCAATGGGTAGGTCCGCTTAGTTCCGAGCGGATTCATCTTTTTTCGCTAAATCCTGAGCATCCGGTGTATGAGAGTTTTGCGACGGTAAAAAATTACGTGGTAGGCGGGCAAACCGCTGACGCATATACCGACTACATTGAAGCCCAAGGTGTGACCGTGTCGCGCGTTGCTGAGGTGGAAGTGAGTTTGCAAATGCTTAGCACGGGTAGGCTAGATTTGTGGTTGTCCGGTGAAATTGCAGGGCATTATATGGCGGCTCAACGTGGCCTAACGCTTTATCCTGTCGCCTCCAGTACCACCTCGTTTGATTTGTGGCTGGCCTGCCATGTAGACATGCCTGAGACGGTCATATCTATGCTCAACTTAGGAGTTCGTCAGAAACAAGATACCGGAGCGTACGCTGAAATTCTCTCGCGCTTTATGCGTTCCGCTGGGGACTAACGCACAGTCCCAATGCGCGGAGCATCGCATCGAAGTTCTCCTCTAGTAACGCGATCAACCTCGATTGTGCGACGAATGCCTCTAAAATATTCATTTGTTGTCGCGATCATGCGGCTACACTGTTGAGCTCTTTGCTGTGCATCACCGAGCGAGCGGCAGATACCCACTGTTTGCCCATCAAAATACGCGGCTCCCGTTACATGGCTATTGCTACGCCCACTGCTTGTTTTTTCGATAACTGAGAATTCAATCGGGTAGTCGCGCAGTAGTTCGAACGCGACGGGTTCAGCCTCGCGCCAACTGGAGCGGAGATAGCCTTCGGCGGGTTCAATGACGCATTGGATAATGTCGCCCCGACGCGCATCGGCCCGGCGTTGTTGATACTCGGCACGAGCGCGTGCCTCTTCCTCCCGCTTAGCTTGCTCGATTCGAGCACGACGGTCGGCAGCAGCTTCGTCCAACTCGGCTTGGCGTGCCCGTGCTTCTAGCTGTTGTTCTGGTGATAGGCGTTCCCATTCTGCGTCAGACATGCCCAATGGATTACTGCTGCAGGCACTCAAACCTATACCGCAAAGTATGATGAAGGTAGCACGGAGTGTTCGCAGTCCCTGTGAGATATTAAGCGCCATATCGCATCCCTAACCAATGAAGTTTTGTACAGATATAGATTGAGCTCGCTGGAAAGGCAATAGATTAAATCTTTCCAGAGGCACGAGAAGCACTCTCAAGCCCGCCAAGGTAATCCGAAACCCGTAAATTCCGGTACTTAATACATCACACTCACTTTGACGGACTTATGCGTATCCTTTCTTTTGTTGTTCTGACCCTCATTCTGGCGCTGGCTCTTGCGGCGTGTCAGCCTACGCGTGTCTTAAATACGGTTACGCCGTCAGGCAGTTATGACCGCGTGAAAGACATCGCTTATGGTGCGGACGCTCGGCAGAAGTTTGATTTATATTTACCGACTAGCACGGATCAGCGCCCAGCTGTGGTGGTGTTTGTTTACGGTGGCGCTTGGGATCAGGGCTCAAAAGATCAATTCGAGTTTGTGGGGCAGGCGTTCGCGCGGCTTGGCTACACCACAGTGATTCCTAACTACCGCCTTTACCCAGACGTAGAATTTCCAGCGTTTATCGACGACGTTGCCAGCGCAATCTCGGCTTTTCCTGAACATTTGCACGAAGACTGTCCATCGGGTCGAGAGATTATTCTGGTCGGCCATTCTGCCGGCGCCCATACGGCAGCGTTGTTGCTCGCAGACACTCAATACTTTGAGCGTCATCGCGTGAACCCGAGTCATATCAAAGCCTTCATTGGTATGTCTGGCCCCTATGATTTGCCGTTGGAGCATGAACGCGTAAAAGAGAAGTTCTCTCAGGTTGAGGGCGATGAGGCAAACCCGGTGGCACTAGCCCATGGCGACATGCCTGTGACGCTGCTCATTCATGGCGAGTCAGACACCATTGCAAAACCGGAACACTCCGAAAAGTTTCAGGCTCGTTTGGAAGCGCTGGGTGTACAAGTGACCAGCCATTACTACCGTCGTACACGGCATGCGGATGTGGTGGCTAGTTTGGCCTCCCCCTTGCGCTTTTGGACTCCTGCCTACGATGATATTCAGACCTTTCTAGTGCAAGAAGGCTTTGCGAGTCAGCGGTGTGAGCCGCTATAGTGAGGGAATGAAAACAAAACTTTATATCCCCATTGTATTGCTCAGTGCCAGCCTAAGTGCGTGCGTTGAAGCGCCGCGTGACGTGCCCTTGCAAGTGTTGGTACAAGAAGCAGCCACCCTCGATGGCCGTATGGTGCGAACGAACGGTAACCTCCGCGTCTACGAGGACCCTCGTCATTACTGGATCGAGGACGACAACTTTCATCGTATTGCGGTGATGCCCGAGCATGTGGTGTCGGAATTTGTGGGGCAGCAGATTGAAGTGACTGGCCGGTTCCGCGCAAGCGCAGAGTCCGGCCGAGAAATACAGGTGCATGAAGCGGTGCCCTACGGCAGTGAGCCTTAAGAAGAACTCGCTCGTCGTGTCACATGCCAAGAACGCGCCTGCCAGCGGTCTGCTGAGCCCTCTGGCAGATGCAACACCGCCGTAATGTAGAACTGTTCTACCGAATTATCGCTTCGATTCAAAGCTGTCATGCGTAAGTGAGCAATCACATGATCCCGACTCAAATAGTCGTACTCTAAGTCGTGCGCCTGATACCACACGGGGGCCGTTTCTTCGGTATAGGTCGCGGTACCACTCATACCGGACATTAATACGGCTTTATCAAAACGCGTACCATTGGAGCTCGTGTACGTGAGTTGTTCCGACCAGAACTGATCATGGCCTTGGGCATCGTTCAAGCTGGCAGCCGTCAAGAATCGACTGACTGCTTGATAAATCTCGTCTTCACCTGCCACCGCCGGAACTGAAAGAGTTAAGCCCAGCAGAAGCACACCAATCAATTTAAATTTCATAAGAGATCCTTAGGTATTGGGAGCTAGCGCACCAAATGCCATTGGGTTTGACGCCCAGCCAAATAAATCACGCGACGCCCATCAAACACGGCGCTCTGTTCAAGTTTGATCTGCAGTAGCTGACCATCCCACTCGGGCAACGGATGTTTAATATAGCCTTCAATTGCGTGGGCCGTATTGGGATACAATGGCCAGTCGCCTTGCACTGCGGTTTCTCCCTGATTGTCCCACATCCCAATAGTCGGGCCGGGTGCATGACCATAGAAGCCAATCGGGTGCGTGTACGTGCTGCTAAAAATTCCCTGCGCTTGTGCTTCGCGACGGGTCGCTGCCAAGATTTCATTCCCGGTTCGGCCCGTCACAAAGTTGTCAGTCAGAATATCTTGCCAGCGATTGCCAATCAGTAACGCGTCTTTAAAGCCTTGTGGAATATCCTCTTCGTCGGCTTGTAACACATAGGCCATTTCTTGCGTGTCGGTACATAGTTTGAGATAGCAGATACCCACGTCGGTATGCAGAATGTCGCCGCGTTGAATCACTCCTGAAGCGCCACAGAAGGGGTTTTCTTCAGTACATTCCAGACCTGCGCGTTGGAAGGTCACATAAGGCATAAACCAAATTGGCAGCTGCAGTTCTTTGAAACGCTCACGTAAATACCAGGCTACATCGTCGGTGGTGGTAATGCCGGGGGTAATCACTTTGGAGCTGAAGCCTTCCGCAATTACGCCGCGAGCAATCCCAACAATGTGAGGATAGACTTCAAGCTCTGCGGCCGTGCGTGTCTCGGTCCAACGCACCACTAAGTCCTCTGCCGACACCAAACGTTCTTGATAGGTCTCAGGCAGCACTTCCAGCAACCGCGTATGGAGCGCGCTGCTTAAACCATCAGCGGCGGACCAATCACGTGAACGGTTAATCCCAATGCGTTGTGGGTTCAGTTCGACAATAAGCTCGCCAAGGGCCTGCCATTGTTCGTCTAGATCGCGGCCTGACCATGCCGACTCATAAGGCGCACCAAAGGGATAGGTGTTGACTGTCATGCGGCGCACTGAACCGTCTTCTTGACGATGAAACACCAACATTGTGGTGCGGCGTGCTGCAAAAGTTGGTTGCGGTACGAGCGTGAAATAGACCGGGTCTTCGGCTTTTTCGCGGTTCAGGACTAACCACATGTCGAGATCGGTTTCTGCCATCAGTGCCGGCAATAAATTATCGAGCCGATCTGTGAGCATATCGTTCTCAGGAGCAATGCGGGCACGTGGCGGCAGAATGGCGAATTGCGCCGCAGATTCGATGACCCGACCTTGAGTCGGTTGATAAGGCTCGCTATTGGCAGGTGAGCAGGCGGTGCCTAACGTTAATAACGTGAGCGCGCCAAATAGATACTGTGCTTGCTTGAATCCCATGTGAGTTCCCTTTTTTATAGGTTATTTTTCTTTGTACATCACAGACTTGAGCCTATCACAAATTTGGCAATTCAGGACCTTGAGAAATGCAAGTCAAAATAAGGCCTTTTGTCGACAATCTGCTTGTTTGTCACCTTGAAAGTGCGTCACTAAGGCATTAAAATGACGCCTCATTTGATTTGTGTCGACAATCATCATGGTTCAGAGTCCAGTTCTGCGTTCTCCGGTAACAGCGTCTGACCGCCTTTTGCTTGAAATCCAACGTGCAATTGTTGAAGGCGACATTCCTGCCGGCAGCAAAATTAGTGAACCCGAGCTTGCTCGGCGTTTTCAGGTAAGCCGTGCGCCATTACGCGAGGCTTTGGCCCGACTAGAGCGCTGCCACTTGATTGAGCGTTTGCCTAATGTGGGTGCGCGCGTCGTGACCTTGTCCGTAGCAGGATTATTGTCCTTGTATCAATTGCGGGAAGAACTCGAAGGGTTGGCATGTCGTCTCGCAGCAGCCCACATGGATGACCAGGAAATTGATGAGCTCAAACAGTTACTCGAAAAGCACTTGTCGACACAGCGGGTGCGTGATGGCGAAAGTTACTACCAAGAAGAAGGTGACTTGGACTTTCATTACCGCGTCATTTTGGGAAGCAAAAATAGTTATTTAATCAATATCTTGTGTGACGAGTTGTACTTTTTGGTGCGCATGTATCGCGTGCAGCTCGGTATGAACGGGCCCCGGGTTTCCCGTGCGTTCGACGAACATAAGGCTATTCTTAATGCCATTGCTAATCGTGATGGCGAACTCGCAGACTTATTGATGCGCCGACATATCAGTGCGTCACGTCACAATATTGAATTACAACTGAAACAGATGGGGACATAACATGACTCAAGTGAAGAGTGCAGGCGCGAACTTACGTGCAGCTATTGCTGCGGAAAAGCCGCTGCAGATCGTCGGGACCATTAACGCCTATACCGCCATGATGGCTGAACGCGTGGGCCACAAGGCGTTGTATTTGTCGGGTGCGGGCGTGGCGAATGCGTCGTTCGGTTTGCCTGACTTGGGTATGACCTCATTGAATGACGTGTGTGAAGACATTCGCCGTATTACTGGCGCTACTGAACTACCCTTATTAGTGGACGCAGACACGGGCTGGGGCGGTGCATTTAATATTGCGCGCACCGTGAAAGAAATGACTCGCGCTGGCGCGGCAGGCTTTCATATTGAAGACCAAGTCGCACAAAAGCGCTGTGGACACCGTCCAAACAAAGAGATTGTGAGCCAAGGCGAGATGGTTGATCGCGTGAAGGCCGCCGTTGATGCGCGCCCAGACGATCAGTTCTTGATTATGGCCCGTACCGACGCGCTGCAGCAGGAAGGTTTAGAAGCTGCAATTACGCGGGCGCAAGCTTGCGTGGAAGCGGGTGCAGACGCGATTTTCGCCGAAGCCGTGCATACGCTTGAGCAGTACAAAGCATTCACAGACGCATTGAATGTGCCGGTACTGGCGAACATTACCGAGTTTGGTGCGACGCCTTTATTCAATAAAGACGAGCTTGCTGGCGTTGGCGTGGAGATGGTGCTGTACCCATTGAGCGCATTCCGTGCAATGAACAAAGCCGCATTAAATGTGTATGAAAACATTCTTGCGAAAGGTGATCAGAAGGATGTAATTGAGACCATGCAGACCCGTTCAGAGCTGTATGACTTCCTTAATTACCACACCTTTGAAGACAAGCTAGACCAATTGTTTAGCAAAAAATAATTCCGATTTAACAACAGATTATTTACAAGGAGCAGATCATGGCAGAAGCAAAATCATTGGGTGGCGCAGGTTTGCGCGGACAGGTAGCAGGTCAAACAGCATTGTGTACCGTTGGGCAAAGTGGCTCAGGTTTGACTTATTATGGCTACGACATTAAAGAACTGGCTGAGAAAGTAAGCTTTGAAGAAGTCGCCTATTTATTGGCGAATGGTGAATTACCTAAGCGTGATGAACTGGCTGAATATAAGGCGCGTTTGAAGTCTTTGCGCGGATTACCACAGTCACTGAAAGACGTATTGGAGCGGATTCCAGCAGAAGCGCACCCAATGGACGTAATGCGTACAGCATGCTCAATGCTCGGTAACCTCGAGCCAGAATTGAGCTTCGCAGATGCGAACGACCATATTGAGCGTATGCTGGCTATTTTCCCAAGTGCGTTGCTCTATTGGTATCGCTTCAGCCACGATGGCGAGCGGATTGAAACGCAAACGGATGACGATTCGATTGGCGCGCATTTCCTGCACTTATTGCATGGTAAGAAGCCATCGCAGTTGCACACTGAAGTGATGAACACGTCATTGATTCTGTATGCAGAGCATGAATTCAACGCCTCAACCTTTACAGCGCGCGTATGTGCATCAACGCTGTCTGACATCCATTCTTGTGTCACTGGTGCGATTGGTTCGCTGCGTGGACCTTTGCACGGCGGTGCAAACGAAGCGGCAATGGAACTGATCGAGAACCTCGAATCAGCCGATCATGCCGAGCAAACTTTGTTGGGTATGCTCGAGCGCAAAGAGAAAATCATGGGCTTCGGTCACGCCATTTATCGTGAGTCTGATCCGCGTAACAACGTGATCAAAGCGTGGTCTGAGAAATTGGCAAACGAATTTGGCGACACGCGTTTGTATGACGTGTCTGTGCGTTGTGAAGAAGTGATGTGGCGCGAGAAGAAGTTGTTCCCAAATGCGGATTTCTTCCATGCGTCGGCATATCACTTCATGGGCATCCCTACGAAGCTGTTTACGCCAATTTTCGTGATGTCTCGTGTCACCGGTTGGACCGCGCACGTGAAAGAACAGCGTGCGAATAACCGCATCATTCGTCCAAGCGCGGACTATACCGGTCCTGCACCGCGTTCAGTACCAGCGATCGACGAGCGTTAATATGAATAAAAACTATAGAAAAGCCTTACCGGGCACCAATCTGATGTACTTCGACACCCGTCAGGCAGTCGAAGACATTCAGCCGGGTGCCTATGACAAACTGCCCTACACCTCGCGGGTGTTGGCAGAGAACTTGGTTCGTCGGTGTGATCCGGCGACCTTGACGGAGTCTTTGCGACAGATCATCGAGCGCAAGCGCGATTTAGACTTCCCGTGGTTCCCTGCACGCGTAGTGTGTCACGACATTCTCGGCCAAACCGCGTTAGTGGACTTGGCTGGCTTGCGTGACGCTATTGCCGAGAAAGGCGGTGACCCAGCGAAGGTGAATCCGGTTGTACCTACACAGTTGATTGTCGACCATTCGTTGGCTGTGGAGCATGCGGGCTTCGAAAAAGACGCGTTTGAGAAGAACCGTGCGATTGAAGATCGTCGTAATGACGACCGTTTCCACTTTATTAACTGGACCAAAACTGCCTTTAAAAACGTGGACGTGATTCCACCGGGCAACGGCATTATGCACCAGATCAATCTGGAGAAAATGTCGCCAGTGGTGCAGGTGAGTGACGGTGTCGCATTCGTAGATACCTGTGTAGGAACCGATAGCCACACGCCAATGGTTGACGCCTTAGGTGTAATTTCAGTGGGTGTGGGTGGCTTGGAAGCGGAAAGCGTCATGCTTGGGCGTGCGTCTTATATGCGCCTACCAGATATTATCGGTGTTGAGCTGAAAGGCCGTTTGCAGCCGGGCATTACCAGTACTGACTTAGTCTTGGCCATTACCGAGTTCTTGCGGAAAGAACGTGTTGTAGGTGCTTACCTTGAATTCTTCGGCGAAGGTGCCGATGCGTTAACTGTGGGTGACCGAGCAACTATTTCGAACATGACGCCCGAATATGGTGCGACTGCCGCAATGTTCTACATTGACGGCCAAACCATCGACTACTTGAAGCTGACAGGGCGCGACGATGAACAAGTCGCCTTGGTTGAAACCTTCGCAAAAGAGACCGGTTTATGGGCCGATGGCCTGAAAACTGCCGACTATGAACGGGTTTTAACTTTTGATATGAGCAAAGTGACGCGGAGCCTGGCAGGTCCGTCGAACCCTCATGCGCTGCTGCCTTCATCAGAATTGGCGAGTCGTGGTATTGCGAAGCACTATGAGCAAGAAGACGGTGTAATGCCAGATGGTGCGGTGATTATTGCTGCGATTACCAGCTGTACCAACACTAGCAACCCGCGCAACATGGTTGCGGCAGGCTTGATTGCTCGCAATGCGAACCGCTTGGGTTTAACCCGTAAGCCATGGGTGAAGAGCTCGCTGGCGCCGGGTTCGAAGACGGTCACCATGTACTTAGAAGAAGCAGGCTTAATGCCAGAACTGGAGTCTTTGGGCTTTGGTTTGGTGGCCTACGCTTGTACCACTTGTAATGGTATGAGCGGCGCACTGGATCCGAAGATTCAGCAAGAAGTGATTGAGCGTGATCTCTATGCGACAGCAGTCTTGTCTGGTAACCGGAACTTCGATGGACGAATTCATCCCTACGCAAAGCAAGCCTTCTTGGCGTCACCGCCACTGGTAGTGGCTTATGCTATTGCTGGATCGATTCGCTTTGATATTGAAAAAGATCCGTTGGGGCATGACGCGGACGGTAATCCGGTGACCTTGAAAGACATTTGGCCAAGTGATGAAGAGATCGACGCCATTGTGAAGGCGTCGGTGAAGCCGGAGCAATTCCGTAAGGTCTATGACCCGATGTTCAATTTGTCGGTGGACTACGGTGATTCGGTGAGTCCACTGTATGACTGGCGCCCACAGAGCACCTACATTCGCCGCCCGCCCTATTGGGAAGGTGCATTGGCGGGTGAACGGTCGCTGAAAGGCATGCGTCCGCTGGCGGTGTTGGGTGACAACATTACAACCGACCACTTATCGCCTTCGAACGCCATTATGGCGGACAGTGCGGCGGGCGAATACCTCGCGAAAATGGGTGTTCCGGAAGAAGACTTTAACTCGTATGCGACCCACCGTGGTGACCATTTGACCGCACAACGGGCAACCTTTGCGAACCCGAAACTGCTGAATGAAATGGTGACTGACGCAGAAGGGAACGTGCGCCAAGGTTCGTTTGCGCGCGTTGAGCCGGAAGGTGCAGTGACGCGTATGTGGGAAGCTATTGAAACCTACATGGAGCGTAAGCAACCACTGATCATTATTGCGGGCGCTGACTACGGTCAGGGAAGTTCTCGTGATTGGGCGGCCAAAGGTGTTCGTCTTGCTGGTGTTGAGGCAATTGCTGCCGAAGGCTTTGAGCGAATTCACCGGACCAACTTGATTGGTATGGGTGTGCTGCCGTTGGAGTTCCAACCCGGCACTACGCGTAAAACACTGAAGATTGATGGCACGGAAACCTATGACGTACAAGGCGAACCGCAGCCTGGCGCAACACTGACCTTAGTGATTCGCCGGCAGGATGGCAGTGCGACTGAAGTGCCAGTGAAGTGTCGTCTGGATACCGCCGAAGAGCTGAATATCTATGAAGCGGGTGGTGTCTTACAGCGGTTTGCGAAGGACTTCTTGGAGAACTCATGAGTCACAAGCCACAACTAAAAGTACCGGCCACCTATATGCGTGGCGGTACTTCTAAAGGTGTTTTCTTTCGCTTAGATGACCTTCCTGCGGCGGCTCAACAACCTGGGCCAGCGCGAGACGCGTTGTTATTACGAGTGATAGGAAGCCCTGATCCTTATGGAAAACATACCGATGGCATGGGTGGCGCGACCTCGAGTACCAGTAAGACGGTGATCGTGTCGAAAAGTAGTCGTCCAGACCACGACGTGGATTATCTGTTTGGCCAAGTGGCGATTGATAAACCCTTCGTGGATTGGAGCGGGAACTGTGGCAACTTGTCCTCCGCTGTTGGTTCGTTCGCGATCGCCAGCGGTTATGTGGATAACGTGCCGGAGAACGGTATGGCAACCGTCCGCATTTGGCAGGCCAATATTGAGAAGACCATTATTGCCCATGTGCCGATGACCCATGGTGAAGTGCAAGAAACCGGTGACTTTGAGTTGGACGGCGTGACCTTCCCTGCTGCAGAAGTGCAGTTGGAGTTCATGGACCCAGCTGCCGACGATGGTGAAGGTGGCGGTGCCATGTTCCCTACCGGAAATCTCGTTGATACCTTGGATGTGCCGGGGATAGGTCGCTTTCCAGCGACTCTAATCAATGCCGGTATTCCGACGATCTTCGTCAATGCGGCGGATATTGGGTATCAGGGCACGGAGTTACAGGGTGATATTAATGAAGATCCAGCGGCACTTGCACGATTTGAAACTATTCGTGCTTTTGGTGCGGTGAAAATGGGTCTCATTAAAGACGTGAGTGAAGCGGCTAGCCGCCAACACACGCCGAAAATTGCCTTTGTTGCACCGCCAGCGGATTACGTGTCATCGAGTGGTAAGGCGATTGCAGCGACGGATATCGACGTGCTCGTGCGAGCACTCTCTATGGGTAAGTTGCACCATGCCATGATGGGCACAGCAGCCGTAGCCATTGGTACTGCCGCAGCGATCCCTGGCACCTTGGTGAACGCAGCTGCAGGTGGTGGTGATCGTACTGCTGTCAATTTTGGCCACCCTTCTGGCACCTTACGCGTCGGTGCAGAAGCACACGAAGCGCAAGGTCAGTGGACTGTGACTAAGGCGATTATGAGCCGCAGCGCACGGGTACTGATGGAAGGCTGGGTTCGCGTTCCCATCTAAAACTCGCCTAGAGTCGAATAATCAGGTCACCGCGTTGCGCGTCTGCCAGCGCGGGTCCTGATGTTCTTTTGCTGCTAACACTTCCCCAATAGTTTCCACTGTCTGCCACACTTCTTCATAAGTGTTATAAAGTGGTGCAAACCCAATCCGCAATACGTTTGGCGCACGAAAATCAGCAATAATGCCGCGCTCAATCAGTGCCTGACAGATCCCGTAAGCGTCGTCGTGAGCAAACGAAAGCTGGCTGCCCCGATGCTCTGCTGCGCGCGGTGAAATTAGTCGAAGCTGTTCCTCAAGTTCAAGTAACCCTAAGCCCAGCAAGAAGTACTCACTCAATCCGAGAGACTTTTCGCGTAGTACTCGAATATCCACATCTTGAAATGCGTCCAGCGCTGCGTCCACTGCGGCAAGAGAAATAATAGGTGGTGTTCCAGTGAGTAACTGGCTTATACCTTCGGCTCCCTCATAGTGAGGACTGAAGTCGAAGGGTTGCGCATGGCCTAGCCAGCCGAACAGCGGTTGCTGAAACTGTTGCTGATGACGCTTGGCCACATAAACAAAGGCTGGCGCGCCGGGTCCCCCGTTGAGGTATTTGTAGGTACAGCCCACAGCAAAGTCCACAGCCCAAGCCTCAAGATGAACAGGCACAGCACCTGCACTATGGGCTAAGTCAACAATGACCAACGCACCGTGAGCGTGTGCTTTGGCGACTAACTCAGGAATGCTAATACGACGACCGGTGCGGAAGTTAACTTCAGTCACTAACACAATCCCAGTGTCATCATTAATCTCTTCGAGCAATGCGGACTCTTCCACTAAGTCGAGGCGACAGGCGTGTTGACCGATTAGGTGTGACAACCCTTGAACCATATACAGATCCGTTGGGAAGTTGTCTTGGGTGGAAAGTACCTGCCTTTTACCCCGAACCATCGGGAGCGCTCCAGCGAGTAGCTTAAATAAGTTAATGGAAATGGAGTCACAGCATAGAACTTGTCCTGGAGATGCGCCGATTAAACGTCCGATACGATTCCCGACTCGCTTGGGCAGATCTATCCATTGGTGTGCGTTCCAGCTGGTGATTAAATCTTCTCCCCATTGTTGCGCGGTGACTTCTGCTATTCGCTGGCGTACTGCATGGCTAAGTGGACCGAGCGAATTGCCATCAAAGTAAATGCGATCTTTGGGTAAGGAAAAACGAGCGCGAGCGAATGCGATTGGGTCGGCAGCATCACGACGCTGGGCCTCTGTGAGACACCACTTCTTAGCGACGGTCATAACATCAGTTCCTGCTTCAGTAATTGAAAAAGTTCTTGTCCTGTTGGAGTGGAGGGATGAATCATATCGAAATGACCAGCCCTTTCAATCAGACGCTGATTAGCCCCCGGAAGTTCAGCTTGTTCGGGACGTACAATGAAATCTGATTCACCTTGAAAGAGTGTGATTTGTGGATGCAGCGATTGTCCTCGTGGATTCATGCTACGAATCGCCTCGCGGTCATGACCCGCCATGGCTTGTAAACGCGCGGCGGCTTGTTCACAGCCGCTTTCACCAGCGGCATAGCGCGCTAAATCGGTAATTGCGGCTAGGCCAATGACATGGCGAACCCGCTCTTCCTCGTGGCGTGTTGCGAGCAAAGCCAAGTGGCCTCCCGCTGAATGGCCAGCAACCACAACTCGTTCGGTATCAATTGCCGGGTGATCAAGAGCAAACAAGGTCTCGAGTGCTTGTTGTACGTCTTCCAAACTGCCCGGCCAACCGCCCCCTTCATCATCAAGACGGCGATATTCGATATTCCATGCCGCGAATCCGGCTTCAGTGAGGGCGGTCATTAGGCCATGGGTGTGACCCACATTAAAACTATTCAACCAACAGCCACCGTGAATAAAGACCACGACTGGTGCTCGATGTTCTACCTCAGACTCGGTGTACTGTAGGGGCAGCCAAAGTTCAGCGAATTGGGGTTCGGCACTGCCATAGGTGATACGTTGATCAGGCTCACGAGTTGGCAAGTCGAGCACGTCTTGGAAAGACACACTGACTTGCGCATGGGCAGCCGGCCCACTAACAACAGCAGTAAAGGCAATAAAGAGAACGGCACTACAAAATGACAAGATAGATGAGCTTAAGGCAAGGATAGGACGCAACTCGGACTCCTAGTACAACGGTAATGAAGCATGACTCAATCAGCGAGCGAGACTGCAAAAAAGTAGCTCGCAGTGAGTAAACGATTAACTCGAGGGATTTTATCCACGGGCTATACAAGATTATGATAATAAGGGGGTGGATGTATATATGAGAGAGTGCTGGCGGAGTGCCTGAAGTCGTGTCAGCATAAGGATATTCACACTATGGGACAGAATAGCATGAAAGCCCCTCTACTACGCGTTTATATGACTCTGTTTAATTCGGTGGTCGCTGTGCTGCCATTCCGTTGGCCGCAATGCTATGAAGGTGTTGGCTCAACTGCTCTGCTGTTGCAGCACATTGTTCAGGCGGAGCACCAACGCGTATTGTTAGTGACAGACAATCAACTTGTGCAGCTGGGTTTGGTTGCGCCGATTCAATCTGAGTTGCAGCGTTTAGGTGCGGTTGTTGAAATCTATGACGCTGTGTTGCCCGACCCAGATATTGCGCAAATTGAAGCTGGCGTTGCACATGCGCAGAGATTGAACGCTGAGGCGATCCTTGCTGTCGGAGGCGGCTCGGTGATTGATGCCGCTAAGGTCATCGGGGCTCGCTGTAAGAGCACGAAGTCGGTGCAGGCGATGGCGGGAATGTTTAAGGTATGGCGTGGTATGTTGCCGCTGTTTGTCTTGCCCACCACGGCAGGTACCGGGTCGGAAACCACCATCGCGGCTGTCGTTTCTGAACCCGAATTACAACGTAAGTTTGCCATTATGGATTTGCATTTAATGCCGACTGCTACCGCGCTTGACCCGGAGCTGATGATTGGTTTACCGCCAGCGGTGACTGCGGCGACCGGGATGGATGCACTGACTCATGCAATCGAGAGTTACCTGTCTCGAAACGCATTTGCGGATACCCGCGAGAAGTCGCTTGAGGCAACACGCTTAATCGCCATGTATTTGGAGCGAGCCTATCAAGATGGTACAGACTTAGAGGCGCGGGCGGGACTTGCCAAGGCGTCTCATCTTGCCGGGCAAGCCTTTACCAAAGCCGGTGTAGGCTATGTGCATGCGATTGCACATCAACTTGGCGCGCGCTATCACTTACCCCATGGGTTGGCGAATGCCATGGTGATGCCATATGTACTTGCGGATGCATTGCGTGAAAGTGCTCAGCAGCTCGCTCAATTAGCCAGAGCGGCGGGTTTAGCGTCGACTGAAAGCAACGCTCAATCGAGTGAAGGTGATATTGCTCTGGCTATGCGCTTCATTGAGAAAATCCGGCTGATGAATGAGTCTTTTGGGATTCCTAGCAAGGTGAGTGCGTTACAGGAAAAAGATGTTCCAGCAATTGCTACCGCAGCGCGCGCCGAAGCGCGATTCACTTATGCGGTGCCTAAGTATTGGAGCCAAGCCGAAGCAGAGCAAGTAGTGCGGCAGTTGTTACCGGTCAATGCAGCGGAGATTACTTGAGTTCCTGTACTTCTATTTCCTTAACCATACGTTCGAGCCACTCGAGGTCATCGAGTTGATTGCCTTCAAGTTGTACCGTAACAGATGCCGCCGCAACACCATAGCGAGTGGCTTCAATCAGGGGGGTGCCTAAGTTCAGTTGGTGTGCCAAGGCTGAGACAAAACTATCTCCTGCACCCACATGGCTCACAATATGGACTTGGGGCGCTGCGAAGAACACGCGTTGGCCTGGGTGATCAGTGTGATCGCGGCTGACTAGCACGGCACCACCTCGATTTAATGTGACAATTAGTACTTCTACAGCGCCACGTTCAACGAGCTCAACCATTTGTTGGCAGAGAGTTTCCACATCGTCGTCTTCGTTGTAACCCAGTGATGAAAACTCTTTACGGTTTAGTTTGGCGAGATAAGCTCCACAAAACAGTGTCTCTGAGAGCGCTTTGCCGGAGGTGTCGAGTATTACCTTGGTGCCTCGTTCATGAACTTGGCTCACCACATCATTGTAAAAAGAACTCGGTACCGTGTCGGGAATACTGCCGCTTAATACTAGGAAGCTCGGCTGTGGTTCGATGTTTAGCAGGGCTTGTTGGCAGGCTTGCCACTCTTGCTGGCTGAGCACGGGGCCGCGAAAGACAAAGTGGTGCATGACTTTGTTTTTGCGTTCAGTAATCGCAAAATTTTGACGCGTTTCCTCTTGTATTGGGACTGCCAGATAAGGCGTGTGGTCTCGATCAAGGAGCTTCTTCAATAGCTCACCATTGACACCCCCGATAGGAAAAACTGCGGTCGCTTTGGTACCCATGCGTTGGAGATTACGAGCCACGTTGATCCCACCGCCACCGGGGGCGATAGAAGAGCGGTCACAGCGACTTTTGCTGTCATCAAAGATCTCATCAGTGACGCCAAACACATCAATTGCAGGATTCATGGTGAAGGTGACTACAGGCGTACTCGACATACAGGCTCCGGTGGACGTTGTTCAGTAAGCATAACGGGTTTTCAATTACTTGCCGTTAACTACTGTGTGATTAGCGTAAAAACTCCAAAACAGGCTGAATAGAGAGCTCTGGATTTTCCTCATGGGGGACGTGCCCGAGTGTGTCAAAGATCACTAATTGACTATGGTTTATGGCTTCGGCATAACGATGCGCATTCGCTACGGGAATTAAACGGTCATGGGCGCCCCAGAGAATCAGAGTGGGCTGTGTCAGCGTTGCTAAACGGTCAGATTCGTCGCTGACTGAAGCTTGGGCGAAACGTTGCAGTAGAGCTGTACGATTCCCCTCGCGACGGGTCATGGCTTCATATAAATCAATTAGTTCATCGGTCGCGTCAGTTGGGTTGGCGTAGACATTCTCGAGGCTAGCGCGCACCACATGGCGAGGCAGTAATGAACGAGTCACGTGGCGTATGAGTGGCATCTGCGCTAATCGGAAGCCCAGCGGAACATGCTCTGCTTCGATAGGGAAACCACCACTGGCGTTGAGCAGAATTAAGCGAGTAACTCGGTCTGGATAGTTGAGAGCGGTCGTCCAAGCAATTCGTCCACCGAATGAATTTCCTCCGAGGATAAAGTGTTCCAGCTCAAGTGCATTTGCTACGGCCATGACGAAATCAACATAGCGTTCCACATGGTAGTCGCCGAAAGGTTCAGGGCCGGTTAAGCCAAAACCGGGCATGTCCACGCGGATGACACGGCGCTGGGGCGTTAAATAAGGCATCCATCCCTCCCACGTATGCAGGCTAGCAGAGGTGCCATGGAGTAACAGGATCGGTTCAGGGTCGTCGCGATCGCCTTGGTCGCGTATGTGCACTTGCATGCCCTCAATAGCCATAAATTGTGAAGGCATGGGGGCATAGGCTGCTTTGAGCTCGGCGACAGGAATATCTGGCGCATACCAGCGGAGCCAGAGTCCGCTCAATACTAAGCCAGTCACGATCACACTCAACCAGAATACGCGCGTCACAAGGCCGAAACGATGAGTGCGCTTGAGTTTCTGGTGCATGCTGCGGTCCTATTTCCGTTTGACGTACAAGGTCTTATGAATTTTTGCCACAATGTCGCCCTGACTGTCCAACACATCAACGTCCCACGCGGGTAATACTTTCTCACCCGCATCCGCTTGCGCCTTAATCTTCGCAAACTGTTCAGGAGTGATTACGAAGTCGGCAGCCACTGTACCTTTACCGGGCTTAATAAACTTAATGCTCGCCGCTTTATCCCACACAATATAGTCATGTCCGAGCTGGCGCATGAGCAACAGCATGTAGAGGGGATCGGTCATACTGTAGAGCGAGCCACCGAAGTGGGTACCCACATAATTGCTGTTGTACCAGGTTTGACGCATTTCCACGCGTGCTGAAGAAAAGTCATCGGCCATCCGGGTAATTTTGATGCCCGCACCACGATAGGGGCGATACCAGTTCAGTAATAACCTAAGGCCTTGTGCACTGTTGATCCAGCGCCGGAGATATTTACGCATTGGGTTCACTCATGTGTGTTATTCGTTGTCATTCTGCGGTGAAACAATTCAGGCCTGCAATGGAATTCGTCCAGCATGCACAGCATTTTTCATTACCTCTGGCACTGGGGCAATCACGAAGATATCACCGTTGAGCCCTAAGAGCTGGGTGGATACTCCAGCTTCTTCTGCAAGCTCTGCGTGTTTCGCTAGGTGCTCTGGTTCACCATGGGTAGGAATCGCAATTTGTGGTTGTACCCAGCTGTAGAGTTGGCGTAACTCGTCTTGGCAGGGATGGCCACTGGCATGAATTGGACGTTCGGTTTCATGCGCTTGAATCACTTCAAACTTGCGTGCCTTCAGGGCGGCAACAAGACGTTCAATCGCGAGCTCGTTTCCCGGGATGATCATCGAACTGAAAATAATGCGGTCACCTGCACTGAGTTGTAAGTCACGAAATCCGTCGTTAGCGATACGACTCAGAGCGGCTCGCGGTTCGCCCTGACTGCCTGTGGCAACGGCTAACACCTCAGACGGCGGGAGATAGCCCACATGACGCTGATCAGCAATAGGGATATCTTCCGGCCAGAAGCCAGTGGTACGAGCGATACTGACCATATTCTGCAAAGAGCGACCAATTAAAGTGAGGTAGCGACCCGTTTCTTGGGCAATTCGACCAATGGTAATTAAGCGCGCGATATTGCTGCTAAAGCAGCTGATCACCACACGCCCGGGGGCACTGTCGACAAGTTGCAAGAGTCCGGCGTATACAGCGCTTTCGGACACCGACACACCCGGTCGAAGTGCATTCGTGGAGTCACAGACCATGGCGGTAATGTTCTGCTTCGCCATGCGCTCAAAGGGGCGGCTATGGAAACCTTTCCCGGTAATCGGTGCTCGATCAATCTTCCAGTCTGCTGTGTGGAAAATACTGCCTGCATCGGTGCGAATAATAAGCCCATGGGGCTCTGGAATCGAATGTGTTGTGGCGAGCCACTGCACTTCAAAAGGGCCGATATGTTGCGTGTCGCCAGTAGTCACTTCGATGATAGGTACTTTGCCGTCTAAGCCCATTTGCGCCAACTTACGGCGCAGTACTTCAGCGGTAAACGAGGTGGTGTAGACCGGGCATTTAAAGCGGGGCCAAAGGTAGGGCAATGCGCCCAAATGGTCTTCATGGGCGTGGGTAATTACAATACCGGCAAGGCGCTCCGGTTGCTGAGAAATAAAGCGCGGGTCGGCTGAGACAATATCAAATAGGTCTTTACCGCCGGGGACTATAGGTTCTTGAAATGTTACCCCGCAATCCACCATCAGCCATTCGCCGCAGTGCCCGAATAAATTCAGATTCATGCCGATTTCACCTGTTCCACCCAAGGGCAGAAACCAGAGATCGTCGGGGCCGGGAATTGGATGTGAGATAGTGAACTCCTTCGTACAACAGTTCCTGTATTACGCCAAGAATACCGCTTTAGTTTCCCCAAGGTGGATCTTTATGGCCGCGTTTCTTGTGTTCGCTTGATGAACTCAAATCACTCGCAATAATAGCACGAAGCAAAACTTGAAATATCCATAACTTGAGCCAAGCTGTTATCATGATTTTTCAATTATTATATTGAATTTTAAAGAATTTTAGGGGTTTTGGCAGTGCTGTTTATTCTGTCTGGTGCGCCGGAGCCCTTTATGTGCCTGTGATTCTAGCGGGTGCTGGGCGCCATGGAAATGCCTTTCTGCGCCACCTGCGGGCATCGATTCGATGGCGCGCTTCGTCTACACCCACATTGCCTCACCTGCTGCCATCATCAGTATTACGGCGGGTAGTATCGTGTTTTGGCTGAATCAGAGTGCGGATTTTTGGCTGCTTGTGAAATTGACTTTGGTCACTGTAATGGCTTGTATTCAAGCGGCGATGGGATTGCTAATTATTCGTGTCGAACGTGAGCAATATGCCCGCGTCCGGTTCTGGAGCCGCCTGATGTTGGTGGTGCTGGTGTTTGTGATTACCGCCATACTTTGGATTGTGTTGGCAAAACCAGCTATTCCGGAGGTGTTGCCATGGGTGTTGTGACTCACGAAGAGTATTTAGGGCCGCACATCGCGCTGCGTCGCTTCTTGGATATCCACCCCAACGCCATACTCGTAGACCAGTTGTGCACCAAGGAAACCTGTTACTTTGATCAACAAGACGGTCAGCACAGACATGTACAGCCCCCAGGGCCAAATATTTGCCGCCGCGTCATGCCAGCGCAACAGAAAATTAAAAGCAGCCAGCGACAGCAACATCACAGCCAAAAGACCATGAGCCCAGGCGGTTACCAATTTGCGAATACGCGCAACGGTAAACAAGTCAACGGACCCGGCGAGCCCCGAGAGGCCACCAAAAAGTACTCCCACTGCTGCCAGCCAGAAACTAGCCCGTGCCCAGAATGGGTCAGCGGTGAACAGATAAGCCAGATCAGATGCCAGCAGCATAATCAGCGCCGCAATTGGAAAGTGAATCAATGCGGGGTGGAGCGGGTGGCCCATAATAGCGGCGCGGCTTTC
This sequence comes from Idiomarina sp., assembly GCA_020831965.1. Lineage (GTDB taxonomy): Bacteria > Pseudomonadota > Gammaproteobacteria > Enterobacterales > Alteromonadaceae > Aliidiomarina. The sequence goes on from JAFIFP010000001.1 coordinate 105,984, forward strand.
TATTTTGGCCGTTGGCATAGTGCGAAACACTCCTCGGTGTGGAGAACAAACAATGCTTAAGAGACTAGCAAACTCACTGGTGGTTGCCAGCTCTTTATTCTTGACGGCTTGCAGTGGGCCCATGTCGACACTGGATCCCGCGGGGCCTTCTGCCCGGATGGTGAGCGGATTGTGGTGGGGCATGTTTGTGGTGGGTACGCTTGTGTTGGTCGGCGTAGTCTGGCTTTGGTGGCATGCGATGCAGCGGGACGGTCAGAGTACCGCCGACGAACAACTCCAAGAAAAACAAAATCGCTGGGTGATCTGGGGAGGCATTGCACTTCCGACTGCGGCGATTACTGTGTTGCTGGCGTTCGGCATTCCTGCGGGCCATCGCATGTTGCCCTGGCCTGCGGGCAATGTGATGGAAGTCCATGTGGAAGCGCGCCAATGGTACTGGCAAGTGCACTATCCAGAGCATGATATTGAGCTGCTAAATGAGATTTACATCCCCGTGAATACTCCTATCGATTTTCATCTGACCAGCCAAGATGTTATTCACTCATTTTGGGTACCGCGCTTAGGCGGCAAGCTCGATATGATCCCAGGCCGCACCAATGTGCTTCGTCTTGAAGCTGATGCGCCAGGAACCTATCAAGGGCAATGTGCGGAGTTCTGCGGACGTGCTCATGCCTTTATGAAGTTTGAGGTTATTGCCCTCAGTGCCGAGGACTTTGCTGCGTGGCAGCAAGAACATGAAGAGGAGCCGAAGGATGAGCGCTGATCAACTCACTGCACGTATGCATGCCATTTGGGCGAATTTACCGGGCTGGGGACAACTTGCCGCAGTAAATCACACCTCTATTGGTAAACGTTTCATGGTGACCGGCGCGGTGTTCTTCGTAATTGGTGGTGTGCTGGCAATGCTGTTGCGCACCCAACTCGCCTTGCCGATGCAAACCATTATTGATGCTGACGCCTACAACCAGCTATTCACCATGCATGGCACTGTGATGATGTTCCTGTTCGCGATTCCTATCTTGGAGGGATTGGCGCTCTACATGATCCCTAAGTTGATTGGTGCGCGCGATTTAGTATTTCCTCGGATTAGCTCTTTGGGATATTACAGCTACCTGTTCGGCGGCATTATCTTAATGTCGAGCTTATTCCTCGGCGTGGCGCCGGATTCAGGCTGGTTTATGTATACCCCACTGAGTAGTGCGGAATTCTCACCGGGGCCTGGATCCGATTTTTGGCTACTCGGGATTACCTTCGTTGAAATTTCCGCCATGGCGGCAGGCGTGGAACTAACGGTCTCGATTCTGAAATCGCGAGCCCCGGGCATGACGCTGACCAAGATGCCCATCTTCTGTTGGTACATTCTAGCGATGGCGCTGATGATTGTGTTTGGCTTCCCACCACTGATTCTGGCCTCGATTCTTTTGGAGCTTGAACGTGCGGTTGGCATGCCGTTTTTTGCCGTGGCAGGTGGTGGTGACCCGATACTATGGCAACACTTGTTTTGGTTGTTTGGACACCCTGAGGTGTACATTATCTTTTTGCCTGCGGCAGCGGTGATTTCCACCGTTATTCCGGTATTTGCGGGTCGTCCAATTATTGGTTATCGCTGGTTAGTGTTAGCGATTATTTTGACTGCGTTTATCAGTTTCGGGTTGTGGGTGCACCACATGTTTACCGTGGGGATCCCCCAACTGGCGCAGGCCTTCTTCTCCATTGCGAGCATGATGGTGGCCATTCCAACCGCAATTCAGGTGTTTGTATGGGTGGCGACGCTTTGGCATGGTCGGGTCACTTATAACTTGCCCATGTTGTGGGTTTTCGGATTCCTGATGGTGTTTGTCTGCGGTGGCTTGACCGGCGTGATGCTCGCTCTTGTACCCTTTAACTGGCAGGTACATGACACACACTTTGTGGTTGCTCATCTGCACTATGTCCTCATTGGCGGTATGCTTTATCCGTTAATTGCAGGAATCTACTATTGGTTGCCACACTTCTCGGGACGCATGCCATCTTTGCGCATGGGACTCTGGGGATTTTGGCTGACATTCATTGGGATGAATGCGACCTTCTTGCTAATGCACTTAACCGGCCTGTTAGGTATGCCTCGGCGCATCTTCACTTATAGTGGCGACATGGGTTGGAGTTGGCTGAACTTACTGTCTTCGGTTGGTGGCTTTGTGATGGCTTTCGGCTTGGGGCTGGTCATTCTAGACATCATTTTGCACTTCCGTTTCGGCGAGAAAGCAAAGCCCAATCCTTGGCAAGCGGATACGCTTGAGTGGGCGACAGGCACGCCACCGACGCCCTATAATTTCGCGAGTATTCCCGATATAGATACGCGTCACCCCCTGTGGGAAAAACCCGAACTGATGACCAGCATTCCTGCGGGCGAACACCGGTTGGCGACTATTGAACATGGGCGTCGCGAGATCCTTGGTACGTCAGCAATCACAGGCAAGTTACAAGCCATTTATCATTTGCCGACCAACTCCTACTTACCTCTGCTGGCGGCGCTAAGTTTAGCCGTGGTGTGTATTGGCTTGTTGATTCGGGTGTATCCGATGGCACTTGTTGGGTTGCTTGTCGCGGCTTTCTTTTTGTTCCGCTGGAGTTGGGAAAACGGTTCTCATCCTGCCATGGCGCCGCCTACGCCTGACGAAGATCCGAGTTTACCCTTACATTCACGTACCACAGACGGTCCTGGCCGCTGGGGGATGATTGTCACCTTGATGGCAGATGGTGCGCTGTATTTGGCGCTCATTTTCGGTTGGCTCTATTTGTGGACGGTGTCACCCGAATGGCAAATGCCGGGCGAGTCGTTACTGTCAGTACCTGTTTTATTGGTCAGCGGGGTCCTTGTGACGGTAGCGACGCTATTGTTTCATCGCCTCACTGCCGCATTGAATCAAGGGCAAGCCCACGGACTACAGATGAAGCTGTGGCTTGTGACCTTCGTCGGGTTCGTGCATTTAGCACTCTTGATTACCGCGTTAGTGCAAGCACCGCTCGCCATCACTGAAAGTGCACACGACGCAGTGTTGTTCTTCGTGGTGATTTATTTGCTCTTCCATAGCCTGTTAGTGACTGTGGTGACGGCACTGCAAGCGCTTCGAGTGAAGTATGGCTATGTAAGCGCTCGCTATCCTTATGAGCCCAATGTTGTCAGGCCTTTGTGGTCTTATACCCTCGGTATTTATTGGTGTAGCGTCGCGACCTTTATTTTCTTACCTATGGTGTGGGGGGCGTAATGACACGAAGTCATTGGATGGTGCATTTGGTCGGCGGCCTGACCTTGTGGTGCCTGTGGTTTGTATTGCTCTACGGTGGCTTGGGCATTATGTGCTCAGTTGCTTCACCGCCGCTAGCTGCAGGTCAGTGGACTTGGATTAATGGCGTATTGTTGATATTGACCCTGGCCTTTACGGTGCTATTGGTCACGCTGGCGCGTTGGTGTTGGTATCGACAGGAAACGGAACCGAGTGAGCTGCAAGTTTATGTGCGTTTAAGTTCAGCGCTATATGGCATGAGTGCCTTTGCGGTGTTGGCCGTTGGCTTACCCGTCGGAGTGTTGCCCCCTTGCGCTTAATGGTTGTTGCTGGCGGGTTGTTACTGTTGTTCGGCTTTGCCCCAGTGGCGGAGGCTCATAACCCCATTACGAGTGAGGGTGAGGAGCGCATTGCCTCGGGTATCGCGGCGCTAGGACTCATTGTTATTTGGGCGCTATACGCCATAGGTGCTCGCCGAACTCCAATTGCTGGTTGGCGTATGTGGCTATTTCATGGCACCGCTGTACTCAGTTTCTTCAACTTGCTGGGCCCCTTGGATGATTGGGCGGAAACCAGCGCATCGGCTCATATGACGCAGCACATGTTAATGATGGTGGTGATTGGGCCCTTGTTTGTACTCGCGCGGCCACTTCCACAATTACTTGTGGTGGGTGCAACGTGGGTGCGAAGTATGTGGCGAAAATCATTCAAGATCACGCAATACCCGATGATTTGCGCTTATCTCCATGGTTTTATGATTTGGTTTTGGCATGTGCCGGCGTTCTATATGTTGGCGGTTGAAAATCCTTGGGTGCATATCTTTGAGCATGCATGTTTCCTAGTCACAGCAGTATGGTTTTGGTGGAGTTGCCTCTATGCAGCGCGTGACAAAGCACCTTTCGCCTTTTTAGCGCTCTTGTTTACCTTAATGCATACGGGCTTTCTGGGAGCCTTGCTCACCTTCGCGGCAGAGCCGTTGTATGGTGAAGCACGTGATCTGCAAGATCAGCAGTTAGCCGGATTGCTGATGTGGGTACTCGGTGGTATTCCCTACATCGCTGCGTCCATATGGGCGGGTGTGCGGTGGTATCGGCAACTCGACAGAAATATTCTGTCGGATTAATACATTTAGTTGAGTTCTAGCGTATACCTAATGGTCACTGAAACAGAGCGAAAATTCTTATGAGTTATGCAAAGAAATGGCAGGTCTTAGGTTTAGTTGTGGCCTTAGTGTTGGTGTACGTGACCGCTGCCCTCGGCGGATTAGGCTCGATGAATGCACAAGTGTTCTATCGTGATCTCACTTTGCCAAGTTGGGCGCCTCCGGGCTGGCTCTTCGGCCCGGTGTGGACACTCTTGTACACCATGATGGGGGTTGCGGCTTGGTTGGTCTGGCGCACGCCAACGACTGGTACGAAGCCGGCGCTGATCCTATTTGTGGCTCATCTGGCTGTGAATGCGTTGTGGAGCTGGCTTTTCTTCGCTTGGTACCTAGGAGCTGTGTCCTTTCTTTGGATTGTGTTGCTCTGGGGGATGATCGTTGCGTTGATTCGACTGTTCTGGCCGCTGAATCGGTTAGCGTCACTTCTTCTTATTCCCTATTTAGCCTGGGTGAGCTTTGCTTCGGTCCTCAACTTCACCATTTGGCAGCTAAATCCGGGGGTGCTGTAGGGCACTTCTGCCTAGTGTGTGAGTCTGCGTAACAGGCGAGTACCCCCAAATGTCAAAATTCGGTAACATAAGCCCCTATTTGAGTGATTGGGCGAGGCGATGATGGCATTTGGGTTTCGGTTGGGGTTGTTGTGTTGGGTTGTGATGGGGGCGGCGGCCTGTGCGCCACAACCACAGGAATCAAGCACCCTTGAGTATCCGTTCGAGCTCACTATTGCTCACATTAACGACACTCATTCTGCATTTGACCCCGTCCGCGCAAGCTTCCAAGCTGATGACACCCAGGTATATAACGAATTTGGTGGACACCCGCGACTGCACTCACGGATTGAGTATTATCGCGAACACGCCCGCACTCATAATGACAGCTTATTGTTTTTGCATGGCGGAGACGCTTGGCAAGGCACTGCCTATTTCGTGTTAAACGAAGGGCGTATGAACGCCGATATTCTAAGCCAAATGGGTTTGGACGCCATGGCGCTCGGCAACCATGAATTTGACCTGACGAATTCTCATCTGAATGAATTCCTCGATCGCGTGAATTTCCCGGTACTTGCGGCCAATATTGACGCCAGTCAGGACGCGGATTTAGCCGATCAAGCGAATTTGCGCCCTTATGTTTTGTACGCCTTTGACGGATATGAAAAGACCCGCCTAAATGCACTAGATGACTTACCAGCAAACCAACATGTGGTGGGTATTTTTGGGCTCGCGCTGGAAGATATGCCGAATATTTCCCCAAATACGGGCGACGTGCAATTTTTCGATATGGTGAGTTCAGCCCAGCGAACGGTAGACTTGTTCCATGAGCATGGGGTGCGCAATATCATTGCGGTCACCCATATTGGCAACGCCCTTGATCTCTATGTTGCTCGACGCGTGAACGGTATTGATCTCATTGTTGGTGGTCATTCTCACACCTTACTCGGTGATTTTCGTAACCTGGCATTGGGTAACAATGGCGAATACGCCCAGCAGGTGACCAATCCCGATGGCGTAAGCCAGACTTGCGTTGTCCAGGCGGGTGAATACGCCCAAGCCATGGGAAGAGTGCGCGTGCAATTCAATGAGCAAGGGCGGTTATTGAGCTGTGCCGGCGGCAATACATTGTTGAGTAACGACGCGTTCTATCACCGGGCGCACCGCATGCCAGAAGTCCGCTTTAACGACGATGAAACCCAGCAGGTGTTGGAATTTATTGAAGCACAACCGAACATTGCTGTAGTTGCGGAAGCGCAAGCTATGCGTGCGCATATTGATACTGTGTACAAACCTGAGCTAGAAGCAGCCTATGGTGAGCTGCTGGGATTTGCGCCAGAGCAGGTTATGCACGTGCGTCGCCCTGGAGACGATGGCTCGGATAAACATGGCTCGCACCTAGCGCCGATTCTTGCGCAAGCACAACTGCAATTCGCGCGCCGCGATGATGTAGTGCAAGTGACCGGCAGGCAACCGGATTTTGCACTTATTAATGCGGGAGGCATTCGCACGTCGTTACCCGAGGGTGAGCTAAGAGAGGGACATATCTCCCTTGAAATGTTGCCCTTTAGTGCGTCGCTGAGTGTGGTTGGATTAACCGGCGCGCAGGTACGACAACTGATTCAGGAGACAGTGAGTTCCACACTACCCGAAGGTGCCCACGCGGGGCGCTTCCCTTATGGCGGTGGGTTGCGGTTTGTATTTACCGAAACAGCTGCTTATGAGCGGGGCGAGGTGACGGTGCTGGAAGTGAATCGCGGAACATTACTCGCACCTGATTGGCAGTCACTTGAGGACGATCGGGTCTATCAGGTGGTCATCAATAATTATAGCGCGACGGGCAATGACGGTTGGACGGTGTTGTATGACGCACAGCGAGAGACCAGTGATCGAGTGGATGTGGTGCTTGTTGATGGCAAGCCCCGGGCCTTTCCGGTGGAGCGTGTTGTGCGCACAGGCGAAGGCGGTTTGCAGGTGATCTACAGTGAACGCCCGGACTGCGCTGAAGAGCATGTTGCGTGTAATACCGATGCCGTGTCGGTTATTGAGTACTTCCGTACCAGTGATCAGGGGCTCTTGCCATTGCCTTATCCAGTGGTTACGCTCGAGCGAGTGCATCCAATAGAATAATTCTAATAATAAAGAGAGTTCTCATGAGCGTTCAGGATCAGGCCATGCCATCGCCAATGATGCGTTGGGCCGTATTGCTGTTTGTTAGCCTCGCGATGTTTGGCAACTACTATGTCTATGATTCGCTCTGGCCCGTCGTGGACTTATTGCGCACCGAGCTTGATTTTACCTATCAGCAAATCGGTTGGTTGTCCTCCGCTTACAACGCGGCTGCAGTGCTTATGTTGCTGGTGGGTGGGTATATCATCGACCGTTTCGGAACCAAGAAAGCGCTCACCGTATTTGCGATTGTATGTTTGTTTGCTGCTGCGCTCACGGCCGCATTTCCCTATTTTGAGACCATTCTCGCCGGGCGCATTCTGCTCGGTATTGGCGCCGAACCACTGATTGTCGCGGCTACGACTACGCTGGCGAAATGGTTTAAGGGGCGCGAGCTGAGTTTTGCCTTTGGTCTTAATCTCTCTATTTCGCGCCTCGGCTCAGCGTCGGCGGATTGGTCTACGTCTGTCGCCAGCCCCTTGTATGCAAACTGGCAAGATCCGCTCTGGTTGGCCACGGCCGTTGCTGGCATTTCAGTGACCGCAGCCATGCTGTACTGGGTATTAGAGCGTCGTGTCGAGCAGCGCATGCCACTCGCGCCCGTGCAGCACGACGAGCGTATCGACTTTAAAAGCCTCTACAAATTTAGCTCTTCCTATTGGTATATCGTGGCGCTCTGTGTGGTCTTTTATGCCACGATCTTTCCATTCCGTAGCTTCGCCATTGATTACTTCCAGCAAGCCCATGGTCTGACTCGCGAAGCGGCTGGGCTGCTCAGCAGCATGTTGCCTGTGGCTGCGATTGTGGCAACGCCGCTATTCGGTCTCTGGGTAGATCGCGTCGGGCGGCGGTCATTGTTTATGGCCGTCGGCTCCTTAATTATGTTGCCACTGTTCTTGATGGTGACCTACCTCCCCCCAGGTCCGCTGGTGTGGATTGGCTTGCCACTTATCGGTTTTGAACAGGTTCCCTTGACGCTCTTTCTGGTGATGCTGATGCTGGGAGGGGTCTTTTCTTTGATACCTGCGGTCATGTGGCCCTCGGTTGCATATATCGTGAGTGAGCGACGCTTGGGATCAGCCTACGCCATGATGACACTCTGTCAGCAACTCGGTTGGATGGTGGTGCCGATGATCGTTGGTTATCTTAATGATGCCAATCTGGCGGGGCCCGACAACCCAGCAGGTTATGCGCCGAGCATGTGGTTCTACACCGGGTTCGCTCTGCTAGGGTTATTTTTCTCTTACAAACTGTGGCAATCGGAACGTGGTCCGGGTGGTCATGGCTTAGAGCACATCACCACCCGCACGGGTGTGCAAAAGGAAAGTAGTTAGGCCGTCTGTTCGCTGGACGCAAACTTGCGTTCCAGCTCCGCGATGAGCCGATCGCCGTTATGCATTTCGCCATTAATGGTCAACCGGGCTTTATGCAGGTTGGCCGCGTCGTCTTCCCACACAATAAGATATTGTTGCCCTAAAGCACCGTAGAAGAAGCTTTTCCATGGGGACTGGCGCTTAAAATCGCGGACTCGTGCAAGGTTGATGTGGCGCTGGCCAAAAATGCCGTGATGAGTGAGTGACGAGCCGCTCATGTGGTATTGCTCGAAGGCCACTCGCGAAGCCAGCGTCATGGAGAGCGCGAAGAAAGCCAAGATGCCATTGACGATCATGGATTCATTGGCGGTCATAAAGCCAATACCGACAAAGGACAGCAAGCAGGCGATGCCGATGGAACCCATCACAAAGAACAGGAATACTGCGGCGATTTTACTCCAGCGCCCAGAGTAAACTCGCAGCTCTTCGTCGGAATTTACGTTTTCTGGTACGGTCGGCCGCGCTTGGGCAAACCCGAAGGTAAACCACCAGCTCATGAGGGCACCATAGAACAGAAAATTGAACAGCGTCACTGTTGCTAATGTACCTAAAGTATCTCGAGTAAAGCCTTGGTTGAGTACTTGCATGAGCAGCATCAAGCCAGCGAAGAGTCCGCCAAAGGAAGCGAGCATTTTAAAATAGAGTTTTGTGCGTTCTGAGCGCTGTAGACTGGCATGCTCTTCTACCGCCCCGAAGCTCTTCACTGCTTCTTGGCTGGCAATGTCTGCCGCCATACCTTGCTCAATCAGACGATCGCGATGCTCAAGTAGGTGATCTCGCACTTCTTCGAGTGTCAGCATGCGCACACATTTTGCACCGAGCAGTGCAGCATCGAGTGCTTGTAAGTAACGATCAATATGAGCGTCTTCGGTTTGAACTGCACTGGGGAAACCCGGAGATGGTATCCGTGTAACATAGCTAAGTCTCATCATCTATTCCTCTTCTTTAAGTATCGTGCGCTCAAGCAAACTCGATACTTTGCGCCATTCTTCAATTCGCCCACGCAAAAAAGCTAAGCCTTCAGGTGTGACTTGGTAGTATTTTCTCGGTGTACCGCGATCGCCTGGTTGTCGAAACGAGGTTAATAAGCCCCGTCGCTCCAGTCGATGCAGCAAAGGGTAGAGCGTGGCTTCTTTCACCACATCAGCGTCGTCACCTAGTTGAACCTGCAGGGCTTCGCGAATGCCAAAGCCATAATTTGCTTTGGGTGTCAGCACATTCAGGACCAAGGTATCGAGCAACCCTTTGAGAATCTGTTCGTTGTCTTGGTTTGATTTACTCATGCTTTTAACCTTACTACATAAAGCTTTACGTCGTAAAGTTAAATTTCGCTTTGCTATACTATTGAAGTTGTTAACTTTTGTGAGAATCGGGGTTTGCAAGTTGACTTTGTAGTCTAAATCCGTAAGATGCGCGACGCTTACATGTGTAAGCACAACCATAGAGAAATCGATGAACATTAACGCAAGCCATGCGGAACCTCCGAGTTGTCGCTTAGCTAAAAACTGTAAATTGGTGCGCAACGCTTAGCGCCTGCTGTTCTCCCTGTCTCGTTTCCTTTTCTGAAACAGTGACTCAGCAAACGCACAAGCGTCGACGCTGAGAAACTGACCGATACATACTATTTGTCTTTTGGCCTGTTAGGGGCTCGGCATACCTGTATCTATGTTCCTCTTGTCTTTTGCCACCGGTTTCAAGAAGGAACTGAACCATGTGGTTAAAAAAATATACTCCGCGTATGTCCTATGCGCTCGGCTTTACTGCGGCTGTAAGCATGACCTCCCTCGCCCATGCGAATGGTGGGCACTTTCTCGTTGATGAGGCCACCATCACGCCTATTGGCGAGTGCGCTCTTGATACGTGGATCGCTCACTCTGATAGCACCTCCGTTTTAACACTCATGCCCATGTGTGCTGTGCAGTCGGGTTGGGAGCTTGCACTTCCAGCTGAATTGAACCTCAGCGATGGCAAATTTGATCTGATCGGCTTTGAAGCGAAGCGGATGTTGTCGGAGAGTTTTCTGGACGGCGCATTAGCGTTATCGATGGGGACCGCCTACAACAACACTGATGATTCGCTTGATGTTGTTTTTGTGAATATTCCTTACACCCGCACTATTGCTGGTTTCGGAGATCTGCACATTAACCTGGGTGCCGAGTACGCCTATTCAGACCGTCAAATCGACCCGACTTGGGGGGTGGCTTCGACCCACGCCATTTCTGACTCTCAAGATTTGATTCTTGAAGTTGCAGGATTGGGCCAAGATCGACCTACTGCGGCGCTTGGTTTGCGCAGCGCAACGCGAGGAGGCTGGGAAGTAGACGTTAGCTTTGCTCGTGACTTTGAAACTCGTGCCAACATCGCCACACTCGGCGTCAATGTCGCATTTTAAGGAGAAATTGCTATGTCTATGATTGATTTGAAAGTGGCTATCGAAATGCAGCTGATTAGCTCTGAGCCGAGCGAGTGGTTAGACGTGGTGCGAACTAATCAGGCAGTCGATATTGCCGAAGAGCTGACCGCTTACGCACCGCAGCAAATTGCGGAGCTGTTGACGAAACTTCCGGAAGCAGAGTTTGCTCAGCTATTCGGTTACTTTGAAGCGCCCTTGCAAGACGAAATTCTCAAATGTCTTAAGCAAGATGAGCAGTTGGTTCTGTTTAAGGCACTTGCTCGCGATGAGCGTGTCGACGTGTATCAACGGTTGAGTGAAGGTGAACAGAAAGAACTGTTGCCAAAGCTCGCGAAGAAAGAGCGTGAAGATATCCTGAAGTTAGCGGCCTATGAAGAGGGTACCGCAGGTGCCTTGGCAACTTCTGCTTATGTGTCTATTCCCGCCACCTTGACGGTGGGGCAGGCGCTCTCTTTCGTCCGGCAAAATGCCGAGACGATGGAAACTATTTATCAGGTATTTGTGGTCGATGATTTACATCGCCTGATTGGCACTTGCTCATTGCGCCGGTTGCTTACGAGTGATGACAAAACGCCAGTGACAGAAGTGATGCGGACTGACGTTGTCACGGTAAAAGCAGAAGAACCACAGCAGGCAGCAGCCGATGTGATTCGTCGCTATGACTTGATTGCGGTGCCTGTGACCAATGGTGGCGATAAGCTTATCGGGATTGTCACGGTCGATGACGCGATGGATGTGGACGAAGAAGAGGCCACAGAAGACTTCCATAAAGGGGGTGGTACGCTCGCGTTAAAAGATCTCTCGATCAAAGATGCAAGCACCTTCACAATGTATCGCAAGCGGGTGTTCTGGCTCGTGTTGTTGGTCTTCGGGAACATCTTCTCGGGTGCTGGAATCGCGTACTTTGAGGACACTATTCTTGCATATGTGGCTCTCGTCTTCTTCTTACCACTGTTGGTTGATAGTGGCGGTAACGCCGGCGCTCAAGCTTCAACCTTGATGGTGCGGGCACTCGCAACCGGTGACGTGGTGATGAAAGACTGGATGAAGATGCTGAGTCGAGAAGTCGGTGTTGCGGTGCTCTTGGGTGTCACTATGGCAGTGGCTGTATCGTCTATTGGCTTCTTCCGTGGCGGTGCGGACATCGCGTTGGTTGTTTCTTTGTCGATGGTAGTGATTGTGGTGGCAGGTAGCTTGATTGGTATGAGTTTGCCATTCTTGTTGTCGCGCATGAAGCTCGACCCAGCAACGGCAAGTGCGCCATTAATCACTTCGATTGCTGATGCGGTGGGTGTGTTGTTGTACTTCAGCATTGCAGTCACAATTCTGGGTTCACCTACTGCGTAGAGTGAGTCTGGGCTTGCAGAAGCTGCAAAATAAGAAGGCCTTCCCCATGGAAGGCCTTTTCTATAAATGGGAACGACGCCTTAGTCGCGGATAAAGATACCGATACCGCGCAGCAGTTCTTCGTTCTCCATTAACCAGCCTTCAATGATCGCTGCCATGGCATCCGCATTGGGTCCTGCAAACACACCTGTTAGTGCGCCGCCGCCGAGTGCACCAGTGCCCTCTAAGTCGATGGTGTAGTTATAAAATAGCTCCATGAGATCTGCACCATTGGCAAAGAGACTCGAGCCGTCTAGGAAGTTGATGAGCAAGTCGAAGTTGTTGTCATCAAAGTTAACGGTGAGGAAGCCATCGTCGAACCCAAGGAAAGTCTCTGAAGTTGAGTTGAATATTCCATAGCCATCAGCATCAAGCGAGTAACTCAAGGAGCTATGGGTTTGACCCAAAGTGTCAAACTCAGCCTGAGTAGTGACGCGTTCAACCATCAGGAAGTGATAGTCACTTGAGTTATCAAGTTCTTCGATGGGAGCGCCTGAACCTGGGTAGTAGGTCATAGTGTAAGACCCTGCTTCCCAGTAACCCCAGTTGATCGCGCTGCCGCCTTGGCCATGGTCGATCATGTAGGAACCCAAGCCATTCAATAAATCGAAGGGTTCGCCGTTGTAGGTGACCGTGTACATGGAGTCACTATGTGCTGCTAATTGTGGGAAGCCAAAATCAGGGAAGTCTTCCGAGAAGAAATAAAACACTGTGTCGTCTTGACCATAAGTGAAGATGGGTCCCCAATTTAGGGCGTTGTTACGCCCCATGACGAGCAGTGTATCCGCATCCCAGAGCTCAGACAGTAGCATTTCTTCTACATCAAGCCCGAAGTCAGGCGTTTCGAAGTCACAGTTGCCGTCAAGGGAGCAGCGAATGAAATAGTAGAGTCCATATCCTTGAGCCAACTCCTCGTCATCCCACAGACTGACAAATAAACCGCCTAGGATGGCCTGGAAGAAAGTTTCAATGTCACCTTCTTCGTTACCCACCAGGCTACCGTAGAAGCGAGCAAAATCCAGAATGCTCTCCGGCTCGGTGGCCGTTAGATCGATATAACCTCTCAGCAGAGCAAGCAATGAATCCACACCGAAGAGCCCGCCCAGATAACCCTCATAGTCGTATGAAAGATTAATAATGACTTCTTCTGACGTACTCTCAGCCAATGGATCCAAAATAATGAAGCTCTGAGGAAGTAAGAAAAAGCTCGCTCCATTATTCATGAACATACCTGGACCACCACCAAGCTGGAAGATAAGCTCCTGCTCATAATTATTCCGCAACACATTGCCAGCGGATATCCAATCGAAGAGCGATGTGGCGGTGAGGTAAGGCATGTAGCGGGTATTGTCGAGCTCCTCGTCGAAGTAGTTCCGAATACTGTAGCTTTCTGGTCCCCAAACGCCCCAGTAGATTTGAATGTCTGAACCGGAGAAGTATTCCCCTAAGTCCAAGCCGGCTGTAAAGAGCGGTTCCATTTCACTGTAAGCAGAGAAATTGAACATACCGGTATACACATAGGTCGGTGCCTCGTAGCCATTAAACTCGGTAACAATGACGCTGCCTTCGTCGCTAAGTTGCGCAAAGTTGCGGTCTAACATGCCGCCCGTGCTTAAATTCGCGCCGGGTAATAAAGGTAGATCGCTGAAGCTACAGTTTGGATCTAAGTAACAGTGGACAAAGGCCAGTGTGCCGTAGGCCATATAACTGTCGTCACCGTCGTTGAGTAGCATGAAAATACCGGCAATCAAGCCATCGATAAAGGAGCCTCCGATGCTATCGTTGGTGCCATTATTGATACCAGTGAATGCCCCGACGAGGCGGGCTAACTCAATGATAGGGTCATTGCCAGTTTCGGAGAGTTCGATAAAGAGGTCGTATAAATCGGCAACACTTCCGGAGCCGATTAGCTCGCGAATCAGTGCGCTTTCGTCTCCCGAGTAGCTGAAGTTCAACAGCACCATCAGGCTATTGTCGTCGAGATCGATCTCAATACGGCTCGTCGGCAACCACTGAATCGACTCTTCGTTACCGAAAAACAGCTTGGAACCTCCCACATAGCGGAAGGACATAGTGCCCTCGTATTGGCCGAGGACGTTTTCAGCGAAACTACTTGTGCCAAAGCCGCTCGTCGCGAAAGCCCAATGGAAGGGGGGCTCTGGGCTATCTAAAGGCGTGGTTAAGTCCACATCATCGCCATCAAAGAACGAATAACTACCGCCATCCCAACTGCCCCACTGCATCATATTCCAGCGCGATGGAAGGTGAATAGCCCCAAGATTAAAGCTACTGAAGTCAAATGACTGAGCATCCGAGTCTCGGGCGACGGTAATATCGCCTTCACGAGTGAACCGGTAAGCGTCTACTGCATACGAACCATTAGAAAGACCGGTAATTCCTGTCCAACCGGTAAAGGTTGAGCCTAAGGTGTAGCCATAAGATGTGATTCCACGCTCGGCCATGAGCTCCACTTCAGGCTGCTCAGGAGACGGTAACGCACAAGTCTCGCCCATCCAGCAGTAGAGGAAGTAGAACAAGCCATAGCCGGTGTGCACATCTGCGCCGTCTTGCAGGGCGAGGAACAGGCCAGTGAGGAGCGCATCGATGCCATCGTTCTCATTGCCGGTAAAGGTACCAAAGAGTCTGGCGAGTTCAACAATACGGTCACCTGCTGTGGTTTCCTCAAGCTCAATGAAGTTGTCATAGAACTCTTCAATGGTGCCCGAACCAAACAGGGTACGCAGTACAGCCATGTCTTCGGCGCTATAGCGGAAAGCGAGCTCAAGCTCGATACCGCCGGTGTCGAGATCAACAATAATCCGACTGCCGTCATCGAGCTGCACAACCTCGCTATTGCTCATGTGAACGCCGGTGCCACCGCCAAAGCGGAAGTGCATAAAGCGACGGTCGGCATGACGTAAATCGGTGATGTCGTAGAAGCGCTCAATACTTGCAATGGACATGTCGGAGAACATGTACGGGAAGTAGTGATTACTCAAGCGTTCTGCGCCTTGATCATCGACAAGAGTATATTGCCCTGGCGCCCACAGTCCCCAATCGATCACATTTGAAGAGAAGGGGTTGTAGCTGTTCAACGCAAAGGTGCCATAAAGTTCAGGAACCGCCGCATTGGCAATGAAGGTCATTGCCTCATTTTCAGCGCGAGTCAATACAGAGGAGCCGCCAATAAAGTTCGTTTGGAAGCTATCGAGGTTCCGATCTCGCTCTAAATAACCGCTACCGGTCAACGCAATACCTGCAGGAGGAAGTTCGCTTGGCGTTGAACCGTCGGGTAGTTCACAACTATCGCCCATCCAACAATAGAGGAAGTAGAACAAGCCGTAGCCCGCATAGGTTTCTCCACCATCATTGATAGCCATGAAGAGACCCGCGAGCAGTGCATCAATGCCCGCATCTTCATTGCCCGTAAAGGAACCAAATAGGCGCGCAACTTCGAGAATCAGCTCACTTGAGGCGGAATGCTGGAGCTCGATGAAGCCCTTATAGAACTCTTCAATAGAGCCAGATCCCAGTAATGTGCGAAGCACAGCCATATCTTCTGCGCTATAGCGATAACCCAATTCGATGGTGATTTGGCCGGTGCTCAAATCCACAAAGACGCGACTCGAGTCACTGAGCTCAATGTATTCGCCGTGACTGAAATGAACGCCCGTGCCGCCGCCGAGTCGGAATGTCATCGTACCGTCGGCACTATGATTGGCCTCGGCAATAGCTTGGAACTCCGTTGCTGTGCCAATGGTTTGGTCTGAGAACATATAGGGGAACGGGCTTGTGTTATCCCGCTCTTCCCCATCCGCGTCGATGATCACATACTGACCACCCGACCACATTCCCCAATCGATCACGTTTGAGGAATTAGGGTTAAAGTTATTTACATTGAATGAACCATAAAGCGTTGGGATTGAGTCCGTAGCAATAAAGGTCATTTCATCAGTTTCTGCGCGAGTTAAGACGTTCGCTTGACCCACGATGTTGGTTTGGAATGTGCTCAGGTCACGAATGCGCTCAAGGTAGCCGCTACCGGTTAAGCCCACACCAGGAGCCGGCAACTCAGCAGGTTCTGGTTCTGGGTCTGGGTCAGGATCGACAGGCTCTTCTTCGTCTTCTTCTTTGATTAGTTCCTCACCTTCGTCTTCACCACGATCTTCACCTGCCTGAGGGGGCGGAGCCACAGGTTCGTTGTCGTCTTCAGGTGGAAGTGCTGGCGGAGGCGGCGGTGGTAATGCACCAGAATCTCCGTCATCTGCAAGGTCGTCCTCATCGTCGTCAGAGGTGACAGCAGGTTGGCCATTGTCAGAGCTGTCGTCATCGTCTTCATCTTCTGAAGTCGCGACCACACCATTGTCACTACCCTCTTCGTCTTCTTCCTCTTCTTCTTCATTTTGCTGATTCATGTAGTCGAGAGCGTCTTCAGGTGCCGGCACAGGAGGTGTGTCTTCATCTTCGACATAGAAAGTCTCGCCAGCGCCGACTAGAATCGAACCGGTGTTGTTGGTTAGCAATACGAAACCGTCTTCAACCTGCATATAAGTGCCGGGTGGTAAGTTGTTGAAATCAGCACTTTGCCCAGGTGGTACATGCACTATGGCAAGAACAGTCCCGCGAATACCCATGGTCGCAACGGGGGTTTGGAACTCTACTTGTTCAGGTCGCGCGCGGCCGATGGCACCGGTGACAGCACGCAAACTTCCGCGAACTAACTGCGTGCGTTGTTCACTAGCGTCTGGATTGAGCTCGTCGAAATTGTAGCTTTCAATCAGAAAGGTCGAGTTTGGACGAATTGCGACTAAGCTGTTGTCGACAAAGCGGATTTGCGCACTTGAGGCAGCGCGCGTGGCAACCACATCTTGTGGTATCAGGCGTGCACCTCGTGTCGCCGCCGCTGGAATGTTGTCGCGCACGAGTTCAACGGTGCCATGCACGAAGAGAATTTGCCCAGCAGTATTCTCTTCTTCCTCTGCTATGACTGAGGTACTGACGAGTGTTGTGGCGACGAGCGCCCAACTCAATAACTTCAGATTAGAAAACAGCTTAGAAAACATAAGTCACACTCCCTTGGACCAGCGTCTGATCGAGTTCGAAGAAGTCGATCGATGAAGTTTGTTCGCGATATTGCCCAAAGAGGCTAAAGCGCCAATGAGGGGTGGGCTGGAAAATCCATTCCAGTCGTGCTCGCAGACTGTCGTCATCACGAATTTCTGGTTGTCCCAAGTTAAATATTGAGAAGGCCGCTTGGTCATAGCGGTGGTTCTCGTAGCCAATCATCGTTTGAATTTGGTTACGCATACCGAGCTGGAAATCTGCATGACCGGTGACAAATAACCGATCGGAGTCACCCCCTTGACGGGTTGGGTCACGCGTCACACGCTCGGCATCAAATCCTGTGCGTCCGCGCAAGCGCACAACATTATTCAGTTGGAGACGATATTCGAGATCACCACCCCAGGAGACATAGTCATTCCGGCGGCGGTCGAAGCGGAAATCCCGGAAATGCGTATTTACGTGAAGCTCACCACGTTCACCGAGAGGCTGACGGTAACCCAAGTTCAGTCCGGTGTGATGACGATAGCGTTCGTTATCAAGCCAGAGCTGGGCGGCCTCAAAGCCAAAGCGCAATTCCCTTTGACCACTAAAGCGAGTGCCCGCAGTCGCCATACCGTGAATAACGTGAGTATCGAAGATGCTGGCGTCGCTATTGTGATTTTTCCGGCTTTGGCCCATTAAGCTGGTTTCAAGGTAACCGCTATCGCTGCCGAAACGTCGCCACCACATGGCTCGAGCCGTTGTATAAGTTGTATCATCGGCCTCGAGAATTGCGATGCCTTGTAGAATGGTATTGGCGAATAGGTCAAAGCTGTCTGGGTAATTGAGATAGTTGCTGTCGTAGCCAAAATCTAAACCAAACATGAAGATTTGTGGCACTTGCTGGTCGCCCGCACGGCGCGCGGCAATGGCATCACGCAGCCGGAACATCGCTTCTTGGGCGCGTGGCGGAGGATTCAACCCTTCGAGGAAGTCTAACTGACGCTCTGCAGCGTCGAGGCGATTCAGCCGCAGGTAAACCCCGGCCAATTCAAGGCGTGCGCCCGCATGGGTGGGTTGCTGAGTAATGACTCGCTCCAATGCTAGCGAGGACTCAAAGGGGCGGTCTGCTCGGAGTGCGGCAACACCGTACCAATAATCAAACCGAACGGAGCCGGAATGCTCATTCTCGTAGCGGAGAAAGAGATCGTAGGCTTCTTGGTGACGGTTGGCCTGCAAGAGCTGCTGTCCCTGCTGTACCAGCTGGGAAACCGAAGGGGCAGTCGCTCCAGGGTTGGCTTGCGCATGGACAGAACCACCCACAATGCATAGTGTGGCGAGTGCCGTGATCAATATCCTTTTCATCATTCGCATTATCTCAGTTGTGTTCCATGGTTATTAAATCTGCATGTGTACTTGGCAATACTCTGAGGTACTGTTGCGACTGCATGCCGAGTTCTTGTATCGGAATTTCGCTTAAGTCGGTGATACGCCAACTCATAAAGCGGGGTTGAATCTGCAGGAATGGCACAACAGGCTCTGTTTGCCCAATGAAAGACGAGGGACCAATGTTCATTTCAATACCATAAACAATCTCGTCCGTTAGCATTAACAGCGGTCTGATTCGTCGCTCAAGACACGGGCCTGAGTCTGGGCATGGAGCGCTTGTAACACGTTCCATACGAATCTCTGAATCGATCACTTCCCAACTGAAAGTGTCTGTTACATTGGGGCGTTTTCTAAAATCGCCGCGGCAAACGAATATGTCTGCGGGAGCACCATCACAAGTGAACTGTGGTAGGACGCCTGTACCATCGTCAAAAAATTGCCAACCAAACCAGCCAAAAGGACGCGGCTCCAACCCATCCCAAGTTTCGATGTTGGCGTTGACCGTGGCATGTAGCATAAGTCCGCTGTCTACCATTTCAATCACATCTTCCGCAGTAATAGTTGCTTCAGGAATGGCACCACCAGGATTGACTCGAGCGTGGAACTCATCGAAGCCATTCGTGTATTCCATATACATGTTTTCCATGCCCGGTGTATCGTCAAGGATAAAGTAGTCAGCCTGATTCACTAAGGTGTCGTCCGGCATACGTAGCGTGAGCCGCAGTCGTTCGTCGTCATCATGGAGTGCCCAGGTGAGCTGCCAATCTAAATTTGTGACAAAGAACGCAGCACCGAACTCTTCCAGAAGATCATCGTTCGCAAAGCTCACTGTGCCGTCACTTTCCAAGGTCACTTGATGGGAAATGAAATATCCGAGTACGTCGGGCAAGATTAAATCGCGTGCAGTCACATCGTTGAAGGGGATGAACTCGCTTACCTCGCTTTCAGCGTTCACTAAGCGCAAGTTGACGATAGCAACGTAGCTATAATCAGGCACAGTAAAGCTACCAAAGTCATCCGTAATGGTGAACTCGGGCACCTCCATCTGTGAAACTTCTCGGAGCATCAGGCGATCGCCATAGCGTGAAATAACCCGGAACTCTTGTAGTTGCGCGTTGACGGTGCGCTGCGTTGAATAGTTTTCGCCAAAACGCTCAATGAAATTGGCACGAATTTGCGGGTCTGCAATGTGGCGGCCTGGCGTGACCGTCAATTGGAGCGGTACGGCGATCGAATTCGTAATCTCAATGATAGAACCTTCGAGGTTCCAGTCGTAATTTGCATTGTTAAAGCGTCCACGTGTTTCAGGAGTATCGATAGCACCGGTCGATTGAAACAATGTTGATTCGCTAATAGACAGATAACGGCTAGAAAAGTCTGGCTTGAACACAGTGGTTTCAAACATTTGTAGATAATCGCCAAACAATGCATCTGGTTCGAGTAGAGGCATCACTTCGTCGTCATTGAGAATATAGTTGAGTTGGGTCATGAGCGGACTGCGTTGGCCGCCAACAGCAAATTCAGCAACGAGTTGATTGTAATAGCCAACGCTCGCTAGCACGTCGTAAAGCGTTTGATGTTGGGTATCAATACCTGCACTGGGATCTTGAATCAATAGCACGGTCAATGCCGCCATTTCGAGCATGATGTCGGGGTCAAGTTGGCGGTCGAGGCGGTCCAAGTTGAGACGAGTAATCGGGGCTTCTTCTAATGCAGCAAGGCGGTCGAGTAATACATCACGAGCATTAGCCACAGGTGAAATTTGTACACCGTGTTCCTGATGACGATTTATCTCGCCATGTTCGATCTGCCATTGAACTAATGTCTCAATGCTATGAAGGCGAGACGTCAGGGTGATGCGCGCGTCATTATTCTGGGTGACTGAAAGCTGAGGAATTTCGTCTTTTTGTGGCGGCAACACCGGCACCTCAAGGCGGTAGAAACCGCGGCCATCGACTGGGCTAGTGCTCTGAATATCGCCAGCGCGAAAGTGAATGTCACTGTTGCGCAAGCGATGCTCGGTAACGCGACCTGAAATCACCAGGGTCTGGCCAACGTCCGCCCATATGTGAGCAGAGGCGGATTGTCCATCTTTGGTCAGTATGAATGAGAAGCTGTCACCGCCAAAATGGTCATCATCGGCTTGATAATACAGAGTATTGTTCTCAATCCAGCTGCGACCAAATGCAGGGTCACCCGCCTGGCTGAATGTGGCACCTGAGGCGCCTAAGTCATTCAGCGTGATGGCAAGTGGCTGACCGGCCATAACGGCCACTTCATGATCTTGCGTGAGAAAGACAACTTGTGAGTCGTGACTCTCCTGTCGGCAGGCGACAAGCAAAGTGAATACCACGAAGGTGCTGAGCAGCACTTTGAGAGATGACATGGGGTGCATCCTTTGTTGGTCACCAATGTTTGCTAGCAAAGATTGGTCATAAATTTCAAAGCAGTTTAGATTCAGTGGCTTTACATATTTTTAACGAAGTATAGACAAGTCCCTGTGAGGTACAAGCCAAGTGTTTACATCCTGTTGAAATGAGTGATGCAAATTTATGGAATAAAAAAAGCATCTCAGCGTTTAATAGGGGCAGGTCCGATACAAGAACTCACAAGTGAAGGAAACGGCGGGTGAATGAACAGAATCCCTACATGAAATGGTATCCGGGTGCGCTGGCACTGGCACGGCATATGTTAGGCCAAGCTGACGAGGCCTTTGATGTAACGCAGGGAGCTATTCTTAAAACCTTGGACGGTAAACGCCTGCCAACTGATGAGCGAGCGCAAAAGGTTTGGTTCTACACTGTCGTGCGGCGCGCATGTTTGGATTGGTTGCGTCACGAGCAACGGTTTGATCGAGGTGCCGAAGTGACCGAAGTGGGAGCCTTTACCGAGCAAGATGCAGATGTGGAGTTGTTGTCTCAACAGCAACGCAAGAATTGGATGCGTAGCTGCTTGAGTGCATTACCCCGAGATCAACGAGAAATTTTAGTGCTCCGGGATGTGAATGATTTGTCCTATGCAGATATCGCTGAAGTTTTGGGAATTGAACAAGGTACCGTGATGTCGCGGTTACATCGGGCCCGGTTGGCATTACGTGAAAAATATCTGCGCCACACAGCTTCACATGCGGCGCAGGAGAAGGAGGGTACGGTATGAGTGATACAGAGCAAAAGGCTATGACTGAAATGATTTCGGGGTATCTCGATGGCGAATTGACGCAGCAAGAGTCCCAGCGGGTTGCGGTGTTAATTCGAACTCAGCCCGAATGGCAGCAATTATATGAGGAGCTAAATAGCATGCGTAACGATCTAAAGCAGGCAGAATGGGTTTCGGCAGACGCGAGAGATTTGCCCAAGATTTTGGGGGATGGTCCTTCCCAGTGGCTAGGAGTCATTGGATGGAGTGTACTGATTCTTGGAGCGCTGGCGGTGAGTTTGTTTGTTGGCTGGGAGGTCCTAGTGAGCTTGTGGCAAGACAATAGCACTCCGTGGTGGTTTAAGTTCGGGATCGTTGGCTTTTACGGTGGATTTGTTTTGTTATTCCTTATGGTCTTACGGCAACGTTTGATCGCCAGAAAAACTGATAAGTATCGGAAGGTGAAATTATGACGCAGCATATTGTAATTAGTACGACGGAAACGATTGCCGGCCAGCAGATTGTTGATACCTTGGGGATTGTCCGTGGCAACACCATTCGGGCGCGGCATGTGGGGCGGGATATTCTTGCGCAATTACGCAATCTTGTGGGTGGTGAGTTGCATGACTACACCAAACTTATGGGCGAAGCGCGGGAACAAGCATTGGATCGCATGCTCGACGAAGCCCGTTCACTGGGTGCCGACGGTGTTGTCGGGGTGCGCTTTGCTACCTCAGTTGTTGCCGCTAGTGCCGCCGAGATCCTGGTGTTCGGCACTGCTGTAAAACTGACACCGCCGCAAAAAGATTAACTCTAAGCCTTTTAAACTTTAGAGAGAGTCTTTTAGGTTCCACAGAAAGTATTTCGAACACGCTCCTCCGGTTCCGGCGGAGCGTCATATTTTGAGCCCTCGTGGGTTGCAGAGAAAGGCGTCAAAAGGGCCTGACAGATATTATGAAATGGCTCTAAATTTCCCGTTGTTTGCGCACTCTCGATAACCGCTTGAATCAGATGAGTGCGCGGAACGATTGCTGGGTTCACTTGATTCATCAAAGTAGCCGCGGCCTCTTGATCGACGACACGCTCCTGCCAACGCATCAACCATTGGTCAAAGCGCTCAATGTCTTGGCAGTGATTGCGGGTCCCGCGTAATAGAAAACGAAACCCTTGAGTAAAGTCGATTTCTTCGGCCTGAAAGAGTGCGAGTAAATCGTTAATCAGCTCCCGGTCATGGGGTTCGGGACTGCTGATACCGATCTTTGCAGTCATGCGCTCTAGCCAGAGTCTTTCATAGTTGGCAATAAATTCCTGCAGCCTGTGTTTTGCCTTGGCAACCACTTCGGACTGGTCTCCGAGCGCGTCTTCGGTGATCCAGAGTGGAATCAGGCACTCTGCCAAGCGTGCGAGGTTCCATTGCGCAATGACCGGCTGATTGGCATAGGCATAGCGACCACGTTTGTCGATAAAGCTGAAGACGCGCTCGGCGTGGTATTGGTCCATGAAGGCGCAAGGGCCATAGTCAATGGTTTCGCCGCAGACACTCGTATTATCGGTATTCATTACGCCATGAATAAAGCCGATACTCATCCACCCGCTAACGAGCTCCGCTTGCTTTTGGCAGATCGCTTCAAACAATGCGAAGTAAGGGGCCGGTTGAGTCGCAAGGTCAGGGTAATGGCGGGCGATCACCCAGTCGGCGAGTGCTTTAACGCCCTCCTTTCCTTCATGATGGGCCGCATATTGAAAGCTACCGACGCGAATATGGCTTTGGGCAACACGCGTGAGAATGGCACCGGGTTCAGCGTCTTCTCGGTAGACTGCCTCACCTGTAGCAACTGCGGCAAGGGCGCGCGTGGTGGGAATACCCAGCTTATGCATGGCTTCACTCATGAGGTACTCGCGCAGCACTGGGCCCATGGGAGAGCGCCCATCACCGCCACGGGAAAATGGTGTGGTTCCCGAACCTTTTAATTGAATATCTCGTAATCCACCATCCTCATGCAGGATTTCTGCTAGCAGCACCGCGCGGCCGTCGCCAAGCTGTGGGACGAAGTGACCGAATTGATGGCCTGCATAAGCAACGGCCGTCGGTTCACTCCATGCCGGTTGGTGGTTGCCCGCAAGAATGGCTAAGGCTTGCTTACGATCCTGAAGCTCGTTGGGAAGCTTTAATGACGCCGCCAGTTCGTCGTTCCAAGCAATCCATTGAGGGGCTGCAACAGGCGTCGGAGGCGCAGAGCGCTGCATGAAAGCGGGCAAAGACAACATAGGGATTTCGCCTTTATTGTTAAGGGTAATGATAATGCTGGTGGTGAGAGCATTGGCATTCAGAGTAAAAAGGGTACTATCAGTCTCATTGAACGGCAAACAGACAAATGATTTGTATTTAACGTGATGTGGAGTGTTCTGTGAATTTATTTATGGTCTATGTAGGTGGCAGTGCGCCCGGTGCAAATATTGAAGTGCATGATATTCGTTTTGTAGTGGGCGAGCGTATTGAGGATTGCTATCCGGCATTGCGTAAGCAGTGGTACGGCACACTTAAAGGACTACATTTGGATAGCTATGTGGCGGTGCACCATGTGGACGGTTATCGCATTGAGTTAAGACCCGAGCCAAGTGAGCAGGCCGAGCGTTTATGGTTTGTCAATTTTGGTGGTTATTATCCTGGACGGTTAGCGGAGTTTCATGACTTTACTTTGTGTGTGGCTCGCACCGCTGATGAAGCGAAGCATATCGCCAAAGGCCGCTTGTTAACAGACAGCGTCATGCCACACAAGGATGATTTGTACAACGTCGACGATTGCTTGGCGGTGGATTTACTCGAAGGCTGGCATATTCATTTAGAGCAGGACGGTCAGAAACAAGCATTGGAACCAGACTGGTCCGGTTACGAGGTCATTGCATAAGACAGGAGCTTTTACCGACGCTCGTGTATAATATGCGGCAAAATTGCAGTGTGACCGGATTCTTCATGACCGTAAAAACTTATACTCCAGGTGCCAAAGCGACAGAGCACTCCGCATCTGTAGGTAACCCAACCACAACTCTATCGACGCCCGCCAAAGTTCTTGCAGAGTCTGCGGCAGGAGCTTCTGAAGTAGGAGCTAAGGCGAGCAACCGCATTGGCTTCGTGAGCTTGGGCTGCCCCAAGAACTTGGTCGATTCTGAGCGGATCCTCACGCAACTGCGCGTTGAGGGTTACCAAGTGGTGCCACAATATGACGATGCGGAGCTGGTGATTGTGAATACCTGTGGCTTTATCGACAGTGCGGTTCAAGAGTCACTCGATGCTATTGGTGAAGCGCTGCATGAAAACGGTAAAGTGATAGTGACAGGTTGCTTGGGTGCCCGTGACGATGAAATTCGTGAAATTCACCCGAACGTACTCGCCATTACCGGGCCACACGCTTATGAAGAAGTGATGGGGCATGTGTATCAGCATTTACCGAAGCCTGAACAAATTCCTTTCGAGCAATTGGTGCCGGAAACTGGTGTAAAACTCACGCCGCGCCATTTTGCCTATTTGAAAATTTCTGAAGGCTGTAACCACCGTTGTACCTTCTGCATTATTCCATCGATGCGCGGTGATCTGGTCAGTCGGCCGATTGGCCACGTTCTGGATGAAGCGGAGCGCCTTGCGAAAGCGGGTGTAAAAGAGTTACTGGTGATTTCGCAAGATACGAGTGCCTATGGTGTCGATGTAAAACATCGGACGGGATTCTGGCAAGGCCAACCTGTAAAAACGCGCATGTTGGAAATGTGTCAGGCATTAAGTCAGCTGGGCGTATGGGTGCGCTTGCATTATGTGTATCCCTATCCATGGGTGGATGAATTGATTCCATTGATGGCCGAAGGCAAGGTGTTACCTTATCTGGATATTCCTTTTCAGCACGCGAGCAAGCGGATACTGCGTTTGATGAAACGTCCGGGGTCGTCGGATCGGGTACTTGAGCGAATTCAGCAGTGGCGGGAAATTTGTCCAGAGCTGGTGATTCGCAGTACCTTCATTGTGGGCTTCCCGGGTGAGACAGAAGAAGACTTCGAGGAGTTGCTGACTTTCCTGCGTGAGGCACGACTCGATCGCGTCGGGTGCTTTACTTATTCTCCGGTAGAGGGTGCGGCAGCGAATGATTTGCCAGAGCCTGTGCCTGAAGACGTGAAACAAGATCGCCTTGCGCGCTTTATGGCGGTACAGTCGGAGATCAGTGCTGCGAAGTTACAGGGTCGTATTGGCGAGGAAATGCGTATTCTCATTGATGAGGTGACGCCAGACGGCGCTGTGGGTCGTAGTTATGCAGACGCGCCAGAGATTGATGGCGTGGTGCATTTGACCGACGAACACGATGTGCGCCCCGGCGACCTGATTTGGGCGGAAATTATTCATGCCGACGAACATGACTTGTGGGCGGTGAAAGTCGACGATTAATCGAGGAGTTTCAGTGACCAGACAGTTTAAACAGAGATTTACCACGGCACGGCCTTTACGGTCGTCTCGTTCGGTCACTGAACAAGAAAGCTTGGATTGGGCGTTGGAAAGTGATCGTGGTCGGATTATTAATTCGGCTGCGGTCAGGCGCTTACAACAGAAAACTCAAGTATTTCCACTAGAACGGAACGCCGCAGTTCGTAGTCGCTTAACTCACTCCCTCGAAGTACAACAAACCGGTCGCTTTATTATTCGCCAAATTTTCGCTCTCCTTGGTAGTAAAGCCGCAGATTACGGTTTGGATGGGCTCGAACGCCCCTGTGAAACCCTCGTTGAAATGGCGTGCCTGATGCACGATATTGGCAATCCGCCTTTCGGTCATTTTGGCGAAGCTGCAATTTCCCGTTGGTTTGCCGAACATGCACCGCAGCTTGATGGTTTTAAGCAACTGTCATCCGATCCTTCGCGCAGTGAATGGCGTGATCGCTTGGTGAGTGAGCTGGCGCATTTCGAGGGGAATGCACAAGCGATTCGTTTAATCGCGACCTTGCAACGGTTAAACCTGACTTATTTGCAAAGTGCCTGCATTCTGAAGTACACGCGGCCCGCTTACGAACCAAGACCTAAAGATACTGATCCTTTCTCTTATTTAAAGAAAAAGCCGGGTTACTACTTATCTGAGCAACCCTTTGTGACGGCATTGCAGGAACAGCTCGGTATGGCTGCAGGCCACCGCTTTCCGCTGACTTATGTGATGGAAGCGGCGGATGATATCTCATATTGCTTGGCGGACTTAGAGGATGGGGTTGATAAAGGTTTGCTGACATACGCGCAACTGGCGGAACTGCTTGTTGCGGAGTTTCGACAGCAGCGCCCCGACGACTTTGCCGAGGGCCACTTTGCGGGCAAAAGTTTCTCGGACTTGTTGGCGGAACCATTGCGACGAGCTGATGAAGAAACCATTAATAAAGAGCATGAGTTCTTTGTGGCACTCCGAGTCGCACTGATTTACCCGCTCGTCCGACATGCGGCCGAGAGCTTTATCGAACAGATCGACGCAGTGTTTGACGGTAACCTTAATCGCGCGTTACTCGAGGACAACTCACCCGCCCACAGCATTATTGCAACGTTGAAGCAGGTGGCGGTGCGTCATGTATTTTCGACGCCCGAAGTTGAGACGTTGGAATTGCAAGGGTACCGAATTCTCACGGGCGTGTTGGATCATTATCAGCCATTGTTGGTACTTACACGTGAACAGTTCACGGCCTTGGCGGCAGGAAAACGCACAAAATTGTTGGTCGAAAGTCGATTATTCAATCGTTTACCGAAAAAACATGTCAAAGCTTACGTACAACTCTGTCAACAGTCGCAGTGTGATGACGATTTATGGGAATTGTATTGTCGTTGCCGCTTACTACAGGATATGGTCAGTGGAATGACCGATCAGTTTGCTCTCGATGAATTTCAAACGCTAGAGGCAAAGGGTTTCATTTAGAACTGACAGGAACAAAGGGAAATCTGTTGATGCATTTGCGTGACTTGGATGGACCCTCGCAGATGCGTTAAGATGGGATACAAAACAAGGGTTTTTGTGTTTTAGGAGCAGGGTACATGGCAAGTAGATTAGCGTTTCGAATTTTTGCATGCGTTGCATCACCTTTGATGCTGATGGCTTGTGCTCAAACCACTGCTCCAGCAGATTCATCAGCAGTTCGCCCAGCTTCAGTGCCCGCTGGAACAGCAACCACAGGTTGGTATTGTGCGCAGTTACCCGTCGCGACTCGGGTGGATGGTGAACGTTTGCGCCTATTCGTACGCGACCAAGAGCTGCAATTGAATGCAGTGCGGTCTGCGTCTGGGGCTCGCTATCAAACAGAGACCCGGCCTACTACTGAGTTCTGGGTGAAAGGCTCAGAAGCTCAGTTATCACTGGAAGGCCAAGTGATGCCAACCTGTTATTTGGAAGGCAAGTTACCCATGCCGATTATGGCGCGGGGTAATGAACCTTTTTGGACTGTAGCGATCGATTCAGATGGTTTGTCTTTACGGCGTCCAAGTCGCTCTGCACAAACTGATATTGCCTATCGCCATGAGGGTGAACATCGCTTACGCCAGCGTTTCTTTGCAGAAACCTCAGATGGCTCGTTGGAGCTCGTGCTTACTAAACAAGTTTGTCGCGATACGATGACTGGCATGCCATACCCGTATCATGCGCGCTTGCGGTTAGGCGAGTCTGAGCAGCAAGGCTGTGCAGGTGACCCTGAGCAGCTGTTGCAAGGTGCTGAATGGCATGTACAACGCGTTGGTGATAGTTCGACCGGATCGCATGTGTTAACCATTGCGTTCTTGCCCGATGGGCGAGTCGTTGGAAACGCAGGTTGCAACCGTTTTTTTGGTAGCTATCAGCTCTCCGGAGAAGGGATTCGCTTCGCGCAAATGGGTTCAACACGAATGGCTTGTGAAGCGGATCGCATGGCCTTGGAACAAGACTTCTTGCGGATCTTAAGTCGTGCGTATCGCGTCGAGATTGATAATGTTGGCGCACTGGTTATCCGCAGTGAGAACCGTGTCATTCGCGCGTTCGCGCTTTAATTTCAGCAAGTCTTGAGATGCGACCGATGCCTATCGGTCGCTAGCTCGTTGTTGCCTTGAGCGCTAACTCAATCATTGGTAGGAATGCTTGCTCACGGGCATGGCTATCAATGGCTGAATGATTGACCAAAGAATCTGAAACGGTCAGCAAACTCGCCGCTTCTCGCCCTAACTGTTCAGCTAAGTAAAATAGCGCAAAGGCTTCCATTTCGACGGCTTGAAGTTGTTCGCGCTCGCGAATCCTTTGGTAGTACTCCGGATCTTTACGATAAAACACATCGGAAGAATGAATTGCGCATTGTTTTAGCTCAATGCCCATCGTGAAAGAGGTGTGATAGAGGCGTTCATTTAAGCGAGTACTTGGACGAACCCGTTGTTGAGGAACGCCACTGTAGACTTCAGCAAAGCTCGAATCTGTCCACGCTTCGGTTGCCAAGACAAGATCCATAGGATTCAACGAGGACTCGTAGGAGCCACAAGAACCGACGCGAAGTATGCGGCCGACTTGGTACTCGGTGAATAACTCATGGCAATAGATTCCCATGCTGGGCATCCCCATGCCGCTCGCCATAACAGTCACTGGAACGCCCTGAAATATACCGGTAAAGGCCAGCATATTGCGCACTCGACTGATTAATTTTGCTGAGTGGAGCCAGTTACTTGCAATGAACTCAGCGCGGATGGGATCTCCGGGCATGAGAACCAATTCGGCGATGTCGCCGGGCGCTGCTTCGATGTGTGGTGTTGGCATACAACCTCATGCAAAAGACAAGTTGCGAGCGGATCTGCAGGATAACCTATTTCACTTTAACAAAGATTGACGACGATCATGAATATTGTGGATTGGTCGCCATGAATTTTATCGGTACACTCTTTGTTAGCAGCTTTTCTTAATTAAAGAACTCGTTTGAACGAGCGTAATGATTCATGATCAAGGACACAGCATGGCGCAATTGCAGCGAATTATCCTAATTCATACTCACCTTCCCGGCGTAGTTGAATTAAGCCTTGATGGACACACGAATATTTGTGGTACCAACGCCTCAGGGAAGACCACCCTGCAAAGGCTAGTTCCTGTTTTCTATGGTGAACAACCGAATCGCGTGGTGCCTAAAACGCGCAAGAAATTTGATGAGTTTTATTTGCCCTACAACAACAGCTACCTGGTGTATGAGTATGTGAATGCGCAAGGACAAGCGAGTCAGGTTGTGCTGACACCAAAGGCTGAAGGTGGTGTGGATTATCGCTTTGTAGGCGCGGGCTATGCGCCCGAGCAGTTGCTCCAAACCACGAAACAAGGTGCGCAAGGACTCACTCAATCCGAGTGGTTAGCAAAGTTAAAAGAACTCAGTATCGATACCAGTCATAAAATCTCTGCGACCAGTGAATTCCGCGCCATCATTCAACATGATCTCAGTGCAATGCGAGGCAGTCACCGAGATAACTTAAGACTGCGTCACCTCGCTGCTCGTTATGGGCTGGTGAAAAGTCCATTTAAGTTACGTCATATCGAGAAGTTGGTCAGTGCGGTGCACGCCAAAGAAGGCAAGATGGATACCTTGCGAACCATGCTTGCTGCCATTCTTGAAGAAGAAGGCCACCAGCGCCCGAGTAGTCCGATCAAGGCGTCGCGTATTCGTCAGTGGACTCAGCAAATGCGCGTATACATGGGATTGGATGATCTTGCCGGGCACTTTCAACAACTGGAAAATCTGGGTAGCGAACTTGCTGGAACTCATGCGCTGCTGTGGCAATTGCAGCCCGCGCTGACGGCCCAGCAAGCGGGCTTAACAACAGAACAGGCTGATTTACAAACAGTATTGAGTGAAATACAACGCACTCTAGACGAGGAAGAAGAGGCTTATCAAACCGAGCTTGCGCAGTTGAGTGAGCGACTTGGGCATGCCGAAGCTCGTTTGCGAGCGACAGAGCGTGACCTAGAAGACAACGATCAGCAATATCAAACTTGGCTGGAGCGGGACATGGACAGCCTTGCGCGGGATACGGAGTCCTTGCCCTTGTTGCGTGAAGAGCTGCAAGAAACGATTGAGAACTATCAGCTACTGGTCGATGCGCATGCGTCGCAACAGCAGGAGCTGGATGGTCAAAAGTTAAAGTTACGTGAATCCTTGGAGCGTGTAACTCGTAAGCATCAACAAACAATGCGTGAGATACAGCAAGAGTATCGTGCGACTCAGCAGCAGCAAGATGGAGAGGAAGAGCAGCTCAAGGAGAGCTTTGAATCGGCGGTCAAAACCTTACGAGAAGAGTATGAGCAGCAGCTTGAAAGCCTAACCTATGCCTTAGCTGAAGCGAAGGCGACCTTGTCTGCGGCAGCGCCGACGCACGCAGAACTAGATGAAAAGCAGAAAGTTGAAGCACGAGTTGAGGATGCGCAGCTTGTCCTCGATCAGCAAGCACAGTTGCTGCGCGATTTGCAGCGGGATGAAGCGGCATTAATTCATGCGCAACAAGCGGCGGATCACGCGCTTACGCTGGCGCGCCAAGGATTGCATCAGGCAGAGCAAAATCTTGCGGTAGTGCAACAAAGATTGACCCCCGATGAGGGTACGTTACGCCATTACTTGCGGGAGCATCGTGAGGGTTGGGAACAAAGTCTTGGTAAAGTGCTCGCTGAGTCATTGCTTGAGCGTACGGACTTACATCCTCATGACTTACCTGAACAAGCTAGTGTCTTAGGCCTAGGCCTTGATCTCAGTGGTGTGGCGGTGCCAGCTTATGCAGCCGAAGAGAAGGACCTTGCGCAGGAGTTAGCAGCAGCCAAGGCAGCAGTGAAAGCTGCAAAAGCGAATAAGACCACCTGTGAAGCACAGTTGAGTGCGGCGCACCAAGCGGTGAAACAGCACCAACAGAAATTGAGTCAGGCCAAGCAAAGTGTGCGTGTGGCGGAGCAAGAGCGTGACTTCGCTCGCGATGCTCGGACACGGCTCGCGCTTGAGCTCGATGAACAGTTGAGTGTTCGCCGAAAAGCATTGCAACAGAGCCAGGCAAAACTGACGTCACAGCGTGAACAATTACTCACAACCCGAGATGAGGCGCTAGCTTCTTTGCGTTATGACTTTGACGAGCAGCGCATGGAATTAAAAGCGGGCTGGCAAGAAGCTCTTACGCGCATTGAAGAGCGTGGAGCTGACCTAGAGCAGCAACTTGAAGAGAAGCGAGCGCGTACTGACGAGCAGATTAAAACACTCGAGAAGAGTTTCCGAGATGCCCTCGGAAAGGATGGTGTGAACCCGAAAGATCTCGAGCGTTTGAAAAGTCGGCGCGATGAACTCACTCAGCGTATTCGACAGATTGAAAGTCAGCAGGATGACCTTCGTCGTTATCAAGATTTTATGCGCGTAGATTACGGTAAAAAACGCCCGGAGTGGTTGGCGTTGGAGCGCGAGTTAAAGCAGACCGCAAGAGATACCGAGCGCGCGCGCGATCAGCTGAAAGTCAGTTGGCAAGAACGTCGCCAGAGCTTACAGCAACAAAAGAAAGACGCCAGTCACCGTGGGCGAGAAATCCAAGACCTTTTACAAGCTTTGACTCCGCTACTTCGTCAGCTTAGCGACTTACCGGTCGCGGAAGTGGTGCCCGACGCCAAGGCTTTACAAGGAGATGTACGTGAACAAGTGGAGCGTTGTCAGCAGGCATTGTTGCAACGCGAGAAGCAGGAACGCCAACTGAGAGAGCGGCTCGAGCAATTTGATAGCGCGTTGCGTCGCGATGGCAGCAGCGATTTTCTGGATACGATGGAGCGGGTGCAAGCGAAAACCAATGATCAGCAAGATCTCGCGGGACGTTTGCATACCTTTGGTGAGTTGCTCAGTATTTTGCAAGGGCAACAGCAGCAAATGGTGGAGCAGGGGCGGAATATCGGTGGCAGCCTAGATAAGTTTTTTACCGTGTTCAACGACATCAATACTCGGGTTGGAGAGTTTAGTCGACGTCTGAGTGATGTGGTGGCCGATGACCTTGTGTTAGAGGGTATCGATCGTTCGGAAGTGAAAATTATCTCGACCATTGATGAGCTAAGTTTTTGGGAGCCACTGCGAAAACTGTCGAAACTCTACCAAAACTGGACGAGTTCGGGCGACACCTTACCACCCATGGAATATATGGACCGACTGCAGGAAGTCGCTGAATTATTAAAGGCAGATCAGGAGTACTCGCTGGAGTCCTTGTTGCGGCTGGAATTGTACTTAAGCGAAGGGGGCTCCGACCTGATTATTCGCAGCGATCGACAATTGATGGAGTCGTCGAGCCATGGCATGGCGTATTTGATTTTGTGTAAGTTCCTGCTCGCTTTCACCCGTTTGTTAAGAGGTGAGGCAGACGTAACTATTCACTGGCCCATCGACGAAATTGGCACGCTGGCATACCACAATGTGGAAAAGTTATTCCGTGCCTGTGAAGCAAATCAAATTCAAATTGTGGGCGCATTCCCGAACCCGGAATCAGAGGTGCTACTGCTGTTTCAACATCGCTATTTGATTGAGGCCAGTGCCAGCGAGCCGAGTCTGCGACAGTTGAAACGCGTTGAGCCACGCAGCTCCGCATTGGGTGAGAAACTGCGTGCGCGGCGCTCGAAAGCAGGTCAGGAGGTGAGCGCATGATGATTCATGGTCCATTAGTTGAACGTCTACTGAGCGGTCAGTTCGTTTGTGCAGTAACGGCTCCTGAGGATTTTGCGCGCTTACAGGACGAGACCATTCTGCAGGCCTTGAATGACTACTTAAGGCCCCTCAACCGGCGAATTGCCACAAGCCAAGACGGCAGCGTATTTTTTCTTGCGTGGTGTGAGTTAACACCTGAGTTACGTGACCAACTTCGAGCACAATTTCAGGTGACCTTAAACTCACTTCTACCCTTGCTTGATTGGATGCAGTTAGTACAAGAAGTTCTGGGTAAAGACAGTACTGTAGCACCAGGTGACACCCTCAAGCTGCATGAGTTTGTGCAGAAAACGGAAGATCATCAGGGTTTGCGGCAGCGCTTTTCTCAGTTGGCCTCCGATCGGTTCTTCAATTCGCAGGCCGAGGCTCTAGACGCTCAGGTTAAAACGGTTTTCCGTCGGCTCAAGGAGCATGGCTATCTTGAGCAGCCTCATGCGGAGCGTCAGTTCTATGTTGTGACCGGTAAAGTCGATTACTTACTCGAACTCATTCGGTTCATTCGCGATGAAGAGAATCTACCCGTTGATGACACCACAGCTCAAGAGGAGCTCTGGCAATGACTTCTGGTTTACAGAATCAGAAGATGCTCGACACCGGAGCCGAACGGCTGCGGTTGCTGGGTAAGTATGCCGAGCCATTAATGGATGCGTACCTCCATGGTGAGCTCGATGAAGCAGCGCTTGGCGAACGTGTTATTCAGCGTCTATTACAGGCCCGTATTGTCTGGCGGCCCGACCATGAGCAAGGACTGAAACTGCGCCCACAGATGGCGCGCATGGTCGCGAGTATGATCGCCGATGAAAGTCGACGGCAAGCCAATGCCGAGGTCGGCGAAGAGCTCGACCGAATCGAAAATGCCGTGCTGAGCTACCAAGAAGCAATAGTAAAAGGTCAGCACAGCTACGCAGAGCTGCAGCTACAATCCGTCACCGAATATGTGCATGACTTACTTGGTCAGTTCGATGAAGCTATCGATAGCTTATGGCATCGTTTGAATTCACATTTTGGTTTTGTCAGCAGCCTCAGCGAGAAAATCAGAGAAAACGAACGGGCGCAGAAACAGATTCGTCGGCTGCTTGAAGGGCTTGAGCAGATTAGCCTCGGAGACATGATTGAGTTGGCGCGTGACCATACGCCGTTGCGTAAGCTTTTGGTAGTGCACTTGCAGGACCGCTTGAGTACTCATCACGCGAGTTTGTATGCGGTACAGGAACGCATGATTGAGCTTTTGGCGCGTTTCCGAGAACAGCAATCCCGAGCTGTTTTGGTGCAAAATATGGCGGCGTACTTGCGCCAAAATCCTCAGTTCGTGCCGGGCGACTATACTTGGCGGTCGAAGGTCCCTGATCTCGTAAACCAGTCGAGTCCGATTGTACCTGCTGCTCATGCCGCGTTAGATCGTAGTGCCGATACCGAGGTATTAGCCGAGATTGTCGCGAGCTTGCCCACCCGCGAATTAAAGCCGCAAAGCGCCACCGGCGAGGCTGCTGCAGTGAAGCTGGCAGATGATCGAGCAGTACAAGCTAAAGAACAAGCCCTGAAGGATGATGTGGAACGGTATTACGTTGCCACACTCGATGAGGACAAAGGGCTCAGCGCTTTGGCGTTTCTAAAGCAACAGAAACTGAACTGGGATCCAGAGATTTGGCTCTTTCAGGTGCTAGCAGAGTACCAAGGATTGAATGCATCGGAGCGCGAACAACTCACCTTAGATTATTGCCAATCAGAAGCGAGTATCTTCAATCAACTTCAGCTGATTCATGATGTAACAGTACGCATCCGTGATGTTGCTTAACGCTTTAACGATGCTTGGTGTTTTGCAACGAAGGATACTAACTCCTTAATCGGTAACGGAGGTGACATTAAAAAGCCTTGGAGCTCGTCACAGCCATGCTCTTTTAAGAAGAGGGCTTGGTCGGTGGTTTCTACCCCTTCGGCGACAACATGTAATTCAAGAGCAGAAGCCATGGCGAGAATGGTACGAACAATCATGGCATCATTTGGATCATCGGAGACGTCGCGAATAAAGCTACGGTCGATTTTAATTTCCTGAACCGGTAGGCGCCTTAGCATGCTGAGTGATGAATAGCCTGTGCCGAAGTCATCAACGGCGATTTGTACGCCACGCTTGCGCAAACGTTCGAGTACTTTAAGTACATTGTCTAGGTTATCCATGACGGCAGTTTCAGTAATTTCTAACTGTATTCTCGATAAGTCGCCCTCGATGAAAGCGAAGCGCTCGAAGAAGCGATGAGCGGCCTCGTCGCCTTCAAGGTCGCGAGCCGAAACGTTTATTGATAAGCGCGGCACGGCTTCACCCAAAAGTCCGTGTTCTTTGAGTTCTGCAACGGCAGTGCGACACACAAAGTCAGTAATCTTTGAAACCAGGCCAAGCTGCTCGGCGAGTGGCACGAACACGTCGGGTCTGACTGGGCCGGTATCTGTGTTCAGCCATCGAATCAAAACCTCGACGCCGGTAATGCGTTTACTTCGCGCATCGAATTGCGGCTGGTACACCACACTGAAGTTCTCGTCATGAATTGCTTCTTTCAAGTCTGCGATCAGTTTTAGCCGACTCGAGGCCACCTCACCGAAGTCTCGGTTATAAATTCGAAATTGTCCTGGGCCGGCTAGCTTCGCCTCTTCGAGAGCGAGATTTGCCGCGGTAAGTAGTGCCTTCACAGACTCGCCATCTTCAGGGTGACATGCAATACCAACGCGCGCCGTTAGCCCTACGCCGGTACCACCGGGTATGCAAAGCATGCTAATGCGCTTTTGAAATTGTTCCACAGTTGCCACAATATCGGTGCACTGTGTTGCACCCCGTAAAGTGACAGCAAATTCATCACTAGCTAAACGACTCAGTGATTCGTTGACTTCGAAGGTGGTGCGCAGGAGGTCGGCGGTCTGTCTTAAGATGGAATCTCCCACTTGCTGTCCCGCTGCATTATTTACCAGACGAAAGCCATCAAGGTTAATCAACAGTAAAATAGCCGCTTCTTTATTTTTCCGTGCAATTTGTAAGGTGGTCTCAAACTCTCGTTTGAACATGTGACGATTTAGCAATTTAGTGAGTGGATCACGTTCCGATAGACTTTGCTGATATTTAAGTGAGGCTAGTGACAAGAGAAAAAACAAAAGGCCGGTAAGGAGAACATAGAACCAGCCCTTGTAGGTTTGCATTTGGGAGAGTGTGGCGACATCATCGACCATGCTCTCAAGCGCCATGTCTGAGAAGGCGATCCAAAGCGAGCCAAATACAATATAAATCAGCGTAATACGCAGAGCACTGCGAAACGGAGACATGTTAATCCTTGAGCGCACACTATTTTATTCAACTTTAGCAGTATATCGTGCGCTCACCATAGGATTATGACATTTCTACCTAATTTTCTTTACATTTCACCTTAACTGACACGGAACTTGCGTACATGTTGCTGTAAGGATTGGGCAAGTTCCTTCAGATCATCGCCTGCCGCATCCACTTGTCGTGAGCCAGCGGCAGAACTGGTTGCCCGGTCTGTAATATCGGTAAAGTTACTATTAATCTCTTCAGCGACTGCCGATTGCTGCTCTGCCGCTGTAGCGATTTGCGCGTTCATGTCGTTCAAGCGAGTGACTAACGCATTGATCGATTGCAAGGCTTCACCTGCCCGCTGTGCTTGCTCGACGCTTAAGGCGGTTTGCTTTTCGCCACGTTCCATGACTTCGACAGCATGACGAGCACCGGCCTGAATGGTTTCCACCAGCTGTTGGATTTCACGAGTGGAATCTTGAGTGCGTGTCGCAAGACCGCGCACTTCGTCAGCCACCACCGCAAAGCCACGACCATGGTCTCCAGCACGGGCTGCTTCGATGGCCGCGTTGAGTGCGAGCAGATTCGTTTGATCCGCAATATCTTCAATGACTGAGATCACGGTACCGATTGAGCGGCTCTTTTCTGCGAGTTCTTCGATTGCTTGCGCTGCAGCGCGAACTTCGTCAGCGAGCGCATTGATCGACTGTGCATTACGAGAAACCTCGGATTCACCCCGGGCGAATTCTGTACCTGCTTCGGTTGCAACCTGCGCAGCTTCAACTGTATGACGTGCGACTTCATCCACTGTAGTCGCCATTTCATTAATAGCAGCGGCACCCATTTCGGTGAGGCGATGTTGCTCCTCTGATGAGCGCATGTTCTGTTTGGCGGTGTCAGATAACTGCGCAGATGCTGCTGCAAGGTCGTCTGCAGCTTCCGTCATTTCGCGAATCATGCCATTGAGGTCTTTCGATAGGGTGCCGACGGCAGCCATAATGCTGCGAGGATGCTTAGTTCGAATATCGGCAGTGAGATCGCCGCTGGCGATAAGGCGTATCGATTCCATGGCTTCTTCGGGCTCGCCTCCAATAATATGAACGAGGCGGCGCACTGTGCGATAAGCAATGATTCCACCCGTGATTAAGGCAATCAAGGTGATGGTTAACATGAGCTTCTGAAAGTCACCGGTGCCCTGACGTACACGATTAATACGTGCATTGATTTCACCTTCCTGATGGTCGATCAAAGCATTTATGCGACTTAACCATTCACTATAGGCTGGGGACACGTCAGTGATAAGCAATTGACGCGCTCGTGCATTATCACCGGCATCAAGTGCGCTGATTAACTCTTGGGTTAGCGCAAGCGTTCGCGTTTCGGTGGTTTGAATGGCCTGCAGTAGCTGACGTTCCTCGCGAGTTGGTTCTGATAAGGTTGCGTAGGAATGATTTAGATTTTCGGCTGCTTCCTGATAAAAGGCTTTCAGTGTGTCGATATCACGGTAGAAACCGCGTCGCGCAGCACTGTCTTCGGTTAACACTGCATCACGAACTGCGATGGCCCGATCATGCACGCTCCCTCGGAAGTTAATGGCATAGAGCTGCTCGGCAGAGTCAATGTCGGACACAGTCGCTAAACGACGGTCGGTGTTGTTGACGTTCACGACTCCAATGATGGTGGTCACTAACATGAGTGTCAGAATGACAGCGAAGCCTGTGTATAGACGTGTTGCAAAAGTCATAAGTAATTAACCATTAGTGAAGCGTGTGAGGTCGTGCGCAGCGAGCTGCGTGAAAGGTCATGCTTTTCATGAAAAAGTGAAGGAACGAGAGCCGTGGTGTGCGGCTCTCGCTTGTTCCGCATTTCTCAATAAATAAAGGGCTTATGCGGCGTTCAACGCGTTGATTTCATCAGTGGCTTTGCCAACTGCTTGGGCACGAGCTTCTTCGCCCAAGTTCACGCCTTCAGCACGAATGATGGTGACATCAGTAATACCGATAAAGCCCAGTACAGTTTTCAGGTAACTTTCTTGGTGTTCCATCGCCGCTGCGGCACCTTCAGAGTAAATACCACCGCGTGCTGAGGCGATAATTGCTTTCTTACCGGTGAGCAAGCCTTCTGGACCATTTTCAGTGTAACGGAACGTACGACCCGCCTGAGCAATACGGTCCACCCATGCCTTTAGCTGTGAAGGCACTGAGAAGTTATACATCGGCGCACCAATCACAATCATGTCGGCAGCAAATACTTCTTCGAGTAGGGCTTCGGTAAGAGCGACCTCAGTGCGTTGACGATCGGTTTGCTCGTTACCAGCAACACCGCTGGCCATCAAGATTTCTGCGTCTAAGTGAGCCACAGGATTTGCGATAACATCACGGTGAATGACTTCTGCGTTACTATTTTCTGCTTGAACGCGTGCGACAATTTTCTGAGTCAGTTCGCGAGACACTGACTGACCGGTAAATAGACCAGAATCAACTTGTAGTATTTTCATATTAAAGCCTCTTGAATGAATAGGTTTTTTCGATAGATGTAGGATACCTTTGTTCCAGCGCTGTGATAAGATGGCTTTATTGGAATTCACTGTTTCATATATGGAACAAATATGCGCGATTTAACGAATTATGCGTTGTTTGCCGAAGTGGTGGCACATGGCAGCATTAGTGGTGCAGCCCGCGCTCTTAAAATGCCGAAGTCGACTCTGAGTCGACGACTTTCGGATCTTGAAGCGGATTTGGGCGTTCGGCTGCTCAATCGCACGACTCGGCGTTTAAACTTGACCGATGTAGGGCGTGAGGTGTTAGTGCACTGCCAGACGTTGGTTGACGCGGCGCAAGCGGCCGAGCACGTGACGCAGATGGTTCAAGAGCGGCCGCGGGGGAAAGTGCGTATTAGTGCGCCTTATGCGATCAGTCAAAATATCTTGGTGCAAATCATGCCCGAATTTATGGGGCAGTTTCCGGATGTGGCTATTGATCTGGTGATGACCAATAAGCCGGTGAATCTTGTAGAAGATCATATTGATATTGCGCTGCGTGTGCGTGACCGCATTGACGATTCTTCCTTGATTGCCCGCCGAATTATTCCATCGCCACAAGCCTTGTATGCTCATCCTGAATTTGTGATGAAGCGAGGCATACCTCATCATCCGACCGATCTAGTGACTTGGCCTGCGTTGTCCTTGCATTATTCGTCGGGGCGTTATCAGTGGAGTTTAAGCTCAGGACAGGGTGAGCAGATGGTGATTAGCTACCAGCCTCGATTGATTACCGATGATATGGCTATGCTGAAAGCTGCGGCTATGGCGCAGCAAGGTATCGTGGCCCTGCCTACTTATTTGTGCCGAACAGAAGTGGCCGAAGGGAGCTTAGTGCGCGTATTACCGGGGTGGTCGATGCCAGCGGGGATCTTGCACTTAGTGTATCCGCATCGTCGGGGCTTGCTGCCCGCCGTGCGCAGTTTGGTAGATTTTCTAGTAGCGCGCATGCCAGAGGCGGCTGGTGCGGTTGGAATTCGTAGTCAAGATGATGATTAAGCACGAGCGTATGAGGGAGCTGTAATGAGCGAAATAGTGGTTTTGCATGAAAATGAGGAATGGTTGGTACCACTACGTGCTGAGTTTGACAGCCGTGGTAGAGAGTTCCGTGAATGGTTTCTTGACACCGGCGCGGTGGCTTTTGATGAAGCGCCAACGCCAGGAGTCTACTACAACCGCATGAGTGCATCGTCTCATACTCGCGGTCACCGTTTTGCGCCAGAACTCACGCGGATGGCATTGACTTGGCTGGAGCAACATCCCGTCACAGTCGTGAATGGTACATCTGCTCTCTATTTAGAGGTGTGTAAGCTTTCCCAATATGCCGCTTTGCAACGCGCTGGTGTGCAAGTCCCAAGAACCCATGCGGTAGTTGGTAGGCAGGCATTACTTACGGTAGCAAAGGCATTTGCCGATTGGCCGCTCATCGTCAAACCAAATCGTGGCGGCAAAGGTTTGGGAGTGATGCGATTTGATGAATATGCTCAGCTCGAGAATTTTGTAACGAGTGCAGCCTATGAAGAACCGCTGGATGGTATTTGGTTGGTGCAAGAGTACATCCGACCGAAAGGTGAGCGTATTACGCGTTGCGAATTTGTCGGACGCGAGTTTGTTTATGCCGTGAATGTGGACACTCGGGATGGCTTCGAGCTGTGCCCTGCCGATGTTTGTGCGGTGGACGACGCGTTCTGCCCAACGTTCTGCCCAACTGCAGAAAACACGGAGCAGCCCGCAAAATTTACGCTGACGGATCACTTGGATGGACATCTGTTGTTGACCAAGCTTCATAATTTCATGCACGACGCGCGTGTCGATGTGGCTGGGATAGAGGTGATTGAGCGCGAAGATGGTGAGCTGTTTGTGTACGACGTGAATACCAATACAAACTACAATCAAGCCGCCGAGCGCGCTGCCGGTGCACGTCAAACAGGTATGGGTGCGTTGGCTGATTATCTTATTAGTTTGGCGGATCAGACGCCTTAAAGTCGCGCACGAAACGTTCGTATCGCTCAAAGTAATCCTGCGTGCTGTTGAACCACATGGCGAGATTTTCTAGAAATGCAGCATTGTCGTGAACGTCGGGTAATGCTGCATTAATTTGCTCAATCATGTGCGCTCCCCAGTCTCCTTTTGTGCAGCCAATCGCGCCGAGAATCATATGCCCCTCGATTTCGGAAATTGGAATGAAGGTCAACGCCTGTTGGCTGATGCGCTGATCATATTCAACGAGTTGTGGATAATCGATCGTGTATTGAATGCGCCCTGCACGAATCATCGCAAGCAAGGCAACCGTGGCGTGTTCGCCAGTACGAACCACGCGATAGCCATCGTTCGCAAACTCATCTAAGACAGGTTGCAGCTGGCCGTAGCGACGTCCGTCTGGATAGCCGAATCGATAATGACTATTTTGCAATAACTCTGTCAGTCGAATCGGGTTACCAAACTTGCGTGTGAGCTGTTCGGCTAATTCGGGTGTTGTGATTACGCCATGAGGCGGATACCAGTGTGTGGGACGCGTCATATAGACACGCTCATGTTCCGTGCCGGTGTAAATCATGCAAGGGAAACACACATTCTGAGCGCGCTCCATCTGCACACCAATGCGTGTCTGTGGCATGACCACGGTTTCAAAACTGACTAATGGCAGAGCGCTTTCAACGGCATGCATAAGGGCGTCACACATGCCCTCGCCTCGGAGGGGGCCAGACAAAACATGGAAGGGTGGCGCCTTATTGACGGCCCAAGTCAGCACGTTGTGGTCACGCTGAGGAAGTGTCTCGTGAGGAATCGCCCCGAAAGAGGTGAGCCAATAAATAAAACTAAGTGTAATTACAACAGGGGTCTTCATAGGTAGAATGTAGATAGATTGTTAGTCTTTCGCAAGGATAGGATATCGTGATCAACGACCAAACACAGCTCACAGCCGTCGACCCCGCATACATTCACTTACTTCGCATCAAGCTGATTATGCCTTTTGTAATGCTTGGCAGTGCAATGGTGTTCGGTTATTGGATCCCTGAATGGTACGACGCGCTCTGGCTTGCAGGTGGGCTAGCAGTGTGGCTTTTCGGACTGTTGATATTCGTGTTCGTTTGGGCACCACGGCGCTACAAAGTGACGGGCTACCAGCAAGAGTCTGACTATTTGCGCTTTGTGGTGGGCGCGCTCTGGCATAAAGAAGTGGTGGTGACTTTTAATCGACTCCAACACTT
Organism: Idiomarina sp.; assembly: GCA_020831965.1. Lineage (GTDB taxonomy): Bacteria > Pseudomonadota > Gammaproteobacteria > Enterobacterales > Alteromonadaceae > Aliidiomarina. The sequence continues at coordinate 148,557 of JAFIFP010000001.1, forward strand.
GGAATTAGAGCAGGGTCCCGTTGAACGATTCTTTGGTTTGAGCCGTTTAGTGCTCTACACCGCGGGTGGTAGTGGCGCAGACTTGTCCGTACCGGGCCTCAAAACAGAGACTGCGGAACTATTGAAAAATGCGATCCTGAAAATTGTCCGTGACGAACAGTTGAGCGACGACGCCATTACCCGAGTTCATGAAGACGCGCCAGATACCGAGGCACAGCATGGAAATTGATCGCTCAGCACAGTGGCAGCGTTTGCACATTGCATCACTACTGTTCTTTTTCTTACAGGCGCTACGGGAAGTTCTTCGCGCGGGCATACAGCTGATCCCGGCGCTTGTTGCTGGTCTTGTGATATTGCGTGACTTTTTACACCTCGCCATATGGGTTGCATTGGGCGTTATTGTGGTGATTTTAGTCACCATGATTCTTCGCTATTTACGCTTTCAATTCACTATTGAGCCGGAGCGTGTGCGTATTCGCAGTGGTGTGGTAAAACGCCTTGAGTTGAGCTTGGATTTCGAGCGGGTGCAGCAAGCAGAAGTGCAACGGCCTATTTACTTGCGTCCATTTGGTTTGTGCTCAGTGCGTTTCGATAGCGCCGGGAGTAGTAAGCAAGAGGTCATTCTCCCCGCCTTGCGTCAAGACGTGGCCGAGGATTTGCAGCGCGCAGTAAGACAGGCCGGCTTTAGCGCAGATGTCGTTACTGCAGAGGATGCTGGCGCAGCAGAGCAAGACCTAGCGGCGGCAGATATGAGTTTTTCGTTGCCCTTGCGTGAAGTGTCACGGATTGGTATCACTCAGAATCCTTGGGTGCTGGCGGCCGCCATGATGGGTTTGATCTTCTCCAATTCGCTCAGTCGTGATTGGTTCGTGGAGCACTTAGTCAGCGTCACCGACACTTGGTTACCAAGCGACGGTCATTGGGCGATCGGTCTGTTGGCGGCATTAGTGATTACCGCCCTGGTGCTTGGCGTGGCGGTAGTGATTCTGTCCACGCTGTTCTTCGTGAACAAGTATTATGGGTACCACTTTGTTCGCCATGGGCAGCGCTATACCTATACGGCCGGACTATTGACTGAAGTGAATCGAAGCTTTGCATTGCGAAAACTTCAAACAGTGACGGTAAGGCAAGGCATTTTTGCCCGCATGATGCGTCGCTGGGTCATTGATCTCTCACAGGCAGGCGGTGCTCGCGCGGAAAAGTTTAGTTTGCCAATTGTTGATGTGACCTTGCGTGGCCAGATACAGCGAGAACTTGGTTTACCTGAGGCGCAGTGGCAAGGAGTACATCCTTGGTTTGTCGTTCGCTATATTTTGTTTATTGCTGCAGCGCTCGGTTTAGCCTTTGAGTCGTGGTGGGTATTTGGTGTCGGTGTGCTATTGATGACGGCGTTGCGCTGGGTCTATTGGCGCCGATACGGCTGGCACTACGATGGTCACTGGCTCGGTGTTCGGGCAGGCATGATTGGCCAAGTAGAGTGGTGGTTGCCTGCACAAAAGACGCAAGGCATTTTGTACAGTCAGTCGCCTTGGCAAAAGTGGTTAGGTATTGCGAATGTTCGCGTGAGTAGTGCATCGGGAAGTATTGTGCTGTATCACTTACCCGTCGCAAAGGCGCAAGCTATCGCCACGGATTTAACGGATGTGACGAAAGCTTGTGACTTGCGTTGGATGTGAGTCCTTACTTCCAGTATTGCTCTACAGTAACGTTGCCGGGGCGACGTTTGAGATTGAGATTCAAGTCCCGTGTTTCGAGTAAAGCGCGCGTATCTTTGATCATTGCCGGGTTGCCGCAGATCATAATTTGCGAACGTGAGTCTAGACTGCATTCAGCGGCTTGTTCGAGTTGGCCACTTTCGATGAATCCCGTGACTCGACCATGCAATGCACCGGGAGCTGTTTCACGACTAACGACCGGAACAAAACGGAACTGGTCCGGGTAAGTGGACTGCCAGTCAGCGATGTTGTCTTGGTAACATAGGTCAGCTGCTTGCCGCACCGCATGGACTAAGACTACGCGTTGAAAGCGTTGCCAAGGTGTGTTTGTTCCAAGCATTGAAAAGTAAGGGCCGACCCCCGTTCCTGTCGCAATTAACCACAGGTTATCGGCCTCAGGAATATCATCGAGGGTAAAGAATCCACTAGGCGGCTGGCTGACTTCAATCGGGTCACCGGGGCGAAGCGCCGCAAGCATTGGGCTGAACAATCCGTCGGGCACTAACGTAACCATAAAATCTAAGACAGTTTGGTCTGGGCTATTCACAAGCGAATAAGCGCGCTGAATCCGCCCTTCGGGCCCTTGCAGGCCCAAACGTACAAATTGTCCTGCGGTGAAGGTGAAAGGTTGGGTTTGAACGCGTAAGCTAAAGAGCGTTGGATTCCATTCTTTCTTTTCAACGACGGTACCGGTTAACCACTGGGCCATAAAGACTCCTGAACCTGAAAAATACAACAACCATCGAGCGCTCGCCGAGCTGAAGTTCGATGGATTAGGGAACATAATGAAGCGACTTGAGTTGGTAATCAACCGACGGTTTGTAGGGATATGAGTACTCAGATGATTGAGTGGCAAACGTGGCAGTGGCTAGCGCCAGAAGGTTTTTATTTGCGAGGTCAGCATACGCGGCCTCGCGGACTGCCCGTGCTCCATTTTATTCACGGGAATAGCTATTGTGGGCGGACCTACGAACCGCTCTGGGAAGCACTCTATCCAGACTTCGATATTTTCTTGCACGATGCGCAAGGGCACGGGGATAGCGATTTGGGCGGGCTGTTTGTTGGCTGGAAACGCAGTTCAGAATTAGCTCTTGCGGCTTGGAAAGCGCTTCGTGAACCTTGGCAAGGATGTCCTCAGATTGGTATTGGACATAGCTTTGGAGGCGTCCTTACCAGTCGAATTTTTGCTAAACATCCAAGTGTATTTGATGCAGTAGTGCTGCTTGATCCCATTATTTTCACACCCAGCATGCTGCGTTGGATGGCACCGTTACGGGTAATGGGAATTTACGGGCTTAACCCTTATGCCAAGCGAGCAAAGAAGCGTCGCGATCGCTGGCCGTCCATGGAAGAAGCGCGCAGCTCACTAGAGGATCGAGGGATGTTCAAAGGGTGGCAACCGGATGCTTTGGATGCTTATGTGCAGCACGGCATGAAGGCTGATCGACAAGGGCAGTGGAAATTAAAGTGCAAGCCGAGTCGGGAAGCTGAAATTTTCAGTTCCTATATGCCGGGCGTGTGGCGCTACTTACTTGGCATGCGCGGCCAAGTTCACGTGATCTATGGACGTGAAACCTACCCTTTTGTGCGCGAATCTATGCGTCGTTGGCAACGGCTTTCAAATGTTCCGCAGGTGTCAGAAATGCCCGGAGGACATTGTTTTATGCAAGAGCACCCGGCCGCGGTTGCGGCCGAAGTGCGGAGTAAGTTGAATAGCTACCTGTCAATTCCGGAAGATTAAACTTGGGTATCGCCAGGCAGTTCGGGTAGCGGTTCACCGATGCAAGTTGCCAGAGTGAAGAGTAACTTACGTTCCACGTCATTCATGCGGCCATCAAATTGACAGCAGGCAACCCAGGCGCTGACTAGTCGTTCTTTGTCTCGGGCCGACCAACGGTCAATCCGGTCCAGTGCATCTGCTAAATCACCAAAGCTAAAAGGCTGTGTTGTGACTGGCAGAAGTGCTGTCCCATAGACTTGCGCCGCCGCATCAAAGGCTCGCTTGGCTTGCGCTTTGTCTTCATGGCCGAACCACGCAAGAATCGACAAGGTAAGTTCTGCATCGGTTTTCGCTTTCAGCCGAACCCCCGGCACATGCTGATTTGGCTTCAAATCGGCGCGTAGATAGCGTTCAACCAATTGCGCAAGGCACCACTCGTACAAAGTTACGCGTTCGTCTGCGTGCTTAACCGCTTTTAATGTTGCAAGAACGGACTGTTTTTCTTCTTTAGCCAGTGATTTTAGTGCGGGCATTGCAATTTCGACGAGCGGTAATCGCGCATCGAGAGGTAGCGTTCGAATTTTCTCGAAGTCGCTCTTCGCACGCTCGGCAAGCGCGGGCGAGTGCCCCTGACTGATTAGCGCCAGTTGCTTCGACCGGGTAGTTTCTTCGTCGCTTAGCATCAGAGCAAAGACCATGGCCTCGGAGCCTTCCTGCTGGCGTGCTTCGTCACGTAATGCCTCGGGCAATGCCGCGAGTAAAGCTAAACGCGCGAGTCGTTCTTTACTGACTGATTGTGTGCTTGTAGACGCCGCTTGAGCATTTGGCCCAAGATTATCTGCACCAAGTTCACTTTGTAACTGGGCAGGCGCATTGGCTTTGAACTTGCCGTCCCACTGGGGAAGAATGCGCTTGATCCGCTTCTTTAGCGGTGGGTGTGTCGCAAACATGGCCATCCAGCGACTGACTGCTTGGCCAAAGAACAGATGCGCCGCTTCGTCGGCATTTTTGCTTTCCACTTGGCTCCCTTGTTGCACCGCACCGATTTGTTGCAGGGCGCCCGCAATACCCTCGGGCTCGCGGGTAAATTGCACGGCGGAGGCATCTGCTAAGTATTCCCGTTCACGACTTACCGCCGCCTTAATAATATTGCCGAAGAGCACCCCGATAGCGCCAATAATTAGGAGTGCAATGCCAATGAAAGGGAGGGGATTCTTGTCATTTCGACCGCGCGAAAAAGCACCCATGCGTAACAGAATATAGCCGGCGTGGGAGATAAATAAGATCCCATTTAGCACTGCCATAATGCGAATATTGAGACGCATATCGCCATTCAAAATGTGCGCGATTTCATGTGCCACTACCCCTTGCAGCTGCGAACGGGTTAATTTCTCAGCACAGCCCCGTGTAATGCCTATCACTGCGTCTTGCGGGCTGTAACCCGCTGCAAAGGCATTAATGCCCGGCTCATTATCCAGTAAATAGACCGGCGGGACAGGCATGTTGGCGGCGATAGCCATTTCTTCAACCACGTTGAGCAGCTTGCGTTCAAGCGGGTCTCGGCTATCAGGCGATAACCGACGGCCCCCCAAATGCTCTGCGACTACTTTCCCGCCCGGGCGTAACACGGCCCATTTGTAGAGTACGGCTAAGCTAATGGCAGAGGTGACGAGTCCTGCTGTTGCTAACATGATATCCCAGTGAAACCGGAACTCGGTCGGTTGGCCTGGAGCTCGGGATTCGGCGGCTGACATGCCACCTGAAACTCCCGCAACAACGAGCACAGTTAAGCCAACAAGAGCGACGACAGCAACGCCGAACAGCAGGATGAGCAGGCGCGTATTTCGCCGTGCCACATCCTGATGGTCAAAGAAGTTCATTTGTGACATCGGTTAGAACTTCACTTGTGGGGCTTTTTGGATTTCGGCACGGTCTTCAAACTCAAGTAGTGAAGCGTCGGTACCATGACCAAACATGCCTGCGAGTGCCACAGCAGGGAAAGACTGGCGATAGGTGTTGTAAGACATCACTGAGTCGTTAAACGCCTGACGAGAAAAGGCGACGCGATTCTCGGTGCTCGTCAGCTCCTCACTCAACTGCATCATATTCTGATTGGCTTTGAGATCTGGATAAGCTTCCATCACCACATTCAAACGACCAAGTGCGCCCGAGAGTGCCCCTTCAGCACCAGCGAGTTGCGCCATGGCATTCGGGTCACCCGGATTGCTTGAAGCACCTTTAAGCGCGGAAGCAGCTTGGTTTCGGGCATTAGTGACCGCCTCAAGAGTTTCTCGCTCATGACTTAAGTAAGCTTTGGCGGTTTCCACCAAATTCGGGATAAGGTCGTAACGGCGCTTCAGTTGAACATCAATTTGCGCAAAGGCATTTTGAAAGCGATTCTTCAGTGTCACGAGCTGGTTGTAGATTCGAATGATGGTAAAGAGCACCACCACAGCAATGATAATAATAATCCAACCTGTCATATCCATGTGAAATCCCTCGAGCAAGTCTTACAGTGAATGAGATGTACAGCAGCTTAGCTGATCTAACAGCGTAAACTCCAGAGGATTTGACCACGTAAAGTGGCGTTTTTTGCGTAACCGGTGTACTTTAAGCTGCAATTTATTGCTCCCTGATGGAAATTCACATGTCTCGAGTGAGTGGAAACCTTTTCGTCGTTGCAGCTCCAAGCGGCGCAGGTAAGTCTAGTCTTATTAATGCCCTATTGCAGCGGCATCCAGATAACTCCATGCAAGTGTCGGTGAGTACGACTACACGTGCACCGCGCCCGGGTGAACAAGACGGTGTGCATTATCACTTTGTCGATGAAAAGACCTTTCTGGAGCAAGTCGAGGCCGGCGAGTTTTATGAGTATGCGAAAGTCTTCGACCATTACTATGGCACATCGAAGACAGTCATTGAGGATACTTTAAAAGACGGCGCCGATGTTTTTCTCGATATTGACTGGCAAGGAGCGCGCCAAGTGAAGGCATCCTATCCAGGAGTTCATACAATTTTCATTCTGCCGCCCTCTAATGCGGAGCTAGAGCGTCGCTTGCGCACCCGTGGTCAGGATAGTGATGAAGTGATCGCGCGGCGAATGGCAAAAGCGCAGCATGAAATGTCGCACTATGCAGAGTTTAGCTACCTCATCGTGAATTCGGACTTCGATCAGTCAGTGAAGGATTTTGAGCATATTGTGCTCAGTCAGCGCATGAGACGTTCGAAGCAACAGATACGTCATCGCGAAATTCTACAAGATCTCTTGGCGGAATAGCCGTTATACAGTACAATAATTGCCCTTTTTAGAACCATATTAAACCGAAGCGGAGCACAAAATGGCACGGGTCACAGTTGAAGATGCAGTAGATAAAGTTGGTAACCGGTTTGACTTGGTTTTGGTCGCCGCCCGCCGCGCCCGCCAAATCGCAAATTATGGTAAGCAGCCGTTGGTGCACACCACCAATGAGAAAGCGACCGTGATTGCGTTGCGTGAAATCGAAGCGGGTTTAATTGATGCTGCTCGCTTGGATCAAGAAGACCAAGCGGCTCAGTTCGCACAAGACGAAGCCGAAGTTGCTGCAATGGCTGCGCTACAAAAGAGCGAAACGCCAGAATAAATATGCTGAGCGGGTGCGCCTGTACCCGCTTTTCTTACTTCCCCGTTGTAGCCATTTCCCCCAGCAATTTGCGAAAGAAACCGCCAAAGTTTTTAGTGTTAGCCAACTACCGATTGGCAAATGTCCTGCAACACCTTATCCTGTCTAATGTCTAGGCTGATTTGTGGTGAGAGTTGTTTGTGTATTTGTTTGAAGGCTTACGAAAACAGGTAGAGTCGTACCTGCCGCCTGAGCAGGTGAGCCGAATTGAGCGTGCCTTCGAGGTCGCCTTTGATGCGCATGCGGAGCAGAAGCGAGCGAGCGGCGAACCTTACATCACGCATCCCGTTGCGGTTACGACAATGCTGGCAGAAATGCGGTTGGACCATGAAACCCTCATGGCCGCGTTGCTGCACGACGTAATTGAAGACACCGCAGTGACCCAAGAAGACTTAGCCGAGGAGTTTGGCGGCACCGTTGCTGAACTGGTGGAAGGCGTTTCTAAGCTCGACAAGCTGCAATTCGATAGCAAAGAAGAAGCCCAAATTGAAAACTATCGCAAGATGATTATGGCGATGGTGCAGGATATTCGGGTGATTCTGATTAAGCTCGCAGACCGCACGCATAATATGCGCACGATTGAGCACCTTCGCCCTGATAAGCGGCGCCGGATTGCGCGTGAAACGCTAGAAATCTACGCCCCGCTGGCACATCGTTTGGGTATTCATGACATTAAAAATGAACTCGAAACCTTAGGTTTCAGAGGTCTTTACCCAATGCGGGCGCGTTTCCTTGAGAGTGAAGCGAAAAAGGCTCGTGGCAATCGAAAAGCCATTTTAGAGCGAACGCGGGAAGAAATAATGACCCGTTTGGATGACTTGGGAATTGAAGCGCGAGTCTTTGGTCGTGAAAAGCATCTCTATAGTATTTACCGCAAAATGCTGAAGAAAGAGATGAAGTTCAGCGAAGTGATGGACATTTTCGCGTTCCGCGTAGTGGTTGATACGGTGGACACCTGTTACCGCGTATTGGGGGCTGTGCACAATTTATATAAACCGATCGAAACGCGCTTCAAAGATTATATCGCCATTCCGAAATCCAACGGTTATCAGTCTTTGCATACGTCTTTGAAGGGACCGCATGGTGTGCCGGTAGAGATTCAAATTCGTACCGAAGAAATGGACTTGATGGCTGACCGTGGGGTTGCCGCGCATTGGCTGTATAAAGATGAAGAAGATACGGGCACCACTGCACAAGTGCGGGCGCAAAAGTGGATGCAGAGTTTACTTGAGTTGCAGCAAAGTGCGGGCAGTTCGTTTGAATTTATCGAGAACGTGAAGTCAGAGCTATTCCCGGATGAAATTTATGTGTTTACGCCGGATGGGCGAATCATTGAGTTGCCACAAGGTGCGACTCCTGTTGATTTCGCTTATGCCGTGCATACGGACATTGGGAATACCTGTATCGGGGCGCGAGTGAATAATAAAGCGTTCTCGTTGAGTAAGCCGTTAGAAACAGGACAGACGGTCGAGATTCGTACCGCGCCAGGGTCACGGCCGAATATTGCGTGGCTCAACTTTGTGGTGACGGGGAAGGCTCGGTTGAAGATTCGCCAGTTCCTCAAGAATCAGCAGTCCAACGAGGCACTCTTGCTTGGCGAGCGATTATTGCGTGCCGCGCTCGGATCGTTCCGTATGGACGATTTAACAGCAGAAGACTTTCAGCGCGTTGCCGAGGAAATGAAGCGAGCGGACAAAGATGAACTGCTCAAAGAGATTGGTTTGGGCAATTTGATGAGTGTGGCAGTAGCGCGCCGGCTAGTGGGTGATCACCAACGTTTGCGCTCCGCGTCTGAGGGTGAAGAACGTGGACGCAGCCTTGCTATCAAAGGCGCCGATGGGCTGCTATTGAGTTTTGCCAAGTGTTGTCGCCCCATCCCTGGGGATGACATTATTGCGCACGTCAGTCCGGGTAAGGGGCTCGTGATCCATCGCCGCGAATGTAAGAATGTGCGCGGTCATGAAGAAGAGCCTGGACGCTATTTCCCGGTGCAGTGGGACAATAAACCAGATTCACAGTTCGTTTCTGAAGTGCGGGTTGAAATTGTAAACCATCAGGGTGCCTTGGCTCGTTTGACCTCGGTGATTGCAGAGACGGGATGTAATATCCACGGCTTGAAAACAGAAGAAATTGATGCCTCGATCTATTATATTGATGTGGCTCTCACTATCACTAACCGTAAGCATCTTGCCGATGTGATGCGGCGACTCCGCAAAATGCAGCATGTGCAGCGGGTTTCTCGTTTAAGGAAATAAATCATGTCAAAAGTTATCGTGTCGACGGACGCAGCGCCGGCGGCGATTGGAACCTATTCTCAAGCCGTGAAGGTGGGCACCACTGTCTATTTGTCGGGGCAGATTCCATTAGTACCTGAAACTATGGAAATGGTTAGTCAGGATTTCCGCGCGCAAGCTGAGCAAGTCTTTAAAAACTTGAGCGCCGTGTGTGATGCCGCGGGTGGCGAACTCCAAGATATGGTGAAGGTTCAAATCTATCTGACCGACTTAAGCCAGTTTGCTGTGGTGAATGAAGTCATGGCGTCCTACTTCCGCACGCCTTACCCAGCCCGCGCGGCTATCGAAGTCAGCGGCCTCCCGAAAGGCGCCCAAATCGAAATCGACGGCATCATGGAACTCCCCACCACCAACTAAAAAAGATCAGGGTCTAAAAAAGATCAGGGTCAGATGAACAAACTAGGCACTCTTTGACGTTTTTAAAGGGCCGCAGAGAATGGGGTCAGACCCCAACAAGTTTGTTCTGACCCTCTTTTATCGATGTTTGTATTGGGTAGCACAGTAAGCCCGGCTAATCGCCGGGTTTCTGCGTTTTAGGTGTTTGGATGTGCGGCCGGTGACGCGAGCTCTCCAAAGCTTGAAGGAACTCGGTTTGAGCGAACTCCGCATTATTTTAATTACTTCCGATTCAGACAAACCGTAAAGATTATCAATGGCTTCGAAGGGGGTTCTGTCTTCCCAGGCCATTTCGATAATTCTTGACTGATCGACTTCGTTAAATTGCTTCATAGCTCACATTTGGGGTCAGATGAATTCAGAATGGGGTCTGACCCCATTCTCTGCAGCCCTTTAAAAACGTTAAAAGGCTGCAAAAAGTTTCATCTGACCCTATTTAAAACTGCCGGATGTTCATCTGACCCCTTCTTTGATGGCGGTTTCGAGGTCGGGATCGTTTTGGATGGGGCGGGTGACGATCATGGCGGTGATGGCGACCGCTGCAAGGATGAAGCAGTAGCCGGTATGGATGCTAACGGCGAGTGGCGAGATGCCAAAAGTTGCGCCAAGCAGTAAGGCCTGCGCGCCATAGGGAAGTAGTCCTTGTACCACACAGGCAAAAATATCCAAGTAGCTTGCGGCTTGCCTCGGTGCGAGATTGCCCTCGGTCGCAAGTCGTTTACTGACTTCTCCCGAGATCAAAATGGTGACTGTATTGTTCGCTACGGCAAGGTTAGTCACTGCGGTAAGTCCCGCGATACCGAAAGCCGCTGAGCGGTCAGCACGCTTGCTGAGCCGACGGGTGATACGCTCAACACTATTGGATAAGAAGGCCAAGCCACCTTGTTGGCGGATGAGCGCCGACAAGCCACCAATCAAAAGCGACAGTAGGAATATTTCCTGCATGCTCACAAAGCCAGTGTAGACATCTGAGCTAAAAGCGACCCATTCATAACCCACCGCTACCATGCCAAAGGCGGCGGCCATAATAATCCCCAGCGTTAACACGACAAAGACATTCAAGCCGGCGACAGCCAAGAATATGATGGCGAAGTAAGGGATAGCGAGCCACTTCGTTGCCTCAGGTACAGCAATCGGCGCACTCCCTGTGTCGTAGGTACTCAACCAAATGACTGTGAGCACGGCGGCAGGTAATGCGATTTTCAGGTTGGTGCGGAATTTATCTTTCATAGCGCAACCCTGAGTGCGGGTAGCAGCGATAGTGGTATCTGAGATGAAAGATAAGTTATCACCAAACATGGCACCACTGACGAGCACACCAGCCATCAGGGCAGGGTTAATACCTGCAGCTTGGCTCAAACCAAGTGCCACCGGCCCCAATGCGGCAAGCGTCCCCATTGAAGTTCCCATCGCGGTCGACACTACCGCAGCAATCAGGAAGATTCCGGGCAAAATAAACGATGGCGGAATAATGCCAAGACCTAACGCAACCATGGCATCTACACCGCCAGTGGCAGCAGCTACAGTCGAGAATGCGCCCGCGAGTAAATAGATCAAGCACATGGTCACAATATTGGGATGACCAACACCTTCAACGAAGGTTTGAATACGCTGATTCAGGTGTTCTTTGCTGAGCAAGATGGCTACGATGATTGCTGGAAAAATCGCAACTGGGCTTGCAAGCTGATAGAACGCCATCTCGACGCCACCAAGGTGGAAGTAGATTCCAGCACCAAGGAACAAGGTGAGGAACACTGCGAGTGGAAGTAGAGCTAAAGCACTAGGCTTTGGGGATGAAGACTGAACTGTATTGGTCATGTGAATACCGCATATGGAAATTTAGACGTCCAGAAGTGTAAACGTCCTGTCTGGGTGAGTGCAACCCCTGAATTGAATTTCGTATCTTCGTTCAGGGAGTAGTAGACTAAAGATATTCGGTGCGCCGAAACATGAATAACAACACGAGGGAAGCCATGAGTCCGGAAGATCTGCACTTACAGTTACGCAATTTACGCGAGGAAGATTATCCACAACTCAAAGAATTGATGGATAAGGTGTACGACGATATTGGTGGTGCGTGGGAAGACCACACCATTTATAAGCTGATTCGTGAATTTCCAGAGGGACAAATTTGTCTCGAAGATGGCGGCGTCATTGTCGGCGTGGCGCTAACAGTGCGTGTGACTTATGACCGGTTCAGCAACCCCCATCAATATGATGACCTACTGAGTAAGCGTGACACCATTCTCAATGAAGCAGAAGGCGATGCACTGTATGGTTTAGATGTTCTTATTCACCCAGATTACCGCGGCTATCGACTCGGGCGACGTTTATATGATGCGCGCAAAGAGCTCTGTATTCAGCTGAATTTAAAAGCCATTTTAGCTGGTGGTCGGATTGTGAATTATCACCGCTATTCAGACGATATTAGCGCAAGTCAGTACCTTGAAAAGGTCCGTCGTCGAGAGGTCTACGACCCAATTTTGACCTTCCAGCTGGCAAATGACTTCACGGTGCGGCGGTTACTCTACAAATATAATCCTGACGATAAGAAATCCAAGGGTTATGCCACTCTACTCGAGTGGAGCAACTTTCTTCATGAGCCTGCGGAGTCGATTATTACGGCGCGCTCACGGAATTTAAGAATTGGTGCTGTACAGTGGCAAATGCGTGCGGTGAAGTCTGTGGAGGAGTTGCTTCAGCAGGTGGAGTACTTCGTGGATGCGCTATCGAGTTACAAATCTGATTTTGCACTGTTCCCCGAGCTGTTTAACGCTCCCCTGATGGGATTAACGGACCACAGCCGGCAAATGGAAGCAATACGCTTTTTAGCCGGTTATACGGACCGGTTCCGTCGTGAAATGTCGCAGATGGCGGTGAGTTACAATATCAATATTATTACCGGGTCCATGCCCTTGTTAGAGGATGAGACGCTCTACAATGTGAGCTACTTGTGTCGTCGAGATGGCTCCGTTGAAGAACAGCGTAAGATTCATATTACTCCGCATGAAAAGCGAGACTGGGTTATTGAAGGCGGTGATAAAGTAGAAGTTTTTCAAACAGATGCAGGTCGCGTCGGGATCTTAATATGCTACGACGTCGAGTTCCCTGAGCTCGGCAGATTAATGGCGGAAGAAGGATTACAGATTCTATTTGTGCCGTTCTGGACCGACACGCGCAATGCTTATCTGCGTGTGCGCCATTGTGCGCAGGCTCGGGCTGTTGAAAATGAATGTTACGTGGTTATTTGCGGCAGTGTTGGAAACCTACCGGAGGTAGAAAGCTTGGATGTACAGTATGCGCAATCGAGTGTGTTCTCACCCTCTGACTTTGCTTTCCCGCACGATGCTGTGATGTCTGAGACAACGCCGAACACTGAAATGTTGATGTTCTCGGATCTCAACTTGGATGAGTTGCGATATTTGCATCATGAAGGGTCGGTGACGAACCTGAAGGATCGTCGCACCGACCTCTACAATGTCTTACGTAAGTGGCGCTAGCTTATTCGCTGCGCCAGTAACCTAATGAAAGAATAAACGCCGCAGCGGCTAAATACAGAGCCACTGCCGGCGCGAACGCGGCTGAGGTTGGATCTTGCGTGAGCGGAAAGATGCTAGGTAAGAACACCAAGGATAATACGGATAATAAAATCACCGCCCAGAGAATCAAGCCCCGACGTAACCCCATCAACCCGCCCATAAACCAAAGCAGAACGAACAAAATTGCAATTAAAGTGAAACTTACGGGATGCCACCAGAACTGGCCGGCAGCAAAGGGTGCGGAAATGAAGTAAGACTGGGCATTCCAGTAAGCTGACTCCGCAAGCATGGTGAATACTTCTGGCGAGGCAATTTGGCGTAAAACGTCCACACTGGGGTAGGTTGACACGGTCGTCACCAAGCCGTGGCTAAAGAGCATTAGTAGCAAGGCTGTCACTGCAGCTAGGCAATTGCCAAACAGCCAGTACCGCCGACGGTAAAACAACCCTCTCATCATGAAGTGCGCCCCACAGTTATTTGAAGTGGCATCATACCAATTCCTTTGTGTATTAACAGTCCTGAATAGATCTCATGACTTGCATACTTCTCCCTTGCGGGATTAGTGACGCGTAGTATCTTGGACCATCAGGCGGCAGGCATTGCTGGCTTTCACAAAGCACTGACCAATATCGATTTCACTCAAGTACATCTGGCTTGCAATTTGTTCCACGCGTGGCCAATCGCCATGCTCATAAGCTTCCACCAACGTAAGCATCTTCCCTAATCGTCCAGCGCGCTTAAGTATCGCCTCGTTGATGTCACTACTTAAAGGTAGTCGCTGTAAAACATCATCCATTGGTGAGCGCAATAATACGTCCAGTAAAGATAGCAGGCCAATCATAAACGCCGAACTGTCTCGCGTTTCGCCCGTTGAGAGACGCTCTAACTCCGCCATAAAGTGAGCTCTGCTCATGGACTTAAAGACAAGCTCTTCTGGCTGGTCTTTGGCGACGTTAGCAAGCGCGACAAGTGCCACGTACTTTTTGAGTTCCGTTGCACCAGCGAAGGCAATAGCATGTTGAATATCTTTGATTTCCCTACCTTTGTTAAAAGCGGCACTATTCACATACTTCAATAAGGTATAGGTCAGCGATAAGTCGTTGCGAATCACGTCCGCGATTTCTTTAAAATCTAAATCGGGTTGATGCACTTGACTCAGCAATTGGATCATCACTAGCTGCTGGGGCGCCAATACCTTGCGTTTCACTATTTCAGGACGTTCAAAGAAATAGCCCTGAAAATACTCGAAGCCCAACTCGACGCAACGTTCAAACTCTTCTTGAGTTTCAACGCGTTCCGCGAGCATTGGGACATTATGCTCGCGAAAGGGCTTCATTCGCATCGGTAGAGTAATCAAGGGTTGCTGTTGAATATCGACCTTAATTAGGGATACGTAAGGCAATAACTCATGCCACTTATCGTTAAAGTCATGATCGTCCAAAGCAATGCGATAGCCGAGTTCATGAGCTTTCTTGCATGCGGTGACGAGTTTTGGGGTTACTTCGACTGTTTCAAGAACTTCAATCCAAGTGGATTCAGTGCTTAAGAATCCTGGGAATTTGTGCAGTAGGGTGTTGGTATGGAAATTAATAAAGGCAAGTTTTCCGAGGCATACATTATGAATGTCGCCAATCAGATGTTGCTGTAACAATAGCTTTGACGTTGCTTCATCGGGGTGAACATCGGGAAAGACATTCTTTTCGCTATCACGGAACAGCAATTCGTAGCCATAGACGCGCTGTTGGCGGTCTAGTATGGGTTGTCGGGCTATGTATGAAAAAGCCATGTTGTACGATGCCTTGTTTCCTTACGCTGCAAGACAATAACGCAATCGCCCTGCACTAAGCAACTGGTCACCCGATCAGGGCCTCGCTATACTGGGCAAATTCTGTTGCCATAAGATGACGACTGACATGGAATCAAGCTCGACGAGCGCTATCGCTGTCACGACGCTTAAAGGTATTGGGCCCAAAATGGCGGAGAAACTCTTGCGATTGGGTTTGCGAACCGTGCAAGACGTTTGGTTTCATTTACCTTCCAAATACCAAGACCGCACACGTATTACGCCGATCGCAGCCGTGCGTGCAGGTGACTATGCGACTGTGGTAGCGGAATCTCTCGGTGCAACGGTGCAGTTTGGCCGTCGTCGGAGCCTGCTGGCGAAAGTGCGCGATGGCAGTGGCAGTTTAACGGTACGCTTGTTTCAGTTTAGTGCTGCGCAGCAGCAACAGTTTGCACAAGGCCAACAAGTCCACATCTATGGTGAGGTCAGGCCGGGGCCGACAGGGCCGGAAATGATTCATCCTGAGTGTAAGGTGATTCCACCCGACGGGATGCCAACGGTGCCCGAGACACTCACACCAATTTACCCCACCACCGAAGGGGTTCACCAACTGACTTTACGCAAGTTGGCTGAGCAGGCGCTGAGCTACTTGAATGCCCACTCGGTGCCCGAACTCTTACCCGAGTCATTGCGTGGCGGCATGCCACCCTTGCATGAAGCCATTCGTAGTTTGCATTCACCTGCGGCAACGGAAGATACCGCGTTGTTATTGAGTGGACAACATCCCGCGCAGCGTCGCCTTGCATTAGAAGAGTTGCTGGCCCATCAACTGGGTATGTTGCAGGCACGGACCCAGGCGCAACAGGTAAAGGCGCAGCCTATTCAGTCTTCTAACGTGCTGCGGCAAAGGCTACTTGCCCAGTTGCCCTTTTCCCCCACCGCAGCGCAGGAACGCGTGGTCGCCGAAGTAAATGCAGATTTAGCGCAGCCGATGCCGATGTTGCGTTTAGTGCAAGGCGACGTAGGTTCAGGTAAAACTTTAGTCGCGGCGTTGGCAGCGCTCGGAGCTATTGAGCAGGGCTATCAAGTCGCGTTGATGGCGCCCACCGAGCTCTTAGCTGAACAGCATGTGAAAAGCTTCGGTATGTGGTTAGAGCCTTTAGGCGTTCGGGTTGGCTGGTTGGCCGGCAAACTAAAAGGCAAAGCGCGGCAGGAGACCTTAGCCGCCCTAAAACAAGGTGATATTCAGTTTGTTGTGGGCACGCATGCACTGTTCCAAGAACAAGTCGTTTTCCATTCTCTAGCCCTTGTGATTATTGACGAGCAGCATCGATTTGGCGTGCACCAGCGCCTTGCGTTAAGAGAGAAGGGCGAGCAGCAAGGTATTCATCCGCATCAGTTAATCATGACTGCGACGCCTATTCCCCGCACCTTGGCGATGACCGCTTATGCAGACTTAGCCACGTCGATCATTGACGAACTACCGCCCGGTCGCACACCAGTGACCACTGTAGCTATTCCTGATACCCGCCGTGACCAAGTGATCGCCCGTGTCCGAGATTCGGTGACCCAAGAAAAACGTCAGGTGTATTGGGTCTGCACTTTGATTGAAGAGTCGGATGTATTGCAGTGTCAGGCAGCAGAGGACACCGCCGTGTTGCTACAAGAGGCCCTGCCTGAATTGCGCATTGGTTTAGTGCATGGGCGGCAGAAAAGTGCCGAGAAAGAAGCCGTTATGCAGGCGTTCAAGGCGGCAGAGCTGGACTTGCTGGTGGCAACTACGGTGATTGAAGTGGGTGTAGATGTGCCGAATGCCAGTCTAATGATTATTGAGAATCCAGAGCGCCTCGGCTTGGCACAACTTCATCAGTTGCGCGGGCGTGTGGGCCGAGGTGCTATCGCAAGTCACTGTGTGCTCCTTTATAAAAGTCCACTGTCGCGCCAAGCAAGTGAGCGGCTTGCGGTCTTACGGGAGAGTAATGACGGTTTCGTGATTGCCGAACGGGATCTGGAATTGCGCGGACCGGGTGAATTGCTCGGCGCGCGCCAAACTGGGTTGGTGCAAATGAAAGTTGCCGACCTAGCGCGCGATGCTGATTTGCTGCCCATGATCCAGACCTTGGCGCAAAGTATCTTTCGCGACTATCCCGACCAGACCCAAGCGTTGATGCGCCGGTGGCTTCCAGATGGCGAACGTTACGCGCAAGTCTAACGCAGAAGAAACCCGCCAAACAGTTGGGCAAAAGGCCCACATACAGTAAACTAAGGCGCATTATCTGCCAGAGCGAGCTGTAGTTTATGAAAAAGCACGATGACACCACCCATTTTGGATATAAAACCGTTGCGACAGACGAAAAGGCACGGTTAGTGGCAGGTGTGTTTGATTCTGTGGCAGCCAAATACGACGTGATGAATGACGTGATGTCCATGGGGATTCACCGTCTCTGGAAACGTCAGACTATTGATTCAAGTGGCGTCAGAACCGGACAGCGCGTTCTCGACCTCGCCGGCGGTACTGGCGACTTAACTGCAAAATTTTCTCGCCTGGTAGGGCCAACCGGTGAAGTGATTTTGGCTGACATTAACGCATCGATGCTGAGTGTAGGTCGCACCAAACTGCAAGATATGGGCATTGTCGGGAATGTATCTTATGTGCAAGCCGACGCCGAGAAGCTGCCTTTCCCCGATAACCATTTTGACTGCATTACTATTGCTTTTGGTCTGCGGAATGTGACCGACAAAGACGCGGCGCTGCGTTCGATGCTGCGTGTCCTGAAGCCGGGTGGGCGGTTACTCGTGCTTGAGTTCTCCTCGCCTGATACCGAATGGTTGTCGAAGGTTTATGACGTGTATTCATTTCATATTCTGCCGCGGATGGGCGAGCTTATTGCGAAAGACAAAGAAAGTTACCAGTACTTAGCGGAGTCAATTCGCATGCACCCCGATCAAGAAACCTTGAAGGGTATGATGGAAGACGCAGGGTTTTCACAAGTGGACTATCAAAACATGACGGGCGGTATTGTTGCGCTGCACCGTGGGTTTAAGTTCTGATGTTTGGTCATGCGTTGCGCGGTGGCTTAGAACGTGTACTGAATTCGGCGCTGGCGGCAGATCCGAAAGCAGCACAACGCATACGTTCCGTGCGCCAAAAATGCATACGCCTGACATTTAAAGAACTTCCCGAACCCATTACGTTAGTGTTTCATGAGCAAACCGTGAGTCTTGTCGGTCCGGATTATGATGCGGTCGACGCTAGCCTAAAGGCGTCGCTTTTTGATGTGCCGCAATTGACTGATGCCGCAGCGGCGACACACGCAATTCAGACGGGTACGATTGCTTTAACCGGTGATCCGGTGCTGGTGCAGCAAGCGGCTGCGGTGTTCATGCAGCTAGATATTGACTGGGAAGAGGCGCTGGCCGAGTGGGTAGGTGATGTGCCCGCATATTTGCTAAGCCAAAAAATCAAAGCTGGATTAGCGCGCGTCAAGTCGGCTGAACCTCATGCGCGTGTTAGCGAATACCTAACCGAAGAACAGCAGTTATTGGCGAGTCCTGTCATGCTGCAAGTACTGCAAGCTGACTGTGTGAAGTTACAACAGAGGCTAGAGGCGTTAGAGCAGCGCCTTGCGACGTTCATGACCACAAAGGAATCTAATTAAGCCGTGCGGATTATTCGATTTTACAGAATTATTAGTGTGCTATTGCGTCATGGTGTCGACGAGATGATTCCTCGTGATCGCATGCCTTGGTGGGGGCGTATCGCTCGGTGCTGCTTATTCTGGTTGCGAAACCAACATCGCGATAAACCTTTGGGCGTGCGTTTTCGCATCGCACTGGAAACCCTTGGCCCGGTTTTCGTGAAGCTGGGACAAATGCTGTCCACCCGTCGCGACTTGTTGCACCCCGATGTTATAGAAGAACTCTCGAAACTACAGGACCAAGTGCCGCCTTTCCCTGGTGAAGACGCGAAGGCGCTCATTGAGAAGTCCTTGGGTGTTCCTGTTACGAGTATTTTCGCTGACTTCTCAGTGGCACCGCTTGCGTCTGCCTCTATCGCCCAAGTGCATGCGGCGGTGTTGAAGCGGCGTGATACGGGTGTTAACCAAGACGTTGTGGTGAAGGTCATTCGCCCAGGGATTCTTCAGACTATTGCGGCTGACTTAGAGCTGATGGAGTCCGTGGCCAAACTCGCGGCGCGACTGTTACCTGACGGGCGACGGTTAAAGCCCGTAGAAGTGATCCGCGAATACCGCAAAACCCTGCTTGATGAACTGAATTTGGCGCGTGAAGCGGCCAACGCGATTCAATTGCGCCGTAATTTTGCGAATTCGGATCTGCTTTATATCCCTGAAGTATTCAGCGACTATACGCGCTCGAATGTGATGGTGATGGAGCGTATCGACGGTATTCCTATTAGCGACGTGGCTGCCTTAGAAGCGGCCGGTATTAATCTACAAGTACTGGCGGAACGTGGCGTTGAGGTGTTCTTCACGCAGGTGTTCCGTGACAGTTTCTTTCATGCCGACATGCATCCGGGCAATATATTCGTGGACCCGGCAAATCCGCAAAATCCTCGTTACCTTGCTGTTGATTTCGGTATTGTTGGTACTTTGAATCGCGAGGATAAGCGATATCTTGCTGAGAATTTTATTGCTTTCTTTAACCGTGATTATCGTCGCGTCGCAGAGCTTCATATTGATTCAGGCTGGGTGCCCGCTTATATCAATGTGGAAGACTTTGAATCAGCGATTCGAACCGTCTGCGAGCCCATTTTTGAAAAGCCTTTGGCGGAAATCTCTTTTGGTCATGTACTCGTGAACTTATTTAATACCGCGCGTCGCTTCGATATGGAAGTGCAGCCTCAGCTGGTGCTTTTACAAAAAACCTTACTCTATGTGGAAGGTTTAGGTCGGAACTTGTACCCGCAGCTCGATCTTTGGAAAACCGCTAAACCTTACCTCGAGCGTTGGATGCAAGAGCAGATTGGCTGGCGTGCGGTATTGCGGAGTTTGAAGGAACAAGCGCCACGCTGGGCGGAAAAGCTGCCGGAAATGCCGATGCTCCTGTACGATACGCTACAGGACTTGCGTTTACAGCATCGAGCGAGTGCCGTGCATCGGCAACATCACGTCATCACTGAGCGTCAGGCGGCGCGTAGCCGGTGGTGGACGATGCTCGCGGGAAGTTTAACTGTAGTAGCGGCACTATTTTTCGCCCTGGACACTCATACCAATGCATTTGCAGTGGTCTCAGGAGCCGCAGTAATAGCCTGGTGGCGGGCTTGGGCTCAACGACCGGGACGCTTGGATTAATTGCAGATTTATAGAGGACTTGATCATGGGTATCAGTATTTGGCAGGTGTTAATTCTACTTCTTATCGTCGTACTGCTGTTCGGTACGAAGAAGTTGCGTTCTTTAGGGGGTGACCTCGGGAGTGCCGTGAAGGGTTTCAAGAAAGAAATGGGTGACGACAAGCCGGCCGATGACAGGCAACGTCTGGATGAGCAGGATGCCGATTTTGATAAGACGCAAAGCCGCGAGAAACAAGACTCGAAGAACGACTAATTATGTTTGATATCGGCTTCTGGGAGCTTTTATTAATCTTAGTGGTTGGCTTGCTCGTGCTAGGTCCCGAGCGATTGCCTCGCGCTGTGCGCTCCGTGCAGCGCTCTATCGCCAAGTTTCGAGCATTCAGCCAGCGCATGGAAGCTGAGATTAATCATGAGCTGCGCGTTAAAGAGCTACATGAGAACCTCAAGAAAATAGAGGCCTCGGCAGATCTCGATAATCTTCCTCCTGAGTTACAACGTTCGATGAAAGAGTTGCAGGATGCTGCGGCGTCAGTTCGCGCCCCTTACGCACCAGATTCAAATAGCGGAGAAAGCCAAGACTCAAATGGGTCTTTAGAAGCTCAGCCACCGCCAGCGTCAGCAAAAAAAACCAATAAGAAAAATCCGCAGGGCAAGCCATGAGCGATCAGAATCAAGGCGCTTCACTACTCGACCATCTCGCAGAACTACGGCGTACCTTACTGCGTAGCGTGGCTGTGGTGTTGGTGATTTTTCTATCCCTTGTTTACTTCGCTCGCGATCTCTATCACTGGTTAGCTACGCCATTAATCGCCACGCTTCCTGAAGGCGCTAGCATGATTGCAACGGACGTGGCGGCCCCCTTTTTTGCGCCATTTAAATTGACCTTCGTGGTGGCAATTCTTGTGTCGGTCCCATTTCTTTTGCATCAGATTTGGCGCTTCATTGCGCCGGCACTTTATCGTGAGGAAAAGCGTCTAGTCGCGCCGTTACTCGTGACAAGCAGTATTCTGTTTTATGCTGGTGTGGCATTTGCTTATTACGTTGTGATGCCCCTTGCTTTTGGGTTCTTTACGCAAATGGCACCAGAAGGCATTACCATTGCGACCGATATTTCTAGTTATCTCGACTTTGTTCTGAAGATCTTCTTTGCCTTTGGCGTGGCCTTCGAAATTCCAATTGCAGTCGTCTTATTGTGTTGGGCCGGTACGGTAACACCGGACCAGTTGCGGGCAAGTCGGCCCTATGTCATTGTTGGAGTCTTTGCTGTTGGGATGCTACTAACGCCTCCTGATGTGATTTCGCAAACCCTGCTTGCGCTGCCAATGTGGCTGTTGTTTGAGTTGGGTGTTCTGGCAAGTGCTTGGTTGCTTCGTGGTCGTATTGATAACGCGGATGAAGCAACTGCTAGCGATCAACAACGGAATAAACGTGAAAGCGACTGATGTAGCGGAGCGCCTGGAGGCGTGGACCGATTGTGGTGTGAACTTGTGTAGCGGACAGTTTTCCGATCGGAGTGCTGTTCTTGACCGCGCCGCTCACTTGCAGGTGACACGCTCCGTGCTAATTGCGAGTTCTGTCGAAGAGTCCGCTGATGTCATCGCTCTAGCAGAATCTGAATCAGGATGTATTGCGACGGTTGGAATTCATCCGCACCAAGCAAAAGACGCTCCCGCAGACTATATTCCCGCACTGCGCCAACTGGCACAGCACGCAAATGTGCGCGCAGTGGGTGAATGTGGTTTGGATTATAATCGGAATTTCTCGCCTCCAGCGGATCAACGTCGTGTTTTCGCAGCACAAGTGGCGCTGGCGGTAGAGCTTGAGTTACCACTCTATTTGCATGAGCGTGACGCGCTTGCCGACCACTTGGCTATTTTATCGGAGCATAAGGGCCAGTTGCCGCCACTCTTTGTGCATTGCTTTACGCAAGGACCAGAGGCTTTAGGCGAATACTTGGCGCTGGATGCCTATATTGGCGTGACAGGCTGGGCCTGTGATGAGCGACGTGGTGAAGCGTTGCGTCGCGCCGTTCCATTGATTCCTGATAATCGCCTGTTGCTAGAGACTGACGCGCCGTACCTCATACCTCGGACAATTCGGCCAAAGCCTTCGTCTCGCGTGAATGAGCCCCGGTGGCTCCCTGAAATTGCAGCGACGGTGGCAACCTTACGAAACACCACAGCAAAAGAGCTCGCTCGCTTGACCACTTCGAATGCGCAGGCTTTCTTTGGTGAATGGCCTGTCCGGGAGGTGATATGCGCTCCCTGCTAATTCTAATTGCATTACTGAGTTTATTGGCGACTTCGGTTGCGGAGGCAGATGAGCGTGCGCCCCTGCGTCCAGATATGGACTATGTGCTTGATGGTGGCGACCGCTTGCAGATCAGTGAAGTGATTGGTTTGCCTGAGTTTGCGTGGGAGCCTACTGGACCAGAGCAGGCGTCCTTTGGCTACGATACCAGAACCTATTGGCTTCGAATGACTATTCCTGGGTCAGAAGAGCCGCGACTGCTACATGTGCAATATCCTCTTCTCGATTCATTACTTGTCTATTTTGTGCAGGATGGACGGATTGTTAACCAGTATACGCTGGGTGACCGCCTTCCTTTTGCAGCACGACCTATTCCACATGAGGATTTTGTGGTGCCAGTCCCAGCGGGTGAGGCACTCACGGTATTTATACGCGTCCAATCTGAGAGCTCTGTGCGTGTTCCAGCGTATATTTGGCCAGCGGATGCCTTTCACGCCGCGCAAGGCCCACGGCAAATGGCTTTGGGTCTCTATTTTGGTGTGCTGATTTGCATGGTTGTTTATAACCTCTTCGGTTATGGCATGACGCGGGAACCCAGCTTTTTCAGTTACTCACTGTACGTCATCTTTATTGGCCTGATGATGGCCGCTTTGAGTGGCAGTGGTTTCAGGTATGTATGGCCAGAAAATCTCTGGTTACAGGATAGGGCCATCGTGCTTTTTGGGAGCTTAAGCTTCCTGTTTGCGGCTGTGTTTATTTCCCAGCTATTGAATGTCAGCAAGCACAGTGCATTTTTTCAGCGGGGGCTTTGGATTGTTGGTGGCGTCGCTGGGGCCTTTGCGTTATCAGGCTTGGTGTTCCCCTATTCAATTAGTATCAAACTACTACTCGGCTTTGCTCTGTTTGCTTGTGTATTTATTTTGGCGTTGGCGCTGGCCATGTGGAGTAAAGGACTAGTGTATGCGCGCGTATTTACCGTCGCTTGGTTCACGTTCTTGGCGGCTGTTATTTTCAACTCTTTAGCCTATTTAGGCTTCTTGGACGGCCAGTTTATTCAGCGCTACGCCATTATGATGGGCTCGGGTATTGAAGTGTTGTTGTTGTCTTGGGTCTTAACCTTGCGTTATTCCGAAGAGCGCTCAATGAAGCTTGCAGCACAGGAAGATGCATTGATGCTGGCTGCAGAAGCACAGGAAGCTCAACGTCAACTTAACGATGAGCTCGAAGAACGCGTTGCAGAGCGCACTTTTGAGCTCGAGATGGCGCTGCGTGAGTTACAGGAAGTAAACCATGAGCTCGAGCGCAAGAATAGTGAAGATAGTTTGACGGGGCTATTCAACCGCCGCCACTTTGATCGTCAGCTCACGGCAGAATTCCGTCGGTCATGGCGTAATCAGGAGCCACTGGCCCTGATTATGCTCGACATTGATCACTTCAAACAAGTGAATGATACCCATGGTCACATGATTGGCGATCAGATCTTGGTAGAAATCGCGAAACGCCTAAAAACGGCGGTACGTCGTTCGGGCGACACGGTATGCCGCTATGGCGGCGAAGAGTTCGCATTGATTCTGGCGAATACGGGTGAAGACGACGCGAAAAGCGTGGCAAGCAAGATTGCATCAGCGGTTCGCGAGCAGCCTTTTGACACCGATGCTGGGCCCATTCAAGTGACTGTCAGTTTGGGAATTTGTGTGGCTCATGAAGGGCTATTTGAGGTTCCCGAGCAATTATTACAGGCTGCTGATGAAGCGTTATACGGCGCGAAGCATCGGGGCCGAGACCAAGTTGTAGTGGCGCGTTCGAGTATTCTGCAAGACTCAGCCGCGTCCGATTAATCTTTTGAGGTGTGTGATATGACTTATCCTTTTGCCGGCTTTCCTTTTCGACGTATGCGACGGATGCGTCGTGATGCTTTCAGCCGCGCGTTGATGGCAGAGCATCAATTAAGCGCGTCGGATTTGATCTATCCCGTGTTTGTATTGCCGGGTGAAGGTCAGCGTGAAGCGGTACCCTCTATGCCGGGTGTAGAGCGCTTAAGTATCGATTTACTCGTAGCAGAAGCTCAAGAAGCGCATGCCTTAGGTATTCCAATGCTGGCTATTTTTCCGGTGACGCCACAATCGGCCAAGAGTGACGATGCCGCGGAAGCGTGGAATCCAGAGGGTCTTGCCCAGCAGGCTATTCGTGCGCTGAAAGCTGCAGTACCAAGCTTAGGTGTTATGACTGATGTCGCGCTCGACCCATTTACGAGTCATGGTCAAGACGGCATTATCGACGCTACGGGCTACGTGCAGAACGATATTACGACTGAAGCACTGGTACGCCAGGCGCTGTCCCATGCGGCAGCTGGCGCGGATGTTGTTGCGCCTTCGGACATGATGGATGGCCGCATTGGGGCTATCCGTGAAGCTTTGGAAGAAGCGGGTTATCCTCATGTGCGAATTATGGCGTACTCGGCGAAATACGCATCATCGTATTACGGTCCATTCCGAGATGCGGTAGGCTCTGCTGCCAACTTAAAAGGGGCAGACAAGAAAACCTATCAGATGGATCCGGCTAATGGTGATGAAGCGCTGCATGAAATTGCTCTGGATTTAGACGAAGGGGCAGATATGGTTATGGTGAAGCCAGGCATGCCATATCTGGATATTGTCCGTCGTGTGAAAGACACTTTTAAGGTACCCACCTTTGCCTATCAAGTGAGTGGCGAATATGCCATGCACCAAGCGGCAATCCAGAACGGTTGGTTGACAGAAGCTTGTATCGAAGAGTCACTGTTGTGCTTTAAACGTGCGGGTGCCGATGGCATTTTGACTTACTTTGCGAAATGGATGGCACAACGGCTGCGCGACCGCACTTGAGTTAGTTGCGTTAGTTGAGTTATGGAAAACAAGGTGGGCTAGCGGTCAATCAACTCCAGTCCGCCAAAGGGTGCTTGAAATAGACTTTCTTCGTTCAACAGATTGCCCAGATACGGATTACTTCGCAAGAAGCCGCTGGGCAAAATCAACCTGAGCTGCTCTGGTGCGCTACCTAATACCTCAAGCTGGCATTCAGGTACCGCATCATCTCGTCGCCGCTGACAACACAAAATACTTACGCGTAAAATACGACTCAACAGCGCCAGAGGTGCGTGACTGGGCAGTGTTTCCGGGGCTTGATCGTCGTCGATAATACCGGTGACGGCTTCGAGTAAACGCAATAGTTCGCTGCGTTGTTGTTGTGAAAAACCCGGCAGGTTGCTGTGTTTTAGTAGGTAGCGACTGTGCTTACTGGCCTGCTTGTAGCTCAGGCTCAGACCAATCTCATGTAAGTACGCCACGGCGCGGCTCAGCATGTCCGTGTCTGATGGCAGCGCGATGCCAGCACTTAACTCATTTAAAAAGCGTCGTTGTATCTGCAGTACTCGGGTGGTTTGACTGAGGTCAGCATGGTAGTGCGCCGCCAAACTTTCTAGGGTACGTAACTGCACATCATCATGCTGGAGTTCCTTCAACATGCCGTATACCAAGCCTTCCCGCAGCGCCGCTTCGGTTGCCTCGATACGTGGCAGCTTGAGAACGCGAAACAATGCAATGAGAATGCATAAGCCGGGTAAAAAAACGAGCAAGCGCTCGGGCTTCAAACCAGGCAATTGAATGGCTTCTAAGTGTTCGAATGTCACAACTTCTTTCAGCAGTGACTCTAGCCAAGCGAGCGTAAACGACTCACTTCGACGTTGATGACGCGCGATATCTTGCAGCGCTTTGAAGGTGCCAGACGCACCTAATATGGAGGCGTCGGGGCTGACTTGAAATAAAGACTTATGGGGCTCGACTAAGTGCATCGCCGCTTGAATTGCTGACTCCGCGGCTGCCGGTGATAGTTTTCCATCAGGAAAGAACTTCGTCATCCAAGTGACACAGCCCATGTCTAAGCTTCGCAACTCGCTCGACTCGAAGCCATGACCTAGGGCAAGTTCGGTACTCGCGCCACCAATATCGCAAACCAGCAACGCGCCTTTGGTGGCAGTAGTGTGTGCAATGCCTTGATAAATCGTGGCGGCTTCTTCTTCACCTGAAATAATCCGAATCGGGTGGCCGAGGGTGTGTTCAATCGCTCTTAGGAAGCTATCGGAGTTGGATATCTTACGCAGTGCAGCAGTGCCGACAGCACGAATATTTTCGGGGGCAATATCGCAGACGCGATCCGCAAAAATGGCTAAGCATTCGAGCGCGCGCAATTGCGCATCTTCGCTAAGTTCACCGTTCGGGAGAAGACCCGCCGCAAGTCGAACCTTACGGCGAATTTTACTGACGATTTGGACCGAGCCAGCAACGACTCGGACAACCAACATATGGAAGCTGTTGGAGCCCAGATCAATCGCTGCATAATACTCAGTAGATCGCATGGGCTCCGGCTCGTTAGGCTCGCTTGCGTTGGCCTGAACCACCGCCAGAGCGGCGATTGTAGCTCTTGCCACTTTGCAGGCGACGCTTGTGCGGGATGTGCGGTTTCTTCACGTCTTGCAGAAGCGCAGTCGCGTCATACTTGGTTACCGGAATTGCATGCGTGATATAGCTTTCAATCGCCGGTAAGTTGTAGACATATTCCTCGCATGCAAGGCTAATGGCTTTACCACTTGCGCCGGCACGGCCAGTACGACCAATACGGTGAACATAGTCTTCACAATCGTCAGGTAAGTCGTAGTTAAAGACATGACTAACGGCTGGAATATGCAAACCACGGGCAGCAACATCTGTGGCGACCAAAATATCGATATGGCCATCGGTAAACTGCTCAAGGATCTTGAGGCGCTTACGCTGCGGAACATCTCCAGTCAGCAAACCTATTCGATGTTTATCTGCCGCAAGCCAATGATAGACTTCACTACACACGTGCTTGGTATTACAGAAAACAATTGCCTTGTCTGGCCAGTCTTCCTCAATCAAGGTGAGCAGTAATTTAATCTTGTCTTGCTTCGACGGATAGAACAGCTCTTCAGAAATGCGAGCGCCAGTCATTTGCTCTGGCTCAATTTCCACGCTCGTTGGGTCGTTCATTTGTTCGTACGCTAATTCACGGACACGGAACGAAAGGGTGGCAGAGAACAGCAAGTTCAAGCGTTCTTCTGCAGCTGGCATTTTGCGTAACATGTAGCGAACGTCGTCAATAAAGCCGAGATCATACATGCGATCAGCTTCATCAAGCACAACAACGTCGATATTATCGAGCGTATAAATGCCTTGTTTAAAGTAGTCGATTAAACGGCCACAAGTACCGATCAGGATGTCGACACCTTCTTGCAGCTCAGCGCGCTGAGCGTCATAGCCTTCGCCACCGTACACAACTGCCAACTTAAGATTACAGCTTTTTGCAATTGCCACTGCGTCGTTATGAATCTGTACCGCGAGTTCCCGCGTAGGAGCCATAACCAATGCACGTGGTTGCGAAGAATCGCTCACACGTTTTGGCCGCGTCATCAGGTGATTAAACAAGGCCACTAAAAATGCAATGGTTTTGCCCGTACCCGTTTGCGCTTGCCCGGCAACATCTTTGCCTTGCAACGCAACAGGAAGGCTCATCGCCTGAATTGGCGTGCACTGTTCGAAGCCGAGATTATTCAAAGCATCCAGTACTGCGGGATGTAAACCGAGCTCGGCAAACCGGGTTTCTGTTAAATGTTTATTTGTCATAACCTAAATCATATCAGGTTTGGGCTTGCATTAGAAAACAGAAATGCTTCAATATGCACCTATGACTGTTTTATAATGCGGCTTTAAAAGAGCCACGCATGCAACCAAGCGGAGAAGTAACATGAGTGACAAGATTGTTCAGCTGAGTGACGACAGCTTTGAAGCCGACGTAATCAATGCTGACCAACCCGTCCTAGTCGATTTTTGGGCCGAATGGTGTGGCCCGTGCAAAATGATTGCACCCATCCTGGACGAGGTCGCAGCAGAATACGACGGCAAGTTGAAAATTGGCAAGCTGAATGTTGACCATAACAATCAGACTCCACCGAAATACAATATCCGTGGCATTCCAACGCTACTGTTATTCAAAAATGGTGAAGTGGTCGGAACGAAAGTGGGTGCGATGTCAAAAACGCAACTCGCTGAGTTTATCAACGAACACGTTTGAAGCTGATTTTTGCTTAAATATCGTAAGGCCGCGGTAAAGTGCTGCGGCCTTACGGTGAAAAACTGGACGCCTTCGCGTTTTGGTGTTAGTTTTAATTCGCAGTGTTTCTTGTAGACAGGATTGTCTAGCTGCCGTTCCTTCCAGTTTGTCTTTTCTTGGTTAGAACCTTTTTGTTCCAACGCTGGAAGTGAATACGAACCTTATCGAACAAATACCCGTAATGAATTGTGCTTCTCCTGCCGAGAGCTTGGCGAGATGAGCGGACCAGACCGAATCAATCGATTTCTCAACGAAACAACCTACCAACTATGAATCTTACTGAATTAAAAAATAAACCTGTAAACGACTTGGTGGAACTTGCCGCCGAGATGGGCCTTGAAAACATGGCCCGCTTGCGCAAGCAAGACATCATCTTTGCCATTCTGAAAGCCCATGCCAAAAGCGGTGAGGACATTTTCGGTGATGGCGTTCTCGAAATTCTACAAGATGGCTTTGGCTTCCTGCGTTCTGGTGACTCCTCTTACCTTGCGGGACCGGACGACATTTATGTGTCGCCAAGCCAGATTCGTCGCTTTAACTTGCGAACGGGTGACACCGTCGCGGGCAAAATTCGTCCGCCCAAAGACGGTGAACGCTATTTTGCGCTACTCAAGATTCGCGAAGTCAACTTCGATAAGCCTGAAAACTCCCGTAATAAAATCCTCTTCGAAAACTTAACGCCTCTGCATGCGAATGAACGCATGGTCATGGAACGTGGTAATGGTTCGACAGAAGATATTACGGCCCGGATCCTCGATCTCGCGTCGCCGATCGGGAAGGGGCAGCGTGGCTTGATTGTTGCACCACCGAAAGCGGGTAAAACCTTATTATTGCAGAACATTGCCCAGTCGATTGCCGCGAATCATCCAGACTGTAACCTGATGGTGCTGTTAATTGATGAGCGTCCGGAAGAAGTCACCGAGATGCAGCGCCTCGTGAAAGGTGAAGTGATCGCGTCAACTTTCGATGAGCCAGCTAGCCGCCACGTTCAAGTTGCCGAAATGGTGATTGAGAAAGCGAAGCGTTTGGTTGAGCACAAGAAAGATGTAGTGATTCTACTCGACTCCATTACGCGCTTAGCACGCGCCTATAACACCGTCATTCCAAGCTCTGGCAAGGTACTGACGGGTGGTGTAGACGCGAACGCATTGCACAAACCAAAGCGTTTCTTCGGTGCGGCTCGGAATGTTGAAGAGGGTGGTAGCTTAACTATTATCGCGACGGCTTTGATCGATACTGGCTCGAAGATGGACGAAGTTATTTACGAAGAGTTTAAGGGAACCGGTAACATGGAACTCCACTTAAATCGTAAGATTGCCGAGAAGCGTGTGTTCCCTGCAATCGACTTCAATCGCTCCGGTACGCGTCGTGAAGAGTTGTTAACGACTCAAGAAGAACTCCAGAAAATGTGGATTTTGCGCAAAATTGTACACCCAATGGGTGAAATTGAAGCCATGGAATTCTTGATTGATCGCCTTCAGATGACGAAGACAAACGACGAGTTCTTTGAATCAATGAAGCGCTCAAAATAAATCGCTGAGTAATCCAATTTCGATACTCATCACGTTTAAGAGAGGCCCGAGCAATAGCTCGGGCTTTTTTCTTTGCAAGTATTGAGGGTTGAGAGTGACATAGATGAGGTGCGGTGCACCCGACTCAACCTACATTGCGCTCGGGAAATCCGATATACTTGCGTAACTTTAATTCATAGTTTTAATCAACAGTGGCGTTATTCATGAAGTACCGTGACCTGCGTGATTTTATTGCCCAGTTAGAGGCACGTGGTGAGCTTAAGCGCATCACCCAAGAGATCGACCCGAATCTGGAAATGACAGAAATTGCCGACCGAACGCTGAAAGCGGGCGGGCCTGCGCTGCTGTTTGAGAACCCGAAAGGGCACAATATTCCCGTCTTAGCGAATTTGTTTGGTACGCCTGAGCGCGTTGCCTTTGGCATGGGGCAAACGGATGTCGCGGCGCTGCGTGAAGTGGGTCGAGTACTGGCTTATCTAAAAGAGCCAGAGCCACCGGCCGGGATTAAGGACGCTTTCAGTAAGTTACCGTTGCTGAAGAAAGTGCTGAGTATGGGGCCGAAGGTGTTGAAGAAAGCCCCCTGCCAAGAGGTCGTCATTGAAGGTGATTCGGTCGACCTCACGCAAATTCCAATTCAGACCTGTTGGCCTGGTGATGTGGGTCCACTGGTGACTTGGGGTTTGACCGTGACCCGAGGTCCGCTGAAAAAGCGGCAAAATCTTGGGATTTATCGGCAGCAGCTGTTAGGTAAGAATAAATTAATTATGCGCTGGCTAAGCCACCGTGGTGGTGCGCTTGATTTCCGAGAGTTCTGTAAAGAAAACCCAGGCGAGAAGTTCCCTGTAGCGGTTGCTTTAGGTGCGGATCCGGCAACTATTTTAGGAGCTGTGACACCGGTACCCGATACCCTGTCAGAATATGCTTTTGCAGGCTTGCTGCGTGACAGTAAAACAGAAGTCGTAAAGTGTCTCGGCAATGACTTACAAGTGCCTGCTCAAGCGGAGTTTATTCTGGAGGGTTACATTGACCCAGAGGAAACGGCTGCAGAAGGCCCTTATGGCGATCATACCGGCTACTACAACGAAGTAGAGACCTTCCCCGTGTTTACGGTCACGCGTATTACGCATCGTCGTGATCCCATTTATCACAGTACTTATACCGGACGGCCACCTGATGAACCGGCTATTTTGGGGGTAGCATTGAACGAAGTGTTTGTCCCCATTTTGCAAAAGCAATTTCCAGAGATTGTCGACTTCTATCTGCCGCCGGAAGGCTGTTCTTATCGGATGGCAGTGGTGACCATGAAGAAGTCTTATCCGGGTCATGCGAAACGTGTGATGTTGGGGGTGTGGTCGTTCTTGCGGCAGTTTATGTACACCAAGTTCGTGATTGTCTGTGATGACGACGTTAACGCACGGGATTGGAAAGACGTAATTTGGGCCATGACAACCCGAATGGATCCGGCGCGGGACACCACTTTTATTGAGAATACGCCGATCGATTATTTAGATTTCGCGTCGCCGGTTTCTGGGTTAGGCTCGAAAATGGGAATGGATGCGACTAACAAGTGGCCGGGTGAAACGGATCGCGAGTGGGGTGTGCCTATCGCTATGAGCGACGAGGTGATTGCGCGTGTCGATAGTCTTTGGGAAGAGCTAGGAATTTTTGATGAGTAAGCAGTCACTAACCTGCAAAGTTAATTTAGTTGAGCCATTACATCCTGCGATATTCCGGGTTGAGTTGGAGCCAGAGGCGCCAGTCAGTTATGTGCCGGGACAGTATATTGCGGTTGTGATGGCCGAGAACGATATTCGTCCGTTCTCTATTGCTTCGACACCGGCCCACGGAAACCGGATTGAGTTGCATATTGGCGCGACCCCCGACAATCCCTATGCGTGGGATGTGCTTGAGCGCTTGCGCGTGCAGGACACCATTGAGGTAACTGCGCCACAAGGAACCGCCGGGTACCGTTCAGACAATCAACGCCCGCTGCTCTTGGTCGCAGGTGGCACCGGGTTCTCTTATGCGTGGGCTATTTTATCGGCCCATTTAGCGTCTGCAGATCCGCGCCCGTTAACCTTATACTGGGGCGGGAAGCAGCTCCCGGATCTCTATTTCCATGAGCGTCTGCAGGCACTCACCAAGGATGATGCGCGTTTTAGCTATCGGCCTGTGTTGGAGCAGCCGCCGGCGGCTTGGACTGGTGCGAAAGGTTTCGTGCATCGAGCGGTACTTGAAGAGCACCCTGATTTGTCGGCATTTGATGTCTATGTGGCAGGACGCTTTGAGATGGTTCGCGTGTTACGAGACGATTTTCTGCAGCACAATTTACCCGTGTCTCAACTGCATGGAGATGCACTCGGTTATTTGTAGGATAAAGCGTGGCAGAAGGGAGCTTTGTTGCTAAGGCCGGGATTTAGGGCCAAGGATAAGTCCAAGGCCTCGCGATGTCAGGAAATAACGCCCAATCGAGTGGCATAAAGTCTGGCTGCTCTTGCGGGTGCTGAATGCCACGAATCAGTTCACCCTGCCAGCTAAATTCGAGTACCGTGGCATGCAGCATCAGGCGTTCGGCCGGAGCTCCCTTGTAGCGGTTGTCCCCGATGATCGGCGCGCCTAGGCTCTTTAAAGCGACTCGTAGCTGATGCGTTTTGCCGGTACTCGGCTTCATCACAAATAGTCGAACTCCTTGTCCCGTACCGTGGCTAAAGAACTGAGTGACCGCAGGGTTGTGGCGCGTCTCGCATAATTTCCATGTGCCATTGCGGCTCCGTTCCATATCCCCTTGAATCGCGCCTTGCTTCTTCTTTGGTTTATTTCCGCCAATGGCCGTATAGAATTTTTGTACTTGTCGTTGTTGAAACAGTTGGCTGAGACCGGATGCTGCAGCGTGGTGACGCGCCACAAGAAGTACGCCGCTCGTGCCCTTATCGAGGCGATGTACCGGGTATAAGGACTCTCCCGTCAGAGCTTCAAGATGAACCATGATACCAGGCACGTTCGCATCTGAATGCATGCTCAGTCCCGAAGGCTTCGCCACGAGGAAAAAGTCGGCATGCTCAATCAGAATATGATGATGGGACAATTGAGGCTGCGATGACATGGATGCTATAAACCTATTATCTTAACGGATAGTGAAGCCAAGTTTAGCGTGAAGCCATAGCTTACGGATAGTCTGAGTTGCAGTTGGCCTGTTGTGGCCTGTTCGCGCTTTCGTTATACTTCGCCGCGACTCGCTTCGGTCAAACGAAGGCAAGTCATTACCAAAGGGGTGCCGAAAGGCTGAGATGCATACTGCAAACCCTTTGTACCTGATCCGGTTAATACTGGCGTAGGGATTGGTAATCAAGACAGACCAATACGGCGTATAACCGGATCTCATCTTTTTAATGATGTACAAAAAAGAAGAGATCCTCATGAACTATTCAAGACTGTCACTTGCTGTTTTTACAGCCCTCGTAATGACTCCTCAGGTGCTCGCGGCAGACGCTGAGCGCTCCGAAGATAAAGAACAAGCCATCGAACGTATCACCGTCACCGGCGATTTTCGCGCACGCGGAATCGAAGACTTGCCTGCATCCGTGTCGGTTCTTCGTGCCGACGATTTGCGCCAGCGCAATGCCGAGCATTTAGAGCAGGCACTTGCCATGGCAGCGAACGTGAACTTAGCTTCGGGAGCTTCTCGCGCAAGCTTCTTGCAAATTCGCGGTGTGGGTGAGCGTAGCCAATTCGCAGATACAGTCACGCCTTCAGTCGGCATTTTGATCGATGGCATTAACTACAGCGGTATGGGTTCGGCGGCCACGCTATTTGATATCGGCCGCGTTGAAGTATTCCGTGGTCCTCAAAGCACTCGTTTCGGTGCCGATGGTATGGCGGGTGTACTTTATTTAACCAGCGAAGCGATTCCTGACTATACGGAAGGCTTAGTTGAATTGTTGTGGGCCAACTACAACACCTATGGCACTGGTGTCGCTGTGGGGCACCGCTTTAGTGAGACCTTCGCGGGGCGTGCTTCGATTTATCAGTACAACAGCGATGGCTTTATTGAGAACATTCATCTCGACCGTAAAGACACACAGAACCATGACGAGCTGACAGTGCGCTTGAATGGTCTGTGGCAGCCGTCTGATGCGTGGGCTGTTGCACTGACTTACCATCGTTTTGATATTGATAATGGCTATGACGCTTGGTCTCTCGACTTAAATCGTCAGACCCTTTCTGATACTCCAGGTAGCGATACACTTGATAGTCATGCTGGACGTGTTGCAGCGACTTATGCAGGAGCAGATGCCTATACCCTGGAGTTGAGTGCGTCCGTGCTAACTGCGAAGTCCGAGTATAGCTATGACGAAGACTGGGCATTCGAAGGGATTCGTCCAGGTTGGGAATACAATTCTGAAGACAAGTACTTCCGTGATCGTGACCAAGTTGAGCTTGAAGCGCGTTGGCTTTCGGCGCAGCCTATCCAGTTCTTAGGGCAATCGACGGATTGGTTGTTTGGCCTGTATTGGCAAGATCGTCAGCAAGACCTATTGCGTGAGTATACTTACTTAAACGCTCCCTTTACTAGCCGTTATGATACTCAGAACCAAGCGGCCTATGGTGAGTTAAGCCAGCAGTGGACAGAGCGTTTGCGCGCCACAGCAGGACTGCGCTATGAGCGCTATGAAAATGATTATGCAGACAGCCGAGGGATTACGGCAGAGCCATCAACGGGTGCGTGGGGCGGTCGTGCGAGTTTAGAGTATCGTTTGCAGCCAAATCAAACGGTCTACGCTAGCATCGCTCGTGGCTTCAAGTCCGGTGGTGTGAATGGCGAAGCATTAGGGCGTGTTGAAGACCGTAACCTTGAGGAGTTTCGTGATTTCCTTGAAGAGCGTGCGGTATTCGAACCGGAGTTTCTCACCTCGTTGGAAACGGGTTATCACGCATTCTTCCCAGAACATAGTCTGCGTTTGCATGTGAATGCATTCTATAGCTGGCGCGACGACATGCAAGTGAACGCCTACGTAGAGCGAGATGCTATTTTTGTTACCTATCGCGACAATGCATCATCAGGCCGTAACTACGGTATGGAAGCCAGTATTGAACATGTACCGAGCGACCGCTTACGCTGGTTTGCGAGCCTTGGTTTACTGCGCTCGAAATTCGATGACTTGTTGTTGCAAGATGGCACCAACCTACGCGGCCGTAATCAAGCTCACGCGCCTGAATATCAAGCACATGTTGGATTTGAGTATTTAGTACTTCCAAACTTGGAATTCCGTGCCGAAGTAGACGCGCGTGACGCGTTCTATTATTCCAACACTCACGACGAACGCAGCGAATCTTATCAGTTGATGCATATGCGCTTGAACTACTACTGGCAGCAGTGGGAATTTAGTTTGTTTGCACGCAACCTGTTAGATGAAGACTTCACGACTCGAGGCTTCTACTTTGGAAATGATCCACGCGATGAGTACACACCCAAGAACTACGTGCAGTATGGTGAACCTCGCCGCATTGGTTTGAACGCACGCTTCCGTTTCTAGGAGTTGAAATGAAACTTTCAGCAGAAATCTCGTTGTACCCGTTAATGACGGAGCAATATCGCGATGTCATTAATCAATTCATCGAGCGGCTGAGTGCACACCCGGACCTTGTGGTCCGGGTGAATACTATGAGTACGCAGATTTTCGGTGAGTATCGCGACGTGATGCGCATACTGACTGATGAATTGGAGCAGGTATACGCACAAGTGCCGCCACAGATACTGGTATGTAAGTTCATCAATAAGGATCTGAATCCTTATGCTGGCTGAACTTTTTAACGGCAGTGCAGAGCTTATCGCGGTTATCTTAGCGTTGGCGTACGTGATCTTGGCGATTCGTCAAAGCTTATGGTGCTGGCCTGCGGCCGCAATTAGTGCGTCCATCTATGTGATGCTATTTTTGGAGGGGCGCCTTTTTATGGAGTCCTTCCTGCAGCTGGTATACGTGCTAATGGCAGGCTATGGCTTCTGGCAATGGAAGTTTGGCAATCGTTCGGGTACCAGCGAGCTGAAGATCTCGACACGCTCACTACGTTGGCACCTCTTGGCATTCCTCTTTATCCTCGTTGCAACGCTTATCGTGACTTTCGTTCTGACTCGCTATACCAGTCAGGATGCGGCGTTACTCGATAGCTTCACGACCATCGCGAGTTTAGTCACAACTTACATGGTTGCCAAGAAGGTACTGGAGAACTGGCTGTATTGGATCGTGATTGATGCCTTCTATGTTTATTTGTTTGCTATCAAAGGCTTCTATTTAACTGCAGGACTTTTCTTGCTCTACCTAGGGATGGCGGGTTACGGTTACCTAAAATGGCGCTCAGATATGCGCTTATTAGAGTTACAGGCCGCAGAGTCACAGGGATAGGAGTTATCGCATGCGAAATTTTCCACATTGGTGCTTGGCCCAGTTGTCGGTCTCCGGCCCTTGGAAAATAGAGCCCATTGGCGAGCAACTGACGAATCGAACATGGAAGATCGATAATGGTCAGAAA
Source organism: Idiomarina sp. (assembly GCA_020831965.1). GTDB lineage: Bacteria > Pseudomonadota > Gammaproteobacteria > Enterobacterales > Alteromonadaceae > Aliidiomarina. The sequence continues at coordinate 185,450 of JAFIFP010000001.1, forward strand.
CAGTTTTTGGTCAAGAATTATCGCCACGATCATGCTCTTGGACGCAACGCGCACCAGGTTGTTGCACTCGATAAACAAGTTGCTGAGGCTGGCATGGGGCCGCGTGTTGAGTGGGCCTCGGAAGCGGAAGGCTTAGTTGTATCGGAGTTCCTCGTAGGCAATTTAGTGGAACTACGGGCCGATGAAGTACAGCGTATTCGGACTCTGGGTTCTGCACTCGCGAAGATTCATCATCTTCGCCCTGATCAACCCCGTTGGACTTTGCGCGAGCGGCTGCATCGTTACTGTGAAGTACTCGAGCGTCACGACCCCGAACTTGCGGCTCGCTGCTATCAAGATGTGGAAAGTTACGAGAGGTATCTCACTGCGTGGGAGGAAGGGCCTCGTGTGTTCTGTCATCATGACCTTTCGATCGACCATATTTTCTTAACGCCTGAAATCAAGATCATTGACTGGGAGTATGCGGGGTACTCGAATCCCGCCGCTGATCTAGCGATGACAGTGATCATGAATGATTTACATGACGAGCAGATTGATTGGGTTTTGGAAGGTTACAATGAATTGGCGCCATATCCCCTTGCGCGGGAAGAACTGCCTGATTGGCTGCGCTTGGTCGCGTTGGTGAATCGCATCTGGGACAAAGTGCAAAATGCCCTACAAAAAAGCGAGCCACATTCAGTGTGACTCGCTTCATCCAACCAAACCTTCATCTTTAGCTCAGTAAAGATAAAACCTGCGACTGTTGAGCATTCGCTTGTCCCTGCACCGTAATGGCTGCATTTTGTCGAATTTGTCCCTGAATGTTCTCCGATGTAGCCATTGCAAAATCCAAGTCACGAAGACGTGAGCGCGATTCCTGCATATTCACGTTGGTGTTGGCTAACTCCCGTGCTGCTGATTGGAATACATTTTGTTGCGCGCCAAACTCGGCCCGTTGTTCGTTAATGCTATCGCGCATGTTATCTAGCTCACTGAGCATGTTTGCGCGCGAGTCTGGGTTGGTGAGGTCGAGATTATCTAAGCCACCTAAGCTGCGCTCTCGCACATTGGGAAGCTCAACATTAATATTTTGCCCAGCGCTACTGCCGATGAGGAACTCGCGGGTTTCGTTATTACTGAGCAATGGTGAGCCAGCAAATTCAGTCCGCTCAATGGTTTGATCAATATTCGAACGTAACTGGTCGACTTCACTTTGCAAAGCGCGGCGATCCGAGTCGCTTAATGCGCCACTGCCTGCTTGAATCGTGAGCTCACGAATGCGATCGAGGTCAGCACTGATATTCTGCATGCCACCTTCGGCCACTTGCAGCAAGGATACGCCGTCGAAGGCGTTCCCTAGGGACCGTTGATAGGCTTCACTCTCTGAAGTTAACCGCTCGATAATTTGCATAGCAGCCGCGTCATCGGATGCTCTATCAATACGATTTCCCGACGCCAACTGCCGCATGCGGTCAGTTTGTTTCTCTTGAATTTGTTGCAAGAGATTCTGAGTGTTGTTGGTATTCTCTATCCGCATAATGCCTCCGGATTAACCAAGCAATTGCTGAACTAAATTCGTGTTCGGCGCTGTTTGTATGGACTGTAACATGGGGGATGACGCATCACGAATAGTCGCGAGCATATCGCCTAAGTCTTCGTTGGACATGCCTCGAGAGCTTTGTCCCGTGAGCACTTCCATGTCTTGATTATCTTGCCGGTCCAGTACTGACTCTACCCGTTCCGACGCTGTTTGCTGCTGCTCTTGGACGCTCGCTGACAGTTCTGCAAAGCCGTCTTGAGCCTCGGTTAATAGGTCGTCTAATTCAGTTAATGCGTCGTCATCGAGTTCGTCGAACTCAAATTCATTAAAACGTTCAACCCGTTCACTGAGTGCCGCAAACCGGTCGCGATCTTCCTCTGAGAGGTTGTTAAGGCCCTCTGCGGCGGTGAAGTTGTCTACGCTTTGGTTCAATTCATCGCGAAGATTGGCTAAGCCTTCGGTATCACCAGGCTCTAGCGTCGAAAAGTCTTCTCGGACTTGTTGGAATCGCCCCTGCAACTCATTGGTTTGCAGTGTTGCCATACGCGCACGACCTTGATCCGCCATAGCACTGGTAAGTGAGTCTGCTGGTGCTGAAGCGCCGGGTGCTGGCGTGCCGTCTGTTGACGTACTACCTGTTGACGCAGGAATATTTTGCGGACTGTTACGCATCGTCAGAGATTCTGACACGATGCTCTGCAACTGAGCGGCCAGTCCTGAGGTACTGGAATCAATTTGCATAAGACTCCCCCTACAAGAGTGATGCATTGACCCTTAAGTATAGAAGATCCACCCCTGCTTTGTACAATCTTTGGTCGATGTTCACCGAGTCTTTACTTAAGTGGATGGAATGTATTGAATTCTAGGTATGATAAGGTTTTATGCACGAGAAAATATTGCAGAGTCTGCCATGAGAAATGCGGAACATCCGACTACTGAGCGCTTATATCGGTTTCTTGCCGAGGACGAGGATGCCCGCGTCTGCAAGGATATTCCTGATGAAGCATGTGATGAGCAGCCTCGTGCCTTTGTATTACATCTACTTGCATTGACCCTCACGAAGCTCGGCGACTCGCTGGTGTCGGCCCGTCTTGTATTACCTTGGATGCTCACAGCGGCCGGTGCGCCTGCATTTTTTATTAGTTTACTGGTGCCGCTGCGCGAGTCCTTGTCGTTATTGCCGCAGCTGTTTGTGGCGGCGCGGATGCGCGCTCGCGCCATCCGGAAATGGTTCTGGGTGCTCGGTAGCCTTGGTCAAGCCTTCTCGTTAGTCGCTATGGCTATGGGGCTTTGGTTTAACTCAGGCGTGGTGTTCGCCTATTGGGTTGTCGGTTGGCTTATAGTGTTTAGTCTTGCGCGGGGTATTTGCTCGGTGGCGAGCAAGGACGTGTTGGGCAAAACCATCTCGAAGTCTCGGCGGGGACGGTTAACTGGGCTTGCGGCAAGTATCGCAGGGTTCATGACGTTAGTGACGGCGCTCCTGATCATATGGGTGCCACAGGTCGAAGGAAGCTCATGGGTATTTGCAGGTCTGTTGCTCGGTGCAGCTTCCTTATGGTCTATTGCCGCTGTCGCTTATGCCGCTATCCCTGAGGCGCAAGGTGCAACAGAGGGAGGAGCGAATGCGATTGAAGAGGCATTCAAGTCCCTTAAGCTAGTCGCCACCGATAAGGTATTTGGGCATTTTGTATTCACTCGGGCACTGCTGATTTCCTCAGCTTTTGCTATTCCTTACATGGTGGTGTTAATTCAGCGTCAAAGTGAGAATTTAACCAGCCTTGGCGCGCTGATGTTAGCAAGTGGTCTCGCTGGACTGGTTGCGGGGCGCTTCTGGGGACATTGGTCCGATCGTGCGAGCCATCATGTCATGGCCGCGGCTGCAATACTGTCGGCTGTGACTATGGTCGCTACCTTAATGATAAATTATTGGTGGTCTGACGGCTTAGGTCAGATTGCTGTGGGTGGAGCCTTAATTTTTCTTGCCGCGACGGCGCATCAAGGCGCGCGAGTTGGGCGGAAAACTTACCTTGTCGACATGGCAACACAGGACAACAGAGCTCAATTGACTGCGGTCAGCAACACTCTCATAGGTGGCTTGCTGTTGTTAGGGGGGCTGTTAGGGATTGTGGATCAGTGGCTGGGGACGCAGACGGTCATGCTACTGTTGGTGGCGCTTAGCCTGTTAGCTGCTTGGCGGGCATTCAGCCTGCCAAGCGTTGCTGCGGACTAAGTTTACATATTACTCTACATTGCACTCTCGCTGCGGCCATCACGAATGTGCTGCTCACCGCGCGCTTTCGCAAGTTGGATTTGCTTTTCGCGCTCGGCAAACCGTTGCTTTTGATCCGGCGTTGTTTTGTCGAAGCAGTGCGGGCATGACACCCCTTTCTGGTACTGCTCGGATTGTTTCTCTTCTTCTGTGATAGGCATGCGACATGCGTAGCACTGATCATAGCTGCCTTGCTCAAGGCCATGCTTCACGGTTACCCGTTGGTCGAACACAAAGCATTCGCCCCGCCAGAGACTTTCCTCTTCTGGTACTTCTTCGAGGTATTTAAGGATACCGCCGTGTAAATGGTAGACTTCCTCAAATCCGAGGCCTTTCATGTAGGCTGTGGATTTCTCACAACGAATACCGCCGGTACAAAACATCGCGACTTTCTTATGCTTGCCTGTATCAAGGTGATTCTGAACGTATTCTGGGAAATCTCGGAAGCTTTCAGTCTTCGGATCAACCGCGCCTGCAAAAGTGCCAACAGCCACTTCATAGCCATTGCGGGTATCAATGAGTAGAACATCGGGGTCTTGAATTAGTTGATTCCAGTCTTTTGGCGCAACATAAGTGCCGACCAGATTTTTGGGATCGACCCAATCTACTCCGAGCGTGACGATTTCCTTCTTGAGCTTTACTTTGGTGCGATAGAAGGCCTGCTCGGCACTGGGTGACTCTTTGTGCTCAAGGTCCGCTAAGCGGTGGTCAGCACGCAACCAGCCGAGTACCGCGTCGATGGCTTCGCGTTTACCGCAAATGGTGCCGTTGATGCCTTCGCGAGCAAGGAGGAGCGTTCCTTTCACTTCATGAGAGGCCATGACGTCATACAGGGGCTGGCGGAGTTCAACATAGTCGCTGAGCTCCACAAATTTGTAGAGTGCTGCACAGATATACTGCATGGTAGTTTTCCTTCTGCGTGCTGGAACGTAAATCCAGAGCTTAAAATTCGGCGAGATTATACGCATTTTCCCGCAAAACAGGAACCATCAGCAACAAAAACGCCCTGCACGGGCAGGGCGTTTTTGTTGGCTAAGTTGTTGGACTATTAATCAAGATAGGCAGTCAGCATCCAACAGGTTTTCTCTTGCTCTTTAATGTAATCGCCCATCAAAGATGCAGTACCTTCGTCACTCAACTCGCTCGCTGCGTCGAGTAGTTCGCGTTGTAAGCGAATCAGTATCTTATAGCCTTCGAGTAGAGACTGAACGCACTCGCGGCCTTCGACAATGTTGGTGGCTTCAGCAATAGTGCTTTCTTGCAGATAAGTGCTGTAGCTATGCTGCGGTTTCTGACCTAGCGTCAAAATGCGTTCTGCGATTTCGTCGATTTTGAGTAGCAGGTCATTGTAGGTCTCTTCAAACTTCGCGTGCAGTTCAAAGAAGCGCTCGCCGCGCACATTCCAATGGAAGCCACGAACGTTCATGTAGAGCACCTGGTAGTTCGACAGCAACGCGTTGAGCCGGCGTGCGAGAACCTTCGTACCTTCTTGGTCTAATCCAATGACGTTGACTTGTTTCATTATTCCCTCACTTTATGTATGTCTATGAAACCATCTTAACATGGCTGTATTTTGACGAAAGTGATTCATATCAATCAAATCAATCGCTTTTTCCTCATACTTGCTGTGGCACTCGTCAATTACCGATGACGAGCCGCCGAGAGTCGAGCTCGATAATAATCGGATCATGGTCTGACGAACGATAAGGCGTTGGTGCATACCAGTCGCGTTGCTGCTGTGGCGTTTTGCCACGCGTCGGGAACTCAAAGGCCAGCGGCTCATCGGCGTTAATATGCCAAAAGTCGATGCCAGTGACCGCATCGAGCATAGTGCGATGCGTCAGAATATGATCGAGGCTGCCTTTCTCACCACGGAACACATAGGAATAGCCTTCTGGCGCCATACGGTCAGCAACATTGATATAACCTTGGCGACGTAATTCAACCATAGGATCTTCCATGGCATAGGCATTGAAGTCACCGAGTACAATCATGTTGCGATGCTCACGCCCAGTCGGAAAGCCGCGCAGCCAACGCGCGAGCTGCTGAGCACTTTCTACCCGCATTGCATTCCAACAGGCTTGTCCATCGCCTCGGTTGGCATTTGCTGAGCCGGTTTCACTGGGACAGCGTCCTTTCGACTTGAAGTGGTTAGCAACAACGGTGAACTCACCACCTGTTTGCCGAACGCGGAAAGTCTGGGCGAGTGGCGGACGGCTGCCCGCATTGAATGGTGCTGTCTCATCAAAGCTCGCCCGACCGACTTGTTCAACTCGATCCGAGCGGTAAATGATAGCCTGCGTGATGGCGTCGCTACCGATACGGCTGGCTGACGGTCGCACGAATGCAAAACGTTTGTCTGGTGCGGCTTGCTGGAGACCACGCGTCAAGTCCGCGATGGCACTGGCACTGCCGAAGCCGTCATTTTCGACTTCCATGAGCGCATACACGTCCGCATCCATAGTTAACATGGCATTAATGATACGAGTACGTTGGCGCTGAAACTCTTCTGGTGTCGCTGCACCACGAGGTGTTGGAAAACCGCCTCCCTGACCATCGCCATTGAAGTAATTCAGTACGTTAAACGCAGCAACCTTTAAGTCACCTCGTCCAGGTAAACTCGGCCTTTCAGGGCGCGGGTTTGTGGCAGTGAAGGTCGGTTGACGAACTGGGTGAATATGAAAATTGCCATTTACTTCAACAAGCACCCCTTCGATCTCGTCTACGGTATCGCCGCTACGCACAGGATTGTCGATATGCAAACCCGGCGATGGATAGGGTACACGCTCTGGGTATTCAACTTCAGAGCCATCATCTAAAACAATGCGGCGGAGAAAGTTGTAGGTGGTGTGATCACGAGCACTCAGGCCGGGTAAGGTGATTTGTGTCGGAATCCACAGACGTTCGGTAGCCAAGTCTAAGGTACCGAAGCGAGCAAGTTGGTAATGGCCGACAACAGTCATTGGGTGAGTAAGGCGCACACGCTGGTGCACCAGATTTTCAAGTTGTGCCACATAGTCGATGGGGAGTGACAGTGGCACCGTGCTGTATGCCGCCTGGCGACCACACACAGTAACGGCGGTCAGGTTATGTATCTTTAGCCCACCACCATATTCGCCACGTTCGCCTTCAATACGCACGCGATAGCCTGGTTGCACAGTAGTGCCTTGGTCCGCATCTCGAACAAACACTGCAGGACGCATCGCAGTATTGTCCGAACCTGGCTGCTGTAAGAAGAAACCATTGAGTCGGCGTTCACCTTGGAAGCTGGCCGACACAACGCCTTCGAGAATAACTTGGTCGCCGAGGTAACGTTCAATGCGATCAAAGGGAACCGAGTCTGCACCGCAACGTTCTGCAATCGGAATGCTCTCAGGGTCGACTGGGGTCGATTCACAAGCGGCGAGCAGTAACGTGAACAATAGAATGGCGAAGATACGATGAAGCTGTGTCATGGCTGAACCTGTTGTCTAAAAATCATCAAATGAAGTGGCTACACTATAATACAAATCTACTACTCTGGCTGATCGTTTCGGGGATAAGGTGCATGGGTTGCCTTAATGCGCTCGTCGGGATAGCACCCGAGTACCTTCACAAAACGTGTCATTGCTGCAAGCTCTCGACTTGCCTCGTGCCACTCTGGTGATTCGACGTTCACCGCCAGATCAACGTAGAAAAGCTCCTCCCATGGATTACCTGGCATTGGTCTTGATTCAAGCTTGGCCATATTGACTTGGTGTTTTCGCAGCACAATGAGTGCGTCAACGAGTGACCCCGGTTGGTTATGCGTCGCCATAATCAAACTGGTTTTAGCTGGCAGCTGTTCAGGAACCCGAATGGGATCGCGGCTGACTACGATAAAGCGCGTATGATTTTCGCGTTGATTCGCCATTTGATCGGCTAAGGCCACCAACTCATAGAGGGCTCCGCCACTTTGTGGGCCAATAGCGGCACTTTGCGGATCACTATCCTCTGCTACTCGACGCATGGCATGGGCAGACGAAGGGCTTGCCTCTAGGCGCACGTTATTGAGCTTGCTGAGGAACCCCGAGCACTGCGTGAGTGCTTGGGGATGAGCATATACCACGCTGACATCATCGAGCGTTGTTCCTGGCTTGACCAAAAGATGATGGTCTACTGGCAGGTAGGACTCACCAATAATGTGGAGGTGAGTGTGGCGGAGTAAGTCGTACACGTCATTAATGGAGCCAGACGAAGTATTCTCAATCGGCAGTACGCCGAGTGTGGTGCGACCATCTTCCACTGCGGCTATCACCGCGGTAAAGGTGTCGCATGAAAAACCTTCAAGAGTGCAGTTGCGGCGCGTGGCATAACTTTGAGCGGTGAGATGCGAATAAGAACCAGGCATGCCCAAATGGGCGACCGCGAGGGTTCCTTGACCATCGCCAGTTTGCAGCCATGCATGCTGTGTTAACACCGAGTCTTCAATAATAATGCGGTACAGGCGCGACAGGTAGCCGGGATCGAGGCCTAAGGCTTGACCATCTGCCATTAGTTTCATTAATAGTTCAGCTTCTCTGCCTGTATCTCGAACGAGTCCTTGTTGTGCCGCCTTGGAGCGCGCGACGGCCAAAGCAAGTTCACGGCGTTTTGCCAGACAGGTTAATAATTCATGATCTAAATGCTCGATATGCTTGCGTAATTCAATTAAGTCCACGACTCCCCCAACAACAGACTACTCATGAATTAAAGAATGCCCGCTGGTTGCGCCCTTGGCAAGACAGGAATCCCTTGGTGGATGTAAGAGCGGTTGCATGCGCAGGTGGCTTAAGCTAGTTTGTCTGAGCGGCCAGTGTACAGCAGAGGATTCGGCACTATGGGCAACCACTCTATGGGCAACCTAAGATTAATCAGCATCGTGAGTTTGACTGCATTGCTTGGCTTAACGGCCTGCAGCGGGCCCGACGCAGAGGAACAACTTGAGCCATCAGGCCCGTCCATGTCCGAACCACATGCTGAGTTTTTCGCTGCACTTCAAACCCTGTGCGGTAAAGCGTTTGCGGGTGAGCGTATTGTTGCACGCAATGATGATCGCGAACTGTTGCAGGGCAACGAAGCGCTCGTGGTGCACTTTAGAGAATGTACTGATACACAGATTTTTGCTCCGTTCCACATTGAACGCCCTGCCGATGGCGACTGGGATCGGTCGCGCACTTGGATTTATACCCTGCATGCCGAGCGCCTAGAGATCAATCATGATCACCGAACGCCCAGTGGCGAACCTGACGAACTAACATTTTACGGTGGCTACACGGTCGAGCCGGGGAGTGCCGAACGGCAGATGTTTATTTTCACCGAACGGACGGGTGAAGAGGGCGAGGTACTCGGCTGGCGCATCGAGATTCAACTGGGGGAGCGCTATACCTATGGCACTATGGCCGATGGTGATTGGACTTGGCGTTTAGACTTTGATTTAACTTCACATATTGAACCACCTCCTGCACCTTGGGGGCACGAATAAAAATCCCGGCACCTCAGAGAAACCAAGCTCGAATGCCCTGTTACCGCGCTGTGTTAACAATTTAGTGTTTATAAATGGCTGCGAATTGGCGATAATGCGCGGCAATTGTCCTGTGACAAACACGTTACAAAAAAGGATTACTGTGGGAAAGACAACCATTATCGCAATTGCGGGGCCGTCGGCTTCCGGGAAAAGTCTCTTTGCATCAACGGTCTACCAAGAGCTGGTGGCAGAGTTGGGTGGCGATGGGATCTCGGTATTGTCTGAGGATGCCTATTATCGAGATCAGAGCCATTTAGCGCTGGATCAACGTGTGCTCACCAATTATGACCACCCGAGTGCATTTGAACACGAGCTTTTAGAGCAACATTTGCAGCAACTTCGCACCGGCGAAGTGATTCATATGCCGCAGTATAGCTACCGTGAGCACACTCGTGTTGGGGACACTATTAAGGTGAAACCGGCGCGGGTTATTTTAGTGGAAGGTATCTTGTTGTTGAGTGATGCAAGCCTACGGAAGCAGTTTGATATTTCCGTATTTATGGATACCCCACTCGATATTTGTTTGCTACGTCGCATCAATCGCGATATTGAACAGCGCGGCCGCAGCCTCAACTCGATTACCGAACAATACGAAAATTATGTCCGTCCTGCTTTCTTCGACTTCATCGCTCCGTCAAAGCAACATGCTGATCTTGTGGTGACGCGCGGGGGCCAGAACGAAATCGCCATTGATATTATAAAAACGAAAATTCGTCAGTTGCTGGCAGAGTAAGCTCGTGTCAGTCTGCACTGCATGAAAATGATTAGGGATTTATTATGATTGGCCTCTTAGGCATGTTGTTTTTGCTTGGCGTGGCGTATGCCTTTTCTTCGTCTCGCGCCAATATTAATTGGCGAACTGTGGGCGGTGCGTTTGCGCTGCAACTCGGTTTGGGTGCCTTGGTGCTTTACGTACCTTTCGGCCAGGACTTGTTGCTCGGCATGTCGAACGGCGTGGCCAATGTCATAAGTTATGCAGACGCTGGGTTTGCTTTCTTGTTTGGTGATATTGGCGCCTACTCTCAGGGCTTTATTTTTGCCATTCATGTGTTGGGCGTCATTATCTTCTTCTCTGCCCTTATCTCTATTTTGTATTACATCGGCGTGATGTCTTGGGTAATTCGCCTAATCGGTGGTGGTTTACAGCGCCTGTTAGGTACGAGTCGTCCCGAGTCTATGTCTGCAGCAGCAAATATCTTCGTGGGTCAGACGGAAGCGCCGCTCGTGGTGCGTCCTTATATCCCAACCATGACGCGATCTGAATTGTTTGCGGTGATGGTGGGTGGATTGGGTTCGGTATCAGGTTCGGTGCTAGCGGGTTACGCTGGGATCGGAATCGAGCTTAAGTATCTGATTGCCGCATGTTTCATGGCGGCTCCCGGCGCGTTGTTGATGGCAAAAATCATCATGCCAGAGACCGAAGAACCATTAAATGAGCTTGTGACCCCACCGGCGGAAGAGAAGCGTGCGAACGTTATTGATGCGGCGGCAGCAGGTGCAGCGAGCGGTTTGCAGCTCGCGATGAATGTGGGTGCCATGCTGCTTGCGTTTGTGGCACTGATTGCTTTGCTAAACGGTATTTTAGGCTGGTTTGGTGGCTGGTTTGGACAAGATGAACTCACCATGCAGCAAATTTTTGGCTTTGTCTTCCAGCCACTGGCGTGGTTATTGGGTATTCCATGGCACGAAGCGCAGCTGGCGGGTAGCTTTATTGGCCAGAAAATAGTTATTAATGAGTTCGTGGCTTACCTCGACTTTGCTCAGTATCGGGAGACGATGAGCGCACAAAGTCAGGTGATCATCACCTTTATGCTGTGTGGTTTTGCAAATATTTCGTCAATAGCCATCCTCCTCGGAGGGCTTGGCGGTATGGCACCGAGCCGGAGAAAGGATATTGCCACTTTAGGTGTCCGAGCGTTATTGGCTGCGACACTAGCGAACTTTATGAGTGCGAGTATTGCCGGAGTATTTTTCTTCTTAGGCGGATAAATTCAGGAAGTTGAGTGTCTGTAAGTAAAGCGAACTGCACTGGACGACTTATTTATTGTGAACCAAAATAGCGTTCAGAACGAATTAGTACGGACATAAGACACTCAACCTGATGGAGAAGTACATGAGAGTCATCACGATAGGTTTGTTAGCGTTGGCGCTCTGGTTTACCCCCACAGCGGCCAAAGCCGAAGAAGTAGAGAATCCGTTCACGCTGCTCCAGAACATTGCAGAGCGTGTCATCGAACGTATTTCTAATGAGCGTAGCCGCATTGAAGCTGAACCGGCCTTTTTACGCACCATCATGGCCGAGGAGCTTTTACCTCATTCAGATTATCAGTTTGCTTCGCGGATGGTGCTTGGGCGCAACTGGCAGCGCCTGAACAGTGAGCAACAAACAGCTTTTGAAGAAGCGTTCCGTGATTATCTTGTGACTACCTACGCGCGTGTATTTACTCAGTACGACGAAAATAAGCATGCGTTGCGGTTTGGTCGCGAGGGCGAGTATCGCAATGAGCGCAGGGTTGTTGTGCGGGCCCAGTTAATCGAGGAAGGTGGTCGCCCACCAGTGCGTTTAGACTTTCATTTACAGCGCAGAAGCCCGACGTCACCTTGGATGGCTTTTGATTTAGTAGCGGAAGGTATCAGCATGCTCAATACGCAGCAGGCAGAGATGCAGGCAGCGCTACGTCAGCACGGCATAGATGGCACAATTCAGCTGTTGCGTGATCGGGCGAATGTTGAGATTCGTTTAGACGAAGAGCTTGATTTAGAAGACTTTACCAATTAAGTGACGCGGTTCAACCGCCGTACCACATCTCAATTTCAATGCCGAAGAGCCAGCGAGGTTTACGTACTTGCTCTGGCTCTTCTCGCGGCCAATGAATACCTCCCCAAAGTTCTAGAAATAGCCATTCCCGTTTGAAGCTGCTGCGATGGATGAGGCGGAAGCCCGTATCTGTGAGCGATACCGCACGCTTCGTTTCGCCTTGAACCCAGATTTCTCCTGCGATCGCACGTTCATCTTCGTATAAGTGATACGTACTGCCAGTACTACGCCAGCGGATACCTTCAATTCTTTCGGCTCGAGTGAGATCTAATGACACTCGGCTCAGCCACTCCTCACTCATGCTCGATTCGTGATCGAAGCGCTGATTAAATCCAAAGCCATCGGAGTCTCGCCAGAATAGACTTGAGCGGGTTCTCAGCTGGGCTGTTTCCGAGAGGCGTCTTTGCCAGAGGTAACGGCCTTGAAGGTAAGGGTCAGCGCGCAAGCCTCCGCGAATACCGCCCGAAATTGAGAAGCGACTTGTCTCTCCACGATGAGGATCAAAACCGAGTCCTAAAATCCATTCGGTATCCTCGTCACTGGCACGAATTACGGAGCCGCGGCGAGTGGTGTCATCACCCGTTGTGATATCACTGAAGCTGCCGCGACCAATAATGGCAGAGAAACGTTCTTCAGCATGGGGTAGGCGAAACTCAGCACGAAATCTTGAACGGACTTTCCAGCCGTCGAAGGCACTCCATTCTGGACCCACACTTAAACGACCTTGGCTGTCGTAACCGTCATCAAAGACTCGCCCGTCGCCGAAAAAGCGATCAAACCAGCGCGCGGTGGCGTCGACTGTATTCTCTACACCAAGCTGCAAGCCATCAATCCAGCCGTCGGTGATGACCTCTTCTTCTGGATCTTTGGGTGGTGGTTCCGCGAAAGCGACAAATGCAGTACACCACAACAATGCGGCAGCTACGATGCTTGAGCATAACTGTCGGTGTGGTGAGTTACTGCATCCTTTGCTCACGAGAAGCTCCGTTTAAATGATTCTGTATAAAGATAGTATATGGAGAGTCTGATCGTTCAGCCTCAGAGTGCCGTAAAGAATCCGTAAATACTAGCGTGCAGATTGAATTTGCAGCGTCTGGCGATGAATGAGATCATAAACCCCTGTTGTTGTAGTTGGTTGAGTGAGCGTAATGAGTTCAAGACATTTTGACTATTTGAGTATTGGTGCGGGTAGTGGTGGTATTGCTTCTGCGAACAGAGCGGCTATTCGTGGAGCAAAAGCCGCGGTTATCGAGGCGAAGGCTGTTGGTGGTACCTGTGTGAACGTTGGGTGTGTGCCGAAAAAGGTCATGTGGTACGGCGCTCATGTTGCGGAGGCCTTAAAGTACGCTAAGGCTTATGGGTTCGAGCTCGAGCAGAAAGGATTTGATTGGTCTGAGCTGGTGAAGAATCGTGAGGCGTATATCGAGCGTATTCACGGTGCTTATCATCGAGGATTTGAGGGTAATGGTGTTGAATACATCGAAGGGTTTGCCAAGTTTGTCGGCCCGAATGCTGTTGAAGTGAATGGTGAGCGAATTACCGCCGATCACATTACTATCGCTGTGGGTGGACGCCCAGTAATTCCGCAGGTGCCTGGGGCGGAGTTTGGTATCGATTCCGATGGCTTCTTTGCGCTCACAGAGCAGCCAAAGAAAGCTGTAGTTGTTGGTGCGGGTTACATCGCAGTTGAGATCGCTGGTGTATTGCATGCGCTGGGGACAAATACTCATTTGCTTGTTCGGCATGACCGACCATTACGAGGATTTGACCGGGACATTATTGATACCTTGCTCGGCTTGCTTGAGCGTCATGGCCCGACCTTGCATACTTTTTCGGAAGTGAAGGAAGTAGCGAAGAATGACGATGGCTTGCTGACAATTGAGACAGTTAATGGCGAGAAGATTACCGATGTGGATTGCCTGATTTGGGCCGTGGGTCGCGAGCCTGCGACCTCTTCGATTGGCTTAGATGAAGCTGGCGTTCAGTGTGATGAGCAAGGGTTTATTCGCACGGATAAATATCAGAACACAAACGTGAGTGGTATTTATGCCGTTGGCGATATTACGGGTGAAGCTCAACTGACCCCTGTTGCAATTAAAGCTGGGAGACTTCTTGCGGAACGCTTGTTTAATTCTGACATGCCGGACGCGCATATGGATTACAGCTTGGTGCCTACTATTGTGTTTAGTCACCCACCAATCGGGACTATTGGACTGACTGAACTTGAGGCGATTGAGCAGTTTGGTGAGTCGTCAGTGAAAGTCTATAAGTCTGGCTTTGCTGCCATGTACAACGCAATCACGCCATATCGTGAACTGAGCACCTTTAAGCTTATTTGTGTTGGCGAGGAAGAGAAGGTTGTTGGACTTCATGGCATTGGAGAGGGCATGGACGAGATCTTACAAGGCTTTGCCGTCGCGATTAAAATGGGCGCAACCAAAGCAGACTTCGACGCCACCATCGCACTCCACCCCACCTCCGCCGAAGAGTTCGTAACCCTCAGATGAGGGTCAGATGAACATTTGGTGTTTTTATTTGGGGTCAGATGAAGTTTTTAGTAGCCGTTTGTAGTGTTTCTCTGGGCTTGAGCGTTACTGTTCTGACCCTTAATGAGCTTCTTCTGACCCCGATGGTTTTATTTCTCCTACTATATCAATAGGTTATTTTTCGGGTGATTAGCGAAGTTAGCAAAGTGAAGGTCATATCAATAACTTAGGGTTACATGATCTGACCCTCATCAATGTCATCTGACCCTATACTCTAAACGCCTTTAAAAACGTTACTTAGTGCCATCTTTCTTCATCTGACCCTGTTTTATTTGGGGGTGTTTTCGAGTTTTTCGATTTTTTTCCAAAGCTCTTCGGCTTCGAGGGAGAGTTGGGAGTACGTGCGGATATCGCCTTTGCGTTGGGCGAGCATGCCTTTCTCTAGTAGTTGCTGATGCTCTTTTCTGAGCTTTTTGGTTGGATTACTTTTAAAAATACCGAACATGTTCAATCCTCAGGTGCGTTATTGCCAATGAGTACGCACCTGAGTGAGATTAAGTTCTGCCTAGAATGAATTAATCAATATGGTCGCGAAGTGCTTCGGGAAGATCGGCGGGGGTGAAAATCTCGATCCAATAGCCGTCAGGGTCTTGAATGAAGGCGATATTTTTCATTTTGCCGTCGTTCGGTCGTTTCACGAAGTTTACTCCATAACGTTCAAACCGAGCGCAGGCCTCATTAAGATTCGGGACCGCAAAACCGATATGCCCAAAGCCCTTTGGTTCGCTATTGCCGTTATGATAGGCGACGTCCGCGTCGTGCTCATCGCCCCAGTTGTGGGTAAGTTCTAGCATAGCGGGCCGGCCAAAAGTCTGTTGTAGCCGTTCATCGGCATGCGCTGACCATTCAGACAAACTCTCTGGCGCTATCGATGCCATAAAGTACAAAGTGAATTTCATTTCAGGAAAGTCGAGTCGCTTGACCAAAGTCATACCTAAGACTTCAGAGTAAAATGCGAGGCTGCGATTCGGGTCTTTAATACGCAGCATAGTTTGGTTGAATACGTAATGATGGGTGTCAGGGTCATGAACCTCGCTCAGTCCATCGCCTTGGTCGAAATGTCGACTCATGAATGCCTCCAGTGATCTGTCTATATATTAAATTGCTGGAGGCAAATCCTTTGAGATCAAGGGGCAGTTAGAATACTGCGTTGTGATACACCCGTTGAACGTCGTCACAGTCGTCGAGCATATCGAGGAACTTCTCCATCATTGGCACATCGTCGCCGCTAATTTCTACAGATGTTTGCGGAACAAACTGAATCTCATCTAATTCGAACTCGATGTTAGGAAAGGCTTCTTGCAGCGCTGTGCGTGTTTTCGCGTACTCAGTATGCGGTGCAAAAACGGTAATCTTACTCCCGTCAGATTCCACATCAGTCACATCGACATCTGCTTCCATCAATGCTTCTAGAATGCTGTCTTCGTCGTCACCGGGGAAACTGAAAATTGCGCAGTGGTCGAACATATGACCGACTGTACCGGGCGCGCCGATCTTGCTTTTGGTCTTGGTAAAGCAGTTGCGGACTTCGGTAATAGTGCGGTTATTGTTGTCGGTAAGACATTCCACAATGACCATGCAATTACCGGGTCCAAAGCCTTCATATCGCGCCGGCTCGTAGTTCTCTCCGCCAACGCCCGATGCTTTGTCCAATGCATTACTGATGACGTGCGCAGGCACTTGGTCCTTGCGCGCGCGCTCGATAAGTCCACGTAGCGATAAATTAGCATCCGGGTCGGCACCACCTTGCTTCGCGACAACATAGATTTCGCGTCCATATTTGCTATAAATACGGCTTTTGGCAGTGGCAGTTTTGGCTATTGAATCTTTACGGTTTTGATACGCTCGACCCATGGTCTTGTCCCGTGTTGACTAAAGTTGAATGAATTGCAGGCGCTGATTTTACCCGTCAGCTGCGTTGAATTCGAGTCTTTTAAATCTGCGCTAAAATTCGGTCAAGATGGTCCGCGAATTCCTTTCTATCTCGCGGTGACAGCGGTGGTGGTCCGCCATGGTGTACGCCAGAACTGCGCAGGGTATCCATAAAGTCTCGCATATTAAGACGCTGGCGAATATTCTCGGGCGTGAAACGTTCACCTCTTGGGCTCAATACATGGGCACCTTTGGCAATTGCATCGGCGGCCAGCGGAATATCGGCGGAAATCACGAGGTCGCCAGCCTCACAACGGTCAACTATCTCTTGGTCTGCGACGTCAAAACCATCAGATACGCGGACACTTTGAATAAACTTCGACGGAGGATGTTTGACTAGCCGATTGGAGATTAGTATGACCTGAATTTTTTTACGCTCAGCCGCTTTGAATAGTATTTCTCTAATAGTAACCGGGCATGCGTCGGCGTCGACATAGATAATCATAATTTAAGGTACGAATCCTTTACGGAGTGGATTGTGCTTATTATGCACACAAAGGTTTCATCCGTCGTGAATTCGGGCATAATAATTTGTTACAAGCTAGAGCGTCAGATTGCGCCATAGATTGGCCGTTTGAATGAATGCGACAGGAGCAATATATGGCTGAGACCGAGCAAAAACAAAGCTTATGGCACTATGTCGCTCTATGCCTGCTCTGCCTTTTTGCACTCCTTATCATGGCTCCCGCCAGCGCCCAAGTGGCCGAAGACCCTGCATTGGAAACCCGGATTGATCGCTATCTGGCAATGGTTGACCAGACGCCAGAGGAGGCAGAACGTTTTTTGGATGAAATTCTCGCCGAGATCAATTCTGCAACGCCTGTTGTAACGCGAGTGCGTGCCTGGGGCTATAAAGCCGTTAACCTTTATTACAATGGCGAGACGGAAGAGGGCTTGCGCTATATGCAGCGTGCTCTCGATGCGGCTGAATCTGCCCGTGTGCCCGATGCATTGGCAGAAGCCACTGCAGTAAAAATCGAGCTCATTCGAAGCGAAGGCGATACTGCAGAGGCATTGGTCTTGATGCCGCGCCTTGACGAAGAACTTGAACAAACACATTCACCGCGTATTCGTTACTACGCGCACAATCTTGCTGCGCGTCTCTATCATGAGATCAATCAGCTCGAAGAGTCACTTCATCACTTGTTAGCTGCCTATGAAGCAGTGTCCGAAACTGACGACGAGCGCACTGTGCTGCGGCGCCAATTTTTAAATACTAATATTGCCTACATTCAGTCGGATATGCGCAACTACAGCGGCGCGCTTGAGACAAGTCAGCGGGCGATTCGAGTCGCATTAGACGAAGGCTTCACTAATCAGTTACCTGATTTGTATTTATTGAGAGGGTACCTAGAGGCTCAAATGGAGATGAGCGAGGCCTCGATTCTTTCCCATGAAGAGGCGATTCGCTGGGGTCGCGAATTGGATATGCCTGGTGTTGTATTGGTGAGCATGAATAATATTGGTTCTACGTTGATTGCCGATGGTGAATACGACCGAGCTCGTCTGATTCTGGAAGAGGCGCTTGCCGAAGCGCGAGCTCAAGAAAACGAACGCACGATTTTTTTGCTCTTGTTCAATCTTGGCTATATCGAGGTCATGGACGGTGATCCTGCGGTTGGTATTGAGCAAGTACGGGAAATGGAAGCGCGGCTAAAAGAGTTTTACACTGACCGTGAGTATGCCGATTTATTGAAATACAGTGCAGAAGCTTACACCAAAGCAGAGTTATATCTTGAAGCCATTGAGGCGTTAACGACTCAGCGTGAGCTCAACGAAGAAATCTTTCGTTCAGATCGCGAGCAAACTCTGAATGAGTTAGCAACGCGCTATGAAGCGCAAGAACAAGCGCGTCAAATTGAGTTGCTAGAACAACGTAACTCATTGCAAGAGCGTGTCATTGAAAACAGTAAGCTGCAGCAGCGTATTTTTGTGTTGTTTGTCATTGTGGTAGTTCTGGCCTCAATTCTACTCTTCGTTGCCTATCGTGCCGCGCGCAAAGCGAACCTGCGTCTTCGTGTAGCGAACAAGCAGCTTAAATATCAGTCGACCCATGACCCACTGACAGCACTGCTTAACCGCCGTTCATTCCAACATGAAATGGCCGCACGTGCGGAGCGCATTGATCAACATATTGAACAGCGCTATCCAGACGCTCTGTTGCTGCTTGATGTGGACTACTTTAAGCAAATTAATGACAATCACGGCCACTCTGCCGGTGACACGGTATTGATGGAGTTGTCTAAAAGGTTGAAAGAAATATCGCGAACCTCGGACATGGTGGTGCGTTGGGGCGGAGAAGAGTTCTTAATCTATTTGCGTGATATGGATCCGAAAAAACTTCCAGACTTTACTCAGCGTGTTCTCGAAATCATTGGTCAAGAGCCCATCCAGCATGAAGATAAGACCATTCGTGTTACGGCAACCGCTGGCTTTATTTCTATTCCTTTTGCGGGCGTTGATGAAGAGACTCTTAATTGGGAACGTCTGTTGCAAATTGTTGATATGGCGCTCTACATCGGTAAGGTTCATGGCCGGAACCAAGGGCTGGGAGTCATGGGGCTGGAAGTGCCTTATGAACAGGCCAAAGAAATGTTAGAAAAGGATTTGTCGGGTGCTATTGAGCGTGGTTGGGTCCGTTCGATTGTGCTGAACGGACCCGATATCCCTGCTTAACTTGCTACTTAACGTGGTCCTGCTGGGAGTTTCTCCCACAAGAACTCAGTCATCATAGTGCGAAGGTGCAGTGATGTGCCTTCACCTTCTGCGATACCGTGAGTACGATTCGGATAGGCCATGAAACGGAATTGTTTCTGGTGACGAATCAACTCGTCGATCAGACGCTCACTTCCTTGATAATGCACGTTATCGTCAGCAGTACCATGAACGAGCAACAAGTCGCCCTGCAGTCGATGTGCGTGGGTTACGGCCGAAGTCTCTTCATAGCTCTCTGCAGCTTCAGGGAGTAAGCCTGAATAACGTTCCTGATAAATGGTGTCATAGAGACGCAGGTCTGGCACCGGTGCCAATGCAATACCCACATGGAAGCGATCGGGGTGACGGAACAGGGCATTTAAGGTTTGCGAGCCACCACCGCTGTGCCCCCACATGGCCACTCGGTCACCATCAATCCATGACCAACGCGCCATCATTTCATCAAGCGCATCGACCTGATCTTGTACTGTGACAATTCCTAGCTGCATATAGATCGAATGCCGCCATTCTTGACCTCGTGGTGAGCGCGTGCCGCGGTTATCGATAGATACCACAACATAACCTAGCTGCGTGAGATACTCATGCCATAGCCAGCTGTGACCCAACCAGCGGTCGGCTACAGTTTGCCCCCATGGTTCGCCATAGATGTACATGACGACCGGATATTTCTTCGATTCGTCAAAGTCGCGCGGGCGCATTAGATAGCCGTCTAGCTCTAATCCATCACGTGCAGTGACAGTAAAGAACTCGGTGTTGCTCGTGATACGTGAAGCCAGCGTTGCCTTTAACCCTTCGTTCAATTCAAGCTCTTGAATGACAGCATGGTCGGGCAAGGACACCATCCGGGTTTCATGAGGAACGCCGACACGAGAAACACGATGAATCGCAAAGCGACCATCCCGCGACACATTGTAAGCATGGCTACCGTCCCAATCGCTCGGGGTCAGACGCTCTGGCGCTCGATTACCTTGTAAATCAACACGGAACAAATAACGTTGCAGAGCACTCTCAGGCGAAGCGATAAAGTATGCATAGCCTTCGCCTGCGTCATTCGCCACGATTTCTAAGAGTTCAATAACGTCATAATCACCCGACGTTAAAGCTGTTAGTTTCTCGCCTTGAGCATCGGCGTCGTAGCGATACAGGTGGCGGTAGCCGCTGCGTTCGCTTTGCCAAGTAAAGCTGCGGCCGTCACGGAAGAAACGCACATCGTCCACTTGCTCTACCCAGGCATTGCTCGATTCAGTGATTAGAATATCGGCATGACCGGTAGCGCGTTGTGCGGCGAAGTAATGCATTTGGTTTTGTGCACGATTCATTTGCTGAATCATCAATGTGTCACTATTTCCAGCCCATTCCATCCGCACTAAGTAATGCTCACGCTCATCACCCGGCAACTGCATCCAAGTGGTATCCCCGCCGCTTGCGGCGATTACACCAACGCGTTTGGCTGAGTTGGTCTCGCCAACTTTAGGATAAGGGAACTCAGTGAGGGTTGGGTAAAGCTCAGACACATTGTCGATCATGGTGAACATTGGAACGCCATGGGTATCTACTTGCCAGTAAGCAATGTGAGTACCATCGGGCGACCAACGGAAACCATCCCGTAGATAGAATTCCTCCTCGTTGACCCAATCAAAGGTGCCATTAATCACTCTCTCGTCACCGTCATGGGTCAACTGGCTAATATTCAGCGTGTTGAGGTCTTGCACATAAATATTGTTTTGCATGACGTAGGCTACGCGAGTGCCGGCGGGATCGAACTTAGCAAATTGTAAAGTCGACTCAGGGAAGTCTCGGCCTAATTGTACTAGGCGACCATTGTCACGATTAAGTACCCAGTAATCACCTAAGGTGTGCGTGCGCCACGAGCGACGGGTATTGGTGAAAATGAGTAACTGACGACCGTCCTCAGACCATTGGTAGTCTGCAATACGCAGAGGAGAGTTACTGCCAGCGGGAATGAGTTGAGCCGCAGCGACCATGACCTCACGTTCGCCAGTATCGGGCGCGTAGCGCACGATGTCGCGACCACCGTCAGGAACAACCTCGAGAGTCGTATAACCAGAACCGTCAGCTAGCCACCGAATCACGGGCACTTGAGATTCCCGAAATAGAGTGGAGCCGTAGATATCTGACAAGCTTACTGTGGTATCGGTCGGCATGGGCGCAGAATATTGCGCAGTACTTGGCACGTTTTGACAGCCCGCGAGTGCGAGGGCCGCCAAGGTCAGCCATGGAAGCATTATTTTTTTCATAGGAGTTCCAGAAGCCTTTGTTGTTGGAAGCATTGATTGTACTGTTTTTACAGTGACCTGCCACGTTTGTCCGGTGATCCTTGAAAAACTTGCGGCGTATCCCAAGATAAGAGAGATAAACGCAAGGAATGAGAGTTGTATGAGCAATCCGTTACTGTCTGATTATGAGTTACCGCCCTTTTCGCTGATTCGAGCCGAGCATGTTCAGCCTGCTGTTGAGAAGGCCATCACTGATTGCCGTGAGGTTGTCGAACGTGTTGCGACGTTGGCCAACCCGACGTGGGAAACTTTAGTTGCGCCTCTAGAGGAAGTGGATGATCGCTTGAATAAAGTGTGGTCACCGATTTCCCATTTAAATTCTGTGCTAAGTTCAGATGAATTGCGTCAAGCCCATGACGCCTGCTTGCCTTTGTTGTCGGATTACGGAACTTACGTGGGACAACACGAAGGCTTGTATCGAGCTTACCAAGCCCTGCGTGACAGTGAAAAATTTGAACAGCTAACGGTGGCACAACAACGTGTCATCACCGAAACGCTGAAGGATTTTCGCCTCTCAGGAGTCAGCCTGCCTGCGGATAAAAAGCAACGCTACGGCGAGATTCAATCTCGTTTAGCTGACCTAAGCTCGACCTTTAGTAATCAGTTACTCGATGCGACTCAAAGTTGGCAGCTCCACCTGACGGATGACTCGCGATTGAGTGGGTTGCCGGAAAGTGCGGTTGCTGGCGCAGCTGCGGAAGCTGAGGAGAAGGGGCTCGAAGGTTATCTGTTCACACTCGATATTCCAAGTTACCTGCCGATTATGACCTACGCAGACGATCGTGCGTTGCGGGAAGAAATGTATCGAGCGTTCACAACGCGAGCGTCTGACCAAGGGCCGAGTGCAGGTGAATTCGACAATACAAAGGTGATCGAGGAAACCTTAAAACTGCGTCATGAACTCGCTCAATTGTTGGGCTTCGAACACTACGGGGCCCTCTCGCTCGAGAGCAAAATGGCAGAGAGTCCAGAGCAAGTCGTATCATTTTTGCAGGACTTAGCCAAACGCACCGCGCCGCAAGCAAAAGCGGACTTGAATGCTTTACAAGCGTTTGCCGCTGAAGAGGGTGTCACTGAACTTGCAGCATGGGACTTTGCTTATTACTCGGAGAAGTTAAAACAAAAAGCGTTTTCGGTATCTGACGAAGAGCTCCGCCGTTACTTTCCAGAGGATCAGGTCTTAAGCGGCTTGTTTACCGTGACCAAGCGCTTGTTTGGCGTAGATGTGAAGGAACGAGACGATGTGGATGCGTGGCATCCTCAGGTTCGTTACTTTGACCTGATCGATGAGTCGGGTGTGGTGCGTGCAGGTTTCTATTTAGACCTCTATGCAAGAAGCAAGAAGCGAGGTGGTGCATGGATGGCGGATTGCGCGGTGCGCCGTCGACTCGCGGACGGGCAGCTGCAAAAGCCAATTGCGTTTTTGACCTGTAACTTTAATAAACCTGTGGGTGGCAAACCTGCCTTATTTACACATGATGAAGTGTTAACTCTGTTTCACGAGTTTGGTCATGGCCTGCATCACATGTTGACCCAAATTGACGTGGCAGCCGTGTCAGGGATTAATGGTGTCGCTTGGGATGCAGTGGAATTGCCGAGTCAGTTCTTGGAGAACTGGTGTTGGGAGAAAGAGGCGTTGGCCTTTATCTCGCGTCACTATGAGACTGGCGATGCACTGCCCGAGGAACTTTTGCAGAACATGTTAGCGGCACGTAATTTCCAATCTGCGATGCAAATGGTGCGGCAACTTGAGTTTTCACTGTTTGATATGCGTATTCACATGGATGGGAAAGCCTGCGAGCCCGGGCGTGTGCAGGCTATATTGAACGAAGTGAGGGACCAAGTGGCAGTTGTGAAACCACCGGATTTCAATCGCTTTCAGCATAGTTTCGGGCATATTTTTGCGGGTGGGTATGCCGCAGGCTATTACAGCTATAAGTGGGCCGAGGTCCTTTCTGCGGATGCGTTTAGCCGTTTTGAGGAAGAGGGAATCTTCAGCCAAAAGGCAGGTAGAGACTTCCTTAAACACATTTTAGAACAGGGTGGTAGTCGGGACGTCATTGAATTGTTTAAAGCCTTCCGAGGGCGTGAACCGGATATTCAACCCTTGTTACGCCATTCGGGCATTCAAGCTACCGAGGCTGTGGCTTAGCCGCATGCGAACGATCAAAAAAGGGCAGTCGAACTGCCCTTTTTGCTGCGTAGAACTCTAAGCGCTTATACGAGACGTAATACTAGGGAAACGATGCTTAAGATCGTCAGAACAAAGAGAATAATGAAGAGTGCACCAATAATAATGTAGGGCAGGGGATTTTTCTGATTGAAATCACGCACACGATTTTTTTCAGTTTGCACACCAAACATGGCGGCGAGAACACTCAAAGTAATGCTGAGAATACCGGGCGATTCTGACGACGCAGGCTTATCTGTCATATGGGGCACTTAGTGGTGGCTATTATTCTCGTTACGATTCGAAGCAGGCTTGGTGTCTTCTGCCTTTGAGAATAGGAGCTCAGCAAAATCGAGGAAATGGAATCGTGTTGAAATACTCTTGCCTTGCACCCAAGCGCGCCATGAACCAAGCAGATTGGTCGGTTGCTCTGAACAACTGACTGCTTGAAAGCCATAATAGACTTCTGGGCATTGCGTACGAGACCCAACGGGAGAAAGAATAATTGCGCCTGCAACACCCACGATGGCGATAGCAGCTAGCATAGAACGACGCATGTTTCCTCCCTCTGTTGGTTGATTATTGCGCAAATCTAGCACTTTTAGTGGATGAGCGCCAGAGGCAATAGGTGAATGAATGCGTCGGTGTTGATAGAATAGACAACAAATTAATGAACTTGCGCTAAATGTGCGTCTCACTCAGGTCAACAAAATGGCTGAAAATATGCGTCTTAACACATCTGAATATTTGATTGCACCTTCTATTCTTTCTGCAGACTTTGCTCGTTTAGGTGAAGACGTTGAAGCGGTGCTGAGCGCTGGGGCGGATGTAGTTCATTTTGATGTCATGGATAACCACTTCGTTCCCAATCTGACTTTCGGGCCGATGATATGTGAGGCGCTTCGCAATTATGGCGTGACCGCGCCAATCGATGTGCATTTGATGGTGTCGCCTGTAGATGACATTATTCCTCAATTCGCGAAAGCGGGCGCTTCGATTATTACCTTTCATCCGGAGGCATCGGTACATATCGACAGGTCGTTGCAATTGATTAAAGATAACGGATGCCAAGCTGGGCTTGTGTTGAACCCAGCAACACCGCTGCATTATTTAGATTATGTGATGGATAAGCTCGACGTGATTTTGCTGATGTCGGTCAATCCAGGCTTTGGTGGTCAATCCTTTATCCCATCGACCTTAGATAAATTGCGAGCCGTGCGCCAACGTATTAATGAAAGTGGACGCGATATTCGACTTGAAGTAGACGGTGGCGTCAAAGTCGATAACATTCGTGCGATTGCTGAAGCGGGCGCGGATATGTTTGTTGCAGGCTCGGCGATATTCAGTCAGCCTGATTATGCTGCAGTGATTACCCAGATGCGCCAAGAACTTGCGCAGGTGGCGCGTTAATCGAGCGTATTGGTAGTTTTTTATCATTTCAATAAAGAGACCCTAACATGAGCAAACCTGTCGTACTCAGTGGCTGTCAGCCGTCCGGACAATTGACCATCGGTAATTATATGGGAGCGCTGCGGCAATGGGTGCAGATGCAGGAGACGCATGACTGTCACTTTATGTTAGTGGACCTCCATGCCATTACCGTTCGACAGGAACCCGCAGCTTTACGCTCTGCAACCTTAGATGGGTTAGCTTTGTATCTGGCTTGCGGCCTTGATCCTCAGAAAAGTACCTTGTTCTTACAGTCGCATGTTCCTCAGCATTCACAACTTGCTTGGGTATTGAACTGCTATACCCAAATGGGTGAGCTGAACCGAATGACGCAGTACAAGGACAAATCTCAGAAGCAAGAATCGAACATGAATGCGGGCTTATTCACCTACCCGGTGCTAATGGCGGCAGATATTTTACTGTACGGTGCAAATGAAGTGCCTGTGGGCAATGATCAAAAACAACACCTTGAGTTGAGCCGCGACGTAGCCACGCGGTTTAACAACATTTACGGTGATGTGTTTGTCATTCCAGAGCCGTTCATTCCGCAGCATGGAGCGCGAATTATGAGCTTGCAGGATCCGACTAAGAAAATGTCGAAGTCTGATGATAATGCGAATAACTACCTTGGTTTGCTTGAAGAACCGAAAAAGTTAGCCAAGAAAATTAAACGCGCGGTCACGGATTCTGATGAGCAAGCGCGGATTTATTTTGATCCTGAGGAGAAGCCGGGCGTGTCGAACCTATTGACGCTGTTGTCTGGCGCTACGGGCAAGTCCATCGACAGTTTAGTTCCGGACTACGAAGGCAAGATGTATGGTCATCTGAAAGGCGATGTGGCAGATGCAGTGGTGGCAATGTTGGAGCCTATGCAGGCACGCTATCATGAGCTTCGTGCCGATGAGGCGCATTTGGACAGTGTAATGCGACTGGGGGCAGAGAAAGCGCAAGCACGCGCTGAGCAAGTGCTCGCTCGTGTTTATGATGCGGTTGGATTCGTTCTACCTAAATAAATATCGAGTAAAGTCCAGATGCTGCTCGCCTCTTCAAATTTGTAACAAAGTATTACATTTGCGCCGGTTTCCTCACCGGCGCAGCACCCTTCTTTACTCTTTCTATTGCATTCGTTATGCATTCCTCCTGCATAATCACCAACTATGATAAGTCGAAGTCTGGAACCACCTTAGGCTTTGGGGTAGTCTGTTGAGTCCGTACATGCGCAGAGTCTGTACGGCAGAAAAATGCATCAGTCTAGGGCTCGTACGGAAACCTCCCGGCTGGTAAGAATAACAAGGTGTAGAAAGGACCGTGATTATGTCACTAAAAACCAAGCCACTGTTGTTGGCATCGTCTATTTCGCTGGCGCTTATGGCTGCCGGTGCGAATGCGACCGACATCGGAGTTGTTGTTGAGTCAATGGAACGCAGTCAGCAGAACAATGCTGCATTAAAGCGCCAAGGCCGCTCACCTCTCCGTATCGAACAACCGACTTATTACATTGTACAGCTCGAAGACGCGCCAATTGCCACCTATGAAGGTGGAGTGAGTGGTCTCGCTGCAACTCATCGGTCGGCTACGGGTGCTGACCGTCTCCAAGTGAACTCTATCGCTGCACGCGAATACGGTGCTTTTCTAACATCACGGCAAAATGATTTTGTATCTCAATTACGCAGCGAGATGCCTGGTGTGCAGGTGCATCAGCAGTTCACTACGGTATTGAATGCTGTCGTCGTTAAATCAAAAGACGACAATTTAATGAGTTCACTTCGTGCAATGCCTGGAGTGCGTGCTGTCTATCGCAATGAAATGCGGTACGAGCAAATGGACTCCTCACTCGATTTGATTAATGTTCCACAGGTTTGGGACATGATTGGTGGTCGAGCGAATGCCGGTGAAGGCGTTCGCGTTGCGATAATCGATGGTGGTATTCGCCCTGAGAACCCGATGTTCTCCGGGGATGGGTTTACTGCACCGGCTGATTTGCCAAATGATGACTATTGCTCCACCGAAGACCCAACTTTTTGTAACGACAAGCTGATAGTAGCTCGATTTTCGCAGCCGACCTTCACTGTGAATCAAAATGAGTATTTAAGTCCGTTGGATTACGGCGGACACGGTACTCACGTTGCGGGAACTGCGGTTGGTAATATTACCGATGCTCAAATCGGTGGTTCTGAATTTGAGATTTCCGGTGTCGCTCCAGGCGCTTACTTGATGGTGTATAAAGCACTATTCCGTCCACCGACAGGTGCAGGTTCAGGCTCAGACGTAATGTTGTTGGAAGCACTTGAGCACGCGGTAAATGACGGTGCTGATGTGATCAACAACTCATGGGGTGGCGGCCCCGGTGGTAGTCCAGACAGCTCGGTGTATGCGTCTGTATTTGAAGCAGCTGAAGAAGCTGGTGTGGTGGTAGTCACTTCGGCTGGTAACTCAGGTCCTAACGAGCGCAGCATTGGTTGCCCAGGCTGTGTGGAAGCGGGTATTACCGTTGCTGCATCATCTACGGGTCGTATTTTAAGTAACTTCGTGAACTATGGTGACAGCGCTTATACCGCAACACCGGGCTCCGGAAACTTCACTATTACTTCGCGAATTGAAGGCCAATTGGTGCGTGCCGAGTCGGCTCAAACGGGGAATATTTTGGGTTGTAACAGCTACCCAAGCAATTCTCTGAATGATCGCATTGTGTTGGTGAATCGCGGTACCTGTACTTTCACAGAAAAAGCGAACAATGCAGCGGCAGCTGGCGCCATCGGTATGATAGTTGTCAACAATGAAGCCGGCACCATCTCCATGGGAATGGAAGGCTCGACGTTACCTGCTGTTATGATCTCGGATACAGCAGGACAAGCCATTCGCAATAACTTCTCTTCAGGCCAGTCAGTGACGCTCACGCCGTTTGAAGCGCTTACTCAAGACAGCGACATTCATCGCTTGGCAAACTTTAGTTCACGTGGTCCAAATGGAGCGAGCCGGTTCTTGAAGCCCGATATTACTGCGCCAGGTGTACGTACGTTATCTGCGGATTCACCTGATCTGGTTGGCGATTTCGGCTTGAAATCTGGAACGAGTATGGCGGCGCCTCATGTGGCCGGTGCTGCTGCAATTTTGAAGCAGGAACGTCCAGAACTGAATGCATTCCAAATGAAGTCAATATTGATGGGCTCCGCGAACAATGCCGTGGTGCAAAATCACAATAATGACAATCTGGCTAATCCCTTTGGACAGGGCGCAGGCGTGCTCGATGTTGAGGGTGCGTTCGGTGCGATGGCAGCATTAAACACGCCATCTTTTGTAAATAATAGCTGCATGTTGTCTTGCGACTTCACGCGTTCAGTAACCAATTTAGGTGATTCTGAGCGAACGTGGAACCTGAGCGTTAACATGCATGAGGGTTCTGCGATTGTTGAGCTGGATGAAACGTCTCTCACCATTGCAGCTGGCGAATCTGCTGACTTTGTGTTGAGCGTCGACTCACGCTTCATGCCGGAAGGATGGGCATTTGGCTATGTGACTCTGACGGATAGCTCGAGTAGCGCAGAACAGACCTTCCCTATTGTAATTTCAACTTCGCGAGCAAGCGACAGCAGCATTTTGAGTACTGTGGTGACGTCTGGCGAGCCGAGTTGGGGAAGTCGTGTACGTGTTGAAACGACTATGAACAGTCCCGTTATTAACGAGTTGGTTAGTGTTCGAATTGATCTACCAGAAAGTCTTGGAATTAACGAAGGCAGCATTGAAGTTGATGCAGTCAATGGTACTGGCGCACTAAGTATTGAAGCAGATCATTTGCTTTGGGAAGGTGAGTTCAATATGCCAGCGGGTGATAATGCGATCGTGAGCACTACAGCACCATTCGCATCATTGTCAGATGTCCCAGCGGCAAATCTGCAGTTCGAAGCCTCTGTTGGGTGCAGTGATTCCGATACCATCTGTGATGAGATTCGAATCCCTCTGACGGGAATCGATAGCATAGGCGGACTACCTTTCAACGGTGAGCGGTACTCGAACCTCACCATTTGGGAGAATGGGCTGATTGCATTAGGTACCTCAAATGTCGCAGAGACTTGGGTTAATCGTTCGATTCCAAGTGAAGAGCTCCCAAATAACATTCTCGCCCCGTTTTGGACCGACTTTGTAGTTGGTGGTCCGCTTGGTGGTGACGTGTACTATGCGGGTGTTACTGTTGGCTCTGACACGTACTTGGTGATTGAGTGGCGCGAAGTTCGTCTATGGCGCGAGGAGCCGTCAGTTGACGATCCAAGCTATACCTTTAGCGTGTGGATGCGGGTCGGTGAAGATGCGGAAGACGATATCATCTTTAATTACACTGAAATCCCAAGCATGCCATCGTCCGTAACCATTGGTCTCGAAGATTTCCGTGGCCTTGCCGGTGTGGAATATCATTTCGATGGCGCGGGTGATTCAGTAACCTCGGGCGACGCACTTGCTGCAAGCTTAGTTACTGCTGAAACGTCGCTCTTTATTGGCTTCGACTTACCATTAGACTTTGTGGTGAATGCCGAAGCGACTACGGGTTACAGAGAGGTAGTGACTGTCGATGTGTTGAATATTCAAACCTTCCCGATCTTCTCTGATGTGGTGTCGTCAAGCTTTACTGCCGGTGGTGAAGACTATATGTCTTTCGCTCCTGTCCTGGTGGAACCGCGTGGCAACCCGCGCTTGCAGTTGGCTAGTACGTCTGAAAACGGAATTGTGTCTATCTCTGGGGCGACACAGAATAATATCCGTTATCAGCCAAATGAAGGCTTTGACGGTGTGGACACTGTGCGTTATCGCTTTGTGGACGACACGGGTGCGCAAAGTGCGGAAGGAACTCTCACAATTACCGTTGAACCTCGTCGCAGTAGCAAACCTTGGTATCTTGGTTCGTTTGGTATCTTTATCGGATTATTTATGGTGTTAGTGGGCATGCGCCGCTTTCATCGTATGACCCGATAAAACTAACGTAAAGTTGTCCTGATAAGGCCCGGTAATTGACTTACCGGGCTTTTTTATTGACCTAAACTAATGTTATAGTTATGTACTAATTATAAGGTACGCGCAGGGTATAGTGATGGTGCTACTCATCGATAACTATGACTCGTTCACCCACAACCTTGCTCGCTACTTTGCAGAGCTGGGGCACATGGTGCAGGTGGTTCGCAACGACGTACTGACGGTAGCAGAACTCGCTGCCTTAAAGCCAGCAGCAGTGGTCATTTCGCCGGGGCCTTGCACTCCAGACGATGCAGGCGTGTCATTGGCAGCGATTGAATATTTTGCGGGCCGCGTGCCATTACTTGGTGTTTGTCTTGGGCATCAAGCGATTGGTCAGGTATTTGGGGCCAAGGTTGTGCGATCAGCGCGAGTGATGCATGGAAAACGCTCCCAAGTTCAGCATGACGCAAGAGAGCTATTTGCAGGTGTGTTGAATCCGCTCACTGTAGTTCGCTATCACTCATTGGTGCTGGAGGAGTCGTCGTTACCTGCCGATATAGAGGTAACAGCACGCGTCGCATGCGTTGGTGAACATGCCGAAGTGATGGCAATTCAACATCGACACCTGCCCTTATATGGAGTCCAGTTTCATCCGGAGTCCGTCATGAGCCAACAAGGGCATGATTTGTTAAAGAATTTTTGCCGGCTTGCGGGTCTCACCCCAGCCGCGAAGGAATTATCACGCGAAATGCTTGCGGAGCATTCGCTAAGTGGTTGATAAGGAATACGCCAACGTGAACTACCAACATTTTAAGGCAGTTTCAGAGAATCCGGACTCTCGCGATGTTGCATTGCTAGATCGGACGTTTACGGCGTTTCTTATTAGTCTTAGTTTCGCTCGGAAGCTCGACGAGCAGAGCGTATTTTTGGTTGAAGAGTCACAAGTTCGCCAACGAGAGTTGCTCGCTGTGGAACAACGTCGCCAGGAAGAACGACAGCGTATTGAAGCCTCTCGTCGTTACCAGCGCGAGGCCATGCATACGGAACTCCACGAGCGTATTTTGGAGCGCTTCCAGCAGACTCTCAACGACGGCGATTATATTCGTAACCGCGTTCTCGATATTTCATCTAATGCCATGTTGTTGCTGGACAATTTGAATGCGCGCGCTGTGTCTTTAAGTAAGCTAGAAGACTATGCCGTTTCTTTAAATTGGTTACATGACGGCTTAATTCGAATTGTGAATTTACCGCCATTTGCTGACTTAAGTGATCAGAAGCGTGTTCGCGTGACGAGTTTGCGCAATGCCATGAGTTTTATCGGTTCTGAAGACCTCCGTATTTTGGTCCCAGCGTTTGCCACGCAAAGCTGGATCCCAAGAGCCATGGAGCCTTTCAACTTGCTTCGCCGCAAGCTCTGGGAACACTCGCTCGGAACGGGCATTGCAAGTCAGGTGCTGGCGGAGTTGGATGGCAACTGCGATCCACTGCTCGCGTATATGCTGGGCTTGTTCCATGACCTAGGGAAAGCCATTGTGGCGCGTCTGTACGCACTCATCTTTGATGAGATGCAGCGAGAAATGCTGCGTGACCTTCGTGAGGAAGTTCGCTCCGAGCGATACAGTGCATTACTCGAACTCGAGCCTTCGGAATTATTCTTGAGAAATCTGATGATGCAGTTTGATCGCCAGGCGACCTTGTCTCTGTTTAATAGCCTCGACTTCAAATTTATTCCATTGCGGAGTCATTTAGAAGTCTATGCAAATACGCAAGAACTTGACGAGCTCACCGGTTACGCGCGCATCTTGTATCAGGCGAAGAGGTATTCTGAGTTTCGGATGATGCACAGTGCCAACTTGGTCACGACGGATCAAGGTAAGTTGATGTGTAAGCACGCAAAATTGGGGCGTCATCAACTCGAAGTACTACGTACAGTCAATCTCAAACGTCTGCGATTAAGCCGCGGAACGGCCAACGAAGAGTAAGTGCTTAGCGCATAATTATGCGCTCTTTCTGCAAAACTAATTTTCTTTAAAACCTCTTTTATATCAATGCTTTGCGTAGCAGACATTTCAGTTTGAACGTGCGATAATAAGCGCCGTTTCAGCTTGCTCAATGACGCAAGCCTATTTAACCCAATTCAAGTAAGTGGAGACGTTCCTATGTCTGATGTCATGCCTGTAAACCGTGCCGTTTTCGACGAAGTAATGGTACCAAACTACAACCCTGCAGCCATGATTCCGGTGCGTGGTGAAGGCTCGCGGGTGTGGGATCAGGAAGGTCGCGAATACATTGATTTTGCGGGCGGTATCGCGGTGAGCTGTTTAGGCCATTGTCATCCAGCAATGGTCAATGCGTTGACGGAGCAAGCCAATAAACTCTGGCATCTCAGCAATGTTCTCACCAATGAGCCTGCGCTGCGCTTAGCGACCAAGCTTACTCAAGCGACTTTTGCAGACCGTGTGTACTATGCGAACTCTGGTGCGGAAGCCAATGAAGCGGCACTTAAACTTGCGCGTCGCTGGGCACTAGATGTTCATGGTGAAGGCAAAGATCAAATTATCGCATTCCATAAGGGCTTCCACGGTCGTACTTTCTTTACTGTCACGGTCGGCGGGCAGCCTGCTTACTCTGATGGTTTTGGACCAAAGCCAGGTGGCATTGAGCACGTTGCGTTTAACGATTTGGCCAGTTTAGAAGCCGTGATGTCAGAGAAGACTTGTGCGGTGATGATTGAGCCATTACAAGGTGAAGGCGGCGTTGTTCCGGGCACTAAGGACTTTCTTGCCGGTGTGCGTGCGCTCTGTGACAAACACAATGCCTTGCTGATTTTCGATGAAGTTCAAACAGGCTTTGGTCGTACCGGTACTTTATACGCTTATGAGCAGACGGGAATTACTCCAGATATTTTGACTACCGCGAAAGCATTAGGTGGTGGATTCCCGATCGGGGCAATGCTGACGACTGCAAATATTGCGGCGCACCTGAAGGCAGGCACACACGGCAGTACTTACGGTGGTAACCCGTTGGGCTGTAGTGTTGCTGAAGCGGTCATGGATGTGGTGAATACGCCTGAGGTCTTGAATGGTGTGAAAGCACGTGAGGCACTGTTCAAAGCAGCCCTTGAGAAAATTAATGAGAAATTCCATGTATTTGAAGAAGTGCGTGGCCAGGGCTTGTTGCTCGGTGCCGCGTTAGCTGAACCCTATAAGGGGAAAGCTCGTGATTTTCTGTTAGCCGCGGCAGATGAAGGCTTAATGGTATTAATTGCGGGCGCTGATGTGGTGCGTTTCACGCCGTCACTTGTTATTCCTGAAGTAGACATTGCGCAGGGAATGGCTCGTTTTGAGAAAGCTGTTGAACGTGTTGTCGCCGCTGTTGCGAGCAAGGACTAAGTATGTTGGTTGTGCGCCCCATTGAGGCGAGAGACTACGACGCGTTGTACCGCTGTGCCGTTGAATCAGGTTTTGGTTTTACGTCACTTCCGGTGGATGAAGCGTTGTTGCGGAGCCGAATTGGCCGAGCCGAAGAAGCATTTGGTCAGACAACGATAGCGACCCCCGGTGAGGAGGGCTATCTATTTGTTATGGAAGACCAGGCGACAGGAGAGGTAGTGGGCGTTAGTGGTATCGAAGCAGCCGTCGGTTTGACGGAAGCTTTCTACCATTATCGGCTGGGTACTGAGGTGCATCACTCGGAACAGCACAAGATTCATAAAGTCCTTAAAACATTAACCTTGTGTAATGACTACACCGGGTTTAGCGAGTTATGCACGCTGTTTTTGCGAGAGCCTTTTCGCAAGAATCGTAATGGTCGCGTATTGTCTAAGTTTCGACTCTTGTTTATGGCCGAGTTTAAAGCACGATTCGCTAAAAATGTGATTGCTGAAATGCGCGGTGTCTCTGATCAAGAGGGACGTTCACCATT
The DNA here is from genome assembly GCA_020831965.1 of Idiomarina sp. GTDB lineage: Bacteria > Pseudomonadota > Gammaproteobacteria > Enterobacterales > Alteromonadaceae > Aliidiomarina. The sequence continues at coordinate 219,557 of JAFIFP010000001.1, forward strand.
TTGGACCTGGCTACAGAAGCATTTCTTCGATATGGATTTTGACCGAGCAGATCATTTGACCGGTATTGGTGATAAGGCATTTATCGCTGAGCTCATGCCGCGGCATCCAGTTTATGTCAATTTGCTCGAGGAATGCGCGCAGCAGGTAATTGGTGAAGTGCACGAAAATACCTTACCTGCTCTAAAACTACTGAAGTCAGAAGGTTTTAGGTTCCGTGGTTATGTGGATATCTTCGACGCAGGGCCAACCGTTGAGGCTGAGGTCAGTCAGTTGAAGACCGTCCGTAATAGTCGTGTACTAACGGTGACAATTGGCACACCAGAGAATGGCGAGGCGACCCTGATTTGTAATCGCTCACTTGAGAACTTCCGAGCGCTTCAGGCTAAAGTGACAATGACCGACGAAGCCGTAGTGATGAAGCCAGAAGTCGCGGCTGCACTTGGTGTAAGCGAAGGTGATAAGGTTCGGTTAGCACCCTTATAGTGAGCATATTCAGGGCAGTGATGAACGCTGCAACATAGCGTAAGCCCAAGTAAGGAGTAAACACATGGCAGTAGAACAGACACTATTTATTGATGGTCAGTGGCTAGCAGGTGAAGGCGTTGAAATGACGTCTATTGACCCAGCGCGCAATCAAGTCATTTGGAGTGGACGCTCTGCGACCGCCGAGCAGGTTGAAGCGGCCATGAGTGCGGCCCGGCGTGCGTTTATTGAATGGTCACAAATGAGCTTAGAAGGTCGGCTCACCATCGTGCGTCGATTTGCTGAACTGCTGGGCGAAAACAAGCAACACCTCGCCGAAGTGATTGCACGTGATACTGGTAAGCCAGTGTGGGAGACTCTGACAGAAGTCGGTGCAATGGTGGGTAAGGTTGAGATTTCTGTGCGCGCTTATGAAGAACGTACCGGAGTGGTCGAAAACGAGATTCCGGGAGCGAAGGCCTTCATTCGTCACAAGCCCCATGGGGTTGTGGCTGTGTTCGGCCCATATAATTTCCCAGGCCATTTACCCAATGGGCACATCGTGCCAGCATTACTGGCAGGCAACACCGTAGTGTTTAAACCGAGCGAATTAACGCCTCTTGTGGCTGAAGAAACCGTACGTCTTTGGGAAAAATCCGGTTTACCAAAGGGTGTTCTGAATCTTGTGCAAGGTTTCGTTGAAACAGGTAAAGCCCTGGCTTCAAGTACCGAGCTCGATGGTCTCTTCTTCACCGGTTCATCGACGACGGGTAAGTTGTTGCATGAGCAGTTTGGCGGACGTCCTGACAAAATTCTTGCCCTCGAAATGGGTGGTAACAATTCGTTGATAGTTCGTGAAGTGGCAGACGTTGACGCTGCGGTTCATGCGATTGTTCAATCGGCATTTATTACCAGTGGCCAACGCTGTACCTGCTCGCGACGCGTGTCTATTCCGAATAGCGCGAATGGCGATGCAATTTTGAAACGCTTAGTTGCGGTAACTAAAGAGATTTCAGTCGGTGATTACGCTGCTGATCCAGCACCTTTTATGGGCGCCATGATTTCTGCGAAGGCGGCAGCTGGTATGGTTCAGGTGCAAGAAACTTTAACTGCACTTGGCGGTCAACCCTTGGTGACAATGCATCAAAAAGATCCTGAATTAGGCTTTGTAACGCCCGGTATTATTGATGTTACGTCAGTAAGCGAGCTGCCAGATGAGGAACACTTTGGGCCATTATTGAAAGTTGTGCGCTATGATGACTTCGATCAGGCGATCGCCCAAGCAAATGCGACGCGTTTCGGTCTTTCCGCTGGTCTGTTAGCCGACGATCGGGCAGACTGGGACTACTTTTTCCCGCGTATCCGAGCGGGTATTGTAAATTGGAATAAGCCGATTACAGGTGCGAGCAGTGCAGCCCCCTTTGGCGGTATTGGCGAGAGTGGTAATCACCGTCCGAGTGCATATTATGCTGCGGATTACTGTGCATATCCGGTGGCTTCGGTTGAGGCCGAACAGGTCGATATGCCATCGCAATTGAATCCAGGCTTGCGTTTCTAATGACTAGCGTCACGCTAGCATAGGTAGGACATGCATGATTGTTGAAACCAATGGTTACATTGAGTTAGTGCAGTACCTCTCTGAGAATATTGAGGTATTCACGCAACCAGCGCCTGCTGCAGAGCAGGCGTCCCAAACCGTTCGTGAGATGTTCGAAGAGCAATTATCGAACAGTATTATGGTGGTTTGTCAGCAGCATACTTTGGACCAAGCGCAGCGTTTGGACATAGTGCGGGAGGCGGATGCTATTCTCTATGATCTTGAGGAAGTGTTGGCGTCGGTCTTAAACACTTATCCAGGCCAACGTCAGCAAGCCTTTATCACTGAATTTGTCGGTTTGGTGAAGAACCTAATCGACACCGAATTGAATAGGTACGATGCATGAGTATGGAAGCCCGGGTCCAGTGGTTGAGCGAGCAAACCTTCGTCGCCACAAGTGGCAGTGGCCATCAAGTGGTGCTCGATGGAAACCAAGGTAAACACGCGCCGAGCCCGATGGAGATGGTGTTAATGGCCGCAGGCAGCTGCGCATCTGTGGACGTCGTAAGTATTTTACAGAAAGCTCGCCAAGCGGTGACCGCATGCGAGGTTCGCGTTTCTGCCGAGCGCGCGCAAGGAACGCCTGCGGTGTTCACGGCAATTAATCTGCACTTTATCGTGACGGGGCAGGACGTTGCTGAAAGTCATGTGGAGCGCGCAGTGCGGCTGTCAGCCGACAAGTATTGCTCGGTCTCTATTATGCTCGGGCATTGTGCGAAAGTGTCACACAGCTTCGAAGTTAAGACTCCTGACTAACAATCCGTCCACGCCGCGACATGAGTTGTTCGATGAGCGGCGTGAGGATTAACTCCATTGCAAGCCCCATCTTTCCCCCCGGTACCACTAGCGTGTTGATCCGCGACATAAAAGAACCGTCGATCATCTGGAGGTAGTATGGGAAATCTACGCCTTGTACGCCTCGGAATCGAATTACCACAAAGCTCTCATCCATGGATGGGATATCTTTCGCACTGAATGGGTTCGATGTATCCACGGTTGGAACACGCTGAAAGTTAATGTGTGTGCGCGAAAATTGCGGCACGATATGGTGAATATAGTCTTCCATACTGCGCACGATGCTTTGCGTCACGGCTTCGCGAGAATGCCCGCGTTCTGAGGTATCGCGAATTAACTTCTGAATCCATTCAAGGTTGACGATGGGGACCATACCAATCAGCAAGTCCACGTGTTTACCTACATCATAGCCATCGCCACTGACTCCCGCATGAAGGCCTTCATAGAACAAAGCGTCCGTGCCTTCGGGTAGCGCTTCCCAAGGAGTAAAAGTACCCGGCATTTGGTTATATGGCACTGCATCGTCAAAGCTATGGAGATAGCGCCGGTGCTCACCTTGCCCGTTCTCACCGTACTGCCGAAACAAGGTTTCCAGTGCTTCAAAGTTATTCGCTTCGGGACCAAAGTAACTAATGTGCTTTCCTTGTTCTTGCGCTTTGCGAATCGCCACGTCCATCTCAGGTCGAGAGTAACGATGGAAGCTGTCACCTTCAACAAAGGCTGCGTTAACATTCAAATGCCTGAAAATATGGCGAACAGCCTGACTTGTGGTGGTGGTGCCAGAACCTGAAGAACCGGTCACGGCGATAATAGGGTGACAAACAGACATAGTAAATCCTAATAATGGGGCGGCTTTTCGTCAGCAGCGTTGTACGGCGTTCCGTCCTGCTGATCAACGAGTGGAGCAACTTTATCGGCGACGAGGCGGAGATGGCGTTGCAGTATATGAAGCTCCTCGCTTTGGCGGCTGACAAGCTGATTCAGCGAATCTATCATATCTTCCTGAAAGGCGACTTGGCTCTCAAGATCGGTCATGCGCTGAGTGAGTTCCTCAAGGGTAGTTTCTTTCGTCATAGGGTAGTTAATCTTCTCTTTTCATAAGCTGGTCGGGAATACGCCACAGTTCACCATAGCCTGCTGAGGTCTCAATTGCGATGGTATTTTCACTTGCGAAACTCGTGCTGAGGATCGCTGCACGCGGAGGATGATCGCCTGGACGCCCTTGTACACGCCAAAAGGTAAGCCGATCGCCGTTTTGGACACTCCAAAGTTCCACTTGTCGAGAAGGTGAGCCCGTGACAAGCCAACGACCATCGGGTGAAAAAGCGGCACTGCTAAATACTTTCTGACGGACATGATAATTCAGATGGGTATGAATTTCGCCTGTTGTCAGACGTCTGATTTGCGCTTCGACGGCGGATGACACTAAAGCAAACTCACCACCGGGATGCAATCGCACACGAATCACTCGCTGTTCAATCGGGAAATGATGCACTATTTGACCATCGCGGGTGCCCCACAGAAATGCCTGATGGTCATTACCTCCACTTAGAACATAGCGACCGTTCGGTGATATATCGACTGTATTTACTCGGTCGCGATGCCCGAGAAACTCTAAGCGTCGGCCCGTCTGCGGTTCGAATAAGAGGACCACGCCATCACTTCGCGCAATAGCCACAGCGCGGCCCGAGTTTGCTACGGCAACATCCAAAATAACGCCATCGTCATTTCGCCAAGCGCCTTTCACTTCGCCCGTAGCGGTATTCCAGAGCACTATAGTCATTCGACTTGCGGCTATTGCGGTGCCGCCATCATGGGAGAAGTCGACACTGACGATTTGGCTAATGCCTTCGTCGTCCTGTTGCCAATTGTGCAACAGTTGACCCGTTTGATGGTCATAGAGACGTAGACCTTCCTCATTGGTTGCAATCAGAGAAAATCGGCCGTCGTTAGAGATTGCGGCAGCTTGAACGCGGGAGTTCGAACGCTCGTGTCGCTGCATGAGTTCAGGATCGGGAGCACAGCCTGATAAAAACAGGGTAAAGAGCCCTAACCAAACGGTGTGCTGCATGATTCTCATTAGTCATTCCCAGTGATTTGTGTTTATTATAGAGCACTCAGATTTTTAGCAGCGCAGATGAACAGAGTCTGCGCACTGAAGTAACCCTAAGATACCTTTATACTAGCGGAGAATTCCATGAAATTAATGGCTAAAACAGTGCTTGCATCAGCAATGGCACTGGCCATCGCAGGCTGTGGCAACGGTACAGACGCTTCTGCACAAGAAGTTGCTTTGGATAATGAAGAAGCGCGTCATGCCTACGCGCTTGGCACAGTGTTAGGTCGTGAAGTACAGGGTAACCTTGAGTACTTAGCCGAGTCTGGCATCGTTTTAGACAATGAAATTGTGATTGCTGCGCTTGCTGACGTATTGCGTGACAACACGCGTTTAACTGACGATGAAGTGCAAGACGAAATTATGGCATTACTTGAGTTAAGCCAAAGTTTGGCAGAGCAAGAACGCAGCAGCACCAGTCAACGCAATCTTGAAGAAGGCTTAGCCTATCAAGCAGAAAATGCGGCACGTGAAGGCGTAGTGGTGACTGAAACTGGTCTGCAGTATGAAGTATTGCGTGAAGGCAGTGGCGCACGCCCTGGTCCAACGGATACAGTGACTGTGCATTACGAAGGGCGCCTGATCGACGGCACTGTTTTCGACAGTTCCTACGAGCGTGATGAAACCATTGCCTTCCCACTGAACCGTGTAATTCCTGGCTGGTCTGAAGGTGTTCAACTAATGAACGTCGGCTCTCAATATCGCTTTGTTATTCCTGCTGAGCTTGCTTACGGCAGCGATGAGCGTCCAGGCAGCCCGATTCCACCGAATGCAACCTTAGTGTTCGATGTTGAATTATTAGAAATCGAAGCGGACGCGAGCGAATAAGTTCGTTTGAGTTTGAAGCTAAAAAGCCCGCAATGGAATTTTGCTTCCGTTGCGGGCTTTTTGTATTTGGTGTGATGCTCGCTTAAGACTTATCGGCAATTAGTTCACGGTTGCTTAAGAGTTGCAATAGCTTGTCCTCAAGCTCGAGTCTGAGCTCAATAGCTTCGCCCAAGGTCGATAATTCTTGATCAAAAGACTTCATAGAGTCCTGGTCAGAGACTTCCGCATATTGATCATTGAATTTTAACGCCGCCTCCGTTGTGACTGCGATCAATGGATACACATGCTCTGCGACTTCGCGGGTATGTTCGTCATATTCATTGGCTTGTTTGAGAATTTGATCGTAAAGCTCAAAGTGGCCGGCTGACACATAGTCTACAAGTGTTTCGCAAAAATCATGGATATCGCTGGTGGCTGGAAGTTGAGATTGACCATTTCCACTGCCGTATGGAGGTAAACCGGCAAGCTGGCAATACTGCACCAACAAAAGCTGCCGTTCTTCTAACCAACGGTCAAGCGCGGTGTCTTGTCCTCCCCAGCGTTGTTTTGCTTCGGTGTTCCGACGTAACATGGCATCTCCTTAACGACAGAATATCGATACCTAGAACCACTGTAATGCCCCGAGGCATGCAAGATCAAATTTTTCTCCGGTCAGTTGGTTTAGTCCGCGACCCAGCAATCGAGTAAGGAGTCTCTATGATTCGACCTGACGTAATGCCGCCGCCGCAAACTCCTGTTTATTGGTTGCTGGTACTCAATAACCAGCTGATAGATTGTGCTTCCTTAGATAAGGGTTTCGCACCACCATTGATCGCTGTGGAAGAACTAATGGATGCGGAGCAAAGGTATACTGCTCAAATGGGCGAATACCGAGGTGTGCCTGTATTCTTAATGATTTGTGATGGTACTGAGTCGTTACCAAGTGATTGGCAATGGGTCGCTTTGCGTCAGTGCCTTTTAAGGTCTGACGAGAGCCTGTTTACGCTGGCTGCGCGTGCATGTCAGATTACAGGATTCTTGCGAACTCATAAGTACTGCGGTGTTTGTGGGAACGAAACATCGCAAGATCGCGAAGAGCTTGCCGTAGTGTGTGGGCATTGTGGTTTGCAGAGTTACCCGCGAATTTCTCCATGCATTATTGTTGGCATCTACCGAGACGACGAGATTCTTCTTGCGCGCGGCGTAGGTCACCCTGAGGGTATGTATTCGGTTTTAGCTGGCTTTGTAGAAAGTGGGGAGTCTTTTGAGCAAACGCTGCATCGGGAAGTCATGGAAGAGGCAGGAATTGAAGTTGAAGCGCTTGAGTATATTGGCAGCCAGCCTTGGCCTTTCCCACACAGTTTAATGGCTGGTTTTATTGCCCGCTATAAAGCGGGAACACTGCGCCTTGAACCTACTGAGCTTGTCGATGGTGGCTGGTATAAACTTGATGCACTGCCACACACACCTCCGAAGGGCTCGATTGCTGCGCGCTTGATTAGCGAAGTGAAGCGTCGAGCTGGACTGTGAACACCCGTTATTAACTGACACCAGCGCCCATGCTTGCTAAAATCGGCGCAGATTTTAATTTGAGATATGAGACGTATGAGCACAGAGTTGAAGAATGATCGTTATCTACGCGCGTTAGCAAAGCAGCCCGTTGATCGCACTCCAATTTGGATGATGCGCCAGGCTGGACGGTACTTACCGGAATACCGAGAAATCCGCAAAGAAGCGGGCGATTTCATGGCGCTCTGTAAGAACGCTGAACTGGCCTGTGAAGTGACATTGCAGCCGCTCCGCCGATTCCCACTAGATGCCGCTATTCTGTTCTCAGATATTCTCACTATTCCAGATGCTATGGGTCTTGGCTTGTACTTTGAGCAGGGAGAAGGTCCTCGATTTGAGCGCCCTATAAGGGATTGGCGTAGCGTTGCAGCACTAGGCATTCCTGACCCAGAAGATGACTTGGGTTATGTGATGAAAGCGGTGAGTACGATTCGCCGGGAATTGAAAGGCGAAGTTCCCCTGATTGGCTTTTCTGGGAGCCCTTGGACACTCGCCACCTACATGGTTGAGGGTGGCAGCACGAAGAACTTCTCAGAAGTGAAGAAGATGGCTTTCGAAGAACCCGAAGTCATGCATATGCTGCTCGACAAGCTAGCCAAGTCAGTGATTCTCTATCTGAACGCCCAGATTGCCAATGGCGCGCAGTCGGTCATGATCTTCGATACTTGGGGCGGCGTGTTGTCTCCGCGCGATTATCGAGAATTTTCACTACACTATATGGCACAGATTGTTGACGGGCTGACACGTGAAGCTGAAGGTCGTCGTGTTCCTGTCACATTGTTCACTAAGAATGGTGGACAGTGGCTCGAAACCATGGCTGCGACAGGGTGTGATGCGTTAGGCGTTGATTGGACGACTGACCTTGGTGAAGCGCGTCGCCGTGTTGGCGATCAAGTTGCACTGCAAGGGAATATGGACCCAAGTGTTCTTTATGCGTCGCCAGAACGTATTCGCCAAGAAGTGCAAATTATTCTAGATAGCTATGGTTCAGGTAGTGGCCATGTATTTAATTTAGGTCACGGCATCCACCCTGGAGTGAAGCCTGAGCATGCGGAAGCGTTTATTAAAGCGGTAACTGAGTTTAGTCCAGCCTATCACCGCGACTGATCTTATTTGCGATAAAGCTCGGTATATAAGCGTTAAGGTGTCCTCACGCTGCCGATCATAATCGGTACAATGGGCGTGCTATAACTCACAGTATATTGACGGAGCATTGAGGGCAGTATGGCAAAGCGATCGTATTTCACTCCATTGACGGTAGTCGTGGTCATTTTGGCGGGCGTCACAGCCTGGTTATATTTCGACGACGGCGATTCCTCAGGCGCACAGCGCCCTCAAGCACAAGTGACTATCGTGGGTGCTCCGGCACGGGTCATGGAGTTTCGGGACACGATTGAAGGCCTCGGAACTGCCCAAGCCCGGGAATCAGTCAACGTTATGGCGCGCGTTACCCAAAATGTGCGTGAGATTCATTTCACCGATGGCCAAGATGTTGCGGAAGGTGATTTGCTCGTTGTCTTGAGCGATCGCGAAGAGCGCGCTCGGGTGCAAGAGTTAGAATTCCGACTCGCTGAAAATCGTCGTCAACTCAATCGTTTGCGTGAGCTAGCTCAAGAAAATGCGGCGTCCCGTTCGATGATTGACGAACAGGAAGTACGCGTTGAACAGACTGCAGCTGAGTTAGAAGTGGCGCGTAGCCGCTTGGAGGAACTGCGTATTCATGCGCCGTTTTCTGGTCGTCTAGGACTGCGACAAGTCAGCCCCGGCTCACTTGTGCGCCCAGGGGATGTGATTACCACGCTTGATGCCCTCGACCCTATCTATGTGGACTTCAGTGTTCCAGAATTTTATCTGCCAAGTCTGCAACAGGGGCAGCGAGTAGCAGCTATTTCAGCGGCCTACCCGGATCGGGAATTTGCGGGGCGCATTACGAGCTTGGCCTCACGCGTTGATCCCATTACCCGCTCCATTCAGATTCGCGCCGCAATCGCAAATGATAACAACGAGCTTCGTCCCGGTATGCTCCTTCGCGTGCAGCTTGAGCGCCGCGTGGACCATACCTTGATGGTGCCTGAGGCTGCCGTAATTCCAATTCGTAATGAACATTTTGTGTATCGAATTAATGAAGATAGCCGTGTTGAAATGGTGACCGTTTCAGTGGGCCGCCGGCAGCCAGGTTGGGTAGAAATTACCGGTGGTCTTGAAGAGGGCGAACAGATCGTAGTTGAGGGCGTAATTCGCGTCCGCGACGGCCTGCCTGTCAATGTTGTGGAGCGCTAAGCCATGTTGTTGTCAGATGTCTCCGTAAAGCGCCCCGTCTTCGCGACGGTTATCAATATTTTGCTAATCATCTTCGGTATTGTGGCCTTCACGTCATTGCCGCTGCGTGAATATCCGAATATCGATCCTCCGGTCGTTTCAATTAGCACAAATTATCCGGGGGCTAATGCTGAAATTATTGACTCTCAGATCACGCAGGTAATCGAAGAGCGGATTAGTGGCATTGATGGGATCAAAACGATCAACTCGCGTAGTCGAGATGGAAGCTCGCGTATTACGATTGAGTTTGAACAAAGCCGAGACATTGATGCTGCAGCAAATGATGTCCGTGAGCGCGTTCAGCGTGTGATCCGCAGCTTGCCCGAGCAGGTCCTTCCCCCGGAAGTGACCAAGGCAAACGCTGACGAAGATACTGTGGTTTGGTACAACTTGCGTAGCGAGAATATGACTACGCTGGAGCTGACCGACTTTGCCAACCGTTACATTGTCGATCGATTATCCGTCGTTGATGGGGTCGGTCGCGTGAATATCGGCGGCGAGCGCCGGTACGCGATGAAAATATGGTTGGATCGCAATGCGATGGCCGCGCGTGATATCACCGTGGCAGACATTGAAAACCGGTTACGGGCTGAAAACGTTGAGTTACCCGCAGGAACTATTGAGTCGCGTGATCGAGAGTTTTCGGTTCGGGTTACTCGAAGTTTCCTGACGGCAGATGACTTCGCGAATTTAACGATTACCTCGGGAGAGGGCGGCTACCTTGTGCGACTGGGCGAGGTCGCGCGGGTCTCACTTGAGGCCGAAAATGACCAATCAGAATTCCGTGGTAACGGAATTAACATGGTTGGCTTAGGCATTATTCGACAGTCCGACGCGAACACGCTCGAGGTGGTAGACAACGTCGAGCGCGAAATTGAACGTCTGCGGGCAACACTGCCGGCAAGTATGATTCTGGTGCCGAGTTACGACAGTTCCATCTTCATTCGCGACTCCATTCAAGAGGTGTACAACACCCTCTTTATCGCCATGGGTATGGTTATTCTCGTTATTTACTTATTCTTAGGGAATATACGGGTCACCTTGATCCCAGCCGTGACCGTGCCGGTTGCCTTGCTGTCCTCCTATATTGTTTTGGAAGCCATGGGCTTCTCGATCAACCTATTGACGCTGTTGGCACTTGTACTGGCCATAGGTCTGGTGGTCGATGACTCCATTGTTGTCTTGGAGAATATCTATCGTCGAGTTGAGCAGGGCGACCCACCTCTACTCGCAGCTTATCGAGGCGCTCGTGAGGTCGGTTTCGCGGTAGTTGCCACAACCATGGTCCTTATTTCGGTGTTTGTACCGTTGATTTTCATGGACGGCAATATAGGCCTCTTATTTACTGAGTTTGCCATAGCGCTCGCGGCGGCGGTCGCCTTCTCAAGTATTACAGCGCTCACCTTATCGCCCATGTTGTGCTCAAAAATATTGAAGAAGCAGGAGCGTAATTCGCGCTTTGGACGTTTTCTTGATAATGGCTTCAAGAAGATGGAAGCCAGTTATGAGCGTATGGTTCGAAAAACCATTACCTTCCCTGCAGCCGCTTTTGGTGTAGTCATTCTAGCTGGCGCAGCATCTTACTTATTGCTCGACCGACTTGGCCAAGAGTTCGTACCCCCAGAAGACCGCGGCAACTTCTTTATTAGCGTGCGTTCTGCGGAAGGGGCGAGCTACGAATCCAACTCGCGTAATATGCTGAAAATTGAAGAGATCCTTTTGCCTTATATAGATGAAGGCAAGGTTGATCGTTTGATTATTCGAACGCCGGGTTGGGGTAATAGTGCTGGGGTTGCAATCGTCGGTACAATCCCTCACGGCGAACGAGACTGGAGCTCATTTGAGTTAATGAACGAGATTCGTCAGAAGCTTGAAGGCGTGCCCGATGTTATTGCATTCGCAAATATGCGTAGTGGTATTCGCGGAGGTGGTGGAAGCCGTCCGGTTGAATTCGTGCTGCAGGGCAATACTTTTGAGCAGCTTGCTGAGTATCGCGACATTATTATTGAAAAGGCACAAGACAACCCTGGTCTAGTTCAGCTTGATAGTGACTATAGCGAAACCGTGCCGCAGTTACGGATTCGCATTGACCAAACTCGCGCGGCAGACCTTGGGGTATCGGTCGGTGACATAGGTCGCACACTCGAGAGTATGCTCGGTACCCGTCGTGTGACGCGCTTCCAAGATCGCGGTGAAGAATACAACGTGGTACTTGAAGGTGAGCGAGACGACTATCGTACCCCTGAAGCGATTAACAATATCTATGTAAGGTCGCAGCGGACCGGGCAATTGGTACCGATGTCGAACCTCGTTACCGTCGAAGAGGGTGCAACTGCACGTCAGCTCAACCGTTATAACCGTATGCGCGCGGTTACTATTACAGCAAACCTTGAAGACGGCTATTCACTCGGAGAGGCACTCGCCTATCTGGAGGGACTTGTAGCAGAGCATTTACCAGATGATGTGATGATCGACTACAAGGGGCAATCGCTGTTGTATCAAGAGGGCGGTAGTACCATCATCTTCATCTTTGCGTTGGCTTTAGCAGTAACCTTCTTGGTACTTGCAGCGCAGTTTGAGAGTTTTGTGCATCCGTTTGTAATTATATTAACCGTTCCATTAGCAGTCTTTGGTGCGGCGTTTGGGCTTTACGTAACGGGTAACACAATTAACATCTACAGTCAGATTGGTATCGTGATGCTGATTGGTTTAGCAGCAAAGAACGGTATATTAATTGTGGAGTTTGCCAACCAGCTGCGTGATGCAGGCATGCGGTTCGAAGAAGCGCTGGCACGTGCGTCACGGCTGCGTTTACGCCCAATCATCATGACTGCCTTCACTACCTTGATGAGCTCCATCCCACTGGTGTTAGCATCAGGACCTGGTGCTGAGAGCCGTATGGTCATTGGTGTGGTGATTTTCTGTGGGGTTGCTTTCTCGGCCTTTATGACGATTTTCCTCGTACCAGCCCTTTATATGGGATTGGCGCGTAACACGAGCTCGCCGAAAGCATTGGCTCGTGAACTTGAGGAAATGGAGAAAGAATATCCAGACCGTCGCGCTGAAGATGAAGTTTTAGCGCAGGTTCAGGGAATCAAGGACTAGTAACGCCAGAGACGGGTCTCTTGGGAAACTGGGAGACCCTCTAAAACATTACGAGCGAACTGGGGGTGGTTGGTGAAGATGCCGTCCACGCCCATGTCTCGCAACCATGCAATGTCTTGTGCCTCATCGACTGTGAACACGTATACCCGTATGCCTCGTGCATGCGCGTCCACTACCAACTCTGGTTCAATGAAATCAACGCCCACATGGATGGAGTATGCTTGTAGCGTGTCAGCGCATTGAGCATAGTCGAGTAATGAGTTGTAAGTGAGAGCGCCAATGCGTATTTGCGGTCGCGCGTCTTTCAGTCGTTGTAACCAGTGATGATTAAAGGACGAGACTAAAAGCTGCTCGTGAGTGAAATTGCACTCTCGAAGTGCGAAGTCGAGGAGTTCGAGTAATAGGGAATGGCTTACTTTGCCTTTCAGTTCAATATTCAGTAGACACTGCCCAGCAAGCGCAACCAAGGTTTCTTTTAACGTAGGTATGGCTTGTTGCCCGAAGATCCGCAGAGTGGCGATCTGGCTTTGCGACAAGTCTTGTAGCCGCCCAGGTTGGGCGGTTAAACGTTCAAGATAGCGGTCATGGAAAACATAGATCTGGCCATCGACCTCGTAAATATCAAGTTCAATACCGTCAGCATGCGCTTCGAGAGCCTTTTGAAAAGCGGCAAGTGTATTCTCTGGAGCAATCGCACTTGCGCCTCGATGCGCAATGATCAACATTCGGGTTAGCCTATCCAGCGTCCAAGTACTTCACCCATACGGGTAATCTGTCCAGGAACAACGGTATCGACAAACTCTGTTTGTCCCTCTGCAAATGCTAGAATCACCGTAGAACCGAGTTTAAAACGACCCATCTCTTCTCCCTGCTCAAGGGTAATTGAGCGCGGACCCGATGCTGCATATTGCCAGCGGTGAACACGTGGACCTCGTGGTGGCGTTACTGTGCCAGCCCAGACGGTCTCGATGCTGGCTACAATAGTGGCGCCAACCAGGACCATGGCAAAGGGCCCTTTTTCGCTGTCGAAAATAGCAACCACACGTTCGTTGCGAGCAAACAAGTTTGGCACATTGTCCGCGGTCAATGGATTAACTGAGAACAGATCGCCGGGAACGTAAATCATTTCACGCAAGGTACCTGTCGCGGGCATGTGAATGCGGTGGTAGTCACGAGGTGCCAAGTAAATTGTCGCGAATTCACCATTGTGAAACTCCTTTCCGAGTGTGGAGTCACCGCCGAGTAAAGTGGTCAGACTATAGTCATGGTTTTTTGCTTGAATGACCGTATCGCCTCGCAGTGGTCCAGCTTGTGACACTGTGCCGTCAACCGGATGTGCGAGTTCACTGGGCCCGCTTAGCAGCGGACGCGCGCCCTCTTGTAATGGGCGAGTAAAGAAATCGTTGAAGGTCTTATAATGCGTAGGCTCAGAAAACTCAGCTTCGCTCATATTGACACTGTAATTACGAATAAATGCGCGAATGGCGACTTGGGTAAACCAGCCGGCGCGAGCCGCTGCAAATCGACCGACTAAGCGTGAAAGCAAATGCTTGGGGGTCATGTATTGAGCTATGATTTTTGCGCGGTCAGTACGGGACACGATACACCTCAGTTTTTGTCCAAAGAATCAATGATGCGATGGTAATTGGCTAGACGGCCTGCGTCTAGCTCTCCTTCTTCTGCAGCGGTGCGCAGTGCACAGCCGGGATCATCTCGGTGCGTGCAGTCGCGAAACTTACAGGTACCCAGATAGGGATGAAAATCTCGAAATCCTTCGGTAATTTTGTCGACAGGCAAATGCCACAGACCAAACTCTCGAATGCCCGGCGAATCAATTAGTGCTCCACCACCGGCAAGAGGATACCAGCGCGCGACGGTTGTGGTGTGTTGGCCTAAGCCAGAGCCTTCTGATATCGCGCCAATCAGCAGCTCAAGTTCCGGCAATGCGGCTTGAATAAGTGAAGACTTACCGACCCCAGACTGGCCCACAAATACCGAAATTCGGTCGACAAACATACTTCTGAGTGATTCGATACCGGTATTGGTGTGCGCGCTGACTTCCACAACGCGGTAGCCAATCTCTTGATATACCTTGAGCCGTTCACGTACATGTGTGGCCTCTTCGTCCGTTAACAAATCGACTTTATTAAGGACAATGACAGCTTCAATTCCTGCGTCTTCGCAGGCAACGAGGTAGCGGTCGATAATTTGATCAGAAAAAGCTGGTTGCGGCGATGTCACCACAAAAATTTGGTCGACATTGGCGGCGACAGGCTTCAGGCCGTCATATATATCGGGACGACATAATTCTGATTCACGAGGCTCCACTGCTTCGACAACACCTTGCAAACCTTGCTCTAGCTCACCTGAGCGACGCCAGGCGACGCGATCTCCGGTCACTAATGCTACGACCGTGCGTCGAATATTGCAGCGCACCACAAGCCCCTCTTCGGTGAGCACGTCGGCATGCTGACCAAAGCGGCTGACAATACGACCAAACTCCGGTTCGCCAAGCGACGCGTCGGACCAGGTGGTGTCCGTGGCTTCTTGCCGTCGAGCGAGGCGCTTTTCCTGATTGACCTGCATACGTCGCTGCTGGCCTTTCGTTAACTTGCGTTTTTGACCCACCGAGTAACCTTTTATTGAGAGAAGCATTGGGGGAAGCATTTTTCTGTCCCCTATCATACAATATCGCGACCGAAAGTGTGATGAAGTCATCATGAAATGCATTGGCGAGCCGACGCGAGAGCAGCGAGCTGGCCTTGAGGAGTGCGGAATGAGCGAGCAAAATGGACGATTAATCTGGGTCGATCTCGAAATGACAGGTTTGAGTCCTGAAAATGACGTCATTATTGAGATTGCGACTATTGTCACAGATGATCAATTGAATGAGATTGCAGTAGGGCCGGTGATTGCAGTCAAGCAAACGGATGCTCGCTTGGATGCCATGGATGACTGGAATACTCGGACACATACAGAATCGGGTTTGGTCGCACGCGTCAAAGACAGCCACCTAGGCGATCAAGCTGCGGAGCAGGCTACGTTGGCATTTCTAAAAGAGCATGTGGCGCCAAACAGTTCGCCCATGTGCGGTAACAGTATTTGTCAGGACCGCCGTTTTCTTGCGCGTTATATGCCAGAGCTCGAAGCGTTCTTCCACTATCGCAATCTGGATGTGAGTACTGTGAAAGAATTGGCAAAGCGTTGGCACCCGACCGTCTCCTCGGGTTTTAAGAAGCAGAATGCGCATACGGCACTGGCGGATATTCGTGAGTCTATTGAAGAGTTACGCTATTACCGCGAACATTTTTTCGTCGAACAGCCAAAATCTTAAAAAAAGGGACTTGCAATAGCCCCCAGATTCAGTAAAATGCGCCTCGCAGTTGAGGCAAAGCCCAACACATTGCGAGTATAGCTCAGCTGGTAGAGCGCAACCTTGCCAAGGTTGAGGTCACGAGTTCGAACCTCGTTACTCGCTCCAAATATAAGAAAAACGCCACCTTCGGGTGGCGTTTTTCGTTCTCAAGTCCAAACCGAGGCTTGCAACTGATACTTGCAACTGAGAGTGGAGGCTTTAGCCTCCAATGACACCACCATCGTCTTTGGTGATAATGATCGTTGCAGAGCGGGGGCGACTGGTACCGCCATCAGGCCAATGACTGCTGAGCGCTTCTGGCTTCGAGCCTTCCCCTGGGTGCTGAACATTTACGAACATCGTACGTTGATCAGGTGTCGTCACAACACCCGTGATTTCACAATCCACTGGCCCTACAAGAAAGCGTTTCAACTCGCCGGTTTGCGGATTGGCGGCCAACATCGCGTTGTTGCCAAAAGGCCCCTTTGCCAGGGTATCACCAGACATATCGGTTTGAATCCATAAGGTACCCTGAGGATCAAACCATAAACCATCTGGGCAGGCGAAATGATTCTCGGTTGTGGCCTGCAAATCTGCATTGGGTTGTGGCTGCCCTACATCACCGCCCATCAAAAACAAATCCCAGTCGAAGGTTCGGCTCTGGTTTGATTCACGCTCGTGCCAGCGAATAATATGACCATGAGCGTTCTCAGCACGGGGGTTCGCTGGGTCTATTTGCTCATTAGTACGGCGCATATTGTTAGTCAGCGTGAAATACACCGCGCCGGTTTGCGGATCGACAGCGCCCCATTCGGGGCGGTCCATCTTGGTGGCACCAGCAATGTCAGCGGCTAAGCGGGTGTTCAGTAAAATATCCGCTTGGCTATCGAAGTTGTGGCCTGCCGCTTGAGCTTTGGCCATAAAGTCCGCGTCTTCAAGACTTAAGGCCAACCACTCGCCCGTACCATCTGCGTTGAACCGCGCCACATAGAGGGTGCCGGAATCGAGTAGGCGACCACTGGCAGTTGCTGCCTCATAGGGCGCTGCGCTGACAAATTTATAGATGTATTCAAACCGAGCGTCATCTCCTGAGTATGCAACCAACGGCTCACCTTCAACCGCAGGAGCAAAAATTACGCCCTCATGCGCAAAACGCCCCATAGCCGTGCGTTTCACCGGCATACTGTTCGGATTAAACGGGTCAATTTCGACAATCCAACCGAAATGATTAGGCTCGTTACGATAGTCTTGAGCTGCAGAGTCAGCACGGGTGCTGGCGTCAAAGCGAGCGATATGATCAGGCGCTTGCTCCACTTCATCCCACCGATACCAGCTATGTTGGCGCAAAATGCCATAGCGCTCATGTTCGCGTGGCAGCGAGTCATCACGATTCACGAACGAGCCAGCCCAATTCTCTTCACAGGTGAGGTAAGTACCCCAGGGAGTGACTCCATGTGAACAGTTGTTAATGGTGCCGCGCGTATGTGTGCCGCCAGGACTGTATTGAGTCACAAGTAGCGGATGACCGCGCACGGGGCCGCTAATTGCCATGGGTGTGAAACCCGTGATGCGCCGATTGAGCGGACTCTGTTGGACGACATCCCAGTCGCCTGAAGGCCGCTGCATAATGTGTACAACACTGACGCCGTGAGCATTCAATTCTTTCTCTACCTCGTCGCGTTGCCGTTGCTCTAGGTTGGCACCTTGCGGGTGAATCAGGTTGAGATCCACGTACTCGTGATTCAGAACTAAAAGTCCTTCTGAGGAATTGCTGCCGCCCCGAGGTAAATCGATGGGAAAATAATGCATACCATCATGATGGGAGCCGACTTGCAGGGCTTGGTCTGCAGCATTGTTGCTGGCATCTGGGGCAAATTCAGGCGCATTACCCATGAGTGGCGTACCCCAAGGTATAAAGGGTCTTGCGTTGTAGCCGGGAGGTAAAGTGATCTGGTCTAAGCGATTGGCGGCAATTGGCTCAAAGGCAAGTGGCCTGGCAGGCATGCTGCCTGATGAACAACCACTGAGTGCGGGCGCAAAAAAGCTGGTGATGGCAAGCCCAAGGCTCCCTTTGAGAAAAGTTCTTCGGCTGAATCGCTGATTCATGATCGTATGAAAATCAGGGTTCTTCGAATGATTTGCCAAGGGTTCAGAGACCCCGCCGACCGGATGTGTCTTTGTTTGCTGTGCCACGATTTAATACACCTATTCTCGAAACTTTCGCGTAAGCTGTTTATCTTATTACTTATACAAGTAGTTCAGTGTAACAAAGTCACATGACAGAGAAATGTCTTTTCGAATGAATCTGAATCATCCTGATCCGCGTACTGATGCGATAACCCCAAGGAGTGAATTGCTATGATTCGATTACTACCAATGTTGGGCGCCATGATGATGGGCTCCCTGTTAATGGCTGGCAATGCAGCAGCTGGACAAGAAGCGACACAATGCGAAGGTCCGCTGAATGGCGAACAACGCATACTGCGCTCGACCGATACGGCAAATCTATGCGAGTTGACTCAGAATAAAGTCACTTTAGTTGTGAATACAGCGAGTCAATGCGGTTTTACTGGCCAGTTTGAGGGGCTTGAAGCGCTCTATCAAGAATATAAAGACCAAGGTTTAACGGTGATTGGTTTCCCTTCTGATAGTTTCCGTCAAGAGCATGCTGATGAGGACGACATCGCTGAGGTCTGTTTCGCGAATTTTGGTGTGACTTTCCCGATGATGTCGGTATCACCCGTGACAGGTCGTAATGCCAACCCTGTGTTTGCTCGGCTCACTGCTGAGAAAGGCCCTCCAGGTTGGAACTTTCACAAGTACTTAGTAGGCCGTGACGGTCAGGTCATTGAAGCGTTTTCAAGCCGTGTTCACCCGACCGATGATCGGATTAAAGCTGCGGTTGAAGCAGCATTGAACGGTCAAGGTTAAGCGCAGACTGAAATAATCCCTGAGCCGCTGTCGATGATTTCATCGGCACCGGCTTCAGTGATCGTAAATTCATATTCACCGGTTCCTTGCTGGGCAAAATTAATCACTTTGACCGAGACTTTCCCACCGGCCGCGACAACAGCAGTATAAGTGGCTTGTCCCTGCTTGTTATTTACGACTAACTTGGCATCGAGTTGCGTCACGTTGTTGAACACAACTGCGCCAGATTGTTCGACTGATTCAAAGTCGGGTGTTGAACAGGTTAAGTTGTCACCAATAATTACGCGGATCTGAGCGGGCACTGCTGGAGTCATATTCGCCTCTCCTTTTACATCGAATGTTTATCAGCATAGCACTTTAGGCACGCTCTGGTTAAACCCAAAGATGATCAAGTTGAAAGTTTTTCGCGTAATGTTGTTCGAAAACTCTTGACAAGAGGGCGACCGCCCTCTATATCGTCACTTGCGCGACAAATCAGTACTGTTGTTGCTTGGATGGTGTAGCCAAAAAGGTGGAATATTATGGCGACTGTGACCCGCGATACCTTACTTCGGAAGCCCTTTAATGACTTCCGCAATTATCCTTATGGCTTTTCTCGCTCTGGAGACTTCTCGATCCGAGAAAGCGATGTACTCTTGCATTATGGCTGCTTAATCACCGCGCTTGTGAATGGTGAATTGGCACCAGAAACTGACGAAGACAAGGCTCTCCTTGCAGTCGCTACAGGCGCCAAGGAAGCTGAAACGGTCGTAGAAAAGGCTTGGGTAAAATACCTGGGTCGCATCAACCGTCCGAAAGTCGGCAGTATGTATGGTCGCTCGAAAGTCGTCGAAGATGACGGTGACTTTGATAGTGCCGGTTCAACCGAAGATGACCTCGTCGTAGAGGATTAAACGAAGAAGGGGCCCTTGAGGCCCCTTTTTATTGGTTGCTATTGATGCGCGAAGCTAGTTGTTGCCTTGTTCGCGACGGATTGCTCGGTGAGCAATATCGTTGCGGAAGTACACATCTGGCCAATGAATTTCTTTGACCAATTCGTAAGCAGCTTGCTGAGCAGCAGTCACATTATCGCCCAGCGCCGTGCAGCAGAGAACGCGCCCGCCTTGCGTTACTACCTGACCATTCTCTTGCTTCGTCCCCGCGTGAAAGACTTTTCGTAAAGCACCTTCGCCCGTTGTTGTAACGGGAGCGAGGCCCTCAATCACGTTGCCCTTACGGTAACTGTCGGGGTAACCGCCAGCCGCAAGCACAACGCCAACCGCTGCCCGCGGATCAAATTCAATGGGAGTGACGCCGAGTTGGCCTGCAAGTGCATCGAGGCAAAGCGTCACCAAGTCAGATTGCAATCGCATCATGATGGGTTGCGTTTCGGGGTCGCCAAAACGGCAATTGTACTCAAGTACTTTCGCACTGCCATCTGGGGCAATCATCAGGCCAGCATAGAGAAAGCCCACATAGGTGTTGCCTTCCTTGCGCATGCCATCCACGGTCGGTTGCATAATATTGCGCATTACCCAGTGATCGATTTCAGGCGTGAGTACCGGGGCAGGAGAGTAGGCTCCCATACCACCTGTGTTGGGGCCTTTATCACCATCGTCGCGCGCTTTGTGGTCTTGGCTTGAGGCAAAGGGTAAAATCGTGTCCCCATCCACCATGGCAATGAAGCTGGCTTCTTCGCCCACCAGAAACTCTTCAATAACCACTCGGCTGCCGGCATCGCCAAACTTGTTGCCCGCAAGCATGTCGTCAATTGCGTCATCAGCTTGTGTTAAGGTTTCGGCGATAATGACGCCTTTGCCAGCGGCAAGACCATCGGCCTTAATCACGATAGGAAGGGCTTGTGCGCGCACGTAGGCCTTCGCTGGAGCGATTTCAGTGAAGGTTTCATAACTTGCCGTCGGAATGTTGTGACGCGCTAAGAAGTCCTTACAGAAGGCTTTAGAGCCCTCTAACTGAGCGGCACCTTGAGTAGGTCCGAAAATGGCGAGACCTTGGCCCTGGAAGCGATTCACTATTCCCAATACAAGTGGCGCCTCAGGCCCCACGATCGTGAGGTCAATACGCTCACGTTGCGCAAAATCAAGTAGGCTCTCGATATCTTCGGCATTGATGGCCACGTTGGTTACATGCGGCTCTTCTGCGGTGCCGGCATTACCCGGTGCGACAAACACATGTTCGATCCGCGATGATTGCGCCACTTTCCAAGCGAGTGCATGTTCGCGACCACCGCCGCCGACGATTAGTACTTTCATTCTTAGTCCTATGCTTCAGGTTTGCGGAATTTCAGAGTAAAACGATTGCTTTCGCCAATCGTTTCATAACGCTCGCGGTCTTCGTCACCATGGCGAAGCGTCGGTGGCAGTGTCCATACCCCACCTGGGTAGTCTGCCGTATCGCGTGGGTTAGCATTCACCGCACTTTCAGCGACAAATTCAAAACCTGCGGCTTCGGCAAAGGCGATCGCCCAGCTTTTCTTCATGTAGCCTGAATTAGCCATGTCCTCATCAGGACGATGCTCAGGCAATTCGTGATCGACGATACCCAAAATCCCGCCTGGCTTGAGTGCTGCATAAAAAGCCTCGAACGCAGCTTCTAGACCATTGCCGCCCTCTTGCATATACCAATTATGGAGGTTGCGGAAGGTGAGTACGCGGTCCGCGGAGCCTGAAGGAGCGATGCCATGCTCAGAACCGGGAGCGAAGCCAGTGACGATGACGTTCTCATAAACGGCATGCCCCGCTATTTTTTCTTCGAAACGAGCCCGTGAATTACGATACATTTCACGAGAATGGTCGGCGGGGAAATGAGCCGCATAAAGCTTGCCAGACTCGCTTAAATAGGGCGCAAGGATTTCTGTATACCAACCGCCACCTGGCCAAATTTCAACGACTGTCATGTGCGGTTCAACCTCAAAGAAATTGAGTGTTTCGACTGGGTTGCGGTAGCGGTCACGTGCGACAAAGCTCTCGGTGCGATGCTCACCCGCAACGGCGGCTTCGAGCGCAGCGTGGCGAGTTTCGGTTTGTGGACCGGGTGAACAGGCTATGAGAATACTTGTTGTAGCGAAAAGCGATAGAGCTCGGGCAAAGGAAAACATCGTCTTACCTCCGTAGCGAAACATGCGCGGCAACATACCGCGCATGGGACTAGCTTAGCTTTTTTACCATGAAAACGACTTAATTTTAATGACGGAAATGTCGCATGCTCGTGAAGACCATGGCAATACCATGCTCATCAGCGGCGGCTATTACTTCTTCATCGCGAATAGAACCGCCTGGC
The DNA here is from genome assembly GCA_020831965.1 of Idiomarina sp. Lineage (GTDB taxonomy): Bacteria > Pseudomonadota > Gammaproteobacteria > Enterobacterales > Alteromonadaceae > Aliidiomarina. Next base: position 241,893 of record JAFIFP010000001.1, read on the forward strand.
TGGATAATTGCGGTAATTCCGGCTTCAGCTGCGGCATCAATGGTATCGCGGAACGGAAAGAAAGCGTCCGATGCCATGACCGACCCAGCAACTTCTAAGTTCTCGTCGGCTGCTTTGATTGCTGCAATTTTAGCACTGTATACGCGACTCATTTGACCCGCACCCACACCGATGGTCATTCCATCTTTGACATAAACAATGGCATTGGACTTCACAAATTTCACCACATTCCATGAGAACAGCAGATCTTCAAGCTGCTCTGCAGTTGGTTGCGCTTTGGTAACGACTTGCAAATCGGCGGCAGTGACACGCCCTAAGTCGGTGTCTTGTACTAAAAGGCCGCCTTGCACGCGTTTAAAGTCAAGCTGTGCGCTGGCAGGTTGCAATGCTTCAGTCACCAACAGGCGTACGTTAGGCTTACTCGCAATGAGGGTTTGAGCCTTCTTGCTGGCGCCCGGTGCAATAATCACCTCGACGAATTGGCGTGAGATAATCGCATGAGCGGTCTTCTCATCAAGGGGCTGATTAAACGCAATAATACCGCCAAAGGCTGAAGTAGGGTCTGTTTTGTAGGCGCGTTCGTAGGCCGCCAAAATACTCTCACCAATTGCAACACCACAAGGATTGGCATGTTTCACAATCACACAGGCAGGCTGCTCAAACGACTTCACACATTCAAATGCCGCATCGGTGTCTGCGATGTTGTTAAACGAGAGTGCTTTGCCTTGTAGCTGAGTCGAGGTGCTGACTGATGGCAGTACCGCGTCGGCTTCCACATAAAAAGCGGCATCTTGGTGACTGTTCTCGCCGTAGCGAAGGTCTTGCTTCTTTTCGAACTGAAGATTCAACGTGCGGGCAAAGCGCTCTGGTTGTTCTGGATTCTGAACGCGTTGGCCGAGGTAGTTGGCAATCATGCCATCGTAGGCTGCGGTGTGCTCAAAAGCTGCCGTGGCTAAGTCAAGGCGGGTAGCTGCGCTCACGCCTTGTTGTGAAGCAAGTTCAGCTTGTACCCGCGCATAATCCACTGCGTTCACGATAATGGTGACGTCATTATGATTTTTCGCCGCGGCCCGAACCATCGTAGGACCACCGATGTCGATATTCTCAATGGCATCAGCAAATGAGCAATCCGGCTGCGCGACGGTTTGTTTAAAGGGATAAAGATTTACCGCAACAAGGTCAATCGGACCAATGCCTTGCTCAGTCATGACTGCTTGATCTTGGTCGCGCCGCGCGAGAATGCCACCGTGAATTTTTGGATGTAAGGTTTTCACCCGACCGTCCATAATTTCTGGTTGACCGGTGTATTCAGAAACTTCAATCACGGGAATATTTGCTTGTTGCAGCAGCTTCGCAGTGCCGCCAGTCGAAAGGATCTCCACACCTTGTTGGTGTAGGAACTGGGCAAAGTCGACAATACCGGTTTTATCGGAAACGCTCAGCAATGCGCGTTTTACAGGACGGATCTGGCTCATGATGGATGTTGCTCGCTGTTGTCTGTTTCGGCGGCCTGACGTTGGCCTGGAAGCGTTGCGGACTGTGTGTCGTGGGAGGTCACAGTGCAACACGAATGCGGGGTCAAAGTATACGCGATTTCTAGTTTGAATGCACCGGAAACAAAAACGCTGCCATCAGGCAGCGTTTTATTGAATTCGATACAGCTTAGTTCATGCCATATTTTTTCAGTTTCTTACGCAGTGTGCCGCGGTTAATGCCCAGCATGGTTGCTGCGCGCGTCTGATTACCACGCGTGTAAGTCATCACTTCTTCTAAAAGCGGTGCTTCAACTTCAGCAAGAACCAACTCATATAAATCATCTGGGTCTTGCCCTTCAAGTTGGCTCAAAAAGTTGTTCAGCGCTTGCTTTACGGAGTTACGCAGAGGCTTCGGATTTGCATTCGGGCTCTGAGTTATCAATGGGTTGGTTACTACTTCACGATTTCCATTTGGGTCAAACATAATAGCGCTCTTTTCTCTCTGCTAAATTGACGAAAAAATACTCTAGTGCGTGCAGCTGGTCATCTGCATTTTCTAGCGCGTTGAACTCGGCTCGAAAGTTTTCCGGGTCTCCAACTCCTTGGAGGTACCAGCCGATGTGCTTGCGAGCAATGCGGACACCACGTTGCTCGCCATAAAACTGATGTAACTGTCTCAAATGCTTGCGCATTACCCGCGTCACCTCGTCTGCCGTTGGCGGACTTAAGTGTTCTCCGGTTGCCAAAAAGTGCACAACTTCGCGAAAGATCCACGGATTTCCCTGTGCGCCGCGACCGATCATGACTGCGTCGGCACCGGTGAAATCTAGCACTTCCCGAGCACGTTCTGGCGTGGTGATATCGCCATTAGCAATCAATGGAATGCTAATGGCTGCGCGAATTGCTCGAATGGTTTCGAACTCCGCCACACCTTTGTACATACAAGAGCGGGTGCGTCCATGCACAGTCAGTGCTTGAATACCCGCCGCTTCAGCTAGCTTGGCGATTTCCACACCGTTGCGTGTCTCAGGACACCAACCGGTACGAATTTTTAGCGTGACAGGCACATCCACTGCCTGGGTGACTGCTGCTAAAATATCGCGAACGAGACCGGGTTCTTTTAATAGCGCAGAACCCGCAAGCTTCTTATTTACCTTCTTCGCCGGACAGCCCATATTGATGTCGATGATTTGTGCGCCTTCCTCCACATTGTGTTGGGCGGCACGGGCCATCAGCTCAGGATCAGACCCCGCAATTTGAACAGAACGAATCCCCGGTTCCTGATCATGGACTCGGCGCTCGCGTGATTTCGTGCTATCCCAAGTTTCAGGATTACTCGACAGCATTTCCGAAACCGCCAAGCCTGCACCGAGTTCGGTGCATAAGCGGCGGAACGGTAAGTCTGTCACCCCAGCCATCGGAGCGAGCAGCACGTTATTGTTCAATTGGTATTGGCCAATCCGCATCGGTTAAAAACTGTTCAGCGAAAGGGGAGAGAATTTTAGGGAATTTGCGCGCGAAAAAAAAGGCGAATAAGTGACCAAAACAGAGGTTTTTTACGCTTTTTACGCTTGACTTTAATCGACGAAAGCCATCCATGGCGAGGTGTGTGTTGAGAATATGTTGGATCAGCCTCGACAGCGCCCATGGACCAATGTCCATTCTTCTTGGAAGCGTGGTGGCGCAAATTCAATTCGGGGTTGATAGGCTTGCATCACATCGTCGGCTTGACGGCGCAGAATTCCAGACATAGCAATAGGGCCATTCGGCTTCAGATAGCCTTGAATAATATTTGCAAGATCTTGCAGCGGGCCAGCGAGTATATTGGCAATCACTACATCAGCTTCTACTGCGGGTGCGTCTTTAGGGAGATACACTTCAAAACGATCGCCAACCCCATTGCGCTCCGCATTTTCTCGAGTGGATAGGAGTGCTTGTTGGTCAATATCAGTACCAATACAGCGGGCGGCGCCAAGTTTAAGGGCTGCGATACCGAGAATTCCTGAGCCACAGCCAAAATCTACAATGGTCTTACCGGCAAGCTCTTGTTGCGTCAGCCATTCTAAGCACAGCGCAGTCGTGGAATGGGTTCCTGTACCGAAGGCCATCCCCGGATCGAGCAGAAGATAAGGCGCATCTGGATCGGGGGGTTGGTGCCATGAAGGGACCACCCAGAATCTATCGCCAAAGCACATAGGTTGAAAGCGATCCATCCAAGCACGCTCCCAGTCCTTATCTTCAAGTTGGTCGGTCTTATACTGTAGCGGCTTCGCTAAGAAACTGACTTTCTTTAAGTTTGCGAGGACGTTACCCATATTGGTTTCGGCAGGATATAAACCGGTCACCAGCGTTTGTGACCACAAAGGCACTTCGCCGGGACCGGGTTCAAAGATGGGGGCATCTTTCGCGTCGCGGTAGGTGACAGCTTGTGCCTGATTCGCCATCAGGATATCCCCGAGTTGCCGCCCATGGGCTTCATCGGTGGTCAGTGTCAGTTGAATCCAAGCCATAGTGTCCTCGTGGCAGTAATGAAACAAGAAAGCTCAGGAAGGTCCTGAGCTTTCTGAATGATGACGCAATTATACCGCAAAGGAGTGGCTGAGCGGAATGACTTAGCTCAGACCGAGTTTCTTCTCGAGGTAGTGGATATTGGTACCACCATGTTGGAAGTTTTCATCAGCCATAATGTCTTTTTGTAACGGGACATTCGACTTAATACCTTCCAGAATGAGCTCGCTCAAGGCATTACGCATCCGCGCAATCGCGACATCACGGTTCTCACCGTAAGTAATCAACTTGCCAATCATCGAGTCATAGTTTGGCGGCACACGGTAGTCCGTATAAATATGAGAGTCCCAACGAATTCCCATGCCACCCGGCGGATGGAACCGCGTGATAGTGCCCGGTGACGGCATGAAATTCTTTGGATCTTCCGCATTAATTCGGCACTCAATGGCATGACCACGCACGACAACATCTTCCTGGCTGATCGACAATGGACGACCTGCGGCAATGCGGAGCTGCTCTTTGACTAAGTCGATGCCGGTGACCATTTCGGTCACTGGGTGTTCAACCTGAATCCGTGTGTTCATTTCAATGAAGTAGAACTCGCCATTTTCGTATAGGAACTCAAAGGTGCCGGCACCGCGATAACCGATTTCCACACAGGCACGGGCACAACGCTCACCGATACTCTTGCGCATTTCTACGGTAATGCCTGGTGCTGGCGCTTCTTCGACTACTTTTTGATGACGACGCTGCATAGAGCAATCGCGCTCACCTAAATGAATTGCGTTCCCTTGGCCGTCGGCGAGCACCTGAACTTCAATATGGCGTGGGTTCTCGAGGAACTTTTCCATGTAGACGACTGGGTTACCGAATGCCGAGCGAGCTTCGCTTTGAGTGGCTTGGATCGATTTCAATAGCGACTTCTCTTCGCGCACTACGCGCATACCACGGCCACCACCGCCACCTGCGGCTTTAATGATCACTGGGTAGCCGATGCGGCGAGCAACTTTGAGGTTCTTCTCATCGTCGTCGCCCAGTGGGCCACCGGAACCGGGTACACAAGGCACGCCAGCTTTCTTCATGGCTTCAATTGCGGACACTTTATCGCCCATGATGCGAATGACTTCTGGTGTTGGGCCGACAAAGATAAATCCAGAATTTTCTACTTGCTCAGCGAAATCTGCGTTCTCAGCAAGAAATCCGTAGCCTGGGTGAATTGCGGCGGCATCGGTAACTTCTGCTGCGCTGATGATGCGCGGAATATTGAGATAGCTCTCGGTCGCTGAGGCTGGGCCGATACAGATCGACTCGTCAGCTAACAAGACATGTTTAAGATTTTTGTCTACCGTGGAGTGGACTGCGACAGTCTTAATGCCGAGCTCTTTACAAGCACGCAGAATTCGCAGGGCAATTTCCCCTCGGTTAGCAATTACGACTTTATCAAGCATAGTTTTGCCTTTTATCCGGTCGGTTTATTCGATCACAAATAGCGGCTGGTCAAACTCTACAGGCGCTTCATTGTCGACCAAGATTTGCTTCACAACGCCTGCTACATCAGCTTCGATGTGATTCATCATTTTCATGGCTTCAACGATGCATAAGGTATCGCCCACGTTGACGCGCTGACCGACAGTGATGAACGCTTTCGCCCCCGGGGCTGGTGACTCGTAGTAGGTTCCAACCATAGGTGAGCGAACAACGTGGCCCGAAATTTCTTCCGGTTTCGCTTCAGCAGCTGGGGCAGGCGCAGGCGCTGAACCTGCTGCTGGAGCCGCTGCAGGCATTTGTGGTGGCAGCTGGTATTGTGCCATCGCAGGCATCATCGGCTGTTGGCCGTGACGGCTGATCCGTACTGACTCTTCACCTTCGGTGATTTCGAGCTCAGCAATACCAGACTCTTCCACTAACTCAATAAGCTTCTTAATTTTACGAATATCCATAAGCCGTTTAACTCGCCTTTTTTTAATGTTTCAAATTACGGTTTCAAATTACGGTTTCAAATTTAAAGTTTCTAAAATTAATCTTTGTTAACACGTTCGAGTGCAGCTGCCAGCGCAAGTTCATAGCCTTTTGCACCGAGCCCGCAAATTACGCCTACAGCGCAGTCCGACAAATAGGAGTGCGAACGAAACTCTTCGCGGGCATGAATGTTTGACAGATGTACTTCGATAAAAGGAATGCCGACACCGAGCAAGGCATCGCGCAACGCAATGCTGGTGTGCGTTAGTGCCGCGGGGTTAATCAAAATGAAGTCGACAACACCGCGCGCATTGTGAACCGCGTCGATCAATTCATGCTCAGCGTTCGACTGAAAAAACTGCACCTCGGCGCTCTGTTGAGTCGCCTGCGTGCGCAGCGTCTGCTCAATATCCGCCAAGGTTGTAGAACCATACACTTCGGGCTCACGGGTCCCGAGTAAATTCAGGTTCGGTCCATTAAGGACTAAAATGTGGGTTTTTCCGGCCATTGTGTCGCTATTTGTTGTGAACGCTTCATGAAGAGCGAAACTCACCAAGCGTTCTTGAATTCATAGGTCATTATAAAGTTAAAATTCCATTTCGCAGCAAAATACTGGTCTTATCAGCGCATTTCGCTGCAAAACTTAGAGGTTCTGCATTTCTTTTAGATGCGCTTCGAATTCTGAGGCGGGCATAAAGCCGGTCACGCGGCGCTGACTTTGTTCCTCGCCCTGAGGTGAAAAGAACAAGATGGTTGGAAGGCCGAGTACTTGATAATAAGACAGTAGTTCGGTGTTAGTGGCGTTCACTGCAGTCACGTCAACCTTCACCGTATGAACATTTGCCAAGGCCTGTTGCACGCCTTCATCGGTAAAGGTATAGCGTTCGAGCTCTAGGCATGCGACGCACCAATCAGCATAGAGGTCGAGCATCACCCACTCACCACGGGTGTTCGCCTCAGTAATTTCTGCCTGTAACTCGGTTAACGTCGTTACTTGCGTGAATTGCAGTTGGCGCGCTTCGAAGGTGCCATCCACATAAGGCTTTTGCCACAGCACGCCAGCAACTGCTGCAATACATACCGCGCTCATGACAATGATGCGCATGGCGCCTCGGAGTTGCTGGCGTATGGCCCAGACCAGGCCAACACCGGCGCCGGCAAAGAAGACAATCCAGAGCCATGCGGCAAATTTCAAGGGAAGCAGACGCTCAAGTAGGAATAGCGCGACGGCAAGTAACAGAATGCCAAAGAGTATTTTGATGGTATTCATCCAAGGACCGGAGCGAGGTAAGTACTTCCCACCCGTTGCACCGATAACTAACAAAGGAATGCCCATACCTATGCTCAGCGCGTAGAGCACGGTGGCACCGATCATCACATCACCCGATTGCGCAATAAAGAGTAGTGCGCCAGACAGAGGTGCGGTAGTACAAGGAGAAGCGATAAGACCAGACACCGCCCCCATGCCGAAGACACTCGGATAAGCGCCCCCGCGTTGGTTCTGAGTTAAAGCGGTTAACTTTGCTTTCACCGACTGCGGCACATCGAAGGGAATAAGGTTGAACATGGCGAGTGCGAAGATGACAAATAGCGCGGCGAGTACGCCCAAAATTGCAGGGTGCTGCAGCATAGCTTGGTATTGCATGCCCGCAAGTGCGACCAAAATTCCTAAAGCGGTGTAGGTAATCGCCATACCTTGCACGTAGACAAAACTAATCAGCAGGCCCTTGCGCAAAGAAAGTGGTCGCTGTTGCCCCATAATAATGCCGGAAATAATCGGATACATAGGGAAGACGCACGGCGTGAATGCGAGGCCTATGCCAAGAAGGAAGAACAAACCGGTCGTCCAGAGTAAATGCTCCGACTCAAGTAAGCGGAACAAGCCACTTTGCGAGCGTACACTGCTTTGTTCCGAGAAGTCTGCGAGCGCGTAGGCGTCACCACCTCCAGGACCTGCGCCGGACGTGGCGCGAAGGTAGATAGTTTTACTGGCCGGTGCGTAGCAAAAGCCGTCATCGGCACAGCCTTGAAAGGTCACTGTGAGTGTTTCGTTCCGGCGTGCGGTAGCAAGATCAACAATGAGTTCGACGCGATCGCGATAAATAACGGTATCACCAAAAAACTCGTCCGAATGGTCGATGCCTTCTGGAAACTCCCGAACCTGATGAATCAGCTCTGCTGGCGCAAAACTAAAGCGATGCTGGTACATATAGTAACGATCAGCAATGTCGAAGATAACGCGCAGCTCACTGTCGTTCTGGTAGAAGTCCAACTGAAAGGCTTGGTCGACCGGTAGAAATCGGTTCTGTTGCTGCAGCGCTTGGCTGAAGGGGTTGTCTTGCGCACTGAGAGGAGCAGCAAGTAGGGTGAAACATAAGGCTAAGAAATAGCTTACCAACGACTTCATGAGGTCACTTCATCTATCCAATTCAAATAAGCAGGTAAGCCCTGCTCCACAGGTAATGCGATAATTTCGGGCACTTCATAAGGATGGAGGGCCACAATTTGCGCTTCAATCGCTGCATAGTGCTGCTTCTGACACTTAATGAACAGAAGATGTTCCGTACTCTCTTCAATGTTGCCTTGCCATTCATACAACGAAACGCCGGCGGGCATGAGCTGGATGCACGCTGCAATGCGGGCTTCGAGTAACGCGGTGGCTATGGCCTTGCCAGTTTCCGGCTCAGGTACGGTGGTCATTACCACCAAGGCGTGCTCTGCTGTCATCGCTTCCTCAGTTAGTTGCCTCAGCTACGGTTGAAATCTCCTTTATGATGCCCCATATCCAAGCGATAACCAATGCAGGAGCTCTTATGTTTTTTCCTTTATTGCTAATTTTCGTGGTGGTGCCGCTGCTCGAAATTTGGGTTTTGATCCAAGTTGGGCAAGTCATAGGCGGCCTGAATACCATCGCGCTTCTGGTGATCACAGCGATCATCGGGGCAGCTCTAGTGAAGCGGCAAGGTATCAAAACACTTCAACAAGCACAGTTGCGCATGGCTCGGGGTGAGATGCCGGGACGTGAGATGGCGTCAGGCGTGTTGATTTTTGTCGCGGGCCTGATGTTTGTCACACCGGGCTTCCTGACCGATGTTGTCGCTATTTTACTACTACTTCCGCCGGTTCAATTGGCAGTTGGTTTGTGGCTAATGAAGCACATTCAAGTGCGTGGTGCGACGGGTGCCCAATTCCATTTCCACGCCGGCGGCGGGAATCGTTCGCCCGATCAGAATACCAATGGTCGTACTTTCGATGGCGATTTTGAACGCTCTGAGCAGGATGCACCAAGACAGCTTTCGGATGACGAGAAAAAGTAATTTTTTTTGTGGGTGCCCCTTGGAAATCGGTTTGTCGGCCCCATCTCGTAAGCACAAATTTATAAGTGAGGACCGGAATGGTTCCGGGCCATGTTCCATTATTTAAGTATGGGAGTATCAAGATGAAACTTCGTCCTTTACATGATCGTGTGATCGTTAAGCGCTCAGAAGCAGAGAGCAAGTCACCGGGCGGTATTGTGCTGACAGGATCTGCAGCAGAAAAGTCAACGCGTGGTGAAGTAGTCGCGGTTGGTAATGGTCGTATTCTTGACAACGGCGACGTGAAACCGCTCGACGTGAAAGTCGGAGACACTGTGTTGTTCAGCGAAGGTTATGGCGTAAAGACCGAGAAGCTAGACGGTGAAGAAGTCCTGATCATGTCTGAGTCTGACATTCTCGCAATCGTCGAGTAATTCACGATTTAGTAATAACAGTTTTAGTCCAACGAATTTAAGTGAAGGAACAAAATCATGGCAGCGAAAGAAGTTAAGTTTGGTAATACCGCTCGTCAGAAGATGCTAAAAGGCGTGAATACTTTAGCAGACGCGGTAAAAGTCACTCTTGGTCCAAAAGGACGCAATGTTGTACTTGAGAAGTCATACGGCTCTCCGACGATCACCAAAGACGGTGTCAGTGTTGCCAAGGAAATCGAACTGGAAGATAAGTTCGAGAATATGGGCGCACAAATGGTGAAAGAAGTAGCGTCAAAAGCGAACGATGAAGCGGGTGACGGTACGACAACGGCAACTGTGCTTGCACAGTCAATTGTCACTGAAGGTTTAAAAGCGGTTGCAGCGGGTATGAACCCAATGGACCTGAAGCGCGGTATCGACAAAGCAGTGATCGCAGCGGTTGCAGAACTGAAAGCGATTTCTCAGCCTTGCTCAGACAGCAAAGCCATTGCTCAGGTAGGTACAATTTCTGCCAACTCTGACAGCACTATTGGTGAAATCATTGCTAAGGCAATGGACAAAGTTGGTAAAGAAGGCGTGATTACCGTTGAAGAAGGCCAAGGCTTGCAAGACGAGCTGGAAGTGGTTGAAGGGATGCAGTTTGATCGCGGCTACCTGTCACCATACTTCATCAACAACCAAGAGACTGGCACGGTCGAACTCGACAGCCCATACATTCTGTTGGTAGACAAGAAAATCAGCAACATCCGTGAGTTACTGCCAGTCCTCGAAGGCGTGGCAAAATCTGGCAAGCCATTGCTCATGATCGCGGAAGATGTTGAAGGTGAAGCGCTCGCGACTCTGGTTGTGAACAACATGCGTGGCATCGTGAAAGTAGCTGCAGTGAAAGCGCCTGGTTTCGGCGACCGTCGCAAAGCCATGTTGCAGGACATCGCAGTGTTAACCGGTGGTACCGTGATTTCTGAAGAAATTGGTCTGGAGCTTGAGAAAGCACAAATCGAAGACTTAGGTAGTGCGAAGCGTGTCGTTATCAACAAAGACAACACCACTATTGTTGACGGTGCAGGCGATCAGAAAGCGATTGAAGGCCGTGTGCTTCAGATTCGCCAGCAAATCGAAGAGACATCTTCTGATTACGACAAAGAAAAACTGCAAGAGCGCTTAGCGAAACTAGCCGGTGGTGTTGCGGTAATTAAAGTCGGCGCAGCCACTGAAGTGGAAATGAAAGAGAAGAAAGCTCGGGTTGAAGATGCATTGCATGCAACTCGCGCTGCAGTTGAAGAAGGCGTTGTCCCTGGTGGCGGTGTTGCATTGGTCCGTGCGGCGAGCAAGCTGGTCGATCTGCGCGGTGACAATGAAGAGCAGAACGTTGGTATTAAAGTGGCTCTGCGTGCAATGGAAGCACCATTGCGTCAAATCGCTTACAACGCTGGCGCAGAAGCTTCAGTTGTCACGAACAAGGTGAAAGAAGGCACAGGTAACTTCGGTTACAACGCTGGCAATGACACCTATGGCGACATGCTGGAAATGGGTATCTTGGATCCAACCAAGGTAACGCGTTCAGCACTGCAGTTCGCCTCTTCTATTGCAGGCCTGATGATCACGACTGAAGCCATGATCGCAGAAGTGCCAAAAGATGACGCACCAGCAATGCCTGGCGGCGACATGGGTGGCATGGGCGGCATGATGTAATCCTGATCGCTGAATAACGCGTAATCAATATAAGGCGTAGAAAAAGGGAGGCTTCGTGCTTCCCTTTTTATTTCTAGTGTAAAATTTAAGTTAGAGCGGTAGGAACTTACTAGAGGAAATAGACGTCCTAGGTTATAACTAGTGTACAGTTTTTACGTTTGTAGCAACTGAGTAGGAGAGTCCTTATGTTCAGAGTCTTAATGGCAGTAACCCTTGCCGGGAGCCTGTTGTTTTCTCATCAGGCTCTGGCTGCAAAAGTGGAAGTCAGCTGGCAAGAGCCAAGTAAATTTACGGATGTGCAGCCTGCTGAGGAGCCGCGTGAGCGATTCCAAAGCCGTGTTTTTGAAGAGTTTGAGCGTTATTTCGAGCGGTTAGCTCGTGATTTGCCAGACGACCATACGCTGCACATTACAGTGAGCGATCTCAATTTGATGGGTGATGTTGAAACCCAGAACACCAGCACGGGTCTTCGCCAAATGCGTGTTGTTCGCAATTATCATCGTCCGCAAATGGATTTCACCTATGAATTGCGAGACGCAAATGACAACGTCGTCTTGTCAGGTGAAGAGACCTTGCGGGGTCGCGACACTTATGGTCGTGCAGACTTTACACGGCGAGCTCGCTCACAGAGCGACTTCCTGAACTTTGAGAAAGACATGCTTGATCGGTGGTTCCGCCAAACCTTCCGCGATAGCTAACTAGCATAATGTGTGTGTGTTAGAAGAAGGCCCTCAATTTTGAGGGCCTTTTTTATTAAAGTCTTCCAACTCATTGTCGATACAGACTATACGGTGTGTTTTATCGCCGTGTAGTCTTAGGCAGAAAAAGGAGGCTTAATGGAAATTGCATCGCAAGGACCAAAAACGCTGGAGCTTGTTTCGTTGCAGTTAGCGAAGGGTAAGCAAGAGGCTGATGGAGCGGCAACACTTGAGTTGCTCGAATCCGCAGCCCAGAGTGCGCCCCAGCAAAGCACGCCAGGCGCTGCCATTGGTAGTATCATCAATACAACGGCTTAGCGCTGTAAATTGATGGGCGTCTTGCTCGCTTCCCCGTGAATTTCCCGAACAAATTTGGGCACGAGGAAGCCGGGCAAGCGCGCCGTTACTTCCTGCATAATGAGGATTGCTTGGGCATCTTCCACCGCAAAGTGCGCGGCACCCTGAACGCGATCGAGCTGGTGTAGGTAGTAAGGCAATATCCCTACTTCAAATAGTCGTTCGGAGAGCTCACAGAGCGTTTCCGCCGAATCATTAACCCCTTTCAACAGCACACTTTGATTGAGCCAGGTGATACCTACGTTATTCCATTGACTCAGTGTATCCGCAAGTCGTTGACCAAGCTCTCTTGCGTGATTGATATGGAGCACCATAATGACTGGCACCCCAACACCCATGAGAAGTGTTTTAAGTTCGGTCGTGAGCCGTTGCGGAATCACAACGGGTAAACGGGTATGAATTCGAATGCGACGGATTTGAGGAAGTGCTGCAAATGCTGTGAGAATAGTCTCGAGTTGCCTATCTTTGGCCATTAGCGGATCGCCTCCGCTCAGAATGACTTCATTTATTTCAGGGTGAAGCTGGATATAGTTTAAAGCCTGCTCACATTCCGCTTGTCCAAACTTGTGCTCGTCGTAGGGAAAATGTCGACGGAAGCAATAGCGGCAGTTTACAGCACAGCCACCGCGTAAGATGACTAAGACTCGCGAACCGTACTTATGCAGGACGCCCGAAGTTGCTGTTGCGTCAGCTTCGCCCAAAGGATCGGTAGAAAATCCGTCGCGCTGAGCATGTTCATGGGCATGAGGTGCGACCTGAAGGAGTAAAGGATCATCAGGATTCCCTGCTTCGATAAGCTCGGCAAAGGGGCGAGGTACCCGAATCGGGAACAGCTTTCGGGCACTATGATGTGATGTCACCCAAGACTGTGGGAGCTGCAGTGCCGCCGCTAAGCTCTCGGCGCTGTTGTATGCCCGCGCAAGTTCCGCTTGCCATTCGCTATTCAAATCACCCATGAAGTCTGCACAAGGTCAAAAATTTCCACGATTTTACCTGAAAACAAAGGCGCTTTGGTTTATTATTGGCCCAATTTTGTCGTCATTCTTTTGTTAGGAAAACAAACTCATGGCAAGTTACAGCACCAATGAATTTAAAGGTGGTTTGAAAATCATGCTCGACGGAGAGCCGTGCTCTATCCTCGAAAATGAAATGGTCAAGCCCGGTAAAGGCCAAGCATTCAACCGAGTAAAAATTCGGAAGCTGCTGAGTGGTAAAGTGGTCGAAAAAACATTCAAGTCTGGTGACTCAGTAGAAGCCGCGGACGTAATGGAAGTCGAGTTAGATTATTTATATAGCGACGGCGAGTTCTGGCACTTCATGAACAATGAAACCTTCGAGCAACTCGCGGCTGACAGCGATGCTGTGGGTGACACGGTAAAGTGGTTAGTTGAGCAAGATCCTTGCACATTAATGCTGTGGAATGGCAAGCCAATTAGCGTGACACCACAGAACTTCGTTGAACTTGAAATTGTTGAAACGGATCCAGGCCTCAAGGGTGATACGCAGGGTACCGGTGGTAAGCCTGCGACCTTATCGACTGGCGCAGTCGTGCGCGTTCCGTTGTTTGTGCAAACTGGCGAAGTGATTCGAGTGGATACACGCTCTGGTGAATACGTTTCACGCGCCCAAAAGTAATTTGCATGAGTGATACCCATTGGCGGCCTGTCGCTTCGCGAGAGGCCGTTTTTTGTCGCAGTGAAATGCAACGGGAGATCCGTGAGTTCTTCCGGGAGCGTGGCGTGCTTGAAGTGGAAACACCTTTGTTAGCGCAAGCTGGTGTAACGGATAGACACGTGCACAATGCGACAGTGCAGATTCAGCCTTCTGGCTCGGCGACCCCGCTCACACGGTATCTGCAAACCTCTCCTGAATATGCGATGAAGCGGCTACTGGCTGCTGGCTTTGGTGATTGTTTCCAATTGGCCCGCGTGGTGCGTGATGATGAGTTGAGTCGGCGGCACAATCCAGAATTTACTTTACTGGAATGGTATCGCATTGGCTTCGACGATCAGCAGCTGATGGCGGAGCTGAGTGAGTTGTTGGTACATCTGCTAGATGCTCCCGCGGCGACTTACATGAGCTATCGGGAGGCTTTTAAGCTGGCTCTTGGAGTCGATCCTATTGATGCCAGTCAGGAGGCAATCGCAATTGCTTTAAACAAGCATGAGATTGATGCGAGTATTGCCGGTCAAGATCGCGATACGTTACTCCAGCTGGCAATGAGCTTTGTGGTTGAGCCTTCTTTTGATCCAGATCTGCCTACCTTTGTGTACAACTTTCCTGCGAGTCAAGCTGCGCTCGCGCGCGTGAATGAGGAAGATCCAGGCACAGCGCATCGCTTTGAACTCTATTATCGGGGGCTAGAGCTCGCGAATGGTTTTTGGGAACTGACCGATGCGGTGCAGCAAAGGCAGCGTTTTGAGCGTGACAATGAGGCCCGTCTAGCGGACGGCATGAGTGCGCAGCTCATTGATGAAAACTTGCTGAGTGCACTGTCCGCGGGGCTCCCTGATTGTGCGGGGGTCGCGGTGGGGGTCGATCGTTTGCTGATGATAAAACTCGGGTTAGACAACATTGCCGATGTGCTGACTTTCCCATTCGACTCTGCCTAGCTCTGGGTAAATTTTGTGCAGCGTCGTTGTGGACTTGTCCACTTGTGTTATAATGTAACAAATTCAAAGGAGAAGTTCCGCCATGCGCCATAAGCCCCTCGACAGAGCCGGTATCATTTTAGCAGTCACTTGTGCATTGCACTGCCTGCTTGTGCCTGTCGTTTTGCCGATGTTGACCTTGGTGGGCTTATCGTTTTTAGGCTACGAAATCTTTGAACGCATTATTTTGTCAGCAAGTCTGTTACTTGGTGGCGTGGCAATTACGCTTGGCTTTCGACACCATTCGAGTCCATTACCCCTGTTGGCGCTGATTGCGGGTGGTACGCTCTATTTCTTTAAGGATGTTGCTGGGCATGCTTGGGAGCCATTGTTTGTCGTAATTGGCGCTGCGCTGATTGTGACAGCGCACACCTTTAACCTCTATTTGTGCCGCAGCCGTAATAGCAAGCCTTGCGAAGAAGTGGAAGACGCGCTCCATGAACAGAGTGAAGAAGTGGCAACGCCACCATCGGCTCGTATTCCTTAAGCCTAATTTCTTAGGCGAATTGCCCCCTATATTAACTAACTACGTCGCACGAGATAAACGCCCGCTTCGGTGTGCTCCGTGAACGGAAACTGATCAAACAAAGCGGCTCTCTGTATTTCGTGAGTTACATGTAAGGTTTCTAAGTTCTCTGCCAGTGTTTCGGGATTGCAAGAGATGTATAGAATGCGCTCATATTGCTGAACCATCTTCAATGTTTCCGCGTCGAGTCCCGCCCGTGGCGGATCAACTAGAACGGTTTCGAAGTTGTAGTCTGCAAGCTCCAATTCTTCTACCCGTTTAGAGTCCAATGTCCCGGCCATTGCTGCGGCCACTTCTTCTGCCGACATCCGTGCCACTTTCACGTTCTCAAGCTGATTCATTGCGATGTTGGTCTGCGCTGAGCGAACTGATGTACGTGAAATCTCTGTTCCTAGCACCCGTTCAAAATTCTGCGCAAGCGGCAGACTAAAGTTGCCATTCCCACAATAGAGCTCCAATAGATCGCTAGGCGATTCTTTGGTGCAATTCAACGCCCACTCAATCATTTTCACATTCACGCCCGCATTTGGCTGCGTGAAGCTATTTTCAATTTGTTCAAAACGATAGTCGCGACCTGCGATGCTGAGCGACTCTACAACGCGATCATTATTCACCAACAGTTTTTGTTTGCGCGCTCGGCCAATCAACTCAATGTTTCCGTAAGTTTGAAAGATGTCCCGCATCGCTTCCGCTGCGCCCAGCCACTCGTCGTCAAGTTGTCGGTGATATAACAGCGAAATTGTCGCTTCTCCGGTTGTTGTGGTTAGGAAATCAACCTGAAACAGTCGATTTCTGAGTAAGGGCAACTCCTTAATGTAAGCAAGCACTGCTGGCATCAATTGATTAATTAATGGCGCTCCCGGCGCGAAGGTGTCCACACGATACTTTTCGCGCGTGCCGGGGTGAAACATGATGTAAAAGAGATCATCTCCCTCGTGCCAGACCCGAAACTCAGCGCGCATGCGGTATCCTTCGGGCACTGATTCAAATACTTCAAGGTCAGGCGCAGCGAAGGGTAAAAGACGTTCTTGTAACGTTGCAACCTTCTCTGAAAGTTGGGCCTGATAACGCGTTTGAAGTGAGTCAGTCATCCTGTTTCCTTAAACAAAAAAGCGCGGGACGGCATTTTACGCGCTTCTCTACCAAATGTCATAACCGGGATAAGTCTCACATGCTGGGTATTAAAGTTAGAGGAATAAAAAAGCCGACTTGCGAGCAAGACGGCTTCTTACAGGATCAATGCGAGCAGTATTTAACTACTCGTCATCACCTTCTGAATGTGCCGCGCGCACTTTCAGTGTTCTACCTTCAAAGTCTGAGTCATTCAGCTTCGCCAAGGCGACGTCTGCACCAACGTCATCCATTTCAACAAAGCCGTAACCTTTCTTTCTGCCGGTACGGCGATCTTTTACCAAACGAACCGCTTGAACTTGTCCATAACGACCAAAAAGCTCCTCAACTGCGCTTTCATCAGTTTTGAAAGGCAGGTTCCCTACGTAGAGTGTTTTAGCGTTTTCTGACTGTGTGCGTTTTGTCGCGCGAGGTGCGCGAGCTTTATGGGTCGCTCGTTTGGTTGCAACAATATCAGCCAAGCTTGGCGACAAGACACCACCAAGAAAGGTACCCAGTGCAATCAAACTGACTTGGAGAGAGGTTGGGTCATTGAGAAATAGTTGAGCGATAATTGTGAAGATTACGGCGACTACCGCTGCGATTAATATACGAAGAGCACTACTAGCTTGATTCATGAAACAGTCCTTACCTAAGAGAAGAGTCGAGAAAATAGTCTAAAAATACAAAAGACGCCTCTATCTTAGCGGTAGAAAGTCAGCTCGGCAAAGTAATACCCACGAACTCTAAGAAAAATTAGTAAAGAAGGCTTGAACCTTTTCTAAAAGTCACTAAAATGCGCCCCTCGTCGAAAGACGAATGCTAAAGCCTCGAAACTAACGCTTAAATGTTAGCCAATTGAGCAAAGCAGTCATCGAAAACATGAGAAAACGAAAAAGTTTCTCGAAATCGGTTGACAGAAAATTTGGGGTGTGTAGAATGCGCACCTCGCTTCGAGCAGAAGCAACGTTCTTTAACAATATATCAAGCCAAGCAATCTGTGTGGGCAC
>JAFIFP010000002.1 GCA_020831965.1 Idiomarina sp.
CGTCGACATCCCTGTCTCCGAGACCCTGGAATGAGCGATCCAGTCCACGCCGATGGGGTTCTGTATTTTCCATTTTTATAGATTCATTGCCGCGCTGCGGGCCATCGAGGCCCTTCGCGTGGCGTTCTAGTGTGGCTTTGAAATTGGGTTGAGCGGTGCGTGATGCGGTACATCACCTACCTGTCGATCACGGAATGGGTGATCCCGTCCACGCCGATCGGGTTCAGTATTATTCATTTTTATAAAATCATTGCCGCGCTGCGGGCCATCGAGGCCCTGCGTTTGGCGTTTTAGTGTGGTTTTGGATTGGGGTCGAGCGGTGCGTGATGCGGTGCATCACCTCCCTGTCGATTACGGAATGGGCGATCCAGTCCACATCGATGGGTTCAGTATTATTCATTTTTATAAAGTCATTGCCGCGCTGCGGGTCAGCGTAGCGTTCGGGTCTAGAGGCGCATCACTTACTTGATACCACGGCCTACTGTGAAGAGGCTGCCTGGGTAGGTTGGTACTTGTCCCTTGTTGACTTGCACGCATGCTCGGACGATCCAGATAATGTTGATAATCGCGAGTGCCGGCAATAGTAATAGGCCTATTCCGAGCGGTATCAGCAATACTGCGATGACAATAAATAAAAGTAGGCTAACCATCCAGTTGAATATGATGAGGCCGTGATGATTTATTTCAGGTTCATTACGCTTTGCGAGCCATAACAAAAAAGGAAGTAACAACCCAATGCCGGGTAATACAGTGCTAGCAAACTGAGATGCATGCATTCCCATGAGATAGTTGTTACTCATTAATGATGCGCCTTGGTCTCTTCACAGTTAGCGATGTAACGGGGAAAGCGAGGAATGCCTCGTTGAGTTAATCCAGAAAACTGAACACAGACCATTGTGCCAATAGAGGGCGGGTTGTCTCTTAATTCATCCGTTAATCCGCTGCCGACCCGGAAGCTATCTCCGTTGCTGAGTTGCACAACTAGCGCACCGACTCTTGACTCGTTGCGTCCACGCCCTTGTGTATAGCCGATCACTTCGACAAGGAGTTGATCCACAGGCTTGTATTTACGAACGAGGGGGCTCCGGCCAGCAGTGTAATGGTT
Source organism: Idiomarina sp. (assembly GCA_020831965.1). Lineage (GTDB taxonomy): Bacteria > Pseudomonadota > Gammaproteobacteria > Enterobacterales > Alteromonadaceae > Aliidiomarina. The sequence goes on from JAFIFP010000002.1 coordinate 1,106, forward strand.
TGCCTCATGATGCAACATGAGTCCTTCACCACCCTTGTCGATAATTTGTCTGAGTAATAGATCTAGCTCCGTTGCAGAGGCAACACGTCGGTTTGGTATCCAGAATACAGGGCTATCTTCTGACATAGTTGGCAGCAGCCTCAATCCGAAGCTCTTCCGTAGTTCGAACGGGCCGGTGATCAGTGGCAAGTCAAAAACGCCGAACCGAACCTGCTGCCAAAGTGGGTGGTTAGGATCTCTGCGATTGAGTAACCCCGCCATCTCTTGAAAGCGACCGCGACCTAACCAGAGTTCACCATCAAGGCTTTGTTCAGGTAGATGCTTAAGAAGTGAATGCGGTGCAGGGATATAGTGCCCTTGGCGGGACCATAAGCGCCGCCCATCCCACCAAGCCCTCACGCCGTCAAGTTTTTCGCTCACCCAGTAGGCAGAGGGATCAGAACCCAGCTGGTAGATATCGGCATGCATCATGGGGGGCACATTGAGTCGAACATAGTTGTATGATGGCATTGTCGGGTGCGTCGGCAGCGTTGAAATATTGGCAGTTGCCATCATGTTGCAACATACGAGCGAGAAAATATCCATCAAAGCTGTCCTTAGAGTAAAAACCTCAAGCCTAGAACCAGACTTTGAAAAAGACGATGAAGGTAAGATATTTCGGACAAAAAAAACCCGCTCAAGGATGAGCGGGTAAAGTAACAACAACAAGGAGGAAGTTAATCCAGGAACTACAATGAGATAAATCTCATCACCAATGAAAAGCGACAACCTTTCAATCTTTGGTGTAGGGCATTTGCCCCCTGAACTGGCGCCTATTATAGGTTGGCCCGACCAGTTTTCAAACGAGAAAAAATGATACGTCAGATTACTTTAATTAATGCGTTAATTAATTGTATCTTAATAATTCGACGGTTATTTGACCTTGTTTTGTCGCTAAGTTATTGAAATATAGAGATTCACCATTTTCATTGATTTTTTCTCGAATAAAAAAAAGTCTGGTTAAATAGTGTTCAAGATGGTTTTTGAGGGTTTTGTAAACATTTCGTCAACAACTCGCCAAATCAGAGATTAAAGATGATGTAAAAAGGCCGCTTTAACATCATTCAATCGTTAAGGTATAGTACATTCACTTTGGTTAAGAACTGAGATGACATAGTGAAAGAATTTAATTGGCCCATTCGTGTGTATTACGAAGACACGGATGCGGGTGGCATCGTTTACTACGCGAACTACCTTAAGTTCTGTGAGCGAGCCCGTACCGAATGGTTACGTTCACTTGGTATCGAGCAAGATATTTGGTTGGCACAAGGGATTGGATTTGTCGTGCGACATGCTGCGTTAGATTTGCGTTCGCCAGCACGTTTTAACGACGAACTTACCGTAAACTGTAGTGTCGAACGGATTCGTCGAGCATCCATTGATTTTCGGCAACAAGTGCTTGGACCCAATGGTGATCTGTTGTGCGAAGCCCAAGTTGTGGCGGCGTGTGTTGAATTACAAGCTATGAAGCCGGTTGCGATACCGGCCCCAATTGCAGAGGTTATAAAGCGTGGAAGCTGATATGTCCTTTTTAGGTCTGTTTTTACAGGCCTCTCTCCTTGTTCAAGCGGTAATGTTATTGCTCGTCGGTATGTCAATATTCTCTTGGGCTTTAATATTTCAACGTCGTCGAGTACTGAATTTCGCAAATCAGCAAGCGCTTAAGTTTGAAGAACGGTTTTGGTCCGGTGTTGACCTTGCGCGGCTGTATAAAGAGGTGCAAGCGAAGGGCAGTAAACTGGATGGTATCGAACATCTATTCCACGCGGGTTTTCGCGAGTTCGCTCGCTTACGGGGAAGTCGTGGTGCGGATCAGCAGGCAATTATTTCAGGTACACAGCGTGCGATGCGAGTAGCACATTCGCGGGAAATGGACCGGCTCGAGAAGAACTTATCGGTACTAGCAACGATCGGCTCAATTAGCCCGTATATCGGTCTATTTGGTACCGTTTGGGGCATCATGAATGCTTTTATCGCGCTTGGTGAAGTACAACAAGCGACTTTGCAGATGGTTGCTCCAGGTATCGCCGAAGCGCTGGTCGCTACCGCTATGGGCCTGTTCGCGGCTATCCCTGCGGTCATGGCATACAACCGTTTCTCTTATCGTGTTGAGTTGCTCGATAATTCGTACGTTAACTTTGCCGAGGAGTTCACTTCTATTCTGCAACGTCAAACCTTAGCGTCTGCGGGCAGTCAAAGTAGTGCGGTCAATGAAGAGGATATGAATGCATGAGTGAAGTCACCATGCGCCGTCGCAAGCGGCGCCCAATGTCAGAGATGAACGTCGTCCCTTACATTGACGTGATGCTCGTGTTGCTGATCATTTTTATGGTTACCGCGGGACTCATGATGCAAGGCGTCGAAATTGAACTGCCGAGTGCAGAAGCCGCGCCTATTTCGTCGGAGGCGCAAACTCCTATTGTTGCTTCGGTTGATGCACAAGGAAATTATTACCTGAATATTGGTGGTGGCAGTGACGAGCAAATGTCAGCAATTGACTTGGCAACCTTGGTTGCCGCGCATTTGCAATTGGAGCCGAATACCCCCGTTATGGTTCGAGGTGATGGTGCGGTACCCTACAATCAAGTAGTGCAGCTGATGGTGCTGCTACAGAGAGCAGGTGTACCGAAAGTCGGCTTAATGACGAGGCCGCCGGAGTCTTGATATGGCAAAAAGTGCGGGTTTAGGGGTTGCGATAACGAAGTCTGTACTGCTGCATGGCGTAGTAGGTGCGCTGCTGTTTGCGAGTATGGAATTTGTGCCGTCGAAGGATATGGTCATCGAGTTGGGGGCTGAGGAAATCGATATCATTGAAGCCGTCGCAGTTGACCAAGAGCAAGTGCAGCAGCAAGTACAACGGATTCAGCAAGAGCGTGATGCGGCCCGCAGAGCAGAAGAGCAGCGCGTTGCTGACTTAGAGCGGCGAGCGCGTGAAGCGGAGCAAAGAAGTCAACGCGAGCAGCAAGAACAACGGCGTCAAGAACAAGAACGTCGTCGCCGAGAAGCGGAAGCTCGTGCTGAGCAGGAGCGGCTAGAGCGTGAGCGGCAAGAAGCCGAGCGTCGCTTGGAAGAACAGCGTGCAGAAGAGCGCAGAATTGAAGCCGAACGTCAACGCAGGGAAGAAGAGCGTCGTCGTGAAGAAGAGGCGGCTCGTCAGCGTGCTGAACAGGAACAACAAATTCAAGAGCGGATGGAACGCGAGCGGCAAGAGCGAGAGCGTGCACGTCAACAACGGGTGTTGAGTGAAGTCGAGCGTTACCAGGTATTGATTCGCCAAACTATTCAACGGAACTGGTTAACGGATCCGTCGATGCGTGGGCGAGCCTGTCAATTGCGGATCAGCATTGCTCGCGATGGTTTTGTAACGAACGTGCAAGTGATCGACGGTGATCGAGCGGTATGTGAGTCGGCGCGCGCAGCTGTACTCAGGGCGGGAAGTTTACCGGTTTCAAGCGACCCAGATGTATATCGCGAAATGAGTAATATTACATTGCGCGTTGAGCCGAACTTATAAGTTGTTGGAGTGATTATGAAGCGTTTTGCAGTATGGTTTGTGTTGATTATCGCAGTCACTTTCGGCCCCCGCGCGCATGCGAGCCTTGAAATCGTTATCACTGAAGGCATCGACAGCGCCCGACCTATCGCTATTGTTCCATTCAAATGGAGTGGACAAGGTAGCGCTCCTTATAATTTCACCGAAGTGGTGGCCGCCGACTTATTGCGAAGTGGTCGCTTTAATCCAATCCCAACGCGTGACCTGCCTAGTCGTCCGTCAGTCGATACTGACATTACTGACTTCTCAGTCTGGGCTCGCCTAGGTGTTGAGGCGATGCTTGTCGGTTCTGTGGATGAGTTTGCCCCTGGTCGTTATGAAGTTACCTACCAGCTCATTGATCCCCTGCGTGGACAAATTACGAGCGGTCTCTCTCAATACTTAGATGACGAAGGACTGGTGAGTGAGCAAGAACATATTCTGGAAACGCGCACCTCAGTGGTGCTAGATACTCAGTTTCGCCAGTATGCGCACCGCATTTCTGACGTTGTCTATGAAGCGCTTACCGGTGAACGGGGGGCTTTCTTAACCCGGATTGCCTATGTCTTCGTCGACCCAAACGCAGAGTTACCTTATCAGTTGATGGTAAGTGATTACGACGGAGAGAATGAGCGTGTTTTGTTGCGCTCTCCGCAGCCATTAATGTCGCCTTCGTGGTCGCCCGACGGCTCAAAGTTAGCCTATGTCAGCTTTGAAAATCAGCGGGCAGAGATTTTCATTCAAGATATTTACACCACACAACGTGAGCGCTTAACGTCGTTCCCTGGCATTAATGGTTCTCCTGCTTGGTCGCCTGATGGTAAGAAGATGGCGATGGTATTGTCCAAAAATGGGGCACCAGATATTTATGTGATGGACCTTGAAACCCGTCAAGTCAGACAAATTACGGATCATTGGCGTATTGATACTGAACCGAGCTGGACACCAGACGGTAAAGAGTTAGTGTTCACTTCTGAACGGGGCGGTGCGGCACAAATCTATCGCGTCGAATTGGACTCGGGACGAATTCGTCGAACCACTTTTAGTGGTGACTCAAATTTAGGGGGCGTCGTGACCCCAGATGGGCGAGGCTTGGTGATTGTTAGCCGAGACAGCGGCCGTTATCACATTGCACGACAGGACTATCCTTCTGGCAATTTTCAGGTGTTAACTCAGACAACCTTGGATGAGTCACCGAGTATTGCACCGAATGGTAGTATGATTATCTACAGTACGACATATCAGAATCGTCAGGTTCTGGCTTTGGTGTCAATGGATGGACGCTTCCAAGCTAGGCTGCCTTCTCGCGAAGGTGAGGTCAAGGCTCCGGCTTGGTCGCCATTTCTCTGATGATGAAAACATGCTATGTTTTTCGGCAATTTTATAGGTTAACTCGGTTATGAAGGAACCCAAATAATGGAACTCAAGAAAGTAGTCAAAGCAGTCGCCGTTGCCCTCCCAATGATAGTGTTGGCAGCTTGTAGCTCAACTTCAGACGATATGACAACAGGTGACGAAAGCAGAGCCGGTGGCACTGGCGCAAGTCAGACTGATGGCCGTCGTGGCGTTGAAACAGGTGCGGCGGACCGTCGTTTGACTCCTCAGGAAGAACGCCAGGAGCGTTTCGCTGAATTACGTCGTGATCACGTGATCTACTTCGACTTCGACGATGCGTCAATTCGTGGTGAATTTGCTGAGCTGCTCTCTGCCCATGGCGATTATCTTGTGCGGAATCCGAACGTGTCGGTCATTATTGAAGGACACACGGACGAGCGCGGTACGCCAGAGTACAACATTGCCCTTGGCGAACGCCGTGCAAAAGCAGTGGTCGATTATTTACTAAACTTAGGTGTATCATCTTCACAGATGACTACAGTGTCGTATGGTGAAGAGAAGCCACTGGTACGGCAAAGTAATGAGCGCGCATGGTCTCAAAATCGTCGTGCGGTTCTAGTATACTAAGTTCGTATACAGACAAAGGACAGTAGGAGCACTGCTTCATGAAACTTACAACTCTCGTTGTAGCACTTTCCCTTACGGGCGTGGCTATGGCGTCAGGCCAAGCGCCTGTCGTTAGTTTGGCACAAGCGCAAGGTCAGGAATCTGTGGATGAGCGTATTTCTCGGTTAGAGCGAGCGTTCGAAGCTAGGCAACAAGGCCAGGCACAGATACTTCAGCAACTAAGTGCGTTACAGCGGGAGTTAAGTGAGCTTCGCGGTATTACCGAAGAGCATGCGCACCAACTGGAGCAAATTCTTGAGCGACAGCGCGATCTCTATCAAGAGATCGACCGCCGTATCGGCGAGGTTCGTTCAGGCTCAGGAACCACCAGTACGCCTTCTGCGCCTACTGGTGGTCCAACTGTTAGCGGTCCAACTGGCGAAAGCACAGCTTATGATCGTGCTATTCGTCTGGTGTTGGAAGAGCGCCGTTATGATCGCGCAATTCCAGAATTTGAGTCATTTATCGCTAATCACCCGGACTCACCCTATCTCAGTAACGCCCATTATTGGCTCGGCCAGCTCTATTTCGTGCAGTCAGACTTCTCGGAAGCGCGTACTCATTTTACAAAAGTGATCAACGACTTTGCAGATTCAAATAAGCGCGCAGATTGCATGCTTAAACTTGGCATGATTGAGAAGGCGGAAGGTAATACGCGACGCGCCCGTGATCTTTTTCAACGTGTGAGAAGCGAATATCCAAACTCCACTGAAGCAGGAATGGCGCAGCGGGAACTCGAGTCACTCGAAGGCTAATCAAGTTAAGATAAAGTTAACTATTGCTGGAAAGTTCTGCAATTCGTTCAGATTATGTTCGAACTGATGTGAACAAGGAAAAAAAATCAGCATTGATGACCGTTTTGAGTTGCAAGCCGCGTCGATTTCAGTAAACTATGCCGCCGTTGTCCAGTACAGATTATTTGGGCAACAGCAACCGGAAATGGGTCGTTAGCTCAGTTGGTAGAGCAGTTGACTTTTAATCAATTGGTCGCTGGTTCGAATCCAGCACGACCCACCATTTCCGGCTCACCTTTTAGGTTGGGTCGTTAGCTCAGTTGGTAGAGCAGTTGACTTTTAATCAATTGGTCGCTGGTTCGAATCCAGCACGACCCACCATCCTAAAATCTCTATCGAGAACGTCAAGCTTCATATTCACCCAAGAGAAGTCAGCACCGGTCGACAGTGATCCATTCCAGCATTCACGGTATAATGTCGAGAACTGATAGTTTATTCGCTATCACACTAAGTTGTATTTTGAAGGGCACTATTTCCCATGGCACAAGCACAAGTCATTGATACGTTTGAGTATGAGTTTCCGCCAAAACCGAAACCTATGTCGGAAGCGGAAAAGACAGCGACGAAACAACGTATCCGCGAATTATTGAAAGCGCAGAATGCGGTGTTAGTTGCGCATTACTATACCGATCCAGAAATTCAAGCGCTTGCTGAAGAGACGGGTGGCTGTGTCGCTGATTCACTTGAAATGGCTCGTTTTGGCGCCAAGCATGAGGCGGACACGCTGATTGTTGCTGGCGTGAAGTTCATGGGCGAAACTGCAAAAATATTGACGCCGAACAAACGTGTCCTGATGCCTACTTTGGAAGCGACATGTTCCCTAGACTTAGGTTGTCCTCCAGAAGAGTTTTCCGCGTTCTGTGATGCACATCCTGATCATACTGTTGTTGTTTACGCGAACACTTCTGCGGCAGTAAAGGCCCGAGCCGATTGGGTAGTCACCTCCAGCATTGCTTTAGAAGTGGTTGAGCATCTAGATAGTGCTGGTGAGAAAATATTGTGGGCTCCAGATCGCCACCTTGGGGGTTACATTGCCAAAGAAACAGGCGCTGATATGGTCCTGTGGCAAGGTGCTTGTATCGTGCACGATGAGTTTAAATCGCGCGCTTTACAGGATCTCAAGGCGCTTTTTCCTGACGCCGCAGTACTTGTGCACCCCGAGTCTCCGGCTGCCGTCGTTGAACTGGCGGACGCAGTTGGCTCCACGTCGCAGTTAATCAAGGCAAGTCAGACGCTGCCAAACCAGCGTTTTATCGTGGCAACGGACAAGGGCATTTTCTATAAGATGCAGCAGTTGTCGCCGGAGAAGACCTTTATTGAAGCTCCTACCGGCGGTAATGGTGCAACCTGTAAAAGTTGTGCTCATTGTCCGTGGATGGCGATGAACGGCCTCGGAGCCATTGAAGCCGCTTTAACCAGCGACGGAGTTGCGCACGAAATTCATGTGGATCCCGCGTTAGCTGAGCGGGCCATGCAACCACTCAATCGCATGCTTGAGTTCAGTGTGAAAAAATAATGAATAAACAAGCGCTGTGGGTTGGTTTTGGTGACATCGGTGAACGTACCGCATCGCAGCTGCAAGCGCTTGGATATGAATTGACGGGGGCTCGTCGCTCTCGCGTAGAGAAATTCGATGGTGTAACGCGAGTGCAAGCTGATGCAGCATCCCAGAGTGATTGGGGGACTTTGCTAGCGGAGCGCCCAGATCTCATTATCTTCAGTTTGACCCCCACAAGTTACAGTGCCGCTGGATATGAGCAGGGTTACGTCCAACCTGTTCGCGCTTTTCGGGCGGCACTTAGTCATTCCCCTGATTATCGTCCGCAGCTGGTGTTTATTTCGAGCACTAGTGTGTATGGCAATGTCGGTGGCGAGTTAATTTCTGAAGCCGATGCTCCTGCGCCGGGAAACTTCTCTGGTAGCACCATGTTGGAAGCGGAGCAGATGATTGCTTCTGCGGATTGTCCTTTTCTTATTCTGCGCTGTTCTGGTATCTACGGTCCCGGCCGTGAGCGCATGATTGATGCCATTCGTACTTATTCGGTAAAACTGACTCAAGGATGGACGAATCGTATTCATGTGACCGATCTATCACGCGCGCTCGTGCATTTGGTGTCGGCCAAAGAGCAGGGCGTCTATATTCTTTCAGACAATGAGCCGGTGCGGCAAAGTGACTTCGTACGGTGGCTAGCTGAACGTATGCGTTGCGATCTAAGTCGGTTTGAGTCCTCGACTGAGATCGGTGCGAGAGGAAGTAAGCGTTTATCCAATCAACGGTTGCTAGATACTGGTTTTCGGTTCGAATATCCGAACTTTCGGCTCGGTTATACCGAGCTCTTGAAACCAACTCCAACGGATTAAAGTTCAGTCAGTGCTTTGCTGTGGTGTCCTAGCGCGAGCTTCCGTACAATAGTTTGCGTTATCAATAAATTGGACCTGTTATGTCGACAGCGATGGACCTCAACCACCCGCACAAACCTAAGCAGCTTATTGCTGGCCCTTTTGTTGCCGCTGCGGTATTCATTTTAACAACGCAAAGCGGTATGCCGACTCCGGCAGCGTGGACACTTGCGACAGTGGTATGGGTCGCGTGGTGGTGGATTTCTGAAGCATTACCCTTACCTGTCACATCGTTACTTCCCTTTGTGTTATTGCCCCTCGGCGGCGTGCTTGACGTACGATCTGCAAGCGGTGCTTTGGGCGATCATGTGATTGTTCTCTTTATGGGCGCGTTTATGCTAGCGAAGGCCGTTGAAGCAAGTGGTGTTCATCGGCGTATTGCTCTGAGTCTCGTGGGTCGAATAGGCGCAGACAAGGGCAAGCAGATGATTTTTTCATTCATGCTCGCGGCTGCTTTCTTGTCTATGTGGATTTCCAATACGGCGGCGGTCTTGGCATTGTTACCAGTGGCATTGGCACTTGCTGATGCTAGCAAAGAACACCGATTTCAGCGTGCACTGCTGCTAGGTCTGGCATATTCAGCGTCGCTCGGCGGAATAGCGACGCTCATTGGGTCACCACCTAATCTGATTTTCGCTTCGGTTTATGAGGTCTATGCGGGCGAAAGCTTCGGTTTTGCCCGCTGGATGAGCATTGGTATTCCTCTCGTGCTTATTGGATTACCCGTTATTGGCTTATGGCTCACTCGTGGTATTCATCTCTCAGCACCTCTTACCTTGCCGGCACAAGAAGCTATGTCTGCGGCTGAGAAACGCGTACTTATCGTATTTGGCGCAGTGATTGCGCTTTGGGTGTTTCGTTCTGAGCCGTTTGGCGGTTGGAGCGGCATGTTAGGTGTAAGTGGTATAGGTGACGCCACAGTCGCTTTGGCGGGTGTGATCGCGATGTTTCTAGTCAGTGATGGACGGGGTGGTCGCTTATTGAATTGGGACCAGGCGGTGTCGATTCCTTGGGGTATCTTGCTGCTTTTTGCTGGCGGTATTTGCATGGCGACAGGCGTCATGGCGAGTGGTTTGAGTGATATTATTGGTGAGGCATTATCAGGATTCACAGTTCTCCCGATTTGGCTGGTGATATTCTTGCTCGCAATCAGTGTGTCCTTTTTAACGGAAGTCACGTCTAACACAGCGACGGCGACTCTATTGATGCCGATACTCGCGGCAACAGCGGGCGCGGCCAATATTCCAATTGAGATCTTAATGATTCCTGCGGTGATTGCGTGTAGTTGTGCGTTCTGTTTACCAGTGGCGACCCCTCCTAACTCTATCGTATTTGCCTCCAATAAACTTACGGTAATGGAGATGGCGCGAGAGGGTGTGGTGCTAAACATACTACTGGCGTTTGTGGTTACTTTTGTCGTGATGGTGTTTGTTTAGGCTAGTCAGCCTGGAGATGAAGAATGAAGATGAAGTGGATTTTTCCAATTTTAATGTCGCTGTACATGTCATTTCTGATGACCGGGTTGATTACCTGGATAAATACCGGCGTTGATGGCGACTTTATCAGCCGTTGGTGGCGGGCTTTCTATATCGCTTGGCCGATCGCTTTTGTACTTGTTTACCTCGGTGCTCAACCGATTCGCCAGTTCGCAGAAAAATTAGCAGAAAAAAAGCCCCCCAAACTTGATTAAACAGGCCGAACAACCTAACATAGCGCCGCTTAACGGATAGGTGGCCGAGCGGCTGAAGGCGCACGCCTGGAAAGTGTGTATACGGTAACCCCGTATCGAGGGTTCGAATCCCTCCCTATCCGCCAGATACCAGAAAACCGCCCTTGTGGCGGTTTTCTGGTATCTGGAGCATAGTGTTGGCGAAAGAACCCTCTGGTTCGACAAAATCACAGGGAGTGATTTTGGACCGCCATAGGCGGGTCCGTTTGCGGACGAGCCCCAGTACGGGACGAGCATAAAACGGCAGGAGAGCCGTTTGCTGTACTAATTTTTGTAAGATATTGCGTAAGGCTCTATTTTCTATTGATATTTTGCAAGGGTTTACTATTTTGAATTGCTTGTGTCGACAAAAGGACTTGTCAGCAATCAGCAGGAGCTACGCAGGCTGTAGTCAGAAATAAGACGTTGAAATGGAGAACGCAAGGTGAGCTGACATGGAGGTCAGGCAGTCTTTCCTTATGGAGTGGGAGTCAGCAGGCAATACTGCTCAAGTGGTGAAGGTATTGCTTGCTTATTCTGCGGGCGATCCTGCGCGGCGTCGAAGTAGCGCAACACTAACCAGTGCGACGAGCGCAATAGGCCATACTCCACTCCATAATGACGATCCTTCCCATAAAATACTCCATGGCAAGTCGAGTGTGGTTGGTATGATCAACCAGCCGCCTAGTGCTAACGCCAAGGCTGCCCAGAAGGCTGCTAAAGTACTCGTTGCCGACTGCTGTGTCGTATTGCTTTCCTGCCCTAACAACCACAAATATCGAGCCATGAGGGCCGCCGTGGCGATGGCTGAGAGAGTTACACTGGTGTAGAGCCAACCCGCAAACTCATTGGCGTTCTCTTTAAGCAGGTACTTCGCCATCATACCACTGGTAAAAGGTGCACCAATTAGGGCTGCTGCGGGTAGAGCTGAGAGCAATTGTAGTAATCTGACGCTCAGGTTTCCGAGTTCATGACTAATTCCAACACTGAGGAATAGTACTCCTTTAGCAAAGCCATGATGAACTGCATAGAAGATAATGACAGCGGCAATACTAGGCCACAGGTTAGGCTCGAGAAGAGCGACTCCGAGCAACAGGGTCATGAGTCCCATTTGGCTGACGCTAGAATAGGCTAACACCGTTTTTGCTTTTGTTTGCATGACGCCTAAAACACCAGCACCAAAGGCTCCCAATAACCCGAGGCCAATCGCAACGGTACCCAATTGAGAGAAGCTTATTGCCGACTCGGGCAAAACTTCATAGGCGCTCATAGGAAGTACCGTAAGCCAACCGAATAATCCAGTTTTGATCATGGCACCACTTAACACGGCACTGGCCGCTGTTGGAGCAGCTGGGTGCGCCAGTGGTAACCACATGTGTATTCCTGCGACACCTACCTTTACGCCGAAACCAAGAAATAAGAACGCAGAGATAAGGAGCGCATCGTGCTCGGCGAGTAGTAGCGGGAGCTCGGTCATCAAAGGCGTGACTGTGCCCCCAGCACTGAGTGATGCGGCAAGAATGAGGCCGCTCAATAGGAAGGCTTCCCCAATGAGCGCCATAATCAGGTAGATTTTGCCTGCGCGTAGGGCGCTGTTGGAGCCAGAGTGAATAACTAAGCCATAGGCAGCGAAGGTCATCAAGGCGAAGAAGGTATAGAAACTCATAATATCGCTAGCAATCAACAAGAGCGTGTTGCCGCTAAGCGTGAGCAACCAACAGCGTAGATAGCGTGCGCGACGCTGAAAGCGTGAAAGACTCCCGGCCGTGCTAATTCCAGCAATAAGCCATAGGCTCGAGGTCATGATTAACAGGGTGCGCCGCAGATCAGTAAGTTCCCAATGAAGTCCAAGTAGCAACCACGAGATGTTTAAGGATTCGTTTCCTATCACTAAGCTCACGAGAAGCGCTGGAAGCGGAGCGATGATCAGTAGCGCACGTTGGAAAGTTTCACCGGACTGTCGTACCAGTAGAGTTAAAATGAGAGGAACGAGCAGGAGGAGCAATATCATGGCAAGTACTCTCTTATCGCAATCAGACTCGCCCAGCTCAGAGGGCTCAAGGGACTTGCAGCAAGTATGCCCGTGCCAATGGTGAAAACAGCTGTGGCGACAGTGGGAAACAGTAACCAAGGGTCGGTTTCAAAGCGTGCCGCCTTAATTTGCTCATCAGGCCAGGCACTTGTGACTGGTTTAAACCAAAGTCGGTAGAGAATAGGCAGAAAATAAGCGGCATTCAAAAGGCTACTGAGAATAAGTACACCCAACACCCACACAAGACCACTGTCGAGTGCACCGAGGCCAAGGTACCACTTACTAATAAAGCCCGCTGTCGGTGGTAGGCCAATCATACCGAGCGCGCCAATGGTAAAGGCTATACTTGTTAGCGGCATGCGCTGTCCGGCACCGTCGAGTTCTTTGATCTTATGAATTCCGAGTGTCTCGGCGTAGTTGCCCGCGCAGAAAAAGAGTGTAACCTTCATGATGCCTTGATGCAGGAGGTGAACCAGTCCACCGATGGTGCCAAGTGGACCAAAGAGCGCACTGCCCAAAACAATATAGGAAACCTGGCTTACTGTGGAATAGGCTAAGCGCCGTTTTAAGCCACTTTGCCGAAGTGCTTGGAAGGATCCCCACAAAATGGTGACTGCGGCGACCGCCGCGAGCGGAATCAGAACCCCAAGTTGGGCAGAAAACTCAATCCCGTAAACGTTGTAAACGACCCTCACAATGCCGAACGCTCCAGCCTTAACCACGGCAACGGCATGTAATAGTGCACTGACTGGGGCAGGAGCGACCATGGCGATAGGCAGCCAGCCATGCAGCGGAACCAATGCAGCTTTTACACCCAGCCCAGTGATGAGCAAGATGAAAATAATAATGAGTAAGCCATGTTGTTCGCTCGGTACGTCACGCAAGGTACCGGTTTCCGCAAAGTCTAAGCTGCCAACCATACTGTGGAGTAGCGCGATGCCTACAAGTAAAACGGCACCGCCGACTAAGGTGTAACGCAGATAAGTACGACCTGCTTGCAAGGATGCCTTGGTGCCGCGATGAACCACAAGTGGATAGGTGGACAAAGTCAGCATTTCGAAGAAGATTAGGAAAGTAAAAAGATTGCCGGCAAGCGCAATTCCCATCGTACTCGCCACACACAAACTAAAGAATCCGAAGAACCGACTGCGATTTGGTGCATGTTCTAGGTAGCCGATGGCGTAGATGGTTGTGAATAACCAGAGCACAGAGCTTAAACCTGCAAAGAGCATGGACATCGCGTCTGCGCGCAGCACGAAATCGATACCAGGTAGCAGAGCGAAGCGTGTTTCAAAGCTTTGCTGCTGCATGACACCGAAGATCATAAACGCAACAAGCCCAATTTTAACTATGGCGGCAATGAGGTTAAGGGTTCCCCGCAGGGTATGGCGGCGCTCTGGCAATAGGAAAATAATCATCGCCGTTACGAGCGAGGTAGCTAGTACCGCCACCGGCATCCAGAAACTCAGATTCATGGCTGCCCTCCAGTAGGTAGAGGACTCTCGGGTAACGGCGTGCCAAGTTCCATGAGGCTAAGAGGGATCATGCCGAAAAAGCCTAAAGCAATCGCGATTAGCGCGAGCGTGAGTGCGGTGACATCTAACATTGGATGCGTCGGTTGCAGTTCACGTTGCTTCCCTTCCACAAAGGACACGCTAAATACGCGGAAAAGATAAGCTGCACTCAGCAGGCTGCCCACACTGATGACGATAATCCAAACCCATTGCCCGCTATGTAACGCACTTTGAATGAGTAACCACTTGGCACTAAAGCCGCCACTCGGGGGTAACCCCATGAGACTGACTGCAGCAAGTCCGTACGCAAATAGTGCCATGGGGAGCTTGCGGCTGATGCCCGCGAGATCAGAGAGTTGAGTCGAGCGGGCGGCGAGAACCAATGTCCCAACGGCTAAGAACATTGCCCCTTTTGCAAACCCATGGGCAAGTAAGTGCATCAAGGTACCTTGCCAGGCCAAATGAGCAGCTGCCTCAGTGGTGTTTAGGGCGAGCGGAAATAACAGCAGTAGATAGCCAAGCTGTGCAACAGTTGACCAAGCAACAAGCATTTTTATCTCAGAGGCTGTGTAAGCACGCCAGGCGCCATAGAGGATGGCACAGGTACCAAGCAAGCCGAGTACCTCAGGTAAGCCAATAGGGACTGCGAGCGTGCCTAGATCGAGCCAAATTCGCGCCAGGATATAGAAGGATGACTTCACCACAAGCGCTGACAGTAACGCACTGACGGGTGCAAGTGCGCCACCATGAGCCGGGGGCAGCCAATAATGAAATGGGAAACAGGCGGTTTTGATCAGGAGTCCCAAAGTCATGAGTAAGAGTGCGATTTGTGTTGTGAGGTCACCCACCATGAGGTCTGAGAGTTGCCCCATTGCTAGCGTGCCGTAGCTTCCATAAAGTAAAGCAACACCCAAGAGGTACATCAATGAACCAAACAGCGCCGCGAGCAAGTAGCGTAGGGCTGCGGCGAGAGATTGTTGCGTTGCTTGTAAAGCCACCATGCCAACAGCGGCTAGGCCGAGCAGCTCTAAGCCTACATATAAATTAAACAGGTCATCTGCGAGCCAAATCCCGTTGAGTGCGGCGAGTAAGAACCAAAATAGAGGCCAAAAATAGCGTTCTTCACGAGGGTAGGCGCGCAAATAGAAAAATGCATAGAGGGCACAAATCACAGCAATGAATGCAGTTAGGGTCAGTAACGTAACTGTCAGTCCGTCCGCAACCAACAGAATACCGAGCGGTACTGCCCAATTGCCGAGGGCGGTACTGCTAGCCCCCTCTGTAAAAATAACCCAACTCAAGCTCAAGGCCGCAACAGCTTGGAGTGCAATGCCAAGGAGGGCAAATGCATTTCGCCATGGACGAGTCACCAGCAAGCTCAGAATTGCGAAGACGAGTGGAATCAGAAGTAATGCTGGAATCAGTGTCAAAGTCGTCATGAACGATGCTCCGGCAACTTCGACTGACCACCCGAAGCGATATATCGACGGAAAATAATCAACGCGAGCGCGGTAGCTGATACAGCAACGACAATACCGGTAAGCACCAATGCTTGTGGTACTGGGTCTACACCGCGGTCATGTTGCGCAAGTCCGACCATAATAAGAAAGACGCCTGAGCCCATCAGGTTGAACGCCATGATGCGCTTCAATATGTGTGTAGCACCGAAAAAACCGATAGTTGAGATCCCAATAATGAGCGCGCCAATGAGTGCAAACCAAAGCTCGGTGGTAAAAAGCTCTGTGGCAAAGAGCTCTGTGGTAAAAAGCTCGGTAGTCATTGGGCCTTCTCCTTACTCGGCTTGCGGGATTGACTCGATAGGGCTTCGGGAGAAAATAGAAAGAGGCTGAGCAACGTCAGTGCGATAGAGAGTGTGAGTACCGTTTCAATGGCAAAAATAAGCTCGCCAGCCCATCGCTCAGGATAGGTCAGGAACGGCTGACCACTCACTAGGGCAATTGAAGCAATCATAATAAAAACCACTAACCCTAGCGTCAGACCAACTCGCAACAACAGATTAGCGCGTTGATGAATGGGCCATCCGGCGAGTCGCAGTAATACGCCAGCGGCAGCAATCAGGGCGCCAGCTTGGAAAGCGCCGCCAGGCTGATAAGAGCCTGCCCAGAGCACATAAACGCCGACTAGCACGACCAGAGGCACTAAACGTCGCGTTAGCGCGATGACGAGCGAATCACGCGCCGGCTGCTCGAGCGAGCTTAATGCCTCATTGGAGTCCTGCTGAGCCAATGCCAAAGTAATCACCACTGCCACCAACAAGACGGCCACTTCAAGTAATGTGTCATAGCTACGAAAATTAAGTAGCACTGCGGTAATCGGATGTTCGGTGCCAGTCTCGGCAAGCGAGTTAGCGACGAGTTGCGGTAAATCCACAGTGGAAGTCGGGTGGTACCATATGGCGAGCGTTAGCAACGCAAAAAGTGCAACACCAGCGACTGATGCAAGGGTGAGGCGAAGCTGTGTATTCATTCGTTTGCGGCTCCTTGCTCAGGCTTCGCTCGGATAGCCTTATTGTCACGGTCTTTTCGTGCAGCTTTACGTTTGCGAAGGAAGCCAATCGCATCTAAGAGGAGTACACCGGTTAAGCCCGCACCTATGGCGGCCTCTGCAAGCGCTAAGTCAGGCGCCTGTAGCCTCACCCAGGCAAGTGTAAGAAGTACCCCGAAAGTGACGAATAGCACCACAGCCCGAAATAAGTCTTGAGAGACTAAGATTGCAACGACAATGAATACCAATCCCACACCAATAAGCAGATCAATGAACGTCATGACGCCTGATCCTCCGCGGCTCGTTTCGCGATGAGATAGGTGGCTACTGCACTAGAAGCCAAGATCAAGAGCCAACAGAGCACAACCTTAAGGGCCGCAGGAATCGATGGGAGGCTTGGAAGTACTCCGAGCATCACCAAGCCAAGCCCAAGGTTATCGGCTTTAGTTAGCGCATGCAGTCGAGTAAAGACATCAGGAAAGCGCAGAATCCCGAGGGTTCCAATCAGATAGAAAAACACGCCGAAGCTAATCAGAAGTATCTGCATCCACTCAATCATCTGAACCTCTCTGCACTTTTTGGGGACCTGCCGCGCGTTTACCTACACGCTGCACAAACGCAAGCATCGCAACAGCAGCGAGTAATGAGAGAATCAGTGCCACATCGAAGAGGGCGGACGACTGTGTTGCTACGCCGAGGAGCAATAAAATGCCAATACCCGAAGTGCCAAAGAGTTGTGCGGTGAGTAGGCGATCGGCTTCAGAGGGGCCACGCCAGACGCGCCAAAGCCCAATAAGAAGGGATAGCAAAATAGCTGCTGCTGCCGCGAATAGAAATGCTGTCATCATGAGCCCTTCAGCAGCGTTGGGGCCGACTTAGGTGGAGTCTCGCCAAACAAGCGGGCTATTTGTCGTTCGGTCGCTAATAAATCGGCAGCAAGGTTCATACGCGTATCCAAGACATGCAGAATCACACTATCGTCTCTTCGTTGGCTGCAGAGTGTTCCCGGCATAAGACTTATAACCGCGGCGAAGAATAGCTTTGCCGGCTCTGATTGAAGTTGCAGGGGGTAGCTAACGAATCCGGGCTGGAGCGGCATCGAGGGTTGCAAGGTCCTACGTGCCACATCGAATCCCGCGATTAAGGATTTGCCCACAAAGTGAAAGAAAAATAGAGGAACTTGCAGCGGCTGCAGCGCGCTGGCTTTGTTCGTTTCAAGGCCAGCGCCAAGGCGCATGGCGATCCAAGTGCAGGCGACTGCAGCTGGAATCCCTACAGTATAGCTAGACCAACGCCCCTCGGTGAGTACCCACCAAAGCCCCAAAAACAGCAATAAAGTGAAGCTTACGTGCCGTAACATCATGAATTTACTAAAACTCCGAGTTATGTGCCGAGCTTACATACAGACTAACTGGAAACCGGAATGACGTAAAGAACCCAATTGTTGATAATGATTCTCATTCATGTGTATACTAAGTGCTCATTCGCGAGGTTTTCTTATGTACGTTTGTTTGTGTAAAGGCGTCACAGATTCACAGATCGAGCAAGCAGTCAGAAATGGCTGTCGCAGCGTTCGTGAGCTCAAGAAAAACTTGGCCGTCGGCAGCCAATGCGGCCGCTGCACGAGTCACGCTCGTGATGTCCTCCATGAGTCGATTCATGCCCACTGCCGACCCATCGAAATCCGCCCAAGTGACTCGCTGGACATTGAGGTCTGCTACACTTAACGTCTGAGTATTAAACACAAGTTTATTATCCAAACGTGAGGGAAGCATGAAAGGTCATAGTGAAGTGATTGCGGTACTCAATGACGTGTTGACGCACAAGCTCACCGCAATCAATCAGTATTTTCTCCACGCTCGAATGTACCGTAACTGGGGATTTGAACCGCTCAATTCAGTCGTTTACAAAGCATCTATTGATGAAATGGTGCATGCCGACAAGGTTATCGAACGCATTCTTCTGTTGGACGGACTGCCAAATCTGCAGGATTTAGGCAAACTTTACATCGGAGAGAATCCACAGGAAATGATAAGTTTGGATATCAAACTGCAAAGTGGTGATGTTCGCATTATCAAGAAAAGCATTAGCGTCTGTGAACAGCAGGATGACTTTGTGTCTCGCGAGCTTCTCAGCAAAATCCTCGAACAGCAGGAAAACCATCTTGATTGGTTAGAAACGCAAGCGGAGTTAATGACGCGGTTGGGTGTTGAAAAGTATTTGCAGACGAAGATGGGGTGATTGAAATTATGAGTAAAGTTGTCAGTGCACTCAATAAATTGCTCCGTTGGGAGCTTACATCAATAGATCAGTACACTCGAAATGCAGCGCTGTATGAAGACTGGGGTTACGTTAAACTTCATGAGCGGATTCTGCATGAGGCGGATGATGAGCGGCAACATGCACAGTGGCTGATTGATCGTATTCTCTTGTTAGGTGGCTCGCCGGACTTGGAGTCGCGCCATGGTTTACCAGAAGCCACGTCGGTGCCGCAAATGATGGCTGCCGATCTTGAACTAGAACTGAATAATGCGAAAGATTTGAAAGCGTCTATTCGTATCTGCGAAGAGGCACAGGATTTTGTTTCACGGGATATTCTAGTGAATATCTTGCGTGATACGGAACAAGACCACGCGTACTGGTTACGTCAGCAAATCGGACTGATTGAACGCTTGGGCGTCGAGTTATACCTACAACGGCAACTTGGTTAACGGCCTGTTTCCAACCAATCCAAAATTCCCGTGGCAGCTTTGCGTCCTTGCGCAATGGCTGTCACAACTAAGTCAGCTCCCAACACCATATCTCCCCCGGCAAAAATCTTTGGGTTGCTGGTTTGTAGCGGAAATGACTGGCTTTCTTGTGCCACGACGCGTTGCCAATCGTCACACTCTACGTCCTGAGATTGGAGCCATTTAGGCGGGTTAGCCTGGTAACCGAAGGCCAAGATAACTGCATCGGCAGGCATAATGAAACTTGAGTCTGGAATCTCTTCAGGTCGCTGGCGCCCAGCATGGTCAGGCTCGCCCAACCGAGTTCTCACAAAGCGAACTCCAGTCACTTGGTTATTGGCCGTTATGACTTCCTTAGGCTGCAGGTTGTATTGAAAATCCACACCTTCTTCTTTTGCATGCTGCACTTCTTTGCGCGAACCCGGCATATTTTCGGCGTCACGGCGGTAGGCACAGGTCACGGATTCGGCTTGCTGTCGAATGGCTGTGCGCACACAGTCCATCGCAGTGTCACCGCCACCAAGCACCACGACGCGCTGATCTTTCAGGTCAATTCGGGGATATGCCGGCATGTTAAGTTGCATCAGGGACGCCGTGTTACCGATTAAGTAGGAAAGAGCTGGGTAAACACCTTTTGCATCGAGACCAGGTAGTTTGCCGTCAACAGCCTTGTAAGTACCCAAGGCCATAAACACCGCATCGAACTC
This sequence comes from Idiomarina sp., assembly GCA_020831965.1. Classification (GTDB taxonomy): domain Bacteria; phylum Pseudomonadota; class Gammaproteobacteria; order Enterobacterales; family Alteromonadaceae; genus Aliidiomarina. The sequence goes on from JAFIFP010000002.1 coordinate 21,067, forward strand.
GGTAAGTATCTCGTCGAACTCAATATCCTCGCCAACGGTGCAATTCAATCGAAACTCTATTCCCATCGCTTCGAAAATTTCGCGACGACGGGTCATTACCGACTTTTCTAGCTTGAATGCTGGAATACCGAAGGTGAGTAATCCGCCAATTTCGGGGTAGCGGTCAAACACAACAGCTTGACTACCTTGACGTGCCAAAACGTCAGCGCAGGCGAGTCCCGCAGGCCCTGCGCCAATGACAGCGACGCGAAAGCCAGTTGGCTCTACATCGTCCAGATTAGGTCGCCAGCCCATGTCAAAGGCGGTGTCATTAATGTGCTTCTCAATTGCCCCAATGGTTACGGCGCCAAATTCATCATTAAGCGTACAGGCTCCTTCACATAGACGATCTTGCGGACATACGCGACCGCAGACTTCAGGCAGGCTGTTGGTCTGGTGTGACAGCTCTGCGGCTTCAATAATGCGTCCTTCCTTGGCAAGTTCGAGCCATTGGGGAATGTAATTGTGGACGGGGCACTTCCATTCACAGTAGGGATTTCCGCAATCAATGCAACGATCGGCCTGACCTTCTAGCTGGGCAGTTTCCATTGGGCGATGAATTTCGACAAACTCAATGCGTCGCTCATTCAGAGAACGCTTGGGTGGATCGGCGCGACGCACATCAACGAACTGATAAATATTCTTATTCATTAGGCTACCTGCATTACATGACTTGCACGCGGATTTCGTCGGCTCGACGTGGACGCCGTCCTAAAACTTCATGGATATCGCTGCTGCGCGCTTTAATGACTCGGAACTTGGGCAGCCAAGCATCGAAATCGTTAAGAATAGTGAGTGCCCGCTCACTCTGTGTCGCCTCTTCATGGTCATGGAGGAGCCCACGCAAGTGCTCTTTGAGCATAGTTGAATCCACCGGAAGCACTTCGACCAGACCTGCGTTAACTCGCTCATTTAAGCGTCCATCTTCATCAAGTACTAGGGCGAGTCCGCCGGTCATACCAGCACCGAAATTGATACCCGTGCGCCCAAGTACCACGACAACACCGCCTGTCATATATTCGCAGCCATGGTCGCCGATCCCTTCGACTACTGCGACTGCACCGCCATTTCGAACCGCAAATCGCTCCCCGGCTTGGCCCGCCGCAAACAGTCGACCACCGGTTGCGCCATACAAACACGTATTGCCCATAATGACATTTTGATGAGCCGAGAAGCTCGATTCTAATGGGGGCTTTAATGCGATCAGGCCTCCAGCCATGCCTTTGCCAACGTAATCATTGGCATCGCCGACGAGATACAGGTGCAAGCCGGGCGCATTCCAAACGCCGAAGCTTTGTCCAGCGGTGCCCTTGAAGTTCAACTGCACAGGCGTCCCACTCACACCCTGGCTACCGTGCAGTTGGGCAATTAAGCCCGACAGGCTTGCGCCTACAGAGCGGTCATTATTTCGAATGGTAAAGTGAAACTGTGCTCGATGTTTCTGATGGACTGAGTCAGCACACTGACTCAGTAGCTCTTGATTTAATGCCCCTGGGTCGTGGGGGGGATTCTTCGCCGTACAGTAAGGTGGATGTACGGATGACGCCGACGCTGCGTTAAGAATAGGCTGCACGTCCACCTTACCTTGTTTACTCGTGTCAAATTGTTGCAGCGGTTCAAGTAAGTCTGTCCGGCCTATGAGATCGACTAAGCGTTCCACGCCGAGAGCTTGCAAATATGTACGTACTTCTTCTGCAAGAAAGTGGAAGTAGCGCTCTACCTTTTCGGGCAACCCGGTAAAATAGTTCTGTCGGAGTTGCTGGTCTTGCGTAGCGACTCCGGTGGCACAGTTATTCAAGTGGCAGATCCGCAAATACTTACAGCCGAGCGCCACCATAGGGGCGGTGCCGAAGCCAAAGCTTTCGGCGCCTAAAATGGCAGCCTTGATCACGTCCAAGCCAGTTTTTAAGCCACCATCAACCTGTACGCGAACCTTGTGACGTAGATTATTTACTACCAGTGCTTCATGGACTTCAGCTAAGCCGAGTTCCCAAGGTGACCCCGCATACTTGACTGAGGTTAATGGGCTGGCACCGGTGCCGCCGTCATAGCCAGACACGGTAATCAGGTCAGCATAGGCTTTTGCAACCCCCGCAGCGATAGTGCCAATGCCAGGCTCTGACACGAGCTTCACTGACACGAGAGCCTTTGGATTTATCTGTTTAAGGTCGAAAATGAGCTGCGCCAAGTCTTCGATAGAGTAGATATCATGATGAGGCGGCGGTGAAATAAGTGTCACTCCCGGAACTGAAAACCGCAGTTTAGCTATTTCTGCCGTAACCTTTTCACCTGGTAGCTGTCCTCCCTCACCCGGTTTTGCGCCTTGAGCGATTTTGATTTGGAGAATGTCTGCATTAACGAGGTAGTGGGGTGTCACACCAAAGCGGCCGGAGGCAATTTGTTTAATCCGTGAATTCTTCAATGTGCCGAAGCGCTTTGGATCCTCGCCACCTTCACCCGAGTTGGAGTGCCCACCAAGTCTATTCATGGCAATGGCCAAGGCCTCATGCGCTTCTGGACTTAAGGCGCCGATTGACATGGCGGCAGAGTCGAAACGCGTGAAGAGTGCTTCAACAGGTTCGGGTTCTACCAGCGCAGGATCGGCCGGTGGCTTGAGAATAAGCAGATCGCGCAACATGGCAACGGGTCGATTATTTACTGCGTCACAATAGGCCTGATACGCCTTCGTATCATTGTGATTGACCGCTTGTTGCAGACGGGTTACTACGTCTGGATTGTAAGCATGGTACTCGCCGTCATGCACGAACTTGAGTAAACCGCCATGCGAGATTTGATACCGGGTGGACCAAGCCATGCGATGAAGCTGGCGAATGTCCTGTTCGAGGTCGACAAAACAGGCGCCGCTGATGCGTCGATGACAGGTCGCAAAGCACGTCTGGTGAAGGTGATTGCTAATACCCACCACTTCGAAGAGTCCGGCGCCACGGTAACTCGAGATGTTTGAAATCCCCATCTTCGAGAGAATCTTGAGTAGGCCCTTATTGATGCCGAGGCGGAAGTTCTCAACAGCTTGGCGAACGGGCATATCGACTCGTTTTTGTTCGACCAACTGTTCGATCGTTTCATAAACGAGGAATGGGTACACGGCTGTTGCACCCAGGCCAAGTAATACGGCGAAGTGATGTGGATCGCGAGCGGATGCTGTTTCGACGATAATGTTGGCGTCACAACGCAAGTTTGCTTGTACTAGGCGGTGTTGAATTGCACCTGTCGCCATTGCCGCAGGAATAGGCAGCATGGTACTAGCGAGTTTGCGATCGGACAGGATAAGGATGACCACACGCTCATGTTTGACTTGATGCTCTACGTCGTCACAAAGAGCGGCAACCGCCTGTTCCAAGTTTTGTTTCGCAGGGTCGTAATACAAGGAAAAACTGCGCCAACTGTAGTGCTCATCGTCCAGCGCTTTGAGCTGCTGAAGGTCTGTGTACATCAAGATAGGCGACTCAAAGAGTACTCGATTCGCGTAGCCTGAGGTTTCGTTAAAAAGATTTTGCTCCCGTCCGATGCAGGTTGCCAAGGACATCACATGGCGTTCTCGAATGGGGTCAATGGGCGGATTCGTGACTTGAGCAAATTGTTGTCGAAAGTAGTCGTACAGTGAACGTGATTGTTTCGACAGTACCGCGATAGGAGTGTCATCGCCCATAGATCCCGTCGCTTCCTGACCATCTGCAGCGAGTACGCGAATTACTTGCTCGATTTCTTCAATGCTATAGCCGAATTGCTTGTAAAACACACTCATCAGCTTGTCATCGAAGAGGCGCTGACCAAGTTTGTCTGCCTCACACTCGGCGAATGGGATTAAGCGGAGAATATGTTTATCTAGCCACTCACGGTAGGGATGCCGTGTCTTGAGATCCTGATCAATTTGGTCACTAAACCACAAGGTGCCGTTGTAGGTGTCTACCGCAAGCATTTCGCCGGGCCCTAAACGTCCCTTTTCAATCACATCAGCTTCTCGATAATCCCAAGTACCTACTTCCGAAGCGACGGTAATGATACGATCATTCGTAATGACATAACGGGCAGGGCGTAAACCATTGCGATCTAAGCTACACGCCACATGGCGACCGTTGCTCATGACGATACCCGCGGGCCCGTCCCAAGGCTCCATATGCATCGAGTTAAACTCGTAGAAGGCACGTAAATCATCGTCCATGGTTGGATCGCCTTGCCATGCCGGCGGGATCAATAAGCGCATTGCACGGAACAAATCCATGCCTCCGGCGAGGAGCATTTCGAGCATGTTATCGAGTGACGCGGAGTCTGAGCCTCGGCTACTGACAAAAGGCGCTGCATCTTGCAAGTCAGGCAGCAGTGGCGACGTGAGTTTATAGCTGCGTGCACGCGCCCATTGGCGATTCCCGGCAATGGTATTAATTTCCCCATTGTGGGCGAGAAAGCGAAAGGGCTGCGCGAGTGGCCAGCGAGGTTGCGTATTGGTCGAAAAACGTTGATGAAAAACACAGATCGCACTTTCTAACCGAGGGTCACTGAGGTCGCCATAAAACCTGGGGAGGTCGGCTGGCATCATCAGGCCTTTAAATACGGTGACCAAACAAGACAAAGAGGCAATATAGAAGTCGGGGTCATCGCGCAAACGCTCTTCTGCACGGCGTCGAGCCATATAGAGCCTTCGCTCCAGATCTTTTTTTCGCCAGCCCGGTTGGGCTGAAACGAACAGATGTTCAATACAGGGTAAGCTGCTACGCGCGATCTCGCCGAGCACATCAGCATTCAGGGGAGGGCTACGCCAGCCATGAACTGTTAATGTTTCTCGCTGAAGTTCCTCCGATAAAATATCGCGCGCCAGTTTTTGCCGCGTTGGGTCGGTACTCAAGAATACTTGGCCGACCGCGTACTTCTTACCTAAATTCCAACCTTGTTCTGCGGCAATAGCTCGAAAGAATTCGTCAGGAAGTTGCATGAGGATACCGCAGCCGTCACCCGTTTTACCATCTGCACCAATGGCTCCACGATGCATCATGCGATCGAGCGCTGTGATCGCATGTTGCACAAGCTGGTGGCTTTTTACGCCATCCATCTGTGCAATCAAGCCGAAACCACAGTTATCCCGTTCGTCATTTGCTTGGGTATTTGCTCGATACAACGTCATGCAGACCTCACTTGGCGATTTATTGAGCGTACCAAGGAATCCCCTAGAACGGTATCAATCGGGTGAATGGCGAGGATTAGCGTTATCTTGATCCAGTTGAGGATCAGGGTAGATGACATCAGCAATGCGCAACACAAGCTTGGCTGTTTCCTCAAATAACGCGATGATCTGTAGTCGCTTGGTCGCAATATGAGCTGGGACTAGGTTGCGATTGACGCCATCTAACAGCAAGGCTCGTTGATTACGACGAAGCAATTTGTATTCATCTAATTGTGCATCGCGACCGGCCTGTAACTTGCTCTTGAGTTGGCCGCTGCCGAAGAACACAAGGAGGCATTCTCGTAATTCTTGGGTTAGCGCACTGTTCAATTCCGCTTCGGAAAAGTCAGAAAGCTCGTGAAGGTTCTCCCGCAGCTGACGACATTCTTGAAGCGCCCAATTCACATTAATAAATTGCTCGGATACCCCCTCTAAATTTTGATTCGCGAGGTTGGTTCCGAATTGTTCAATGGTATTGAGCAAGACACTTGTGTTTACGTCATCCACGTCATCCGGCATCGGTAAGGAGGCATCGACCAGCTTGCGACCGCGCACCAGTAACTGTTTAAAAACGCGTTTAATCTCTGAGTGCATGGCTGCAACACCCATAGCTGGAACTTGCAGCACGGTGTCATCAAGGTAGCGCGGTTTTTCGGAGGTAAGTTCTGGTTGCTTAATCCAACGCTCTACAGCGCGTAATAGATGGTCAGCAAAGAAAGCCATCAGAATAAGCCCAAGTACGTTAAACAGCGTGTGGTACAAGGCTAAACCGGTACTGATGTTGGTGCGACCATCACCACCGACAAGCCAGCTGGCGATCCACCACATGGGTACGAGTAGAATCAGTGCGATAGTACCCGTAACTATTTTCTCAGCGACGTGCACCATAGCCAGTCGTCGCGCATTTGTCGTTGCGCCAATGGTGGTGAGTAAGCTGGTAGACGTTGTGCCTAAGTTGGCGCCAATAACGAGAGCTGCGCCAAGGAGTGGCGTAAAGACACCGGTTACTGAAGCCGTGAGAATAATGGCCAAAGCTGCCGATGAAGATTGGATTAAGGCGGTTAATAGGGCGCCAACAAGAACACCGAGAACAATTCCCCAAGCACCGGCAGCGCCGAGTTGTTCTACGGGAATCCACTCAGCAACACCTTCAAAGGAATCACGTAGTAAACCCAGCCCAAGAAATAGCACACCAAAACCGGCAAGTGCGACCCCAATATGAGGCGCCCGCCCCGAGCGCATTATGAGCTTGAGTAACATACCAATGCCGATAAGCGGTAATGCCACAACTTCGACGCGTAGTTTCAAACCTATGAGAGCAACAATCCAGGCCGTCATGGTGGTTCCAAGATTACTTCCGAATACTACCCAAGCGGCCTGCCGGAGCCGGAGCATACCAGCGTTGGTAAAGCCGAGCGTGGTAACTATGACAGCACTCGAAGATTGCACAATAGCTGTAATACCAAAGCCAGTGCAGGCTGCGCGGAAACGAGTTTGAGTTGAACGCTCTAAGAACGCATGTAGCTTATTACCCGCGGCGCTTTTCAGGCCGTCGGTCATCATGCCCATACCAAGCAGCAGAAGGCCCAGTCCGCCAAGCGCCATCATTAAAGTAGAGAAACTCATTCAAGTCCTTTTAAGGGGGTTATTAACTCTTTGATCCAAGTAAGATTATGGGTAGTAAACCAAGAATTAGGCAAGTAGCGCAGGAAAATGTTTTGCGTCTATATGCAAATATGCGAATATCCATATATGAATTAAGTTGATTGAGGGACAGGCCATGCAGGTCATTACTCAAGCGAAAGGCTTAGCGGATCCAACGCGTTTGCAATTGTTGCAATTACTTCGGCAACAGAACCGGGTATGTGTCTGTGAGTTTGTTGCTGCCTTAGATGTGTCTCAGCCAAAGATTTCCAGACATTTAGCATTATTACGGAATGCGGAATTAGTGGAGGCCGAACGCGAGGGGCAGTGGATTTACTACTCGTTAGCATCTGCGCTTCCTGATTGGATTGAACAAGCTCTTGAAGAGAGTCAGAACGACCCTGCATTGGATGTCACTGCCTTGATCTCGCGATTGCAAGGCTGGCGGCAGAACAACATGGCTATGAATAATGATTGTCAGTTCGCATTTCCTCGTGAGTAGGTAGAGTGAGTAAGCAGAATCAGAAAATTCACATACACTGAAGAGCGAGTTGTATTTTTAAAAAGGAAACGGCATATGAGTCAGAAAACAGTACGAGTCGGAATTAACGGATTTGGTCGAATTGGCCGCTTGGCATTGCGCGCGGCATATAACTGTTCAGAATTTGAAGTCGTCCAAATCAACGATCCAGGTGCAGATGGCAACACACTTGCGCACTTACTTGAATTTGACTCAACCCATGGGCGTTGGAAGCGCAATATTACCAGTGATCCGAACAGTATTACGGTGGACGGAAAGCGGATTCGTTGTACGGCGGAGCGCGACATTGAGAACACTGACTGGTCCTCATGTGACATCGTAATCGAAGCCTCGGGTAAGAATAAGACCGAAGATGCTCTGCAGGACTATCTCGACCAAGGGGTCGATTATGTGGTGGTTACGGCTCCAGTAAAATCCAAGAATGTCCCAAATATCGTGGTAGGTGTGAATGACGAAGATTTTGACCCACGCGAGCATTCATTGGTGAGTGCAGCGTCGTGTACGACGAATTGTTTGGGGCCCGTCGTGAAAGTGATCCTCGATAACTTTGGGATTACCCGCGCTTCGATGACGACTATTCACGCACTGACCAATAGCCAAACTGTGCTTGATGCACCCGATAAGGATTTGCGCAGAGCGCGCGCTGCGGGCGACTCATTAATCCCCACCACAACGGGTTCAGCGAAAGCCATTACGGTCATTTTTCCAGAACTGGAGGGAAAAATTAATGGCCATGCGGTGCGCGTACCTATTTCAGCTCCCTCCTTAACCGATATGGTGTTTGAGGTTGCTAAACCAACCACTGCGGCGGAAGTTAATGCGGCCTTGAAGGCTGCTGCAGAAGGCGAACTGGCGGGTATTTTAGGTTTTGAAGAGAAGCCGCTGGTTTCCATTGATTACAAATCGGATCCACGTTCTTCGATTGTCGACGCCTTGTCCACGCTGGTGGTTGATGGCACTCATGTCAAAATTTACGCTTGGTATGACAATGAGTATGGTTATGCCAACCGGACAATCGATTTGGTTCAACGGATTGCAAAACATAAGTAACCCATGAATGTGAAGCAGTACTTCGTCGTTACGGGGAATTATTGGGCCTTTACTCTGACGGATGGGGCACTGCGAATGCTGGTGGTTTTGTACTTCCACCAGCTCGGCTATGCCCCGTTAGAAATTGCATTGCTGTTCGTGTTTTACGAGCTGTTTGGTGTGATTACGAACCTTGTCGGAGGTTACCTCGGGGCTCGGATCGGCTTAAACCGAACCATGCAGCTCGGTTTAGCGCTGCAGGTCATTGCTTTATTGGCGCTGACAGTGCCGACGGAAATGCTCACAGTCCTGTGGGTAATGGTCGCGCATGCGCTCTCCGGAATTGCTAAAGATCTCAATAAGATGAGTGCCAAAAGCTCAGTGAAGTATCTTGTTGCCGAGGGTGAGCAAGGGCGGCTCTATCGTTGGGTTGCAGTGCTGACTGGCTCTAAAAATGCTCTGAAAGGGGTCGGGTTTTTCCTCGGGGGATTGCTACTGACCTTAGTAGGCTTTGCTGGCGCGCTGTGGGTAATGATCGTGGGACTCACATTGGTCTTTCTATTGAGCGTGGTCTTATTACAGCGGGACTTAGGAGTGGCGAAGGCTAAACCCAAGTTCCGTGACATTCTTTCGAAAAGTCGAGCCATCAATGTGCTTTCTGCAGCCCGCATGTTTCTGTTTGGCGCGCGTGACGTCTGGTTCGTTATTGCACTCCCCGTATTTTTAAGTCAACAGTTTGCTTGGGATCACTGGCAAGTGGGTACCTTTCTTGCGCTTTGGGTGATTTTCTACGGTTTTGTACAAGCCATGGCACCACGATTGACGGGAGGTAAGCGTGTCCCTGGTGTGGCCTCTGCAACAGCGTGGGCCGGCATTCTGACTTTAATTCCGGTGGTAATCGCTCTCGGGTTGAGTGAATCGGTGACGGAGTTTATTGCGCCGCAGACAATGATTATTGTGGGCCTGTTACTATTTGCGCTATTTTTTGCCGTCAACTCGTCGCTGCATAGCTACCTAATTATTCGCTATGCCAGTGCGGATGGGGTGTCCTTAGATGTAGGCTTTTACTACATGGCGAATGCGATGGGGCGTTTGCTGGGAACCATTTTGTCAGGGCTTGTCTTTCAGTGGGCGGGGCTTGTTGCCTGTCTTTGGTTTAGTGCTGGCTTTCTCGCCCTGAGTACTTTGATTGTGCGCTATTTGCCAAATCCACAAGCGAACGAAAATATGCCGCAAGCGACTTGATGTTTTGCGGCTCAGGTTATCAGAAGCGCAACTGCGTACCGATACGAATAGCAGAACCTGAGGCCGTACGATCGGTGAATACGCGATTGCGATTCGCATCGTAGAAGATGTGCTCACGCTCAATTAAATACTCCACGCCGAGGTAGAGTAGTAAGTCCGATTCAGGAATAGGCCGCCACTCCAACTGTAATGCAGGAATGAGTTCCTTCGTTTGCAAAAAGCCGCCGGCCGCTGTCGTGTTTTGTTGACCGAGCTGATAGTAACGATAATCAAATTCAAAGTTCGCTCTGACCGACCAGTGGTTTGAAAGTCGATAGCGCACCATGGTTTCTGGAAAGCCAATCGCGCCACTCCAAGTGCGCCCCGGTGTTTCTTGCCAGGCAAACCCAAGAATGGGATAGGCAATGGGATCGACGGGGTGGAAGAAGCGGCCAAGTCCTAAATATAGAACGCGCTCATCGGGCTGGAAATTCAGCAAAATGAACTGCGGATTAAAGGTGATGGAGTCGGAAGTAAAACTCGACTCATACCCACCATAGACCATTAACTTAAACCAAACTGCCCAATTGTCTGCATGTTCAGGAGGAATCTCTTGATAGAGCTGGAAGCCAGGTGCGATACGCGTCAGGTTTCCGAACCGAGGAGTATCTCCGAGTGTCCAACGAACATCTCGGTGGTCTGCTTCAAACAATAATGCATGGCGCTCAAAATCAACGGCATACTCGGTGTAACGAAAACCAGAACCGAGTTGATTAAGATTGGCAGTGCTTCGGTGCTTTAGTTCAAACCCCAGAGAGATAGGCTCGCGGCCGTCATCTTCTGGTGCGGCATGCAAGGTGGAGGAAGCAGACGCGAAAGTGAGAAGTGCGAATCCGCAAAAAACACGAAAAAGAGACGACATAACGGAACATCCTTTGCGCCATTCTGTGAATGGCTGGCATCATAACACAGTGATACAATTCCCTTAGAGATTACCAGATTTGGATATCATTTTGACCCATTCACAGCAGTCTTTGCAGTCGCGCCATAGCTTTGCTTTACCTGCCTATGCGCGCACTGTTATTGAGCTTAATGACGAAGCCCAGCTCCCGAATATTCAATGGCAAGAACCCTTTTGGATTCTCGGCGAAGGAACCAATACGCTGTTTTTAGAAGATTTCGAGGGTACCGTTTTGGTTAATCAGTTGCGCGGAGTTCAGATCACAGAAGCTGATGATGCCTGGCTAGTGAGTGTCGCTGCAGGGGAAAACTGGCATGGGCTAGTTTGTTCTTTGAGCGCGCAAGGAATTCATGGGTTCGAAAATTTAGCTTTAATTCCGGGGAGTGTCGGTGCTGCACCCGTCCAGAATATTGGTGCATATGGTGTTGAGGTAGGGCAATTTATTACTGCCGTAGACATTTGGGATCTGCAATCCCAACAGGCGCTTCAGTGGACTCATGCAGATTGTGAGTTTCGATACCGTGAGAGTCGGTTCAAGCGGAAGCACAATCGACATTTGTTAATTACTCAAGTGCATTTCGCCTTGCCAAAACAGTGGGTTCCTGAACTCAGCTATCCAGATTTACGTAACTTGCCTGCGGATGTCAGTGCCAGTGAATTAATGGCTCGAGTGATTGCAGTACGTGAAGCGAAGTTGCCCGATCCTAAGCGCTTGCCGAATGCCGGCTCGTTTTTTAAGAACCCTGTGGTTTCTGCCGAACGGGCTCAGGAACTTCTCAGCAAGTATCCCATGATGCCTCAGTTTTTTATGGAGAATGGTGACGTTAAACTTGCTGCGGGCTGGTTGATTGACCAAGCTGGGCTGAAAAGCGCAGCTGTTGGAGATGCTGCTGTGCACCAACAACAAGCTTTAGTACTGGTGAATCATGGGCGTGCTTCAGGGGAAGACTTGCGTGCATTGGCACGATCGATTCAGGACCAGGTGGCGACTCGCTATGGTGTCACCCTCGAGCCAGAGGTGCGCTTGTTGTCAAAACAGGGTGTGGATGCGAACTTATGAGCGCGCCTGATACTGCACTGATCGAATTGTTAGCTGACGGTAAGTTTCATTCGGGCGAAGCCCTAGGCGACATGCTGGGATTGAGCCGCATGGCGATTAACAAGCGTATCGACCGATTAACAGAGCTCGGGCTGGATATCTTTCGAGTGAGCGGGAAAGGGTATCGACTGGCGGAGCCATTGCAGTTGCTCGAAGAACAGCGAGTTCGGGCGCATTTAAGCAGTCAATGTGCTGAATTACCTCTGTATTTTCACCGTATTACCCCTTCGACTAACGATGACCTTCGTGAGCTACTAAACGCCGAATCACCTTTAGTTCCCGGAACGGCTGTGCTGGCAGAAATGCAAACAGCGGGGCGGGGAAGGCGCGGCAAAGCTTGGATTTCACCTTTTGGCACAAATCTCTATCTCTCTATGCACTGGCCGCTTTATGCCGGGCTTAATGCGGCCATGGGAATGAGTGTCGCGCTTGGCATTGGGATTGCCCGCATGTTGGAGGCGCAAGGTATTAAAGACGTGCAGGTGAAGTGGCCAAACGACATCTATATTGCGAGTCAGAAGGTTGCAGGTATTTTAGTTGAACTCGAAGGACAAGCGGGTGGTGAAGGACATGCGATTGTTGGCGTGGGGATGAATCTAGCCATGCCAGCTCGTGAGCAAAGCCTTATTGACCAGCCGTTTACGGATATTCAGCGCCACTTAGATCAGCCGTTGGAACGTAATTTTTGGGCTGCGAAGTTAGTTGAGAGTTGTTATCTCGCATTGTCGGAGCATGATGAGCACGGCTTGAAACCTATGGTCGCCAGTTGGGCGCGTTATGATAGGTACTATAATCAACCTGTGAAAGTACAATTGGGGCAACACGAGCAGTTCGGTATCGCGAAAGGTATTGATGAAATGGGTGCGCTTGTGGTTGAACAGGAAGACGGTGTGAAGCGTTACTTCGGAGGAGAAGTCAGTGTCCGTAGCCGGTCGTGATACCTTACTAATCGAATCGGGCAATAGCGCTTGGAAGGCGGCGCTATGGCAGCAGTCCGAGCTGATCACAGCCATAGGTCGCGGGCCAGACGTGCAATCGTTGAGGCAGTGGCTTACTGAACGCGCGGAACGCCGTATCGTGCTCGCCACTGTCGGTGCGGAGGCCGAAGCCGTAAATCTTGTGACCGAGTTACAAGATCAAGGTTATGAGGTCTATCGCGTTCAAACAGATCAGGCAGAGGGCTTTACACACTGCTACCAAGAACCAGGTCGCTTGGGTGTCGACCGTTGGCTAGCGATGCTGGCAGTCCTGCATGAGAATCGCGATTTAGTTGTGCTTGATCTCGGTACGGCTCTCACCCTTGATGTATTGAGTCAGCGGGGGCGGCATTTAGGAGGGTGGATTGCACCGGGGTTTCTGTTAATGCAGGAGTCGCTTGTGCGACGGAGCACTCGACTTAAGGTGATGGATGAAGCGCCTGCCGAAGCTTTGGGTACCAGTACCGAGAGCGCTATCGCGTTGGGATGTGCGGCTTCACTGCAAGGCTTTTGCCAGCAAGCACTTCTCCTCGCCACGCAAACATTAGGGCACGATAACTTCGAGATCTATTTGACGGGCGGCGGGGTAAGACACCTTGATCGACAGCAGTTACCTGCGCATCATCATCGGCCTCATTTAGTCCTTGAGGGCCTTTATACGTGGTGCCAAGAACAGCTTGAATTTTTCTAAGATCTGCCGATACCTAGTGAACACATGTGATCGATTGAACGGAGATAACTCAGGATGCGGAATTCGTGGACTTTTAGCGTACTCGCCGCGTTGCTCGGTCTAAATTGTTTTCAACTAGGTTGGAGCAGTGCCGAAGCGCGACAGTTTCGTGTGCCCGAGGCGGTGCAACTCTACACTGACGATGAGCTTGTTCGCATGATTCGGGAGAACTCGCATTTGCATCGTGTTCGCGATGTTGATGATTGCCAGCTCTATCAAGATATTAAGGCTCAAGCTGAAATTGAGCGACGTCCTGCCTATCAATTCCTCTATGGCGATATGCTGGCTTATGCGGTGTGTTACGACCGCGATGTTGCCTTAGGTGTGCGTTACATGGAATTAGCTGCGGAACAAGGTTTGCCAGAAGCGCTTGAGCAATTGGGGCGTTATTATCACGTGGGTCGACTGGTGCAACCGGATATGCGCCGAGCGATTCTCTATCTTCGTGAGGCCGCATCGCTGGGGAATCTTGCTGCGCAAAAACGCTTCGCACAGATTCTACTGGGTGGGCATGGTAGTGCGTTAGACTTTGAGGCAGCTTATCACTACTTACATAATGCAGTGACCGGAGATAATTCGGAACATCGTCAAATTCAAGGCTTGTTGGCGCGACTTGCGGAGCGGATGCCGCCTCGCATTGTTGAACGAGCACGGCAACCGTTAGACGCCTAAACTAGCTCAAAGCGCGATTAAGATAATCGCGCTTTGAAGTCTTCATAGCCAAATCGGCGAACTAAATCAAAGCTTCCATCTTCTCTTAGAATACCAATTGACGGGTGCTCAACACCGTTGAAGAATGACGTTTTCACCATGGTGTAATGCATCATGTCTTCGAAGATGAGGCGGTCGCCAGGTTGTAAGGCGCGGTTGAAACTATAAGCTGGAATAACGTCTCCCGCTAAGCAGCTATTGCCACCCAGCCGGTAGGTAAATTCCTTCTCATTCGCTTCACCACCCACTTCGCCTGCGAACACAACCTTAGGTCGATAGGGCATTTCCAGTACATCGGGCATATGAGCGGTCGCTGAAATATCGAGAATCAGAATATCTCCAGCATTCTCGACGATATCTACGACCTCACACACCAGTGGTCCGGTTTGCCATGCAACAGCGGAACCCGGCTCCAAGATGACGTCTACATCGTAAGTTTCGCGAAGGCGCTTGAGCTGACTAATTAAGTGATCAACATCGTAACCTTCGCGAGTCATTAAGTGGCCGCCGCCTAAGTTGATCCACTTGAGTTGATGAAGGTATTGACCAAACTTCGCTTCAACGGCCGCAAGCGTTCGCTCCAAAGCATAAGAGTCGCATTCGCAGAGATTATGCACGTGGAATCCGTCGACATCTGCAAGGTCAGCACCTGCTAATTCGTGCGCACGAATCCCTAAGCGCGAACCTGGAGCGGAGGGATCGTACAATTCAGTCTCTGCTTCACGTTGCTCTGGATTAATGCGAATACCAATGGAAACGCCAGCGGCCTTTGTTTGCGCGCGAAAGCGTTCGAGCTGAGTTAAGCTGTTAAAGGACAGGTGATTACAAAGCTCGAGCAAACGAGTCATATCCTGTTCTTTGTAGGCGGGAGAATAGGCGTGAATTTCACCGCCGAATGTGTCGGCGGCAAGTTCAGCTTCCCAAACAGAACTCGCCGTACAGCCTGCGAGATATTGTTTGACGAGCGGAAAGCTACTCCACATCGAAAAGCCCTTGAGTGCCAAAATAATCTCAGCACCACTCTCGTCCTGAACGCGCTTCATGAGCTCTAGGTTCTTGCGTAACTTTCCCTCATCAAGCACATAGCAGGGTGAAGGGATCTCGGGCGAGAGAAACGGGCTCTCTTTGTGCATTGTAAGCTCCTTAACGCTTAAACGGACTTTCGATATTCTCAACGACCTGCCATGGCAGACCATACTTATTGAGACGTTCCATCATCGGATCTGGATCAAATTGCTCCATATTCCAAACGCCAGGTTTCATCCAATGCCCTTGGAGCATTAATGAGGCTCCGATCATCGCTGGCACGCCCGTGGTGTAAGATACGGCTTGTGCGCCAACTTCACGGTTACACTCTGCATGGTCGCAGTTGTTGTAAATGAAGATCGTCTTCTCTTTGCCGTCTTTGATACCCGTAATGTAAGTACCGATACAGGTCATGCCCTCATAACCTTCAGCGAGTGAGCCTGGGTTCGGTAAAACGGCTTTCAGGAACTCGAGTGGCGCAATTTTTTGACCGTTGAAGTCGATTGGATGAATCGAAGTCATGCCAATGCCTTCGAGTACTCGCAAGTGATTTAAGTACGCCTCGCCAAAGGTCATCCAGAAACGTGCACGTTTCAGAGTTGGGAAATGCTTCACCAATGACTCCAGCTCTTCATGGAATAATAGGTATGACGCACGCACCCCGACACCTGGGTAATCTAGATCTTCACGCACACTGATTGGATCAGTTTCGTGCCATTCGCCGTTCTCCCAGTATTTACCGCGCTGTGTAATTTCGCGGATATTAATTTCCGGGTTGAAATTCGTTGCAAAGGCTTGACCGTGATCGCCACCATTACAGTCGACAATATCGAGATAATGAATTTCGTCAAAATAATGCTTCGCCGCGTAGGCCGTGTAGACGTTCGTTACACCTGGATCAAAACCTGAACCGAGCAATGCCATGAGGCCCGCTTCTTTGAACCGTTCATGATAAGCCCATTGCCAGCTGTACTCGAACTTAGCTTCGTCTTTTGGCTCGTAGTTTGCGGTATCCAAATAATGCACACCGGTTTCAAGACACGCATCCATGATGGGTAAGTCTTGGTAAGGCAGTGCAACGTTGATTACGAGCGCAGGCTTCACCTTATTGATGAGCGTGACAAGCTCTGGCACATTGTCTGCGTCAACAGCATAAACGCCAACGACGCGGTCTTTACCAACTTCTTCTTGAAGCTTTTCACACTTCGAAACCGTACGCGAGGCCAAGTGAATTTCGTCAAAATACTCAGGTAACATTGCGCATTTTTTGACGACGACAGAGCTTACACCGCCTGCACCAATAATGAGAACTCGAGACATATTTTCTACCCTTCTTCGTTGGGGTTCGTGAATGTGTGACTGCGGCTCAAAAGAGCCTCGAAATGGGCGCGATTTTGCCCGTGCCGGTCACGAATTGCAATCTTTCTAAATGCTTTCGCGGTATCAAATGTTGGCACCCGCAGTTAAAGCAAAACTATACCGACTGATGAAGGCGCGTACAAATCTCCCGAAGTGCATTCAAGAGCGCTTTCTTACCCGTGAATCCCTCAGCTTCAGCAACCTGTGATAGGTCTAATGACAGATAGGCGGCTTGTTGCAACAGATGCCGCTCGTAAGTGTCCATGGGGGGAAGCCATTCACACTGTATCGCTGCAGCGAGCCAAGGACGATAGTCATCGAAATTCAGCTGCTGACGCATGAAAAAGCGCCCTAACAAGTGCCAACGGGACTCAAGTTCAGATTCTGGTAATGAACGAAATCCGGAATGCTGACCAATATTTGCAGCAAGGTCATTGTCAATCATGCCGCACCAAGCACGAAAACTGACTTCACTCAAAAATAGACTAGCAAGGCGGCGTAGGGCAGGTTGACTGCGGGTGGACAGTGGTTGCACGAATAGGACACTTGCATGACCGCTTGCAGGGTCAGCCTTATGACCCAAGCGCACGGGGAACCAACCATTTTGTTGCCAGAAATTAAGCAACGGAATATCCGCCCCGAAACTGGTACCTAGACTATCGTAGTTTTGTTGCATCGCCCACGAAATGGTTTGTGAGAGTAGAGCCGAGCCCAAGCCAACACGCCTGCAATCCTGATGGATGGCAATTCTCACAATTCGCCCGTGCCTCAGTATGCCGAGTTCCGGTGCTTTTAAGTAATAACAGTAGGTTTGCGGCAGTAAGTTACCGGGAGGCCGCCGAATGCCGCGTGTAATATCGTCTAACAGATCCTGAATAAGGGGGCCTTCCTCGGCAAGCCAAGCGACACCAATAACATCCATACCATTTTTCAGTAGTATTAAGTGCTGCGCCGTATCGTCGAGCAGTAGCCTGAAATCATTTGGGCTTGTTTGATAGTGGGCATCGGTAAGGAGTTCAAACACGCGGATGCGAGTTTGAATAGAGAGCGTCCTCGCATGTGTCACGGCATAGGTCAATGCGCCATCAGGATTCGCTATGGGGGCTGGACCTTCTCGCTGGGAATATAAGGTGAAGGCTGTGTTATTAGCTTCCTCCAATGGGTCCTCTGATGCCCAACGCACCGGTTCTTTTAGTGTAAAAATACGATAGTAAGCAAATCGTTTGCGCAGTTCCGCTTCGAACTTGAGCCTGAATCCGCGGCCCGCATATTCGTAGCCTTCAGTCGTTGTGGCTAGTATAAGCGCGCCAGGGAAACTCAGAATCGAGCGCAATGCTTGGGTCGGTAAGGTCGCTGCTTCATCAATTACGAGGTAGTCGTCTTGCTGTGCCTTCGCGAGTTGATGCTGTAACTGATCCGGTGGAAGAAACTGACAGCTGGGGCGCGCATCTAAGCAGACCTCAGCCTGTTCCTTCGACGGCGCACTGAGCCAAACCTTGGCTTGTTCCGGAAGCTGTGCAAGCCAATGGGCGAGCGTAGCGGTCTTTCCGCGTCCTCTTGGTGCATCAATTAAGAAGGCTGAATGCCCTTTGAGTGTCTGTAATGCATCTAGAAGCGTTTGTTGGCGCGGCGTGGGAGAATAGGTTAGTTGCCGTTGCGGCGCCTGCCACTGCGTTAAGAAGTCGAGTAGCTCTTGATCTTGATGACAGTGGAACAGTGCGGATGCGGGTAGCCAGGATAACACATGAGCGAAGGATGGCCGTTCGAGAGCGGCTTGATTAACTCGAACAATGCAGAGTCCTCGACCAACTAGCGTGCCGGTGAGAGCAACCCAAGCATCGGCATGAAACTCTTGGCGCAGGTCGAAGAACACAGCACGCTGCTCGGTGCCAAGGAAGCGGCGATAGTTCATGCCTTGGTGAACAGAGAGTGTTTTCAGATCGTCTAACAGGCTTAATATGAGCTCGGTGCTGGGCGTATCTTCCGCGTGCCAAAGCAACACAGCCCGGTGATTCCGGGCTGCGCATTCGGTGTAGTAACGCTGGAGCGCGTTGGCCATAGGCTCGCCTTCTAGAATAAGGCTTTGTCGAAGAAGATATCCAAAACCGTATTGAAGAAGATAATCGCTAGTATCACAGGAATAAAGGTTTTCAGTGAGAAATCGACATAGCGCTTCAAAAAGCTCTGAGCGTAGCTCTCATTGCCTTGGCTCAATTCCGCATCAAAATTCTGACGACGCCATACCCAAATAACGAAGAGGCAGATTAATAAACCGTTTAATGGTAGGACGGTGTCATAGAATACATCGTAGATAAGATCGAAGAACGAATGCCTGCTGCCACCGTAACTCACGAAGTCGGTGAAGAACGACAGCATACCGAACGAGGCCGTTGCGATAAGTGTGAGCGTACCCATGGTAAGCGCCAGTGCTGCAAGTGCTTTTTGACGGCTGACATTGTACTTGCGCACGATCGTCGCGGTAGGAACTTCGATAATGGAGACCAAAGACGTAATTGCTGCAAAGAAGACGAGCGTGAAGAATATGGTCGCAATAATACTTGCACCGAGGTAGCCAAGGGTATTGGACAGCTCGAGGAAGATTTGCGGCAAGAACGTGAAAATCATCGCGACAGAGGATTCACTTAACTCTGCTGGGTTGGTGTCCGGATTAATCGCGAAGATTGCGGGCAGAACCATTAAGCCAGCAGTGAATGCTACGAGTGAGTCAGCGATCGCCACCAGTTTGGCCGAGCCGACCAAATCATTATGCTTGCGGAGATAAGAACCATAGGTGATTAAAATACCCATGCCCAGTGAAAGAGAGAAAAAGGCTTGTGAGAGGGCGCCACTTACCACTGAGCCTGTCACTTTGGAGAAGTCGGGAATCAAATAGAACTGTACGCCCGCAAAAGCATTGTCGAGATTTAAAACAAAGACCACCATGAACAACAACATAATGAGAAGCGCAGGCATTAACACGCGCGCCGCGCGCTCAATACCTCTGCGTACACCCATCACTAATACGGCATAAATCACTGCAGCCACAGCAATCAGGTACAAGAAGACGGTAGGACTATTGATAAAGACACCAAAGTGCTCGGGATTCGCAATCACCGACAAGTTACCGGTCACAGTGGCGAGCAAGTAGCCCAGAATCCAAACCGTGATGACCATGTAAAACACCCCGATCATGAAGGGGGTAATCACAGCCAGCCAGCCAGCAAAACGCCATGGACTTTTTGAGCCGGCAATACCTGTATAAGCGCCGTGTGGGTCTGCCTGTGTTTTCCGACCAAGCCCCATCTCCGCGAGCATGATAGGAATACAAATAAACATCACGAAGATAGCGTAAATCAGTAAGAAAGCTCCACCGCCATTCTTGGTCGCAGCAACAGGAAATCCAACCATGTTGCCAATACCTACCGCCGATCCTGCTGCGGCTAAAATGAATCCCAGGCGGGAGCTAAAATGTTCGCGTTCGGCGCTCATAACAACCCTTTATAGTTATTGTTCTGGAAAAAGTTAGGCATGGTTTATATCAGGTTTCGCTACAAAACGGCAAACATCCTGCGCTGGTCAGCGCTGTTTTTCATTTGGCTGGCTTGGCGGAAACGTAAATGATTATTTCCCCAACGATGACCTGAGTACCATCAGTTTTCCTGGCTTCCACCGGCACGGCAACGTCACCTTCCTGCCATGCATCTGCGGATAATTGAGCAATTACAGTGATGTCTGAATCGGCCTTTGCCGTGTAACGCACGTTCATTGCTTTCGGGATCCAGCGCAAATGTTTCGGGATAGATGCTTCGGCAAGCGCGCCCATTGCCATTTCTAAGCCGTTGCACAATGCAATGGCGTGTACCGTGCCGATATGGTTCTCAACCGCCTTGCGCTTTTTAAAGGTTAGCTCGCAGTAATTCGGCTTAAGCTCTTTGATTAAAGGCTTAATGGTTGCGAAATATGGCGCTTTGCGCGCGAACATTGCCGAGAAAATACGATCACCCAAGGGCCACTTCAGACATTGATGATAAAGGCATAGAAGATAGTTGCTCTGCTCTGACATGGAAGGCTCCGTGGCTAAGTAATATCCTGAGCATACTGGTATAATATGCGCAATGACAACGAGAAAAAGGCCGTAAAATGAGTTCAATACCAGCCTGTCCATCCTGTGGCTCAGAATACAGCTATCAAGATGGCTTAATGTGGGTGTGTCCCGAGTGTGCGCATGAGTGGAGCGTCGACAGTGCTTTTGACGCCAATACCGACGAAGTGAACACCATCAAAGATGCAAATGGACAGACTTTACAAGATGGCGACACCGTGACGGTTATCAAGGATCTCAAGGTGAAAGGCAGCTCATTGGTGGTGAAAGTTGGGACTAAAGTGAAGAATATTCGTTTAGTTGATGGCGACCATGATATCGATTGCAAGATTGATGGCATCGGCGCCATGAAGCTGAAGTCGGAGTTCGTTAAGAAAGTATAGAGCTTTGCCTCAGGGGTTAATCCGGCCCCTTGGGTTGTGTGCTCGATAGCCCTTTGAATATCAGTGGGAACTGACGGAAAGCATTGCCCTCATAGCTATCTTGAAGAACCCAATGGGCTATTTCATCAGGGTCGTCAGTCACAGCGAGCAAATAGCTAAATCGTTTGAGTGTACGGTGAACCCGCTTAGGAAGATGAGCCTGTTGCTCATAATGACGCAAGTTATCGCGCACTATTTCCAGTTTGCGCGGATCTGCTTTAAGTGCCGCTAAGGCTTTGTCGAAGTAGTCGCGCGGCGGCTCTGGGCGTTCACGAAAGGCTCGTGCGCCCCGGTGGCGTGATGCAGATTGAAGGTAGTAAGGACGATTCATACTGTCATTACGCCAGCACTGTGAATTCGGGTCAAGCGACCTTGAATTGTGCTACATGATCCTGCAACTCCGCTGCTAAACGCGCAAGTTCTTGACTAGACTCTGCACATTGACGAGCCCCCGAGACAACCTCACGTACACTATCCGCAACGGTGTTCACGTTTTCTGTAATTTCATTCGCTACCGATGATTGCTCTTCAGTGGCAGTGGATATTTGAATATTCATGTCTACGACTGTAGTAATTGCACTGCCCACAGCTTCAAACGAGCGTCCAGACTCCTCTGCTACGGTTTTACTTGCTTGTGCTTCATCAGATGAACGATGCATAGCTTCCATGGCCTCTTGTGCTCCTCGTAAGAGTCGCTCGGTTGTCTCATGTATAGTTTCCGTACTGCGCCGAGTATTGGCTGCAAGGCTTCTTACCTCATCTGCAACTACCGCAAACCCTCGCCCTTGTTCACCTGCACGAGCGGCCTCTATCGCTGCATTGAGTGCTAATAGATTGGTCTGCTCAGCAATGGTTTGAATAACACTGACGACATGACTGATTTCTTCGGTGCGCTCGTTGAGGACTTGAAGACGCTCCGCCGTTGTGCGCACAGCGACTTGCAGAGAATCCATGGCCGTGAGGGTCGACTGGACAGTCTTCAAACCATGCAATGACCGTTGATGAGCGTCGTCAGCAGAGCTTGAAGCCTGTTGCGCGCTGTGGGCCACTTCTTGCACGGCTGCTGCCATTTGAGTAATGGCCGTGGCAATCATCGCAGTTTGCTCTTCCTGTTGATGAGCAATGGTACTGACTTCCTCGCTGACTGAGCTGAGTTGTTGTGATGCAGCCGCGACTTGGCTCGACGCCGACGCCATACTCTTAATGAGATCCTCAAACCGTTGCATCATTTGATTGAAGTTGACGCTGACCTCGGTTAACTCGTCGTTACCTTGCTCCTCTAAACGAATGCGCAGGTCAGAATGTTCCGCAATATCACTGATATGATGCTGCATTGAGGAAAGTGGGCGGACGATGCTTCGGCTAATGAGGAGGTTCAGTGCGATGACGATACTCAGTAAAATGATAAAGGCGACATAACTGGTGATTTCAAGACGAGTCGTCGCTGCGCTCAGTGCAGTTGAAAGTTGCTGGTCGAGGGTATTCAAGTTGGATTCTGTTGCATGAATTGCGCGGCGCATGGTTCCCATGACGCCGGAATTCTCATCAAGTCCAATACGTGTTCGTTCGCTAACATAACGATTAAATGCCGCTTCATATTGTTCAATCGAGCGATTCAGTGGTTGTTGCTCATGCACCGGAATCAGTTGTCGTCGCGATGTATCACGCAATTGTTGCAGGGTTTCGGTAAAGCGTTGCTGGTAAACCGGGTCACTGCGCAACATGAAATCCTTTTCGTGGCGGCGCAAGGTTAACAGTAGTACGTGCATATTGGGTAAGTTTAGTTCTTGAAACACACGCTCAATAGTGGCCGCAGCATCGCGTAATTCGCCTTCTGTACCTTCCGTGGGTGTCAATCCAAGTGTTTGATAGGCAGCAACAAACTCTCCGAAACGAACTTGATACTCACTGAGGTTGTCAGTGAATTGATTGAGGTTTTCGCGATCAATACCATGGCGTTGGAGTCGATGGTTTAATTCCTGAGTTCGCTGCTGTGTGGCCTGAACATGATCATCGAAGCGTTGCAGGTAACGCGCCTCAAGTCGCAACATAAAGTCTTTTTCATGCCGGCGGAGCATCAGTACATCAGCTTTCAGTGTTTCTGTAATAATACGAGCAGTATTTAAGGAGTCAGCCTGTCGACTTTGTTGGCCATTGAGTAGCATCAGAACCAACATGCCGGCAGTGAGGAGTCCAGTGCTGATAAGTAAGCGGTGGCGGATAGCGAGGTGACGCAGGTTCATTAGAGGCCTCTGACATTGTCGTAAGTGACAGATAGATTTCAGAATAACCCACGTACCTCATTGTAATATGACGTTTTTATGACAATTCAATCATTGGTATTAGATTGCAGTCGCAAGAGCCTCACTGAGGCGGGCGTTTGCCGGATTGACGCGGCTTGCTCACGGCTATACTCAGCTTCTTCAAAGCGATCTAGTCGCTCATATAGTGCGGCAAGTTGCTCTAACAGGTTCGCACTGCGATAGCCGTCGGATAACCAAGCTCGAACGTAGAGTGCGCGTTGAAGCCGATACTCTGCGGCCTCATAGTCGCCTCGCTGTTGATGGAACTGGCCCATTTCTTCGAGGGTGGCGGCAATACCCGGGCGAAAACTTAATTCTCGGTATTGATCTAATGCGTCTCGCAATAATTGCCCAATGAGTTGTGGCTCTTCAGACATTTGAGCGTGCAGTCGCATGACCCGCGCTTGAAAGAGTGGTGTACCGTGAATGCGTTCTGCGTGGGAAATATAATGGTGGTCCCGAGGTTCATTGCGAATACCAATGTCAGCAAGAATTAGCAGTGCAGCATGCTCAGTCGGTCGAGTTGCTGTCGGTGGCACGATGTGTTCGATCAGCGCTGCCGCGTCGTCGAGCGAATTTTGCTCTAATGCTATTCGTGCGAGTACTATCTGCGCGCGCTCCGTAGCTTCACGATCGCGTTGAAGTTCTGCCAGGGCCTGTGCTGAGCTCGCATGTTCCGCGGCGATAGGCAGCCGACCAATCAGAAAAGATGTTTCCGCAAGGTTAAGGTGGCTATTTAGCATGCCTTCGCGGTGATCGAGACTACGATATTGGGCGAGTGCTCGCGTAAAGTAATAAGCCGCATCCACATAATCGCCGCGTTGATGAGAAGTTACGCCACGTTCAAGCAATTGTTGCCCCTGTTGGTGGGCATAAGGGGCGGGTTCTGGCGTACTACCGCAGCCGGCGAGTAAGAGTATTGGAATGGCGAAGAGAAACCACTTAGTCATGAGGAATTACCTCAATACGTTGCTGCGGTGCAGTGCGTCCGCGGGAGAACCACCACGAGTCGGAAACGCGATTCATCAGGAAGTCGGTTTGCTCCATAAGTACATTGATACGATGGATCATATCGGGTAATTGCTGCACTTCGGGTTGCAGACCGACTAAGGTTGCATTTACATACTCGAGCAAGGTCAGTGTTTCGCTCATTAACGCAGGCAAGTGTGGAATCGTTTTATTGGTTTCTGCGAGGAGCGGCTCCAATGCTTCCAATAGAGGTTCAAGTTGCCCAAGCCGCGCTTCCGCAGTTAACAATGTTTGCTCAACATGGTCGAGTAAGCGAGTTGCTTGCTGCTGAAATTCGGGGTCAAACAGTACATGGCCAATCAACCCTTCGCCAGCGGCGACTTTTTGAATGATGGCTTGGAGGTCCGTGGTGATTGCCGCGGTATTGCCGATTAAGGTCTCGACGTCTCCTGGCTTTACCGCTAACAGTAGTTCAGAAAAATGATTGAGGGTGACATTCACAGTGTCCACCATGGGTGCAACTTGGGCAAGCAACTCATCAATAGAGATAGGCTCTTCGACGACGAGTGACGTTCCATCTTCCAGTGTGGGCAGATTCGGATTGCCGGCTGACAGGTCAATGGTGGTGCGGCCGAGTAGGGACAGCTTAATGGATGCGCGTGAATTGGTGCGCAGCATGCTGGTGTAACGGTCATACACACGCACCGTGATCAGGACGAGATGTTCGGGGGTGATTTCGACACTGTCCACGCGACCGACTTCAATCCCCGAGATTCTAACGGGCGTATCACGAGACACTCCTTCGGCATTCTGCACATAGAGTTGCAGCTGAATATAGTCATCGAATAAGTGCAAAGAACGGCTATTAATCACGAAAACGGCGAAGAAAATAACCGCTGCTAGCAGCACAAAAAGTCCCACAACTTTTTCTTGCGCGGAGTAACTGAGTCGATGGATGTAATGGGGGCGCTTGCCCTGCTGCGACGCCATAGTATTCCTCATTCCTGTTCGCTATTCCGAATGCTGATTTAAGTAACGACGAACTTCATCAATGGAGTCCTCGTATAGCTGCTGTCCACTGCGTTGATAACTGCCATTACACAGGGCGTTCCAATCTGGAAACTCTAATGTGGTTTGTGTGCCAACAAAGAAAATCTTCGTCGCGAACTTCCGTACAAAACTCAAATTGCTAGTTGCCATAACAATAGCACCCGTTTTCACCCATTCGCTGAAGAAGTTATTGAGCTGGGAATATTCATGGGGGTCGAGTGCATGCCACGGGTCGTCCATCAGAAGTACTTCTGGGTCTAACATGACGGCACGCGCGATAGCGAGCTGAATCCGGTGGACTGGTTCGAGAAAGGCCGGTAGCACTTCGGTCGGACCGTCAAAACCAAGGGCTGTTAGAATTTCCTGCGCTCTTTCAATCGCTTCGTCTCGCTGCATGCGGCCATGATAAAGGGTCGGGAATACTGTGTTATTGATACCACTGAGTACTGACAGTAATGGGGCTTCGCGGGAAATATATGCCAGTTTGATGCGCAGCTCTTGCCAGTCTTGCTCTGGAATTTTTTCAATTGAATGGTGAAAGAGCTCGAGTTCACCTTGGTGAATGGGATGAATCCCTGCCAGCGTGCGCAGATACTCATCGAGGATCCGGCGGTCCGGGCCAATAAAGCAGCAAATATCACCATGCTCCAATGCAAGATTAATCGGAGTTCTGAGCGCTTGGTCCGAGAACTCTGGGCATAGCCCTTTGGCGTAAATCGGGAACGTTTTCATATTAATGATGGCTGCAGTAGCAGAATAAAGAGTGCATTTAAGACGAAGATAATGCTCAGACTATTCACTATCGCTTGCTGGGTTTGCTGTGGCAGCTCGGTGCGCGATTGCCCAACACGAAGGGCGTGATAACTTGCGATGGCACCAATCAATATTCCGAAGACCAGATTTTTCACGACAAACACAATGAGATCATAAGGATGAATAGATGTCGCAATCTCTGGCAAATAGCTTAGGTAGCCAGCGTGCTCGGTATAACTAAGCATAATCACGCCACTTATAATGGCGATGACGGCGAAGTAAATAGCGAGAATGGCCTGCGCAAGCCCAGTCCCGATGACGCGTGGCGTAACCAGAAAATGATTGAGGTTAATGCCTAACATTTCCAAGCCTTCAAGCTCTCGATTGAGTTTCATATTGCCCAAGTCAACGGTGATTGCGGAGCCACTGCGACCGATAAGTAAGATAGCTGTCAACAACGTGCTCAACTCGAAAATAATGACGCGAACTAAAATATCGATGACTTCGGCACGCTCGCCAATCATCTGAATGGTCAGAATGACTTGTGTTGTGATTGCCAGCCCTGACGCAAGGGCGAGCAAGGTGACTACGGGTAAGGCGTCGATGCCGGAAAAGATAAGCTGACCAAGCAGCGTACGATAGGTGGCTTGGTTGAAGCGGAAATGCCCTTGTTGTCGCGGATTCAAAGCGCGCAAGGTGAATAACAGCAGCTCAAAGAGGTAGGCGGGCAAACGCAATATTTGCCTTCCGGTAAAGCCAAATGCGTCGAACAAGCGCGTTAGCATGAAATGAGGACCTCTCTTCCATTCAGGTCGCTGTGGTACCTACCTTGAGTATCGGCAACGCTACCAACTTTTCACTTTGTTTACAATTGATGTTGTTCACAACGAATGGGGGAATTAAACGGCATGGAAGATAAAAAAAGAGCCGACTTGGGGGAAGCCGGCTCAAAAGCTCGTTGCTAGCGAAACAGCAAGCTAGTAAAGCATGCTGTATAACAATCTACGATACTTGGATGAGAGTGGATCACCCGCTGGAAGACTATTTAGCATATCGATCGTTTGCTTTTTGACGTCCGCAAAATTGAGGTCTTTTTGTAGAATGCTCACCATCAAATCTAGCGCGTCCTCGTAACGGTTTACTTGGTGATATTGCACCGCTAATTGATTCTTTAAGGACAAATTCTCCGGGTCTTGCGCTACTTGTTCTTCGAGTGCTCGTATTTCAGGACTGTCTGTCGCTTGCTCTGCCAAATCTATGGCCGCGAGAATTTGTTGATAGTAGCTTCCTTGATCCGCAATGGTAAGGCCGGTCAGGAGTTCCTTGGCTTGCCCTAAGAGTCCGTGGCGTGTGGCAGCATCTGCGAGCAGCAGACGCGCTTCTGCATTGTTTGGCGCAAGGTCGAAAGCTTTTTTGGCTTCCGTATATGCAGCCTCTGGATTACCTTGGGCGAGAGCGGCTTTGGCCGCAGCGAGCGCATCATCCTCAGGGGCCGGCAAGTGAGGTGCCAGTAAATCGCGAATTGCCTGTTCGGTTTGTGCGCCGGCAACGCCGTCGACGGGCTGCCCCTCTTTGAAGACCATGAGCGTAGGTAAACTACGAATCTGAAACTGAGCCGCGAGCTGTTGCTCGGCTTCGCAGTCGACTTTGGCCAAGATGAGCGTGTCGGCATAATCGGCAGCAATTCGCTCGAGAATTGGCATCATCTGTTTGCAGGGCTCGCACCAATCGGCCCAAAAGTCGATCAACACCACTTTATTTTGTGATTGCTCAATCAGCACATCGCGGGCGTTTGCTGCCGTAACGTTAATAATGTTTTGAGGTGTCTGCACTCACATACTCGCTTCTATTCAACAGGATTAAATTGAAAGATGGGGTTAAATCCAGAGGGTTCAACTCTTTATCCTAAGAGTTTACGCAAGAGTTTTTGTTTGAAGCTCGTATAGGGTGGGTAACGAACTGATAAATCAAACCAAAATGAACGAGTAACGACCGGCTTTCTGTGGGTAAAAGTATCGAATCCATACTTCCCATGGTAGCGGCCCATACCGCTTGCACCTACACCACCAAAGGGGAGTTTAGGGTTCAACATGAATACCATGGTGTCATTGATACAGAGCGTGCCGGTATGAATGTGTCGTTCAACCTGCTGATGCTCGTATGCCTTGTTGCTGAAGAGATAGCATGCCAGTGGATGAGGGCGTTCGGCAACAAAGGCTACCGCAGACTCTAGATCCCGTACTTTTAATATCGGCAGAATGGGGCCGAAAATTTCTTCTTCCATGATTGGGCTGTTTGGCTTGCAGTCGGTGACCAGGGTCGGAGAAAAGTAACCAGAAGCACGATCGAAATCGCCTCCCCACAGCGTGGCGCCTTGTAGGGCGTCCTCGGAAATGAGACTCAAGAGCCGCTGCATGTGGCGGTCAGCGACAATGCGGCCGTAATCGTCGCTTTGCTGGGGGTCGCGGCCATAAAATTCATGAATGGCGACTTTCAGGGCTTCAACGAGTTGATCATGAACGCGTTCATTCACCAACACATAGTCGGGAGCGATGCAGGTTTGCCCCGCATTCATAAACTTGCCCCATACAATGCGTCGTGCGGTGACTTGAAGGTCTGTTTGCTCAGAGACAATCACTGGACTTTTACCCCCCAATTCGAGTGTGACTGGGGTTAAGTTTTCTGCTGCCGCGCGCATGACATGTTTTCCCACACCGCCACCGCCAGTGTAGAAAATGTGATGAAAGGGCTCATGCAAGAGTGATTGTGCGACTTTTGCGTCGCCTTCAACGACAGCAATACATTGCTCGTCGAGATACTGAGGAATCAGCTTCGCGATAATGGCGGAGGTTGCAGGAGAGACCTCCGACGGTTTGAGGCACACACAATTGCCCGCCGCCAGTGCAGCAATAACCGGGCTTAGGCTTAGTTGCAACGGATAGTTCCAAGCTCCGAATACCAGCACGACACCCAGTGGCTCCGCTACGAGCTTTGCTTTGGCGGGCTGCATTGCTAAGGGATTGCCGATGCGCTGCGGGCGCGCCCAGCGACGCAAGTGTTTCCGGGTATAGCGAATGTCTTTCAGGAGAAAGCCAACTTCAGTGCTAAAGGCTTCGGTTGCACTTTTACCTAAATCCTCTGCAAGCGCGGTGAGCAGTTCGTCGGTGTGGGCGACTAATAAGGCCTCTAACTGGTTGAGTTGATTGATTCGCCATTGAAGATGTCGAGAAACGCCAGCCTGAAAGCTAGTGTAAAGCTCTTTAAATACGTTGCTCATTCGCTATTCCCTGGGGTGACGCGGAGTATTGCTCCGTTTGGCTCATCAGTGAGTAAATAAATAGCACCTGTGTCTGGATGTACTCGCACATCACGCAGGCGCCGTCCTAAATCTTCCAGTAAACGTTCCTCATCAGCAACTCGATCATTGTCAATACGAATGCGAGTCAGGTGCTTCTTCGCTAAAGCGGGGACCAATAAATCGCCATGCCAATCTTGGAAAAGTTGGCCTTGGTAGACGGCTAAACCTGCAGGAGCGATAGAGGGGGTCCAGTCCTTAATCGGCGAGACCATACCGGGTAAACTTTGATGGGGTGTAATGCGCGCCCCTGTGTAGTCGATTCCCCCCGTCAACAGTGGCCACCCATAATTACCGCCCGGGCGAATACGATTCAGTTCATCGCCTCCTCGTGGGCCATGCTCTGTGGTGTATAGGACCTCATGGCCTGCATGCCAAGCAACGCCTTGCACATTACGATGGCCAAAACTATAGATCTCGGGCAGGCTCAGGTTGTCGGAAAGCAACGGATTATCATTGGGTACCGTACCATCGCGATGCAAGCGGACAATTGTGCCCAAGTGATTGGAGGTGCGTTGGGCGTCTTCACGATAATCAAAGCCATCACCAAGAGTTAAGATGAGCGTGTCGTCGGGTAAGAATGCGATGCGTGCGCCGTAGTGGGCGCTGTCACGTTTTGCAGGATAGGCGCGAAAGATGAGTTCTGGTTCTGACAAGATGAGGTCTGTGCTTAAGTGAGCGCGAGCAAGGCAGGTGTTGTTCGCACGTCGAGTGCCGCACGCGTAACTTAAGAATAGCTCTCGCGACTGCTCGAAATCTGGAGCAAGCATGACTTCAAACAAACCGGCCTGACTTTCAACATGCAAATCCAAAAAATGCTCAAGCAGTACTTCGATTCGCGTGCCATCGGCACTGACAAGGTTTAACCTGCCTGAACGTTCGGTAACGAGCATTTGACCATCGGGCAAGAAAGCTAAAGACCATGGATGAACCAAACCGTCTCTTACAGTTTCGACCTTCAGTGAAGTGGCATGAAGAGAGGTTGTGAAGAGCAGTGCCGGAATGAGCGTGAATAGTCGCATAACCTACCCTTTCGTCCGCGTAATTTTGTGAATCGAACGTGTCAGCCGAGCGTATAAATAGCCTCCGGCAATACCACATGAAATCATTAGCAGAGTGCCGAACCAGCCGCGTGTAGCGGCGATTAAGGTCGGCATCGGCGCAACATTATTGATGAGTTGAAACATTGTCCAGAGTCCGACGCCGCCCGCGACCATACACCAAGCAGTAAATTGCCGTTTTTGAAAGTGACTAATGCCATGAGCGATGGGAATTGCGACGACAAAGGTCAGCACCATGAGGGCTATAAGAAGTGGTGCAAAATTAAAGAGGTCATGCCAAGTTGTCGCAAAGCGTTCGCTAAGACTGATAGGTGGGCCAATAGTTGCAATGGCATGCAAGTTTAGCTGCGTTTGAACCAAGGTGCCTAGTAGGCTGGCGCCCAGAACCGCTAAGACGAATGCGGATACTCGAACCCTAAATCGCTTTAGTTTACCCATGCGCGTGTCTCCAGGCGGTTAAATTCTATTAAGTGACTAACTTAACGGAGATTACGGATTGTCGCTAGTGGTTCGGATCACATTGATAGGTGGAGACTTGCCGAACAAGTGGAGAGCGGATAAAGTGGAGTGTAAGTGGTTAGACCAGAAGAGATAACTTATGTCAGCGCATTATCCAAAGCTTTTTGAACCTCTAGATCTCGGCTTTACGCAATTAAAAAATCGCGTTCTGATGGGCTCCATGCACACTGGATTGGAAGAAGAAAAGGGCGGTTTCGAAAAGCTCGCGACCTTTTATAGTGAAAGAGCCAAAGGTGGTGTTGGGCTCATTGTGACCGGCGGTATTAGTCCAAATGTTCGCGGTCGATTGGCCCCCTTCGCATGTCAACTGAGCTATCCGTGGCAAGTCAGTAAGCACAAGAAAATGACGGCTCAGGTGCAAGCTGCTGGTGCCAAAATCTGTATGCAGATCTTGCATGCCGGTCGATATAGCTATCATCCCTTCAGTGTGGCTCCCAGTGCGATTAAAGCGCCGATTACGCCTTTTAAACCGAAGGCGATGAGTGAGCGACAGATTTTGAACACCATTAAACACTATGCTCGCGCTGCTAAGTTGGCCAAGAAGGCCGGTTACGATGGCGTTGAAATTATGGGGTCTGAAGGCTACTTGATTAATCAGTTTATCTGTAGCCGAACCAACCAACGAGATGATGATTGGGGTGGCAGTTTTGCTAATCGCAGTCGTTTCCCAACAGAGATTGTGAAAGCCGTACGCGACGCAGTTGGTGATGATTTCATCTTGATTTTCCGCTTGTCCATGCTCGATTTAGTGGAGGGTGGTAGCACCTTAGACGAAGTGATTGAATTAGGTAAGAAAGTCGAGGCGGCGGGTGCCACCATTATTAATACAGGTATTGGTTGGCATGAAGCACGCGTGCCGACAATTGTGACGTCGGTGCCTCGAGGAGCATTTCGTTGGATAACGGCGCGCTTAAAGCAAGAGCTTACCGTTCCTGTGGTGGCGACGAATCGCATCAACACGCCCGAGGTAGCAGAAGAGATTCTCGCCAATGGTCAGGCTGATATGGTGTCGATGGCACGGCCCTTCCTCGCAGATCCTTATTTCATGCAAAAGGCTGCAGAAGGTAAATCAGATCGCATTAACACCTGTATTGCCTGCAACCAAGCCTGTCTTGATCATGTATTTGAGAATAAACGCGCGACTTGTTTAGTGAATCCCCTAGCGGCTTACGAAACTGAACTTGTCATGACACCGGTCGTTGCTGGTGCGCAAAAGAAGGTTGCGATAGTTGGCGCTGGTCCAGCGGGCCTCTCCGCAGCTTGCTTTGCCGCCGAACGAGGGCATGACGTGCATCTATTCGACAAGGCCACGGAAATTGGTGGCCAGTTTAATTTTGCTAAGCAAATCCCGGGTAAGGAGGAGTTCCACGAAACGATCCGTTACTTCGCTCGTCGTCTTGAAGACGCTGGTGTGCACTTGCACCTAGGTGAAGCGCAAACGGTCGAGTCGTTGCAGGCGCAGTCGTTTGACGATGTGGTGATTGCTACGGGGGTGGTGCCACGCCACTTGGATATTGAAGGTGCTGAACTACCTCATGTTCTTGGTTATTTGGACGTATTAAGAGATCACCAGCCAGTGGGTGAGCGGGTGGCAATTATCGGGGCTGGTGGTATTGGCTTTGATGTTGCCGAGTACGTGACGACGACCGAGTCACCCACCCTGAACTCCGAGCAATGGCATGGTATTTGGGGTATCGACACTGATTACCAGAATCGCGGTGCTCTGTTAGCGGAGCCTCTGGCCGAACCGAATCCGCGGAAAGTCGTATTAATGCAAAGAAAAGCGTCAAAAGTTGGCGCGGGACTTGGCAAAACCTCAGGTTGGGTGCATCGCAACACCTTACGTCAAAAGGGCGTGAAAATGCTGGCGGGTGTTCAGTATGAACGAATTACCCCCACTGGCATCGAAGTGTCGATTGAAGGAAAGCGGGAACTGATTGAAGCAGATACCATTATTGTTTGCGCTGGACAGTTGCCCTTACGTGAACTGGAAGCGCCGCTAGTTGCTGCTGGCGTTAAAGTCCATCGCATTGGTGGTGCCGACGTGGCGGCGGAGCTGGACGCCAAGCGCGCTATTCGACAAGGTGCGGAAATTGCTGCAGTTTTGTAAAAGATAAAACGCTCGAACACATAGCTCGAACATTAACCAAGGAGACTTGCAGTGAGTGACACACAAGCCCCGGAAGTATTGAAAGACGCTCGTGGTCGATTAGAAAAGATTTATGAAAAATTAGACGTGTCGGACGATGCTCGTCAACGCCTTGCGCATCCGCAACGCTTGATTGAAGTGGCCATTCCGGTGCGAATGGATGATGGTTCGCTACAAGTATTTCAGGGTTGGCGTGTTCAATACGACTTAACTCGTGGCCCAGGCAAGGGAGGTATCCGGTTTCATCCCGATGTTTCCGCGGCTGAGGTTACGGCTTTGAGTTTCTGGATGGCAATTAAGTGTGCCGTTGTTGACCTACCTTATGGTGGCGCCAAAGGGGGCGTCTGCGTTGACCCGAAGAAGCTGTCAAGAATGGAACTCGAACGCCTGTCTCGCGGTTACATTCGTGCCATCTATGATGTGATTGGTCCAGATCTTGATATTCCCGCCCCAGACGTCAATACCAATGCCACCATTATGGGCTGGATGGCGGATGAATATTCGAATATTTCACGGCGGCAGGAGCCTGCTGTGATTACCGGTAAACCACTGGGGTTAGGTGGCTCAGAAGGTCGGGTGGCTGCGACAGGTGATGGCGCCCTTGAGGTGCTGAGGATTTGGACCGAACGACAGAAGAAGTCACCCAAAGAACTGACGGTCGCAATTCAGGGGTTTGGTAATGCTGGCTACTATTTTGCCTGTGCAGCTCAATCTCTTGGGTTCAAAATTGTCGCACTGTCTGACTCGCAAGGTGCTGTGTACTCGGAAAAAGGACTCGACGTTCACGCCATTTGGCGACACAAGAATAAGACACGAAAACTAAAAGGTATCCTGTATTCTGAATCTTCGGTTGATGAAGAAAAAGATGTCGATCATATTTCCAATAAAGAGTTGCTGGCGCTTGATGTTGATGTGTTGGCGCTTGCTGCACTCGAAAATCAAATTACCGAAGATAACGCCGAACAGGTTCAGGCGGGCTTGCTGCTCGAAATTGCCAACGGACCCGTCACCAGCCAAGCGGATAAGATCCTTGCAGACAAGAAGATTCCCGTGCTTCCTGATGTACTCGTAAATACTGGGGGCGTCATCGTAAGCTACTTCGAATGGATCCAGAACAGTACTGGCGATTATTGGTCGGCCGAGCGCGTCTCAGAGCGAATGAAAGCGGTGATCGCGAAGGAGTCGGAGACCTGTTTTGATCTCGCCGATGATGAACAGGTGGACCTGCGTACCGCAGCATATATGCAGGGGTTAAAGCGTATCACCAAGGCGATGGATGATCGCGGTACTCAGGGTTACTTTAATGGCGATAGCTAGTTGCTCTTGAGCCAATGATTCGTGTAACGGTCCTCGGGGTCGTACATATGGGCCTGTTTCTCTAAGTTGAACCAACTGCCGCCGCGAGGATTCGCGGCCAATCCCGCAATATACTGCCAGTTTCCGTAATTTGCGGCAGGGTCATAATCGATCAGGTGTGATTCAAACCAAGCTGCGCCGAGGCGCCAGTCGAGTGCTAAGTCGTGAATCAGGGCAGACGCCGTATTTTGTCGGCCCCGATTGCTCATATAGCCAGTGGCCAGGAGTTCGCGCATGTTTGCATCGACGAAGCGCTGGCCAAGTGCGCCTTGGCTCCATTGCGCAAAGCTGGCATGGCGGCGGGTAACTTCAGCTACTTTAGCGTCGCCCAGAAATAGCTCGGAACCCCGTTGCATTGCAAGATGTTGAAAGAACTCTCGCCACAGAACTTCAATTTTTAACCAATGGGTTGATGGGTTTTCCCCAGCCTCAGCCTCATGAGCATTGACCTGGCTAATCACCTCTTCTGGTGTAAGACAGCCGAGATTCAACCAAGGCGAGAGTTTGCTGGAGAAGTCAGCACCAAGCAGTTCATTGCGCGTATCCTTGTAGTGCCGGATTGGGCCTGAATAAGACACATATTGCTTTAGGCGCTGTAAACCTGCTGCGCGCCCACCCTGAAATTTCATGACTGCACGCTGCTGGTCGCCGTCGGCGGTGGCAACCGGTGACACCGATATGCTGTCATAATTGTTCGCTACAGAATGAAAACTCGAGGGCGAGGAACTGGGCTGCAAATGGAAATCGTGAAGTTGCTGCTCGAAGTGACGACGAAACTGACTGAATGATGTGAGCGGCTTACCCATTGCTGCAGTGACCTGAGTATTCTGAAACAGGCTATAGTCCTGATGCAGGCGCAGGGTGATTTGTTGGCTCGCGAGCGCGTGTTCGACACGTTGTTCTTGTTGCTGCTCTTCCCACGCAAATAGAGCTTGGCTTTCCACCTGAGTGCAGCCGAGTGTTTGAGCAAGCTCTGGCAGAACATGGTCTGGTTCGCCAACGAGTACTATCAGTCGTCCGCCTCGAGCCTCCAGCGCCTCGTTCAGTTCACAAAGGCTTTGCCAAAGAAAACTGGAGCGAATCGCTGACATTCGGGGTATTCCGAGCCATTGGCCGGTGTACTGCTTGTCGTAGCAGAACACAAAATATTGTTCCGATGTTTCGCAAGCGCTCAGAATGGCGGGATTGTTGTCGAGACGTAGGTTTCTGCGAAGCCAAACAAGTGCGCTCATTAGAGTTCTTCCAAGTGAATAAGGTAATCTTCTGCACGCTTTAAAACGGCTTGTCGGTCCTCGTCTTTGCGCTTGTCCCACTGGCGATACATCATCCCCATACGAGGATTGTTATCAAACGTAGCTCTGTGTCGGTCGAGGAAATGCCAGTAAAGCACATTAAAAGGGCAGGCATTGTCGCCAGACTTATCCTTCACATCGTAGTGACAATCACCGCAATAATGCCCCATTTTCTGCAAATAATTACCGCCGGACACGTAGGGCTTACTTGCTAGGATCCCACCATCGGCGAATTGGCTCATTCCCCGTGTATTCGGCAGCTCGACCCATTCGATCGCATCAATGTAGATGCCGAGGTACCAGGCATCGACTTCATCGGGATGAATGCCTGCAAGTAAGGCGAAATTGCCGGTCACCATGAGGCGTTGGATATGATGGGCGTAGGCATACTCTAGTGATTGCTGAATACTATGTGCCATACAGGCCATCTTCGTTTCGCCATTCCAGTAGAAGGCAGGTAACTTACGCTTGTGCTGGAGTTGATTGGTGCTTTGATAGTCTGGCATATGGTGCCAATAAATCAGCCGGACATACTCGCGCCAACCAATAATCTGGCGGATAAAACCTTCGATCTGCGCCAAACTAATCCGTTCTGAATTCTCATTGAACGCTGCTAAACATTTTTCTACCACTTCCTTGGGCGAGATCATCTTGGTGTTCAGGCTAAAGGATAAGCGGGAATGAAACAGGGACCAGCTTCGCGTGCTAAGTGCGTCTTGGTACTGACCAAACTCCGGTAGTAAGTGGGCTACAAAGTAGTCCAATAGTTTCCGTGATTGACTGCGATTAATTGGCCAGCCAATGTGATCACCTTGCAGGCTCCCCATGGTTTCGAGGGTCGCAAGCAATGGTTTTAGTTCTGAAATGTCGTTGCTGAACTCCAGCGGTGGGGGAACTTCAACCTTATTGGGCAGTTTGTTGCGGTTCTCGCCATCATAGTTCCACTTACCGCCCAACGGCTTATTGTCCTCCATCAAGTATCCGGTCGCAGCTCGGATTTGCCGATAGAAGCGTTCCATCAGTAGATTATTGGTATTCTGAAAGTACTGGGTTAAGTCGGCGCGCTCGGTGAGAAAATGCTCACTACTGACCATGCTGGTACTGATCCAGTCGATTTGTTTTAGTTGCTGATCAAGTCGAAATTCGTCGGGCTCTTGATAGCAAAGCTGAGTGGCATCGGTGTGTTGGGCAATGCGTCTAAGGTTAGCGAGCAAGTCTTGTTGGTTATCGGCGTTATCTAAAGTGAAATAAAGAACCGCATGTTTCGTTGATAGAGCCTCTGAGAAAGCCCGCATTGCGGCGAAAAAAGCAGCTACTTTTTGAATATGATGGCGCACGTAATCAGTTTCTTGACGCATTTCCATTAACACGTAAAGCACATCATCGCGCTGTTCACGGTACCAAGAATGACTGGCATTCAGTTGGTCTCCCAGAATAAGCCGCACTTCCCGGTAGCGAGAGACAGTGGATAGACCATTATATAGGGGCACCGCTAGTTACCTGTGCGAGTGTAAGGCCGCAAATCGACGGCAGGCTCGATATCTCCGGCTCCGTGCTCAGGGATCATGGCAGGTTCCGAATCAGGTTCTGCATAGCTTAATCGAGCGTGCTTTTGTGTCTGGTGGTACCCATCTAATCCAGACACTGCGACCAGTCCGAGAGCCTCAATATCCAAGTAGCCGTCTGGCAGGAGTGCATCACCTCGAATATGCAGCCAGTCAATTTCACCGATTACGAACTCGGTGCCATTGTGTCGAATCGGTAGAATATCAACGAGCTTCAACCCCATTGAAAGTGGCGATTCTGCGACGGCTGGTGCGGCAAACTCGTCGGTCCAATGAGGTGTTAAGCCCACAGCTGAAAACTCGGAAGTATCAGCCGGATAACTTGCAGCTGTTTGGTGTGCCTGAGTAAATATCTTGTCGGTGACTGCGTTCACGGTCCAGACTTGGGTTTCGCGGATATTATTGAGTGTATCTCTGCGCACTGTGGCAGGTCGCATGACCATGCCTAATAGTGGTGGTGAAGCGCCGAGATGAACGACTGAACTCACAATAGCGACATTGGGTTCATGGCGTGAGTTGGCCGTACCAATCAAGTTTGCACTCTTAAAGCCCGATAAGCTATTGACCAGTCGGGCGCGATAGCGACTCGGGAGGTTATTTAGGTCGTTTTGGGTGAACCAATACATGGCATTAGTACTCAAGAATTTACATTACCCTAAGTACAGAATTTCCCACACTTCAGTTCACTTTCAGGTTTAGTTTTTTGGTGGGGCGCCGATAGGAATATAGAGATAAATTTAGGAGTGGTTATGAAGCAACGAATCGGTTGGCTTATCATTCTCAGCGCCCTCTGCGTGAGCCATGCGCATGCAAATGAGGAACGAACCTACTGGGGTAGTCCTGCGTTGGGTGAGCCGAACGCATGGCAGTCACATCGGATGGCAGTCGAAGATTATGCGCAAAGTCTGGCTCTCGAGTTGGTGAGTCAACTGCGCTCTCAGGTGCTCAAGGGGCAAGTTGCGGTGACTGTACCGACCCAGCTGCATGGCGATGTGATGGAACGCCGTTGGTTTGGTGAGCAGTATGCGCAAGCGCTGCAGCAACAGCTGGTACGGCACCAACTACCCGTGGTTGATCTGAAGCTTAGTCAGCGTATTCGTATCACGCGCTTTGGTGAAGTGGCTCTAAGTCGCAATGCGCGCGAACTTCGTCAGGAGGGCGTGCAGTATGTCGTGGTAGGTCAATGGATAGCACGAGACTATGGGTTGCAGTTGAACATGCGGTTAGTGCGCGCTAGTGATCAGCAAATTCTCGCGAGTGCGAGTCAGATTATTCCGGAAGCGATTTTTTCCCGTTCCTTTCCGACCGCTCTGATTTGGAACGTCGACAACGCTCAGAGCAGTATTTAACCTCATCCCAGTCGCGCGCCCATTTTTTTCGCCAACTAAAAGGGCGCGCACAAATAACGCAAATTTTTTCAGGTAAATCCCCTTTCTTCCTCATAAGTTCGGTCCCACGCGTTCGACGTGTCTTTCAAGAATATCGTGCTTGTAGGCTTTCACTTCTGCAGATGCTTTCCACGACCACAAATGATCACGAGCGCGACGCCCTGACTCAGCGAGGTCAACAATGGGGGTAGGGTAATCGCGCCCAATGACGCATTCATACTCGATTTGGTAAATCGGCGGGGTTAGCCAAGGCTCGTGGATATACTCAGCAGGGTAATGCTTGAGCTCAGGAACCCAGGTGCGAATAAAGCTACCATCTGGATCATGTTCTTGAGACTGCTTTACGGGGTTATACATGCGTATGGTATTCATGCTGGTCACCCCAGCTTGCATTTGCAGCTGGGGATAATGAATGCCGGGTTCGAAATCGAGAAACAGTCGGCCAAGATGCTTCGCGCCATAACGCCAGTCAAGCCACAGGTGATGAGTCAGCATGCTCACGAGCATGGCGCGCATGCGAAAATTGATGTAACCAGTTTTTTGCAAGCAACGCATGCAGGCGTCGACTAACGGAAAACCAGTTTTACCGCGCATCCATGCACTTAAGTGATCGAGTTCACCATCTCGGTGTAGCTGAAGATAAGCAGGATTCAATGGGCGGTATTCAAGAAATGAGTCCATTTCGAATTTTTGAATGAAATGGCAATGCCAGCGAAGTCTTGAGGCCATCGCCTGCATCGGTTTCTTCCAACCGGACTCTCGCTGCTTGGCTTTTACGGCCTGGTAGACCTGCTTGACGCTCAAGTTACCAAACGCTAAATAAGGCGAAAGACGAGAACACGACACTCGACTTGGCCCCGGCTTAGAGATATGGAAATGGTAGTTTTTACCGCGTTCATTGAGAAAGCCGCGCAACCATTTGTGTGCGGAAAGCTCGCCGCCATGTTGGTATGATGAAATCGGCGCCTGCCAGGCTGGCGCAGGCGCGAATGGCAAACTGAGATCGGCGCTAACGAAACTCTCAAACATGGGCTCTGCCTGTGGGCCATGCATGTATTGATACCAAAGTTTTCGCCAGCCTTGTCGGTTCGACAA
The DNA here is from genome assembly GCA_020831965.1 of Idiomarina sp. GTDB lineage: Bacteria > Pseudomonadota > Gammaproteobacteria > Enterobacterales > Alteromonadaceae > Aliidiomarina. The sequence continues at coordinate 60,965 of JAFIFP010000002.1, forward strand.
GCCGCGGATTACACCATTGTTTTGATATTCATGCCAAGTCACGTTCTGCGCTTTGCACCAGCGTGCAACCGCTTTGTCTCGTGCAAAGGTGAGCGCGATACCGGTTTCTTGGTAGCTGTGAATTTGACGAATGCCATGCTCATGGTGCAGCTGCTGAAGTATCTCAATGGCTTCACCAGCAACCACTTGAATTTGAGCGGTGGCTGGCAGCTGCCGATTAAGTTGCTCGATGCTTTGCCACCAGAAGCGCCAATGATGTTCACCATAGCGAGGGTCTGCAGCGAGCGAGGGTTCATAGATTGCGAGCAATAAAGTTGGGTGCCCCGTTCGGCACAGATGGGCGAAAGGCTCATGATCATAGAGTCTTAAGTCGCGTTTAAACCACAAAACATCAATCATGGGTTAGAATACGCGTTATTGACTTAAACAGATTCAGGACAGCTATGCGCTTAGATCGCTTTTTATCAGAAACCACGGGAATGAGTCGCAAAGAAGCGACGAAGACATTGCATCGCAGTGAGGTCACTGTAAATGGTGACGTCGCGAAGAAAGGCGTGCAGCAAATCAGTGACGATTCCGTCGTTATTTGGAACGGTGTCCAACTTAAGTTGATGGGCCCAACCTACTTAATGATGCATAAACCAACGGGTTCGGTGTGCGCCAATGATGACCCTAATCACATGACTATCTTCGCCTATTTAGATATCCCAAATCCGGACAAGTTGCACACGGTAGGGCGTTTGGACGTAGATACTTCAGGTCTCCTGTTAATCACAAACGATGGACAATGGTCTCATCGAATTACGTCACCGAAGCACAAATGCACTAAGGTTTACCGTGCTTGGTTAGCGGATCCAGTTGACGAGGCCGATGTAAAGTTATTCGCCGAAGGTATTCAACTGCGAGGGGAAGCGACCTTGACGGAGCCTGCGAAATTAGAAATCGTCGGTGAGAAAGAGGCTTTGGTTTACATTACTGAAGGGCGTTATCATCAAGTGCGTCGGATGTTCGCAGCCTGCGGGAACAAAGTGGAATCACTCCATCGTGAACAAGTCGGTGAGCTAGCGCTAGATCCAGATTTAGCGCCCGGTGAGGCCCGAGCGCTGACAGCCGAAGAAGTTGCGCTGTTCTAGGTTACTTAATATCTGCTAGCTAAAACCAAACATACGGCGATACATATGGCCGGCGTAATCGTCGGTCATTCCTGCAATGTAATCACATAACACCCGGTCTGCCCCAACTTGTCCTTCGGCTGCATATGCCGCTTCCCAGCGCATCTTGGAGTTGTGTGGAAGTAGACGCGTCGGTTCCGCATGAAACGCACTGAAGAGTTGCAGGAGCATATTCTGGCTCCGGTAACGTAACTGCTGAATTTCAGGTTTATGGATAACGAACTCAAACACCACAGATTTCAAAGTGTTCAATAGCTGACGTTGAGCCTCTGGAAGCACTGCGTTGTAGCGAATGAGCGGTTCATCTGCAGCAGGCAATACTTCGGCCACTGTAACTGTTGTCACGAAAACATTTACGAATGCGCCAATGGCGTTTTTGCGCAGGTGATGCTCAGTTGAGAAAAGCTGTTCACCGAGTTTGGTGACTAAAGTTTGTAACGTCTCGGGAAGAGATGCGATGCGGGGAGTCATAAACTCGAGCCAATTGAGCTTCGTCATGGTACCCGTGACTACGGCATCTTCTAAGTCATGAACGCCATAAGCGATATCATCTGCGAGCTCCATGAGTGATGCATCGAAGGACTTATAGCGAGATTTCTGATAGGGCGACTCTGGCAACGAATCAACCGCTTGGAATAACTCGCGGTCAGTATCAGACAGAGGGGAAAGTACCCAATCCAGTAGATCTGCGTCAGCGGCGTACAGCGCTTTTGCGGGTTTCCAGGGAGCCAAACTCAGTGGATTGACTGTGGTGTCGATTTGAGGAAAGTCTGGCATTAAGACCGGATACTTCAGCAGCCCCAGTAGAGTGCGGCGAGTGAGATCCATGCCATGATCCTGATGATAGGACTCTAACCGTCCGACAATACGGAATGTCTGGCCATTTCCTTCAAATCCACCAGCTTGCAGCATTTTATAATTCAATGCAGTTTCACCACCATGACCAAAAGGCGGGTGACCAATGTCATGGGCGAGGCATAATGCCTCCATCAGGTTCTCGTCGGGGAGTAAGCTGCGGGCCAAGTCCGTGCCACTATGAGCGATTTGATTAATTAAGGACGCACCAATTTGAGCAGCCTCTAGAGAGTGAGTGAGACGTGTTCGGTAAAAATCATTCTCTCCCACGTTCATGATTTGAGTCTTAGACTGCAAACGTCGAAAGGCGGCGGAGTGAAGAATTCGAGCGCGGTCACGTTGCCATGGATTGCGTAAGTCCCCCGGGCGAGCTGGTGCTGCATTCGAGCGCCTTTGGGTCCAGTGAGCAGTCATCAAATACTTCCTTGGAGTTGTCGTATAACCTTTATATGGTACGTGCTAATTGTGACAATTTGAATAACTTAGCAGCCGAATGGCAGGGGTAATAACCTAGGAGTGGTCGATTACTTTTTTCATAATCCAGCGCCGTTCGCCTGGTCCAAGATAGTCAGGGGCATCCTGTTCGAGTTTGAAGCCTAAATTTAAATAGAGATTCTTTGCAGCTTCATTATCGGGCGCAACGCTGAGCCAACAAACTTTGATCTGTCGAGACCGCAGTGATAAGAGGCTTTGTTCAAGTAAAAGTCGTGCGATACCTTGTCCGCGGGCGGCGTGGGACGTCAACAGTGACATTAACCATACTGCGTCGTGACTCGCCGCTGGAGCGAATAGTAAGTAACCGAGGAGCGCTTGGTCGGCTTCGGCAATCCAAATCGCTTGATCCCATTGCTGAACGGCTTGGGCAAAGAAGAACGAGGGGTAGCTGTCTTGTGCATAGGTTGCACGTTCGAGCTCGGCGAGCGCCGGCGCATCGGCCGGCGTCGCGAGTCGAATTTGTAAATTACTGGCGGATACCTTCAATGTGCAGGTCCATATAGACGGTCTCTGCAGCAGGACCTAAGTTAAAGTTCATACCAAATTCTGGCAGATTTAACTCGGTGGTACCAGTAAATCCAACGCGGTATCCACCCCAAGGATCTTCACCTTCACCGTATTTAGTCACCGCAATTGCGATTGGACGTGTGTTACCGAATAACGTGAGCTCACCGTTCAAGGTTGCGGTGCCATCACCATTGTCTTCGTATGACGTACTTACGAAACGTGCTTCGCTGTAACGACGAACATTCAAGTAGTCGCTGCCGCGCACATGGCGATCACGTTCTGCGTGATTAGAGTCAAGCGAAGCCGTGTTCACTAACACTTCAATGGTGCTAGCGTTCGGGTTTTCTGAGTCGTAAGTGAATTGGCCGGTGAACTCGTTGAAACGACCCACAACGTAGCTAAAGCCTAAATGGTCGATACGGAAATTGATTGAGGCGTGAGCGCCTTGTGTATCAATGACGTAGTTGGCTGCTTGGGCCGTTGGGCTAGACATTACGCCAGCGGCTAGCAAGGTCGATAACGCGAGACCTGACAAAGTAAAAGATTTCATAATTTATGCTCCTGTTTTCATGCCAAACATGCGAGTGAGTGTTGCGTCTTTATTTATAAAGTGGTGCTTCAGTGCTGCCGCCATATGCAGTGCAACGAGCACTATCATGGTGGTTGCAGCGTAAAAGTGGACATTACCCCAGAGCTCTTCCTGCCGCGTTGCAAGTGCGGGGATGGCTGGAATGCTGAACCAGCCGAAAACATCGACGCTGCGCCCGTCAGCGGTGGTAATGAGGTAACCACTCGCCACAACGACAGCAATGAGTCCGTAGAGGACTGCATGGACAATATGACCCACCATGCGTTCCCAAGGTTTGGGGCTCAGCGGGACGGGTCGTGGATTGAACAAGCGCCACGTCAACCTGAGTGCCCAAGCAAAAGCTACCAGCACGCCGATGCTGCGGTGAAGATCGGGGTAAATACGATAGCCAGGGTCATAGTAGCCCAGCGATACAATGTACAAACCAAAGGGATACATACCAATAATGGTTAACGCCATCAGCCAATGAAAAGCAATACTGACCCAGCCATAGTGCGTAGTTGTGTTCTTCAGTTGTGTGACCGTCGTTGCCATGAGGATTCCTATCCGGTGCTCTGTAAACTCCACTCTAACACTGACAGCATATGAAACATTGGTGTATGCTTCCAATGCATTTATTACATAGCGGGTATGCATAAGGTGGAATTGAGAAAACTCGACATGAATCTGCTGCTCATTTTGCACACGCTGATACGAGAACGTCATGTGTCTCGATCAGCTGCGGCGCTTGATATGAGCCAGCCAGCAATGAGCCGCGCTTTACAACGATTACGTGAAAGTCTTGGTGATCCGATTTTGGTGCGCACGCAAAGCGGCTATGACTTAAGTTCCCGTGCAAGAACGATGGCGCCTGAACTGGCTGCTATTTTGCGATCTCTTGAACAACTTGTTGCGCCACCTTATTTTGCGCCAGAATTGGATGATGGTCTGATTCGTATTACAGGCCTCGACCTTGAACTTGGAATTTATCTTCCAGAACTGTTTAAGCGCATGCGCGTGTTGGCACCTAATATGCGACTCGAAACTGTGCGCCAAGAAGATGATAGCTTTCCCATGTTGGAAAGGGATGAAGTACATTTCAGCTTGAGTGGCTTGGCTCCTTTGAGTGCGGAGAGTCATCTGCACCGCCGTGTCTTAGACGAGATGCCTACCGTCTGTTTAATGGCAGCAGAACACCCCTTGGCAGAGCGCACATTCACATCCGCAGAGTACGCACAAGCACCTCATGGATTGGTCTCCATCACAGGCAAAGGACCGGGGACTATGGATCAGGTTTTGGCGGAACATGGATTAAGCAGAACCGTTGCGTTGCGACTCTCAGGCTTCACCTCAGTGGGAGATTTTTGCGAAGGCTCAGATTTGTTATTTACACTGCCTTTGCGGCTTGCCGAGCGAATTGCTGCTGGGCGTAACTTGGTGATCCGAGAGTTGCCTTATGAGTTAAAAAGACCGCCTGTGTGCTTCTACTTGTACTGGCATGAGCGGTATCATCAGGATCCGCGAATGCAGTGGTTCCGTGAACAATTTATTCTGAGCACACGAGCATCTGAGTCGCATCATCTCTTGCATAAGGACTAGGAAGATATGTTGTTACCCTTTTTGGCGATTGTTTTTGGACTCATAGTCTTGGTTTGGAGTGCCGATAAATTTGTTGAGGGAGCTGCGGCGACATCTCGTTCCCTCGGCGTTTCACCATTGTTTATTGGCATGATAGTCATCGGCTTCGGTACCTCTGCGCCAGAGATGGTGGTCTCTGCTTTCGCTGCATCGCAAGGCAACCCGGGGCTAGCGCTCGGCAACGCTTATGGTTCAAACATCGCCAACATCGCGCTAGTACTGGGTCTAACCGCTTTGTTGATGCCCATGACAGTGCAATCGCAGGTGCTCCGACGAGAGCTTCCTATCCTACTTGGCGCCACTTTATTGGCGGGCTGGCAATTGCATAATGGTGTGATTACGCGCTTGGACGCGGTTGTCCTATTCGGTGCGTTTTTCGCTTTCTTGGTTTGGTCATTGAAGCAGTCACGAGAGGGGGCCGGAAGTGATACTCTGGCGGCGGAAACGGATGCCGAGTTAGCGAGCCATGAAGCGATGACGGTGCGCCAATCAACTTTTTGGTTGGCTATTGGCTTGCTCTTCCTCATAGCCAGTTCACGGCTACTCGTATGGGGCGCTGTGGAGTTTGCCATGGCGCTGGGCGTAGACGAGTTGATTATCGGACTTACCATAGTCGCGCTCGGTACATCTCTGCCTGAGTTAGCCGCTGCATTGGTCGCAATTCGCAAGAAAGAGAATGATTTAGCACTCGGTAACTTATTAGGATCAAACTTATTTAATACATTAGCCGTAGTGGGGATTGCGGCGGCAATTGAGCCAATCTCCTTGTCGGGTGACATACTTACGCGCGACTGGGCATTGATGTTGGTGCTCACGCTCATGCTCTTCGTTTTCGCTTGGCGCCCTAAGTCATGGCAACCTAAGCGTTTGGGTCGGATTAACCGCTGGGAAGGTGGTATATTTGTACTCATCTATTTGGCGTATATGGCATGGCTGGTGCGCTCAGTCATGCTGAATTAAGAGAGGTTACGCGTGCAGGAAAGAACAATATTAACCGCCAATCGTTTGAGTTGGTTTGGCCTCGTACCTTTTATGGCCCTATCTGTCCTTGGTGCATTCAACGTTGCGCAAGACCTCTTGCTAGGAGCATTTTTGGTATACAGTGCGGTGATTCTTTCGTTTCTTGGAGGAATTCATTGGGGACTGATCATGGCCGACAAGTTGGATCGTCCCGACGCGCGACTTATCTTTTGTATGGCGCCCTCCTTAGTGGGCTGGGCAGCTGTCGCTTGGTTAGCACCGATGGTCGCTTTGTTGGTTTTGGCGGCAGCCTTCTTACTTTGGCTAAACTACGACCTGCGGCATTTGACTGATTCTTGGTATGAGAAGATGCGGCGACCCATTACTTTTGTTGTGGTGGGAACCCATCTGATTTGGTTCATCGTCATGGCGACAGCAGCTCGAGCAATTTAAGCAAGAATGTTGCGGGCATTATTTTGAGGTGTGTGTGTAAACACCATCCCAGTCCGCCGGTGGGGGCGTTGCCAAATACTCCTCACAGCGTTCAAGGTAGAGTTGTGCCACTGGATCTGTGGGTTGGTCTTCAAGGTGTTTCTTAAAGGCGCGTAACGCGCCTTTAAAATGCCCCTGCTCATAGAGTTCGAGTGCGCTATCACTGCTGGTCGCTAGTTGCTTTTCCTGCTCCGAAGCAGTGTTTAAATACCCCATGAGTTGATAGATCGTTAAGGGGGTTTCCCGTCCTTTTACTCTGACTCGGTCAAGCCGCCGATAGAGAAACAGAGGCTCGACGAGACAGCTCAATGCTGCAAGGGAATTCTCACTGAAGAGGATATCAACCCCATAGCCCTTCGTGAGTCCCTCTAGTCGCGAGCCAAGGTTCACGTTATCGCCAAGAACCGTATAGGCCATGCGGAATTCTGACCCCATGTTGCCGACATTCATAACGCCGGTATGAACGCCAATGCCCATAGCCAAGGAGTCACGGCCCTCACTCACAAATTCTGCGTTAATTTCGGCGAGTGCTTCTTGCATCGCTAATGCTCCAGCGAGCGCATTCACGGCATGCTCATCGTCGGGTAGTGGTGCGCCCCAGAAGGCCATGACTGCATCACCCATATATTTATCGATAGTGCCTCGATGCTTGTGAATAGCCCGCGTCACCGGCGTCAGGAGTCGGTTCATGACATCGGTAAGTTCGGCTGGCGGGATCTTCTCTGAAAATGAAGTGAAGCCTCGAACATCCGAAAACAGTACCGTGAGTTCGCGCTCTTGTCCGACCATATCCTGGGCTTCAGGAGAGGCGACAATGTCTTTCACAAGTTCAGGCGGAATATAGCGACCAAACTGTTCGGCGACTTGACGTTTCTCTGCGCTTTCACGCCAAAAGTTCATGGTGAGGTGCCAACTGGTCAGCAGGGCGATGAGAAGTAACCCAGACGCCAGTGGCAAAACAAGTCCAGCATGCCAAGCATAAAGGTTCGCAGCTAGGTGCAAGATCAGCAGCAGGGCGCTGATACTCATTAATGCGACGGCTCGTAATCTTGGATAGAAGATCGTCATCAATAAGCCAATGAGGGCAATACCTAACGCGGTGACGGCCAAGCTATAGCCGGGTTCTGATTTAAAGCTCATCTGCAGCATACCCGCTAGGATAGTTGCATGAATTTCAACCCCAGGAAAGACACCTCCCACTGGCGTCGAACGTAAGTCCATTAAACCTGGTGCAGAGGTACCAAGTAGTGCAATTTTACCCGCGAGTTGCTCGGGATCTACTGCGCCTGTGAGCACGTCGTAAGCTGAAATATAAGTAAAGTGCTCACGAAACCCTTGCCAGGGAACCAGTACTGAACTTGTTGGGTCTGTGGGGAAATAGAAGCCGCCCACGTCGACTCCCTCGAGATGAAGCATGCCGCCGGCTTCGTGCACATCGAGTGCAACGGGAGGTTGTCCGAGCAGAGTATAGAGCATGGCTAATGGCAGGCTACCGTACAGTTCACCTTGCCATTCCTGTAACAATGGGACGCGTCGAAAGACGCCGTCATCGTCGACCATGGGATTATCAAAATAGCCACCGGCAAGCACAAAGGGCTGTACTTGTGGATGGTTGCTCGTAAAACGTGAGGGCCGGGGAATCGGTAAGCTGGTCCAATTATTTGTTGGTTCCGCCATCATTAAAGGCGGTGGAAGCTCGCCTGTAGAGCGCGAGTAACCATTGGCAGTGCTGTTTGCTTGGTCAAAGTAGAACGCTGAAATGATGGGGTAGTTCATGAGCGTTTCCGCTAGCAGCACATCACCACTGACAATCTCTGGTTCATCAGGTAGGTCTGGATAGCGGGAAACGAGCTGATGCCACTGAGTTGCCAATAAATTGGCTTCTGGCTCGGCAAAGATAACGTCGAGCCCGAGTAACTGTATTTGATACTCATCAAAGAGATTTTCTAGCAGGCGCGCAACTTGAGCACGCGGCCAAGGCCATTGCCCTCCCTGTTGGAGGCTGTATTCATCGATATCGATAATCACGATGGCGGGGTCTTCTTCACCGTCTAAGGTGCGCACTACGCGTTCGTCATAGCTGAGCCATTCGAGTCGTTGCAAAACCTGTGAGGGCCAAACTCCGACTTGCTCACCAAGTAGCCAGAATACCAAAACTAGGCTCACCAGCGCTTGCAATGACTTCGATGAGCTTAGCCAAGCTTTCAACCAGCGCATTGCATACCCGCTTTAAAATCATTAGTCATCACGGCAGTACTCGCCAGTTCTGACAATCTGGGTCGGCTGCAAATACCTCACGTAATTCTTCTTCGTAACTCGGTTTAAGATGCGTTATCCAGACCTGTTTAGGGGGATTGGCTAATTCTGCTACTGTTGCTTTCACCGTGGCCGGCGTCATGTGCCCAGAAACAATCGCCATTTCTAGAGCGCGATCAGGAAAAGAGCATTCAAGGACCAAGGTATCAATATCATTCAGCCGATTGAGTTGATCGAGCAGCACCTCAGATGCACGGGTATCTGCGGTGAAGACGAAATGTTGCTCTGAGTCCTGCAGGCTAAAACCAATAGTGGGTACCGTATGCTCAACGGAAAAGGGCGTGATCACAATCTCGTCTAATTTTACTGGTTGCCAGGGCTCTAACGCACTGAAGCGCATAATGGGGTGTTGCTCACTGGGCAACTCGGTAAAGTCGGGCCAGATTTGCCAATTGAAAATACAGTCTTTAAGTACTTCAATGGTCTCTGGAAGTGCATGCACGGTCACAGGTTCATCGGTATAGCCAAACAAATTCGCTAGAAAAGTGGGTAGAAAACAGATGTGATCTACATGAGAGTGGGTCAAGAGCACGTGGCGGATATTGCGCATCTCAGCAAGACTGAGTTCGTCGATACCAGAGCCGGCATCAATCAGAATATGCTGGTCGATTAGGATTGCTGTGCTGCCGGTTCTCCCGCCAACTCCACCGCTACAGCCGAGCACATTTATCTTCATAGGATGTCCTTTACGCTTGCATTCCTGTGGCTCGGTAGCCGGGGAGGTTGTTCAGATCCACGTCATCAATTTGTTCAGGTTGTAGATATTTTTCAGCGTAGCGCAAATAGACTTGTTTTTCGACAAACAGATTGAATAGGTCAGGATCCAAATGATTGTTTTCCACCATTCGTCCCATGATGGTCAAGGTTTGTGATAGGGCCATGGGCTTTTTGTAGCTGCGTTCAGGTGCGGTGAGTGCTTCAAACACATCCGCGATACCCATGATCCGCGCAGGTATGGACATTTGCTCGCGCGTTAAACCGCGTGGGTAGCCATTACCATCCATACGTTCATGATGCCCTCCGGCGAACTCGGGAACACGTTTGAGATGTTTCGGGAATGGCAACTGCTCAAGCATGTGGATGGTATGAACCATATGATCTTCCATGATTTTTCGTTCAGCATCTGTCAGGGTACCCTTGCGAATGCAAAGATTCTGACACTCATCTTCGTTGAGCAGGTGTTGCGTCTCACCCTCTAGTGTTTGATAGGTGAGTTTTGCGAGCTCCTCAACGCGCTCAATTGCCGCTTCTTCCATGAACTCGCCCCCCGTATTGCAGGTGCGAAGAAAGTTGAGTGCGCCCTCAAAGTACTGTTCAGCAGCATTGAAACTCCCTATTTCATCCGCCCCGATGGCTTTCCCCGCCTGAAGCGCGTTCACTTGAGCCTCAAGTGCTTGGATACGAACATCTCGAACGAGGACTTCGAGTCGAGCTTCAATGGTGCCAATGCGATCATAAATAGTTTCGAGCTTTCTTGATTTTTCGACCACATGCGGCGGTGTAACCACCTTACCGCAATCATGCATCCACGCGGCTGTCTTGAGTTCATAGCGGTCGGCTTCAGTCATGCTAAAACCCTCTAGTCCTGGGTAATTAGAGTCACTGGCAGCATCGGCAATCATCAGCGTGGCATCTGGAACTCGGCGGCAATGCGCGCCTGTTTGTGGCGATTTGGCATCAATTGCATTGGCAATGACTTGAGTAAAACTCTCGAACAAGTGATGTAAGTCGTCGATTAAACGTCGGTTTGTAAGCGCAATAGCAGCTTGTGATGCAAGCGACGAGATAAGCTCAAGGTCAGCATCATCAAATGGAATGGTTTCACCTTGCTCATTTTTCTTATTTAGTAGCTGCAGCGCGGCAATGACTTCATCTTGGTGGTTTTTCAGGGGTACCACGAGGATGGATTTTGAGCGATAGCCGGTCTTCTGATCAAAGGCGCGGGTGCCAGAGAAGTCGAAACCTTTCTCATTGTAGGCGTCAGTAATATTGACGGTTTGCTCACTGAGCACTGAATGTGCAACGACCATCCGGTCATTCGTGGCACCATTCTGAAGATATAGCGGGAGTGGCTGAAAGGTCTCATCGACGGGCGCACCACTGCCACCAAAGTGGATACCTAGCGTGTCATTTTGGACCAAGGCGAAACGCAAGGTGCGAGCTTGCGGCTCGTCCTGTTCGTCCACCATGTAGAGTGTCCCAGCATCGGCATGGGTGAGGGTACGAGCACTTTCAAGGATTAACTCGAGAAGTTGTTCTTGATTTGCCTCGGACGATAGCGCGATGCCAATAGCATTGAGTTTTCGCACCCATTGAAACTGCTCGTCAGGCGCCTGAGTTAGCTGCATCATGAGTTCACTTCCTCTGAATCGAATACATTCAAGACTACCACATCGTTGAAAATGTTCGACTATACTCAAATAAAATCAGCCCACACTGGGAGCGCGTTATGAAGAAAATGCTGTTGCTCATGAGTTGTGTTGTATTGCTGTCGGCCTGTAGTGATTCATATGTTGAGGAACCGAGTCAGACATACGAGCCGAGTTGCCAACTTCGCCTCGGCTTTGATGCTTGGGAACCCTATCAATATTTAGACGTGGGGAACGTTGTTCGTGGTCTTGATGTTGAGTTAGTGCAAGCAGTCGCAAGTAAGATGGATTGTACTATTACAACGCAGCAGGCCACTTGGACGGAGCTACTCGACCGGTTGCAGGAGGGCGAAGTTGATATGTTAGTCGGCGCCTCAAGAACCGAACAGCGAGAAGAGTTTGCTCGTTTCTCTGACTCTTATCGCAAAGAGCAATTTACCTTGTTCATTCGCACGGGTGAACTTCACCGGTTTACCATGCACACTGTCGAGGACTTTGTCCGGCGTGGGCATCGGCTTGGTGTGGTCAATCAATATTACTACGGAGATGAGGTGCAAGAGCTCTATTCCGACGAGGAACTTGGACCACGTTTTGTCGGTGCCATGATTGGTGAGCTTAATCTTGCGCGACTCTTAGATGATGACATTGACGGCTTTCTTGAGGATTCTTTTGTGGGGGCGTCGATGATTCGTCGCAAGGGCATGCATGAATATGTGATGCCTTCGGATATCCAACTACCTGCATCTAATGTTTATGTAATGTTCTCTCGTGAGTCTGTTGATCAAGAGACGGTGGAGCGTTTCAATGAGGCATTGCATGAAGTCCGAGAAAGTGGCCTTCATGCTGACATTATGAGCCGTTACGGGCTCTAACTGAGCTGAGTTAGGTATCACCGCTTACGTATCACAGCTTACGTATCACAGTAGCCCGCAGGAAAGAGTACCAAGTGATCGAGGTTGAGCTTTAAGCCGACCTCGTGACCTAATTCATATTGGTGATGTGACGGCGCCATGCAAAGCAATTGGCTGCCGTCCTCTAGTGCAACTGTGTATAAGTAGTGAGCACCGCGAAACCCTTTGGCGACAATCTTAGCCCGCCGCTCGCTATCATCGTCAATCACTATGTCATCCGGGCGAACCAATACATCAACGGCCTCCCCCTCACTGTTATTTGGCACATGATCGCCATGCAGCAAGCCTAAAGGAGTTTGTACACGTTGATCATGAGTAACAGCCCCACGCAGTAAAACACCATGACCAATGAAATCAGCAACCAAGTGATGCGCAGGACGGTGATAGAGGCCATAGGGTGTATCCCATTGCAACATCCGCCCGTGATACATGACGCCCGCTTTGTCGGCCATCGCAAAAGCTTCCTGCTGGTCATGGGTCACGAGTAATGCAGTAATTTCTTCTTTCTTTAGAAGTGCACGAACTTCAGTAGCAAGTGATTCCCGTAATTCTGCGTCAAGGCTGGAAAAGGGTTCATCAAGTAACAAGAGGCGAGGGCGAGGAGCCAAAGCGCGAGCCAGCGCTATACGCTGCTGCTGTCCACCCGACAGCTGATGAGGATAACGTGGACCGTAGCCTTCTAAGCCAACATGTTCGAGGAGCTGATTTACGCGCTTGCGTTGTTCGCTGGAGGTCTGTTGGCGAATGCCAAAGCTGATATTTTCTGCCACAGTAAGATGTGGAAATAAGGCAAAGTCTTGAAACACCATGCCGATGCCACGTTTTTCTGGTGGCACCAGTTGTGCAGGCGAACTGACCAGTCGTTGGCCCAATTCAATGCTGCCACGAAGCACAGGTTCAAAACCCGCAATAGCGCGCAGTAGAGTGGTCTTCCCGCAGCCGCTTGGGCCAAGCAGACAGCCGATATCTCCAGCATCAAGACTAAAGCTGACATCGTCGACAATCACTTGATTGCCAAATCCAACATCGATTTGATCAAGCTTTAACAGGCTCATAAATTTCCTCAGCTTTCGGGGCGGCCATCACGGGTTCATGCATCGCTTGCTGCCGTGCGGACATAGCTTTACTCAATAGAATAACGGGAATCAGTCCGGCGATCACAATCATGAGTGCCGCTGGCCCCGCTTCTGCCAGTCGTTCATCACCCGCCATTTCGTAGGCCCGGACAGCGAGAGTGTTGAAGTTGAATGGCCTTAAAATCAAAGTCGCAGGTAACTCTTTGAGAACGTCTACGAACACCAGAATTCCTGCAGTAATTAAACTCGTGCGCAACAGTGGAAAGTGAATACGGCTTAGGATTTGTCGGGACGTTAAGCCAAGAATTCTGCCCGACTCATCCATGGCGGTGCGAATTTGTGCCAAGCCACTGTCAACGGTTTGTACAGAAATAGACAGGAAGCGAACCAAATAGGCAAACAGCAGCGCAAAGATAGTCCCAGACAATAAGAGTCCTGGGTTGATACCAAAGAGGGCTTCACTAACATTGATAATGCGATGGTCTAACCACGCAAGGGGCAACATAACGCCGACAGCAATTACGACCCCCGGTATGGCATAGCCAAGCGACGCAAAGCCGACGCTTGAGCGAATCAATTTGGTGGGTGTTCTGCGTTTACCATAACAGAGCCAAAGCGCGACGATAACGGTAATAATCGCCGCCACTGTAGCTAAGACGAGGCTGTTCTTTACTAGATTCCAGAAGCTTGGGTCTAACCAAACATGCAATTGATCCGCTGACCAGAAGAGTAATTGTAGCGCGGGTAGTAAAAAGCCCACTAAGACCGGCACAAAACACCAAGAAAACGCGAGCCATGCTTTGCTTCGACTCAGTTGCAGCGGGCGCGCAGGCTGTTGCGAACGACCCGCATGATGATACTTAGATTGGCGTCGCGAGATACGCTCGACCAGCATCAGTACGACCACGGCGCTGAGCAGAATACTCGCTAGTTGAAGGGCTCCTATAGGATCACCCATGCCATACCAGGTTCTGAAAATACCCGTGGTAAAAGTGGTGACGCCGAAGAAATGCACCGTGCCATAGTCGGCTAGAGTTTCCATCAATGCGAGGGTTACACCTGTTGCAATAGCGGGGCGTGCCATGGGTAAACCGACCCGAAAGAAGCTTTGCCAAGGACCTAAGCCAAGCGTGCGGCCAGCTTCAATAGCTGCCCGTGATTGCTCAATAAATGCAGCTCGTGTGATTAAGTACACGTAGGGGAAGAGCACAAAACTTAAGATAAATATGGCGCCCGCAAGTGAGCGAATCTCGGGGAAATAGTACTCGCCAAATTGCAAGCCCGTGAGCGAGCGCACCACTAACTGCACCGGACCCTCGAAGCTTAACATGCCACTGTAGGTATAAGCGGTAATGTAGGCCGGCATCGCTAAAGGCAAGAGTAAGGCCCAGCGTAACCAGCGAACACCGGGGAAGTTGCAGGCTGTGGTTAACCAAGCGGTAGTTACACCGAGGATGGCGACTAATAAACCTACGCCAACCATGAGAATGATCGTGTGGCGAACATATTCACTGATGACGTAACGACCGAGGTGGGCCAATGTGTCGCGCTGCTCTGGGCTAAATAACCCAATGAAAAAGCCGGCGACGATCACAAGCAATGGCAGGCAGATTAGAACCGCGACAGCAGGCACACTCCAAGCACGCAGACGCGACAAAGCCCGCTGGCGCAGGCTTTGGTGAAAACGGTAAGAGCTCGAGGTTTCTGGTGCCACCTATTATCGCCACCCAGCTCGGTTCATTAAGCGCACCGCTACAGCATTGTTTTCTCCGAGTGTACTCATAGGTAGTGTATCGGCTTGAAACGCGCCCCAGCTCTCTAATTCGCTACTCAGTGTTGCGCCTTCCCGTACCGGGTATTCTTGGTTTGCCTCGGCATACCAAGCCTGTGAGCGCTCACTGGCGAGGAATTCTATTAATTGGATCGCTGACTCTGGATTATTGGCATAACGCAACAGGCCAATGCCAGACACGTTAATGTGCACACCTTCTTCCTGCTGTGCGGGCCAGAAAATACCGACTTGGCGGACAGTTTCTAAGTTAGTTGCATTCTCACTGACGGCCATAGCGCCATAATAGTAGGTATTTGCAAGTGCTACATCACACTGTCCAGAGGCAACAGCATGTAACTGATCGCGGTCGCCACCTACTGGGTTTCGCGCAAAGTTGGCAACTAAGCCTCGTGCCCAAGCTTCTGTTTCTTCTTCACCATGGTGCGCAATCATCGCCGCGACCAATGATTGATTGTATACATTGTCCGAACTACGAACACAGATCCGACCGCGCCACCGTTCGTCTGCGAGATCTAAGTAATTAGATAATTCAGTGGGGTCGACTCGATTGCGCGCATAGAAAATAGGTCGTGCACGCATGCTTAAGCCGAACCACTCCCGATCGGTGTCGCGCAATTGCGATGGAATTGCTGAGTCTAGTGAACTTGAAAATACCGGTTGAAAAAGACCAGCGGATTTCGCGCGGTGCAAGGCACCAGCGTCTACTGTAAGGAATAGATCTGCAGGTGAGTTCCGGCCTTCACTTTGCAGCCGTGACAACAGCCCGTCACCGGAGCCGGTTAGTAAGTTTACGCGTATGCCCGTTTCAGCGGTAAATTCGTCGAGTAACGGTTTGATTAAACTCTCATTGCGTGACGAGTACAGATTCACCGTATCGGCGTCGTCACGGGGGAGTACCGAAAAAATGATTGCGAGCAATAAAGCGACAATAATAAGAAGAGTGATACCAGATCGCATAACTACAGAACCTCGTGTTCATGATAGGGTGATTCTAAGAGAAATAATCGGTAATGACAATTATTATCATTTAGATTTGGAGTGAATAGCGCATTATGGCTGCGAAGATGACGCAAAGAATTAGCTACATTACCTTGGGTGTGGATGACTTGGCGCGAGCCACCGCATTTTATCGGGATGGCTTAGGGTTGCCGACCAAGGGCATTGTTGGAGAAGAGTTTAATCATGGAGCTGTTGCGTTTTTTGATTTTCAACCGGGCCTGAGGTTGGCGCTTTGGCCTCGCGAAAGCATTAGCGCGGAGTGTCACGTGCCCTTGGGGCCAAGCGATCCCGCGGGCTTTATGCTCGCGCACAATGTCGCTTCAGTAACGGCAGTAGACGAAATTATTGCGCAAGCTGAGAAGGCAGGGGCAAAGATTGTTCGACCTCCGGCCTATTTCAGTTGGGGAGGATATGGCGGCGTATTTCAAGATCCTGACCAACACCTATGGGAAGTCGTGTGGAATCCGAATGACACTGAATCTACGTAATCACTCGGCTAACCTTCACCTAATTACGCTGGAGAACATCATGAAAGTTATACGTACAGTGCTACCACTTCTGTTGCTGGTGATGTCTTTTACCAGTTCAGCTGCAATTGTTGCAGAAGACTACGAGTATCGTATCGGCGATATGGTGTTTAAAGGCTACGTAGCACGCAATACAAGGCTCGAACAAAGTCTTGGAACAGTTTTGATTGTGCATGACTGGGATGGTCCCAATGCTTATGAGCGCGGGCGCGCTGAACAGCTCGCAGCGCTCGGTTACACTGCTTTCGCCATTGATGTTTATGGTCGCGACAGACAGCCGACAAGTATGCGTGAAAATCAACAACGAGCTGGCGAAATGTACGCGAACCGCGATGTATTTCGTGCACGCTTGTTGGCGGCGGTAGACGAAGTCAGTCGCATTCCGGGCGGAACCGACAATATTGTGGTGATGGGTTATTGTTTTGGTGGCGCAGCGGCGCTTGAGCTCGCTCGAGCTGGCGCACCTTTACGCGGTTTCGTGTCGTTTCACGGTGGTTTAAATCTTCCAGAGGGTCAAGACTACTCAGAAACCCAAGGAGCAGTCTTGGTGCTGCATGGTTCAGCAGACCCAGTCTCGGGTATGACAGATTTAGCCACACTGTTGGATGATTTGAATCGGGCGAATGTCCGCCATGACGCTCATGTCTATGGCGGAGCGTTGCATTCGTTTACAGTGCCATGGAGTTCCGATTACGATCTTGACGCTGATCGTAAGAGTTGGAATTCGCTGCTGACTTTCCTTAACGAGGTTTTGTAAGCTGAGTTGTTAGCTGGCTGCATTGGTGCGGCCAGCTTGCTCCAATGTTTCAACTGCTTGTCCATAACGCGGATGATCTGGAGCAAGTTCTTGCGCTTGCGCCGCTGCTGCTATGGCTGCTTCGTATTGTCCTTGCCGAAGTAATGCAAAAGCCAAATTATAAAATGCGACCGCTTGGCTAGAGTCGATCGCTATGGCTGTGCGGTAATGGGACTCTGCTTGCGCAAAGTTGCCCCGACATAAGCAATATTTCCCAACCCCATCGCGCTCGTGGGTTGCTCCGGCCAACGCTTTAAAGCCGCTTCGTAGCTTTGTTCGGCGATGGTCACTCGACCTTGTTGCTCTAGGGCCCGCTCCGCCACCTTCTTGGTAAGCTGCTTGAGCAGGCCAGCTTCACCTAAAATGTCTTCTGGAGAGTCACAGCCTTCAAGCAGCTGGTCGATGAGTTTGTCTGATATTGGCATTCTGATATCCTTCTAAGGAGTTGATTAGAATGCCATTTACACAGTTATTTTTACACTCTCGCGGGCAGTTGGTCGATGCCAGCGGTTAACTCTCTCACTTCAGCGTCAGTCATTGCAGCAACACGCATTACCGCTTCATCCGGATTTACACCGAATTGAATTAACTGCTCACGGACATCTTGCCGTTGTAACTGCTCGGTCAGTTGGGCACGGTCAAATCCAGTTCGCGCTTCATGAACAATCTCGTGCGTACTAACGATGTCTGCTTGCGTCACTGGACTGTAGCTCGTAGCAAAAGCCAGCGAACCTACAAGCACTGAAAAACCAATAGCACTTACTTTACTCATGATAAATCTCCTGATTAGTATCCCTTTAAGCGTAGCTCAACATTGGTGGTAAGCCAGCTCTAAGAGTCAGAATTTACTTTATTTTTTTAATTTTTATGGAGGCTCTCGAATGTTCTTGGTGCGTTCGCAGCGGTCGGCAATTTAATCTATTCTTAGGCTTGGGCCGTAGGCCATTAGAAATGGAGATGTATAGATAATTAGGCACTTCACCAACAAGGATTTTTCATGAGCCAACCTATTATTGCGAATAATAAGCCAGCAAAAGTGACGTTAGAAAAGGGCCGCGAGTACGCATTCTGCCGATGCGGTCGGTCAAAGGATCAGCCTTTTTGCGACGGTTCTCATGCGGGCAGCGGGTTTACGCCAAAGATGTTTAAAGCCGAAGATAGCGGTGACTTCTATTTGTGTCAGTGCAAACAGACCGGAGATGCGCCGTTTTGCGATGGTACGCATAAGCAATTCAGTCAGGATCAGATTGGTAAAGAAGCGCCTGAAGTCAAAACTACCGATGCTGGCAAGCCAAAGGCAAAAGCCACAAAAGAGGAACCGACCGTTGAGTTTATTCACCAGTTGGCGAAAGACGGTTTAAAGACTGTGGGTAAGCATGGTCCGATGGTTGCGATGGGCGTGCCGCGATATGAACTTCCGCACTGGGATCAACTGCAGATTATGGTCGCACAAATGGCGACTAAGCCATTGATGGAAGATGTTGCGGTCGATACCAAGTTAATTATCGGCCCCGAGGCCAAGAAGCCACTCCAACTCGATATCCCGTTGTTTGTTTCCGACATGAGTTTTGGCGCGCTGTCGCCAGAGGCAAAAATTGCCTTGGCTAAAGGGGCTAATTTAGCAGGAACGGGCATTTGCTCGGGGGAAGGCGGCATGCTGCCAGCAGAGCAACAGGCTAATAGCCGTTACTTTTATGAACTAGCCAGTGCCAAGTTTGGGTACACCGAAGAGCTGCTACTACACATTCAAGCCTTTCACTTTAAAGGCGGGCAGGGAGCGAAAACCGGCACAGGAGGTCACTTACCAGGAGTAAAGAACACAGAGCAGATTGCTGCGGTGCGCAACCTTAAAGCGGGAGAGTCGGCTGTTTCTCCGCCGGCATTTAAAGACTTATCTAGTGTTGGCGACTTCCGTAAATTTGCAGATCGCGTTCGAGAGATCACCGGCGGTATACCTGTTGGCTTTAAGCTCAGTGCGAATCATATTGAGCGCGATGTTCAATTTGCGCTAGATGCGGGAGCCGATTACATCATCCTTGACGGTCGAGGAGGAGGAACAGGTGCCGCTCCCGAAATGTTCCGTAATCATATCAGTGTGCCGACCATACCGGCACTTGCGCGAGCTCGACGATACCTTGATGCGCAAGGGGCAAGTGGTCGCGTTACTCTGATTATCACTGGCGGGTTGCGAGTTCCGGTGGATTTCGTGAAGGCCATGGCACTTGGCGCTGACGGGATTGCGCTGTCCAATAGCGCGATTCAAGCAATCGGCTGTGTTGGAGCGCGAATTTGTCATACCAATAATTGCCCAACCGGAATCGCAACTCAGCGTGAAGACTTGCGGAAACGCCTGAATATTGAAGAGTCAGCGATACAGCTGAAGAACTTCTTTGAAGCCTCGGTAGAGCTTATGCAGGTTATGGCGAGAGCATGTGGGCATGACGCTTTAAATCAGTTCAACATGAATGACCTTGCCACATGGCATCGTGAGGTGGCGCATTTGACTGGTGTGAGTTATGCGGGTGTCAGTTCCACGTGAACTTTGAATAGTGAGGCGGAATGCTCGCCCCATCCCTGGGGCTCGACCTACGGCCCGCACTACGTGCGTCCAAAACGGCTCCCGGCGTTCTTCGAAGCAAAGAGAGTCGAACCACATAGGTGGTTCTTCTGAATGAGGCGGAATGCTCGCCCCATCCCTGGGGCTCGGCCTGCGGCCCGCACTACGTGCGTCCAAAAATGTTCCTGACATTTTTGTCGAACCAGATAGGTGGTTCTCATCCGGCGTCTAAACCCCAAATACCAAAAAACCGCCACTAGGGCGGTTTTTTGGTATTTGGTGCCCAGAGGCGGAATCGAACCACCGACACGGGGATTTTCAATCCCCTGCTCTACCAACTGAGCTATCTGGGCCTGTCTTTGACAGCGGGCGGTATTAAACGAGTTTTCGTGCTCGCTGTCAAGCGACTATTCGCGAATTTGTCCTGTACCGGTCACGACAAACTTCTCTGTAGTTAGCGATTGTAAGCCCATAGGGCCATATGCGTGGAGCTTCGAGGTGGAAATCCCGATCTCTGCACCAAGGCCTAATTGACCGCCGTCTGAGAAGCGTGACGAGGTATTCCACATGGTCACGGCTGAATCAATGTCTGCAATGAAGCGTCTTGCCGTGGCTTCATTCTCAGTAGAAATAACGTCCGTATGACCACTTGAGAACGTCTCTAGGTGAGCGATAGCACCGTCGTAATCTTTTACTACGCGAATAGCGATTTCTAAGGCCAAGTACTCAACGCCAAAATCTTCATCTGCGATAGCTTCAGCATTGTCGAAAAAGCTAATTGAGCGCTTACACGCATGAACTTTCACCTGCTTCTCAGCAAGAGCTTGGGCCACCATTGGCAAGAATTTCTCAGAAATCTCCTCATGAACTAACAGGCCTTCGAGCGCATTACACACCCCTGTGCGTTGTGTCTTACCGTTTAAGAGTAGACGCAAGGCTTTGTCGAGGTCGGCGTCTTTGTCTACGTAGAGGTGACAGACTCCCTTGTAATGCTGAATCACCGGGATTTTGCTGTTATCGCTGACATAATGAATCAAACCTTCTCCGCCGCGCGGGATAACGAGGTCAATATGATCCTTCTGTTTCAGCAGCTCAGCCATAAGGTCACGGTCGGGCGTTGGTACGACAGTCAGCACATCCTTATTAATTCCAGAAGCTTCAAGCGCTTCATGCATGGCTTCGGCTATCACTTTACTCGTACCAATAGCTTCGCGACCACAGCGTAAAATAGCGGCGTTACCTGACTTGAAGCACAGTGCGCCAGCGTCGGCGGTGACGTTTGGACGCGCTTCGTAAATCATACAAATCACACCAAGGGGAATGCGCATTTTATCGATCCGCATGCCGTTCGGGCGTTCCTCGAGCAGGTAGCTATCGCCTACCGGATCAGGCAGGGCAATAATGGCTTCGATCGCTTGTGCCATATCTTCAACCCGCGCTTCGTCGAGGGCTAGGCGATCCATCATGGCATCATCAAGACCCTTCTCTTTTCCGGCCTTCAAATCGTCTTGATTGGCGGCGAGAATCGCTCCCATATGCTTTCGAATAGAATCAGCCATACGTTGCAGAGCTTGATTCTTTTTTTCTGTGGAAAGGGTCGCAATAGTGCGCGCTGCAACAGCAGCACGTTTTGAAATATCTGTCGCTAATTGGTTATTCATACTTTACTCCATAACATCAAATCGTCGCGGTGAATGACTTCACTGATTGGGCTGTAGCCGTAAGTCTCAGCGATCTTGCTGCCGGTTTGCCCCTTCAGGTGGAGGAGCTCATGGGAACTGTACCGGCAGATTCCCTTTGCGATCGTTTCGGTGTTTTCTGCGCTACGAATTAGCACAGCATCGCCGCGGTCAAAGTTGCCCTGAATATCGACGATGCCCGTTGTAAGTAATGACGCGCCTTCGTCCCGAATCGCTTCAACGGTGCGCGAGTCCACGAGTACTTCACCTTGTGCAATCAAGGTGTGACGTAACCAGTGTTTCTTATTACTTAGCGGGTTTTCTCGAGCCTTAAACAAGGTCCCGGGGTTCTCGTTGCGTAAGAGCACCTCAAACTTGGTGCCTTTACGGCCATTGAGAATATAAGTATCTATGCCGTGAGCGGTGGCTTTCTCGGCGGCTTCAACTTTAGTCCGCATGCCGCCAGTGCCAACTGCACTTGCAGACCCACCGGCCAGGGCATAAATACTTTGATCAATGATGTCCACTTCAGGAATAAGCGTGGCATCAGCATGTTTGTTCGGATCTTTGTCGTATAGACCATCAATGTCAGAACAAATAAAGAGTGCATCTGCGTCGACCACCGTTGCAACCATGGCTGCAAGGTTATCGTTATCACCCACTTTCAAGTCATCTGTTGCTAACGCGTCGTTCTCATTAGCAATTGGCATAATGCCTTGCTCAAGCAAGGTGTTTACACTGTTGCGAATACTGATGTAGCGCTCACGATCCCGCAGATCGTCATGGGTCATCAGTACTTGAGCGCAGGGGAAGTCGAAAAAGCGAGACCAGCTTTCCATCACATGGGTTTGCCCAACAGCCGCCATAGCCTTTTTAAGCACCACGGGAATTGGTTTCTTTTCGTCGAACTTGAAGTGGTGACGTCCAGCCGCAACTGAACCAGAAGAGACCAAGACAATCTCTTGGCCGCGCTCGCGACACTCGTTAATAAAGCGAGCAATAGCAAGTAAGTATTTTGAACTGCAGCCTTTACCATCTGGCGCAATAAGAGCACTGCCGACTTTTATAACTGCTCTTCGCCAGGTTGGTATCTTCATAGATAACTCCCCGTTTAATCATTGATGTTGCTTTTCGCTGATGTGATTCCTCGTAAGCATCTCATCGAGCGGTTCCAACTATAAGTCTCCAGCGCAAGGCGAAGCTTCGCAATGCGCCCACTAAGTGAGAGCAAACTGCTGGAATTACTCTGTTGAGAGTAGTTGAAATTGCCACAAGTGTTTAAGTTAGAACTTACGTCAGCACTTAAAAATTGAGCGCGTAGCTTAACATTTCTGGCCTGTTTGAGCCACGCGCGAGGGGACAGAGGAATTTAGGAAAGCCTTGTTTTACTGTATTTTTATTCATTTAGTTACGCTGGCATTTTGTTCCTAACTTAATTACTTTTCAGGAGGTGTGTAACCTTCGATTTCAATATCCTTTCCTTCAAATAGGAAGGCAACCATCTCTTGCTCTAGAAATGCGCGGGCGCTTGGATCCATTAAATTCAGGCGTTTCTCATTGATAAGCATCGTTTGTTTCTGCTGCCACTCAGTCCAAGCTGCTTGGGATATGTTGTCAAAAATTCGCTTACCAAGCTCTCCCGGATAGAGTTGAAAGGCTAAAGCGGGCGCTTCTTTCTTTAAATACTTACAAAATACGGTACGAGTCATCAGGGTTTCCTCTCTAATTGCTATTCATTTGAGTGAATTTTTAGCGGCCTTGGCTGCATATTAATCTAAATATTTAAGTCTATTTGCATATTCAATACAGGCTATAAGTTTCATGTATACCTAGATTTCCTGCATTAATGAAGGAAGTAAGGCTCGAAAAGGTGCCGGTAAACCAAAGTCTGCAAGTTGCTCTAGCGCAACGTATTGGGTTGCCGAGTCTTCATTGAGGCACAGTGTTGAATCTTGCGTGAGCCAGACTTGCCCATGCATTTTAAAATGACTAAAGGTATGCGTAAATTCTGTCACGAGCTCGCCCTGGGTCGGAGCTTCGTCAAGCTCAGGCAGACACCATAGAGAAGCCCAAATGCCGCTCGGGGGGCGTTTCAGGAGCCTAATTCGCACAGGTTTATCTGCTTGAAGGTGCAGTACGAAATGAGCTTCCCGGCGAGGAATCGTCTTAGTAGCCTTCTTGTGTGGTAACTCGTTTTGGCGTTGCTCTCGAAACGCGACGCAGTCGGCTTGTAATGGGCATGAGGTACAATTGGGGTTCCGCGGCGTACAGAGAGTAGCACCGAGATCCAGCAACCCTTGTGCGAAACGTCGGTTGTGTTCTTTAGGGGTAAGTTCCTCAGCTAAACGCCAAAGTTCTTTGTCGACAACACTGGTGCCAGGCACACCTTCGATACCAAATAAACGACAGAAAAGACGGCGCACGTTGCCGTCCACTATGGGGCCGTACTGATCGAAAGCAAAAGAGCGAATAGCACCGGCAGTGTAGCGGCCGACACCGGGTATCTCCTGTAGCTCTTTAAGGTCATCTGGAAACTCACCGGCAGAATGTTCGATGAGATGGCGCGCTGCCTTTAAGAGATTTCGAGCTCTTGAGTAATAGCCGAGTCCTTGCCAGTGAGCCATCACTTGGTCTTCTGTGGCTGCGGCGAGAGACTGTAAGGTTGGAAAGCTACTCATCCAGCGCTCGAAGTAGGGGATGACAGTCGTTACTTGGGTTTGTTGCAACATGATTTCACTCACGAGCACGCGATAAGGTGTTGCTGGTTGCTGCCAAGGTAGGTCATGACGACCATGGTTGGCTTGCCACGCGAGAACTTGGTTAACGAATTGATTTTGTCTCATGTTGCTTGTTTTTTGTCTCTGGGCTTGGATAATGAGCGCCCCACAGTGTAACAGGTCTCAATGACATGTCAGAAGAAGAGAAGCAAGAAACCTACATGCGCCGAATTCGCAGCTTTGTGAAGCGGGAAGGGCGGCTCACCAAGGGACAGGCGTCTGCGTTGGAACGGCTTTGGCCGAGTATGGGAATAAATGCGCCACACTCGGGAGAGCGTTTGGACTTGGTGCAGCTATTTGGTCGAGAGGCCCCTGTTGCGTTGGAGATAGGATTTGGCATGGGCCATTCATTGGTGGCGATGGCAAAAGCAGCTCCTGAAATTGATTTTATTGGTATTGAAGTTCATCGCCCGGGCGTTGGTGCCTGCTTGATGGAAGCAGAACTACAGGGAGTCACGAATCTCCGAGTTGTCGAGTTTGATGCTGTGGAAGTACTTGAGCAGTGGCTCGATGACAATGTACTGGACAGAGTGCAAGTATTCTTTCCTGATCCTTGGCACAAGAAGCGCCACCACAAACGGCGGCTCATCCAGCCAGAGTTCGTTCAACTCTTACGTCGCAAGCTGAAGGTTGATGGTGTTCTGCATTTGGCGACAGACTGGGAAAATTATGCTGAGCATATGCTTGAAGTGCTAAGTGCTGCGCCAGGTTTTGTGAACCTCGCAACGGATGGCACTTTTATTCCAAGACCAGCAGAAAGACCCTTGACCAAGTTTGAGCAGCGCGGACATCGCCTCGGTCACGGCGTATGGGATATGAAGTTTAGCAAAGCTGATTAATCCTCGATCAGGTCGGCTAAGACCTGATTTAAAAACAGGCGGCCACGCGCTGTGGTGATGAAGTGGTCGTCGGTTTCAATGATGAGTTGCTTGGCGACTGCATCAGCGAGCAGCTCGGACGCGGCACTGATAGGTAGTCCAGTGCGCTCAACGAACTCGTGTTTCGGCGCGGGCGCAATCAAGCGCAAGCGATTCATGAAATACTCGAACGGCCGCTCGGCGTCACTGACTTCCCAACTTTTATAAAGATAAGGCCGCGTTAAATCGAGATAGCCGCGCGGATGCTTCACTTTTTCAGTTCGGAGAATACGGTTCTCACTCGGCAGCGTGATCTTGCCATGCGCACCGCAACCAATCCCCAAATAGTCACCAAACTGCCAATAGTTGATATTGTGACGTCCCCGATGCCCAGGTTTGCCATAGGCGCTGACTTCGTATTGTTCATAACCGGCTGCAGCGAGGCGTTGATGACCCTCTTCATAAATGGCCCAGAGACTGTCATCGTCAGGAAGCTCCGGTGGCTGGCTCGCAAAGAGTGTATTGGGCTCAATGGTCAACTGATACCAAGAGATATGCGGCGGGTTCAGCGCAATCACTGCGTCGAGATCGCTCAATGCTTCGGCTGGCGTTTGATTGGGAAGGCCATGCATTAAGTCGAGATTAAAGCTTGTAAGTGGCAGCTGTGCAGCATGGCGCGCGGCGGCTCTGGCCTGCTCGGGATCATGGATTCGTCCGAGTGCTTTTAGGTGTTCTGTCTGAAGACTTTGCACGCCAATTGAGAGGCGATTAACGCCGGCTGCGGCAAAGCCGCTAAAGCGCTCTGTCTCGAAGGTGCCTGGGTTGGCTTCTAAGGTAATTTCGATGTTGTCACTGAACGGAATTACTGCTCGAATTTCACGCAAGAGACGAGCAATACCCTCAGCGCTGAATAAGCTTGGTGTGCCGCCGCCAATGAAGATGCTCTGTAACACGCGACCTTGCGCTAAGTGTTGGTCGGCTCTTAAATCATCTAATAGGCAATTAATGTATGCGACTTCCGGAATGACCTCCGGTTGTGCATGGGAGTTAAAGTCACAGTACGGACATTTTTGTACACACCAAGGAATATGTACATACAAACTTAAGGGAGGTAATACCATGCTCATGAACGGGCTCTGAAGTGCTGAAGCAGTTGACGGAGCGCTTGCCCACGATGACTCACTTCACGCTTATCTTCTTTGCTCAGTTCCGCTGCAGTGCAGCCCAACTCGGGGATATAGAAGATGGGATCGTAACCAAAGCCTCCATCACCGGCTCTTGCTTCAGCGATACGTCCATGCCACATGCCGTGTGCAATCAACGGAGTCGGATCGCCGGCATGCTCCATGTAAACCAAGACACAATGAAATGCGGCGCCCCGTTGCTCAACCGGCACGCCATCGAGGGCTTCTAGCAATTTTGCTACATTGGCGCTGTCGCTCGCTTGCGGACCCGCATAGCGGGCGGAATAGATGCCTGGGGCACCTTGTAAGGCATTCACGGCGAGTCCGGAGTCATCCGCAAGGGCTGGCCGACTCGTTCGTGCGCAGGCATGCCGTGCTTTAATCAGCGCATTTTCGACGAAGCTTAGCCCGGTTTCTTCAGCATCCTCAACGTGAAAATCAGTTTGTGACACCACATTTACGCCGAGTGGGGCGAGTAAGTCCGACAGTTCTGCTCGTTTGCCCGGGTTACCAGTGGCTAAAACCAGTGTGTCTGGTGCCATACGTTGCAGCATCATGATGAACCTCGTCATTCTCGTGTATTTGTCGGTAGGCCATTATAGCGCACTCAAATCCCTGTGTTATGATGCTTTTTTATAAAACAGTGCTTTTCTTGGGAGCCAAAACTAGGAGCCAAAACCGTTCATGGATGCCGTCAATCTGATTATTTTGATCGCTGGGGCTTTGCTGTTCGCAAGTATTGTTGCGACGCAAGTTTCTGTGCGACTTGGCGCTCCATTATTGCTTGTCTTTCTTCTTCTAGGAATGCTTGCTGGCGAAGATGGCATTTTAAGAATCCAGTTTAACAACCCTGATATTGCGTTGCTCATCGGTTCTGTTGCCCTCGTAATTATTCTGTTCGATGGCGGTTTACGAACCCATCCTGAGCGCTTCCGTGTGGCTCTCGCTCCAGCAGCAATGCTGGCTTCCGTGGGTGTTGTTCTCACCTGTGTTATTACGGGACTAAGTGCTGCTTGGCTGTTTGGCTTAAGTTGGATTGAAGGGTTGTTGTTAGGCGCTATTTTGGGTTCCACTGATGCCGCAGCGGTCTTCTCCATATTTCAATCACAAGGCCTACGAATTAAAGAACGGGTCGCCGCAACACTTGAAATAGAATCGGGAAGTAACGACCCCATGGCGGTCATGCTCACCATTACTTTGGTCAGCGTGTTGGTGGAACAGCAGACCGGCTTGGATTGGTCGGTCGGTTTGGTGTTTTTGCAACAAGCGATTGTTGGAGCCGCGGTCGGTTACTTGGGCGGTCGTGGTTTCGTTTGGACCTGTCGCAAACTTGAATTGCACCTAGCCTTTTTCCCACTGTTAGCGGTGTCTGGCAGTATTCTAGTGTACGGACTGACCGCGCAGTTAGGCGGTAGTGGCTTCCTCGCTGTTTACCTCATGGGCTACTTAGTGGGTAATGCTCGGTTGCCGCAAGTCGTGAATATTTTGCGGGTGCATGATGGGTTAGCGTGGCTAAGTCAGATCGTCATGTTTCTGATGTTGGGGATGTTGATGACCCCTTCGGCGTTGCTCGATATCGCAGTACCTGCCTTGATTCTGGCCGGAATTCTAATCTTTGTTGCGCGCCCGCTAGCGGTATTTATTAGCTTGGCGCCATTTCGGTTCCCATGGCGAGACCAGATCTTTATCAGTTGGGTCGGTTTACGTGGGGCCGTGCCTATTGTCCTGGCGCTGTTCCCCTGGATTGCTGGACTCGAAAATCAGCAAATGTATTTCGAGGTGGCCTTCTTCGTGGTGCTCGTTTCGCTGGTGCTGCAAGGCTGGACATTGTTGCCATTCGCTCGCAAGTTGGGCCTCGAAGTGCCTCCTGAGCCGGAGCCAAACTTCCGCATGTCCATCGAACGCGTGGGGAATCGAGAGTTGCTCGAAGTTGCAGCCTTTGAAATTGACGATGACACACCGGCCTGCGATCACCACTGGGATGAAATTAGCATGACGGACCCCGTGGAGTTCATTGGCTTGATTCGTCAAGGTGAGTGGATTCGCACCATTAGTAACCCATTACTGCAAGCGGGCGATACGGTGATGGTGTTAGCACGCTCGGCGGACATTGTTCGGATTAGCGATGTGCTTGCATCCAATGGAACGGGCAAGCGTTTAACGAAGAAGTCATTCTTCGGCGACTTCATACTCAACGGCGATATAACCCTTGCCGATTTGGCTGGGTTCTATGTATTGCCTGAGGGCGATAGCCACCCGGAAGAAACCATTGCGGAGCTCTTCGTGCAGCAATTTCGCCGTCGCGTGGTTATTGGAGATCACATTGTGATCGGTAATTTGGTTTTCACTGCACGTGAAGTCGACGAAAGCGGGAAGCTGAAAAAAGTGGGTGTAAAGGCTGCCCGCGGTTAAGCGGGCAATCCGTTTAATTAGTTCTGATAGAAAGTATGGGCAAAGCGCAATTCTTGAGTCGTGTCACCTTGTCGCAAGGTGATAAAGAAGCGATAGCGCTCTTGCCGTTGATGGGGAAGATCCGTGAGATAGTAGATCGATGGCTCATCAATAATCCGGCGAAAAGAAAGCGTTCGACGCTGGCCTGCTTCATTCAAAGCATATCCCTCAACAACAACTCGCTGTGCCGGTTTGCCTTCGCGGGTCGCATCCAAAACCGACAAGCTAACGACGCCCCGGGCGTTACTTCGCCTCAAGTTGTAAGCACTCGCTACTTCTGGTTGAAGCATCGTACTTGGGAAAGCGCTGTAATGAACTTCCCAAGAACCCAGTCGTTGAAACTGTCCACCTTGATCACCTTGGGTCTTCGCAAGGGCGGAGGCAGACAGGAGACTTAGTATGCAGAACATGACTTTTATCGCGGCCCATTTCATAGGATACCTCCGTTATACAGTGGCGTGCGCTTCGTCCGTTGTGATTAATCGCAGCGGTTAACCGTAATCTTTAATCGCAATGTTCAACGGTAATCTTTAACCGCCATCTTTAACCGCAATCTTTAACCAATAATGGCGCGCGCGAACTGTATTGAAATAATGGCTACTAATACCGATAAATCAAGTCCACCGATAGGTGGTAGGATGCGACGAATCGGGCGTAGTAGAGGCTCAGTGAGCTCATGTAGCGTGTGCTCAATGGGATTTTGTCCCTGGCTCAACCAACTCAGAATGGCTCGAAGTAACAGGATCCAGAACATCAGCATCAATACGCTGCCTGCCAACTGCTGAATTGAGAAGATGAGCAAGGGGAGCCAATGCGGCATGGTTCCAAAGAGTGAAGTTAAGATAAAGAACTTCAACCAGGTCAGCAGTACCGCTAGAAACACCGAGGCTAGATCGAGCCGACCCAAGGTTGGAATTATTCTCTGCAGCGGCTTAACGAGTGGGTTTGTGACCTTGCGTAAAAATTCAGCAACGGGCGAAAAGTAATTCGCTTGCACCAATTGCATCCAAACACGCAGGACAAATGCCATGACATAGAGTGAGAACAGAGTATGAATAAGAAACTGTAAACCTTGGTCCATATGTTGTTACGCCTTTTCAATTCAACGTTTTAAAAAAGTTTTGCCATTTCTTGATTGCGAGCAACTGCGGCTCGAACCGCGCGGTCGGAAATAGCGTCTAGTGCTGCCGATTGATATTCCTCTATGCCTTTTGCAGTGGAGCCACCTTTGCTGGTGACTTGTTTGCGCAAGTCAATCAGAGATAAATCGCTATCCGTTGCCATTTTTGCTGCGCCCAAGGCGGTTTGTTGCACCATAGCGCGCGCACGTTCAGGGTCAAAGCCGAGCGCCTCTGCTGCTTGCTGGAGACCGTGCATAAACTCGAAAAAATAGGCTGGCCCGCTGCCAGCGACTGCGCCTAACACATCAACTTCATCTTCATTCTCTAGCCAAATCGACAGGCCGACATAATCGAAAACCTGACTTATAAAGTCACGATCAGCCGTTGTCACTTTCCGGTCTGCGCAGAGACCGGATACTCCTTCACCCACGAGTGATGGCGTATTAGGCATAATTCTGACAACCCGGGTGTTTTCCCCGAGATAGTCATAATACTTGGCGAAACGTAAGCCTGCTGCAATCGAAGCGACAAGTTTGTCGCTGATGGCTGGGCTATTGGTTTTCAAATCTGCACAGACTTCTTTCATAAGCTGAGGCTTTACAGACAAGATAATCACATCACAAGCCGCAACGAGCGCATGATTGTCTTGGGTCGTGTGAATGCCAAAGTCGTTTTCTAATTGCTCGAGTTTAGGCGTGCTCGGATTACTCGCCCAGATGCGGTCAGCGGGATAACCACCACGCACCATACCGCCGATAATACTTCGAGGCATGTTGCCAGCGCCGATAAAACCAATCGTTCGGATATCCTGTGGTGTCGTCATAAACTCCTTACCTTCTCTCAATCTTTTTCTATGTAGTCGCGAGCTCCGAAAATCGCTGTACCGACGCGCACCATAGTAGAGCCATGGGCAATAGCAACTTCGAGGTCGTTGGTCATACCTACCGACAGTGTATCAAGCTCCGGAAACAGTTGCTGCATTTCACTAAATAAGTCCTGCAATCGCTTGAGTGACTCGTGTTGCTGTTCTGGCTCAGTACTTGTCCCAGGAATGGCCCGAGGAATGGCCATCAACCCCCGCAGGCGAAGCTTTGGCAGGGCTTGGATGTCACGCAATAGAGAAACTAGCGTTGCGGTGTCTGTTTGTGGGGAAATGCCGGACTTGGAGCTTTCGTCGTCAATGTTGATTTGCACTAATACTTGCAGAGGTGGCAGATGGTCAGGCCGTTGCTCATTCAAGCGACGAGCAATTTTGGCGCGATCGATTGTATGCATCCAGTCGAAGTGTTCGGCGACAGCACGGGTTTTATTCGACTGTAGCGGGCCAATGAAGTGCCAAGTCACATCGGATAAGTGGGTTAATGTCTGAATTTTATCGACACCCTCTTGCACATAGTTCTCGCCAAAGTGACGTTGGCCTGCGTTGTGTGCCGCTACAATTGCTTCATTTGGCTTGGTCTTACTGACCGCGAGCAAGGTGACTGCACCAGCTTTTCTATAGAACTTCTGTTCAGCTGCAGAAATTTGCGCTCGAACATTCGTTAGTTGGTCTGCTATGGTTGCTTCGTATGACATCGTAACTCGTTTATTAGAGACTCATTATGAATCTTCAGGAACTACTGACTCAATGTGTGCATGAGGGGGCATCCGACTTGCACCTCTCCGCAGGTACTCCACCGATGTTTCGTATCGATGGCGACATTCGTAAGATTACCACAGTCCCTTTAGACCGGCGACAGGTGCTCGATATGGTGCAGAGCATTATGAGCGAGAGCCAGCGCGCGAGTTTTGCAGAGGACTTGGAAGCGGATTTTTCTATTGCCATTGAGGGTGTGGCGCGCTTCCGGGTGAACACTTTTATGCAGCGGCATGGCCCAGCAGCGGTGTTTCGGACGATCCCCAGTGAAGTTCTCAGTCTTGAGACATTAAAAGCACCAGATATTCTGAAACGCATTGCGGAATACCCGCGTGGGTTAGTATTGGTGACAGGCCCCACAGGCTCAGGTAAGTCAACCACCTTGGCCGCGATGGTGAATCATATTAATGAAAAATACCCGCATCATATCCTCACCATTGAAGACCCGATCGAGTTTGTTCATGACAGCAAGCAAAGTCTGATTAACCAGCGCGAAGTGCATCGTGATACAAAGAGCTTCAATGCAGCACTGCGCGCGGCATTGCGTGAAGATCCTGATGTGATTCTGGTGGGCGAAATGCGCGATCTGGAGACTATCCGTTTGGCATTAACGGCTGCGGAAACAGGTCACTTGGTGTTTGGCACGTTACACACTACCTCCGCCCCGAAGACCATTGACCGAATTGTTGATGTGTTTCCTGGCGAAGAAAAATCCATGGTGCGTTCTATGTTGTCGGAATCCTTGCGAGCCGTTATTTCGCAAGTGTTGGTGAAGAAAGAGGGTGGTGGTCGAGTGGCGGCACACGAAATCATGCTTGCAACACCAGCAATCAAGAACCTGATTCGCGAAGACAAAATTGCACAGATGTATTCAGCGGTACAGACGGGTGCTGCACTGGGTATGCAAACTATGGAACAGGCGCTGAATCGTCTTGTAGACATTGGTGAAGTAACGCCACAGGCGGTCCGCTCGAAGCTGGAACAGTCGGGTACTTAGCAGGTACAATAGGCGCTCTTTTCGAGGTGTATGGCAGTATCTGATGCGCTTCGGCCTTTTTATTGATGTGGTAGAAAAAGGGTAATGCATGCGCGTACTTGGAATAGAAACCTCTTGTGATGAAACGGGCATTGCGGTGTATGACACTGAGCATGGCTTGTTGTCCCATGAGTTATATAGTCAGGTAAAGCTGCATGCAGATTATGGTGGAGTAGTACCCGAACTGGCCTCACGTGATCATGTTCGCAAAACCTTACCCCTCATTCAGAAAGCTCTGAAGGCGGCAAACACGAGTCCCGATCAACTCGATGGTATTGCTTATACAGCAGGCCCAGGCCTCATTGGTGCGCTACTTGTGGGCGCCAGTATCGGCAGAAGTCTGGCTTTCGGCTGGGACATCCCGGCAATTGGTGTGCACCATATGGAAGGTCATTTGCTGGCGCCAATGCTGGAAGAACAACAACCCGACTTTCCCTTCTTGGCACTGTTAGTCTCTGGTGGCCATACGCAATTAGTGCGCGTTGATGGGATTGGAGTCTATGAGTTGCTCGGCGAGTCTGTTGATGACGCGGCGGGAGAAGCCTTTGACAAGACTGCGAAGCTCTTGGGTTTAGATTATCCAGGTGGCCCGCGCTTGGCAAAATTAGCCGAGCAAGGGGAGCCAAGCCGATTTGAGTTTCCACGCCCGATGACTGATCGCCCAGGCCTCGATTTTTCGTTTAGTGGCCTGAAAACTGCGGCTGCGAATGCAATTGCCGGGGCTCGTCATGAAGGCCAGAGTCAAAGTAAACAGGGTGCGAGTGAACAGGGCTTGAGCGAACAAACAAAAGCAGACATTGCACTCGCGTTCCAAACCGCTGTTGTGGATACTTTAGTGATTAAATGTCGACGGGCACTGAAGCAGACTGGCTTGAAACGATTAGTCATAGCCGGCGGCGTGAGTGCGAATGTAGAGTTACGCAGAGCGCTTGCTGACACCATGACAAAAATAGGTGGGCAAGTATTCTATCCGCGCGGCGAGTTCTGTACTGACAATGGGGCCATGATTGCCTATGCAGGTGCGTGTCGCTTAGCAGCAGGCGAGCAGGTAGATGCTGGTGTAAAAGTGCGTCCCCGTTGGCCGATGACTGAACTTAAGCCACCCGCTATCTAAAGTCGGTTTCCTTTCCTTGCCAGAGGCGGATGATGTTGGTGCGATGCCGCCAGATAATCAGGGCAGCGAGCATAATAGCCGGCCAAGTGTATTGAGGCTTCACTAAGAAGGCATAAAGCGGTGCAAGTCCAACGGTGATCAAAGCGGCTAACGAGGACACGCGGCTCACCCAGAAGACAATAATCCAAGTCACAATCAGCATGAGCGCCATTTCGAAGGCTACGGGAAACATGGCACCGAGGGCAGTGGCAACGGCTTTACCACCACGAAACTGAAAATAGAGCGGGTAGATGTGCCCTAAACAAGCGGCAATGGCGACGAAGCCAAGCACCAATGGCGGCAGGCCGAGTAAGTAACCTGCCCATACGGGAATCATGCCCTTGAGAACATCGAAGAGTAAAGTGAGACCGGCAGGGATAGGGCCTCCCAATCGATACACGTTGGTTGCGCCGGGATTGCCCGAGCCTCGATGACGCGGGTCATCGAGACCGAAAAGTCGACATATCAGCACGGCACTGCTAATTGAGCCGAACAGATACGCACCAAGGATCATTAGAAGGCCTAGCCCTGACATCATCTTTTTTTATTCTTCTGATAGTTTTCGGTAGCATAATGGCAATACGCATTGAATGCTATCCGACCAGCACTCGAAGGAGTCATTTTGGACAGAGTTTTTATCGAAGGGCTTCGTGTTGAGGCCACCATTGGTATTTTTGATTGGGAGCAGCGTATTCTGCAGCCGCTCGAAATTGACTTAGAGATGGCATGGGATAACCGGCCGGCGGCGACATCAGGGGCAATTGAAGAGGCGCTTGATTACGCAGCTGTTTCGGAAGCGGTGACGGGTCTTATTCAGAGTAAACCTTGGGGCCTCATTGAAGAAGTGGCAGAAGCCATAGGGCGCCTTATTCAAAAGGAATTTAAGGTGCAGGGGGTGACGTTAAAGGTGGCAAAACCGACGGCTGTGCTCACTGCGAAAACAGTCGCGGTACAAATAACACGCGGGAGTTTTAATTGATGGCGTTGGTCTTTTTGGGGATCGGTAGCAACTTACAACGTGAGAAGCATGTGCGCATCGCCATTGACGCTTTAACCAAGGATTTTGGCGAGCTGCGCTTGTCACCGATATACGAAACTGAGGCAGTTGGCTTTACCGGACCACCTTTCCTAAATCTGGTTGCGTGGATTGAAACAGAGCTATCTTTGGCTGAAGTGCAGCGCTGGTGTAAAAACTTAGAAGCGGCACATGGTCGGGAACTGCAAGCCGAACGCTATAGCTCGAAAACCCTTGATATTGATATTCTGCTCTACAACCATGACTGTGTCGAAGCCACTGCGGACACGCCACAGTTACCACGCGATGAAGTATTGCTGCGTGCCTATGTACTACGACCTCTTGCTGACTTGGTACCGTACATGACGCATCCAAGAACCGGGATAAGCTTTCTAGAGCATTGGAAAACCTTCCAGCGCTCGTCAAATACTTCGTTGACCCCAGTGCCGTTCGAGCAGCTCGAGTCGAGCTTGGTGTAGAGCCTTACCAATTTCCGCGCCTTTCATTCCTGCCTTTACGAATGGGTCGACACTAAGTTGGCGCAACGCTTCCACACAGTTGGTCATTTGTAGCCAGCGCTGGAAGGTTGCGTGACCATGCGTCTTCTCAACGGCGTTCGTGACTAAGCTAAAGCGCTCGGGTCGTCGCCACGCATCGTTGCGCTGGAGAAAATGAACTAACTGCTCAGCGTCTACTGTTTCTTGAGCGAGTAGTTGGTTAGCGCGATTGAGTATGCAAGCTAAGTCATGGCAGTGATTCGGAACGCGGAGTCGAGACTGTAAATGTTCGAGTAGCGCTTCGTCGGCTCCTTGCAGCTGCTGTTGCAGGTCGAAAGTGAAGCAGGCATAACGCACAGCCAATGGTTGCTGCTGTGGTTGCGCTAAGCTTGACCAAGACATTACTGTGGGCAGCGTGACTGCAAGCAGTTCACTTAATGCTCCAGAGCGATGTAATACCTCAAAGAACACGGCGGGCGAATCGGTGTGTAATGCTCGCGATAGCTCTTGCCATACGCGCTCTGCAACGAGTGTCTTCAGTTCGCCACTGGCAACAATCAGTTGCATCAACTGAAGTGTTTCTGGGGCAATCTGAAAATCTAAATGAGCGAAGCGTGCCGCAAAACGTGCCACACGAAGGACGCGTAATGGATCTTCGATAAAAGCGGGGGACACATGGCGCAATACGCGAGCTTGGATGTCCTCAAGTCCACCCCAAGGATCAATCAATTCGCCAGAATCCGCTTTCGCGATTGCGTTGATGGTTAAATCACGGCGCTGCAAGTCCTCTTCAAGAGTGACATCTGGAGCCGCATAACAATCAAAGCCCGTATAACCCTGACCGCTCTTGCGTTCTGTGCGGGCAAGCGCATACTCTTCATTCGTGTCTGGGTGTAAGAAAACGGGAAAATCTTTACCGACAGGGGTAAACCCCTGTTCTACAAGGTGCTCTGGTGTTGCGCCAACGACTACATAGTCGCGCTCGTGCACTGGAATGCCAAGAAGTTCGTCCCGAACTGCGCCGCCGACAAGGTAGATTTTGATTGGCTGATTCTCCAAAATACTGTCTTCATTGTGAAATCACTGAACGATCATTGCTAAAAGCCGGTCGAAATGCAACAGATTGAATGGGCCACCGCAGCCTGATAGGGTTTGTTGACCTTAGGTGCTTACCTTAAGTGCTTACCTGAAGTGAAGACCTTGGGCGCTAACTGACATAGAGTTGATGGCTGACTAACGAAAGGCATATATGTACCACGATTATTTTGGATTCTCAGAGCAACCTTTCTCAATTGCCCCCGATCCGCGCTTTCTCTATTTAGGTGCGCGTCATCAAGAGGCGTTGCAACACCTGCGCCATGGACTAATGGGCAGTGGTGGCTTTTTGTTGCTCACCGGCGAAGTGGGGATGGGTAAGACAACCCTATCGCGAGCCGTTCTGGGTGAACTTCAAGATCAGTTAGATGTTGTCTTTGTGCTCAATCCTCGGCTGTCGGAAACCGAATTACTTGCCACGATCGCACAGGGTTTTGGTTTGCAGGACTATTCGGAACGAGATTCTTTGAAAAAGCTGACCGATGGTATTAGTCAATATCTCCAGTCAGCTGCGCAGGCGAATCGTCATCCCGTGGTGCTTATCGATGAAGCCCAGCACTTGCTGCCTTCGGTGTTAGAACAGCTTCGATTGTTAACTAATCTGGAAAGCGATTCGCGCAAGTTGTTGTCGGTGGTGCTAATTGGCCAACCGGAGTTGCGTGAGTTGTTGCAGCGTCCGGAGTTACGACAAGTCGCGCAGCGCATTGTCGCTCGGTATCAACTTCTGCCGCTCACGGCGGAAGAAACCTTCGCCTACCTTGATCACCGTTTAATGGTAGTCGGAGGACGCTCGGAGCTTTTTGATCCGGCAGCGCGCAAAGCAATTTATGTACTCACTCAAGGAATTCCTAGATTAATTAACTTGCTTTGTGATCGTGCTTTGCAGCTCACAGCGCAACGCTCATTACAGTTGGTGACCAAAGCTATAGTGCATGATGCAGCAGAGATTTTACCGAACTCACCAGTACACCTTTCAAGGACTTTGCATGGTCGCTGGCATGCCAATTGGTGGACTAAAGGCGCCGCGGTACTTGGAGTTAGTGCGCTATTAGGGGTGAGCTGGTGGTTGACCTTCGGGCAGCAGACCGAACCAGAGGTGGGTCCTTCTGTAAGCACTCGAACAATCGAGGGTATGCCGCTACAAGTGGCGTTTCGTGAGTTAGCGGAGCTGTGGGAGCTGCCAGCGAGTAGTCTGACGCGTCAGCCCTGTCGTCAAATTGAACGCTATAACTTAGCCTGTATGGGTGGGCAAGCAACCTTGGAGCATCTTCGCCTGATTGATCGGCCGGTAATTTTGGCGCTGCCGGGACGAGACGCTCAAGTCATTGTACGTGGGGTGCAGGGTAGTGATTGGTTAGTTCAGGACAAGCAGGGCCAGTTTACTATCAGTGATGCCGAACTCAGCCAATTAATGACCCATGGTGTGTTGGGCTTTTACCCTATGCCAAGCCAATTCTATGATTCCGATAGCCGAGCTTGGTCGCAGTATGTGGCGCAAACTTTTGCGACGCATGCGCCTTATTCCTTGCGAGCGGCTCGAGTTAGCCAACAACAGCGTTGGCTAGAAGACATGACCGCTGGTATTGCAGAGGATGACAGCTGGCAACTCGCATGGTTAAGTTTGGGCTTGAATCAGCTGGCAGGGCCTCGATTATCTGTGCACGACTATACATTGTCGAACGAGTTTTGGCAGCGTGGTACCGGTGAGGTTGATTTGGGGCAGGTCGCTAGAGACGGCATTGAATATCCTGATTTGACCTTTGCCTGGCAGGAAGTCGGCGCCTCGACAGTGCAGATGCGCTGGGTGCGCGATGACGATAGCGAAAACCCACGCGAGCAATCAGACCCGAGACAAGATGAGTCCATGCAACGTTCCACTGCGGCGCTGCCAACAACACGCTCTGCTGCATCAACGAACGAAGGGCAGCGCGTTGAAATGAACTTAGGTGATGAGAATGTGGAACCACCAGAGCATTTACGTATGTTGTTTGCCGATGCATTGAGGGAACTTGAGCGCGAAGAAGCAGAACGGGATCATGAAGCCTCAAGATATGAGATAAATCCTGACTGGGACGAGCCCGCGCCACCACAGCGAGCATCAGCCAGCGACGCGCAACTGCCGTTCGCAAGGGACCTGCCTGATC
Source organism: Idiomarina sp. (assembly GCA_020831965.1). Classification (GTDB taxonomy): domain Bacteria; phylum Pseudomonadota; class Gammaproteobacteria; order Enterobacterales; family Alteromonadaceae; genus Aliidiomarina. The sequence continues at coordinate 99,640 of JAFIFP010000002.1, forward strand.
ATGTTCAACAACGCATTCCACGCTTGTCATATGACTCGCATGTATACAATAGCAACCCAAATGACCGTTGGATCCGCCTCGATGGACGTCAGCTCATGGAGAATGACCGTATGGGTGACTTAAGCGTGATCGCAATCCGTCCTGGATTCACTATCTTTAGTATCGGCAATACACTTTTTCGCGTGGATGCGCTTGACGATATCTAGATCTACTTTGAGTACTTGCGAAGTGGTCGTACCTTTGCGATGATGTGGGCATAATCAAACGTGCGTTTGAAATTGCATACTGACGTAGGAGAAAACCATGGCTGAGTATCGCGCTGCACTGCAAGATATGAACTTTTTGCTGGAGGATGTATTTGCTGTCGCACAAGACTGGCAGAGCATGCCTGCTCTTCAAGAAATGGTCGATGTTGATACAGCACGCGCCATTCTTGATGAGGCTGCGAAGCTAACCGAAACCTTGATCGCGCCAAATGCAAGAGCCGCTGACGAGGAAGGCATTCACTTCTCCGATGGTGTCGTAACCACGCCTGTGGGTTACAAAGAGCAGTTTGCCGAACTTGCTGCAGGAGGCTGGGTTGGTGTTGGTGCTAACCCTGAGTACGGTGGAATGGGCTTACCCAAAGTCCTGTCGGCGCAATACGAAGAAATGATGTGTGCCGCAGATATCTCTTTCTCTCTCTATTCTGGATTGACGGCTGGCGCCATTATGACGCTCGATCTGCATGGCTCAGATGCCTTAAAAGATCTCTATTTGCCGCGCATGACTTCAGGTGAATGGACGGGAACCATGTGTTTGACTGAGCCGCACTGTGGTACTGACTTGGGGATTATTCGTACCAAGGCGGTTCCTAATGCAGACGGTTCTTTTGCGTTGACCGGAACAAAGATATTCATCACGGGTGGTGAACATGATCTCGTTGAGAACATTGTGCACTTGGTGCTGGCGAAGCTCCCGGACGCGCCGGCAGGCACCAAAGGAATTTCGCTCTTTCTCGTACCGAAGTTTTTAGTGAATGAAGATGGTAGTTTGGGTGAACGGAATCCAGTGTTTGCGGGTTCTACGGAACACAAAATGGGAATTCATGCGTCTGCCACTTGTGTGATGAACTTTGACGGTGCAACGGGTTGGCTAGTGGGTGAACCGCATCGCGGTCTTGCGGCGATGTTTACCATGATGAACTACGAGCGACTGGGCGTTGGTATTCAGGGTCTAGGAGCCGCCGCGCGGTCCTATGGCATCGCGCTGGCTTATGCACTCGACCGTCGCCAAGGGCGCGGCGCGAAAGCAACGCAAGAACCAAGTGCAGAAGCAGACCCGCTGTTGGTGCATGGTGATATTCGCCGCATGTTGCTGACAATGAAGGCCTTTATTGAAGGGGGGCGGGCATTCTCCTCTTATGTGGGGCAACAACTCGATCGAGCGAAATTTGCCAATGATGCCGGTGAAAGAGAGCGTGCTGATCAATTGGTTGCGTTGCTTACACCGGTCGCCAAAGCCTTTATGACTGATACGGGTTTGGAAGCGACCATTCATGGTCAACAGATCTTAGGCGGTCATGGCTATGTGCGTGAGTGGGGCCAAGAGCAGTGGGTGCGTGATTGTCGAATTGCGCAAATCTATGAAGGCACTAATGGTATTCAGGCGCTCGACTTGTTAGGCCGAAAAGTTGTTGGTAGCCGGGGGCAATTATTGCAGCCGTTACTCGAAGATATTCGCGAGTTCTTAGCAACGCGCAGCGACGACTGGGCCGCAGAATATGAGCTATTGGAAGAGTCTGCCGACCTACTTGAAGACGTCTCAAAGGATATTCTTGGGCGCGTAGCCGAAGATGAGAACATCATTAATAGTGTAGCGGTCGAGTATCTCCACTTAGTTGGTTATGTCTCATATGCTTGGTTATGGCTTCGTATGGCTCGTGCTGCGGAGTCTTCGCAGCATTCAGCGGCGTTCATTCAAGGTAAAGTGAAAACCGCGAAGTTCTTTTTCGCGAAACTCTTACCGCGAATTCACGCGCTGATTCCCGCAATTGAAGCAGGGTCAGAAGAGCTCTTCAGCTTTACGCCAGAAGAGTTCTAACCGGCAGTAACTCCGTTGCAAATAGAAAACCTCACGTTATTGTGAGGTTTTTTTTGGCCATACAACTGAGTTTTTCACAATAGAGTCGACACGTTGCGTCAGCCTGATAAACGCGGCACTATAGCAGACATAATAAAAATTGTAGTGGTCAAGAAAACCCGGACACCTTTTTAGTTAATTTCTCGGCTTTTGCCGGTGGTAGTCCATCGTTAAATTGATGCGGTCGCTCCCAGTTGTAGTAATTTATTAGGTAGTAACTCACATCTCTCTTGGCTTCAA
>JAFIFP010000004.1 GCA_020831965.1 Idiomarina sp.
CGTCGACATCCCTGTCTCCGAGACCCTGGAATGAGCGATCCAGTCCACGCCGATGGGGTTCTGTATTTTCCATTTTTATAGATTCATTGCCGCGCTGCGGGCCATCGAGGCCCTTCGCGTGGCGTTCTAGTGTGGCTTTGAGTTCGGGTTTAGTGATGCATTACCTCCGTCTGCGATTGACTTAATAAATTTCCTATTAAGTGGTGAATTTCGCTAACTGATAGATCTATCCGTAAGATAGTTTTAAATTAAGTCATTGATATTAAATAACTAAATAGTTGGCATTAAAGTTGAATTGTTTTCTGCATATCTAATAATGGAGAACAAACATGAAAACTTTAGGCATCATCTTTCTAATTCTTTTAACCCTCTTCTTTGCACCTGCAATTATTGGTGGGTTAATTAGTCTACTTGCGTCGGTTGGTGTATTGCTTCTCGTTGGTGGGGTGGCGTTTTTCGTGACCTTCCTGATTATGGGGAGCGTGTTTTTTGCATCTGTGGTTGGTGTTGGCGTGGTGTTGATTGCAACAGCGAGCCTGTGGTTACCAGTACTTTTAGTCTGTTTGGTCGCATATTGGCTGATCAACCGTACCCAATCTGTCTGAGTTGCGTTAAAGTTTGGGGATGATAATTACAACGAGGATCATCCCCATGCGACTGTTCATTCTATCTTTATTGAGCGTCTTTTCGCTGAGTGCTTTTGCTACCCAAGTGGATATAGACGCAGATGACTTATGGCTGAGAGAGAGTGTTCCGGGCCAGCCAAATGGAGCTGGCTTTGGTACCTTGAGGAATCATGGTGAGCTGGACGTTTTCCTGATAGGCGCGACTGTCACTATTGCACAGGATGTTGAGATACATCAGCATATTATGGAAGGCGAACAAATGCGCATGGAGCAGATCGAAGCTTTAACTATTCCGGCAGGTTCCTACGTAACTATGCAACCAGGTGGCTACCACTTAATGCTGATGGGCTTGACTGAGCCTCTCGTTGAAGGCGAGGTTCACACGGTGCTTTTGGTATTTAGTGACGGCACAACATTAGAGGTTGAGGCGCCCGTTCGAGCATTGGTACGACGGGGGCGCAGCTCCCATGGTGGTCATTAAAATCTCTCGTAAAGACAGGTAATACCGCGCTGCGTGTAGTAAACTTACGGTAACTGGTTGTTAGAAAAGGATGCATAGAATGACACATCGTAAAATGTTACTTGGCGCGGCGTTGGCCGCTCCATTATTGGTTTTGGCTCCTGCGGCACACGCTGATTGGTTGTTTGGCGTGCATGGTGAAGCGCAGTACTGGAACGCGAAGAATTCTGGCTCGGTAGGGCAGAATGCTACCGAAGATTGGAGCTGGCAGTCGGAAGGCGCAACACGTTTGAGCCTGAGTCTTAATCATCCTCTTCCGCTGATTCCCAATATTATGATTGAGCGCCAATGGCTAGAGAGCCAAGGCAGCTTTACTAATGAGTCAGGATTTACTATTGGTGGTATCACTTTCGATCCAGCTTTCGTTGAATCGAACCAACTTATGGGCGACTTTGATCTCGGTCATGACTCGTTGACACTTTATTATCGCTTGTTTGATAACAGTCTCGTTGAGTTCTATTTTGGCGCGACTGCGAAACGCTTTAATGGTAGTGCTCAGATTACCGACGGTGAAGGGGTATATTCACAAAAAATCGATGAAACCATTCCTATGGGGTATCTGCGGATTGCAGCAGGTCTGCCACTAACGGGGTTATCGGTTCGTGCCCAAGGCCAAGTGATTGCAGTTGGCGATCATGACGGCTACGACCTCGAAGCTGCGGTGCGCTACAAGTTCTTGGACACTATGGTTCTTGATGGTCAGGTGTCAGTTGGGTATCGAGCGTTCAAGCTTGAGTTAGACAATGCAAATTCGCTCTACACGGACTTTGAGTTCCGTGGTCCGTTCATTAACGTATCACTACACTTCTAATCAAACTCAGACTGGAGTAGGAAGTTTAATTTAAACGCCTGCTCCAGTTGCTCCTTATAGTCTGCTTGTATGGTTGTCGGAATCAACCGGCACAACTCCTCTCCCAGTCTTGTATATTTTAAGTAACTCAAAATCAGCCCGGGTTCTTTGGGTGTCATTTGGAGTCGATGTGCCCCCCAAGTTAACTGTAACGAGCGACCACTAGGAAGTGGCCCCGACTCAATCGCATCTTGGTGCAAGATACCAAGTTCGCCAAGGGTCAGCACATCGGGATAGGTCAGGCCGGAGCGAGCAAGGTTAAGTTGATTGGGCCGCGTTAGCGTGAGCCAGCGCCATAGCGTTGGTTTATGGTAATAACCGAGAATGATCTTATAGCGGCCTGTTCCCCGCTCCAACGCTGTGAGTGCTTTAGCTCTGCGTAAAAGCGTTGCCTCATAGGGCGTAAGTTCCGCTAGAAGTCGCAAGGTTCGAACTGAGAAACTACCGGGCTGCTGACTTTCCGCGAGGAGAACGCGAGCCCAGAGTTCTTGCATGCGCAGATTCGACGTGGACTCAGCAAGGCTCAAGTAGTGTTCTAGCCAATCTGGCTCCGGCTGCGAGAATGAAGTGACTTGCTCCGAGCGTTCAAGCGCTAGAGCAATAATTCTCTCAAGATTTTGTTGATGTCTCGCAGTGAGCGCAGTTCTTCTTTCATCGGCACGAGCGGCAGCGTTATCGAATCCCACAGGTGCTTGGTCCGGATGATAGACACCAAGTTCCTCAAGGCTCATCAGTAACCGATGCTGATTACGTGTTGGACTTCGATGAGACGCTGTGTTTTGTAATTTCCGCTTTAGTTCAGCCATACCCTACCTCTACTTAATATTGCCCCTTAACGTATACATCGGCAGCGCGCTTGCAAAATGAAGAAAAACTTTGTTAGCTATGGGGCAGCACAGATTTTGTTAGCTACACTTAAATCTATGGCGCATCGCGCAAATTTTGTTGGATGTTGAGCTAGAGGGCAGCGCATGACGCAGAGTGATCGTTTAGTGTTCTCAAAAGAGGTCGAGGAACCCAAGCCTTCAGGCAAAAGCCCGTGGCGGGTTTTAATTGCGGACGATGACGCAGAAATTCATGCCGTAACTAAGTTAGCACTAGGCGATTTGATGCTGGATGAACGACCTATTCAATTCTTCCACGCCTATAGTTGCGACGAAACTATCGAAGTCCTTCGTACTGAGCCAAATATCGCTATGGTCCTGCTAGACGTAGTGATGGAATGCGATGACGCTGGCCTAAAAGCTGTGAGAATGATTCGCGAAGAGCTCGGCAATGATGAAGTTCGCATTGTATTGCGCACCGGACAACCGGGCTATGCACCCGAAGAGCAAGTGATCACCGAATATGACATCAACGACTACAAGACAAAGACAGATCTCACCCGTAATAAACTACTCACGACTGTTGTCTCCGCCTTGCGGTCGTACCGTCAAATCCGAACCATTACACAGTCACGGCAAGGCTTAGAAAAAATCATCCATGCGGCGGCGAACCTCATGGAGCAACATTCGATTATTGCCTTTTCTGAAGGGGTAGTGACACAACTCGCGTCCATGCTAGGCATGAGCCCAGAGGGACTGCTCTGCGTAAGAACCCAAGAGCGTGAGCATCCAGATGACTTATTAGTTCTTGGTGCAGCGGGACATTATGCAGGCGCAATTAAGCATTCCGTCGGCGCGTTGGAAAAGCCCGATATTGAGCGTTCGATACGGGAGTGTATCGAAAAGAAGCAGCATATCTTCCTCGATCATGCGACGGTCTTCTACATTGAGGGTAAAGGACATTGCGCTGCCGCTTACCTCGAGAATCATCGAGTTTTAGACGAAATCGACCATCAAATGCTCGAGATATTCTTAGCGAACATTTCCGTTGGCTTTGAGAATGTAAACTTGTTTGAAGAACTGCGTGCTGCAGCGTACCGAGATCCACTGACAGGGTTGCCCAATCGGCAGGAGTTCACGCGCCTCTTGCAGGAGTCTATCGACATCAATCGAGATGAGGTTTACGCAATTTGCGACGTGAGTCATTTTTCGGATGTGAATGAAACACTTGGTCAAGACGTCGGGAATATGCTCTTGAAAGCCATTGGCGATCGTTTTTCAGAGGCCTTTGGCGAACGCGTTATAGTCGCACGAATCGGTGCCGATGTATTTGGATTAATTGGGTCACGCAAAGACTTAACTCCCGAACGGGTACGCCAAATTTGTCGGGAATCCTTTATGGCGGGAGAAGATCGGATTCCCGTAGTCATGACATCAGGTTTCACACAAAAGCATCACGCGAAATCCGGATTGGACATTCTAAAGCAAGGCTACATTGCACTAAAAACAGCCAAGCTACACAGGCTCGAAGGGTATGCATATTTCCACCCGGACATGGAAGAAGAAACAGCTCGCCGGCTCGATCTGGTAAGACGCCTTGGTGCCGACTTCCGAGCAGAGAAATTGCAAGTGTGGTTTCAACCACAGGTTAACTTGAAGACTCGTGAGATCATTGGTTTTGAGGCTTTGTTGCGATGGCCACAAGCAGACGGTAGCTTTATTCCACCGGATGTTTTTATTCCACTCGCGGAGTATTCAGGTCTGGTGGTGGAAATCGGTGCTTGGGTACTCGAAGAATCTTGTCGTAGCTTACAAGAACTAAGCAGTGTTTGTGGACAGGAATTGCGGATGGCTGTGAATGTTTCGATTCCGCAATTTAGGACCCTTGATTTTCCCGATCAAGTCGAACGTATTCTGACGCAGTATCATTTAGGTCCGGGACGTCTGGAGTTGGAGATTACGGAGTCCATCGTGATGGATGATCCGGCAATGGTGATTGAGATTCTTAAGCGTTTGCGTGAGCGAGGCGTTGGCGTTGCAGTCGATGACTTTGGTGTAGGATTCTCGTCACTCAACTACATTCAGCGGTTGCCACTGAATAAGCTCAAAATTGACCGCTCGTTCGTGCAAAACTCCACCACAAAAAATGGGCGGGTGATTATTGAGACCATAGCTCGAATGGGGCACCAGCTAGAGCTTGCCACTATTGCTGAAGGTATTGAGACAGAAGAACAGTTGCAAACCTTCCGCGAACTGAACGTGCAAGAAGGGCAGGGTTACTTATTTGCTAAGCCAACACCACTCCCCAAGTTGTTGGAGTTGCTGAGTGAGAGCGGTTGCTCTATCGAAAATCACTAGAAATAAGAAACAACCGCCGTGGCATCAATTTGATAACCCACTAGAGCAAGGTCAGAGTCTTTGTGTTCGACTTTAATTGAACCGGTCACCCAAACTGCATCATAGGTTACGTTGTAGGGCACACCCTCAGGAAAGCGTACGTGAATTATTTGGTTAGGTGGCGGTGGTGGAACATGAATACAGGCTCCAAAGTATGGAACCAATAAGAATTCAGTCACGCGTCTATCGTCACCCTCAAGTTGCACAACGTAGCCGGGAATCTTGACTTGCTGGCCGTCTAGATCTTTGACCACAGGCGCATCGAGATTTGGCTGAACCTGAGCGTCTGGATTCATTTCATAGAAAGACTGATCTTGGACGGGCGGGGCTCTCCAGTCCTTGGGTGTTAAATCTGACCAGCGTAACTCGCGAAAACCGGCCTCGACAGTCCAGGCTAGACTGAAAAGCGCAACTGCTGTTGTAGCGAGAATAAACTTCTTCATACCAACCCCTTTATGGCAGCGGGTAACCGAAGGCTACCCGCATACATGTTTTAGCCCTTTTGCTGTTGGGCACGCTCGTAAGAGCTTTTGATTTCTTCTTTGGCGGCGTTGATGTCACCCCAACCATCGACTTTGACCCATTTGCCTTTCTCGAGTTCTTTGTAACGCTCGAAGAAGTGCGTAATCTGCGCACGCAGAAGCTCAGGCAAGTCATTTACGTCCTGAATGTGGTCGTACTCTTTGGTCAATTTGCTCACCGGTACGGCCACAACTTTAGCGTCTTCACCTGACTCATCAGTCATATGTAGAACGCCAACTGGACGACAGCGGATCACAGTACCAGCCCCTAGCGGATAAGGTGTTGGGACCAAGACATCTACGGGGTCACCATCAAGAGACAGGGTCTCGTTGACGAAGCCGTAGTTACACGGATAGAACATCGGTGTAGACATAAAGCGGTCGACCCATACGGTGCCAGTGTCTTTATCTACTTCGTATTTAATTGGGTCTGCATTTGCAGGGATCTCAATGATGACATTCACTTCATCAGGAAGGTTTTTACCTGCAGGTACGTCGCTTAAGCTCATGTCTTGTTCCTTCTAAAAAGCTAATTAAAAATGACAGTGTTGGATATTAGGTCTGAATTCAAGTTCCCAAGTACTAGCAGTCGAACCGTTCACACGGAATTGACTTATAGTACTCCAGACAAGCATCGACTTCATTGCGCGAACCCATAATGACGGAACAACGCTGATGAATATGGGTGGGCTGGAGCGACATAATGCGCTCATAGCCAGTCGTGGCGCGTCCGCCTGCTTGCTCAACGAGGAAGCTCATTGGGTTTGCCTCATAGAGCAATCGTAGTTTACAGGGCTGCTCTGGCTTGCGTGAATCGGCTGGATAGCTAAACAGACCGCTGCGAGTCAAAATACGATGCACGTCCGATACCATGGCGGCATTCCAGCGCATATTAAAGTTCTTGCCTCGTGGTCCATCTACACCACTCAATAAGTCACGAATATAAGCTTGCATTGGCGTAGACCAATGACGCTGATTCGACATATTAATGGCGAATTCTTGAGTGTCATGAGGAATGGTTAAGCTGTCTACTGTTAAAAGAAACTCGCCAACGGTGTGGTCCAATGTGTAGGCGCGAACACCTTTCCCGGTAGTTAGCACTAACATAGTACTTGGACCGTACAGAATGTAGCCGGCGGCAATTTGTTCGTCGCCAGTTTGCAGGAAGAGCTCTTTGCCTTCTGCAGGATGATCCGGCTTCTGCAGAATCGAAAAAATAGTGCCAACTGAGCTGTTGATGTCGATATTCGAGCTACCATCGAGCGGGTCATAAGCGACCAGATAGCGCGCATCGGGATTGCCCATCACAATGTCGTCTTCTTCTTCGGATGCGACGGCATGCACCAGGCCGGTTTCTAACAGCATGTTTTTAATTAACTGGTTAGAAACGATATCAAGTTTCTTCTGGGTTTCGCCTTGAATGTTTTCGTCAAGAGTTGAACCGAGAGTGCCTGCTAGGCTGCCTTGATGCAGACGATGAGAAATCTCTTTCGCGGCGGTTAAAAGCGTATTAATTACGGATATCAGATGAAGTGGAACGTGGTCACTATTCAGTACCGGAATTAAGCGTTGCATGCAGGGCCCCATCGTTTGTTGGCAGTTATGCTTAAAAACGGGCAACAATGTACCAGAAATGGAGAGGAATTGCCCGTTATTCCTCATACTTTATACGGGTGAATAGCTGTTTCCGGGGTGTTACAATGAATGCCTCAATGCGTGTTGGCCTGCCTTGTTTTATGACTGAGTTTTACGACTAGTAAGAAGGGATGTCTCGGTGAAAGAGAAACACATACATATACTGGGTGTTTGCGGAACCTTTATGGGCGGCATTGCAGCGATCGCGCGGCAGCTCGGTTATCGCGTGACCGGCTGGGATCAAAACGTTTATCCGCCGATGAGCACGCAGTTAGAGCAGCTTGGTATTGAAGTCACGGACAGCCTTACACTGACTCAGCTAGAGCCTTGCCCCGATTTGGTGATTGTCGGCAATGCCATGAGTCGTGGTCATGCTTTGGTAGAAGCCGTGCTGGAACGTCGCATTCCGTATCAGTCAGGACCACAATGGCTTGGCGATCAAGTGCTACGGAAAAAGCATGTATTAGCCGTCGCGGGCACTCACGGGAAAACGACTACCGCGAGTATGTTGGTGCACATCCTTCAGTCGGCGGGGCTTGCACCTTCGTTTCTGGTAGGGGGCGTGGTAAAGCCCTACGGTGTCACGGCGCAATTGACTGACAGTGATTATATGGTCATTGAAGCTGATGAATATGACACAGCATTTTTCGATAAGCGTTCGAAATTCGTGCATTACCATCCGAATACTTTTGTGATTAACAATCTTGAATTTGATCATGCAGATATTTTCCCAGACTTGGCAGCAATTCAGCGCCAGTTTGCACATGCACTGCGACTCGTGCCAGCCTCGGGGCAGGTCATTTATCCAGAGAACGAACCGGCCATTGACCGAGTACTGGCGCAAGGTTGTTGGAGCCAACGGGTCCCGTTGAACCTTCCCAATGGGTGGCGCATTGAGTTATATGCCGAGGATGCCAGCCAGTTCGACATATATGCTCCAAGTGGACATGTGGGCCGAGTCAATTGGGCATTAGTGGGCAAACATAACGCCATGAATGCGCTGGCAGCGTCAGCTGCTGCGATGGGCATTGGTGTGTCTGCAGCTGCCGTGGTTGAAGCCTTGAGTAGCTTCACGGCGCCGGCTCGACGAATGGAAGTGCGCGCGGAGTGCGCGGGTGTGACGCTCTATGATGATTTTGCGCATCATCCGACTGCTGTGGCAACGACCCTCGCAGGCTTGCGGGCAAAAGTTGGGTCGGAGCGAATTATTGCTATTTTTGAACCTCGTTCAAACACCATGAAAGCAGGCGTTCATGCGGGTAAATTAGATGCGGCGTTTGTCCAAGCGGATGCAGTTTATGCACTACAACCTACCAATACCGAATGGTCATTGGAGGTAGAAGGGAAGCACCACCGCAGTTGGCAGGTAGAAGCGTCAGTCGAAGCTTTGGTTGCGCGTATTGCCCACGAAGAGAACGAACCGAGTCACTGGGTGGTCATGAGTAATGGCGGCTTCGGTGGTATTCATGAGCAGCTGTTAGAGGTGCTTGAGTTAAGAGCAAAGCAAAGCGTTAAGGAACCATAATCATGAGTGAAACAAAGCAGGTTACTCTTGCAATTACAGGCGCCTCTGGCGCTCCTTACGCGTTGCGCCTGCTGGAATGTTTAGTCGCGCAAGACGTGGATGTTTTTCTGTTGATCTCTAGTGCTGCGAAAGTTGTTTTTGCCACAGAGAGCCAGCTGAAATTGCCTTCGGGGCCGGCGAAAATTGCAGAGCATTTCACTAGCGCGTTTCGGGCGAATGGTATGGCGGTACGAGACGGACAAATTCAAGTATTTGGCAAAGAAGAATGGTTCTCGCCAGTTGCCTCTGGCTCGGCGGCCCCTAAACAGATGGTGATTTGCCCGTGCTCAACCGGCACCTTGTCGGCGGTGGCTACAGGTGCCAGTGACAATTTGATCGAGCGGGCGGCTGATGTGGTGTTAAAGGAGCGGGGACAACTGATTCTGGTGCCGCGCGAGATGCCGCTGCACGCGATTCATTTAGAGCACATGCTTAAGTTAGCGCAAATCGGCGCAACCATCATGCCCGCAGCGCCAGGCTTCTATCATCAGCCTGAGAGCATCCAAGACCTAGTGGACTTTGTGGTTGCCCGGATTTTGAATCATCTGGGATTGAAGCAAGAATTAATGGGACGTTGGGGCTATGGCAACATGGCGCACGCGTCGACCAAGGAGTAGTGAATGACGCTAGCATTAGAAATTAACGGATTACAGAAAACCTATAAAGGTGGTTTGGAAGCACTGAAGGGAATCGACTTGAATGTGGAGGCAGGTGACTTCTATGCCTTACTCGGACCCAATGGGGCAGGTAAATCGACGACCATCGGTATCATTGCATCACTTGTGAATAAGTCTGCGGGTTCAGTGAAGGTCTTTGGCTATGATCTCGATACACAGCTTGCCGAGGTGAAAAAGTGTATTGGTCTGGTGCCGCAAGAATTTAACTTCAATCAGTTTGAAACCGTCCTCCAAATAGTAGTGAATCAAGCGGGTTATTACGGTGTGTCTCGCAGCTTAGCGCACGAGCGGGCCGAGAAATACCTGAACCAGTTGGGTCTATGGGAAAAGCGTAATAGCCCGGCGCGAGCGCTGTCCGGTGGCATGAAGCGTCGACTTATGATCGCGCGCGCGTTGTTGCATGAACCCAAGCTACTCATTCTCGATGAACCGACGGCGGGTGTAGATATTGAATTACGCCGCTCTATGTGGGACTTCCTAAAGCGTATTAACAAAGAGGGCGTTAGCATTATCCTGACGACCCATTACCTTGAAGAAGCTGAGATGCTGTGTCGCCATATTGGCATTATCGATAAGGGTCAGATCATTGAGAACACTTCAATGAAATCACTGCTGAGCAAGCTGAACGTGGAAACCTTCGTACTGGATCTAGAACCGGTGCAGGGAAGTTTGAGCTTGAGTCATGTGACGATGCGCCAGTTGGACGATCACACCATTGAGGTGGATGTGCCCAAGTCGATGGGCTTGAATCAGGTCTTTACTGAATTGACAGAACAGGGACATAAAGTGTTATCAATGCGAAATAAAGCGAACCGTCTCGAAGAGTTGTTTGTTGGCTTAGTGGAGCAAGGGCGTCTACAGAAGGAGCCAGCGTAAGATGGGTAACGTCATACAGTTCAATGCACTGAAAACAATCTGGATCAAAGAATGCACGCGGTTTCTGCGAATTTGGATCCAAACTTTGGTTCCGCCAGCCATTACCATGACGCTTTATTTCGTTATTTTCGGCAGCCTTATTGGCAGTCGTATTGGTGAGATGGGTGGCGTGAGCTACATGGAGTTTATTGTTCCTGGTTTGATTATGATGTCCGTTATTACTAGCGCATATTCGAATGTGGCTTCTTCTTTCTTCAGTGCCAAGTTTCAACGCAATATTGAAGAAATGTTGGTCGCTCCGGTTTCGACTTTCACTATCATCTTAGGTTACGTGGGTGGCGGTGTTGCGCGCGCGTTGTTGGTCGCAGTGATTGTCACTACAGTCGCTAGCTTTTTTGTGCCCTTGAACGTTCAGAACTACTGGATGATTGCGTTAACTGTATTGCTCACCGCCACGTTGTTCGCAATGGCCGGTCTTGTAAATGCGGTGTTTGCCAAAACATTCGACGACATTTCCATCATTCCGACCTTTGTACTCACGCCTTTGACTTACCTCGGTGGAGTGTTTTATTCCATTAGTTTATTGCCTTCATTCTGGCAGACAGTGTCTCAGGTTAATCCGATTATCTATATGGTAAACGGCTTTCGAGAGGGCTTTATTGGTGTGTCGGACATTCCGCCAGTCACTGCCATTGCGGTATTAGTGGTGTTTAACGCGGTGTTCTTTGGTTTAGCCTGGTGGCTGTTGAATCGTGGTACGGGAATTCGTAGCTAACCATGACGGCAAAGCCCGCTCGAGCGGTAACAAGTAATCAGCCCGAGGTGCATGACGACCTGTTGCAAACGGTTCGCCGCTATCAGCAGCATGCGTTTTTAAAGCCTATTGCGGACCATAGCAAAGTAGCCTTTGACCAAGCCCAAGCGCAACTAGAACGTTGGCAAGGCCCCTTAGTCCTCGACTCTTGTTGTGGTGTCGGAGAGAGTACGGCGGTGCTCGCTGGGCGTTACCCGGAGGCGTTAGTCATTGGGGTGGACAAATCGGCACACCGGCTTGGGCGGAATATGCAGCACAAGCAGCTTGCCAATGGGCGCGAATATCTTCTGTTGCGTGCTGACTTAAATGACTTTTGGCGACTTGCTGCGGCCGCTCAATGGCAACCGCAAGCCCACTATCTGCTGTACCCTAATCCGTATCCAAAACAAAAGCATCTGGTTCGGCGTTGGCATGGCTCACCAGTGTTTCCAAGCTTTATCGCGCTGGGCGGTAAAGTGACAGTCCGGAGTAATTGGGAGCTTTATATTCGAGAGTTTGCGCTAGCCCTCAGCGCATATGAAAAGACCGCGCAGGTTGCGGCATTAGCCCCGCAAGAACAGCCAATCACGCCTTTTGAGCGCAAGTATCAGGCGGCTGGCCAATCCTTATGGGAACTTACCGCCAGCTTGAGCTAGCAAAGATGAGTTAAAGCAAGCCGGCTCGTTTGGCTGCGGCGTCTAAATCGGCCCGTAGGCGAGGCGCTGCTGTCGCAATTTCCCGTTGCTCGACGAGGATTTCTGCCAGCATGTCATGAGTGGTGAGTGGGTTAGCCAATACCGTACGGAAAACCAAGCTCGGCTCACGATAGTACTGGACAGGGGTGAGTTTCGTTCGTGACACGAAAGAACGCCCTGTTTCCCGCTGACTCTTCTGAATATAACGCGTAAGCGCATTCAAGGCTGGCATGACAGCGCTAACTTGGTCAGCTGTGGCTTCGGTTAGTGCGGCTTTGATATGTGCCGGGACAAAGCGATACGTGAGTAAACACAATTCTGGCTCGGTCACGAGCTCGAAGTCATCTTGCGAGCGAATCAGCTCACCAAAGTAACGGGCTTTTTCGATACTGGTATTAATCAGCAATTCATAGCCTTTACGGCCCATTACATGCAACGCGGAATAGACCAACATGGCCATGCCAGGGCGAGAGCCTTCTAGCGTATGGCTTCCTAAATCTTTTGAACCCCTACGAATAACATATTCAGCATGATGCTCAATGGAGTCGGCTAAATTTGGCTCTTTAAAGAGCACCATTCCTGCGCCCATGGGGACATACATTTGCTTGTGGGCATCAATAGTTACGCTATCGGCGCGCTCAATGCCGCGCATCAAGTGACGATAATCGTCTGACAAGAGAGTGGCACCACCCCAAGCAGCGTCCACATGGAAATGTGCGTCATATTCATCGGCAATATCCGCCATGGCTTGTAGCGGATCGATATGACCTGTCTCAGTGGTTCCTGCGATACCCACAATAGCCATTACTCGACCACCCTGCTCATGCACGTCCTCACAGGTTTGGCGCAGAGCATCGACTTGAATGCGATTGTTTTCGTCGGTAGGCACGGCAATCAAGTTGCGGCGACCAATCCCAAGCACATCAGCTGCTTTGGATAAGGAATAGTGCCCACGTTCGGAAACTAATACGACCAAGCGCTTATAGCCATAGTGTTGTAAACCAGCGCTCAGACCTTCTGCGGCAATGCCAAGGAAGTCGCCTTGCGGCGCAAGTAAGGTGTTTCGTGCGACCCATAGGGCCGTTATGTTGGCAATGGTGCCGCCCGAGCAAAACGCCCCGAGGGAGTGTTCTGCGCTGTGCATCCACTGCTTGTAAAAGCCTTCTGATTCGCCATATACCAAGTGATGTAGCATGCCAATGACCTGACGCTCAAGTGGCGTAAAGGCTTTAGAGGTTTCGATTTTCACGAGGTTTTGGTTCAGACCCACCATTAACTTAGCGAGTGGCAGCAAGAAATAGGGTAAGGCGGAGGTCATGTGACCAATAAAACGCGGTGATGCAGTATGTACTGAGTGCGCCACGAGCTTATTGAGCAGAGTTTCTGTATGTTCAGAAACGAACTCAGGTGCCACGGGAATACGGGTCGCCGAGAAATCTTCTTCAATTTCATGCAAAGGCTTTTCTTTGGCCACAATATGAGAGTTCAGAAAATCTTCAAGATTCTCTGACAAGTGACGCTCGATACGCCCTAATGTGGAATCTGGGGCTTCCGGGATCGTGAAGATCCGGTGGAGCGATTCCAGATTAACTTGTGCTGTTTGCTTGCGACCCAAGGACTCTCTCTCCGCGTTTTTGCGAGCGGCAGACTTTAGCATAAGCGGCGGTGTACCTGCTACTTTCTCGCTACCGTCTAACTAGTTTCTTAGCGACTTTATCTTGTTTTGTGCCTTAAGCCTTGGTTCGTTCGGCTTTTTTTCAATCGACTTCTGTGAAATTGACTTCAAGATTATCGATAAGGCGTGTGGTGCCCGCGAATGCCGCAGCAAGAATGACAAGGTGGGTATCTTGTTCGCTAGGGATACCGAGATCTGCTTGGCGCCGGATGCTCAAGTAGTCCGGTGTTAAGCCAACATCTTGCCAACCAGCGAGTGCGGAGGCAATAAGAGCATCTTGTGGCATACCATTGCGGAGTCCTTCGGCAATACTCTGAAGGGAGGCGTAAATGGCGGTCGCAGCTGCCCGCTGTGCTTCGCTTAAATAGCCATTACGCGAACTCAGTGCTAGACCACTTGCTTCGCGTGCAGTTGGCACACCATGAATACTGATCGGCATACTGAGGTCATTGGCCATGAGACGAATCACCATGAGCTGCTGATAGTCCTTTTGACCAAACACGGCATGTTCAGGCTGCACCATATTGAATAGCTTGCACACCACAGTGGCTACGCCTTGGAAGTGCCCCGGACGACTTGCTCCGCAGAGAATGTCAGAAATGCCAGGCACCTCCACAACCGTTTGTGCGTCAAGTCCACGCGGGTAAACATCGCTCACGGTTGGGGTGAACAGCGCATCAGCGCCGGCGCTGATTAACGCGGCCTGATCTGCTGCCAAGGTGCGCGGATAGTTATCAAGATCTTCATTGGCGCCAAACTGCATCGGATTCACGAAGATAGACACAATGACCCGGTCGGCAAGCTGTTTTGCATGTTCAACCAAGGATAAGTGCCCGGCATGAAGATTTCCCATGGTGGGAACAAATGCGATGGTTTGGCCATTTGCACGCCATGCCTCACGCAGTGAACGTAACTCTGCAACGCTATTCAGATGGTGCATGTGATCCAATGTCCTTTAGCTAAAACTATGCTCTGAGCCCGGGAAGCTTCCGTTTCGCACAGCGGTCACATAAGCATCCACTGCATCGGCAAGACTATCTTGTCCAGCGAGGAAGTTACGCGTGAACTTAGGCAGGTAGTCCGCGTTCATGCCGAACATATCGTGCATCACAAGAATTTGACCGTCGGTTTCAACGCCCGCGCCAATACCGATTACTGGTATATTCAGAGTCTCGCTAAAACGTTGCCCCAGGCTTGTCGGGATACACTCAACGATAAGCAATTGCGCGCCTGCTTGTTGCAGAGCAAGGCTTTCATCTAGAAGCTGTTGCGCTTGTTCGGGATCACGCCCTTGCACGCGATAACCACCGATCACATTGACGGATTGAGGAAGCAGTCCAAGGTGTGCGCACACGGGAATACCTTGTCGAGTCAAATGCTGCACGGTATCAATCAACCATGCGCCACCTTCCATCTTCACCATATTTGCGCCCGCCCGCATGAGTTCCGCAGCGTTGTGTGCTGCGGTCGCAGGATCGGGGTAGCTCATAAAAGGCATATCCGCGATGACAAATGCATCTTTGGCGCCCGCGCGCACGGCACGGGTATGATAGGCCACATCTTCTGTGGTGACGCCCAAGGTTGAGTCTCCGCCTTGCAATACCATGCCAAGGGAGTCGCCAACTAACAGCACATCGACACTACACTCGGCAAACAATTTACTAAAGCTGGCGTCGTAGGCGGTGAGTGCGGTGATTTTCTCGCCATCCTTTTTTTTACGAAATAGGTCGGCGATGCGAATTCGGCTCATGGTTATTCCATTAGTCAGAATGATAATCGAAGTATCTTGATTGTAACTGCTGTCAGGCTGGGTTGAAAGTGCGGCTAAGAGGACGGCTAAGCTTATAGCTAGAGAGCCGGGACGGGTTGAAGGATCTGCAAGCCTCGGCGAGGGATTTCGGCAGCGTAATCTTGGGCGATTCGACCGTTAGGTAAAGGCTGCTCAGGAAGAATTTCGGCAAGTGGAATTACTACAAACTCTCGCTCAAGTATGCCCGGATGGGGCACGACTAAACGTGGCTCATGAATGGACTGAGAACCGTAAAACAACAGGTCTAA
Source organism: Idiomarina sp. (assembly GCA_020831965.1). Classification (GTDB taxonomy): domain Bacteria; phylum Pseudomonadota; class Gammaproteobacteria; order Enterobacterales; family Alteromonadaceae; genus Aliidiomarina. The sequence goes on from JAFIFP010000004.1 coordinate 15,712, forward strand.
ATCTAGGGTGCGCGGCCCCCAATGACGCTCACGCACGCGGCCTTGTTCGTTTTCGACGGCTTGTAATAAATCGAGTAACGCCAGCGGTTCTAGCGTAGTTGCAAAGCTTGCCACGGCGTTGACGTAATCCGGCTGATCCTGCGGACCCATAGGTTTACTGGCATAAAACGATGAGCAGATAAGTTGTGTGATATTTGAATTGGTGGTTAAGAGCTGCAGTGCTTGATGAAGCTGTGCAACGGGCTGTGCAAGATTAGCACCCAGCCCGATGACACAGGGGACCTCAGCGTTAGTCATTTTTTGCCTTTGGCGAGCGGCGTCGACGTGGACGTCCACTACGTGATGACCGACGTGCTTTATTAGGTGACGACGGCATCGGCGCTACATCTGGATTTTCCGCTTGGAATTTTGTCCAGAATTCACCCAAAGCCTTAAGTTGTTTGTCATTTTCCACTCGCCCACGGAGCAGCAAGAAGTCATATCCAGCCCGGAACTTCGGATGTGTCAGTAATCGCATCGCTCGGCGCGGTGACGTTTGCTGCAAGCGCAACTGCAACAGCCAAATATCGCGCATCGGTAAACTGAAACGCTTCGGTAATGAAATACTGCGTGCTTGCACTTGCACAATATCTGCCGCCGCAATCTGATAGGCGTCTAGTTCAGGCAAACTCGCTTCTTGCATAATTTCTTCGGCGCGCGACACCATGGGGTACCATAAAAGTGCCGCAAACAAATAACCTGGGTTAACCGACTTGTCTTCTTGCAGGCGCGCATCCGTATCTGAAAAGGCTTGGACTGCCATGCGGTATTCGAGGCTGTTGGGATCTTTCAAGGGTGTTTTTAGCACGGGTAAAAGAGGCGCCATAAGTCCCAGATCATTCAAAGTCTCAAAGTTCGCTACCGCCTTCTTATGCAAGAACAGCTTGAGGAACTCTTCGAATAATCGTGCAGCTGGAATATTATCAAGCAGCGGCGCTAGCTTTGGAATGAGATGACGGCAACTGTCATCGATACGCAGCCCTAGCTTTGTTGCAAAGCGCACCGCTCGAAGCATGCGCACAGGATCTTCACGATAGCGGCTTTCCGGATCACCAATTAAGCGTAAGCGACCCGCTTCAAGATCTTGCATGCCGCCGACAAAATCATAAATGGCAAAGTCCGCGACGGAGTAATAAAGCGCATTCACGGTAAAATCGCGACGTTGAGCGTCTTCTTCGATGGTTCCGTAAATATTATCTCGCAATAACTGACCGTCATCGCTTGTTTGCGCGCGACTTTGTTGTTCTTCAGCTTCATCAGGGTGGTGCCCACGGAAGGTGGCAACTTCAATTACATCACGCCCAAATACGATATGGGCGAGGCGAAAGCGACGACCAATTAGGCGACAGTTTTTGAATAGCTGGCGGATTTCTTCTGGCTTGGCATTTGTCGCTACATCGAAATCTTTGGGCGTCAAACCGAGTAAGAGATCGCGCACGCAGCCACCCACTAAGTAGGCTTCAAAGCCCGACTTATTGAGGCGATAGAGTACTTTAAGCGCATTCTCGGAAATATCACGGCGGGAAACTGAGTGACGGTCTCGAGGAATTTTCACGACCTGAGGGCGCGCAGCAGCCGTTGTGGTTGCCGGAGTTTTCTTCGGCATCGCTTGTTGCGCCAATTTAACTAATCGCTTGATGATAGCACTGTCCTCGTTCAGTGAGCTTCGCGTCTATGAACGCGGGATGTTTTGCATAGGGCGCTGATTTTAGCCTATGCAGTGACGGTTGAAAATGCAGCAGTGACTATTTTAATTAGAAATTATGTAGCGCTGACTCCACGCACCGACGCCAAATGCCAACATATCCTCAATTTCGGCCTCCAACAGCTGAGCCGACGGCGCTAGTTTCAAGTCGACCAAGGCTTGATAAAGATTCTCCCGGACTTTTGTCTCATCTAACGCTGGCGCATGGTTCTGTTTACTGAGCTTCTGTCCTTGAGGATCAAGCAACAGTGGCAAATGTGCGAGTTGCGGGAGTACTCGCGGGGGCAAGATTCGTTGTTCAGAGAGGCATTGCCATAAACTGAGTTGCCAGACCGACGGAAAAAGTAAGTCCTCGCCGCGCACAATATGACTTACACCTTGCAAGTAATCATCACAGACAACTGCCAGTTGGTAGGCCCAGAGCTGATCACGTCGGCGTAAGACAAAGTCTTCCGAGGCAAATTCGGAGGGAACTTCGATTGTGCCTTTAATTCGGTCCTGATAACTGAGGATCGGCGTGTCATTTAGAAAACGTGCACTCGCTTCATGTGCGGACCGGTTCAATGTTCGGCAATGACCGTCATAATGGCCTCCCCGAGCTTTGATTTCGGCACGAGTACAGGTGCAATAGTAGGCGAGCTGTTTTTGTTCTAGCGCGTTTAGTACGTCTTGAAAAACCTGAGTAGACTCAGATTGCCACAGGATGGGGCCGTCCCAATGCAGACCATGAGCTTCGAGTTGTTTGCAGATGATACCGGCAGAGCCTTCCACTTCACGGGGGGGATCGATATTTTCAATACGAAGCAACCATTGTCCTTGGTGCGCTTTGGCATCGAGATAACTGCCAACTGCAGCAAGCAAAGAGCCCGCATGAAGCGGGCCCGATGGACTGGGCGCAAAGCGCCCGATATAACCTGTTGGTGTGCTCTGCACTTGTTTCACAGTGCGCTTCCCTCAGGTGTAGCTGCTAGGAGCCTTTCATCTGCTTTTCGCGGATTTCGGCAAGACTCTTACAGTCGATACAAAGGTCTGCAGTAGGCCGCGCTTCGAGACGACGAATACCAATCTCGACACCGCACGAGTCGCAGAAACCGAAATCATTACGCTCGATAAGTTCGAGGGTTTTTTCGATCTTTTTGATTAGTTTGCGCTCACGGTCACGGGTACGTAACTCAATAGCAAACTCTTCTTCTTGGGCTGCGCGATCAACCGGATCCGCGTAGTTTTCAGCGTCTTCTTTCAGGTGGCCGACCGTTCGGTCCACTTCTTCGCGCAATTGCGCACGCCAGACTTCCAAAATTTGCTTGAAATGAGCGCGCTGCGCTTCATTCATATATTCTTCACCGTTCTTCTCGGTGTAAGGCTCAAGCCCAGCTTGCGCTAGAATCCCGTGCGCTTTCTTTTCCTTAGCTTCCGCCATAATCACACTCCTCCGGGAGGTTCATTCCATTCCCAACAAAGTCGGGTATGTATATCAGAATAAAATTTGCCGTGCAATTTTGCCGCAAGGGCATTCAATGGGGGCAAAAATGTCAGTTTCAAGAGCGCCAGTGCAGAAATTTTACCCCTTTCTCTGACAACTCGTAGTGCGCTTCCATTATTTCTAAGCCTGCATTGCGGGCCACTTGGATGGCATGACAATACTGCGGGTCGATATGTGTCGCGCACTTTACACTATCAATGCCAGTATGCAAGACCGCATAAACCACCATAGCGCGATGTCCTTGTGCTAATAGCTGGGTCATTTCCGTTAGCTGGCGCGCACCCCGTACCGAGACCGTATCAGGGAAATAGCCTTGGCCCGCCTCTAACAGAGTGACCGACTTCACTTCCACATAACAGTCAGGTTCATGCGTACTCGTGAAGAGCAAATCTATACGACTTTTATCACCGTAACGGATCTCGCGCTGACAGTTATGGTATTCGGTAAGGCTGGGTGGAGGCATTTCGCTGATTGCTTGCTCAACCAGTAAATTCGCGCGATGGGTATTCACGCATATCCAGTCTTTAGGAGTTTGTGTGAGCTCCCATGTATGGGGATATTTACGGGTTTTACTAGTACTCGTGCTATACCAGATTGTGGCGCCAGGCTCCGCGCATCCCGTCATGGCACCCGTATTAGGGCAATGAATGGTTAGGGTATGGCCGTCTGGGGTGGTGACATCAGCTAGGAATCGTTTGTAACGACGAATGAGGACTGCGGGCTTTAATGGTGGTTCAAATTGCAACACGGGTGTGGTTCCAGATAAAGTATGGGCCTATCAAAGGGGGCGGCTGACTCGATAGTCAGCTGCTCAAACAAAGAAGACTAAGCTACGTGGTGAGGTGTGTTATGTCCAGTCCGGTTGAAGTGCGACTCTCGCGCGATTCAGTCCCTGCAACAGTGAAAGAGAATTCGCCGGTTTATGCGCAGAATGGCGCATTTGCAATTCCGTTGAGTGACGATGAACCGAGCTTACTGCGCACAATCCAACAAGCGGGTCGTAAGCTTGAGCAACTTGGACTCCGTGATATCGCGATTAGCGGTGACGACTGGACGCTAGATCGCCAATGGGCACTAGCAATGGGCTTTACCGACACGCGGAGCACGAATGCGATTAAGTTTGCGGGCGCAGATGAGAGTGAGCTGAAAACTCTAGAGCAAACATTCCGCTGGGTCCGTGAGCTGATTAACCTGCCTTCATCTGAAATTTATCCAGAGTCGTTGGCAAAGCGTGTTGTCACTGAAATCACAGAAGCGGGAGGCGAGCATGTGAGCCATCGTTTAGTGGTGGGGCCACAGCTACTCGAAGAGGGCTGGTACGGCATTCACACAGTCGGCCGCGCTAGCCAGCATCCGCCCGTTCTAGTGGAATTAGATTACAACCCAACAGGCAATGAGAAAGCCCCGGTCGAAGTTGCTTTGATTGGTAAGGGCATTACGTTTGATACGGGTGGCTATTCAATCAAAAGTAGCGAAGGCATGGTCGCTATGAAATGCGACATGGGTGGCGCAGCAACTGTCGCTGGCGCACTCCTACTAGCAATTCGACAAGGTTTGGACAAACGCGTGAAGCTCCTCTTGTGCTGCGCAGAAAACATGATAGATGGCACTGCGTATAAAAATGGCGACATTATTAAGTACAAAGACGGACAAACAGTGGAGATCGTGAACACTGATGCCGAAGGTCGGCTGGTACTCGCCGATGGCCTACTGCGAGCGGGCGAATTAAAAGCCAAGCAAATCATTGACGCAGCAACTCTGACCGGGGCGGCGCAGGTCGCGGTTGGCGTTGAGTATAATGCGTTGTTTAGTGTCGATGATGACTATGCCCAGGCGGCACTGAGTGCAGCACAAGAGGTTCGGGAAAACTTGTGGCGCTTGCCTTTAGCGAGCTGGCATCAATATCAATGCCCATCCGCATTTGCCGACACGGCCAATAGTCGTGCCCAGAAGGGCGGTGGTTCGGGTGGTGCGAGCAACGCGGCTGGCTTCTTATTGCGTTTCGCACCAAATCAGGGGGCTGGGTGGTTGCACTTTGACTTAGCGGCCGCTTATCACGGTCAAGCGAATGGATTCTGGGCTGCTGGCGCGACTGGCACAGGTGTGCGAACCATTGCTCGACTCCTCCGCAGCTAACCTTCCGGTTGTTGCACTATTTCCTGAGCTGGCAAGAGCACTTGTCAGCTCTCATGTTGTTCTCGAAGCGCCGCCCGGTGCAGGGAAGTCCACAGCACTGCCGCTGTGGCTTTTAGAGAATAAGCGCGGAGATAAGCAAGCGAGCAAAGCTCGCCGCAACCCTCAGATGATTCTGATCCAGCCCCGACGTGTGGCTGCGATAAGTATTGCCCATTATCTTGCCGAATGTCTTGGTGAGTCAGTTGGCGAACGTATCGGCTTTCATGTGCGTGGGCATCGGAATGCATCTGCGCGGACTGAGTTGCTCGTGGTAACTGAGGGGATTTTCACGCGTTTAGTGCAAGCGGACTCAGAGTTACAAGATGTGGACGTGATTCTATTTGATGAGTTTCATGAACGTAACCTGCATTCCGATTTGGGTTTGGCATTAGCTATTGAAGTTGTATCACTGCGGGATGATCTGCGCTTACTTGTGATGTCTGCGACTTTGCCGGGCGCGGTCATTGAGGATTGGCTGAAGCAACAAGGGTTGCCAACCTGTTTACTATCCAGCGAAGGCCGACAATACCCAATTCAAACCTATTATCGTCCGCCTGCGCGACTTGCAGATTGGCGGCAAAGTCTCCATGCCGTGATTGGCGAGGCCTTGAAAGTTGCCACGCAAGGCGTGCTCGTGTTTGTTCCTGGTCAACGAGAAATTCGGCAACTAGCGCGTGAGTTAACTATACCTGCAGACGTGACTTTCATGACGCTCCACGGGAACTTGCCGCTCGCAGAGCAGCGAGCAGCGATGAAGCCCGCTCCGCGTGGACGAAAATTAGTTATCGCTACGAACGTTGCCGAGACTAGCTTAACCATTTCAGGTATCGACGTGGTGGTGGACAGTGGTCGCGAGCGACAAGCTCACCATGATCCGAATTATGGTATGACACGCTTAGTCACTCGTATGATCCCGAGGGCTTCTGCGGTGCAACGTGCGGGGCGTGCGGGGCGAACAGGGCCTGGAAAGTGTTTTCGGCTTTGGTCTGAAGGTCATACTGAGCGCTTGGATTCTTATGGCGTCCCAGCAATAGAGCGTGAGGACTTGAGCCAGTTGTTGCTCGAAGTTCTGTGTTGGGGCGCGCGTCCCGAGCAGCTTAGCTGGTTGACCCAACCATCTCCTGTATTACTGGCTCATGGGAAACAGGTCCTTGAAGTGACTCGAGCTATTGAGCATGAGTCGGTCACATCTATCGGGCGTCGCATGGCAAGTTGGGGCACCGATGTGCGTTTTAGTGCATCTTTAGCAAGTGTCCCCGCACCTACGGCACTACACGCTTTTGTGATTGCGAGTTTAGAGGAGCGAGAAGGTGACTATCGTGGTGACCTACTCAGCTTGTTGCAGCAACAATGGCAACGACCTCAGGAGTTTCCGAGAACCCACCGACGTTGGTCTGGTTGGCGTCAACAATTGAAGCTTGTGTCGGACAATGCTTCATCACCGAGTGAAGAAGACTGGCTGGAAGCTTCTACTTGTTTACTTTTCGGATTCGCTGACCGGGTTGCGCAGCGTCAAAACCAACGTTATCAGTTGGCGACAGGACTCGCAGCGCATGCCGATGAATCTTGCTTGACCGATTGGATGATCGCATTGGACTTGTTACTCAGCGATGCAAGTCAAGGTGCTCAGATCTGGACCTGGTTACCCATTGCTAAATCGGTACTCGAAGGTGTGCGCCCCGACTTTATTGAAAGCCATACTACGGTCCGCTGGCGCGGTAGTGAAGGTGGCTTAGAACGTTTACTGCAAAAGCGCTGGGGGCGATTGTTGTTGGCAGAATCACCATCACAGCAGCAAGTGACGGCTGAAGAGCGAGGCGAGGCGTTCGCGCAGCTCATTACCTCTGAAGGGCTTCGCAACGCCTGTGCATGGACTAATGACATCGAGCAATGGCTGAATCGAAGACAATGTTTCGCAAGACACTTTTCAGCAGACGAACAGGCATGGACTGATGCTGCGTTAGTCGCATCAGTCACAGAATGGGCTGCACCTTATTTGGTGGGCTTGCAGCGGCGCAGTGAACTGCGTCGTTGGAGTCCATTGTCGGCATTGCGCGCACGTGACAGCTATGACCGGCAGAAGCAGTTTGAGCAACTGCTTCCGACCCATTGGGTTGCCCCGAGTGGGCGGCGGCATGTCATTCAATACGGCGCTGACGGTAGTGCCACGCTGGCGCTTAAGCTGCAAGAGGTGTTCGGCACCCCGAGTTCTCCGCGAGTCGCTGACGGTCGCATTACATTAGTCTTCGATCTCCTCTCACCCGCCGGTCGCTCATTACACCGAACCGCAGACTTGGCTTCCTTCTGGCAATCCGCGTGGCCGGAGGTTAGAAAAGAAATGCGAGGGCGCTATCCAAAGCATCCTTGGCCCGAGGATCCATGCAGTGCTGAAGCTACTCATTTAACCAAACGTGCGTTAAGCCGACGGGCATCGAATAAAGGTGATGAAAGCTAGGTAAAACTTGAGCAAACTCCTGTTCTCGGCATCAAATTCTGGCAGAATAAAGCGATGAGTTCATCGACACCTTCGCGCCCTCTTGCGCTCACACTATTCTGGATCATGGCCAAGCTGGCGGTGATCGGTCTTGTTGTTCTTATTTTTTACAGCATTTACCTCGATAGCCAAGTTACCTCGCGGTTTAGTGACGCTCGTTACCAAGCTCCAGCGCTTTTATACAGCCGAAGTTTAGAACTCGCACCGGAGAGAAACCTAACGCAGGATATTATCGTCGCTGAACTGCGAGCGTTAGATTACCGCGAGGCTCGTTATGCCCGTAACCCCGGCGAGTACCAACGTCTACCCGGACAAATTTTACTGCATCGCCGCGCCTTCGATTTTCCTGATGCTTTCTCACCGCCGCAGCGTGTTCGGTTGCTGATAGACGAAAACGAGCGCCTTGAGCGGGTTGAATCATGGCCGGATCAGCATGAGATGGAAGGGCTGCGGCTAGAGCCACAGCTACTCGGTCGGTTCGCAACGGATAGCGGTGAGGATCGCTTACTCGTGGGATTAGAGCAGGTGCCGGTGTTACTTCAAGAAACCTTACTTCTTGTTGAGGATCGCGACTTTTACCATCATCACGGGGTACTGCCTTCTGCTATCGCGCGTGCCGCCATGGCCAACTTTGCGGCCGGACGCACCGTCCAAGGCGGGAGTACGATTACGCAGCAGTTGGTGAAGAATATGTTTCTTAACCATGAGCGTCGTTACACTCGCAAAGTAAACGAAGCTTTAATGGCATTGATACTCGATTATCGATTTGCCAAAGATGAAATCTTGGAAGCTTATTTTAATGAGGTGTTTTTTGGTCAAGACCGAGGGCACGCGATTCACGGCATCGGTTTAGCCAGTCAGTTCTACTTTGGTAAAGCAGTAGAAGACCTACAGGTGAACGAGATTGCGACGCTTGTGGGCATGATTCGCGGTCCCTCCTTGTATGAGCCAAGAAGACATCCTGAGCGTGCGCGTAATCGCAGAGATACCGTGCTTCGGCTCATGTTTGAGCACGATCTGATTTCTCAAACTCAGTATATTGCTGCGGTCGAGTCGGATGTTGTGGTACGCGAGCAACAGCGTTTGGTTCGCTTTGATCGACCTGATTACGTGGATCAAGTTCAGCAAGAGTTACGTGCCTTGATGCCTGATCGTAGCTGGCAGCGCACGGGACTGCGTGTATTCACCGCCTTCGAACCTGACGCGCAACGGGCTTTAGAACAGGCAGCCCGCCAACCTTTAACAGATCAACGGATTGCTGATGCAGAGCTCGCAATGGTTGTAACGGATGCCCAAACTGGCGCGTTGCGTGCCTTGGTGGGCGGTAGACAAGCCGTTAATGCGGGCTTCAATCGCGCATTGAATGCACGTCGGCCGGTCGGTTCACTCATTAAGCCCTTTGTTTATGCACTTGCACTGGAACAACCCGAGCGCTATTGGTTGGGATCGGTGCTGGATGATGAGCCGGTGAGCCTGCGTGATGAGCGTGGTCAAGAATGGCAGCCAAGGAACTTTGATGGAGAGTTTATTGGCCCAGTGTCGTTGTATCAAAGTTTGGTGGATTCTCGCAATATTCCTGTGGTTCAAGTAGGAATGGAGGTCACGCCTGCCGCGGTTCGAAGTCGATTGCAACGGGCAGGTCTGAGTGCGCGATTACATGCGTGGCCCTCGCTCTTGCTCGGTGCGGTTGATCTCACCCCGCTGGAGGTGGCCACCTTATATGGCGCTTTGGCAAACGGTGGGGTAGCGCATCGTATTTATTCGGTCGAGGCGATTACGACACATCGCGGGGATGTGCTCTATGCACGCCATGAGGAAACCGAAGGCTCCGCGGCTCCCTTGTTCGAGGAGAATGCTATTTTCTTGGTTAATCATGCATTGTCTGGTGCGGTGACTGAGGGTACTGCACGCGCCTTAGGGCAACAGTTTCACCAAGGCGAGCTCGCAGGAAAAACTGGGTCAACGAATGACCTGAGGGACAGTTGGTTTGTTTCCTTTGATGCGCGACAGGTGGTCACTGTGTGGGTTGGTCATGATGATAACAGACCCGTCGGATTAACAGGTAGTAGAGGCGCGCTGCCTCTAGCGGCTGAGTACTGGCAGCGCGTTGCAGTAAGCCCGCGACGCACCGAGCTGCCCGAAGGTTTTACCTACCGCTACCAAGATCGGCAAACATTGGCGCGGGTTGGTTCACAATGTGCTGAGACCCTTCGGTTGCCGGCCCATGGGGCTGAACTTGAGGCGCTGCAACTGGGCTGTGATGGGCAAGTGATCACTGAGTCGGAAAGTGAAGCAGAGCAAGAGCCTACGCGTCGCAACTGGTTGCAACGCGTGTTTGGTCGTGGAGGCAGTAGCCGCGATGACAACGACAAGTTATAGGCTAATGCGACGGTACTGGCGATATTCCGGGCGCCAGAACATTTTCTCAATACGTGCTTGTAAGATCGCATCATCGATATCGAGCGCATGTCCTTGGGCTTGCGCCACTTTACCTACTTCAAATGCAATGGCTCGAGAGAGTTCAGCAATGCTAGTTAAAGGCGGGAGTAAGTGATCACTTTCGCCACGCGCTCTAGGTGACATTGCGGCTAGTGTTTCGCTGGCGACAATCATCATTTCTTCGGTAACGCGTTTTGAGCGCACTGCGAGTACACCTAAGCCAATACCCGGGAAGATGTAGCTATTATTACACTGGGCAATCGGATAGCTAACGCCATCTACACTGACCTGCTCAAACGGACTGCCAGTCGCGATAATGGCTTGTCCTTGCGTCCAGCGTAAGACATCTTGCGGATGTGCTTCAACATGACGCGAAGGGTTGCTAAGCGGAAATATAATAGGTTGGGCACAGCCCTGATGCATGGCTCGAATAACTTGTTCTGTGAACAGCCCAGGCTGCCCTGATACACCAATCAAAACTGTCGGTTGCGCACAATGCATCACGTCCAGTAACGACGGGAAGTCACCGCTGTAAGTCCATTGGTCGATTACCGCGCGTGATTGGGTTAGGGCTTCTTGGAAGTCACGGAGCCCCGTCATGCCCTCGCTGAGCAGTCCATAACGGTCGATCATGTAAATGCGTGATTGTGCTTCGGCACGCGTCAGACCTTCTTTGCACATGTGTGCAATAATTTGCTCGGCAATTCCGCAGCCAGCTGAACCTGAGCCCACGAACGCAATCCGTTGGTCAGTGATCGACTCACCTTTCGCTTTGCAGGCGGCCAGGAGGGTACCCGCAGTCACTGCAGCGGTGCCCTGAATGTCATCGTTAAAACAGCATACTTCGTTCTGGTAGCGCTTCAGAATTGGCATCGCGTTTTGCTGAGCAAAGTCTTCGAACTGAATCAGTACGCCTGGCCAACGACGTTCCACCGCGTCAATAAAGCGTTCGATAAATGCTTCGTACTCTTCACCACTAATACGCTTATGGCGAGCACCCATATACATTGGGTCATTGAGTAATTTTTCGTTATTGGTGCCCACATCCAGCATAACTGGCAAGGTATAAGCAGGGCTAATACCACCACAGGCAGTGTATAGCGATAGCTTGCCGATAGGGATTCCCATGCCGCCAATTCCTTGGTCACCCAAGCCGAGAATGCGCTCACCATCCGTGACCACAATCACTTTGACGTTGCGTTTGGTCGCGTTGCGCAAAATGTCATCCATGTGATCGCGGTCTGCATAAGACACAAACAATCCGCGCGAACTGCGGTAGATATCAGAGAACTGCTCGCATGCATCGCCGACCGTGGGGGTATAGATGATCGGCATCATTTCTTCGAGATGATCCGTGATCAGACGGTAATACATGGTCTCGTTGGTGTCCTGAATCGCACGTAAGTAAATATGTTTATTCAATGCAGTATCAAAGGTTTGATACTGCATGTAGGCTCTACTTACTTGCTCTTCGATGGTTTCATAACGAGGCGGTAAGAGGCCCGTTAAATTGAACGCCTGACGTTCCTCTTGGCTAAACGCACTGCTTTTATTTAGCAATGGCGTTTCCAATAATGAAGGCCCAGAGTAGTGGATATAAAGTGGGCCTTTGTTTGAGGTCGATGCAGTCATTCGAAGTCCTTTACCTGTGGTAATTACAATTATTTAAGAAGGCTAAATGCGTGTTCAGCACACTGCAGTGTTTCCTGAATATCATTGTCGGTGTGAGCCATCGACATAAATCCAGCTTCGTAGGCACTCGGAGCCAAGTACACGCCATGTTTTAGCATAGCATGGTAGAAGGTACGGAAATGCTCCATGTTGCACTGAGTGGCCTGCTGGAAGGTGGTCACTTTCTCGGCATCGGTGAAGAAGAAACCAAACATACCGCCCGCGGTATCGGTGCATAACGGCACACCGGCAGCTTGGGCAAGCTCTTCAAACCCTTTCATCAGCTCTTCAACGCGCGTCTCGAGTTGTGTATAGAGCGATTCGTCAGTGAGCAGGTTCAGTGTCGCCAACCCAGCCGCCATAGCTACAGGGTTACCCGAAAGAGTACCGGCTTGATAAACCGGGCCAACGGGTGCGATGTAGTCCATGATTTCAGCCTTGCCGCCGAAGGCGCCGACGGGCATACCGCCGCCGATGATTTTACCAAGACAGGTGAGGTCAGGGGTGACATTGAAATAGGCTTGTGCACCACCGCGAGCAACTCGGAAACCAGTCATGACTTCGTCAAAAATCAACACACTTTGATAGCGGTCACAAATCTCCCGTAGGCCTTCTAAGAAGCCAGGCACTGGGCGAATAAAGTTCATATTGCCAGCGACCGGCTCGACGATGATACAGGCAATCTCATGGCCGACTTCCGCAAAGACTTGTTCAACTTCGGCGAGATTGTTGTAACTTACGGTTAGGGTATGGCGGGCGACATCTTCTGGAATTCCTGGAGAGCTGGGTACACCAAGAGTTAAGGCTCCCGAGCCAGCTTTCACTAAGAGGGAGTCAGCATGACCGTGGTAACAGCCTTCAAACTTCAAGATTTTGTCGCGTCCGGTGAAGCCGCGTGCCAAGCGAATAGCGCTCATGGTTGCTTCGGTCCCTGAATTTACCATGCGCACTTTCTCGATGGAGGGAACGATCGACTTCACTTTCTCTGCCATGGTGATCTCGATGGCAGTCGGAGTTCCGAAGCTCAAGCCTCGTTCAGCGGCTTCGATCGCGGCGTCACGAATTTCCGGATGATTGTGACCTAAAATCATTGGGCCCCAAGAACCAATGTAATCAATGTATCGGGTGCCGTCGGCATCAAACAGGTAGGCACCACTTGCACGTTCGATAAAAATCGGAGTACCGCCCACACCTTTGAAGGCTCGAACGGGCGAGTTCACACCACCGGGAATACTAAGTTGGGCTTGGGCAAAGAGTTCTTCTGAACGGGACATAGGTCAACCTCTAATAATTGGCTTTGTCGCTAAACCACACAACATCGGTGTCGTACTGACTTACTTTGTCAGCGACGCCAAGAGTGAGCGCGAACAGTGCCATACGAATCAGGACGCCGTTATCGGCTTGTCTGAATATGGCGAGATTCGGATTCTGGTTCAGATCATTATCTAATTCATTGGCTTCTTCACGTGAATCGCGTGGAAGCGGATGCATAATGACCGTGTTTGGCTTGTAATGACGGGTGTAAATTTCGCTGTTTAGGCGGAACCGACCGCGATACTGAGCGGCCTCTTCGAGGCTGGCGAAACGCTCTTGTTGGATGCGTGTCTGATACACAATGTCCGCATCCATGACACCAGCGAGTTGATCGGTCACAGTAAAACGATGACCTGCATCTTCGAGCGCTGATAGTACTTCCGCAGGCATCGCTAACTCTTGCGGCGATATCAGCGTAAATTGGACGCCCTTGTATAGGCACAAAAGCTTCGACAAAGAATGCACGGTACGACCATATTTTAAGTCGCCAATCATGCAAATATGCATGCCATCGATGGTGCGTTGATGATGGTGCAGCTCTTTCTGAATGGTATACAAGTCGAGTAACGCTTGCGTGGGGTGTTCGTTGGTTCCGTCGCCACCGTTGATCACTGGCACCCGACTCCCTTCGGCAAACTCTGCGACTGAGCCCGCTTTCGGGTGACGCATGGCGATAATGTCGCTGTAGCTCGAGAGTACGCGAGCGGTATCGTAAAGGCTCTCACCTTTGGCAATGGCAGAACTTTCCATCCCCGTGGTTTCGCGCACTTCACCACCAAGTAGGTTAAACGCAGTACCAAAGCTGACGCGCGTTCGTGTTGAAGGCTCGAAGAATAGATTACCCAGAATGGCGCCATCAAGGACCCGAGTGCGCTTCTTGCGATGCGCATAGGGAATCATTTGGTCGGCAATAGTAAAAACCCGCTGAATAGAGTCTGCGTCGAACTGGTCAACAGAGAGGATGTTTGCGCCTTCAAATTGCAACATGTTGATGGTTCCAACCTAGGTTAACGTTGGGATGGCATCATACCAGAAGGCGCGGGGTTCAGTAAAAGTTTGCGTGAGCCTTTGGGGTTAAAAACTGGGTTTAATCACCGCCAAAATAATAATGGCAAACAAAAGCAGCACGGGAACCTCATTAAATACCCGATACCATCGCCCAGAACGCGTGTTGCGATCATGTTTGAATAGGTAAAGCAGACGGAAACAGTACGCGTGGTAGAGTACGAGCAATGCAATGAGGACTAACTTGATTTGCATCCAAGTGCTCATTGCCAAATAACCCGCGCCATACTTACCGATGATTAGAAAGCCGAAGACAAGAGTTAGGAGCGCAAAGGGCGTAACGAAAAATAGGAGTCGCCGCTCCATCACTTTAAATTGTTCGTGAATTACGGGCTCGCTAGTTTCTGCATGGTAGACAAAGATGCGGGGTAAATAGAAAATACCCGCGAACCAAGCAACCATGAAGATCAAGTGCATGGCCTTGAACCAAAGTATCCATTGATAGTCAGTCATAGAGGCTGTTCAAACCGTCCCTTCGAAGATGGAATGGTGTTAAAGTACCACAGCTGGCAAATAACTCACTAGCGCCGGTGTTGAGAAATTCAGGAGAGCTTTTAGTGCTGAAGTTGGGAACGCCCCTTACCGTTAAAATGTTGGCCGCAGCGGCCGGACTGATGCTGATCATGGCATTGCTTGGCTATTACGGTGGTCATGCCCGTATTCAGTGGCAAAATGATCGTATTGCATGGCACGAGCGCCAAATGGAAAACCTTCATCAGCAGGTCAATCAACTTGAGTATCAGAAGAACATTTTGCAAGTTGAGTTGGACGTGGAACGTGCCGCAAGTCGGGCATTGCAAGGTGAGCTGCGTGGCGCCCTAGAAGATAACGCGGTGATTTCGCGTGAGCTCGCATTCTACCAACGCGTCATGGCGCCAGAACTTGATGCGGATGGCGTCGCGGTCGACTCATTGGTAGTGGCAGCCACTGGCGCGAGCAATAGCTTTTACTTTCGCTTGATTTTGTTGCAGTTGGAGCGAGCACAACAATTAGTAACGGGGCAGGTGACCATTCAATTAAGAGGGCAGCTCAACGGTGAACGGCAGCAGTATAGTTTGATAGAACTCGCAGGCCTCGCGGACGATGCATCCTCATTCTCAATGAATTACTTCTCTTTGCTTGAGGGAACTTTTCAGTTACCGGATGGTTTCCAACCTGAGACGATTTCGGTCCACGTGCGCTCCGGGCGTAGACAGTTAGAGCGAGTGTTTCAGTGGCAAGAGTTGATGGACGAAGCATTAAATTTAAACGAGTCGGCGAATCAGTAAGTTGATTCATGGTCGCCGATGCGAGAAAATAGAGTTAACGTTTGACGAGGTAACCATCACGCTATGAGTGCAGTAGAACAGGCTATGCCGATTGAGTTCAGTGACGCCGCCGCGAAGCGAGTGCATGATTTGATTAGCGAAGAAGAAAATACCGATTTGAAACTGCGGGTGTTTGTGACTGGTGGTGGATGTTCGGGCTTCCAGTACGGCTTCAGTTTCGACGAAGCCGTGAATGCGGATGACATGAAAATTGAACGTCATGGCGTCACTTTGGTGGTCGACCCCATGAGCTTGCAATATTTAGTGGGCGGCGTTGTGGACTACGAAGAGGGTTTGCAAGGTTCACGTTTCTTTGTGAATAATCCAAATGCAACGACAACTTGCGGTTGTGGAGCCTCGTTCTCGGTTTAGGTTTTGTGTAAGACAACGCAGACTTACTAACAACCCTAGACGACTTGAATTTATTGAAGCCTCGCTTTTATGCGGGGCTTTTTTGTACAAAATAGCAACAATTTCGTACAGACCATGAGTGTAGATTTAACATTTTCATAATACGAAAACTGTTGATTTGAAAGGGGATTAGATAAAAAATTTGCACCTGTGATTAGCATGCCCTTAGGAGTTATCGATGTTTCGTTCAGTATTTGCAGCCTGTGTTGTAGGCGCTCTATCTTTAAGTATTAGTGCTCCAGTTCAGGCGAGTGAAGACGTTGCCGAAGGGTTATGTTCGTCGATTAGCGCAGATGATCGCCAACGTTTCCGCACCATTTTGCACAATTACAATTTACGTATTCGTAATATCTATGACGGCGTACGTTGCAATGGGTACAGCATGTTGCAGTTTGCGATTACGGCTGAAGCGATTCAGGTCGGTGAAATGTTAAGTCGCCAGTTGCCAGTGCGAACTATTGCCGATGACAAAGTAGACGGGCAGCCACTGATTGAATGGGCCGAGCAAGCCGGTTATGCAAGTTCTGACGTGCTCCAAGTCGTACGAGAGCGTATGAATTAAGCGACGACTCGCGATAATTTGAAGACACATGAAGCCCGCTGGAGTTCGTTCTAGCGGGCTTTTTTGCTACAATAAGCAGCTAATTTTTAGCGTGAGGATTTTATGAGTCACTACCTTCAACACCTTGAAACAGTACGCGCCCGCTTCGATGAGGCTTTGACCGCACAAGGGCTTCGTAGCGTATTGATCTATTCGGGATATCCGGCGGTGGCCTTCCTCGACGACAACAGTTATCCATTCCGCGTGAACCCGTTTTTTAAGTATTGGATCCCAGTGACGGAGAGTCCAAGGAGCTTTATTTTCTATGAAGTGGGGCAGCGTCCGCGGGTGTTCTTACACCAACCGCGTGACTTTTGGCACGCCCAACCTCAACTGCCACCGGGCGAGTGGCGCGATGCCGTCGATCTGACTCTGATTGAGGGGGCACAAGCTGTGCGTGGCGCCTTGGGTAGTGACCTGAGTCAGACCGCGTTTATTGGTGAGGGCCCAGAGGTGATTGCTGACTGGGGACTCGCAGCGGTAAATCCTGAAACGCTCATCAATCATCTGCATTATCAACGTGCGATTAAAACCTCGTACGAGCTTGAATGTATGCGCAAGGCCAACTATTTTGCGGCGCGTAGCCATAATGCGGCGCGTGATGCCTTTTACAACAAAGCTAGCGAGTTGGAAATCCACGCTGCGTACTTAGCGGCGATGAAATGTCGGGAGACACAGCTACCCTACAACAGCATCGTTGGACTGAACGAGCACGGGGCTATTCTTCACTACGATCATTATGACGTCGACGCGCCTTCGGAGCATCGCTCGTTCTTAATTGATGCTGGCGCTTACTATAACGGTTACTGTGCCGACATTACTCGTACCTACGCGGCGGAGTCTACGGGCTTCTTTGCCGAGCTCGTGGAAGCAGTCGATCAAGCGGAGCAGGCCATTATCAGTGCAGTTGAAGTGGGTCGCTCTTACTATGACTTACATGTGGGCATGCATCGCAAGATCGCACAGATTCTCAAGGCCTTTGGTTTCTTTAAAATTGATGCAGAAACCATTTATGAGCGCGGCTACACCAATGCGTTCTTTCCCCATGGTCTTGGCCACTATATCGGTTTACAGGTGCACGACGTGGGTGGTTATCTAAAGAATGCTCAAGGCGATGCTTTTGCGCGTGATGCGCGTCATCCGTTCTTGCGACTACGGCGCGATGTGCAGCCGGGTCAAGTGTTTACCATTGAGCCAGGGATCTATGTTGTCGATCAATTGCTAGAAGAGTTTGAAGGTAATGAAGACTTTAACTGGCAGCGTATTGGCGAACTGCGCCCTTACGGCGGCGTGCGTATTGAAGATAGCGTGTTGGTGACAGAAACAGGTACTGAGAACTTAACCCGCAACGCTTTCGCCGCGCTTTAATCCTAAAGCTAGTGCGGCGGTGTGTAGCTGCCAAGAATGGCTTCACGCTGCGCGCCTGTAACGGCTTTGAGGTTGCCTGGTAAGTGATGCATGTAGCGCATTGCGAGCCAGGCAAATAGAATGGCCTCCACCCAATCACCCTCGATCCCTAAGGTTCGAGTCGGGTGCCAATAGATTGAAGGTGCTAGTCGCATTAACGCAGCCCAAAGTGCTCGATTATGGGCGCCTCCCCCACAGAGATAAACGGTTTGCGCTGGCGCATGTTGCTTTAATGCGTCGGTTAATGAGCGTGCCGTCAGTTCGAGTAATGTTGCTTGCACGTCAACCGGCGTGAGGTCGTTGTGAGCGCGCAAGTGTTCTTCGAGCCAACCCATGGTGAAATACTCACGTCCTGTGCTCTTCGGTGGCTTGCGAGCAAAGAATGAGTCGCTCAGCATGGCATTCAGTAAGGGCTCATCAACTCGTCCGGAAGCTGCCCAGAAACCGTCTTTATCGAAGCTGCCGGAATGATGCAATGCATACCAGCCATCGAGTAGAGTGTTTGCCGGACCGCAATCGAAGCCCGTCACGTCGCCTGTCTTTGGTAACCATGAGATGTTGGCAATACCGCCCAAATTGACCACCGCTCGGTGCTCAAACTCGGAATGAAACAACGCTTGATGTAACGCAGGAGCTAGCGGAGCGCCTTCGCCGCCTAAGGCAATATCTTTATGACGAAATCTTGAAATTACAGGGATCCCAGTTTTGACCGCTAACGTGTCAGGGCAACCAAGCTGAATGGTAAACCCCGGCTGATGATCTGGGTGATGGCGTACGGTTTGTCCATGGCTGCCTATGGCGCGTACATCCTCAGGTGAGACATTCGCTTTCTTGAGTAAGATATGAATCGCCTTGGCAACAGCTGAAGCAAACTCTCGATCCGCCTCAGCAAAGCGGACAAGTTCATTCTCTCCAGGGCGACACAATGCCTCACATTTTTTGCGCAGTGCATCTGGAAAAGGGGCGCTAAGCTTGCCAATGACAGCGAGGGGTTTAACCGCAAAGTCCACCAAAATGAGGTCTATGGCGTCCATACTGGTGCCCGAGAGGGCACCCAGATAAAGTTCCTTATATTTGCTCTTAGTCATTATTAAACGCTAAGTAAACGCGCTGACGACTCTCGAGCATAGCAACCTTTGAGGCGGCTAGTTGTTTAAAGGCAGGCAGCTCGTTCGCTGGTAAAGACTCTGCTTGTGGTAAGTTGACGGTTCGCGGATTGCGATGCACGCCATCGACTAAGAATTCGTAATGCAGGTGCGCGCCAGTCACGCGGCCCGTGGCTCCCACACGCCCAATCACTTGCCCTTGACGCACACGGTCGCCTTGACTGACTTGGCGTCGGCTTAAGTGCAGGTACTTCGTCATGTAACGCTCACCGTGTTGCACAAAGATATAGTGACCGTTTAAGTTGTTGTATGCACTGGCAACCACTCGGCCATCGCCAGCAGCCATGACTGGCGTACCTGTTGGCGCTACATAATCAATACCATTGTGCGGAGCGACGCGACCGGTTACTGGATGCAGACGTCGCGGATTAAAATCAGAACTCACGCGCGAGAAATGAACCGGAGCACGCAAGAATGTTTTCTGCATACTCTCACCTTCAGGCGTGTAGTAGCGGCCATTTTCATGGCGAATAGCTTGGAAGGTCTCGCGTTGGTTAATAAACTCTGCAGCGATTATTCGACCTGAACCCACATAGTGACCATCAATATATTTTTGCTCGAACAGCACGCTAAATTGGTCGCCTCGGCGAATATCGAGCGCAAAGTCGATATCCCAGCCGAACAGTTCGGCGAGGTTCATAATCTGTGATTGCGTTAACCCCGCTTGCACGCCTGCATTCCAGAAGTTACTGGTAATGGTTGCGTGAGCAAATTCGAGGCGGGTTTCGACGTCTTTACTATCGCGAGAGCTTGCGTAAAAGCCGTCTTCAGATTGGGTAATGACTAGAGTTTCGGTTTCATTCAAATCGTAACGTAATTCAATAATCTCATTGGCATCGTTGCGCGCGATCTGCAACGTGTCGCCTGGATGAATACGCCTGAGGAGGTTTGCGTCTTCAGCTTGTGTAAGGCGATGCAACTGCTGCGCAGAGAAGCCAAGGCTTTGAAAAATGCGAGCGAGGTTGTCACCTGAACGAATTTCATATTCGACCCAGTCTAATGTGCGCTCCGGAACCAGGGCAACATCTTCATCTAATAGGTTTAGTTCCAGGGGATAGCGTTTACCGAGCTCGAAACTCTCTAAGCTATAGGTATTGCGTGACGCACTCGCCTGCTCAGATGGCCAGATAATCAATAGCAATAGAAAGGCACTAATGCCTGAGATTGTAATTTTGTGTCGTCGTGGGAGACGTTTCACGACATTTTTTATCGGCTTCACCATAAACTACCGGAACCCTATTCGTTGCGCACAACAAGCATAATAACATTTTTTGCAAATGACCAGAAACCTTACAGTTCAATGAGGTCAACGATTGCAGTAGAATGCCTTTTGGCAAAAAAGTTCACTGAATTTGGAGTAAAGAATGGGTAACGCGGTAGCCGATGCAATGGCGCTGATCACGCGCGGCACGGATGAGGTGCTGTTAGCCGACGAACTTGAGAAAAAGTTGAGTCGTGGCAAGCCTTTAACGATAAAAGCCGGATTTGATCCAACGGCGCCCGATCTCCATCTCGGGCACACTGTGCTACTTAATAAATTGAAAATCTTCCAAGATTTAGGCCATCAGGTCATATTTTTGATTGGAGACTTCACCGGCATGATTGGTGATCCAACAGGAAAAAATGTGACGCGAAAGCCATTGAGTGAAGCCGATGTCCTCGAAAATGCGCAAACTTACAGAGAACAAGTCTTCAAGATCCTCGACCCGAAGAAGACCCAAGTGCGTTTTAATAGTGAATGGATGAATAACCTAGGGGCGGCGGGCATGATCAAGTTAGCGTCTCGCCAAACCGTTGCGCGGATGCTTGAGCGCGATGATTTTAAGAAGCGTTATCAGGGCGGACAGCCTATCGCCATTCATGAATTTATCTATCCATTGGTTCAGGGGTGGGATTCAGTGGCCTTGAAAGCCGATGTAGAACTGGGTGGCACGGATCAGCGCTTCAACCTTTTAATGGGTCGCGAATTGCAGAAAGAGGAAGGGCAGGAGCCGCAAACGGTGATTACGGTGCCCTTGCTCGAAGGTTTGGATGGCGTGCAGAAGATGTCTAAATCCTTGGGTAACTACGTCGGGATTACGGATGCACCGAATGATATGTTTGGCAAAATCATGTCGGTTTCCGATGAACTCATGTGGCGCTACTTTGAGCTATTAAGTTTCCGTTCAGA
The DNA here is from genome assembly GCA_020831965.1 of Idiomarina sp. Classification (GTDB taxonomy): domain Bacteria; phylum Pseudomonadota; class Gammaproteobacteria; order Enterobacterales; family Alteromonadaceae; genus Aliidiomarina. The sequence continues at coordinate 37,159 of JAFIFP010000004.1, forward strand.
CGCTGAAATTGATGCACTACGTAGTTTCATAGCCGAAGGCGGCAACCCGCGCGACGTAAAAGTGGCGCTGGCCAAGGAGCTCATTGCGCGTTTCCACGATGAAGCTGCAGCAGAGTCGGCGGAACAGGACTTCATTCAGCGCTTCCAGAAGAACGCGATTCCAGATGATATGCCAGAGGTAACGCTGTCGGTGTCAAACGAACAGCTCGGCATTGCCTCGGTACTGAAGGAAGCGGGTCTGGTCCAGTCAACTTCGGAGGCGATGCGCATGGTGAAACAGAGTGCGGTCAAGGTGGACGGTGAGCGCATTGATGATACGAAGTTTCAGTGTGCGTTAGGAACGGCTGTCTACCAAGTGGGTAAGCGTAAATTTGCACGAATCACCTTAACGGATTGATTGGTGGCTTTCGGTATGCAATTCCGGTTTGCTTCGACGTGATGCGGTGCATCACCTATCTACCGATGTCAGCGAGTTTTAGGCGATAACAAAAAAACCCCGGCAGATGCCGGGGTTTTTATTTGGGTTTGCAGGTGCTGTTTTAGAGCCTGAAGCTGCGGATTGAATCCTGCATCTCTGCTGACAAGCGCGCCACTTCGGCACTGGCTTCGTCAGTTTGACGCGCACCTGATTCGGCACGTTCAGCGATAGCCACGATGTCTTCGAGCTTCTCACTAATTTCCTGACTGGTTGCGTTCTGCTCTTCGGCTGCTGTTGCGATGTGCGTGCTACTGTCAGAGGCTTGATGCACTGAGTCGGTGATCGCCTGCAGCGCCACGGCAGCTTCTTCCGTTTGCGTCACACAGGTTTCAGCTTGCTTGCGACCGCGAACCATCACTTCTACCGCACGAGATGAGTCTGTTTGTAAACTCTCGATCATCACCTGAATTTCTTCAGTCGACTGCTGTGTGCGGCTTGCGAGTGTGCGTACTTCGTCCGCTACCACCGCGAATCCGCGTCCTTGCTCACCGGCACGGGCTGCTTCAATGGCGGCATTCAAAGCGAGTAGGTTGGTCTGATCTGCAATACCGCGAATAACGTCGAGGATACTGCCAATGTTCGAGCTGTTTTCAGACAATTGGTTAATAACTTCAGACGCATTCTGAATTTCTTTCGCCAGTTGCTCAATCGTTTTGCGATTCGCATCGGAAATAACTTTTACGCGACCGGCTTCTTCGTCTGAATGCTGAATTTCCCGCAGCGCATCAGTTGCGGCGCGCGCCACTTCTGCCGAGGTACTGGTCATCTCTTGCGTCGCAGTAGCCACCTGCTCAACCTGTGAACGCTGCTCTTGAATTGCATTACGCGACTCTGCGGATACGCCTGATGATTGCTCCGCCGCTGTCGCAAGCTGAGTCGCGCGCTCTGCGATGCCCTCAATTAAGGTTCGTAGATTGACGATCAGCTTGTTGATGTTACCTGCGAGTTCGCCGAATTCATCTTCACTGGTGTCATCGAGAGTTTGTGTCAGATCACCGCTGGCTAAGGTATCGAGAATCTCATTCACATCACTCAGCGGACGGCTGATTGAACGGAGCGTCAAAATTGCAATACCGATAGCTGCAAGAATTGAAACCAGAGTCAACGCGATATTGATCATGCTGCTACGGGAAATCACCGAAGTAGCTTCGTCACGAGTTTGCTCCGCAATACTCTGGACTTGTGCTTGCAGTTGTTCTAAGTCAGTGAGGAGGCGGGTCATTCGCTCAGCGTTGCTGGTGATGATGCCTTCGGACTGTTCGCGCAGCTGAAGTGACTGAATGGTGCGTTCCACCAAGGAATCATTCCGCCCTATGATCGCATTGCTGGCGGCTTGCATGTTTTCTTGAACGCCACTAATAAGAGGGTGACCACCCGCGAGGTTTTCCACTTCAGCGAAGCGTTCGTTCATACTTTGAACGGCCACTTCAATTTCATTGCGGATAATATCGGCACGGCTTAAATCGTCGGCACTCAGCATGTCATAGCCCAAAGTAACCAAGGTATTGAGAGAGCTTTCGAGTAAACCGGTGCTATTCAATAAACTCTGTGAAATATCGGGTTCATCGGTCAGATCTAGTAGCAGCATCGCCGCGTCATCTGCCGCAAATTCCACTTCGCGAATTTTACGCTGGCGAGCTTCGCCAAGTTCAATGTACCGCTGTTGGGAGTCAATTACCCGTTCAGCGTCCTGTACATAGCGGTTACTGCGCTCACGCACATCTACGATGTTGGTGCGTTGACCTGAACGTCGGAGCACTGTTTCAAGTACATCATACTCTGTACGCAATTCTGCCGCATCAGCTTGGTAACGTGTGCGATTCGCTTCAATGACCGCAAGGCTATCACTGTGAAAACTCTCGAGTTGAATTGAGTTGATCTGTAAGAGCTCTGTTTGCACATTACCAACCCCCAAGAGAGCAGGGATAGCAACTTCATTCACTTGCTCTGACGAGTCGCCGATGCTGCGTAAACCAAAGAACGAGCTCAGGCTGATAACGATTAGCAAAGCGGTGATGATGGCAAAGCCACCGATAATGCGCATTGCGACAGTAATTCTCATAGTAAGCTCCAAACAAGAAAAAACATGCTGATGCTCTCGTGTCCTTGAAAACAATCATATTACCGATATTTTAGTCAAAAGTTGTTCAGCGTTTTAGCGCAGGAACCTGAATTTGCTGTTGGCGATTGATATCGTATAGCGTCAGGGACTCACCCCACACACACCCAGTATCAAGTCCAATTACATCCTCGCGTCCTGTGTTTCCAACAAGCGCTGCCCAATGACCAAAGAAAATCTGCGTCTTATGCGCTGGCCAGAAAGTATACCATGGTTCCAGTGCCGTTGGCGCTTGTGCCTTGGGTGACTCTTTCCAGCTTAATTCGAGCCTTTTTTCCGGCGTTAAATAGCGCATTCGCGTTAATGTATTGATTATAAAACGGTATCGGTCCATTCCTGACAAACTTGAGTCCCATTCATCAGGTTTATTGCCGTACATCTGCTCGAGAAGTTGTATCCAGTCGTTGCTACGTAAAACATGCTCAATTTCTTGAGCATAGCCAACAGCTTGGGGAGGTGTCCAGTCGGGATGTAATCCTGCATGAACCACAAGGTAATCATCAGACTCTGTTAGTAGCAAGGGTTGGTGTCGCAGCCACCGCAATAGCTTATCGGCCTCTGACGATTCGACCACCTGCTGGGTATTGTCTTTTGCCGAAGTGGGACGGATGCCATTAGCGACGGCCAGAAGGTGTAGGTCATGATTGCCTAGGCTGCATTGGAAGGCATCACCCAGCGAATAAAGATACTGCAGTGTTGCAAGAGAGTGAGGGCCCCGGCCTACGAGGTCGCCGACCGACCACAAGTCATCGCGGCCAGAGCTGAATTCTACGAGCGCTAAGGCCTGTTGGAGCTCCTCAATACAGCCGTGAATATCTCCAACGATATAGCGTGCCATAGGTGCTCCTAGTGCAGAATGTTTGGCACCGCGAGGCGGAATAAAGGAATTGGAACATCCAACGGATTGCCTGCTGATGAAATCATGCCGTAAGTACCTTCCATGCTTCCGACAGGCGTCTTCAATACAGCGCCACTGGTATAGCTAAAAGAATCTCCAGGGGCAATCAGGGGCTGCTGACCAACCACCCCTTCACCTGTCACATGAGTGACTTTGCCATCAGCATCTGTGATATGCCATTCACGGGTCAACAATTGCACCTGATCGTGGCTTTGATTGGTGATAGTAATGGTGTAGGCAAATACGAACTGCTCTTTATCTGGATCCGACTGGCTCTCCAGATACTGGGTCTTAATACTCAAGGCGATGTTGTAGTCACTCATAACTCGGTCGCTGGTTGTTCTGATAGCCAATTTGAAATGCGCACTAAATCACTTACTGAGAGCACTTCTGGGCGCACGCTTGGGTCGAGACCTAGGGCTACGATTTGCTCTTCATTCATCAGCTTCTTCAAGTTGTTTCGCAGTGTTTTCCGGCGCTGATGGAATGCTGTATGACAGACATGGTTGAGCATTGCGCGGTCGATAACCGGGTGCGGGTTGTTTTGCCACGGCGTCAAACGCACAACTGCGGAATCAACTTTCGGGGCAGGGGTAAACGAATGAGGAGGCACATCAAGCACGGGCGTCACTTCGCAGCATTGTTGCACCATCACCGAAAGGCGGCCAAAAGTCTTGCTACCTGGTGCGGCGGCCATGCGATCGACGACTTCTTTTTGCAACATAAAGTGCATGTCTGCAATGTGCTCAAGATTATCTAACAAGTGGAAAATTAATGGCGTCGAAATGTTGTAAGGTAGGTTACCAAATACTCGCAACGGCCCGCCAGCTTGTTCAGCTAGCGTGGTGAAATTGAATTTCAATGCATCACTGCGATGGACTGTAAGCTGATCTTTTAGGGTTGGGTGTTTTTCCAATCGAGCAGCGAGGTCGCGGTCTAGCTCAACCACATGCAAATGACCTGAGCGCTCTGCCACTGGACCCGTTAAAGCGGCAAGCCCAGGGCCAATCTCGACGAGGTGCTCACCTGGTTGAGGGTAAATGGCGGCAACGATACCGCTGATCACGGATTCGTCATGGAGAAAGTTCTGTCCGAAACGTTTACGGGCGCGATGCCCTTCTAATGCTTTATTCATTGAGTGCGTGTGCTGCCATGCTGATTGCTTGCTTGAGCGCTAATCGAAAACTTCCAACATCGGCACTGCCGTGGCCAGCTAAATCGAGCGCTGTGCCATGGTCAACAGAGGTGCGAACGAACGGAAGCCCCAGGGTAATATTCACGGCGTTGCCGAATCCCTTGTATTTTAACACGGGTAAGCCTTGGTCGTGATACATCGCGAGCACAACGTCTGCCTGCTCAAGATATTTAGGCTGAAAAATGGTATCCGCGGGATAAGGACCACGCAGATCATAGTGACGAGAGTCTCTGAGTTCATTCAGTGTAGGTTCAATAACGTCGATTTCTTCATGACCTAAATGACCCCCTTCACCTGCGTGGGGGTTCAAGCCGCACACCAGAATTCGAGGTTCGGCTAAGCCGAATTTCTGCTGCAGATCATCGTGTAGAATTTCAATCACGCGAATCAGACGTTCTCGGGTAATAGCTTTAGACACATATGCGAGAGGAATGTGAGTGGTCACAAGGGCGACACGCAATCCCTCGGTCGCGAGCATCATCACCACATCATTTCGACCCGCTTGCTGTGCGAAGAATTCCGTATGGCCGCTGAACGCGACACCTGCTTGGTTAATAATCCCTTTGTGTACCGGACCGGTGACGATAGCGGCAAGTTCGCCCGCTAAATTAGCCTGACTGGCTGCGGTCAATGTCGCTACTACATAGGCACTATTCGCCTCGTTTAATTGGCCGGGAACCACGGTTTCGACAACTGGGATCGGTGCCAGTGTCAGGGTGCTTGGTGCCTGCGGTTGACCTGCTTGGTCAGGCCGATAGTCGCGAAGCGTGAGAGGAAGACCCAATTGTTGAGCGCGACTCTCCAGTAGATCGCGGTCCGCGAAAACAACGAGCTCCGCCTCCCAGTGTTGTTGGGCCAGCTCGATGATTAGATCTGGCCCGATACCGGCAGGTTCCCCCGGGGTAATCGCGATGCGTGGAATCATCTACTGTTTGAACTCAACGTATGCTGCTTCACGAATTTCTTGGAACCAAGACTCTAGCTCTTCCTGATATTTACGGCTGTAGAGCATATTTTGCGCGTACTCAACGATACGCTGGTCTGTTACGTCGACAGTGCGGCGATCAAGCACTTCAACAATATGCCAGCCATGCTCAGTACGGAAAGGTTCGCTCAACACGTTCGCTTCGAGTGTCTGCACTTTTTGTTTAAATTCAGGGACATAAATCTCAGGGTTGCGCCAGCCAAGATCGCCATTGTTGGCGGCTGACCCGGGGTCTGCAGAATGTTCTGCGGCAAGTTCACCGAATGACTTCTCGCCATTAACAATTTGCCGACGAATATCTTCGAGTAACTGCCGTGCGCGACTTTCAGAAAGGATAACCGACGGCTGAATCAAGATGTGACGAGCCCGTACTTCAGTCTCTTGCGCTTGTTGGGCACCGCGAACATCGTGTACGCGAAGAATATGGAAACCTACGCCACTACGCAGCGGACCAATAATTGAACCTGCTTGCGAGTTTTGCTCAATGGCATTCGCGAAGAGCGTTGGCATGGCATTTAAAGATAACCAGCCCATGGCGCCGCCTTCGAGAGCGTTTGCTGCATTCGAAGCAGTAATGGCTACATCCGCAAAGTCTTCACCTGCTTCCAGAACCTGCATGACTGCATCCGCACGACGACGCGCAGCGGGCTCATCTTCTTCACCGGCTTCATTCTGGAAACCGATGAGGATATGACCGATGTTGTATTCAATCTGACTACCATCTTGATCACGTATCATTCGCACCAACATATTGGTTTCTTGCGGACTGATATAGATGCGACGGCTGACCTGTGCACGCTGGACTTCATTCATAACGATTTCGCGGCGAATTTCTTCGCGATAATCAGACCAGCTCATACCTAAGGTTGTGATCTGTTGACGTAATGCGTCCACCGGCATGTTTTCGTCTGCCGCAATCATGGCAATCGTCTGGTCAAGCTGGGCATCACCGATACGCAAACCAGCCCGCTCAGCCATTTGCAGCTGGAGATTCTGTAGAATCAAACGTTCTGTTGCTTGCGTGCGCAAAGCAGAATCTGAGGGCGGTGTGCGCCCCGCATCGACAAGTTCTCGACGCACTCGATTCATCAGGGTTTGGATTTCACTTTCGAGGACCACGTCATTGTCGACGACAATAGCGATACGGTCTAAGTCTTGCGCGTGAACGCCGACCAGCATGAAAGAAAGGAATAGGCTGGCCACACACACTTTCAAACGTTTCATAGATAATCCACTAATTACTTAAATAAAAGGGGCGACGGTATCCAAAAATACCCTGTTGCAGCATACCGATAAGTGTGTCGCTTGCGCCACCCAAACCGGTAATCATAAACTGCACACTGACGCCATTATCAAAATCTGCCGGGAGCTCGGGGCTTCCGGGCGTTACTATTTCAAAGTTCCGATTGATCCGACGATAACCACTCAAACGAACCGACCAGCAACAACTGTCATACTGAAGACCAATTAATGCGTCCATAGTTCGCCCGCGTCGCACATCATGATACCAATGTGACGCAAAAGCCCACTCTGCATTCAGTCGCCACGAGGCAACATAGCCGAGCTGCTCAACTTCTTGCTCGGTGCCGAGTAAGCCACGAACCCGTCTGTAGTTGAACTGTATCAAGTTCCCGTCGTCTTTTCGATATTCTACGGCAGCCCGACCTTTTCTGACCAAGCTTAAGGTCGTGTCGTATTGTACGGCTGAACTTGCAAACCAGCGCTGGCTCAAGCGGAAATCAAGCTCAGCCGCCACCTCAGAGTTACTTGCCGTAATCCGACTGGTTTCGTCAAAGAGCTGGGTTTGGCTTTCGTCGAGATAGAATATCTGACCGAGCGAGAAACGCAGAAGTTCCTCGGCCCCTGCATCGAATAAACTCGTGCTGGCTCCAAGGGTGATCTGATGTGCATCGGCAATACGGTCGAGCCCGGTAAATCGCCGAGGACGAAATAAGCTGTAGTAGTCATCCTGCATTAAAATTGTATCGTAAATACCAATATCGCTCTGGTCGCGGAATGGGACATACAGGTATTGGAGCTGCGGCGTTAATGTTTGAAAACCACCGGTCAGCGGCAATTCGCGTTCCAAATGAATGCGCGCATTGGTACGAAACTCGGGTAATGCACGAGTCGCAGAGCGCGTCATGGACGCATTGGGTGTGCGTTGTTGGTAGTGCGTGAGCAAGTAGCCAGCTTGCGCTTGCCAATCCCAACCAGGGCGTTGCATACCATAAGTAAAGGTCGGCTCAATATGGAAGCGAGAGGTGTAGTCACTGCCGTCATTAGGATTGCGAAAGTGACTGAACTCTGAAAATACCTGATAACTCAAATTTCCGAGTAACTCGTCTTGTTGCGTAAGACTAAAGCGCGGCGCCGTGCGATAGGGTTGCACATAGGGCCCAAGCATCTGGAAGTCTTCGACTTGTATCTGCATATGCAAATTGTCATCGTGGTAATCCAGTTGTCCACGGCGATACAAGTGAGCGTCGGCACGGTTCGCATAGGCGCTACCAAAGTCATTGATGTAAGCCGTGTCGCTGGTCTGCAGAAACTCTACGTAGCCCGACCAATTACTGCTGAGTTCACTCTCGTTTTCGAAGCGTACGAAAGAGCGGTTAGGGCGTCCGTCAATACCGCGATCTCTGCGTAAGTATTCGAGATTTAGCTGCATATCGTGTTGGGGCGTTAACGCGCGGTACTCACCCATTGCCATGGTGCCTCGTTGAGTCATCAGGCGGGGCGTTAGGGTTGCGTCTCGATTTGGTGCTAGGTTCAAATACCAAGGCGCTTCGATTTCTAAACCAGTGCGCGAAGAACTGCGCACGGTCGGATACAGCAGGCCGCTTTTGCGTTCGTCAGTCAGTGGAAAACTGAAACGCGGAATATATAGCACCGGTACATCAAACAAGCGCATTTGCGCGCCCGTTGCGGTTCCCCAGGATTCTTGTTCATTCATGGCAATGCTGTTGGCATGAATACTCCATGCAGGGCGGTCACCCGGGCACGTAGTAAAACTGCCATCGCGTAATATGACCGAACGTCGACCTTCCTCAGCTTCAATTTCAATACTTCCGGCGCTGCCGAATGCAGAGGTTGGAATGAGTAAATACTCACTTTTTGTCACTTGTGCCGTGGCGAGATTCATATCGGCATGCAGTTCTTCTGCGCGAATGGCAATGTAGCCGTCGGAGTAAATAATGCCACCAAAGGCTCGTAATTGACCTGTCCATTGGTCAAATTGCGCTTCTTCGGTGCTGAGCCATTGGTTGAGCTGATGAATTTCAACGTTTCCAGAAAAGCGTCCATAGCGATCAGCCGTCACGCTACCATAGTCCGCAGCGATACTTATTTCGTCATCAGCATATTCGGGCTGAAAAGGTTGGAAGACTGGCAGCCATGCTGGGTTGACCCGGCACACTTTGAGTAGTGAAGGATTACTTTCTGCGTTCGCAATGTCTGCATGAGCCAGCCCCGGCGTACCCAACAGGGTTCCGGTAAAGAGTAAAATGGGCAGTGAACGGGCACTCTTTCGCATCAATGTGCTAACAAACTCGCGGGTTTCGATTTGGTCGCTATGATAAAGCAATTTTCTTCCGCTCGCTATTTGATAAGATGAAGCCACATTGCGGAGGACCTTGTGAATTCAACGAATCGTCTAGAACTACTTCAGGCATGGACAGCGCAGCATAGCGCGCTACCGCAGCCGACCTTGCAGTTATTGGCTGGAGACGCCAGTTTTCGCCGATATTATCGGGTGACGAGTACAGCTCAACAAAGCCAAGTACTGGTTGATGCGCCACCTCCTGAGTCATTAGAACCCTTTCATTCCGTTGCTCTCGCATATTTACAAGCGGGTGTCCTGGTGCCGCAGGTTCATGCGAGTGACACCCAGCTGGGCGCGATGTTACTCGATGATTTAGGTGATTGTTTGCTCCTGCAAACCGAGGCTCCGGCCTACGATCGTTATCGTCAAGCCATTGAGGCCTTGCCTAATATTATGCGAGTCACTGAAACTCGTTTGGGAGCCTTGCCGCCCTACGATCTTGAGTTATTGAAGCGCGAAAATGCCTTGTTCTTTGAATGGTTAATCGGTCGTCATTTAGGTTTGGAACTGACCGCAGCGGAAGAAAAGTTATGGCAAGGTTTTACCGACCTATTAAACGAAAGATCGCTGCAGCAGCCGCGTGTTGGCGTGCATCGAGATTACCACTCGCGCAATCTTATGATCACGGCTGACAATCAACTGGCAGTGATTGATTTCCAAGACGCCGTTGTGGGCCCCATTACTTATGACTTGGTGTCGTTGCTGCGCGATTGTTATGTGAAATGGCCTGCTGATTTTGTCGACGGGTTAGTTGCGTACGCCCATGACATGTTGCGTGAAGAAGCGTTGTTAGATCAGAGTGTCAGCCTCGCGGAGTTTCAGGAGTGGTTCGATTGGACTGGGTTGCAGCGGCATACCAAGGCCAGTGGGATCTTTGCGCGTCTATTTCATCGTGATGGAAAGTCGGGATATTTGGCCGATATTCCGCAAACAGTGGGTTACTTGACCGATATTGCAGGTCGTTATGAAATCCTCAACCCGTATTATGACTGGCTAGAAGAACGTATTGTTCCTGCCTTAAATGCCAAGAATGCGGCTGCCGTGGAGCCAGCATGCGAGCCATGATTCTTGCCGCAGGTCGCGGTGAACGCATGCGACCTTTAACTGATCACACGCCCAAGCCCTTGTTACAAGTTGGTGGGCAGCCCTTGATTGCGTGGCACTTGCAAAGACTGCAACGGATCGGCGTTGATACGGTGGTAATTAACACGGCTTGGCTCAGTGAGCAGTTGGTGGCGGCGATTGGCGACGGCGAAGCGTTTGGCGTTCACGTAATTTGGTCTCATGAGCCGGAGGGCGGTTTGGAGACTGCGGGTGGCTTGCGCGCGGCGCGAGCTCACTTGGAGCAGGGGCCATTCATTCTCGTAAATGGTGATATTTATACGGATTACGATTTTGCTAATTTACCCCGCCAGGTCGTGCCTGGAAGTGCCCATATTATTCTTGTGACGAATCCGCCGCATCACCCCCAAGGGGATTTTTCGTTAAGTAATGGGCGTGTTGTCCATGCCCAAGCCCATGCCCAAGTACAATCACTCACCTACAGTGGCATTGCAATGATTCATCCTGATTTCCTAAAACCTATAGCGGAGGGAAAGCAACCATTGCGGCCTTATTTTGAACAGTCGATCAATGCGGGGTTGTTATTTGGGGAGCATTACATGGGGCGTTGGGCCGATGTAGGCACTCCAGAGCGACTAGCGCAACTCAATCGGGAGTTAACTCGCTGATGTGGGGACGTATTATTGGAACCGGGCTGGGTTTGGTGATTGGGCGTTTGCCCGGTGCGGTGCTTGGCTTTGGTTTGGGCTTCTGGTTTGACATGCAGTATGGCCGGCAGTTTGCTGAGCGCGGTGGCTTTGGTCGTTTCTTTACTGAGGGTGGAGAAGAGCGGGAAGCGACTTTCTTCTACGCGTTGTTCTCTACTATGGGACACGTGGCCAAAGCAAAAGGGCGCGTCACTCCTGAGGATATTGCCCAAGCACAGCGCTTAATGGATGAGTTTGGCTTGCAAGGAGATGCGCTGGAAGAGGCTCGTAGTGCCTTTCGAGAGGGTAAGGAAAGAACCTTTGCGCTTGATGCGACACTCAAGCAGTTTCGCCGTGACCACCAAGGTCGACGAGACTTATTACAGTCTTTCATGGAGCTGATCGTTGGGTTAGCTTTGAACGCAGGGAAATTAGAAAAGGATGCTTATGCAGTCTTATTACGCGCAGCTAAAACTCTTGGCTTTACGCGTTTTGAGCTCGACAAATGGCTACTGATGCATGCGGCGCGCGCGCGGTTCCAGAATTTTCGCGATGAGCGGCAAACCCGTCATCGACCCACGTTGGAACGAGACCGTTTAGTTGCTGCCTATGATTTATTGGGAGTGAAAGAGAGTATTAGCGATGAAGGCCTGAAAAAAGTTCATCGTAAACTGATGCGTGAGCACCATCCCGACAAGCTTGCAGCGCAAGGTTTACCTGAAGAAATGCGGGCCTCAGCCACTGCGCATGCGCAAGAAATTCAAGCTGCTTATGATCTCATTCGCACGGCTCGGCGTCAGAAATCTTGATACGTGAGCCAACCATACACCATGTGCCGCAAAATATCGGGTTGTTCACCGTGGCGGCCGCGGGGTAACTCTCGTTGACGATAGCCGGTGTGTTGTTGGCGGCTTGCTTGCTGGCGTCGCCGTAATTCGGTTTGTTTCGTCCAAGGATTGCCATCGCTCGGCGCAATATCGAGTACCGGGAAAGGCAAGCTCCCTAAGGTTTCGGCTACTTGCTGATTCAATTGCCATTGAGGCAAGTACATGCCAATCACAATGAGCGCGTCTGGCGCTGGAAGTAATTCTCGAGCGAACATCTCCACAAGAAATGCCGCAACAATGCCCTCTGCCACAATAATCTGAAAGCCCGGCTCCTCCGCCATGCGCGCTCTTGCCAAACTGAGTCGTTGGCTCAAGGGGGCGCGAAGGTTCGCTAACTGTTCATCGTCAATCGGGTCGGGGTAACGCACATCCGCGGACTGTTGCCATTGCACTTGGCTTAAGTCGAAGGTTGGTGGCTGCAGGGCGAAACTTTGCCAGCCATAGTCAGGCATGGCGTGGTAGAGCAGTCGAATGGCACTGCGCTGATAAGGGTGATAGCCCCACTCGGGAATATGCACAATAGCGCCGCGCTGATAAGAGCGGCGATTCGGTTGTTCAAGCATCAGGTAACGCGCATCTTGCTCTGGGTCTTCCAACCAAGTGACTTCACCTGGCGGCAAATAGTAGTCCAGATCCCTTGTTTGCGCGGACAAGGGTTGCGTTGCGAGTGCCATACTCAAGAGTAGGCTGAAGAGAAGAATTCGATTCATAGTGCATGTATCGGCAGTATCTTCTGAAGCTAAACGACGAAGTCGGTTTTTTTAGAATGGCGCAGGGAGAGTGAATTGCATCTGTTGTCCATGGGTTGGATGGGCAAACTCAAGGGTTTCTGCGTGTAATTGCAAGCGAGAAGCCCGCGTTACAGCCAGAGGCTCCCCATAGAGGCGATCGCCCTGGATGGGATGACCGAGAGAGAGCATGTGTACCCGCAGTTGGTGGGACCTTCCGGTGACTGGGAATAATCGTACTCGGGTACTCTCAGCAAATTGTTCAATGACTTCGAAATGAGTTAATGCCGGCTTTCCTTCTTGATGATCCACCATTTGCTTGGGACGGTTGGGCCAGTCACAGCGCAAAGGGAGCTCAACACTGCCGCTGGCTTGCTGGAGTTGCCCAAATACCACTGCGACGTAACTCTTTTTCACTGACCGCGCGGCAAATTGCTGATTGAGCGCTACTTGGGCTGGCTTATTCAACGCCATCACAATCAGCCCCGAGGTTGCCATATCTAAACGGTGGACCACGCGGATCGAGGGCAGTGCGCGACGCACACGCAACTCTAAACAGTCGCGATGCTCAAGCGCTTTTCCCGGCACAGAGAGCAACCCAGCAGGCTTATTGAGGACAACAATATCATTGTCTTGATAAATAATGTCGAGCCACGGTTGGGTTGGTGGTTGGTAATGAAACATTGATTGGATCCGAAAGAAAAGTCGGAGTAGTTTAACAGAAAGAGGAAAAAAATCGGACAAGGTCACGCGATTTTCATCTGCGTCGGCTATGGTTAAAAAGAGACGGAATCATAACAACACAGTAGAGGTCTTCTATGAGTCAAACTGGGGTAAAATACTACGTTCTCGACACCAACATTCTTCTGCATGAACCCCTCGCATTTCTCAATTTCCAAGAGCATAACGTGGTGATACCCATGGTGGTTTTGGAGGAACTCGATAATATTAAAGACCGCCAAAAAGATGTTAGCCGAGACGCGCGCGTTGCAATACGTGCCCTCGAAGAAGTACTACATGACGCGTCTCCCGAAGACATTACCGAAGGGGTGACATTGACGCGGCTCGCTGGTGAGCATCAAGCGAATGGCACCTTGTCGATTTTTCCCGACTTTCAACTACGGCAGAACGATTCTGAGCTGTCCCTAAACGAAAACGACCACCGGATTATTCAAGCGGCACTCGAACTTCAGAAACAGCACCGTAAGCACAAAGTCGTGCTAGTCACCAAAGACATTAATATGCGTTTGAAAGCGAAAGGCGCAGGTGTGAAGTGTGTTGAAGATTACCGCACTGACCAATTGATTGACGATATTCGGCTACTTTCAAAGGGTTTCTTTAAGTTTGAAGGCGATTTTTGGGCGGAAGTAGGTGAAGTGAAGAGTGAGCAAGATGGCCGAGATACCTACCATTACTTGCCGCGAGAGCACTTTAGTACCTTGTACCCGAACGAATATTTGATTGATGACAGTAAGGAGTTTGCGGCGCGAGTTGTCAGCTATACCGATACGCATGTGAAAATTCTCGACTTAGGGTATGAGCGCCTTATGGGACAACGGGCGTGGGGAATTACGCCAAAGAATATTTATCAGGCCATGGGCATGAACGCACTGCTCGATCCGACGGTCGACTTGGTGATTCTGACTGGACCTGCGGGTTGCGGTAAGACTCTGCTAGCGCTGGCAACGGCACTTGAGCAAGTAATTGAGCGGGGGCTTTATGAAAAAATCATTGTGACCCGCAACACGCCAGAGATTGCCGAGTCGATCGGCTATTTGCCGGGCACGGAAGAAGAGAAAATGGCGCCATGGTTGGCGGCCATTACCGATAGTCTTGAGGTATTACACAAGCAAGATGAGGATATGGAAGTCAGCCTAAATTACATTATGCAGAAAGCTAATATTCAGCTGAAATCACTGAACTTTATGCGCGGCCGAAGCATTCAAAATGCGCTGGTAATTCTGGATGAAGCTCAGAATCTGACTGCGTCGCAGCTCAAGACTATTGTGACGCGCTGTGGTGCTGGCACAAAGATTATTTGCTCAGGCAACCTTGCCCAGATCGACAGTTACTATTTGACTGCGGTCACTTCGGGCTTGACTTATATCGTGGAGCGTTTCAAGGGTTATCATGGCAGTGCCAACATGAACTTGAATGGCGTGGTGCGCAGTTCGCTGGCGCAATTTGCTGAGGAAAATCTCTAACTCACATAGAGCGCACAGTTACCGTCTGATTGGCGAGGTGCAGGTAGCTATCCCGGCCGGCCTCGCCCAATCGCAGTTGCGCTGGCCCCGTCGGTTCAACGATGAGGTATTTACGCCCATCATGCATAATCCACTGTTCATCTTCTTCTGGCTCGATGGCCAGGCCAAGCATGGCATGGCCTGGCATATAGATGATCGCAATGTGAAGGTTCGGCATGAGATTGCGTAGAATCGCTGCCATGAGGGTCACTTTACTGTCGCAATCGCCGCGATTATCGAAAATTACTCGAGCTGGAGGGCTGTACCCTTGTCCGTGTGACTCCATGCGATTCGTGAGTTCTTGATATGGAATCGCCTGAATGAAACTCGCGATAGTCTCGATGTACTGTCGTGGCGATGCACCGCCCAAGCTATTAAAGAATGCCCGTGAAATCGGCTCGACCACGTCGCGACTCGCGGCTGCAATACGCGGATGGTCTGGGGCGATGCCACGCAGGCCGGGATGAATGTTTAAGAACGTAAAATGATTTTCGGCTAGAACTCGGTCAATTTCACGTTGTTCCTGTAGGCGCATCTGCTGTAAACGCCTTTGGCTCTGAGATTCGTTACGAATATTGGGCTGAATTTCGATGCGCTGTTGTGCTTGGTTGTAGCGAATATCCATTTGGTGCCAGCCCTGCTCGCGGGCATAGGCGGTTAATGGACGAACAATGTCTCTTTGAATACGCGCAGGACTAATATGGCGGGATGTGCCGATGGCATGCTCTGCAGCGAGCGGAAGGTTGAAATCAATTTGACGTTCCCGACTATATTGGTCGCGCCAACGGTAAGAGAAATGAGCTTGTTGAGCGTCGTTATCAATGCGCTTTTGAAAGGACAGTTGCTCGGCTTGCGTGGGGAATGAAAGCGCAGCGCATAGGGTGGCGAGACTCACCGCAGTAATGAATGCGGTGTGACGCAGACTGGCAATCAAGCAAGTCCGCATCACAGCCTCAGAATTTCACTTCGCTGATCGGCGCGTCGGCAAATTTTAGGTCGACTTGGTATTCGATACCGCCGGCATTGACGAAAAAGTACAACTTCTCGCGTTTAAAAATTTCGCTTAAGAAGACATTCTTCACACCTGGACGACGATCCGGACGCCACTCAGTGAGCTCGACGCCGTAGCGGCTGACGAGGATATTCTTGAAACGGTCCGGAGTGACGAGTAGCAACTGCTTGTTGTCATCAACGAGGGTAATAGTATTCCCTGTGATCCGGTATGGTTCTTCTTGTCTATACAAAGCGATATCTCCCAGTAGTACTCGCTGCACTCACTTTATAACGAAAGTTTACTATAACGAAAGTTTAAAAACTCGCCAAGCCCCAAGTGTAACACGCTTGATGCATTCTTGACTCTCTCAGTGAAGTTCACAATGATGGAACAAAGCTGAATGAGAGCAAAGCAATGAATACAACTTTATGTGTGATCGGAGCCGGCCCCAGTGGTCTCGCAGCGGCAAAAAATGGCTTGGAGGCAGGGCTATCGGTCGTCGTCTTTGAGCAAAGCGACACTGTGGGTGGGAATTGGGTGTTTCGAGAGGAAGCTTCGCATTCCAGTGTCTACGAAAATACGCATCTTATAAGTTCCAAGGCTTGGTCCGAGTATGAAGACTTTCCCATGCCTACGGACTACCCCGAATATCCGCACCACCGTCAAATGCACGACTATTTTGTGGCCTATGCGAAACACTTTGGTCTGTGGCCTCATATTCAATTCTCTACTACTGTGGAGCAGGTGGAGCCGTCGAAGGATGGGGGCTTTCAGGTCACAGTCACCCGCGCGGGTGTTAAGGCGGGAGTTAAGGAAACTCATCATTTCAGCCACGTTATGGTTGCCAATGGTCATCACTGGCAGCCGCGACATCCCGAAATTGCGGGCAACTTCTCAGGTCATTACATGCATAGCCATGACTTCAAAAGAGTGACGGATGATTGGCGTGGTAAGCGGGTTCTGGTCATTGGCGCTGGTAACTCGGCCTGCGACGTTGCGGTTGAGGCGTCGTGCATTGCGGACTGCGTGCACATGAGCTTGCGTAGTCCGCAATGGTTTATCCCGAAGTTTCTTTTCGGCCAACCCACCGATGTCTTGGGCAGTAAAATGCCGCGTTGGTTACCACGCGGTTTGCGTCAGCGGTTGTTCACTTGGCTCTTGAAACTCATGCAGGGCGATTATGCGAAAACTTATGGTCTGCCACGTCCGACGACATCGGTATTGAGTCACCACCCCACGATTAATTCAGAAGTGTTGGACTTCATTCGTCATGGCAGGATTGTTCCAAAACCTGGTGTGAGCCAGTACGTAGGTGAGAGTGTTGAATTTGTCGATGGTAGCGCGGCAAGCTACGACATTATTGTGGCATGCACGGGCTTTCGAACTGTTTTCCCTTTCTTGTCGAAGGAACTGTTTGATGTTGAAGAGGCCGAGAAAATTCCGCTCTATTTGCGAATGATGCACCCTGAGCACAAGCAACTTTACTTTGTGGGGCTGTTTCAGCCGCTCGGCTGTATTTGGCCCTTAGCTGACTACCAAGCCAAGCTGGCTGTGCAAGAAATCCTTGGGCGCTATCAGCGACCAGAAGACATGCAGGCGGCTATCGCCGAGGAGCTGGCGAATCCGCACTTACCTTTCGAGAGTGGCACACGCCACGCGGCGGAAGTGGATTATCACGCGTTTCGTGATGATCTTAAACGTGCGCTGCGAACAAGTGGCTTGGATATTGGACAGCCACCAGCAGGGCGGGCTGGACATTACAAAGATTGGTCTCGGTCGAAGAATGATCTCAAGGCTGGCTAAGTGAGCGGAAATAGTCTTCTAGGATTAAGCATGCGGAGGCACTATCTACTTTGTCTTTTGAGAGATTTCGATAACCGCCTTCGGCAAATAGATATTCCTTGGCACTGGCAGTGGTCAAGCGTTCATCTTGAAGCTTGACCTGCAAGCCGAAGCGACCATGTAGACGGTTGGCAAATTTTCGAGCGAAGTCGGTGAGGTCTTGTTCGGTGCCATCCATATTCAGCGGCAATCCAACGACCAGATAGTTCGGCTGCCATTCGTTCAACATGCTTTCTACTAGCTCCCATCGCGGCTGACCTTGATTTGCTTTCAAGGCAGCGAGTGGAGTGGCTTGCCCCATCAAGGTTTGCCCCACGGCAACGCCAATGTTCGCCGTTCCAAAATCGAAGGCAATGACAGTTTCAGAGCGATGTGATGAACTCATGCTTACGCGTGCCCAGCGTCTGAGCTCACTTGCCAAATATCAATACCAAGGCGCGACGTAGCTTTCGCCCAGCGCTCATGAATTGGCGTGTTGAATAGAATGTCGGCATCGGCCTCGATGGTCAGCCAGCTGTTGTCAGTGAGCTCTTGCTCTAATTGACCGGCTTCCCAGCCCGCGTAGCCTAAGGTCAACATGTAGTTTTTAGGCGCACGATCAGAACCTAAGGCCACTAAGATGTCTTTTGACGTAGTAATCATGATGTCTTGTGCGAGCAACAGACTACTGCGCCATCCATCTTGAGGGGAATGCAACACGAAGCCGCGATCGGTGCCTACAGGTCCACCTTGGAGCACCATGGCGGACGCCACGCGAGGATCTTCTGGTACTTCAATTTCAATTTGCTCAAGTAACTGTGCAACCGTCATTTCTACCGGCTGATTGATGATAAGCCCCATGGCGCCTTCATCATTGTGCTCACAAATATAGGTCACTGACCGATGGAAGAAGGGATCGTCCAAACCGGGCATCGCCACTAAAAAATGATTTTGTAAGCTATTCATAGGATCACCAGCCACGCCCACCAAGGACGTTTATGAGTTCGAGTTTCTAGCATTCAGTATAACGACTCTTTGTTACAAGGTGCGGGCAATAACCGCACTTTTCAATGGCTTTACCCCGTTTTCAGGTCGGCCTCAAGGGCTGCAAAGAAGTCTGCTGCGATATTGATCTTGTAGGCGGCTTCGATTTCGCGCATGCAGGTTGGGCTCGTGACATTGATTTCGGTAATCCGGTTGCCAATGACGTCTAAACCAACCAAGTAAAGCCCTTTTTCCTTGAGGATAGGGCCGACAGCACGGGCTAGCTCCCAGTCAGACTCGCTGAGGGGTTGGGCACGCCCCGTGCCACCAGCCGCCAGATTCCCGCGGGTCTCGCCTGCGGAGGGAATACGCGCAAGGGCATAGGGAGCGGCTTCGCCATTGATGATAAGAATGCGCTTATCCCCTTCGCTAATCTCAGGTAAGAATTCTTGTACCATGGCAAAGCGACGACCGTGTTGGGTCAAGGTTTCAATAATGACACCGAGGTTCGCACCATTCGGGGCCACTCGGAAAATAGAAGCACCACCCATGCCATCCAGAGGTTTGAGAATAATGTCGCCATGGGTTTGGTGAAACTCGCGAATTTGCGCAGCACTGCGCGTCACGCGGGTCGCTGGAATAAGATCAGGGAACCACGCAGTAAATAGCTTTTCGCTGCAATCACGTAAACTTTGCGGTCGGTTCGCTACGAGAGCACCGTCACGAGCCGCTAACTCAAGGATGTGCGTGGCATAGACAAATTCGATGTCAAAGGGCGGGTCTTTACGCATTAACAGGATGTCGATTTCACCTAAGGGGAGCGTTGCTGCCTCACCAAGGGTGTAAAAATCGGTTGCTTGATCGACAACGTGCAAAGGCCGTGCATGACCGTAGGCCGTACCACCGTCGATAAATAAGTCATCAAGCTCAAGATAGAGCAGCTCATGGCCACGGGCTTGTGCTTCCAAAGCCAACCGGAAACTCGTGTCCTTGTGTGGCTTAATGGTTGCAATAGGATCCATGATGATGCCAACACGTGCCATGAGAAACTCCTTGAATAGATTTATTGAGCGAGGTCACCGAACTGACATTGTAACGCGGTAATGGCAGTGAGGGCAGCCGTTTCCGTGCGCAAAACACGTGGGCCCATAGTGACGGGAATGCAGCCGGCAGTTTTGCATTGCTCGACTTCGCTCTCACTAAAGCCGCCTTCAGGGCCTATTAAGAGCTGCCAAGGGTCACTTGCAGTGAGTGTTTTAAAGCTCCGTGTGGCCGTTGGATCGAGCAGTAACGTTGGTATTTCAGTTAAGTTTGCTAACGTTTCTGTGAGTGTCAGTGCCGGGTTTACTTTAGGTACATAATTTCGACCGCTTTGTGCACAGGCACTGATAACGATGCGTTGCCACTGTTCAGTTTTCTTCTCGAGTCGCTCGCCCTGCAGCTTAACGTTGCAGCGCTCGGTGAACAGGGGAGTAATACTGGTGACGCCAAGTTCAACAGACTTTTGTAAAACAAAATCCATACGCTCGCCGCGTGAAATACCTTGTAGTAAATGAATCTGGATGGGGGATTCCACATTCGCTTCGGTGCGTTCTTGAATGGCAACCTGGACCGATTTCTTCGTCGCGGACTGAATTACCGCGCGGTAGACATTATTGTCGCCACAAAATAGGTCGAGCTCTGCGCCTTCCGTGAGGCGCAATACGCGCGCCACATGATTGGCAGCGTCAGGCGTGAGTTCACACGCGCTGACGCTGGCGAGAGCGTCTGGATGATAAATGCGAGGAATTCGCATAAGTGAACCTAAACCGCTTGGCGCAGGATGTCAGCTTTGTCAGTCTGCTCCCACGGAAACTCATTTCGGCCAAAATGCCCATAAGCAGCCGTCGGCAGATAAATCGGCCGCTCTAAGTCGAGCATTTGAATCAAACCATAAGGACGTAAATCAAAATACTCACGCACCAGGCGAATTAAAGTTTCTTCCGAGTGAGCGCTGGTGCCAAAGGTATCGATACTAATGGAGGTCGGCTCAGCGACACCAATAGCGTATGACACCTGTAGTTCGCAGCGCTTGGCGAGGCCAGCGGCCACAATGTTCTTCGCGACATATCGAGCTGCATAAGCTGCACTGCGGTCGACCTTTGACGGGTCTTTGCCCGAGAAAGCGCCGCCGCCGTGACGGGCCATGCCGCCGTATGTATCGACGATAATCTTGCGCCCAGTCAGTCCACAGTCACCCATAGGACCGCCAATGACAAAACGGCCAGTCGGGTTAATGTGGAACTTGGTATCTTTATGTAACCACTCTGCCGGTAAAACGGG
The DNA here is from genome assembly GCA_020831965.1 of Idiomarina sp. Taxonomy (GTDB): domain Bacteria; phylum Pseudomonadota; class Gammaproteobacteria; order Enterobacterales; family Alteromonadaceae; genus Aliidiomarina. The sequence continues at coordinate 58,165 of JAFIFP010000004.1, forward strand.
CTTGATAATGGTTTCCATCACCGCTTCACGCAGCTCGTTCAATTGAATTGACTCAGCGTGTTGGGTAGAGAGTACGACCGCATCAATAGCAACGGGTACACCATCTTCGTAAACAAAGGTAATCTGGCTCTTGGCATCTGGACGTAACCACTTCAGTTCGCCACGACGCATTTCCGCCTGTTTTTGTACCAGCTTGTGTGAATACATGATCGGCGCGGGCATAAGCTCTGCGGTTTCGTCGCTCGCGTAGCCAAACATTAAACCTTGATCGCCGGCTCCCTGGTCAGCAGGATCTGCACGATCAACGCCCTGGTTAATGTCAGGAGATTGCTTACCGATGGCGTTTAGCACCGCGCAGCTGTCTGCGTCGAAGCCCATATCAGAGTGGGTATAGCCGATCTTACGCACGGTATTGCGGGTGAGCTCTTCGATATCAACCCAAGCCGTGGTGTTAATCTCGCCGCCGACGAGGACCATTCCTGTTTTTACGAAAGTTTCGCATGCAACCCGTGCTTTCGGATCTTGAGTCAGGATGGCGTCTAGGACTGCATCGGAAATTTGGTCTGCAATTTTATCAGGATGCCCTTCAGACACTGATTCTGAGGTAAAAACATGACGTGTCATAATATTCCGTTTCTCGTTTCGATAAATAATCCCGAGGGATACGTTCGCGCAATCGGGAAAGACTAACGGAAAATGCAAAAAAAATCCACAGATAGACGTCTATCTGTCTATACGTTTGTTTTTATTGCCTCGATTTTGGGCTGAAAAGCTGAGGCTCGATTTGCGCCTTGGGGGCGAATGTTGGACAATACGCGCGCATCCGAGCGCTCTTTTGGAGCGCCAGTCCGAGCGCCAGATTTTTGCCCACAATCCCGAGGAGTTTTGAATGCTTGAACGTCGTCACCTAGCCAATGCAATTCGTGCACTAAGTATGGACGCTGTCCAACAAGCCAAGTCTGGTCATCCAGGCGCACCCATGGGAATGGCTGATATTGCCGAAGTGCTGTGGCGCGACTATCTCCAGCATAATCCGCTGAATCCTGATTGGGCGAATCGCGATCGTTTCGTGCTGTCCAATGGCCATGGCTCCATGTTGATTTACTCGCTGCTTCATTTGACAGGTTATGCACTGAGCATTGACGACTTGAAAGCGTTCCGCCAACTGCATTCCAAGACTCCAGGTCACCCTGAGTATGGTTATGCACCGGGTGTGGAAACTACAACGGGTCCTTTGGGGCAAGGGATTGCAAATGCGGTCGGTATGGCGCTTGCAGAAAAGGCGTTGGCGGCCCAGTTCAATCGCCCTGAATTCCCCGTGGTTGATCACTACACTTACACTTTCTTAGGTGATGGTTGCTTAATGGAAGGGATTAGCCATGAAGTCTGCTCACTGGCCGGCACGCTTGGCTTGGGTAAACTTATTGCCTTCTATGATGACAACGGTATTTCTATCGACGGTGAAGTGGAAGGCTGGTTTACCGACGACACGGTAAAGCGTTTTGAAAGTTACGGCTGGCAGGTGATTGCTAATGTGGACGGCCACGATAGCGAAGCGGTTCGCAAAGCGATTGAAGCGGCACGGGCAGACAGCGACCGACCGACGCTCATTTGCTGTAAAACGATTATCGGTTTCGGTGCTCCGAACAAGCAGGGCACAGAAAGCTGCCATGGCGCTCCTCTAGGAGACGACGAAATTGAACTCGCGCGCAAAGAGCTTGGCTGGGAGTATGGCCGCTTTGAAGTGCCTGCAGACGTTTACGAGGCTTGGTCTGCACAAGAGCAAGGTCGCCAACGTGAAGCGCGCTGGAATGAGCTGTTTGCGGCATATGAGAAGGCGCATCCAGCGCTGGCGCAGGAACTTACCCGTCGCTTGCAGGGTGAGTTACCCGCGAACTGGCGTGCCGATAGCGATGCATGGATTGAACAGTTACAAGCCAACCCAGAGAAAGTAGCGACCCGCAAGGCATCGCAGAACGCCTTAAATCAAATTGGTCCTTGGCTACCTGAATTGTTGGGAGGTTCTGCCGATCTAGCTGGTTCGAATCTTACCATTTGGTCAGACTCCAAGCCGTTGACGGCTGAAGATGCTAGTGGCAACTATGTGTTCTACGGTGTGCGCGAGTTTGGCATGTCGGCGATCATGAATGGTGTGATGCTACATGGCGGGTTCCGTCCTTATGGCGCAACTTTCCTTATGTTTATGGAATATGCTCGCAATGCGGTGCGCATGTCTGCACTCATGAAGTTGCCAGTTATTTATGTGTATACGCATGACTCGATTGGTTTAGGTGAAGATGGGCCAACCCATCAGCCCGTCGAACAAATGGCCAGTCTGCGTCAAACACCAAACATGCAAACGTGGCGCCCTTGTGATCAAGTGGAGTCGGCTGTGGCTTGGCAGGCTGCGATGGAGCGCCATGACGGTCCAAGTAGCTTGATTTTTACGCGCCAAGGAGTGCCGCAACAGGAGCGTAGCGCGGAGCAATTAGTCAATGTCCGCCGTGGCGGTTATGTCCTACGAGACTGCGCAGGCACCCCTGATTTGATTTTAATTGCGACAGGATCTGAGGTAGAGCTTGCGATGGCAGCGGCGGAAAAGCTGACCAAGCAGGGTGAGCAGGTGCGCGTGGTGTCGATGCCATCGAGCTGTGTTTTTGATCGCCAAGAAGCGGCCTATAAAGAATCGGTGCTACCGAAGCAAGTACGGCGTCGCATTGCAATTGAAGCCGGTATCGCAGACTTCTGGACGAAGTACGTGGGTCTAGATGGCAGAGTGCTAGGTATGACGACTTTTGGTGAGTCAGCTCCGGCCGAAGATCTTTTCAAGCATTTTGGTTTTACTGTTGAACGTGTTCTCGAGATAGCCGCTGAATTGGCGCACGAGGTGTAAATGACAACAACTGCGAGTCGCTCGCGTATTCGTATTGCAGTCAATGGTTTTGGTCGCATTGGCCGCAGTATCGTGCGGGCGCTATACGAAGCAGGTTGGGCGGATCGTCTCGATATTGTGGCGGTCAATGATTTAGCGCCCACGGCTTCCATGGCCCACTTGCTTCGCTATGACTCGACGCATGGGCGTTTTGTGGTGCCCGTGCAAGCAGAAGACGAAGCGTTGGTATTGGGCGAGCATCGTATTCAAGTGTTCCATCAAGCCGACCCTGCTAAGTTACCATGGCGCGAGCTCGGTATTGATGTGGTGTTGGAATGTACGGGCGCACTCAACCGTCGCGAAGATGGAGAGTTGCATCTTGCGGCAGGCGCGAAGCGGGTCTTGTTCTCTCATCCGGCATCACCTGATGTGGATTTCACCTTAATTCAGGGCGTAAACCAGAATCAGTTGGAAACCACGCACCGGGTGATTTCCAATGGCTCTTGTACCACGAATTGTATTGTGCCGGTTATTCAGGCGCTAGATGCGGCGTTTGGTGTGGACAGTGGCACCATTACCACGATTCACTCGGCCATGAACGATCAGCAAGTAATCGACGCCTATCATGACAACTTACGTTTGGCGCGCTCGGCGTCACAGTCGATTATTCCCGTGGACACTAGGTTGGCGCGTGGAATTGAGCGAATTTTGCCGCAGTTTGCGGGCCGTTTTGAGGCGATCGCAGTGCGGGTGCCGACCACGAACGTAACGGCCATGGATTTGAGTGTGACCCTCCATCAGGATGTCACCATCGATTCAGTGAACAAGGCGTTAGCAGATAGTGCCCATGGCTCATTGCGAGGCATCTTGGGCTTTACGATGGAGCCCTTAGTATCGGCAGATTTTAATCACGACCCGCGGTCGAGCATTGTGGACGGCACGCAAACCCGCGTGAGCCACAAGCGCTTAGTGAAAGTTTTAACTTGGTGCGATAACGAATGGGGCTTTGCCAATCGAATGCTCGATTCGGCAGCTGACATTGGTCGCCTTCTTGGTGAGTTCCCTGCGGACGTTGGTAGCACTTCAGTAAAAGGAAATAACAATGACCATTAAGTTCATGAGTGATATGGATTTACGCGGCAAACGCGTATTGATTCGTGAAGATTTGAACGTACCGGTGAAAGCAGGTCGAGTAACCTCCGATGCGCGTTTACGGGCCGCATTACCGGCGCTGCAGTCCGCGCTGGAACAGGGTGCGAAAGTCATGGTGATGTCTCACCTAGGGCGTCCAGAGGAAGGTGAGTTTAACGAAGAGTTTTCGATGGCGCCGGTGGTGCGGTACTTGGCTGAGCACCTAAAATTCCCGGTGCGCCTCGAAAGTAATTATCTCGATGGGGTGGACGTCGCAGGCGGTGAGCTCGTCGTGTTTGAAAACGTCCGCTTCAATGTGGGTGAGAAAAAGAATGACCCGACGCTAGCAAAGAAGCTCGCGGCCTTATGCGACATTTTCGTGATGGATGCATTTGGCACTGCGCATCGTGCCCAGGCATCAACTTATGGTGTGGCACAGTATGCGCCTGTCGCTTGCGCCGGTCCGCTCTTGGCTGAAGAGCTCCGCGCGCTAGGCTTGGCTTTAGAAAACCCGAAGCGTCCGTTAGTGGCTATTGTCGGCGGCTCGAAAGTGTCGACCAAGCTGATGGTATTGAACTCACTGGTGCGAAAAGTCGATCAATTGATTGTGGGTGGTGGCATTGCGAATACTTTCATTGCATCTCAGCAGTTGCCAATTGGTAAGTCTTTGTTCGAAGCCGATTTGGTGAAAGAGGCCGCCCGTTTGTCTGAGTCAGCGAAAACACGTGGCGCTGAAATCCCGATTCCAACGGACGTTGTTGTGGGCGATCGCTTCGCTGAGGATGCCCAGGCAACGACCAAAGTTGTGGCAGACGTGGGTGCGGATGACCTGATTTTTGATATCGGCCCAGAGACTGCCGAACATTTGGCATCATTGCTGAAAAACGCGGGAACTATTGTCTGGAATGGTCCTGTCGGTGTGTTCGAATTTGACCAGTTTGGTGAGGGAACAAAAACCCTAGCCATGGCGATTGCAGAAAGTGATGCGTTTAGTATTGCGGGCGGCGGCGACACGCTGGCGGCCATCGACAAATATGGTATCGCAGACAAAATTTCATACATTTCAACCGGAGGCGGTGCCTTTTTAGAGTTTTTAGAAGGCAAAACCTTACCTGCGGTTGCAATCCTGCATGCGCGTGGGCAAGATTCTTAATTATCGCTAGCGCAATGCATATTAAAAATTAAAGGAGTATTTCATGGCCCTCATTTCACTACGCCAATTGCTGGATCACGCTGCCGAGCACGATTACGGCGTGCCAGCATTTAACGTAAACAACTTAGAGCAAATGCGCGCCATTATGGAAGCGGCAGACGAGACAGATAGCCCGGTGATAGTGCAGGCTTCGGCAGGTGCTCGGAAATATGCAGGCGCGCCGTTTTTACGTCATCTTATTTTGGCAGCGGTTGAAGAGTTTCCCCATATTCCAGTGGTGATGCACCAAGACCATGGCACCTCACCTGCGATTTGTCAGCGCTCGATTCAACTGGGCTTTAGCTCGGTCATGATGGACGGCTCGCTGCACGAAGACGGCAAGACACCTGCGGACTATGACTATAATGTGGATGTAACCCGTCGTGTGGTGGAGATGGCACATGCGTGTGGTGTGTCAGTTGAAGGCGAATTGGGTTGTTTGGGCTCACTAGAAACCGGTCAAGCGGGCGAGGAAGATGGTGTTGGCGCAGAGGGTACACTAAGTCACGACCAGTTGTTGACTGACCCGGAAGAAGCGGCAGATTTCGTGAAAGCGACACAAGTTGACGCCTTAGCTATTGCCTGCGGTACCTCGCACGGTGCTTATAAATTCTCGCGTCCACCTACGGGCGATATTTTGGCTATCGATCGCATTAAAGATATTCATGCCCGCATTCCAAACACCCACTTGGTAATGCATGGTTCATCGTCGGTTCCGCAAGAGTGGTTGGCAATTATCAACGAATTCGGCGGCGAAATTGCAGAAACGTACGGCGTGCCGGTTGAGCAAATTCAGGAAGGGATCCGCCATGGTGTGCGTAAGGTCAATATTGATACGGACTTGCGTCTCGCATCAACCGGAGCGGTGCGTCAGTTCCTTGCGCAGAATCGCTCTGAGTTTGATCCGCGTAAATTCCTTGCGGTGGCAACGAAGGCCATGAAAGACATTTGTCTGGACCGCTATCAAGCTTTTGGTACTGCCGGCAACGCAAGCAAGATTCGCGCGAAGTCATTAGAAACCATGTTCACCTTGTATGAGCGTGGTGAATTGAAGGCTGTCGTAAAGTAAATCTTTAAGACCGAGACTGCTCCGACTTATTTTCCATGCTGATTTGCATAGAGATAGGCGGAGCGGGACGTTTTTTATACATTAGGGGTACGCTAGCCCTTGTTGATTTGGTAGACTATGTCATTCGGCATACCGATAGTCTCTGGGGGACGTTGTGCGACTGATACTTATTGCAGCGGCATTATTTAGTACCGCTACCGTGGCTGCTCCAGCCAATTTTATGTTTGATGATATTCAAGACCGTGACCCAGCGGCACGTGGTGATCGTTGGCGCGCAAGCGCTGAGATTGGTGTTCTGTTGCGTTCTGGCAACACGGACTCCCGCTCTTGGAAAGGTAAACTCGACTTATCCCGTGATACCGAATTTTGGCGCCATCGGGCAGTACTCGACTACTACCGACAAGAGCGCAAAAATTTAGACGGTGTGACAGTCATCGACGCGGACCGCATGTTCTTGTCGGCTCAGTCAAACCGTAAGTTTGGTGAAGGTAATCATTCATCACTCTTTATCTATACCTCGTACGAGGACGATGCCCTTAATAGTTACGAGTATCAGTCGACGATTGCGGCAGGTTATGGTGCTCGCTATGTCCATAGTGACGATATCTTCGCCGATTTCGAAATTGGTCCGGGTTTGTCGTTCGATAAACGTCGTGACACCGGTGAAACAGATACCGATATGATTGTGCGGATGGCTGCAAACATTGATTGGCAGCTGTCGGAAACCGCGCGTTTCACGCAACTGCTATCGACCGAAATTGGTGATGACAATACCCGTTCGCGGGCGGTGTCGGCATTGACAGCGAATATTAATTCGCGTCTCGCCATGCGTTTGTCGCTCACCTTGACCCACAACTCGACTGTTTTCCAACAGCCGAATGGTCGTATTCCTGAGAAGCTCGATACTGAAACTGCGGTTACCCTTGTTTACACCTTCTAAGCCACTTCCACAGCGATGAATCGTGTTGACAACATTTCAGGTCTGAAACTGCTGGAAATTCTAAATCGACTCGATTTTTTCCGGCAGTTTTCTCAAGAAGAACGGCGCGTGCTTCTTGAAGACAAACTCCAAGTTTATTTCTGTAAGCGCGGCTTTCATGTTTTCCGCGAAGGCGAGATCGACTCGACCTTCTATCTTGTATTGAGTGGGCGTATTCGCATTGTCCAACGCACCCGAGATCGCGTATTGGGCACAGTTTCAGCCGGGCAGTTTCTTGGCGAAGGGGCTTTTGTCACTATGGCGCCTCGCAGTGCCTCCGCATTAGCGGAAGAGGACGCCGTGGTGTTGCGGATCGACAGTAAAGCACTGAAATCTCTGTCTGCGACCATGCGTGAGAAAGTGAAAGACGCCATTATTGCGGGTATGGCCAAACGTATTGTTCATCTGAACGAGCGTTTACAAAACGTATAACTTTCCCAGCCACGTACTCCTTTGTTGCTCGCGCTATTGGCCAATCTGTATCAGGTGCCGAACGGGTCTTCAAATGGTATGATCGGCCACTTATTTTTATGAACAGAGATGCTGTGGTCCGCAGATGCAACGTAATATGCAACGTAGTGATTTCCATTTTGAATTACCGGATGAACTTATCGCGCGCTATCCCGAAGCGGATCGCAGCGCAAGCCGCTTACTTCATCTAGATGGCTCGTCCGCTCAAGTGACGCATCGGCAATTTCGAGACTTACCGGAGTTGTTGCAGGCTGGCGATTTGTTGGTCTTCAACGACACTCGTGTAATTCCGGCCCGTTTGCTGGGGCAAAAAGTTTCAGGTGGAAAGGTTGAAGTACTCGTGGAGCGCGTGACGGGTCCACAGACGGTACTAGCCCATGTACGGTGTAACCGAGCACCAAAAGCAGGTCAAGAGTTGCTACTCGAGGACGTGGTGAAGGCCCGCGTCACAGGTCGTGATGATGCTCTTTTCTTAATTGAGTTTGATCCGCAGCACACCGTATTTGAATGGCTTGAACAATATGGCCATATGCCCTTACCGCCTTACATTGACCGCCCCGATGAAGCACATGATCGGGAGCGCTATCAAACGGTCTATGGGCGCAAGCCCGGCGCTGTTGCAGCGCCAACGGCAGGGCTGCATTTCGATACCAAGATATTGGCGGACTTGACTGCGCGAGGCATAGAGTTTGCCCATGTGACGTTGCATGTTGGCGCAGGTACGTTTCAGCCAGTGCGTGTGGACAATATTCACGAGCATAAAATGCACTCGGAATATGCGGAAGTACCACAAGAAGTTGTCGATGCCATTGCCCGCACGCGTGCACGCGGGGGGCGCGTTGTCGCCATTGGTACCACCTCAGTGCGGTCATTGGAATCGGCGGCTCAAGCGAGTTTACCCAATAGCTTGCAGCCGTTCGCAGGGGAAACAGATATCTTCATCTTTCCCGGTTATGAATTTCAGGTTGTGGACGCGATGGTGACGAATTTCCATCTACCCGAGTCTACTTTGATTATGTTGGTGTCCGCATTTGCGGGCAAAGATGCTGTGATGGCGGCGTACAATGACGCTATTTCGCAGCGCTACCGTTTTTTTAGTTACGGGGACGCGATGTTTGTTACCCGTCAACAGAAACCTTGAGTCAGGCAATCACATGAGTCATATGAAGTTTGATCTATTAGCAACCCAAGGCAGAGCCCGCCGCGGTCGTTTAACTTTTCCTCGTGGCACGGTTGAAACACCGGCATTTATGCCAGTAGGAACGCTGGGTACTGTGAAGGGAATGACACCAGAAGAACTAGAAGCTACTGGTGCAGAAATCTGCTTAGGAAATACTTTCCATTTGATGCTTCGACCAGGCACTGCCATTGTGAAACAGCACGGTGATCTGCATGACTTCATGCATTGGGACAAACCGATTCTGACGGACTCCGGTGGCTTCCAAGTATTTAGCTTGGGCGAATTGCGTAAAATTAACGAAGAGGGCGTGACGTTTCGTTCGCCAATTAATGGCGAGAAGATTCTATTGACTCCAGAGCGCTCGATGGAAGTGCAACGGGATCTGGGTGCGGACATTGTCATGATCTTCGACGATTGCACACCCTATCCCGCGACGGAGAATGATGCGCGAACTTCGATGGAGCTTTCGTTACGTTGGGCGCAGCGCTCGAAGGATGCGCATGGGGAGAACCCATCGGCGTTGTTTGGCATTATTCAAGGCGGCATGTACGAGCCTCTGCGTGACATTTCACTGCAGAAACTCACCAGTATCGGCTTTGATGGTTACGCTATCGGTGGCCTGAGTGTCGGTGAGCCGAAAGAAGACATGATTCGCATTTTGAATCATACCGCGCCGCAAATGCCAGAGGATAAACCGCGTTATCTGATGGGCGTTGGCAAACCGGAAGATCTTGTAGAGGCCGTGCGTCGAGGCATTGATATGTTTGACTGCGTCATGCCGACACGCAACGCTCGCAATGGCCATCTGTTTACTTCTACCGGAGTGGTTAAAATTCGTAATGCCCGCCATCGGACGGATACTGCGCCTTTAGACGACGAGTGTTCATGCTATACCTGTAAGAACTACTCGCGCGCCTATTTACACCATCTTGATCGTTGTAATGAAATTCTTGGCGCGCGTTTGAATACGATTCATAACTTGCATTACTACCAGCATTTAATGGCCGGCCTACGTGCAGCCATTGCGGCGGGAGAGCTCGACACTTTTGTTGCAGAGTTCTATGCGAAGCGCGAACTTCCAGTGCCTGCGCTTGATTAGAAATCTTGCGCTTACTAGGGCTGTTGCCCACAATGATTGAGATTCCAGCAAAGAAACCGGTTAGAATCAGCTTGAAATAGGTAAAGAAAGCTAAGCTTTCGTCGAAAAAGAATAATACCGACAGTCTGTCGGACTGAATTTCAGGGAGTCGCAAACGGATGAGCTCGGATGGTTTTTCAGCTTCACTTCGACCCGTGCCGGTTGAGATGGAGCTTAGGTTTGGCACGCACAATGAGCGTGTGAAAGGGCTATTGGTTGGACAGCGACAAAGCGAATACTTAATCGTTGAAATCTCCAAAAAGTACAACTGGAACGAAGTTCACGATTGGTTTGCTACCTGTGCAACTGTGGTCATTCGAGGCGTTCTCGATCAAGGTGAGATCGTTGCTGCTGCCACTGGTTTTTTAAGCGCAATTGCGCGGCCTCAGCGAATGGTGTTCTTGCAGTATCCAAAGCGTTTCGAGGCGCGAGGATTACGCCAAGCACCACGTCTGGAAGTAGACTTGGACTGCATTGTGCGCGGCGCACCAAATGTGCCGTCACCTTTCCCTGCGGACTCTAGTGTCACTGAAATTCGTGGTGCCGTGAAGGATATTTCTCGCGGCGGCATGGGATTTAGTGGGAAATTGAATGAACCATTCGACGTCGAAAAATTGAATGGCTCTGTCATTGAATTGACCGTTCTCGATGGCGATAAGGTGTTGCTGAAAACGCTTGCAGAGGTCCGTGGCGCTAAAGTTTCAGCCACTCAAGTGCTGACCATGGGAATGCTGGTGGATAAGCGTGACAAAGCTTATGCTGACGCTTTGGACAACCTAGTACTGCATTCAAAACTGATCAAACAGGCATTGCACGGATAGAAATTTGATCTAAGGCTTTACATGTGGGTCTGGGTTGATTAAAATTCAGCACCAATTTTTTCCGTGTTTGGTTAATTGACAACCAACTTAGTTAACGATTTTGAGGTGAGGGGCTAATGCCAGTAGTTAAAGTTAAAGAAAACGAGCCATTCGACGTCGCATTGCGCCGTTTCAAGCGTTCTTGTGAGAAGGCAGGTGTTCTGTCTGAAGTTCGTAGCCGTGAGTTCTATGAAAAGCCTACGTCTGAGCGCAAGCGCAAGAAAGCAGCTGCAGTAAAGCGTCACGCGAAGAAACTGGCTCGTGAAAACGCTCGCCGCACTCGCCTGTATTAAGCTTTAAGAACACTGAAAAGCCGTGCTCAGCACGGTTTTTTTATGCCTGTGTTTTCGAAAGCAATGTTTTCAAAAGCTTTGGTGTCGATGGCTGTTTTTTTCGTCCTTTAAAGAGTAAATTAGCACCATGGCTGGACTCATTCCGAAAGACTTTATTCAAGATCTGATAGCCCGCGCGGATATTTATTCTGTCGTGGACAGTCGCGTGCGGCTGAAAAAAGCGGGTCGGAATTATCAAGCCTGTTGCCCATTCCATAGTGAAAAATCACCTTCCTTTACCGTAGCTCCCGATAAGCAGTTCTATCATTGTTTTGGCTGTGGCGCCCATGGCAATGCGCTGGACTTCATCATGGAGTATGATGGGCTTGAGTTCCCAGATGCCGTGGAAGAGCTGGCTTCGGAACTTGGTTTAGAAGTTCCGCGCGAAGCTCCGAAGCATGGCGGTAAAACGCGTGATCGTGCCGAGATCGCTGATGATTTCGAGTTGATGGAGCAGGTCACCCGATTCTTTAGTCGACAATTACGCGAGCACGCCAACTCGCCCAAGGTAATTGAGTACCTGAAAGGCCGTGGTTTGTCTGGGGAAGTTGTGAAAGCCTTTGGCATTGGTTATGCGCCAGATCAATGGGATGGGGCATTGCGTCAGTTTGGTGGCTCGAAGCAGAAAGAAGAACAACTCCTCGCCCTCAAGGTCATCACTGAGAATGAGAAAGGTCGCCGGTTCGATTTCTTCCGCGACCGCATTATGTTTCCTATTCGAGACCGCCGTGGACGTGTGGTTGGTTTCGGTGGGCGAGTGATGGACTCAGATCAAGGGCCCAAGTACTTAAACTCTCCTGAAACGCGATTATTTCATAAAGGCCGTGAGCTTTACGGCTTTCATGAAATGAAAAGCCAGGAACGGCAGCCTGAGCAAGTGTTTATTGTTGAAGGCTATATGGATGTGGTCGCGCTGGCGCAGCATGGCGTACATAACGCCGTCGCAGCACTTGGCACCGCCGCTACTCCTGATCATCTGCAGTTACTCTTTCGCCAAACCAGCCGTGTGGTCTGTTGTTTCGATGGCGATCGTGCTGGACGCGATGCGGCGTGGCGGGCTATGGAAAATGCCTTGCCCTTATTGAAGGACGGTCAGGATTTACGATTCCTATTCTTACCGGACGGCGAAGACCCGGATTCCATTGTACGCAAGGAAGGCAAGGATGGTTTCTTGCAACGAGCGGCGCAGTCCGTGTCGTTACGGCGCTATTTCTTCGACCATTTGGCGGAGCAAGCGGATCTTACGCAAGACGCAGGCAGAGCGGCGCTCGTAGCTTCTGCGAAGCCGCTGATAGAGAAGATGCCGAGCGAATTTTATCGTCAACTGCTGTTGGAAGAACTTGCTCGCCGTGTCGGTCGTGATGTTTCTCAGTTAGAGAAGATGATTGCAAAGCCGAGCCGCCCCATGCCGCAGGGTTCGGAAGACAAGCAGAAGTACACGCCTATTGTGCGGGCCATGGGATTGCTACTACAACACCCTTGGCTGGCACATAAAGTGCCAGTGAATGATGCTCTGGCGCAGCTTAAACTCGAAGGCGCTAAGGTGTTTGTTGCCATGCATCGGCAAGCCTCTGCGCGAGAACTGACGACCGCTGCGATGCTCGAAGGATGGCGGGGAACGCGTCATGAGGAGGCACTGCGGCGTTTGGCACAGTGGGATCATCAAGTTTTGGAAGAAAATGTAGAGCGCGAGTTCTATGAAACGTATACGTTTTTGATCGACCGTTATTTGGAGCAACGCTATGAAGAACTGCAAGCCTTGCCCAAGGAGCAGCTGACGCGAGAACGCTTGCAAGAAATGGAACAACTTCTACGCGCGTTAAAGCGCACAACAAACCCGGCAAATTAAGCTAAAAAATAAAATCTCGGCTGGCTGAAAAACCGTATGTTTGTTATACTGTTCGGTCATTCCGAACGAATCCCAGACATTTTTATTGAGGTGTTAGCCTGTATGCAGACTCGGCAGTCGCAACTGAAACTTCTTATTGCCAAAGGCAAAGAGCAAGGGTATTTGACCTTTGCAGAGGTCAACGATCACTTACCTCAAGACATCGTCGATTCCGATCAGATCGAAGATATTATTCGCATGATCAACGACATGGGTATCAAAGTCTTTGAGCATGCGCCAGACGCTGATGACCTAATGATGAGCGAGGATTCTGCGGACGAAGATGCTGCAGAAGCTGCTGCGGCTGCGTTAGCGACCGTTGAGAGCGAAATCGGCCGGACCACAGATCCAGTGCGTATGTACATGCGTGAAATGGGTACTGTAGAGCTACTGACCCGTGAAGGTGAAATCGTCATTGCGAAGCGCATTGAGGAAGGCATCAATCAGGTTCAGTGTTCTGTTGCTGAATATCCAGAAGCTATTAACTTCCTGCTCGAACAGTGGGACGCCTTCGAAGCTGAACAAATTCGTTTAACTGAGATTATCTCTGGTTTTATCGACCCGAACGAGGTGGATGAAGCGCCAGTGAGTGCCACGCACGTGGGCTCTGAGTTGTCGACTGATCAACTGAAAGAAGAAGACGACGACACGGATGATGACGATGACTCGGACGACGATGACACCGCAGATACGGGTATCGATCCAGAAGTTGCCCGTCAGAAGTTTACCGAACTGCGTGAGCAGTATGAGGCAACACGTCAGGCCATTGTGAAACATGGGCGTGACGACAAGAAAGCCCGTGTTGAGATTGATCAACTGAGCGAATTGTTTAAGCAATTCCGTTTAGTGCCTAAGCAGTTTGACCGCTTAGTACGTGACATGCGTGAAATGATGGATCGCGTACGCGTACAAGAACGCCTCATCATGAAGCTTTGTTTAGAGCAGTCTAAAGTGCCGAAGCGTATGTTTGTGCAAGCCTTTTCAGGCAATGAAACCAGCATGAGCTGGTTCGACGAATTAGTTGCGCGTGGCAGTGGTTGGGCTCCAACGCTTCAGGAACACCGTGGTGAAGTGGAGCGCTGCATTCAGAAATTGCGCTCTATCGCAGAAGAAACCGGTTTATCTATTGCGAAAGTAAAAGACATCAACCGTCGGATGTCGATTGGTGAAGCCAAAGCACGCAGAGCCAAGAAAGAAATGGTCGAGGCGAACTTGCGTTTGGTTATCTCGATTGCGAAAAAGTATACCAACCGTGGTTTGCAGTTCCTGGACCTTATTCAGGAAGGGAACATTGGTTTGATGAAAGCGGTGGATAAGTTCGAATATCGCCGTGGTTATAAGTTCTCCACTTACGCGACGTGGTGGATTCGTCAGGCCATTACCCGGTCTATCGCGGACCAAGCCCGTACTATTCGTATTCCAGTGCATATGATTGAGACCATCAACAAACTCAACCGTATTTCGCGTCAGATGCTACAAGAGATGGGACGTGAGCCAAATCCTGAAGAATTAGCAGAACGTATGGCGATGCCAGAAGACAAGATCCGCAAGGTCTTGAAAATCGCCAAAGAGCCGATTTCCATGGAAACGCCTATTGGTGATGATGAAGATTCTCACTTGGGTGACTTTATTGAGGACACGACGCTGGATCTGCCAGTGGACGCGGCGACCTCAGAAAGCTTGCAGAACGCAGTACGTGAAGTCCTTGGTGGCCTCACTGCGCGCGAAGCGAAAGTGTTGCGTATGCGTTTTGGTATCGACATGAACACTGACCATACGCTTGAGGAAGTCGGTAAGCAGTTCGACGTAACGCGTGAGCGGATTCGTCAGATCGAAGCGAAGGCATTACGCAAACTGCGTCATCCAAGCCGTAGCGAACAGCTCAAGAGCTTCCTCGACGAGTAAGTCTGAGTTGGAACTGATTGTTTGACTAGAAAAGCGCCCAAGGGCGCTTTTTGTTTGCGGGTGATTTGGGTATACTTGCCGCCGTTTCACAATTCCCCAGTATGGCCCCTTAGCTCAGTGGTTAGAGCAGTCGACTCATAATCGATTGGTCCCCAGTTCAAATCTGGGAGGGGCCACCATCTTCTGGTTTTTATCTAAATAACTTACAACACTCGCACTGAGTCTGGCACCAGTTGGTACATGACTTCGGTGACGATGCCTTGCTCTTTCAATGCGGCTTGACGATCATCGGAGAGCGGAACGGCACTAAGCGTGCCGGTGGCGATGGCGGTTCTGCCGCGCGCACTGATGGGGAACACCATCACGCCGTCGTCCACTTTAATACGAAAGACGCCTTGATTCCCTGTTTCCAACGTCATCCAACAGCCTTCTTTTTCACATGAGTTTGTCACGACACCTGAGACCGACAGGGTAAGGTCGAGGTAGCGCTCAGGTGCTTGCAAAATCTCGGCAACCTGAGTGACTGAGGGGTTTTGAACCTGTTCACCGAATTGCATAGGAAACTGGCCTGCGACTGCAGAAGTGGTGAGTACAAAGCTACAACATAGTGCGCGTAAGGCTAAGCGAATCATGGCATTTCCTCTTTCTTATTCTGGTGATTATTTCAATGCTTCCACTCTATACCAAATTTCAAGGAATAGAGAAGATTTACACAACATCCGGGTCACTATAAACACAATGTTGTACGCCATGACGGAAGAGTTTGACGCAGTATCGTCGCGGTGTATTGCATCGACTACGCTGTGGGACACTTAACGGTTCGGCTGGTGTGGGAGAATGAAGTGACCTTTCAATTAGTGGAATATGAGCAGCGGCATTCGGTGCGTTTTGCCCGTGGCGAAGGTGACAGTATTGAGCTGGACATTGTTGCAAGTCTTTCGGATGAGGCTACTTGGGAGCTTGCTATAGAAACGGCGAAAGGTGGCCGTACTGTGTGGACAGAGGAATATCCGAGTGCCCATGCTGCCATTCAGGCGGGTGTTGAAGCCATTCTGCTCGAGGGTGCGTTGGCATTTACGGATGAGCATAATATGCCGGATCTTTTTACCGCGGAGGGGGAGCTAAGTTTGGAAGGTATCAGTCGTGACAATAGGCTTCAAGAGCCTGATTGACCTCGCCGAAATAGGTTTCTTGCAACGCAATAAACTCCTCCGATTTCCAGAACTCCTGCTGTGCGCGGTCGAAATCCTCGGCTAGGCTTGGGTCTTTAAAGGCTGCGCGATAAAGCACGTGGCTAATGGGGATACTTCGAAGCGGCGGCGGGTCTAGGAGTTGTGAGTAGTGAAAGTGCAGAATGTTCTTGTCCAATACAATACTGTCGACCCGATCGAGCAGTAACATTTGCACTTGTGTGCTTTGATTCACAGTCTCCGAATACTCCGCCATACGGCCAATCATGGCGCGATAGGTTTCACCAAGCACGCGTTCAGCCGTTTGAAATGCTTGTACGCGCAAGTCGGCAAGATCACTCAAATTGTCTAAGTGCAGATCGCGGTCAGCGCGCACGACTGCGACGTTTTCATAGCGGATATAAGGGCAACTGTAATACAGGCTGTTGTCGTTCGCATCGAAGGGCTGTAATGTCGCTATGTCAAAATTAGAGGCACTAATGAGCGAGGCCAGTCGGCGGTTTGGAACATGCGTAAGTTCAGCTGTTGCTCCCATGCGGGCAATGATGGCTTGGAGTAACTCAACCTCATAGCCATTCGATGTGGTCATGTTGATGTAAGGCGGTTTGTGGAGACCCACCAAAACATGATGAGAAGCTGAAGCAGAAACAGCAAATGTCGTCGGTAGCAGGAGCCAGAGGAGCCCAAGTATCAAGAGTCGGAGTTGATGATGTCTTCTGTGCGTTTCACGCATTTGTAGCATTGGGACTTGCCTCTATGGTTCTGGCTCGGTCAATCCTTGTGGCGTATAAATCTAGGAGTTCTATTGAGCTACTGTCCGATCTACCGCTTATCGCATCAATATGCCGTATGGTAGGCACTTAGCTGAAAACCTGCCTGTTCCTATACCTGTCTGCTATAAAAGTGTAGCTAGTTCTGCTCATTGTGCTGTGATTGCCGCGTAATTTTATGAAAATAGAAGTTTCATAACTCTTGCTAAGTACACTAGAATCATAGACTTATGACAAAGTGATGATAAAAGCATGACAGAAAGATGTCGGAAATGTTTCACCTGCTGGCTACGAACGATATAATGCGCCGACCTTGTTATCATAAACCAATAAGAGAGACGTCCGAGTATCCTTAATTGGCAAGTAACTCGCTGATATATAAAGTTTATTCGTGTCATAACGCTTATGTCATATACATTTTTTGACTTCCTTCAGTTGATTGGTTCCCTTGGGATCTTTATTTTCGGCATGAAGGTGTTTAGTGAG
Organism: Idiomarina sp.; assembly: GCA_020831965.1. Lineage (GTDB taxonomy): Bacteria > Pseudomonadota > Gammaproteobacteria > Enterobacterales > Alteromonadaceae > Aliidiomarina. The sequence goes on from JAFIFP010000004.1 coordinate 75,628, forward strand.
GGTTTGCAGAAGATCGCAGGCGCTCGATTGAAAGGTATTTTGGGTGGAATGACGCGAAATCGCGTTGCTGGTGTCGTCACCGGTTTTGGTACCACTGCCATTACTCAGTCTTCCACGACCACAACCGTAATGACTGTAAGCTTTGTGAACGCTGGTTTGCTGACCTTCGTGCAGTCGACGGGCGTCATTATGGGGGCCAACATTGGTACCACCATTACGGCTTGGATGGTGGCGTTGTTTGGTTTTAAATTCCAAATTACTCCCATCGCGCTTGCTGTGATCGGTATCTTCTTCGCTTTCCTTTTTTCTCGTAATAACCGCTTGCGCAATATTGCTGAAGCCATGGTGGGTTTCGGTATTCTGTTTATCGGCCTTGAGTTCATCAAGAACTCAGTGCCCGACATTAATGCGAATCCAGAGCTGTTTGAGTTCTTGAACGCTTATGCCGACTACGGCATGTTATCGATGCTGATGTTTGTGTTTGTGGGGACGCTTCTCACATTGCTGACGCAGTCGTCGTCGGCGGCAACTGCTATTACTCTAGTTATGCTTGCACAAGGCTGGATATCCTTTCCGATTGCCGCCGCAATGATTCTGGGCGAAAACATCGGAACCACGGTGACCGCAAATATTGCTGCCATGGCCGGAAACTTTCACGCGAAGCGAGCGGCCCGATTCCACTTTTTCTTTAATGTGATCGGTGTGATCTGGATGCTCCTGATTATCGTGCCTTTCTTGCATTTGATGGACGGTATTCTCCAGTTCTTTACGGGCAGTGACATCTCTGTCATGGCTGGTGGCGTAGAGTCACGGTCGAATGCAACATTGGCACTGTCGCTCTTCCATACCTCATTCAACGTGCTCAATGTATTGCTGTTGTTTGCTTTCGTGCCGCTGTTGGTTAGGTTTGTGGAGTACATTCAACCGGATCCGGGCGGGGACGACGATTTCCATTTGCGCTATATCAGCGCCGGCCCCATGACGTCGCCGGGGTTGTCCGTTGAGCAGGCAAGCAAGGAAATTCAGCAGTTCGCTAATGTAGCCGAAAAAATGCATGGTTCGTTGAACGAGTTGTTATTTGATCCTAAGGCGGACAGGAAGGCGTTACTCGATCGCATACGCAAGTATGAAGAAGCGACGGATCAACTCGAAATTGAAATCTCAGATTATCTCGTGCGTATCAGTGAACATACCAATATGGAACATGAGCTCACCGAGCGTATTCGTTTCATGCAAATGATGATCAACGATCTTGAGCGGGTTGGTGATATATATTTCCAGCTGTCGTTGTTGACTGAGAAGACATTAGAGAACGGTGCCGCTTGGCCTGAAAGTGCCTTACAAGAGATGAGCCGCATGATGGAGGCTGTCGGTGCGGCAATCAGCACCATGCGAGAGCATGTTGGGCGGCGTTCGGTTATGGTGAACCTGAATGAATCGATTCGGTTAGAACAAGCAATTGATAAAGTCCGTGAAGAGTGTCGTGACAATCACTATGCGCGACTCGAAGGCGGCGAGTATTCGGCTCGTTCAGGTGTGACCTTCATCGACATGCTAAATCGGTTAGAGCGTATCGGTGATCACATTCTCAATGTAAACGAGTCAGCCGCTGGGCGACGACTCAAAGCGATGCGAATTGATGGTTATAAGTCTTAAGTACGCTATTAGGCTTTGAGAGAAGCTCCTCACTTGATGAAGTGAGGAGCTTTTTTTATGGGCTGCTCCGCCTGTAGTGAAGTTGAGCCGAAGCATAGTGCAAAAGTTGAGTAATCCGATTTAGCGCTGAGGATATTCTTTGTTAGCATAGAGGTTCACTTTCTCGCCACTCGCCACTCGCAACCACACCGCAAGGATGCAGATCGAAGATGCAAATGGAAACGCATGGTTTGAGCAAGGACTGGACAGCGGTCTACCGTGACCGGCATTACCGACTTGATGTGCAAGGTTTACGTGCACTGAGTGCACTCCTTATCCTCGTTTATCACCTTTGGACAGAGCGGATCTCCGGTGGTGTCGATGTCTTCTTCGTGCTGTCGGGCTTTATGATGGGCGGCTTGCTGTTACGCGAGTATGCCCAATCAGGACGCCTCTACCTCTGGGCATTTTGGGGGCGTATCGCCCGGCGAGTTCTGCCTTCTGTTACCTTAGTCTTGCTTGCGACAATTGGCATGGCTTTAGCGGTCATGCCCATTATCTTCTGGAAGGAACTGGTTGTTGAGGTGTTCGCGAGCTCGCTTCATTTGCAGAATATTCAGCTGATTCGCAGTTCCGCAGACTACCTGGCTCGTGATATTCCACCTAGCCCAGTGCAGCACTTTTGGGCGCTTAGTATTCAAATGCAGTTCTATTGGGTGCTCCCTTTTGTGATGTTGATCGGGCTTTTCGTTGCCCGTCGACTGAATGCCGTGCAAGGGCTTGTTGGGACTCTGGTGTTACTTATTCTGTTGTCCTTTACTCACAATCTTCTCTATACCTTAAGTCATCCTGAAGCGGCTTACTTTAGCCCGCTCACCCGCGGCTGGCAGTTTCTCCTTGGGGTTTTGATGGCCGTGATACTGCCATATCTTCGCATGTCATTGGTGCTCAGCGGCTGCCTTACTTTGCTTGGTGTTGCAGGCCTCTTACTCACGGGTTGGTTGATTCCTCAGAGCTTAAACTTCCCCGGGTGGGTGTCGTTGTTACCGGTCATGAGTGCGGTGTTGTTTTTAGCCGCAGGTGCTCAACAGAACGTTGGAAACCCTCTGCAGCGTTTTTTGCGTCATCCAATTGCAGTTTTTCTCGGTGGTATTTCTTTTACGATTTACCTCTGGCATTGGCCACTACTGATTATGAGCCAGTACTATTGGGACACCACGGGATTGAATCTGTGGCAGGGGTTGAGTGTTATCGGGCTCTCTATTCTATTCGCGTGGCTGACGGAGCGCTTTGTCGGCGCACCGCTCATGGCAAGGCTTCCATACCGAGGTTGGGCGCCACATCGCTTTGGTTTATTAGCCTTCGCATTGCTATTCACACTGAATTTTACTTGGTGGCAACAGGTTGAGCAGCAACGTGAGTCGGCCATTCTGTACGCGCAATCTGTACCGATGCTCGCCATGACACCAGAGTTGGTCAGTTTACAACGCGAGGGCGAACATTTGTCGCGGGAAATACTACTCGCAGCCAGCACTCTAAGCCCTTACAGCAACCGCGAAGGTTGTCATCAAGATCGCGATGAGGCGGAGGTACTGCACTGTAGCTTTGGCAATCCAGAGAGCATGACGATGGTCGTTCTCGTTGGTGGCTCTCATAGTTTGCAATGGTTTCAAGCGCTGGAACCCATTGCAGTTCGACATGATTGGCATTTAGTAAATGTGACAAAGACTGCCTGTCCTTTTGGCGCCACTGAAGTACACAACGCGTCTTGTCACGAATGGAACCAAGCGGTGCGGGAATGGCTACTCGACGTCAAGCCAGATGCCGTGGTCACCACTTCTACTCGCGCGGACGGTTTTGCGAATAACTTAAGTGCACCGGAATATCTTCCAGCAAGCTATGTGGAGCATTGGCAAAGCCTGACTGACGTCGGCATTCCGGTGATTGGTATACGGGATAATCCTTGGCTAGAGATGCATGCGGCGGAATGCGTCGAAGTATTTGATCACGACCTGAGTCAGTGCGCTGTGTTGCAACAAGATGTTTTACTGAGCGTGAGTCCTGCAGAGGTACACAGCGACCTCATTACTGAGGTCGATATGAGTGATTATTTCTGTGTGGACGGTGTCTGTCCTTTGGTGATCGATGATACGCCGGTCTATCGTGACACCGACCACCTTAGTGTTTTGTATGTAACGCGTTTGCATAAAGCCTTAGAGCAGAGGCTGAAGGAGCGGGTACATACATTATTTCAGGATGGGTCGTCGTAATAAAAAAGGATGAGCACTTGGCTCATCCTTTCAAAAACAATCAATGGTTTTAGTTACCGCTAATGATTTCGTCGATTGATGACGCATCACCTGGGCGTGTCACAACACAGTTCGAACCAGACTGTTCGCAAGATACACCACGGATACGGCTGCCAATTGAACGGTTATCGAATTGACCTGTTGCATCAAGTCGACGAACAATTGCATCGAGCTGACCCAGTCCAGCGGTACGCTGTCCAGTGACTTGAATGCGCTCCATGTTATCGGCTTCGCGCAAGCTGGCAACGAGCTCGTCATTATTGCTTTGACGCTCTAACTCACGAGTAATCGCACGTAAGTAGGGACGCGCTTCTGAATGACCCGCGAGGGTCAGGCGACGGTATAGGTCTGCAGCGCCTTCGAGATCTTGCTCAACCCCAATACCTTCTTGTTTGAAGCGCGCGAGCACATACATAGCGCTTACTAAACGTTCATTGGAGGCCTCATAAAGTAGGACAAGCGCCTCGTCGAAGCCTTCTTCTGAAGGTTCGGCAAGCAATTGCATGGCTTTGCGATATTTTGCTGGCGCATGGCCTTGATTTACCGCGATGTCGAGTAAGCGGTTAGCTTCTACTTCATCTTGCTCAACGACGAATCCACGCGAGTGCCAATCAGAAAGCATGTAAGCAGCAACGGCGCTGCGGTGGCGCACACCGTACCGCGCGTAACGTGCTGCTTGATTTAAGTCCTGTTCAACACCTTCACCACTGGCGTAAGCCATGGCAACAATAGCGGCGGCATCGCCACTTCCGTTGCGCGCGAGTCGAATCATCCGGTTAATGGTTGCGGTGCAATCATTGTCCTGACAAACGCGGTCGGCTTGGCTCGCTTGAGCCACGGATACAGGCGCCGCAACGCCCGTGAGTGCGAACGCAACCAGTAAACTACTTACGATCATTGAAAGTTTCATATCATCCTCTGTGGTCATGAATCAATCTGCTGCACACTCTGAGACTTTGCCTTGATGCAGTCAACAGCTATGCTCAGGAAAAGTGCAACCAAGTGTTTCTATTGTTACAAGTCTGTTTTTGGCGGAGCAACGCCGTCTGCGTGCTTCGATTCAATCAACGCAATGTAGTTCACTTTCGCGTCCCTGCTTAAACGCCAATGCTTGGAAAATGGATTAAAGGTAAAGCCAATTATTTTTCGAATCTCAACGTTATGGGGTGCGAGTAGCGCACTGAGTTCATCCAAAGTAACGAAGTAGCGCCAATCATGCGTACCGCGGGGGAGCAGGCGTAACACATATTCCGCCCCAATGATGCCAAAGAGAAAAGACTTTAAGGTGCGATTCAGGGTGGCCACAATCAGTAGGCCGTTGCTGTGCATGAGCTGACAGCTGACATCAATCAACGCCTGTTGATCCGTAACATGCTCAATGACTTCTGTATTGAGCACCACATCAAACGGGGGATAGCCTTTGCTTAGCAAATCTTCAGCGAGGCAATGATGGTAAGTTACAGATACGCCAGCGCCTTCGGCATGTTGACGGGCAATAGCAATACTCTGGCCACTGCCATCAATACCAATGACCTCCGCACCTCGTCGCGCTAAGGCTTCGCTGAGCAGGCCGCCACCGCAACCAATGTCAAGAATACGCAAGCCGGCAAAGGGTTCTGCAACGGTAAGGTCGCAAGCAAACTTGTTTGCGAGGGCAGCTTCAATAGCTTGAAGGCGCGCTTCATTGAAGGCGTGCACATGTTTGAATTGCCCTTGAGGGTTCCACCATTCGGCGGCGAGGCGGTCGAACTTCGCGAGTTCTTCCGCCGTAACACCTTTAGGCACTGGTTGAAGCTGGCTTTTATCTAACATTTGACTCAATTTTCAGCGAACTGTACTGAGTTAAACGTAACGCCGCTTAGTTTGGTTCGTTAGCCGGTACAATAAATTGAGGCTGACGGAAGCCACCGAGCTCCGCTTCAAGCATGCCTGCAAAACCAAAGATAAGGGCTTCACTCCATGGGCGGCCGACAATACTTATGCCCAGTGGTAATTCGCCTTCTTGTCCCGCTGGTAAAGTCAGTGAAGGATAGCCAGATACTGCGGCCGCAGTTGAGGTACCAAAATTGAAGCCATCACCGTCCTCGTGGTTAATCGGCCATGCGGGGCCATAGGAAGGCATCAGGATGAGATCTAGTGACTGTTCCACGAGGTAACTATCAAGATGGGCTGAAGACAACTCGCGTCCACGGGTTAACGCTTGCAGGTAACTCTCTTCGGCTTCGATAAGATCTACGGCTACTGCTGCTTCAAAATACTCTTGGCCAAAAAGATGTAGTACTTGATCGGCATGGGCGAGATTGTATTCAATGATAGCAGCCATATCTGCCGCTTGCGCTGGCGATTGGAACTCGCTTAACCAGGCATTAAGGTCACGTTGAAACTCATAAATAAGGACCTCTATTTCAGCCGCATAAAGTTCATTTGGTAAACTCCATTCGGCAATTTCCACCACCTCGATTCCTTGTGCTCGCAGTCGTTCAATAATGTTTTGTGTCATCGCCGCCACACCGTCGAAACGCTGATCATAGGCACGAACCACACCAACACGCTCGACACGAGAGCCCGCTTTAACGGCTTCGGTGAGAGGTATACCGTACTCGCGCCGTGCTTCATAAGTGCTCATAGCGTCGAGGAGCAATGCAGAACCATACACAGTGCGAGTCATGGGGCCGGCAATATCCTGGGCCGAAGCAATAGGAATGATCCCATGCCCTGAGACGCTACCCCGCGTCGATTTCATGCCGACCACACCGTTAATGGCTGCAGGACACATAATGGAGCCGTCAGTTTCTGTGCCTATGGCGAGGACAGCCATGTCAGCGGCCACGGCGACGCCTGAGCCTGAGCTTGAACCACAGGGGGTATGCGTTGTAAGGAAAGGATTTCGTGTTTGTCCACCTAAGCCGGACCAACCACTTGAAGAATTTTGACCGCGGAAGTTCGCCCATTCAGACAAGTTGGCTTTACCAATAATTATTGCGCCCTTGGCACGAAGTTGCGCCACGAGTTCGGCGTCAACGTCAGTGGTAAAACCTTCTAGCACTTGTGCGCCCGCAGTCGTTGGCAGTCCATCATTGGTGGCAATGTTCGCTTTCAGAATGACAGGAAATCCATGCAACGGCCCCAAGAATTCACCCTGTGCCCGCTGCGCATCTCGTTCGCGAGCCATCGCCAAGGCCTCTGGATGAATATCAATGATTGCTCGCAGTTCTGGGCCTTGGGTATTGAGTTGCTCAATGCGTTCGAGATAGTGCTGGATGAGCATTTCACTGGTCAAAGCGCCAGATTCGAAGTGCATTTGAATGTCAGCGGCAGTTAACCAAGCCGGATCAACCGGCAGTGTTTCAGTGGTTTGTGGTGAACAACCGATAATCGATAGGCTTACAAGCCCAAGAGCGAGGTAGCGGACTAGGTGGCGCACAAGGAAATCCTTATTCTGACTCAAGAATGTTTTACAGCATGCCTCGGTTGGGAAGGAATCGCCAACCGAGAAAAACGATTACATTTAAATTAAACGTTCTAAAATGCAGATAAGAGATATAACTGAGGCATCTAGGTTTGTTCGCCGAACACCATAGTGATGTCGCGACCGCGACGTTTTGCTTCATACAATGCTGTATCTGCCGCCTTCACAAGTTCATAGGAGGACGCGCCATGCTCTGGATAGGTGGCGAGCCCAATAGATAAGGTCACGTCGAGGGCTGGGTCCTCGGCCTGTAAAACCTCACGCTGAAGCTGAGTTTTTAGCTGCGCGCAGAGTAGCTTGGTATCCTTTAAGTCTGTCTCAGGCAAAATGAACAGGAATTCATCTCCTCCATACCGAAACATAATATCACTGCCGCGCCGATTCTGACGGAAAAAATAACCCAAGTTGCGCAGTACGATATCCCCGGTTTGGTGCCCGTAGTTGTCATTCAGCTGCTTAAAGTGGTCGAGGTCGATCATCATGATGGTCAGCGGCTGGTTTTGACGCCGAGCGCGAGCCATTTCATGATTCAAGAACTCATCTAAATGGCGCCGATTCAGGAGTGAGGTCAGGGGATCGCGAATGGACTCCTCCTCAAGCTTGCGTTGTACGAGTTCAAGTTCTCTAACTTTACTCTCTAGTGAGCGACGGCTTGACTCAAGAGACTCTTGTATTGATTTGCGAAAACTTATGTTGCGTGAGATTCCTCCGATCAAGTAACCCTCTTCGCCCTCGGCTTCGAAGCGAAACAAACTTGTTTCAAAGACTTCATAACGAAACTCTGTGTCGCCGCTATCTTCTTCGTAAACGATGGCTTCGCCACTTTCAATGACTTGCTGGTAGGTTTCGTTGATACGCTTTGCGCCAGGGGTGTAATTGAGCACTTCAGAAATAGTTTTACCAACCACTTCGTCTGGCGATTTCCCAAAAAATCGCAGCATGGCGGCATTACCGGCAAGAATTTTAAACTCGCCATCGTCGACTGGCTGAGCAATAAAGATGTGATCACTTAGTTGGTTGAGGAAGCTAGAGAGCCCATCTTTGGAAATTTGAAAGTAGTCTGTATTTTTCATGGTTACCACACATCTCGCCGCGCGAGTTATCTATCAAAACCATAGCAGTCGGCGCCTACATACTCAATCCTCCTTACGAGAATTTGGCATTCTGCGATAGACCCATGCCATCGAGCCGTCGTCGAGTGGATAGAGAAAGCGCTCATAACGAGTGCCAACCCGCTCATAACGATCAAGTCGACGGAGCTGTAACGGTGTTACATAAAGTAGTTCGCCCTCGGTCATTGCGTCTGGATCGGGCGTTAAATCGAGGCCTGTACGCCGATAGCCTGGCAATCGGGCTGGAGTTCCTGCAATCCAAGAACGGGTCACTAGAGTGCGGACAAACTTATTCCGCAAGGTGCCAAAGACGAACACACGATGCGTGGCCGCTTCGTCAATCGCAAGGGTCGTTTCTGATGGCGTATAACGAAAGGGGCTCAGCCAGATGAACCAGAATACGATAAAGGCGAGCGCTAGGGCTCCTAAAATCCATGTCATCATTCTCACATCGCTTATCCGTTTTATGTGCCTTGTTTTTGTGTATCATGCCAAGATCATCAAAACAACAATAAGGGCTCTCGCCATGAAGGTTTCGCGACTCTATGCAACGCTTGGTCGTCTTACAGTGGTGAGTGCTGCCACGTTGACTTTACTTGCCTGTACTCCGCCTGAAGAAGTTTGCTGCGCTCCAGCACAATTGGTGAGTGGGGCCGAGCAGCGACTGGATATTTATCTTCCGGTCACCATGGCTGATGTGGACATTTCGCACTTACCCGCCCACAAGCGCGAGATGCTGAGCCTACTTATTGATGCCGCCGAGATTATGGATGAGCTGTTTTGGTTGCAGGCTTATACAGGCGACCGAGATGAGCTGTTGGAATCTATGTACGATCCGCGGGTGCGGGCCTTTGCTGAAATTAATTATGGCCCATGGGATCGCTTGAACAACGATCAACCCTTTATTCAGGGCTATGCCGAGAAACCTTATGGTGCGAATTTTTATCCTGTCGATATAACGCGAGAAGAGTTTGATGCGGCATCACTTGAGGGCAAAGATGATCTGTATACGCTAATTCGTCGCAATGACGCAGGTGAGCTCTATACCATTCCTTACCGTGAAGCCTACCAGCGTCAATTGACTGAGGCGGCCGGTATTCTTCGGCAAGTGGCTGCACTGTCGCAAGACCCTCAGTTTGCTGAGTATTTGCGGTTGCGCGCGGATGCATTTTTAACGGATGACTATCAACCCTCTGACTACGCCTGGATGGACGTTACCGATAATTTGATTGATGTCATTATCGGTCCCATTGAGATCTATGAAGATCGATTGTTCGGTTATAAAGCCGCCTTTGAAGCTTATATCTTGGTGAAGGATCTGGAGTGGAGTGAGCGGCTTGCGGTGTATGCGGAGACATTACCGGCGTTGCAACGGGGACTACCGGTTCCTGACGAATACAAAGCCGAAGAACCAGGTACAGATGCTCAGTTAAATGCTTACGACGTGATTTATTATGCCGGTCACACCAATGCAGGCAGCAAGACCATTGCCGTCAACTTACCCAACGACGAGGAAGTACAACTCGCGAAAGGTACGCGGCGGTCGCAACTGAAGAATTCTATGCGCGCCAAGTTCGACGGGATTCTAGTGCACATTGCCGACGAACTTATTGTGCCAGAACAACGCCCCCATATTACTTTCGATGCGTTCTTTGCGAACACCATGTTTCACGAAGTCGCTCATGGACTGGGAATTAAGAATTTAGTGGATGGTGAAGGAACGGTGCGGGCGGCTTTACGCGAATATGCTGCGCCACTCGAGGAAGGCAAAGCGGATATCCTTGGACTGTATATGGTGACGCAACTCATGGACGATGGCATCTTAACTGAAGGGCAGCTCGAAGATTATTACGTGACTTTCCTTGCCGGGATCTTTCGTTCAGTGCGCTTCGGCGCTTCGAGTGCGCATGGAATGGCGAACATGATCCGTTTTAACTATTTTGCCGAGCATGACGCATTTGTCCGCAATGGGGCGGGCCAATATGCCGTAAACATGGACAACATGCGTGCTGCAATGAACAGCCTGTCAGAGCTCATCTTGCGCCTGCAAGGCGACGGCGATTATGCCGGTGTGCATCGTTTATTCGAGGAAATGGGGCATATGGGACCGGATTTACAAAGTGATTTAGATCGTCTGGAGCAAGCTGCTATTCCAGTCGATGTGCACTTTGAGCAAGGTAAGTCGGTGTTAGGTTTGTAACCCCACTGCGGCCATAAAAAATTCGCCACAGATTGGTTAAAATCGCTAATCTGTGGTGATTTTATTTCTAACGCCTCGCCATTTGTATGGTGTAAAGCATTGATATTTAATGAATAATAAGGTTGGCCTAGCCTTTGCAGAATGACTCTCGTTATTCAAACCATAGGGAATCGAGAGATGAGTACTGTATTTGCAACAACCTTAGTCGGCATGTCGTTAATCAGCGGTGTGAATGTTTCGACTAGTCATCAATGCCAAGTAAGCTTCGATTATGACCTCCACGCTTCCAATGACTACGTTGCTGTATCTCACGATGGGCAAGAGCGTTGGCGCATTACCGACAATGGACAATTATTTCTAGCCGGTCAGCCGGTGCGCGTGTCCGCTACGCAACAAGACCTGCTGCATCAATATAAGATGGGAAATGAGCGCCAAGCTGGCGGCATCGTGATGATCATGGAAGATGCTTCAGAACTTGTCAGCTATGCATTAACCACAACCTTCTCTGAACTATTTGGTGGGCGTTCACGCGTGGTGCGTCGGGTTGAAAGCTTGAACGAGACCTTGCAAGACGAGTTCCGCTCTATTGCTAGTTATGAGTCGGGCATTTACTCGATTCGTGGGTCCGAAATTGATGCCTTTGGTGACCGTTTGTCGTCGACCCTTGATTCGGAGATCGAAGAGATTATCACCGAGTCCATGGGGAGCATGTTCATGATGATTGGTCGGGCTCTTTTAACAGGCTCAGGTAGTTTTGAAAATCGCATGAACCAGTTTGAGCAGCGCATGGAAACTTGGGCTGAAAGTTTCGAGCAAGAAATTGAGTTACGAGCTGAGCGAATTGAGCAACGGGCCGAGTTCATGTGTCAGGACTTCGCCGCGCTTGCGGAGATTGAGCATGAATTGATCGCATGGCAACCTGCTTTCGCTGATTACGCACTCTTTTCCAAACGCTAATAGCGACTCCAGTAGCTTTAACCTGCCAATAGCCCGGGATATCCCGGGCTTTTCTGTTCTAGATTTTCTGCTCTCATAGCTACTCGCTTAACCCCTGTTGTGAGCACCATACTCGCTATACTTCGCCGATTCACGTCGCACAGGGTAAGGTATTCGCCGTGAAAGGATGATTTCTGTTCATCTATTTGGCACATTGATAGTCATATATTTGAGAAAATCTCAAAAGGAGTCCGTGTTGAAAATTCGATTCAGGAATCTTTGTGCCGCTCATTGCTGCATGCAGTGAGTCTGGAGATTCCGAGAGTGCCTCGAATGCAAATACAGATGGTGAGCGTGTGACTCCCATTGCCGCCTATGAGGTAGTTCATCGTGATATGTCCCGGCAACTTAATCTTTCTGCGTCGGTGGTGACACGTATTAGTGTCAGCCTAAGTAGTCGGACACAAGGCTTGGTCGCAGAGGTTTTGGTTGAGGAAGGTGACCTTGTTGAGGCCGGCGATGTGCTGGCACGTTTTGATGTGGAAGAACAAGGCGCAGAGCTAGCGCGAGCGCAAGCGCGGGCCCGAGAAACACAACTTGAGCGTGAGCGAATTGAGCAGCTGCGCGAGAGTGAAACGGTGAGTGTGGCTGAATTGCAACGTGCGCAAGCCGCATATGAAGTGGCGCAAGCAGAGCAACTGCTTTGGCAAACACGGTTAGATTTTGGAGAAATTCGAGCGCCCCAACGCGGTGTAATTACCTAGCGTTTTATTGATGTGGGTGAATCAGTCGAGTTTCGCGATCCTCTCTTTGCTATGGCATCTATGGATTAGTTGGTATTGAGACCGGGCGTTTCAGAGCGAGATATTCGTCATCTGAGTGTGGGTCAAGAAGTGCCTGTGCGCTTGGATGCTGACCCTAATGTGGAGTGGACCGGCACCATTCGTCGAATTTTCCCAGCGGCTGACGCCAATAGCCGTTTGATCCATGTGGAGGTATTACTTCCTCCTGAGAGTTATGAGCAGGGCGTGCGTCCCGGATTTCTTGCACGCTTACCTCTCCTTGTCGACCCTCGTCCTGATGCGGTTGCGGTTCCTGCTGCTGCAGTCGGCGAAGACGGGGATGAGCGCTACATCTATGTGGTACGTGATGAGCGCTTACACAAGCAAATTATCACTACCGGCGTGACGCGAGGTCAATGGACTCAAGTAGAAGAAGGAATCGCGGTGGGCGATATTGTGCTGGCGACGAACCCGATAGATATGCGCGACGGCACCCGCGTGCGTATTGTGAACTGGCGGGGATAAGCGATGAGTCAGCCGAGTTCAAATCCGCGGAAAGGGATCGCAAGCTTAGCCATTCGCCGACCCATCGGCACTTTGTCCATTGCTTCGGTAATTTTGGTTCTCGGCCTCTTTTTCGTGCAACGCCTTCCCGTTGATTTGCTGCCGCACATTGAATACCCACAGATTACGGTTACTGTGAACTACCCCGGTGTTGCTCCCGAAGTTATGGAAGAGCAGGTCACTCGGGTATTGGAACGTAACTTAGCCGCCGTTGAGAACTTAGTCTTAATCGACGGGCGCGCCTCGGAGGGGCGGACGAATGTGAACCTCCACTTCGAGTTGGGTACGAACTTAGACCTCGCACTTCAAGATGCGGGACGCTTATTGGAACTTGCCCGAACCCAGCTTCCACAAGATATCGAGCCACCCCGACTGTATAAGCGAGACCCTTCGCAAGACCCTATTTGGCAAGCTGGATTTAGCTCCACCATTCGAAGTGAAGTGGAAGTGCGTGACTGGGTAGTGAACCAACTGACTCCGCAGCTAGTGGCAATCTTTGGTGTGGCGGGTGTTGAGGTTGCGGGCGGCTTGCAACGAGAAATGGAAGTCATTGTCGATCAGCATCGACTGCGCAGCTTCAACCTGCGAATGCAAGACGTCATTGATATGCTGGAAGGCGAGAATGTAGACATTGCATCTGGCTGGATGACTTCGGAGAGTTTCGATGTCATGGCGAAAACCGATGGCATCCTCTCCTCAGCGGCAGACATTGAGGCGTTGTTACTACACGTACCTTATTCGGATGAACGGATTCGATTAAGTGAAGTTGCCGAAGTGCGGGACGGTTATCGAGAGCAACGGCTATTTTCAAGACTCAATGGTATTCCTGCCGTGCAAGTGTCTGTGACTAAGCTACCAGAGGCTAATACCGTTGAAGTGGTGGAAGCGACGCAGCAAGTTATGACTCAATTGCAACGATCCGGTTTCTTGCCCGAAGACATCTCATACCAGCCGATTAACGACCCCGTGTACTTTATCCGTGGGGCTATTTCGAGTGTGGGTACTGCGGCATTGCTCGGCGGCGTGTTGGCCATGTTGATGGTGCTTCTATTCTTAGGCTCGTTGCGAAAAAGCTTCGTTGTGGGGTTGTCTATCCCAGTCGCAATCATGGCGACCTTTGCGTTGATGGGTGCGAGCGGTTTGACCTTGAACGTGATTAGCTTAGGTGGTTTGGCGCTGGGGGTAGGACTGTTATTAGACAATGCGATAGTCATGCTGGAAAACATTTTCAGGCACCATCGTCAGCTCAATAAGTCGGTCGATGATTCAGCCCATGATGGTGCGCATGAGGTGAGCTCGGCTATTACGGCGGGAACGCTAACGAATTTGGCGGCAGTATTGCCGTTCTTATTAATTACCGGTTATGCCTCAATGATTTTCCGGGAGCTAATCCTCACCATCTCCTTTGCTATTTTGGCCACCTTAGCGGCCGCTTTAACCCTTGTACCTTTGTTAGCTCCCCTGTTAGCGCGGATTCGGTTTCAAAGCGGGTTAGAAACCAGCTGGCTGATTCGTCAGTTCAATCGCTTGATCGACACACTACAGGATCTCTATGTGCGCGCTTTGTCTCCTTTGCTGCGGTGGCGCTATGCGGTGATTGGTATTATCGCTCTCGCAATATTCGGAATTGTGCGTTTGGGGGCTGAGCTTGGGAATGAATTCTTACCTCAGGTAGACGACGGTGGAGTGAGCGTTCGCATGGTGCTTCCAAGTGGTACGCCACCCCATGAAACCGATGCCGCAGCACGCCAAATTGAAGAAGTTGTGCAAGATATGCCCCATGTGGAAACCGTATTCTCCCTTGTGGGCGGTCATTTAGGGGGCGGTATTATTAATGAGCGCCCCGGTACCAGTAACATTCGAGTGCAACTGGTGCCTGCTTCCCAACGGCCTGAGATGACAGCAGGACAATGGGTGGCCGAAGCACAAGAGCGACTCGACGCATTGGAGTTACCTGGGGCGCGTATTAGTGTTCGCCCGCCCTCTATTCAAGGATTGCAGTTTAGTCCGGGGGGCGCTGACTTTTCAGTGACGGTAGTGGGTAATGATCTGACAGGTTTGCGTTTAACGGCTCGAGACATTGCTGCAAGGCTTCAAGGCTTCAAGGCATTCCCGGCTTGGAAGGGGTTGAAGTTGGGCGCGAAGATCAAAGCCCGTTGATGCGTATTCTGGTTGATCGCGAACGTGCAGCGGCCATGGGTATTCGTGTGTCCGAGATTGGTCATGCGGTTCGACACGCGGTGGATGGGGCGGTGCCAACCTACTTCCGCGACGGTGCATACGAATACGACGTGCGGGTGCGCTTGCCGAAAGACCAAGTTGCTGATGAGGAAGTGCTTGGCAACTTAATTCTCGACCGCGTTGGCGGACAACCTATTTTCTTGCGGGATGTGGCTGAGTTTGTGTTAGGTGAAGGGCCAGCTCATATTGAGCGTGAGAATCAAAACCGCGTTGTGCGGGTGAATGGTGATATTAATACCGCCGTATCTGATGTGGGAACCATCATGGCGGATGTCGACGGGCGAATGGCAGATTTCGATCTGCCGGAAGAATATAGTCTGATTTATAGCGGTCAATGGGAAACCATTCAAGAAACCAACCGCGAACTTCGTACGGTCGTGATGCTTGCGTTGTTCCTCGTGTTTGTCGTGATGACGGTCCAGTATGAACGCTTGGTGAATCCATTCGTCATTCTGACGGCTGCGCCTTTGGCACTCTTTGGCGTTGTGGGCATTTTGTGGCTGACCGGCACGCCGCTATCGGCACCAGTTCTGATCGGGGTCGTACTCCTCATTGGGATTGTGGTAAACAATGCGATCTTGCTAGTGGAGTATATTGAAAAAGCGCGTCGGGACGATGGCCTAGAACTCGAGGAGGCGGTTTTGCAAGCCGCTCGAATTCGTTTGCGGCCGATCCTGATGACCACACTGACTACTGTACTTGGCATGCTGCCATTGGCCATTGGTTTTGGCGAAGGTGCCGAAATCATGCACCCGCTGGCGCTCGCTGTTGTGGGCGGTCTCTTGAGTGCGATGTTCCTCACACTGTTCGTGGTGCCAACGCTCTATTTAATCCTAAACCGCTGGGCGGCTGTTGGCATGCGCTGGTTGGTGAAAGGAACCGCTTAGTTAGGCCGTGAGCTTTGGCTGATCTCAGAGTTAGACATGGAGACAAAAAAATGACCGGCAGTGCCGGTCATTTCTTTTAGTGCTGGAATCACCCAGGCATTTACTGTTACTCGACGACTGCGACGTTCTCAGCCTGCGGGCCTTTTTGTCCCTGAGTGATAGTAAACTGAACTTTCTGGCCTTCTGCTAGAGTACGGAAACCGTTTCCAGTGATGGCACTGAAGTGAACAAATACATCAGGTCCGCCAGCGCGCTCGAGAAACCCGAAGCCCTTTGATTCATTAAACCATTTGACGGTACCAGTGACGATCTCAGACATAGTCTTTCCTAACTTACATTAATCAATAAAAGTGGCTAGCCGAAGCTAGTCGAACAGTGCATTGAGGCAGCAGGTATTTAGAGGGGACGAGCAACTTCCGAGGGGTCGTGATCGTGCTGTAAATTCGTGCTGTATATTCAAGCACTACTTAGTATACATGCGCGTTTTTATCCTCGCCAATAATTTGAGTGGTTATTTTCTAACCGCAAAGGAGTCGCTCAAATATGCCCGGTGCATCCGCGCAATGTTTGCCTTACACTGTCAGCAACAGGTTTGCAGATGTATCGAAGGAGTGCAGTATGTTGAGGGTTGCAGCGGATCTTGCAGCACAAATTGGTGGAACAGATTTACTTCGAATTGCCAGCTTATCTGAGTTGTGTGGCTCAGACATTTGGGTGAAGTGTGAGTACCAGAATCCGGGTGGTTCGATTAAGGATCGCGCGGCACTCCAAATGATTTCCGATGCCATGGAACGTGGTGAGCTTGAACCCGGTATGACGGTGGTCGAAGGGACCGCGGGGAATACCGGTATCGGCTTAGCGGTGGTTACGAAGGCGCTTGGACTCAAATTATTAGTGGTCATGCCGAATGATCAAACGCCCGAAAAAACTCGCATGATTGAATTGCACGGCGCGGAGCTGAAGGCCGTTCCACCGGTGCCATTTAAGGACGATAATCACTTCTATCATCAAGCGCGCCGTATCGCTGAGGGCAACCCAAATTACTGGTGGGCGAATCAGTTTGAGAATACGAGTAATATGCGTGCGCACTACCTGCACACCGGCCCTGAGATTTGGCAACAGACCAAAGGTGCAGTCGACATGTTGGTGTCCGTTTCGGGTACAGGCGGCACCATTGCGGGCACGTCGCGTTATCTGAAGGAACAGAATCCGCAGCTTGAAGTTTGGCTTGCCGACCCCGATGGCTCTGGCTCCTTGGAATACTTGCGTAGTGGTGAGTTTCGCTCCCAAGGCAGTTCGATGACCGAAGGGATAGGAATCATGCGGCTTGTCGAGAACTTCAAGCAGGCGCAGATTGATCATGGGATCAACCTACCCGATCAAGATCTGGTGTCTATAAGTCGTTATGTACGCGAACAAGATGGCATTGTGCTTGGGAGTAGTTCGGCGCTGAACGTGGCTGCGGCATTTTTCGCTGCCTTACAGCGCCCGGCGGGGAAGCAGATAGTGACTTTTGCTTGTGACCTTGGTGAGCGCTCAGGTTCAAAGCTTTATGAACCCAAGTACTTAAAGGAACGTGGACTCTCTGTGGATGCCGAACCTATTGAGTCACTCATGTCGCGCTACCGCAACATGAGCGACCGTATTTGGTCTCGTGCTTAGCGTGCAGCCTCAAGAATTTTAGCACTGACTTCGAGCGTCACGTCTTGGCGCTCGCCTAATTTCACCATTTGGTGTTGTTTCAGTTGGCTCAGTACCGCACCAATGGCATCGTCCCCGAGTTGATAGTCCGTCAAGCGTGTGGGCGCGCCCACCTGCTGGAAAAACGCTTCGGTTCTGGCAATTGCTGCTTCAATTCGTTCGTCGTCACTGCCTTCGTTGATATGCCAAACGCGCTCGGCGTACTGCAGCAATTTCTCGCGTTTGTCCGCCTTGCGAATACGTAAGTTTGCGGGTAACACCACAGCCAAGGTTTGCGCGTGGTCAAGACCGTACAGTGCCGTCAGCTCATGGCCAATCATGTGCGTGGACCAATCTTGTGGTACACCGCAACCAATCAGCCCATTCAATGCCATCGTGGCACACCACATGAGGTTGGCGCGCAAATCATAGTTATCCGGATCGGCTAGCGCCTTCGGTCCAGTTTCAATTAATGACTGCAGAATGGCCTCGGCGAGTCGGTCTTGCAAGTCAGCTCCGACGGGATAAGTCAGGTATTGTTCCATCACATGAGTGAAGGGGTCGACAATCCCATTCGTGAGTTGTCGAACCGGCAATGTGTAAGTGGTCGTCGGGTCCAGTACTGAAAATTTCGGGTAACAAAGCGGACTACCAAAGGGTAGTTTGGCTTTCATTTCCGAGCGATTCACTACCGAGCCACTATTCATTTCGGAGCCTGTCGCAGGCAATGTGAGGATGCTACCGAAGGGAAGTGCATGCTGAATATTCTTGCCCCATTTGAGCAGGATCTGCCATGGATCTCCCTCGAAACAAGCGGCAGCTGCTATAAATTTAACGCCATCGATCACCGAGCCACCGCCAGCAGCAAGTAGGTAGGTAATGTTATCGTCTTGCGCTTGTTTTGCTGCCTTACACAGCGTGGTGAATTCAGGGTTGGCTTCAACGCCCGCGAACTCACTGATAATCCGGTCGCCGAGTGCATCGATGATTTGGTCATACACACCGTTTTGCTTAATGCTGCCGCCGCCATATACCAACATGACGCGTGCATCAGCTGGGATCTCTTCGCTAATTGCCTTGATTTGCCCCTCACCAAAAAGAATGCGGGTGGGGTTACCAAACGAAAAATTATTCATACGATTCGACTCCATCAGTGACCATAGAACGGTGACCATAGAAAGGTGACCAGAAAAAGATGACAAGAAAAAATAACGCAGGCTCAGCTTGTGAGCCTGCGTAAGCAATCATACTAGCATAGGAATACGACAACGCGCCGGGACAGATCAGTCCAGTGCAACCGATTGGCTACGTTGCATACGATAGCCGTCCTGACCGTCCGCATAGTAGCCCGGCAGAATGTCTTGCACTTCAAACCCGAGCGCTTGGTAGAGCGCAATTGCCGATTTGTTCGTTACTTTGACTTCGAGCCGGATCCCCTCAGCCTTCGCGAGGTTTGCTTGGGCGATAACATGGGTCACTAGCATGCGAGCATAACCTTTGCCGCGTTGTTCGGGGGCTACCGCTATCGAGTAGATGCGCCACCAGCCGCTATTTTTGCGGGTGAGTACGAGGATATAACCAACGAGTTCAGTGCCCTCAAAGAGGCACCAAACCTGTGCTGTAGATGAAGAAATGAGTCTTCGAAAGGACCTTAGGCCAAGTTGATCCGAGTCGAAACAACGATTTTCGAGTGCAAGGAGCGTGGTTGCATCACGCTCCTGGGCTGTGCGCAGAGTCATTGTCATTAGCTTTCGAGTCGTCGGGCAAAATCCGCCATGATGATGCGATAGAGTTCGTCACCTAAGTATAAATCTTCGACTTCCGAATCAATGGACGGATTATCATTGACTTCAATAATCACTGGGCCCCGCGCGGTTTCTTTAATATCGACGCCATAGAGCCCGTCACCAATGAGTCGGGTGGCTTGCAATGCAACTTTCACCACGTCTTTGGGCGCCTGATGGACACCCATACATTCGAAAGAACCACTTTTACCGCGGCCAGCTTCGGCATGGTTGTAAATTTGCCAGTGGTTGCGGGCCATAAAGTATTTACAGGCGTAAATGGCGCGGTTGTTCATGACACCAATGCGCCAGTCGAAGTCCGTGGGCAAGAATTCTTGTACCAGGAGAATGGTGGATTTTTTGAACAGCTCAGTCGCAACGGTTTTGAATTCATCCGCATTCTTTGCTTGCTCGACGCCAATTGAGAAGGAACCATCTGGAATCTTAAGCACCACAGGATAGCCAAAACGCTCACCGATTTCGGCAAAGTCTGGGTTCTGGTCACTCACAATCAACTCAGAGCGTGGCTGAGGCACTTTATTCTTTACCAGCAGCTCATTTAAGAAGACTTTATTGGCGCAGCGTAAAATTGCGTCCGGATGATCAATTACAACGAGGCCATTCGCTTCCGCTTTTTTAGCAAAGTGGTAGGTATGATGGTTTATTCGCGTGGTCTCGCGAATAAATAAAGCATCAAATTCAAGCAATCGGCCAAAGTCGTCTTGGGTAATTAATTCGGCTTCGATATCGCAATCTTTCGCCGCGCGAATGAATTTTTGTAAGGCTTTCTTATCACTGGTCGGAATGTGTTCATTTGGATCGTGTAAGATAGCCAAGTCATAACGATATTCTTTACTCTTGCGCGTTCGGCGCCACACGCGCTTGCTAAAGCCTTCGAGACTTTCGCCAAACAAGGTTTGCTGCGCATCATTGAGATCCGAAAGAGCGCGATTGCGTAATGCACTAATGAACCAACGGCCTTCCCGTTTAAAGTCGACTTCGAGAATAGGGCAGGGATAGGTTTCAAAGAGTTGTCGTGCTAACTGTTCTAGCTCGGTATTGGCGCAGCGACCGAAACAGATCAGTAAGCGCACCGAGTTTGGGTCGTTAGGTTGGTGATTACTCACAAACTTGTTCAGCTGCTTATTCAAGTCTTTGAGAAACAGCTGATACTGAGAGAGATTCGCAAGGTCATTAATGGCCGACACTGGCGGTAATGAACGTTGCCCCCGTGCCTCGGCAAGCAGGCTTACGTAGTAACCCGTCGACAAATAGCTCAGGTCACCACATAAATTGATAATGGGTCCTCGGTGCTTACTGCTATTTTGGGTAATATAATCAGCTGCACTGATGATTGCTTGGCTTGGATGGTAGGGTTGCCAGTCGGCGAGGTCATCTAGGATGACCAAAGGGGTATTTTGCATGCATTCTCTCTGTGAAATTTAACCGCTCTGCGGTGGCGCCGTTATCGCGTAAAAACGGAATAGAATCAAGTTGTTTTCATATTGAAAGACAGATTAAAAATCAAAGTGTCGTTAGCCAATAAGGATAGTCGAGAATGAAGTATTTGGGCAGGTCAGATTTTAAGCACGGCGAGCGTGGCAAAGTAGGCGTATTAATGCTGAATTTAGGGACTCCCGACGCTCCGACGCCGAAGGCGTTACGAAAATATCTTGGCCAATTTCTTGCCGACCCGCGGGTTGTCGAATTCCCTCGCGTGCTTTGGCGCATCATTCTTCACGGAATTATTTTACGTATTCGTCCTGCACGTTCGGCGAAGGCTTATGCCACGGTCTGGACTGACGAAGGCTCGCCACTATTAATCCACACCAAAGCGCAGGCAGACGGTGTGCGCGCAGCGCTGAAAGAGCGTTGGGGAGACGACATTGAAGTAGCCTTTGGCATGCGCTATGGCTCACCATCGGTGGCCTCGGGTATAGAAGAACTCGTACAGAAAGGCGTGCGTAAGCTCCTGGTATTGCCTCTCTACCCGCAGTATTCGGGCTCAACGAGTGCATCGACCTTTGACGCCGTTGCCGCTGATTTTCAGCAGCGCCGCTGGTTACCCGATCTCCGTTTTATTTCTCATTACCCTGACTACGCGCCTTACATCGACGCTTTAGTAAAAAGTATCCAAAGATTCCAAGCCGAACATGGCACGCCTGACAAACTCGTGTTTTCATATCATGGGGTCCCCAAACGTTATCTGTTGCAAGGCGACCCCTATCACTGTGAGTGCTATAAAACCACGCGGCTGGTTGCAGAGCGGCTCGGGTTATCAAAAGACCAATATATGACAACCTTTCAGTCGCGGTTTGGCCGTGAAGAATGGTTACAGCCCTACACGGATGAAACCTTAAAGGCGATGCCAGGACAGGGGATTAAGTCGATTCAGGTGGTGTGCCCAGGCTTCTCTTCTGACTGCTTGGAAACCATTGAAGAAATTGGCGAAGAGAACCGAGATTATTTTTTAGAGTCAGGTGGGGAGAAATTTGACTATATTCCTTGTCTGAATGCAGAGCCTGAGCATATTGCGGTTCTGACACAGCTCGTAGAAGAGAATTTACAAGGATGGACGGCTCAGTCTGCAGCGGATGCACAAGAGTCTGCGCGTCAGGCGGAAGCGCTCTCGACGCAGAAGTGATTTGTTTTAGTGACTTATAGTTAATTAAGGGATGACAGCATGCTGACAATGCTTGCTCGGCTATTGAAGGCCCTAAACTCCGAGACCAGTCCGTGGGCGTTAGCTTTCGGGTTGGCCTTGGGTATGATTCTTGGATTCACACCATTGTGGAGTTTGCACAATCTGGTCGTGCTGTTTGTGGTACTGACCTTCCGCGTGAATCTCAGCTTTTTCCTACTCGCCTTCGCTTTAAGCTCGGTGCTTGCCTTCGCCCTCGATCCGCTATTCGATTATGTAGGTGAGCGTTTACTAACAGCCGAAGCTTTGTTGCCTATTTGGTACGCCTTGTATGAAGTACCGCTGGCGCGACTCGCACAATTCAATCACACCATCACCTTAGGGAGTTTGGTCGTTAGCCTAGTTCTCTTTGTGCCGGTCTTACTGTTAACGCGGTGGATTGTGCAGAACTACCGCACTAAGGTGCGTGCGCGAGTGAATCAGCTCTACATTGTGCAATTGGTCAAAGGGACAAAGTTTTGGGGTGCCTATGAACGGGTATCCGGATGGAAAGGGCGGTTCTCCTCATGAAAGCAATTCGTTGGCCAGGTTTAATTACGTTTTTAGCCATTGTTGGCGGTTTAACGCTTTTCATTGTGGTGTTTATCGACGGTTTAGTGCGTGTTGGCTTAAGCGCGGGTTTAAGCCGAGTGAACGGCGCTGAAGTCAATATCGCCAGCGTGGATTTAAATTGGTCGCCTTTTTCGGTGACGTTACAAGAACTGCAAATAACCGACCCTGAAGTACCTGAGTTAAATCGCTTTGCTGCGGAAGAGCTGCGCGCTGAGGTGATGTTTTGGGACCTTTTTATTGGTCGAGTCCATATCACCGATTTGCGCGCCAACGGCATTACGTTCGGGAGTGAGCGAGCGCAAGCGGGTCGAGTGAGAGCGACTGAACGGGATGGCGAAGATGCGATGGATTGGCGTGACCGACTCGCGCAATTCGACATTCAGCTGCCCGGGGTTGAGGAAGTTTTAGGCCGTGCCGACATTCGCACGCCGGCACTTTCGGCAGAGGCGGAAGAACGTTTCGAAGCGCGAGAACGAGCATTCCGGCGTGTGCGTGAAGAGCTTCCAAGTACAAGTAAAGTTGAAGATTACCAAAAGCGTTTCGAGGCATTATCAGAATCGCGCCCTCGTACGCCACAAGAATTGAATCGGGCACGAGAACAGTTTCGCGAGTTACAACGCGGTATGCGCGATGATCGTGAACGAGTGAATGCGTTTCTCGAAGTGAGTCGCGAAGGCGCACGCGGAACGCAAGAAGACATTGAAGCGCTCCGCAATGCCTATCAACACGACTTAGACCGGGCGCGAGCACTGTTTAGCGCGGACCAAGGTAGCTTAACGGAACTGACTGGTATTCTATTCGGTGCGCAGGTGCAGCAATGGGCCGAGTATGGCTTCATGGTGTTTGATTTTATTGCACCTCTGCTGCAAAGCGCACAAGAGGATCAAGAGCAACCGTCTCGCTGGGCAGGACGTTTTATTGATTTTGACCGGAATAACCGACCCACCTTTCTGGTTGAAAATGCAGAACTAAGCCTTGGTTTAGAAGTCGGCGATATTCGTATGCAGATTCGCGATCTCACCTGGCAGCACGCCATTTTAGGTCGCCCATCTACCTTTGAATTGAGCTCCGCAGATTCACCGTGGTGGCGGGCGTTACGCCTTGATGGGGATCTATTTATTGGTGCCGAAGGCAGTATTTCAGGGGGCCAGCGTTGGGCGCTTGAACAAGCGCGCTTGGATGACTTGGCTCTCGTGGAGCAGCGTCAATTTAGTGCCGCGTTACAGCGTGCTGTTTTGAACTCACAAGGTGAGTTGCGCATCGATGGCGGAGCGTTACGAGGTCAAGGCCGCCTATTATTCACGGAAGCTGCTTTTGCGACAGGTGGCGAAGCCTCGTGGGCACGTTACTTCGAACAAGCGCTGCAAGGCATTCAGCGTTTTGATATCGACTTGGGTGTGCGCGGCGAACTCGCAAGACCGCGCTTGAGTTTGCAGTCTGACTTGGATAATCAGTTGGCCAGTATCATGAATCGTATGGTGCGCGAGGAAGCCGACTTGCGCCTTGCGAGTGTGCGTACTGAGCTGAATGAAACGACGCAACGCCTGCAAGGCGAACTACAGCCTTGGTTGGAGCGCGCGCAGGCGATTCAAAGCCAAGCAACCGACTACGAAAGTAAACTGACCGAACTGCTTCGAGTGGAGTTTGACGAACTGATTCGCGGTGACTCAGACCGTTTACTCAATCGCATACGTACTCGCGTGGGTGGTTAGTGATGCTCGCGAAACACGGGTAGCGACCAATGATAGCGAATCGCACCTAATCGCAATCCTAAGGTGGTGGCCATTGCGGCCACCAAGGCGACCTTCGGCTGCCAGCCATGCAACGCAACAAAAACGATAGCTCCGGCGATACAGGTTGTCGCATAGAGTTCACTTTTCAGTACCATGGGAATGTCCCGCGCCAGTACGTCGCGAATCATGCCGCCAAATACTGCAGTCATGGTCCCCATGATGACGGCAATGACCGGACTTACGCCTACATTCAGTGCTTTTTCAGCACCCAGCACGGTAAAAAATGCGATCCCCAAAGCGTCCGCAAATAACAAACGATTCAATGGAATATAGGCGCGCAGTCGCAGCCACAAAATAGTAATTAACGCGGCACCAAAAATTACCCCGAAATACATTGGGTCATGTATCCAAAACACCGGCTGGTCAAGGATCAGGTCGCGGGTTGTGCCACCGCCAATCGCCGTCACTGAAGCCAATACCACCACCCCAAAACCGTCCATTTGTTTGCGAAATGCGAGTAGGGTACCGGCAACTGCAAATACGGCCACACCTGCAAGGTCAGCAAAATAAAACCAGCTCATACCATTGAACTCCGAGAGAATCGAACACATGTAAGTCTGGCAGGAATTAATCGGAAAAAGAAGTTTGGATAAAAGGACGCTGGGAGTGACATGGTTTGAATGCATGAAGAATGCGGTGGCTTGCGTTTCGCTTCCGCACTGCTTCGGTTACAATACAGCGTTTAATTTTTGACTTAACAACATAGATTCACGGGGAAGCATTATGGATTTCTTTATCTCAAGTGCGTATGCAAGCGGTGCTGGTGCACAGCAAGGTGGTGGTTTGAGTACTCTTATCTTCTTAGTTTTAATGGTTGCGGTGTTTTATTTCTTAATCATTCGCCCTCAATCAAAGCGCGTAAAAGAGCACAAAAACCTTGTTGAGTCTCTGAGTAATGGCGATGAAGTGCTGTTGCAAGGTGGTTTGATTGGGCGCATTGAGCGCGTTGAAGCGGACAACGACATGATGGTTTTGTCTTTGACAGACTCAGTTAATGTCACAGTTCAAAAAGGCGCGGTCGCAGCCGTGTTGCCTAAAGGGTCGCTTAGAACCCTGTAACCCAGAAGTAGAAAGGACAGGACTGTGTTGAACAGATACCCGTTGTGGAAGAACCTGGCCATCATGCTGATCGTCTTTTTTGGCGCTCTGTATGCTCTGCCCAACATTTACGGCGAAGACTACGCTGTACAAATCTCGGCGACGCGCGGTGGTGAAATTACCACCCAGACCCTCGATCAAGTTGAACGGACTTTACGTCAGAACAACATCGAACCGCGGGGACTGAGCATGGCCGATGGCCAGATCTTGGTGCGCCTTGATTCGGACGATGATCAACTCGCGGCGCGTGAATTGCTCGTAGATGAGCTCGGTTTGCAATATATCGTCGCGCTGAACCTAGCGCCGGCGATGCCGAAGTGGCTCGCGGCGATTGGTGGCGATCCATTAAAGCTCGGTCTTGATTTACGTGGTGGTGTGCACTTCCTGATGGAAGTGGATATGGAAGAAGCGTTGCGGAAAATGAACGAGCAAATGGTGACCACCGTGCGCGACCGTCTGATTGAAGAGCGTATTCGCTACCGTGGCGTTGCAGAAGATGGCAACGACATTGTCATTCAGTTGCGTTCACCGGAAGACTTTCAGTCTGCTGTTAGTACGCTTCGCAATGAATACGCTGGCTACGAAATGCGCACTGAAGCGGGCACGCAAACTATTCGTTTGGCGATGACCGAGCAGAATCTGCAAGAAATCCGTGCGAATGCAATTGATCAGAACATTACTATTCTGCGGAATCGAGTTGATGAGCTGGGTGTTGCCGAGCCGCTGATTCAGCGCCAAGGCCAAGATCGCATTGTGGTTGAGCTGCCGGGTGTGCAGGATACTGCGCGCGCGAAAGAAATTTTGGGTGCAACGGCGACACTGGAATTCCGTTTTGTCGACACTGAAAATTCACTGCAAGACGCCTTACAAGGTCGTGTTCCATTCGGTAGTCGTTTGTTCGACCAGCGTGGCGGTGGTAAGCAATTATTGGAAAATCGCATCATCCTCACCGGTGACCATATCGTGAATGCGCAATCTGGCTTTGATGAAAATGGTCGTCCACAGGTAAATATTACCTTGGACTCTGCGGGTGGTCGTATGATGTCTTTAGCCACGCGGGATCGCATCGGTGACCCCATGGCTACAGTATTCATCGAGTTTATTGCAACCGGTGAAACCCTCGAAGACGGACGCCTCGACTTCCAACGTGTCGAGGAAGTGGTGAACGTCGCCACCATTCAAGCGCGTTTGGGCAGCGGTTTCCGAATTACCGGAATCGGTAGCGTGCAAGATGCACAGAACCTCTCTTTGATTTTACGAGCGGGTGCGTTGATTGCCCCAATCCAAATCGTGGAAGAGCGGACGGTCGGTCCAAGCCTAGGTGCGGAAAACGTGCGTGCGGGTATGACTGCCATTTTGGCTGGCTTCGTGCTGGTGCTGATTTTCATGGGCATCTACTACCGTAAGTTTGGCCTCGTCGCTAACCTAGCACTGTTAACCAACCTGGTGATGATTGTCGGTATCATGTCTCTGATCCCCGGCGCGACACTGACCATGCCGGGTATGGCGGGTATCCTGCTGACCGTCGGTATGGCGGTCGATGCGAACGTCATTATCTTTGAGCGAATTCGTGAGGAGCTGAAGGAAGGACGCAGTCCGCAGCAAGCGATTGCACGAGGGTATGAGAATGCATTCTCGACCATTGCCGATGCGAACATTACGACCTTAATTACTGCGTTGATTCTCTTCGCGGTCGGTACAGGTTCGATCAAAGGCTTCGCCGTGACCTTGGCAATCGGTATCGTCACATCCATGTTTACAGCAATCCTGGGTACCCGTGCGGTGATCAACCTCACGTGGGGGCGCAATAAGCGTCTGACCGAGCTGTCAATCTAGGAGAGGACCACAATGTTTTTTGAAATTACAAAAGTAGACGAGAACAATCCGATACGTTTTATGAACTATCGGAAGCTGACCACTTGGCTCAGTATTATCGTTGCGGTTCTGTCCATTACGATTCTCAGTGTGAATAAGCTGAATTGGGGACTCGACTTCACCGGCGGCACGCTAATTGAAGTTGGGTTTAGCCAGCCAGCGAATTTATCGGAATTGCGTGAAGTGCTCGAAGCCAATGAATTCGGCGATGCGGTGGTGCAAAACTACGGTACGCAGCGCGATGTATTGGTAAGAGTACCGCCACGTGATGAAGCCGGTTCTGAGTCAATTGGTGATCAGTTGCTGCGGCTCCTGCAATCGGAAGTTGATCCAGACATGGTGATGCGCCGTGTGGAGTTCGTCGGTCCGCAGGTCGGTGAAGAGCTGGCTGAAGCGGGCGGCTTAGCGCTGATTGTCGCAATGATTTGTATCTTAGTGTACGTGTCGTTCCGCTTTGAATGGCGCTTGGCACTCTCAGCTGTTGTGGGTTTGTTCCAAGACGTGCTGATGGTACTTGGTTTATTTGCACTCTTTCAGTTCTCAGTCGACCTGACGATCTTAGCGGCCTTGCTTGCGGTGATAGGTTACTCCCTCAACGATAGTATTGTTGTAGCGGACCGGATCCGGGAGAACTTCCGTAAGTTCCGTAAGGAAGATCCGGTTTCCGTAATCGATATTTCCTTGAGTCAGACCTTAAGCCGGACATTGGTCACCTCACTGACAACCATCATGGTACTCGTGACCTTGCTATTGTTCGGTGGGCAAATGATTGAAGGCTTCGCAATTGCGATGCTAGTCGGTGTGATTGTGGGAACCTACTCGTCAATATTCACGCGGAGTACGCTGGTATTGGCCTTAGGTATCTCACGTGAAGATCTGATGCCACCAGAAGTGGAGAAGGAAGGCGCTGACCAAGATCCCGTGCTCTAACGGCGCTGGTCAGAGTGATTCAAAAACCCCGAGCGGTTCGTCCTCTCGGGGTTTTTTGTGGCTGCAACAGCGGGTTTGACTGGTAGATGGCGTGGTTCCCCTGTGGTAATCTGAAAGCACATTGGAAAGAGGAATATTAAGCATGTTATTCGTTGTTTCCCCAGCAAAAAATTTAGATTACGACACTCCAGCACCAGTCGATAAAGCGACCCAGCCGCAATTCAAAGAGGCGATTGCTGAATTGGTTTCGGTGTGTCAAAAACTCAGCCCTCAGCAATTGGGAAGCTTGATGAGCATTAGTGACAAACTCGCTGCTCTTAATGCCGCTCGGTTTACTTCCTTTGAAGCTGAATTTAATGAACAGAATTCCAAACAGGCAGTCTTCGCCTTTAACGGTGATGTTTACACCGGCCTAGACGCGGCGTCATTGCCTGCATCCACCTGGGACTATGGTCAACGCCATATGCGGATACTTTCCGGACTCTATGGTTTGCTGCGTCCGTTAGATCTGATGCAACCCTACCGCCTAGAAATGGGAACCAAGTTAGCGAACCCGCAAGGGAAAGATCTCTACAGTTACTGGGACGGAACGATCACTAATGGACTCAACGAGGCATTGGCAGCGGCGGATACAGATGTACTTGTGAATTTAGCCTCAAACGAATACTTTAAGTCTGTGCAAACAAAGCAATTAAAAGCCAAAGTTGTGACGCCGGTGTTCAAAGATACGAAGAACGGTCAGTTGAAAGTGATTAGTTTCTACGCCAAGAAGGCCCGTGGTTTGATGGCGCGTTATATTCTTGAAAAGCAACCGAACTCTGTCGAAGAACTGAAGTCTTTTAATGCAGCAGGATATGAGTTTGACGCGTCACTCTCGAAAGAAAATGAACTCGTATTCAAGCGAGCCGAGCAGTAAAGGCTACAATAAGGTTAGTCGTTAACTCATCACAGGAAGGAAGATTATGCGCGACGAACAATCTACTGAACAAGGCGGCCCAGAGGGAGATAACCTCAACCGCAGAACCACCATTATAGTTGGCGCAGTTGTCATTGTTGTCCTTATTATTATCGGTTGGGCGGTATTCCGAGATGGCACTCCAGAGCCTGAGCCGCTGCCAGAGCCGGTGCCAGAGTTAGCCCCAACGCCAGAGCCTGAACCCGAGCCGGAGCCCGAACCGGAGCCCGAGGTGGATGAAGAGTCACGGGCTGATCGTGTTGAACGTGTTCGTACCGAACCGCAACCGGATCCTTTACCTTCACTGGGCGCGAGTACCCCTGTGATTTTGAGTGACTTGGATCAAAAGAACGTCAACACGCGGCCGGTTCGCAGTGAGAGTTTGATTCGGGATTTAGTTGTTTTCGTGGACAATCTTGCGGCCGGTACTGTGGTGCGTGAGAGCGCAGTCATTCAAGGGCCAGAAGCTCGCTTTATGACGCAGGAAATTGACGACCGGATCTACATTGATGAGCGCAGTTTCCAGCGTTATGACAATATTATCGATTGGTTTGTTGGTCTGGAAACAGATGCCTTAGTGACAGTATTCCGGCGCTATGAGCCACTCTTCGATGAGGCTTATGCGGAGATCTCTAGACCCAACGCTCGCTTCCGTAGTCGACTCGAACGTGCGGTGGAAGTGCTGAATGCAGCACCTGCACAGGACGGCTTGATCGAACTGGATGACAGTAAAATTATGTACACTTATGCGAATGACGAGTTGGAATCACTTCCTGCTGCACAACGTCAGATGTTGCGACTGGGTACGCGCAACATGAATCGTGTGAAAGCGAAGTTGAACGAATTACGGGACGCTCTGCGCGACTAAATGGCAACAGAAAAGTCGATGCAGTACTTGCCGCAACAAGGCAATAGGTTCAGCCGCTGGTTTGGGCGGCTGGGCCTTCGTCTTTTAGGTGGTTGGACAATTCAAGGGGAGCTGCCTGATTTACCAAAGGCGGTGATTCCTGTCGCACCTCATACGTCGAATTGGGATTTCTTTGTGGGTGTCTTCGCCATGTTTGCGTTGGGAATGCGCCTTTCTTTTCTAGGGAAACACTCTATTTTCGTGTTTCCGGTCAATCGGTTGTTGCGTGCCCTTGGCGGGATTCCTGTCAATCGAGCCAGCGCCCATGGCATTGTCGGTGAGATGGTGCAAGAATTTCAACGGCGCGAGCAATTGTTGTTGGCGTTATCGCCAGAAGGCACTCGAAAGAAGATTCCCGAGTGGCGCAAAGGCTTCTTATTTATTGCGCGTGATGCCAAGGTGCCGTTAATTCCGGTTGCCTTTTGTTTTGCGACCAAAGAGATTCGCATTAGCGAACCGATTTATGTGGAAGATGATGTTGAAGTGACCCTTGCGCAGGTGAAGGCATTTACTCGTCAAGCACGTGGTAAACGTCCGGAGTTTGAATAATGCTAAAAGTGATCACAGGGCTCATGTTAGTGCTTAGCACGGTAGTCGCTACCTTAGTGGCAGTGCCAAGTCATGGGGCTATTCGCGCAGATAGCGAGGCGGCTCCGGGTGCATGGGATGGTCAGCATTGGCTCATTACGCCGATGTCGGTGCGAGACACAAATGCCTATTATCAAGCTTATATGTCTTCGCCTGCCTATTTGTATCGCGCTCTCGGCTGGGGTTGGCCGACGCAGAAAATATCGCCGGAAATGAATCGCGATATGGTCAGTCATCATGTGGAGCAACACCGGGCGGGTGAGAGCTTTACTTATGTCATTCGGGCGCGTGGTGACCGGGCAATCGCCGGCGCGGTCTACATTAACCGGGTGAGTCCCGAGCGCCGTTTTATTCCAAATTACCGAGGCTCAGACTTTGGCGCCGAAGCCACGCTTTGGCTGGCAGAGTCTTATGAATCTCACGAAGGGGCTGAATTCTTTCTTGCGGAACTGCTGCAATGGTTTGAAGAAGTGTGGTCATTTCAAGCTGTATTGTTTCCCATTAATACGGAGTACAGTTTCCTGCATGAGCAATTTAATGCCATAGAACGAGAGGCATTCGCTGAAGATGCTGATCGGAGTGAGCTCCTTTACCGGTTTCCGTGAAAATATGCTATTCTCCGCGCCAAAGCGCAGTCTTGAAAAGGATATGACATGAAAGTAATCGAAGCAGGTGTTGCGGCACCAGGTAAAAAGGTCGCTATTGCGGTCTCTCGTTTTAATAGTTTTGTTGTCGAACGTTTGCTCGAAGGCGCGGTAGATACCTTAACGCGCATCGGTCAGGTAAAAGCTGCAGACATCACAGTCGTGCGGGTTCCCGGCGCTTATGAGCTGCCACTGACCGTAAAGAAACTCGCTGACAGCAAGAGCTATGATGCAGTGATTGCCATTGGCGCAGTTATTCGTGGCGGTACGCCGCACTTTGATTTTGTTGCAGGTCAGGCGAACTCGGGTTTGGCTCACGTTGCTTTGGATAGCGGAGTGCCAGTGGCTTTTGGTGTAATCACGACGGATACCGATGAGCAAGCGATGGACCGTGCAGGCATTAAGCATGGCAATAAAGGCTCGGAGGCGGCATTAAGCGCCCTTGAGATGATCAACGTTCTCGAGCAAATCTGAGGAGCTACGGGTGAAACCAGCTGCACGACGTAAAGCACGCCGCCTGGCGATTCAGGCTGTTTATTCTTGGCAACTTACGGCCAATTCAATCAGTGATATCGAAGCTGAGTTCCTCACAGACAACGATGTAAGCAAAGTGGATGTGGATTATTTCCGTGATCTACTTCGTGGTGTGGCAACGAACGTCAATACACTGGACACAGCACTCGCTCCTTTCACCGACCGTCCTTTCGCTGAGCTTGACCAAATCGAGCGCGCGATTTTGCGTGTTGCGGGCTACGAGCTGAAGTTACGACTCGATGTGCCTTATAAAGTGGTTATGAATGAAGCCATTGAGCTGGCCAAAGCCTTTGGTGCTGATGACAGCCATCGCTTCGTAAATGGTGTATTGGATAAAGCGGTAGATAGTTTGCGAGCCGCTCGCCAATAATCATGAATACAAGCTCGCGCGAATTCTCTCTCATTGCGCAATTGTTCCTTAACCATCCAGGGCGTCGACGCGATGTCACGCTCGGTATCGGTGACGATGCGGCCATTGTTCGCCCCAGTGATGACAGCGATATTGCCGTTACTACGGACACTATGGTGCAGGGCGTTCACTTCGATGAACGCATCCCCGCAGCAGCCCTCGGCCATAAATTGGTCGCAGTGAATCTGAGTGACTTAGCTGCGATGGGGGCTGAACCTGCGTGGCTCTCTTTTGCACTCACTATTCCCCACATTGATGAAGCTTGGCTGACTGAGTTTGCCGAAGGCTTCTTTAAACTTGCCGACTACTATCATTGCAGTTTAATCGGCGGCGATGTGACCCGCGGTCCTTTGTGTTTAAGTCTTACTGCTCAAGGTATTCTGCCTCGGCACCGTTCGCTGCGGCGAGAGGGCGCGCGTCCGGGCGATCGCATTTATGTTAGTGGCACCCTTGGTGATGCTGCGGCAGGGCTCGCGTCGCTGCAAGGCGACGGTCGTGTTGCAGGGGACGCTAGCGCGCTTGTAGAGCGACTGTATCGTCCAACCCCACGCGTGGCCCTTGGACAAGCCTTACGGGCTGTTGCCACGGCCTGTATCGATATTTCCGACGGCTTGCTGGCCGATTTATCCCATTTGCTGGTGGCATCCGATGTCGGGGGCACTATTGAACTGACTGACTTACCGCTATCTAAAGCGACGCAGGACTGTGTTGCGGACGTAAAGCAACGCATCTTATTTGCCGCCACCGGTGGTGAAGATTATGAGCTGTGCTTTACGGTACCCGAAAGTGCCAGAGGGGCGCTCGAAACTATAGTGAAGCAAATTGGCGTTCAAGTGACCTGCATTGGCGTGATTGACAAAGATAAGGGACTTCGCACAGAGTGGGACGATGAAGCATTTGATGCTCAGGTTGAATTTGGTGACTTAGGTTACGATCACTTTGAAAAGGACAAGGTATGACGCGCGTCGCATTATTGAAGAACCCAATCCATCTATTGTCGTTGGGTTTTGGTACTGGCCTTGCGCCAAAAGCACCTGGAACCTTTGGTACTTTGGTGGGCATTCCTGCGGTGCTGTTGTTTGAACCTTTAGGCGTTGAAGCTTATCTGGGTGTCGTTGTTGCTTTCGCGCTCTTTGGAATTTTTCTTTGTGGTGAAACGGGCAAGGTGCTGAAGCAGCATGACGATCCTGCCATCGTGTGGGACGAGATTGTCGGTTACATGATCGCCATGATTGCGTTACCGGCCACTTGGCAGACGCTGTTGCTGGCTTTTGTGTTGTTTCGTTTCTTCGACATCTTAAAGCCATGGCCAATTCGCTGGTTAGATAAGCGGGTGAAAGGCGGCTTTGGGGTGATGGTAGATGATATTTTAGCGGGCCTATTCTCGTTACTGATTATGCATATTGTCTGGCAGTTGGGCTGGATTCCTGGACTGTAGACCCGGGTAAACAACAAGATCAAAAAAGGCGGCTGTGATCACTACGAAGCCGCCTTTTTTATATGTGGGATTAGCTTAAGCGCTGCCGGATCTGTGCCTCGATGCCCGCGCTATCCAGTCCTAGTTCAGCGCGAATTTCTTCCTGTGAACCGTGCTTGATAAAGTTATCGGGTAGGCCGATTTGTAGCACTGGCGTTGTGAGGTTCATGCTAGCTAAAGCTTCCAGCACCGCACTTCCCGCACCACCGGCAATCGCGTTTTCTTCAACGGTCACTAACAGGTCATGCTGTTCGGCTAATTGGCGCACCAGCGCTGTATCGAGCGGCTTCACAAAGCGCATGTCGGCAACGCTCGCGTTCAATGATTCCGCAGCTTCGAGCACTTCCGGCAAGAGCGTCCCGAAATTGAGCACTGCCACTTTTTTACCTGCACGTCTCATTACGCCTTTACCCAAGGCTAAGACCTCTAACGGGGTTACTGGCACACCAAGGCCATTGCCACGGGGATAGCGCACTGCTGCAGGACAGCGGAGCTCGTAGCCCGTATGCAGCATCAGCCGGCACTCGTTTTCATCGCTCGGGGTCATTACCACCATATTGGGAATGCAGCGCAAGAAGCTGAGATCATAAGCGCCTTGGTGCGTCGGACCATCGGCACCGACTATGCCTGCGCGATCAATTGCAAATAAGACTGGTAGATTCTGCAGTGCCACGTCGTGAATGAGCTGGTCGTACGCACGTTGTAAGAAGGTGGAGTAAATGGCCACCACGGGCCGCTTTCCACCAATAGCTAAACCTGCTGCGAAGGTCACGGCATGTTGTTCGGCAATGGCGACATCGTAGTACTGTTCAGGGTACTCCCGCGCAAAAGTCACCATACCCGAACCTTCGCGCATAGCAGGAGTAATTGCGGCAAGCAGCTTGTCATGGGCCGCGGTATCACACAGCCATTGACCAAATACAGCGGAGTAGCTTGGTGTGGTCGCAGGTTTACTCGGCAGTGAGTCGGTGGCGGGGTCAAACTTTGGTACCCCATGATAGCCAATAGGATCACGCTCAGCAGGACCATAGCCCTTGCCTTTCCGTGTCATCACGTGAAGTAACTGCGGGCCTTTCATACCGCGCATGTTCTGCAGTGTTTCCACTAAACCCTGCACATCATGGCCGTCAATGGGGCCAATGTAGTTAAAGCCAAGTTCTTCGAAAATAGTGCCTGGCGTGACCATGCCTTTTACATGCTCTTCTGCCCGGCTCACGAGCTCGCGCACGCCTGGCATATCTTTCAGGAGTTGTTTACCGCCTTCACGCAAGGTGGTGTAGGGCTTGCTGGAGAGTATCTTGGCGAAATGGCTATTGAGTGCCCCAACATTTTCAGAAATCGACATTTCATTGTCGTTTAGAATCACCAACATGTCTGGGTCGATGTCGCCAGCATGATTGAGTGCTTCGAAGGCCATACCTGCGGTCATCGCACCGTCACCAATGACAGCCACAACTTTACGATTCTGCCCTTCATCAGCTGCGGCAACCGCCATGCCTAATGCGGCACTAATGGAGGTACTAGAGTGTCCTACCGACAGTGTGTCGTACTCACTTTCGTCACGCCATGGAAACGGGTGTAGACCTTCTTTCTGGCGAATGGTGTGAAGTGCATCGCGGCGACCCGTTAGAATTTTATGGGGGTAGGCTTGATGGCCCACGTCCCACACGAGCTGATCGAAAGGTGTCTGGTACACATAATGTATAGCCACGGTAAGTTCGACTGTGCCTAAACCACTGGCGAGATGTCCACTACTGCGGCTGACAGAGCTAAGGAGAAATTGCCGCAGTTCTTGGCTTACTTGATTGAGCTGTGCTTTTGACAGGCGCCGTAAATCGGCCGGAGAGTCAATCAGGCTAAGCAAAGGGTACATTTCAGGTGTTGCAGATTGGGGCATAATACTATCGGTCCCGTGTCGCCAGGTAATTTGTAAAGTCGGCAAGTAGCTGTGTATTGTACGTAATTCCGGATAAAGCTTGTAGCGCTTTTTCCCGAAGTTCCGCCAAGTGTTGGCGTGCACCATCCAAACCAAGGTGTTGTGGATAGGTGGATTTCTCGAGTGCTTGGTCCGAGCCTTGGCTTTTTCCAAGGGTTGCAGTGTCGCTCGTCACGTCCAGAATATCGTCCTGCACCTGGAAAGCGAGCCCAATGGCATCCGCCCAGATATCGAGCGAGGCTTGAGTGGCTTGGTCTGACTTTGGTGCCGTTAAGGCTCCAAGCCGCACCGCTGCGCGAATCAGCGCACCCGTTTTGAGTTGATGAATTTGCTCAAGTTTAGCAAGGCTGATGGACTGGCCGGTCGCTGCGATGTCGAGTGCTTGTCCGCCACACATACCTTGACTGCCAGACGCGTGTGCCAAGCTCTGGATCATGTTAAGTTGGCGCTCCGGCGTGACGTGCACGAATGGGTGTTTGGCTAATAATTCAAATGCGGCAGTTTGTAATGCGTCTCCCGCCAGAATTGCCGTCGCCTCGTCGAAGCGAATGTGACAGGTAGGGTGACCACGGCGCAGTGCATCGTCGTCCATGGCAGGTAAGTCATCATGAATGAGTGAATACGCGTGAATACATTCTACCGCGACGGCGGGTGCATCGAGGTCGGGTAGAGCGGCTCCGAGCATGTCGCCAACGGCGTAAACCAGAAAAGGTCGAACCCGTTTGCCACCGAGCAGCGCCGAATACTGCATGGCTTCATGTAACCGCGTCGCCGGGCCTGACTGGTCGAGATACTGTGCAAGGAAGACGTCGTGCCGTTCCCTAAATTGTTGCATGCTGTATTCTAGCATTAGTCTTGTGTCGGCTCGGCATCAAGAGATACCAATTGTTCGCCGCCTTGTGCTTGAATGAGTTGTTGTACCTTCTGTTCCGCTGCGTGCAGTTTTTCTTGGGAAAAACGTGACAAATAGACGGCACGCTCAAACTGTCGCAAGGCGTCTTCCAGTGGCAGTTCACCTTGTTCCAAGGCAACAATAATTTGTTCCAGTTCAGCGACGGCTTGCTCGAAAGATTCTGCCGGTTGTGCCTGATTTTCGCTCATGATGTAGGGTGTCCAATGTCAATG
Organism: Idiomarina sp.; assembly: GCA_020831965.1. Lineage (GTDB taxonomy): Bacteria > Pseudomonadota > Gammaproteobacteria > Enterobacterales > Alteromonadaceae > Aliidiomarina. The sequence goes on from JAFIFP010000004.1 coordinate 112,751, forward strand.
TAATGAAAAGCTAAGCGCAAAAATATAGGTTATCCTGTTGATCTGGCGTAAAGAAACCGTAATTGGCGCCGATAAACAAAGCGATAACGCCCCAATTGACTGTTGTGTCGGTGACTCTGATGATGAAAAATACCATACAAAAGCACGACTCGGCAGAGGTGAGGAGAAAATAGTGGATATCGCAACACTCATAGGGATCATCGGTGCAATCGCATTTATCGTGATGGCGATGCTCCTTAATGGCGATTTGATCTTATATATCAACCTGCCGTCTATTTTGATTGTGTTTGGGGGCACCGTGTTTGTGGCGCTTGCAAACTATACACTGAGCCAGTTTCTATCTGCTGGTAAAGTGGTGGTCAAGGCGTTCACCTTTAAAATTGAGCAGCCGCTGGAGCTTATTGATAAGGCGGTTGAAATGGCGGATGCGGCGCGTAAAGGTGGTTTCCTTGCGCTGGAAGAAGCCGAAATCGACAACCGTTTTTTCCGCAAAGGGATCGACATGTTGGTCGACGGTCACGACGCGGAAGTGGTGCGCCAAACTCTTCAGAAGGATATTGATTTAACTTATCAACGCCACGAAAAAGGCGCCGGTATATTTCAGTCGATGGCAGATACCGCACCCGCGATGGGGATGATTGGTACCTTGATTGGTCTGGTTGCCATGTTGGCAAACATGGACGATCCGAAAGCCATCGGTCCGGCAATGGCCGTGGCCTTGTTGACGACGCTCTATGGTGCGTTTTTAGCGAACGTTATTTGTTTGCCGTTGACTAATAAATTAAAGCTGCGCATGGAAGAAGAGAAGTTGAATCAGGAACTCATGTTGGATGCCATTCTAGGTATTCAGGATGGCCAGAACCCTCGGATTATCGAAGGGCTGTTGAAGAATTACTTAGCCGAATCGAAACGCGCAGGCGACGACGACGAGTAGCGCGCATCGCGGATTGCGCTCCTGAATGCGAAAGCAGAGGAACTAGAGCATGGCCTTACCTCCAATGGAGAAGAAGTGTAAAAAGTGTCCACCCAAGGGCCTTGCGCCCTGGATGGCGACTTTTGCCGATCTCATGGCACTGCTCATGTGTTTCTTTGTGCTCTTGCTCGCGTTTTCCGAAATGGACGTACTGCGCTTTAAGCAAATTGCCGGCTCAATGAAGTTTGCGTTCGGGGTGCAGAATAAAATTGAAGTGACAGATATTCCGCGTGGTACTAGCGTTATTGCGCAAGAATTCCGCCCGGGTCGACCTGATCCCACCCCAATCGAGACGATTCAGCAGCAAACCATCGATATGACGCAGCAGTCACTTGAGTTTCAAGATGGTGATGATGACTACCAGGGTGGTCCGCAAGACGACCAAGGCGGCGAAACCACGTTCCAAGAAGACATGAGTGCCATGGAGGCCGCGGATGACATTACCGACGACGACTCTGCAGCATTGTCTGAATTGCTTATGCGCCTGCAAGAACAGTTACAAGATCAAATGGACGATGGTGCGCTGGAGCTCGAGCAATTGGGACAGCAAATACTGATCCGTATTAATGAACAGGGCACCTTCCCGCAGGGTTCGGCGTTTTTGCAGCCACAATTTCGGCCGGTGATTCGCCAGATCGCCGATGTGATTGGTGACATTCCGGGAGAAATTACCATTTCAGGTCACACGGATAACCAACGCATTCGCTCTGAAATGCATAGTTCAAATTGGGATTTATCGAGTCGTCGTGCCGTATCGGTGGCCGAGGAAATGGGACGTTCTGCTACCTTCGATCAGAGTCGTATGACGGTCATGGGCTATGCAGATACCCGTCCATTGGTACCGAATAACAGCGAAGATAATCGTCGTCGTAATCGTCGTGTCGAAATTGCTATCATGCAAGGTCGCGCGATCGAGTCAGATCCGATCACCACCGGCGAGTAGCTGGCTTTGCCCTGATCGGGTATACTCGCGCCTTTTTTAAAATCAGGGCGTTCCTCCATGTTATTTATTCTGCGGCTGCAAGCCGAGATCACCGTCAAAAGTCGTTCGCTACGACAGCGCCATGGCAAGGCGCTGGCGGGCAACGTGCGGACGTTGGTGAAAGCCATTGCAGAGCAGAGCCGAGTGCGCTGGCAATGGGACCACATTGCCGTGGAAACATCAGATCACCCTCAAGTTGCGGCTCAAGTTCGTGAACGCCTGGTGACTATCCCTGGTATTGCCCATATTGAAGAAGTCGTTCAGTTTCCTCTGGGTACTTTTGACGACGTGCTTGAACAGCTCCTTGTTCATCGCGCGGCCGATTTGCAGGGTAAAAGTTTTGCGGTGCGGGTCCGCCGCCGTGGTACGCATGAGTTCACCTCACAGCAGCTCGCCGCCTATTTGGGTGGTGGCATACTCGAGCGGGTGGAAGGCACGCGAGTCGATTTGCGGCGCCCTGAAGTGAATGTGCAACTTTGGGTGCAAGACGACATGTTAAGCATCGAAGTGCAACGCTTGCGTGGCTTAGGTGGCTTTCCCATTCCTACCCAAGAAACTGTTCTGAGTTTAATTTCCGGCGGTTTTGATTCAGCGGTTGCCAGTTTCCAATTGATTCGACGTGGGGCGCGCACGCATTTTTGCTTCTTTAATCTTGGTGGCGCCGAGGCTCATGAAGTTGCGGTGCGTGAGATTACTTATTATCTGTGGGAAAAGTATTCGCGCAGCCATGTGGTGAAGTTTGTGAGCGTCGACTTTTCGAAAGTCGTCGATGCGATTCTGACACAGGACGAGCCCGGGGTAATGGGCGTTGTTTTGAAACGCGCGATGATGCGCGCTGCCAGCCAAGTGGCACAGAACTTAAAGGCTCAAGCGATCATTACTGGCGAAGCTATCGGCCAGGTATCGAGTCAAACCTTGAGTAATTTGCAGTTAATTGACGAAGTGACCCCTACCTTGGTGCTGCGACCGTTAGTTACTATGGACAAACAACAGATCGTCGATATCGCGCGCGATATTGGAGTTGAAGATATGGCGGCGGCCGTACCTGAATATTGCGGTGTAATCTCGAACAAACCGAATGTGAAGTGCCGTCGCGAAGTGGTTGCCCAAGCGGAGGTCACGGTGACCGATGCTTTGATCAATGAAGCGGTTACCAGTGCGCGTTACGTGGATAGCCGTGATTTACATGTGGATGTCTTGCCTGCCGCTCCAGAGGTGGTTAGTGGGGCGAATGGATTGCCAGCTCATGCAGTCGTTCTCGATATTCGTGACGACTCAGAAGCCGAGTCAATGCCATTGACTGATATGCCTGTTCCCGTGCACCATGTGCCCTTCTTCCGGCTAGCACGATTTGCACAAAGCCTTGATCCCGAGGGCTACTATGCGCTTTACTGCCGGCAAGGTGTGATGAGTCGGCTACAAGCTATCGCATTGAGAGAGCAAGGTTTTAAGCGCGTTGTGGTGTTAACGACCGACGCTGAGGAGTAGTGATGATTGAATGGTTAAAGGGACATGGGCGGTTAGTCTTCGGGCTAATTTTCGTAGTCGTGTCTGGACTATTCTTGATGCAAAGCCCGCCGACCGTTTCGGTCAATCACATACCGCACCTCGATAAACTGGTGCATTTCGCGCTTTTTTTTGTGCTTGCGGCGAGTTTACATTTAGCCTTCGCACCGCCAGTGTGGCTGGGCATGCTGTTGCTGATCGCCTATGGCATTACCATTGAAGTGATTCAGCACTTTATCCCGGGACGAGGTGCAGAAGTAATGGATGTAGTTGCCGACACGCTGGGTGCCGGCGCTTTCTATGCGGCGTTATGGGGCTTTCGGCGCCTTCGTTCGCGCGCCTGAGGTTTTAGGCCGCTTCGCTTTTGAAGTAGCCGCGCCTGCGGCTTTCTTTTTCTTCTTTTTCTTCGCCTTGCTCTTTCCCTTCACGTGCGGATCAGGGAACTTAAAGCTGGGGCGCAGACTATCGACCATGCGGCGCTCAATTCGCGTATCTAAGTAACGCTCAATTCGGCCTAAACATTCGGCATCATGCGCTTCCACTAATGAAATTGCGGTGCCTTTCTTGCCTGCGCGACCTGTTCGGCCAATGCGGTGCACATAGCTATCGCCTTTGCGTGGCAGATCAAAGTTAATGACGAGTTCCACATCGGCGACATCGAGCCCACGGGCAGCAACATCGGTGGCAACCAACACACGCGCCCGTAAATCGGCGAACTGTTTGAGTCGAGATTGACGCTCAGACTGCGGTAACTCCCCTTCTAGGGCAACTACTGGAAAACCAAGCGGACCAAGCTCTTCGGCTAGCGCATGAACGCGCTCACGCTTTCTCACAAACACCAACACCCGCCCCGAAACTGTTTTAAGACAATGAATCAGCAAGGCTTGTTTGTGCGCGAGGTCATCGGCAACGTGTACCCATTGATGAATCTTGCCACGCTCGCGCTTGGGCGGATCGGCTTCGATAATCACAGGGCTGTTCAATGCTTGCTGAGAGAATGCGCGAAAAGCAACATGATCCATGGTGGCCGAGAACATCATGCGTTGGCGAAGATGAGGCGCTTCCTCTTGGATTTGCTCCACTGCTTTGCGAAAGCCCATATCAAGGAGGCGGTCGCATTCGTCCAGAACCAAAATCTCTAAGTCTTCGGCACTCATTTGTTCGGCGGACAGGTAATCGAGTAACCGGCCGGGCGTTGCAATAAGGACATCGAGATTCTTCTCAAAAGCACCTAAATGGCTGCCATAATTGACACCACCGGTCACCGTGAGAGAATGGGTCTCGGTAGCTTTAGCTAGAACCTCAGCGAGACGACCAATTTGCTCAGCCAACTCGCGGGTAGGCGCGAGAATCAGTACGCGAGCACTGCCGGGTTTACGCCGCGGGTAGTCGAGTAAGTACTGAAAAATTGGCAGTAAAAATGCGAGTGTTTTCCCTGTGCCGGTGGGTGACGAGGCAAGAATGTCGTGACCTTCCATTGCAGCTGGGATAACTTGCTGTTGAATTTGCGTCGGTTTCATAAGTTGTTGATCAAGCACGACGTTGATCAATTCTGGGGACAATTCAAGCTGCTGCCAATCCGGGGTCATAATGAGTGCTCTGGGCCATAAAAAATATAATAAATGATACCTGAATTCGCTGCGTCAGCATACGCCTTCACGCGCAATCGGTGTCTTTCGGTCTTTTCTCGGGAGAACGCATGACAACACAACAGGCCTTTCTCAGCATCTTAGAGGAAGAAATTGCGAAAGATCGGTTACGTTTACCGACCTTGCCAGACATCGCACTTCGCGTTGAGCAAGCAGTTGCGAACCCAGACATCACACTCAATGACTTAGCGCAAATTATCGGTCGTGATCCGGCGTTGAGTGCGCGCATGGTGCGGTTGGCGAACAGTGCTTGGCTTGGCCGCTCAATCAAGGTCGAGAACTTACCGCAGGCGCTTACCCGTATTGGACTCTGGCAAGTACGCAATATCGTCGTCGGGTTGGCGATGGAGCAATTGTTCGAAGCGCGCAATGACATCGTACGGCGACGCCTACAACAATGCTGGCAAGAGAGCATTCAGTTGACTGCTGCGGCGCTGACCGTGTTGAAGGCATATGACGGCAAACTTCGACTGCATCAACACACGGCTGCGTTAATGACCATGACGAGTCAAATTGGTGCGTTGCCAGTCCTAACCTTAGCCGAACAACATGCAGATACCTTTGCAAACCCTACGTTCTTGAATGAGAGTATTCGGGAACTTGGACCGTCTTTGAGTGGCATGATTTTGCGTACGTGGCGCTTTGCGGAAGAGCAAGTTCAGGTCAGCGAGCACTGGCAGGGGCCTATTAGTAGCTTTAAGCCGTCTTACTTAGCGCTAGTGCAGGTGGCGGGCATTCTGACTGGGCTTCACCCCGTCAAGAATGCAGATGCCATACTCACCTATTATGTGCAAAGCGGCCTGCTGCCGAGCGAGAGCTGGTGGCAGCAGGACGGCGTGCAGGCAGATTTCCAGAGTATCGTGGAAGCGTTTAACTAGCCTTTAACTGGTTTTAGCGAACTCAAACGCGACTTCGAGTGCGTCGAGTAAGGCACTGAACTCCGCATGCATTAACGCAAAATCATTATCGAGTTGCTCGGCAGCTGAGGCGGCACTCTCGCTGTCCCGTTGTTCGAGCAAGCGATCACCAAACTTCAATCGTTTCACTGCAAATTCGTCGTTCAGGAGGAATTGCAGGTGATCATCCCAGTGTAAGCCTAATTCAGTCACATGCTTGTCGTGCTCTAGGTGCTGACGTACTTCAGGAACCCCCAAGTCGTGACGTTTTAAGCGAATCACCATGCCCTCCTCACGATGACTGCGCAGCTCTGCGTCTTCACCCAGCGCAAATGGCGATTGTGCGGCGCCTTGGCGAACCCATTCCGTTAAAATATGTGAGGCGGGTTGGTCAGCGCCCCAAGGACGAACAGGCAATGAACCTAAACATGAGCGCAGTTGCGCCGTGAATTCTTCAGCGCGCGTGGCTGATGAAGTGTCCACCAATAATCGCTGTTTCGCCATATCCAAAATTGCCCAAGTCACCGAGAAACGACTTAAAGCGCGTGGCAGCAGGTTGTGCACAATGTCTTCTTTGAGCGCTTGTTGTTCTTTACGCGGCATCGGGCGGGCATGTTCTTGTTCGTAAGCTTCTTTGCGACCGTCGAGTTCACTGGCCACTGCACTGGCAGGGAGCACCTTTTCTTCTTTGCGCAGACACAACAGAATTTGCTCGCCTTGTCGCAGGAGCGGTAGGTCACTGTCGCGAACCGGAGAGGTCCAGCCAATGCTTGCAGGCTCGCTGCGCCCACACGGCTTAAACAAATGTTCGTTGAGCATGCTCTCGAAGTCGGGGGGTAATTGAAACGGCTGGGTAAATTGATAAACGCGTAAATTCTTGAACCACATAAGGGGTTGAACTCCGTGAGAGAATGCTCAAAGTGAGCGGAGCATTCTAGCGAAGTCAGAACCCGCTGTCAGTTGCTTCGGAGTCTTCACTTAATATTTTCGCGGGAAACTTGAAGTGATAGGTCAGTCCTTTGCCGCGCACACTCTCGGCTTTAATCTCACCATGCAAGGTGTCTTTCACCAAGGTATAGATAATGTGCGTGCCGAGTCCACTGCCACCGCGATCAGCTTTGGTGGTGAAGAAAGGATCGAACAAGTGGGCAAGTCCTTCTTCGCTGAGGCCAAGACCATCGTCCTCAAAAGTGAAGCGTAGTTCTTCCTCGCCGGCTTCCGCGTGAATGGTAATAATGCCTTCGGGCTTGTCCTCGAAACCGTGAATGACCGAGTTTAAAATCATATTGGTGAGAATTTGCGCCAAAGCACCTGCGCGGCAGCGAGCCTTGAGTGTCGTATCGCAGACGACTTGAATCGTCACTTTCGTTTGTTTTAAACGCGGGTGCAGCGAGCGAATAATATTGTGGATATAGGGTTCAATGTGAATGTCACGCAGGGCATCCGAGCTTTGGTCCACTGCGACCTCTTTGAAACTGGCCATAAGTTCGCGCGCACGGTGCAGGTTATTCTCGAGTAACTGCACACTCTCGCGGGCGTCATGCACAAAGCGTTTCATTTGCGTTTGGGTCAGCGTTTGGTCGTCGAGTGAAATCGCTAGCGCTTCCACACGGTCAGCTAAAAAGGACGTCGCTGTCACGCCAATGCCAATCGGGGTATTTACGTCGTGGGCAATGCCCGCAACTAAGCCACCCAGCGATGCAAGCTTCTCTGACTGCACCAGCTGCGCTTGGGCTTGTTGAATGGTGGAGAGAGAGTCGCGAAGGCGCTCGTTTGTGCGCTTTAGAGTGGCTTCTGTTAGTTTGCGCTGCTGAATTTCTCGCTCAAGCTCAAATTGGCGGCGCTCAAGTTCCACGCGGCGCTCTTCGAGATCCAACATCAGTTTGCTCATGCCTGAGGTTTTGCGCGCCACTTCTTGTTCAAGTAAATCGTTTTGTTCATCTAGACGACGGTTGGCATAGAGTAATTTCTCCTGCGTCATCCGCAAGTCATCTTGATAGTTCTTTAAACGCTCAATGAGGTCGTTGTATGCCTGCTCCAGTAAGCCGAATTCGTTATCTTTTTGTCCTTTTAAGTCGACAAAGCTCGCTTCCGGGCTGTCGGGTTGGAACTGCTCAATTTGCTGGGTTAGTTCGCGCATGGGGCGCGTGAGCATGCGTTGGAAGGCAATGGTAAAGAGCAGCAGCAAGAACGTGGTCTTAATAACCGCATTACCTACCAGAAAGAAAATACTGACTTTAAGACGATCGATGGCCACATCGCGATTCGAATAGAGTGCCACATCGCCCACTTGCGTGCTTTGCCCAGCGAATTCAAATACCAGCGGGCTAAAGTGGCCAAATACGCCGTTGCGCTCTTCGAGGGTGCGCGGTGACGAGGTATCTTCTGGCAACAAGGCAAGAGGTTGGGTGAGGCCTAGCTCGACAATTACTTGGCCTTGGTCATCGCGCACAATAATTCCGCCAATGGCAGGAATACTCAGAATCCCTTCGGCCAATGCTTCCACTTGTGGCTGGTTAAATTCCCAAAGCGACCGAGTGAAGCTGCCCGACACCGTGTTGTGTTGGTTTTCCAGCTCGATAGCGATGTTACGTTTGGTGTTGGTGTACTCACCGAGGATGTGCGCGCAGGTGACAATAAAGGTAATCACGAAGTACACGGAGAGTACTCGTGTCAGCAGTGTGCGAGAAATACTTTTTATTTGCACGTGCCAGTCGTCCCTTCTAGTGTCTTGTCCGCATGTCTCAATTATCTGATCGTTTTTGGCTGTCATTTGAATACTTACAAACCAAACTAACCAAGGCTGTTGTTTAGCGCAACCTAAAGTTAATTAAACTCATAAAGTAGTATTCGTGAGAAGTAATCAACTAGGGTTGGTTTCGTAAACTTAGACGCTTGAATGCTTTGGAAAAACGTGTCAATACTTTACCTGATAGCTTCACATTAAGGATAATACTATGAAGAACTCATGTCGCTTACTAGCACTCGCTATTGCACTACCGTCCGCTTTCGCGTCGCAAATGGCTCTCGCGCAAGGAACCGCGGCGCCCGTTGACCTTCGTTTCTACGGTCATCTGCATCTATCGACAGATTATCTCAACGATGGCAATGCTGGTGGATTGAACGTTGCGAGTAACGCGAGTCGCCTCGGGTTTCATGCCAATCACCGAGTGAGCGATACTTTAGAAATCATCGCGCAGATGGAAAAGCAAGTCGACTTCGCTGAAGGGCGAGGAACCTGGGGCGCTCGAGATACAGTTGTTGGTCTGCGTGGTGAGTGGGGCACGATTCGCGTTGGGCACTATCAATCGCCCACTATGGCAATGTTATCCTCTATTGAAGAGTTCCGCGATCGCGTAGGTGACGGTCGTAACTTGATGGTTTCAGGCCTCTACAATTTTGATCGGCGTTTGCGCAGCGGGGTTCACTATGAGTCGGTGAATATGAATGGCCTAGTGGTACGCGTTCATTACGGAACAACCGAATCATTTGCTGCGACTACAGATAATGAGGACGATGTTCTGAACGCATCGGTGACCTACCAACATGGCAACTGGACGGTTGCGGGTGGGTATCAACGAGATTCACGATTTGACAACATTGACGCGACTGGCATGAGATTTACGGCGATGTATTCTGGCGATGGCTGGCGGCTCGCGGGTCTTTACCAGACTTCGGAAAGCTCACATGCTGATGGTCTGTCACAGTCTGTTGATATGACAGGTTATGGTGTGACCGGGCGCTATCAATTGAGTTCGGACTATTGGTTACGAGCTCAAGTTTTTCATCGAACCTTTAATGTATCGTCAGCGCTTTATGACGGCGACTCCACCGGCTTTGCAGTTGGTATTGACCGCAACTTATCAAGTCAAGCAACGCTTTATCTAATGACTGTTTTTGCGAATAACGGTAGCGAAACTGTGGGTCATATTAATCAGGCAGGGCACGGTAAGTCTTTGATGCTTGAGCTCGGAGAAGATCCCTTTGCAATTTCAGCGGGTATTATTTTTAGATTTTAATACGGGCGCAGGTTGTTGCTAGCATAAGGTGGTTCAAGCATTACAGCATGAAGATGGCAAAAAAATGACGGAAATATTAACAATGTCATAAAAGTGTCACGTTATTTTTTCATACTAGTGCACATTAAAAGTAACCACGGGACACTTTCCATGCCAAGTCGTATTCTGATTGTTGAAGACGAAGCACCGATTCGCGAAATGCTAGCCTTTGTTATGGAGCAACACGGGTATCAACCCGTGGAAGCTCCTGACTTTCCTCAGGCGTTGGAACGCTTAGTTGAACCTTACCCAGATATGATTTTGCTCGACTGGATGTTACCGGGTGGCAGCGGCATTCAACTTGCGCGTAAGGTAAAAACTTCGGATCACCTAAAGCATATTCCAATTATTATGCTGACGGCGCGGGGCGAAGAAGAAGATAAAATCAAGGGTCTTGAAGTGGGTGCCGATGATTACATGACCAAACCCTTCTCACCGAAAGAATTGATTGCGCGCATGCGAGCGGTGTTCCGTCGCGTATCGCCAACGGCTCTGGATGAGCCCTTGGAAGTGGAAGGATTACGGTTAGATCCGGTGTCGCATCGGGTGTCTGCCATTGATGACCCGCTCGACATGGGGCCCACTGAATTTCGTTTACTGCACTTCTTTATGACCCATCCTGAGCGTGTGTATAGCCGAGAGCAATTGCTCGACCATGTGTGGGGCACCAATGTTTATGTAGAAGACCGTACGGTCGACGTGCATATTCGGCGTTTACGCAAAGCGATTTCCTTGCATGGCCATGACCGCTTCGTGCAAACTGTGCGTGGAGTCGGGTATCGCTTTTCGGTGCGATAGTTTGCGCACGTTCTGCCCGGCAAGCAAATGAGCTTGGTCGGGCATTTTTGTGTGTACGGGATAGGCTGGCATCGTTAACTATGAATGATAGAGCGCAGGGCTGATGGATCGTTATTACAACTTATTCCGTGTTCTACGGCGCCTTGTTCTCGGGTTGATTCCCGTTGCGTTGCTCGGGTGGCTGACCGGCTATCTGTTTGAAGCGCTAACCATTGCATTGTTTGTCGTTGTGCTGTGGAATGCGTTTTTCCAGCAACGCTTGAACCGTTGGCTGTGGTCGAGCCGCATCATGCATCCACCGCAAGCACCGGGTGCTTGGAGTGACATTTACGATGGCATCTATCGCACCCTGCGCCGTTCCCAAATGCGGCAACGAAATCTCGCACTTATTTTGCAACGCTTTCGCCAAGCCGCTGAAGCCATTCCCGATGCGGGGCTCGTGATTGAGGCTGATGGTCGTTTAGTGTGGAGCAATAAGCTTGCGCAGCTCTACTTTGGACTGCAGTGGCCCACCGATCGCGGCATTCGCATTACCAACCTGATTCGTCACCCACGATTTGTGAAGTACTTTCGCAAGCAGAATTTTTCCGACGCCATTACGCTCACTTCACCAACCGGCGATAGCCGTGAAATTGAATTGCGGATCATGCCGTATGCGGGCACGCAATTGCTGGTGATTGCGCGGGACGTAACACGTATTTCGCGCCTCGAGCGCATGCGCAAAGACTTCGTCGCCAATGTTTCCCATGAGCTCAAAACTCCGCTGACCGTCATGCAGGGTTACTTAGAACTTATGGAAGAGCCTGATCACATGTCTCCTAAACACTTACAAAAGGCGGTGCGCGACATTTCGTCCCAAACGTCTCGAATGCAAGTGATGGTCGAACAGCTTTTGGTGTTGTCGAGAATGGAATCACAAGGGCAAGAGACGTTCACGACCAAAGTAAATGTGCCAGCGCTGATTCGCGAGCTGCTCACCGAGACGGAAATACTAGCGAAAGCGAAAGACCAAAAGATTACCGCTGACGTGGCTGCAAATCTTTGGATATTCGGTAGTGCGGAGAAAATGCAGGCGGCCATTCATAACTTAGTGACCAATGCCATGAAGTACACACAAGCCGGTGGCACGATACATATTGAATGGCGCGTTGTGGGTGAACAGGCAGAGTTTGCAGTGAATGATAATGGCCCCGGCATTCCAGCCGAACATATTCCGCGACTCACGGAGCGTTTCTATCGGGTGGACGAGGATAGAAATCGCAGTACGGGTGGTACTGGGCTTGGCCTATCTATTGTGAAGCATTCCCTTGAGCATCACCGCAGCGTGTTACAAATTGAAAGTAAGCCCGATCAAGGTAGCCGTTTTTCGTTCCGCCTTCCTAAAGAACTTACTCTTATTCAATAAGAGTAAGTGCTTCTTATCGCCGCTAAGTACATCCTGATTTCACATCCCGTTTGGTCATAAAAACGTCACACAAAAGACATCTTTTGTTCATCTGACAGACCGATACTCTAGTTCCAACGAGAGCGCGTCGCGAGTTCTTAATCCGAGTTTAGCCAGGTCATCGTTTTTTCGGCTAGAGAGATAAACCGGTATCAAAGGGCGAAAGCGAAAATTTAGAGCGTCGGCTGCTTCGTCATAAATCTGTCACATTGATTCACTATCATTAGCAACGTAGTAATTCTAAAACTCGGGATAACCCGAATAACGGAGAAGACCATGACTAAGAACCGCTTTATGGCTTTGTTTGGCGCTGCCGCACTGGCCTTTAGTGTGCAGGTTTCTGCAGACGTAGATCCTAACCTGCCTGAGTACACTCGTGCTTCAGGTGTTTCTGGTAACTTGAACTCAATCGGTTCAGATACATTGAACAACCTGATGACGTTGTGGGCTGAAGAGTTCAACAAGTTCTATCCAAACGTGAACGTACAGATTCAAGGCGCAGGTTCTTCTACTGCTCCACCTGCAATCACTGAAGGTACTGCGAGCTTGGCGCCAATGAGCCGTGCCATGCGTCAGTCTGAAATCGAAGCTTTCGAAAACCGCCACGGTTATGCGCCATATGCGCTGCCAGTAGCGATTGATATGCTTGCAGTCTACGTAAACAAAGACAACCCCATCGAAGGTTTGAGCTTGCCGCAGGTTGACGCGATTTTCTCTGCAACGCGTCGTTGTGGTCACAACAGTGACATCACTCGCTGGGGCCAAATCGGCTTGACTGGCGCTTGGGCAAACCGTGATTTCGCTCTTTATAGCCGTAATGCTGTCTCTGGTACCTACGGTTACTTTAAAGACAACGCACTGTGTGGCGGTGACTTTAAGTCAAGCATTAACGAACAGCCAGGTTCAAGCTCTGTGGTACAGGGTGTGACTGAATCGCTGAATGGTATTGGTTACTCGGGTATCGGCTACCGTACTTCTGGTGTACGCGCGATTCCATTGTCAGTACAAACTGGTGGTAACTTAGTTGAGCCTTCAGCTGAAAATGCTGCGACAGGTGACTACCCACTCGCTCGCTACTTGTATGTTTATATCAACAAGCACCCGAACCGCCCACTGGATCCAATGATGCGTGAGTTCGTGAAAATGTTGTATTCGAAAGTCGGTCAAGAAGTTGTGCACCGTGACGGCTATGTGCCACTGCCAGAATCAGTTGCAGCCCGTGTTCGTGCTGACTTAGGTATCGAGTAACAGATGGAATAGGGCTCGGATGCCCCTCTCAAGGATGATGAGTTTGAAGCCGCAGTTGTTCGCAACTGCGGCTTTTTCATTGAAATATGTCAGTAAGGTGTCAGTTTCATGACAAAAATGACAGTTCTGTCATATTGCTGTCACATTTGCCTTCTACAATTTCTAAATACTAAAAACCTTCTCTGCCACGTTGAGATATCAAAATGACAGAATCAGTTGCTACACCCCAAGGACGCCGGCAAGCATCGCGTCTTCCTGACGCCACGGTAAGAGCTAAGCGTCGTCGTATTCGCACCTTCAAAGACAAGCTTTCCCGCTTTGGCATCACCTCTGCCGGTTATGGCGTGGTGTTCTCGCTGGCGCTTATCTTTATTTACCTCTTCTATGAAGTACTGCCCATTCTGCGCGGTGCAACGGTGGAGGCGACTGTTGAGTACAGTATTCCAGGGCTAGCGGAAGATGCGACAGTGAAACACCTCGTGATGGAGCGCTTTCAAGAACTGGGCGTGAATTACGCAAGTGATGGGCTAGTAACATTCTTTGAGTTGCCAACGAGTGAAATTCGTTTCCAAGAATCGATAACTGTTCCGGATGATGCAGAGATTACCAGTTTTGCTGCTGCCGAGAACATTGGTGCATTAGTGAGCTATGGGTTATCAAATGGCCAAGCGCTCATCTTGCGCCATGAGTATCAACTGACCTTCCCTGATGATGTGCGCCATATTACTCCGCGTATCGCACGCCCTTACGGTGATTCACCGGTCCAGATCGATGCCGATGGTCAATCACTGAAAATGCTAGCGCTGCAAGAGTCTACCCGTGGTCAGCGACGGGCTATGGCGGTGGCTTACACTGACGATCGTCGTCTTGTTGCTGCAAGTATGACAACGCGCGCGAATCTCTTTACCGGCGCTGTGGATACGCAGGTGACCCGCACCACGCTGCCGCAAATGAGCTCAGAGCCGGTACAAATTCTGATCGACAAAGAGTTTCGCAGTGTTTTTGTGGCCGACAAGCGGGGCCGCATTCACTATTACGACATTAGTAATTTTAACGCCCCTGAACTGACGCATATTGTCGATGCGGGCCGCGGTGCGCGCATTACCGCGATGGAGTTCTTGGTTGGCTCGGTGTCAATTATTGTTGGAACTGAGCGTGGTGAGTTGAGCCAGTGGTTCTTGGTTCGGGATGACGTGAACGAGTATACCCTCGAGAAAATTCGCTCATTTAAGCCGCACGCTGGCGCCATTACGCGCATAAGTCCTGAGTATACCCGCAAGGGATTTATTGCTGGTGACGCGACCGGCAAGGTCGGTATTCATTACGGTACCTCGTCGCGGACCTTGCTGCAGAAACAGCTACATGAATCGGCGATTGCCAATATGGCCATTTCGCCGGTGAACCGTGGGTTACTGACCGTGTCGGAAAACAACACGCTGACGGTGTCAGAGGTGTGGAACCAACACCCGCAAATCTCGTTCCGCGCCTTGTGGAATAGAGTGTGGTACGAAGGGCGAGCGAATCCTGAATATATTTGGCAGTCTTCTTCAGCCAGCGATGAGTTCGAATCCAAGTTCTCGTTGATTCCGCTATCAGTCGGTACCTTGAAGGCCGCCTTCTTCGCAATGATGTTCGCGATGCCCCTGGGCATCATGGCCGCTATCTATACCGCTTACTTCATGACGCCGAAGTTGCGGGGGGTGGTGAAGCCGACCATCGAAATTATGGAAGCCTTGCCAACGGTTATCCTCGGTTTCCTCGCGGGTTTGTGGCTAGCGCCGTTTATGGAAAACAACTTGCCAGCGGTGTTCTCCATCTTGCTGGGCATGCCGATCATGATGCTACTGATGGCATTGCTATGGCGGAACTTCCCAGCCTCTATTCGTAACCGTGTCCCGCCAGGTTGGGAAGCTGTATTGCTGATTCCTATTGTGGTGGTGTTTGGTTGGGTCGCGGTGTCTGCGAGTCCGTGGATGGAGATTGTCTTCTTCGACGGCAGCATGCGTCAGTGGTTAACTGAGAATGGTATTACCTATGACCAGCGCAATGCACTAGTCGTCGGGGTGGCAATGGGCTTCGCTGTTATTCCAACCATTTACTCGATTGCAGAAGACGCCGTGTTTAACGTGCCGAAGCATTTAACCCAAGGTTCTTTAGCTCTGGGAGCAACACCTTGGCAGACGGTAGTTGGTGTGGTGTTACCAACGGCAAGCCCAGGTATTTTCTCGGCCATTATGATTGGCTTCGGTCGCGCGGTGGGTGAAACCATGATTGTACTGATGGCAACTGGCAACAGCCCGATTGTGAACTTCAATATCTTCGAGGGTATGCGGACCTTGTCGGCGAACATCGCCGTAGAGCTGCCAGAAACGGCGGTCGGAAGCTCGCACTTCCGGATATTGTTCCTCGCCGCGTTGGTGTTGTTCACCTTCACCTTCATCTTGAACACAATTGCCGAAGTTGTACGCCAGCGTTTGCGCGCTCGCTACAGCAATCTGTAAGCCGGGGAGACTGAGACAATGAAACAATGGTTTAAAAGCGGTGCTCCCTGGATTTGGTTGACCGGTGGAGCTGTCACACTGAGCGTCCTGATGGTTGCAGGCTTACTTGGCTTAATCGCAGTACGCGGGTTTAGCCACTTCTGGCCAGCCAATGTGACCCAAGTGGAAATTGTTAACCCAAGCACGGGCGAAACGGAAGTGCTGATGGGCGAGCTTGTTCGCGCTCAAACAGTGACGGCAGTCCTAGCGCGTGAAGCGGGTAACTTCGTGCCAGAAGGCCAGGACCTGATGACGCGGTACTTGTTCAAACAAGGAAACCGCGATCAAACAGGCAATGACTTTATCTGGCGCTTCGAAACGGGCATGAGCGAGTTCGAGTACCCGCAAGGCGTGTATACAATTGAACGGCGCGAATGGGGTAATTTCTATGGCTTCCCCGTGGCTATTAAGAAAGATGGTCAGGAGGTCACGACCTTAGACGAGGCAGGCGAGAGCTTCCACCAGCAAGTGCAAGATTTGGTGCGTGAAAGTGTTGCTTATCACCGCAGTATCCGCGCGATTGAGCGAGGCGATATTGGCCGCATTAACCGCCAGATTGAAGCATTGCGCCTGAATGACCGACAAGCCGAACTCGACGGCCTGACGGAGAGTGAACTGGCCGCAGTGTTTGCGTCGAACGCGCAGCGTCGCGATGAGTTAGAAGAAGAGTATCAAGTGCTACGTGAAGAGCTTGATCTCCTCTACGCTGATATGCGTCGCAACGGCTTGCGCATGGAAATGATTAATGGCCAGCAGGTGGACATCAACTTCGCGCAAATTGTAGCGATAACCATGCCCAATGATATGTCCACTTTTGCGAAATTGCGTGAATACTTCCACCAAATTTGGGAGTTCTTAACCGGCGAGCCGCGGGAAGCTAATACCGAAGGAGGTATTTTCCCAGCGATCTTCGGTACCATTACCATGGTGTTCGTGATGTCCATTATGGTGACGCCGTTTGGAGTACTGGCCGCGATTTACTTGCGCGAGTACGCCAAACAAGGGCCAGTGACGCGGATGGTACGTATTTCCGTGTACAACTTGGCGGGTGTGCCTTCGATCGTGTTCGGTGTGTTCGGTCTCGGCTTCTTCATTTACTTCTTGGGTGGGAATATTGACCGGATCTTCTATGAAGCAGCGCTGCCGTCACCGACCTTCGGAACGCCAGGCTTGTTCTGGGCATCGTTAACGCTGGCGTTGCTGACCTTGCCGGTAGTGATTGTTTCGACGGAAGAAGGCTTAGCCCGGATTCCAAGCACCATTCGTCAGGGTTCTTTGGCACTGGGTGCAACCAAGTCGGAAACCTTATGGCGAGTGGTTGTGCCTTTGGCAACGCCAGGCATGATGACCGGATTAATCTTAGCGATTGCTCGTGCTGCGGGTGAAGTGGCGCCATTGATGCTGGTCGGTGTGGTGAAATTGGCCCCGACTTTGCCTATCGACGGTGAATTCCCATTCATTCACTTGGAACGAAAAATCATGCACTTAGGCTTCCATATTTTCGACGTAGGCTTCCAGAGCCCGAACGTTGAGGCAGCCCGTCCGTTGGTATACGCCACGGCGCTGACCTTGGTCGCCTTGATTGTTATTTTGAACTTGACCGCGATCAGTATCCGCAATCACTTGCGCGAGAAATATCGCAGCGACTCGGATTAAGGAGAGCGGATCATGACAACGAATCAATCATTAACGAATTCAGCAACAGAGACGAATACAGCTATGTCAGGACAAGAAAACGCGAAGCCAATGATTAAAACGCAGTTAAGCCAAGATGGTGCCGGCGAACGGTTAATCGACTTGGAAACCAAGCTGGAAGTGCGTGACTTGCGATTATCTTATGGTCAAGACGAAGCACTGAAAGGGATTAACCTCGATATTCCAAAGAACCGCGTGACAGCCTTCATCGGGCCGTCGGGTTGTGGTAAGTCAACGCTGTTGCGCTGCTTTAACCGCATGAATGACTTGGTGGACAACTGTACCATTAAGGGCGAGATTCGCCTCGACGGTGAAAACATCTATGCACCGAAGGTTGACGTGGCTGAGCTGCGCCGCCAGATCGGCATGGTGTTTCAGAAGCCGAACCCATTTCCGAAGTCCATTTATGAGAACGTGGCCTATGGTTTGCGTTTGCAAGGGGTGAACGACCGCCGGACACTTGATGAAGTGGTGGAGAGTTCGTTGCGTGGCGCGGCCTTGTGGGACGAAGTGAAGGACCGTTTGAATGACAACGCCTTTGGCTTGTCGGGTGGTCAGCAGCAACGTTTGGTCATTGCACGTGCGATTGCTATTGAGCCAGAAGTGCTGTTGTTGGACGAGCCAGCATCGGCTTTGGACCCGATTTCAACGCTGAAAATCGAAGAGCTGATTAACGAACTGAAAGAGCAGTACACCATCGTGATCGTCACGCATAACATGCAACAGGCGGCGCGGGTTTCTGACTTCACGGCCTTCCTGTATATGGGAACGTTGATTGAGCATACCGACACGAACACGTTATTTACCAAGCCTGCCACCAAGCAGACGGAAGATTACATCACTGGACGCTATGGCTAAGGTCGCGCTACGAAAATTTGGTAGCACCTTGAACGAATGAATGAGGCGAGACAATGGATAAATTAAATCTAGGTAAGCATATCTCCGGTAAGTTCAATGAAGAACTCGACACGGTGATGAACAAAGTTTTGGCCATGGGCGGTTTGGTTGAGAAGCAATTAACCGACTCACTAGCGGCCATTGAGAATAGCGACCAAGAGTTAGCGGCGCGGGTGTTGGACAGCGACAACAAGATCAACTTGCTCGAAGTTGAAATTGATGAAGCCTGTACACGGATTATCGCAAAGCGTCAGCCAACGGCCAGTGATTTACGTTTGATCTTGGCGATCTTGAAGGCAATTTCTGATCTTGAGCGTATTGGTGATGAAGCCGAGCGCATTGCTCATGTGGCGATGGAGAGCTTTAGTAAAGACCAAGAGCATCTGTTGGTGAGCTTAGAAAACTTGGGGCAGGCTGTACTCGGTATGTTGCGCCAGGTGTTGGACGCCTTTGCGCGCATGGACCAAGAAGCAGCGTATACGGTGCATCAGCAAGACGCGAGCGCCGACCGTCAATACGAAGCGCTGACTCGTCAGCTCATGACTTACATGATGGAAGATCCACGCAGTATTCCGAAAATAATGGACGTCATGTGGTCAGCTCGTTCGCTTGAACGAATCGGCGACCGCTGCCAGAACATCGCGGAATACATCATCTATTTCGTACGCGGAAAAGACGTCCGCCACGTCTCCCCCGAATCGATGGAAAACACCGTAAAAGGCCGATAAATAGATTGGGGGTCAGACCCCCTCCGCCCCGCCCCCCAAAAAAACGGCAGCCACCCCCTCCAGAATGGGGTCAGATGAACTGTTTTGAGGGTCGTAACAAAACGGTGAATAGCGGCCTCCAGCCTGATCGGAAAGTTACCGATGCGCTGGAGGCCTTTGTTTTTGGGGGATGCTAAAAATGAGTTGTTCTGACCCCAAACCTTGGGGTCAGACCCTATCCGCTGCAGGCCTTTATTTTCGTTAAAAAGGCCTCAAAAAGTTCATCTGACCCTCATCTGGTGTTTGATTTAGTGGAGGACGCGGCAGCGGATGGTGCCGGGGACGGCTTTGAGCTGTTCGAGGGCGGCTTCTGCTTGGTCGCTATCGATGTCCATGACGACGTAGCCGAGTTCGTTGTCGGTTTGGAGGAACTGACTGGCGATGTTTACTTCTAGCTCGGCGAAGATTTGGTTAATGCGATTGAGTACGCCGGGTTGATTGCGATGAATATGCAGCAATCGGCTGGAGCCCTTGTGTGTGGGTAGTGCCACTTCGGGGAAGTTCACCGCCGACAAAGTAGAGCCATTATCGGAATACTTAATCAGCTTCAGAGCCACTTCAGTACCAATATTCTCTTGGGCTTCCTGCGTTGAACCGCCCACATGCGGCGTCAAAATCACCTGGTCTAAACCACGCAGCGGGGTCAAGAACTCTTCGTCATTGTTCTTCGGCTCGACCGGGAAAACGTCAATTGCGGCACCATTTAAATGGCCGGACTTTAAGGCTTCGGCAAGGGCTTCGAGATCAACAACTTTGCCCCGAGACGCATTAATCAATGAGGCACCTTGTTTCATGGCCGCCAGCTGGGCTTTACCAATCATCCACTGGGTTTCTGCGGTTTCAGGCACATGCAAAGTCACAATGTCTGCGGTTTTTAGCAAGTCATGCAGGGAGGCCATGGGGTAGGCGTTCCCCAAGCTTAATTTCGTTTCGATGTCGTAGAACACGACGCGCATGCCCAATTGTTCCGCCAAGATACCTAGCTGCGTGCCGATATGACCATAACCGATAATGCCCAAGGTTTTGCCACGGGCTTCATGGCAGCCACTGGCAGACTTAATCCAGTCGCCTCGATGACAGGCCATGTTCTTCTCAGGCACACGGCGCAGCAACATAATCATTTCCGCAAGCACGAGCTCCGCGACTGAACGGGTATTGGAAAAGGGCGCATTAAACACCGGAATACCAAACTCACGGGCGGCTTGGGTATCCACCTGATTCGTGCCAATACAAAAGCATCCAATCGCATTCAGCTTTTGGGCATTTTCCAACACTTTGCGGGTAAGCTGTGTGCGGCTACGAATACCGACAAAATGAAACTCACCAATACGGGCGGCCAGTTCATCTTCGTTCATTGCGGTACTGTGCTGCTCAATTTCGGTATACCCTTGTTGCTCTAAACACTCCACCGCACGCGGGTGCACGCCTTCCAGCAATAGGATTTTTATCTTCTTCTTCGGTAAGGAAAACTCCGGCGGCATGACGGCTCCTAGCGTTTTAAAGTGGTAAGTTCATTGCCATCACTCAGTAACGCGATATCCGCGCTGCGTGCAGCAAACAAGCCGTTCGTAACAACTCCGGTAATCTGATTGATGCGCTCTTCGAGGGCAACGGGAGTGTCGATGGCGAGGTGATACAGGTCCAAGATTTGGTTGCCGTTGTCGGTAATCACACCTTCGCGATACACCGGGTCGCCGCCCAACTTTACTAGCTCACGCGCCACATAAGAGCGCGCCATCGGAATCACTTCCACAGGTAAAGGGAACTCGCCAAGTCGGTCAACTAGTTTGCTGGAGTCGGCAATACAGATAAAGGTTTCTGCCACGGCAGCGACAATTTTCTCGCGCGTTAGCGCGCCGCCGCCACCTTTAATCATGTGCAGATGCCGATTGATTTCATCCGCACCATCCACATAAATACTCAATGACGGTACGCCATTCAAGTCATAGACAGGAATGCCAATTTTCTTTAATCGCTCGGTGGACGCTTCGGAACTGGAGACAGCCCCTTCGATATCATATTTCAGATCGGCAAGTGCATCGATGAAGTAGTTCACGGTGGAGCCCGTGCCCACCCCGACAATACTTCCTTTTTGCACGTATGGAATGGCAGCTTCTGCTGCGTGTCGCTTGGCTTGGTCCTGAGCGCTCATGGGGTCCCCGTTATCGCGTGGCAGGTTAAAAGGATGGCGTAACGGCTCTCTATTATACGGCGGTGTTCGGGAACTGCCAGACCTTTGAGGGCGTTATCACAATTGGTAGAGGAATATCCCAGTCTCGCTTGGGAATATTCGCTACCTTCTGGCAGTCATGAGCCACGCCAATAGCTTGCAAATGCGGATAAAGACCACGTTGCCAGCCCGCAAGTGTGCGGTCATAAAAGCCGCCGCCCATACCGAGTCGATTCCCTTCGGCATCAAAGGCCACCAAAGGCGCTAGCAATAAATCTATTTCGCCCAGTGGTACCACACGCTGGGTCGCTAGTTCAGGCTCAAGAATGCCGTAGCGGTTCGTCACCATGGGCGTGTCTGCATAAAAATCGAGGAACAACAAATGCCCTTGGCAGACTGGGTGCAGCACGGGCAAGACCGTTCGCACGCCTCGTTCCCACAAGGCTTCAATGAGTGGCGCCAGGTTCAACTCTCCGTCTTGCGCCAGATAGAGCGCAACAGTGCTTACTTGAGCAGCAGAACCACCAGCCCCACCAGAACCAAAACCACGCGCCAAGACTGCCGCCTTCACGGCTTCCGACGCCGCCGCTTGCTGCTCAAAACTTAACGCACGCCGGCGCTGCCGGATTTCTTGGCGAATAGTCTGCGAAACATTTAAGTCCATGAAATCTCTCCTACAGTTGCGCTCGCGAAGACAGGCTGCGACACTAACTGCACGATTTTTTATTAGGATAACAGCATGCGTTTCTTCAGTCTGCTTTTCGCTTTCATGGCCATGGTGCCGTTGGTTGCTTGCGGTGCGCCACCTTCTTCGCCACATTCTGCCCCGGATCGCGATCGGGGCGAAGGCCCCTTTGAACGCCTTATTTTGCGTGGCGGTATTTTAGTGAACGGCGAAGGTGCACCGCCCGTGGGGCCCGTGGATATCGTGATCGAGAATGATCGCATTGTGCAGGTGGCGGTGGTCGGCTATCCGGGTGTGCCGGTGCAAGAGCGTCGCCGTCCGGTAGCTCAATCGGGTGATCGCGAAGTGGATATTACCGGTCATTACGTGCTGCCTGGATTTGTAGATATGCACGGCCATTTAGGTGGCTCCGCTGAGAACATTCCCGCCGAGTATGTACTGAAGCTTTGGCTGGCCCACGGCATTACCACAGTGCGCGAGCCGGGTAGTTTTAGAGGGTTAGAGTGGACGCTGGATCACGCGCGTCGCGCCGAAGCCAATACCATTGCTGGCCCACGTATTATTCCTTACGTAGGTTTTGGTCGTGGCGCACAAGAGCCGATTATTACTGCTGATCAAGCCCGTGCTTGGGTACAAGACATTCATCGCCAAGGGGCTTCGGGGATTAAGTTCTTCGGTGCGCCACCGCGCATTATTTCCGCCGCTTTAGACGAAGCCAACACGCTTGGTCTCGGCACCATGATGCACCACGCGCAACTTAACGTGGTGCGCACCAATGTGATTGACTCGGCGCGCATGGGTTTAGGCAGCATGGAACATTGGTATGGCTTGCCAGAAGCCATGTTCACCGACCAAGTGATTCAAAACTACTCACCGGAATACAATTACCAGAACGAGCAAGACCGGTTTGGCGAAGCAGGGCGCTTGTGGAAGCAAGCCGCGCCGAAGGGCAGTGAGCGTTGGAACGCTGTACGGGACGAGTTGATTGAACTCGACTTTACCATTAACCCAACCCTTAACATCTATGAAGCGAGCCGCGATGTTATGGCGCAGCGTAATGCGGACTGGCACGCGGAATATACGCTCCCCACGCTCTGGGAATTCTTTAAGCCCAGCCGTTACGCTCACGGCTCTTACTGGTTTGACTGGACTACCGACGACGAAATTGCATGGCGTGAAAACTACCGCATTTGGATGTCGTTCTTAAATGACTTCAAAAACCACGGCGGGCGCGTTACGGCCGGCTCTGACTCCGGTTACATCTATAAAATTTATGGCTTTGGCTACATTCAAGAGCTCGAACTGCTGCGCGAAGCGGGCTTTAATGCCCTTGAAGTGATTCGTGCTGCCACGTTGTCTGGCGCCGAAGCGCTGGGCCTTGAAGAAGACATTGGCAGTGTCATTCCAGGCAAGAAAGCCGACTTAGTGATTGTGCGGGAAAACCCGCTACGCAATTTCAAAGTGCTTTACGGCACGGGGCATTACCAATTAGACGACAACAACGAACCCATGCGTACGCAAGGGATTCGCTATACTGTCAAAGATGGTGTGATTTACGATGTGGCCGAGTTACTGTCAGACGTGCGGGCCATCGTTCGTGATGCGAAAGCCTCAGCCGAACAAGAGGCCGAACAAGAAGCCGAAACACCCTAAGGACTGCAACCGAGGAACCGAGTAATGGACAAGCTACACCCAAGTAAAGTTGACCCGCTTTATATGTTGATTTTGCTGTCCATTCCGATCTTCGGCTTGGTGGCGATGACACTGTTTGCGCTCGTGGGCGCGGGTATTGTCGCCTTCCTCATTTTCATTATTGCCGTGATTTGGCCAAGTTGGGTCCTGCTTGGTACGAAATACCTTATCCAAGGTGACGCGCTGCACGTGAGCTGTGGCCCGCTGCGCTACCGTATTGCCTTAGACAGCATTCAATCGGTCACGCCAATTAAAACCTTCCGTCCGGGGCCTGCGCTCTCCCGCGATAAGCTGGAAATCCGTCACAGTAAAGGTGTCTTGCTGATCTCGCCAACAGACAAATATGGTTTTGTATTTGATTTAGGTATTGGTGGTGAGGAGCAATTTAACCCGGAAGAAGACGACTACGAAGGCCCACTTCCGTAAGCCCGACGCCACTCGCCTCAGCATTACTCTAAAACGTTTTCGCGCTGCTCAGTTTCGTCAACGGGTAGGGTGGTGCGGTCACTACAGGTGTTTAAGACAAGAATGGTCGCGAGTACGATGAATATGCCTGCAATGATTTCGATCTTCTTCATGCCGAAAACTCTCTCAATGTTCACTGGCTCAAGCGCTTGGAAAAGGGCTCCCCGAAGTGCCGCTGCCGTGTGTTAGCCCTTGAACCCATAGGTTCAAGGCGGGTGCTGATTCATAACCCGCAGGCTTCCCGGCGAAACCCGGGCATGCACACTGGGAAAGAAACAGGACCCTATTCTAAAGACATCGGCTCAGGGACATTCACATGCTGGCGAACACCCCAGGGAGTTATTCTATTCTAGCTTATTCCGCGTCGGATTTTGAGAGGGATTTACCTTTTGGGTCGCCGATTGCTTTTTCTATGGTCGCTTGTAAAAGACTAACTTTGTCTTCCAGCGCGGCCATTTTCTCGGCTTGTTCGGACTTCTCTTGCATCCATTCATGACACAGGTTCAATGCGGTCATAACTGCAATTTGTTCGATGTTGGTTAACTTGGTAGCGGCACGCGTCTCGTTCAGGCGCTCGTCCAGCTGACGCGCAGCCTCACGCAGCGCGCTTTCCTGCCCGTCAGGACACATGACGCGATAGTTGCGTTCCAGCAATGTGATATCGACAATTTGTCCACTCATGAAGATTCCTCTTACTTCACTTCCACGCCAACCTATGGAGCCGCAGCATAGCGAGGCGCCCCGTTTTATGCAACAGCCTTTATATTTGGGGCATGTCCACAGTAGTCCTGTTTTTCCGCAAGTGTTAGGATATAAGCATAGACGACAGCGTAAGAGAGCGAGCGCTCTCCATATGGACGGAACACTATGACCGACAATGCCTCTCGAGCATTTGAGCAATTAACGCAGTGGCTCGAACAAGAAGATATGATCGTGTCTGCGGCAGAACTTCACGGCATGCTAACTGGGCTACTGGCGAGCGGTCAACGTGCTCATGGTGGCGATTGGTTACTGATCGTGGCCGACCTTGCGAATGAAGGGAACACCTTCAGCAGCCGCATGAATCAGCAGCTTGAAACACTGGCGAAAGAAATTCGCGAAGGCTTAGGCTGCCCTGAGCTGAGTTTTCAGCCTTTGTTACCCGGTGACGAAGAAGCGCTGACGGAACGCCTGAGTGCGCTCACCGAATGGACCCAGTGTTTCTTAGTGGGCTTTGGCGTAAATCAGCAGAACCTTGCCAAAGCGTCGGAAGATCTGCGCGAAGCCATTCAAGACATGGCGGAAATTGCGCGCTTGTCGCCAGACGTGAACGCCGGTGAAGACGACGAGCGGGCCTTTTACGAGGTGTGCGAGTACGTGCGTATCTCCGCCATTATGTGCTTTAACGAGTTGGGCAATATGCCTCCGCCGGCGAGCCCAGCGAGTCAGTCCATTCATTAACCGAGGAGGCTGGCGATGATCGCAGTACGCGAGCTTCAACAGCGGCGCGCCGCACTAGTCAAGGCCATGTCTAGCGACTCATCTACAAGCGTGGCGGTGATTCCAGCAGCCCGTGAAGTGGTGCGCAGCAACGATACACATTTCCCGTTTCGCCAAGACAGCGACTTCTGGTACCTGACTGGCATTGCGGAGCCGGATGCGGTGTTAGTTATTCAAAGTGGCCAGAGTGGCCAAGGCGGTAAAAGTGGCGAGCCGCCGCGCTCCACACTCTTTGTATTGCCCAAAGACCCCACCGCAGAGATTTGGCATGGTCGTCGACTTGGCGTTGAAAAAGCCAAAGCCATTGCGGGCGTGACACAGTGTTTTACCCTTGAAGAATTGCCCGAACAACTGCCCGCATTACTGGACGGTTTCGAACACCTGTACTTGGCGCAGCAAGACAACTTGTGGATTGAACCGCAAGTGAAAGTGGCCATGGCCGCGCTGCGCAGTGGTCGCCGCCAAGGCAAACGTGCGCCGCGCACCGTCAATGACTTGAATCCGTTAGTGCATGAACAGCGGCTGATCAAAAGCCCTGCTGAAATAGCACTGATGAAACAGGCCTGCATGATTTCCGCGCAAGGCATGAGCCGCGCAATGAACTTTGTCGAGCCCGAACAGTTTGAGTATCAGGTTGCGGCGGAATTGCATCATGAATTTGTGATGCACGGCGCTTCAGGTCCTGCCTACGGCACTATTTGTGGTAGCGGCGAGAACGCCTGTATTTTGCATTACACAGAAAACAGTAGCCGTATGACCGCCGGTGATCTGCTGCTCATTGACGCAGGCGCTGAGTATGCCGGTTATGCGGGCGACATTAGCCGTACCTTCCCGGTGAATGGTCGCTTTAGCCCATCCCAGCGTAAACTGTATCAGGTGGTGTTAGCCGCACATGAAGCAGCGCTGGCGGAACTAAAGCCAGGTGCTACCTTACCAGCCGCTTATCGGGCGGCGGTGCGGGTGTTAACTGAAGGTATGGTGAAACTTGGCATTCTGCGTGGCGAAGTGGACAGCTTGATTCAAGACATGGCGTTTCGCCCCTATTTTATGCACGGGTTAGGGCATTGGCTCGGCCTGGATGTGCATGATGTGGGTGAATACCAGCAAGACGGCAAGCCACGGCCATTGCAGCCCGGCATGGTGCTCACGATTGAACCGGGGCTTTATATTCCCGCGGATGCGGACGTACCAGAAAGCTATCGAGGACTGGGCATCCGTATTGAAGACGACATTCTGATTACCGAAACTGGCTTTGAAAACTTAACCGCTATGGTACCTAAGTCTATCGAAGGTATTGAGGCACTGATGGCACGAGGCAAAGCCAGCGCGCGCGGCGCGAAGCCGGTGGAAGCGAATTAAATGTCCGCATTAACCAAGCGCGAAGCGAATAGCACGCAACAAAAAACTATCGCCATTGCCGGTGCAGGCTTGGTGGGAGCTTTTGCTGCGTTAGCGTTGAGCCGCGCTCGGCCCGATTGGCAGGTGGTGTTACTGGACCCGGAGCCGGGGGTGCCTCGTCAAGATCCGCGCACATTAGCCTTAGCGTTACGAAGCTTCTTAGCGCTCGAGGAAGCGGGCGTTATCTCATTGTTGAATAACGCGGACTTCACGCCCATTCAAACCATTCATGTAAGTGACACCACGGGCCCCGGTCGTGCGCAAATGAAAGCGGCCACGGAAGGCGTTCCAGCACTCGGCTATGTGTTAGAAGCCCGCTACTTGCAACAGGCGTTGGCTAAAGCTTGTGAAGCCAGTGCCGTGGTATGGCGAAAGGGTGTCCGCATTCAAAGCATTGAATCCACGCCGACGCACCAACAGCTCACACTGTCAGACCACAGCGAATTAGCGGCGGACTTGTTAGTGGTAACGGATGGCACGCAGTCACCCACCCGTTCCTTGTTGGGCATTGATGTCACGCAGCAGCACTATCCACAGCAGGCGCTTGCGGGCTTTATTGAAGTGGACCGGCCCCATGGGCAAATTGCCTATGAACGATTTACCGAGCAAGGCCCGATGGCCTTGCTACCCTGCGGACAGCGCCGTTTTGCCTTGGTATGGTGCGCGCAACCCGAGCGGATGAGCGCCTTAATGGCCCTCGACGACGACGGATTTTTGAGTGCAGCGCAGCAGCGCTTTGGTGGCCGTGCGGGGCGTTTTGTGAAGGCAACGCGGCAAGGTAGTTTTCCGCTCTCGATGCGATGGGCAGAGCGCATGTTGGCACATCGTACGGTATTGATTGGTAATGCCTGCCACGCGCTGCATCCGGTGGCGGGACAAGGTTACAACTTGGGCGTACGAGATGTTTTGGCGTTGGTTCAGCACCTGAATTACTGCTACGATCCTGGTGCCATTGCGGTATTAAACGCTTACAGCGAGCAACGCCAACCCGATTATCAGGGCGTCCGGCTCTTTACCGACGGTTTGGTCGGTTTGTTTTCCAATGACCAAGCATTGTTAAGCGCAGGGCGCCGGACGGGCTTGGCGGCCTTGAGTGGATTCTCATGCTTGGGGTCGTTGTTAGCGCAAAAAGCCATGGGGTTTGGCGCACAGGAGTCACTATGGCGGTAGGAATATGGCGGTAGTTAATAAAAAGACAAAGGCATCATTAGTCAGAGCGCAAGTAGCCATTGTTGGCGCCGGTATTGTGGGCTTGTCGTTGGCTATCGCGCTGGCGAAGCGTGGTCGCCAAGTGGTTGTGCTGGAAAAGAGCAACAAAGATGGGCAGCTTCCGAAAGAACCGACTTTACGTGTCAGTGCCATTAATCTTGCGGCCCAGCGTTGGTTAACGGAACTGGATGTGTGGCCACGACTTACGGCGGAGCAGCGCGGGCGCTATACCGCCATGCAAGTCTGGGATCGCGATCAAGGCGGTGCCATTGGCTTTAGTGCCGAAGAATCCGACGAAACCCATTTGGGCGACATTGTAGAGAACGCTGTGATTGAAGCGGTGCTCTGGCAATGCGCCGAAGAAGCCGGTGTAGAGCTGATTAATGAAGCAGTCATTGAAAGCGTGACTTACCAAGAGCAAGACGCAACGCTGGCGCTAGAGTCCGGTGCTCTGGTACTCGCACAATTAGTTGTTGCTGCTGACGGTGGTCGTTCACAACTGCGAGAAGAGGCCGGCTTGCCACTCACTTTCCGAGATTACGAGCAACAAGGCATAGTCGCAACGCTTCACACCGAAGAGCCGCATCGGGGTGTGGCCCGCCAAGTATTTTTGCCCGGCGGTCCGTTGGCGTTACTGCCACTGGCGAATGCACAGCAGGTGTCTATTGTGTGGAGTGTTCCCACTACAGAAGCACAGCGCTTACAGCAACTGAGTGATAAGGCTTTTGCCGAGGCTGTTACTGTGGCGTCGGACGGCTGTTTAGGCTTGTTGAGCCTTGCTGGTTCGCGTGCGGCATTCCCATTGCGCATGCAATATGCCGAACAGTGGTTACACGAGCGCTTGGTATTGATAGGCGATGCGGCTCACACTATTCATCCGCTGGCGGGCCAAGGCGCGAACTTAGGCATTGGCGACGCTTGGTACTTAAGTGATCAGCTCAATCAACTAGGGACGTTGCAAGGTGCTTGGGATCCGACAGAGCTGGCGCGCACGCTGCGTCATTATGAACGCGCGCGCAAAACTGCTGCGGTACGACAGATCGCCACAATGGAAGGGTTCCATCAATTGTTCCGTGCGCAAAATCCAGTGGTGCGCGCATTACGCAGTGTAGGTTTAAATGTGACCGACCGCGCCCGCCCGTTAAAGCGGTTCTTCTTGAGCCAAGCTAATCAGCTCTAACTCTGAGCGGGTTTACTCTTTACACAGGAAGTCAGCCCTGAGCGGGTGTACTTAGATAATCTAGTAAGTAAGCCTGCAAATGATCCGCGGCGGCATTGTTGGTTTGACCATGCCGTTCCAAGAAAATATTAATAGTGCCCAAGGACGGGAGTAAGCCGTCCCGTTCCGCCTGTTTAAGTTCCGCCAAATCTCCCGGCACACTGCTACGCGCCAAGACAGTCACGCCTAAGCCACTTTTCAACGCGCTACTAATACCCGTGAGGTCGTTGTTGGTATAGGTAATACGGCTCTTCATTTGCTGTGCTTTTAATGCACCAAGGGTGCGGCGGCGATAAATACAGCCCTCGGCAGCCAGTACCAGCGGTATGGGAGAACTTAAGCTAAAGTCCGCATGCCCAGCAACCCACACCAAGGCGTCTTCTTTCACATGGATGGCATTGTCTGGTGCTTGTTCGGCAACGGTCAGGATGACGTCGAACATGCCACGGCTGGCGCCTAAACGCAGTTCGCGGCTTAATGCTGAAGTGACTTCCAAGGTGATCTGCGGATAACTACCCGCGAACTGACCTAAAATACGGGGCAGGAGGGCGGTGGCAAACTCACTGGGAATGCCAAGGCGAACTTGTCCCGAAATCGGGCTGGTATGAAAGCGCGCCATGAGTTGGTCGTGAGTGGCTAATAATTGCAACGCCCCTTGGTACAGCTCGTGCCCCGCCGGAGTGAGTTTTAACTTACTGCCTTGACGTTGCACAAGCGGACTGCCCACTTGTTCTTCCAAGCGCTTTAGTTGCAAGCTAATGGCCGGTTGCGAGCGATTTAAGCGCTCGGCGGCTTGGGTGTAACTTTGTTGGTCGATGACCGTAATAAAAGCGCGCAGCGCATCCAGTGAAAAGTGCTTCATAGGGCCCTGTTCTATAAGGAAACTCAATTACCTAGTATCTATTATTAGTTTTTCTTATGGAAGTATTTTGCTTTTAAATTTGTTGGTAGCCCCTGTGACTTCTATAATGGCGACCATAATTTCAGCAACGGATTACTTCCTATGGCACAACGTACTGCTCTGTACGCAGCGCATCTCGAATCTGGCGCAAAGATGGTCGATTTTCATGGCTGGGATATGCCACTCCACTACGGTTCACAAATTGAAGAACACCATGCGGTGCGCCGTGACGTGGGCATGTTTGACGTGTCGCACATGACTATTGTGGATGTGACTGGCCCGGAAGCGAAAGCGTATTTGCGCCGTCTGTTGGCGAATGACGTGGCCAAGCTGAAAGAGCCAGGTAAAGCACTTTATAGTGCCATGCTGAACGAGCAGGGCGGCGTGATTGATGATTTGATCGTGTATCACTTCACCGACGAGTCTTACCGTGTGGTAGTGAACTCGGCCACTCGTGATCGCGATATGGCGTGGCTTGAGCAGCAAACAGCAGAGTTTGACGTACAAGTGACTGAGCGCACTGAGTTCGGCATGATTGCATTGCAAGGCCCGAACGCGAGCACTATTGTGGCGCAACTGCTGGAAGCAGCTCAGTACGAAACAGTGAAGGGCATGAAGCCGTTCTATGGTGTGCAACTCGGTGATTTATTTGTCGCAACAACCGGTTATACCGGTGAAGCGGGCTACGAAATTATTGTGCCTGTGGCGCGTGTTGAAGCGGTATGGAACACATTGAAGCAAGCGGGTGTCCAACCTTGCGGTTTGGGTGCGCGGGATACCTTACGTCTGGAAGCTGGCATGAACTTATATGGCCAAGACATGGACGAAAGCGTTTCTCCACTGGCTGCCAACATGGCGTGGAGCGTTGCCTTTGAACCGGCAGAGCGTCAGTTTATTGGTCGTGACGTGCTAGAACAGCAGCGGGCTGACGGTACCGACAAGCTGATTGGCTTGGTAATGACGGAAAAAGGCGTACTGCGCGGCGGTCAGCGTGTGGTGGTGGAAGGTGGCGAAGGCGTGATTACCTCAGGCACTTTCTCACCTACCCTGGGCGTGAGTGTGGCGATGGCGCGTGTACCTCAGCCAGTTGGCGATACCGCGCAAGTGGAAATACGCAAAAAAATGATTACAGTAAAAGTCGTGAAGCCGAGTTTCGTGCGGAATGGCAAAGCAGTGGTTGAGCTCTAATACAAGTTGTAGAGCCTGAATTGACGAATTCTTATTACTTACAAGGACATTATAATGAGCCACGTACCAGCAGAATTAAAATATGCATCTACTCACGAGTGGATCCGTGATGAAGGCGACGGCGTGTATTCCGTCGGTATTACCGAGCACGCCCAAGAATTGCTGGGTGACATGGTATTCGTTGAACTCCCAGAAGTTGGCGCAACTTATGCTGCGGGCGACGACTGTGCCGTTGCTGAATCAGTCAAAGCAGCGTCTGACATTTACGCCCCAGTCGGTGGTGAAATTGTGGGTGTGAACGAAGAACTGGAAGACTCACCAGAGCTGGTAAACAGCGACCCGTACGGAGACGGCTGGTTATTTAAGATTAAATTAGACGATGACAGTGACCTTGCGAACCTGCTCGACGCAGAAGCATACACTGCATCTATCGAAGAAGATTAATCGACGAATACAGCACAAGGCCCCGGCTTCTACTCCGGGGCTTTGTCGTTCATCCCCCGACTCGTTTCAACACAGCAGGTACTTTTGATGAGCAGTAAAACGCTGAACGAACTTGAGCAACACGACGAATTTATTTACCGCCATATTGGCCCAGACCGCGCCGAGCAGAAAGAAATGCTGGACTTGGTTGGTGCCACCTCACTTGAAGAAATGACCGCACAAACCGTGCCTGGCTCTATTCTTCGTGCGCCTTTCCTTGAGGTGGGTGAGCCATTGTCTGAGCGTGAGGCGTTGACGCGCTTGAAGTCGATTGCCAAGAAGAATCAGATTTTCACCAGCTACATTGGTGCCGGCTATTATGACACGCTGACGCCGAACGTGATTCTGCGTAACGTGTTGGAAAATCCAGGTTGGTATACCGCGTACACGCCATATCAGCCAGAAATTGCTCAAGGCCGTTTGCAAGCCATCTTGAACTTCCAACAAGTCACTATTGATCTGACTGGTTTGGAAATCGCCAGTGCCTCATTGCTTGACGAAGCCACTGCTGCGGCAGAAGCCATGGCGATGGCTCAACGTGTGAGTAAGTCGAAGTCGAATCAGTTCTTCGTTGCCGACAACGTATTCCCACAAACGCTGGACGTGGTGCGTGCGCGCGCCGAAATGTTCGGGTTTGAAGTGATTGTTGGGCCGTGGTTGGAAGCGGGTGAGCATGACGTGTTCGGTGCTTTGTTCCAAAGTCCAGCGAACGACGGTGCGGTGCTTGATTTAACTGACGTGATTGCCGCGGTGCATGCGAAGAACGGTGTTGCCGCAGTTGCGACCGATCTGATGAGCTTGGTGCATTGTAAGCCACCGGGCGAAATGGGTGCAGACATGATGCTAGGCTCGGCGCAGCGTTTTGGTGTGCCGATGGGTTACGGCGGACCACACGCCGCATTCTTTGCCACGCGCGACAAGTTTAAGCGTTCTATTCCAGGCCGGATTATCGGTGTGTCTCGCGATTCGCGTGGTGAAACCGCATTGCGGATGGCTATGCAAACCCGCGAGCAGCATATTCGCCGCGAGAAGGCGACGTCGAACATTTGTACCGCGCAGGTGCTGTTGGCGAACATGGCGTCTTTCTATGCCGTGTACCATGGTCCACAAGGCCTGAAGACCATTGCCGGTCGTATTCACCGCATGACCAACATGTTGGCGCTGGCGCTACGCCGCCATGGCTTGAACCCAGTGAACGACACGTGGTTCGATACCTTAACCATTCACGTGCCTGCCGAGCAGCGCGAAGCGATTTTACAGCGCGCCCAAGCCGCTCAAATTAACCTGCGTATCGACACGCCTGATCATTTAAGCATTAGCTTGGACGAAGCGAAGACCCGTGATGACTTTGCGGTACTGCTGAACGTCATGTTGGGCGAGAAGCACGGCATTGAGCTTGAAGCCTTAGATCAAGACGCGCAACAAGCGCCGGGCGTGCCGAATGAATTGGTGCGTACCTCTGAATTCTTAACGCACGAAGTATTTAATAAGTACCATTCTGAAACCGAAATGCTGCGTTATATTCGCCAGCTTGAGGGTCGCGACTTGGCGTTGAACCACAGCATGATCTCGCTAGGTTCTTGCACCATGAAGCTGAACGCCACTGCAGAAATGATTCCTGTCACTTGGCCTGAGTTTGGTCAATTACACCCGTTCTGCCCCGTTGAGCAGGCCCAAGGTTATGCAGAAATGCTGGAAACTTTGAGCACTTGGTTAATCGACATTACAGGTTATGACGCCTTGTCGATGCAGCCAAACTCGGGTGCGCAGGGCGAATACGCGGGCTTGTTAGCGATTCACCATTACCACGCCAGCCGTGGTGAAGGGCATCGCAACATCTGTCTAATTCCAGAGTCTGCCCACGGCACTAACCCTGCTTCGGCACAAATGGCCGGTATGAAAGTGGTGGTGGTTGCCTGTGACAAGCACGGTAACGTGGACCTGAACGACTTGCGTGAAAAAGCGTCGAGCCTTGCTGACCAGCTGTCTTGTGTAATGGTCACTTACCCGTCTACCCATGGCGTGTACGAAGAGAATATCCGTGAAGTGTGCGACATTGTGCATGAGCACGGTGGTCAGGTGTACATGGACGGTGCCAACATGAACGCGCAAGTGGGCGTGACGTCACCGGGTTATATTGGTTCGGATGTGTCGCACTTGAACCTGCACAAAACCTTCTGTATTCCGCATGGCGGTGGTGGTCCAGGTATGGGCCCTATCGGTGTGAAGAGTCACTTAGCGCCATTCTTGCCAGGCCACGTTGCGCTAGACGCACCGGGTTTAGCAAAAGGCAACGCCGCCGTTTCTGCCGCACCATTCGGAAGCGCGAGCATTCTGCCTATTTCATGGATGTACATTGCCATGATGGGTAGTCGCGGTTTACGTGAAGCCACAGAAGTTGCGATTCTCAGCGCCAACTACATTGCCAAGCGCCTTGAGCCGCATTTCCCAATTCTGTACAAGGGCCGTAATGGCCGTGTGGCGCACGAATGTATTATCGACTTGCGCCCATTGAAAGAAGCGACAGGCATTGCGGAAATTGACGTGGCGAAGCGCTTACAAGACTTTGGTTTCCATTCACCTACCATGTCTTTCCCCGTAGCGGGAACCTTAATGGTAGAGCCGACGGAATCTGAAGCGAAAGGCGAAATTGACCGCTTTATCGATGCCATGATCAGCATTCGTGCAGAAATCGAGAAAGTGGCGAAAGGTGAGTGGCCAGCGGACAACAACCCACTGGTCAACGCGCCACACACGCTCGACGACATCATTAAAGGTGAATGGGACCGCCCATACACCCGCGAAGAAGCCACGTACCCAGCCAGCTGGCTGCGCGGCCACAAGTTCTGGCCAAGCGTGAACCGCATCGACGACGTATTCGGCGACCGCAACCTGATTTGTAGCTGCCCTCCGTTGAGTGCTTATAAGTAGAGCTTTGGTTCAAATAGATAGTCTAAGGAATGCCAGTCAGTTTTGCTGACTGGCATTTTTGTTACAGCACCCCATTCCTATTTCCGCTTGTCCCACCCCATGTGATCTTGTAAGTTAACCAATATATAAAAAGCGCACGCCGAAGGATTATGGCGAAGCGAACGCAGTTGCCAGACCAACTGTCCATGAGCCCGCTCACGTTGTTTCCTCAGGGAAGAGCCTTTCTCATAGTTGTTCTCGCTTATTGTTAATGCTCGTTTGCGCTCTCACGTTGTTTATTTTTGTGCGCGTTAACGCTGACGCTGTGACGCTAAATCAAAGACTTAGATTAAGGGAACGGGGCTAATCGTGCATGGTGAATAAGCTTGTTATTGCGCACGCACGGTGTATCGCAGATACGAGGCGTGCGTAGCATTAAAATGTTAGAGCCCATACATGTATATATTCGGACGAATAATTACGCCCAAACAACTAAGTAGTGCAGCTATCCTAATTTTAGGTTTGGTCATATTGGCTTGGATTGGCTTGGATTGGCTATGACGCGCTCAGCGGAAAGATCACAGTGTGTTCAAGATATGGTGCAGGATGCAGTACTCGCGAGTATGCTGGAGCTGGAGACTATGGTTATTGGATTATTCTCGGTCTTTATTTGTGTATGGCAACTTTTATGATTTGGTTCGGATGGTGTGGCCTTAGTAAGCGTGTGCAAGACAGCTATGGGTCAGGTTCGAATGGTCTCTAACAAGCCGCGTCATTCGGGGCCTACTGCCCCTGCGACGCTCACAAGTTCGCGCGCATGCGCGGGGCGTCAGAGAAGAAAGTTTCTGTCTGCAATGTTCAATTTTACTTTTGACTATCCGTCAATTCAAAGTGAGCATGAGGTAGTTGAACTTAGCTAGCTATTGGGAAATTTCTGATAATAAAAATAAGGAACTAGAAATGGCTGAACGTCCTGAGTATTTAATGGGTGGAGAGGAAGCACGGTTAATTCCGACGTTGCCGGATAGTTGCCGTGAGCAAAAGTCGGCCTCCGTATTGTTCGCAGGTATGCGAGCAATACACGAGCTACGACATGCTTTACTCAAATCTATTGGAGTGCGAGTAGGTACACGTGCTGTTCTAGAATGCTGGACAGAAGTAGTCTTTAGAACAAAAGACAAGCGTGATCCGCCTCCAAAGGATAGACCAGATGGTTTATTAGTATTGCGTTCAGGAAAGAAAGAATGGCGAGCCTTAGTTGAGGCTAAAGTTGGAAATGAAATCATTGGCGAGGAACAAGTAACTCGTTATTTACAAATTGCAAAACAGCATAAGATTGATGCTGTGATTACTATTACAAATCAATTCGTCGCTCTTCCTACCCACCATCCGGTGCGACTTTCAAAAACCGCTACTAAGCAAGTTGACCTCTTTCACTGGTCTTGGGCATTTGTAAAAACACAATGCGACTTGCTGAAGAAAAACAACAGCATCGAGGATGAAAGTCAGACTTTCATCTTAGAAGAAATATCCCACTATTTCGATAGTGATCGCGCTGGTATTAGCCGCTTCGATCAAATGAATGCGGAGTGGAAAGATGTTGTGAACAAGGTGAAAAGTAAAGCCTCGTTGGTAAAAACCAGCGATGAAGTTCAGAACACAATTGGTGCGTGGCACCAAGAACAACGGGATATTTGTTTGTTAATGTCTGCTCGGACAGGGAGTGTAGTATCTCTGCGGCTAAAAAATGAGCACCGACAGGATCCAGGAAAAAGACTCAAGGATGAAGCTGCTGAATTTTGTAAACGACCAGTACTCTCGTGCAATTTAATTATTGTAAATGCAGCAGCGGATTTGGAAGTCATAGCAGACCTTGAGCGTCGTATGATTTATTGTTCCATGCGTGTGACGGCGCCGAAAGATAAGAAGAGCACCAAGGCCCGAGCTAACTGGCTGTTACGTCAGTTGAAAGAGACAACACAGACAGGCTTCTTTATTCGAGCAATCCGCCCTGGCAAGGCCGAATCTACCTATATTGCACTCGATATGGTTCGAGAAACACCTGAACTCATTGAGTCTGATAATTCCAATAGTACCGCAACGGCTTTTGAGGTTGTTTATGAAGTAGATCTTGCGGGTAAGTTCAGTGGTAGAAAGGTTTTTATTGATGAGTTAGAAAAGGCAATTCCTTATTTTTATAAACAGGTGGGAGAGCGGTTGAAGGCGTGGACGCCTCCACCACCAAAAATTCATAATCCAAAGAACGAGAGTGATCAAACCGATCTTGGTGATAGTTGCAATTGAGCTAAAGTAAGTAGGCAGAATGCCGCTTGTTGCATACTCTCCAGAAGCACTGATGATATTTAGTGGCCTCTCCCCAAGTCTATGAGCCAATGAGCCTGTTTCGGCTGTTATCGTTGGCTATTGGTGTTTTACAGCTGACCTCCCCCCATGTAAATCCCCCCACCAAACCCCCATCCTCACTAGGCGCAATGCCGGATGTTTGTTAATGTGTGAGGAGTTTAACTGTTTAGGCGCGCTATGGAATTCTTGCCGTTTGTTCAATCCCATCATGACCTTAATGAGGCCTATGTGGGTTACCACGTGCCGTGGCTGGTGGTGCTGTCGCTCACTATGGCGATTTTGGCGGCTTTCACCAGCTTGAGCCATACGGATCTGATACGTCGAACCAAGCATGTCTTGGCGCGTCGTGCCTGGCATGTGAGTGGCGCGTTGGCCATGGGTTTGGGTATTTGGTCCATGCACTTTATTGGCATGATTTCCTTTCGTATCGACGTGCCGGTGTATTACGACACCAGTCTTACCGCTATCTCAGTGCTTCCGGCATTCTTTGCGGCCTGGATTACGCTGCACGTCCTGAGTAAGAATGAGCAGTCTGTTAAATCTATTCTCATCGGCGGCCTGTTGCTCGGCGCGGGCATTGGTGCCATGCATTACACCGGTATGGCGGCGATCGAAACCACTGCCGACATGCGTTACCAACCTTTCTATTTCCTGCTTTCGATCCTGGTGGCAGTGGTGCTGGCGAGCTTAGCGCTGGCAACGCGGCGCTGGCTGCGTGGCTATATTGAGAACCAATTCCTCGAGCTTACGGTGGCGTCGATCGTTATGGGCTTGGCCGTGGCGAGTATGCATTATGTGGCCATGCACGCGACGGTGTTTTTACCCGGTGAGTCCGATCCATTCTTTGAGTTCTCCGGCGTGGCGCCAGAGCAATTGGTGATAGGCACCTTGTTTGTTGCCAGTTTTATTGTGGTGCTGAACACTGTCGTGGTGTTGATGCAGAACCAAACGCGGCATTTGCGCGCCACAGTTGAGCGGCGCGGTGAGCTAGTGCAAGAGTTGACCAAACGTTTGCGTACTGTAGCGGCGCGAGTGCCGGGGATGGTGTATCAGCTGCGCCGCGATGCCAAAGGGCGGTTGCATTTCACTTATTTGAGTGAAGCCGTGAACTCCCTTTTTTGTGTGACGGCACACGAAGCCGTGGAGGACGCCAGTGAAATCCTGCGTCAGGTGCCTGAGTCAGACCGAATCAAGTTATTTGAGAGTTTAGAGCACTCCGCCAAAGAGCTAGAGCCATGGCAGCATGAGTTTCGTGTAGTGCGAGGCGATGGCGAGCAGCGTTGGCTTTACGCTACCGCTGTGGCGCAAGCGGAGCCCCACGGTGTGGTGAGCTGGAGTGGCTTTATTACCGACGTGACGGAGAAGAAGCAGAGCGCCGAAATGATTCATCGCTTAGCTTACTACGACGCACTCACCAATTTGCCGAACCGGCGTTGGGTGGTGGATGAACTCAACGACAGGATTTCCAGATGCGCCGCGCAACGCAAGTGTGTGCTGGTGTGGCTGATTAACCTGGATAACTTTAAGCGGATTAATGACGTGCATGGCCAGCCCGCCGGTGACGCCTTATTAAAAGCAGTAGCCGAAGCTCTGACGCAGCTAGTCGAGAAAGACATGGTGCTCGTGCGCTTAACTGCCGACGAGTTCTTGCTGGTGCATGAAAAGAGCCGGGACGAGGACATCGACTTGCATGCTCGTGCCATCTCCGCAAAGATTCTCAATGTGATGTCGCAGCAATTTAATTTGCCGCGCTTGCGCCATCAGGGCAGTGCCAGTGTGGGTGTGGCCACAGCATTTGATAGTTCTGTGACCGCCGATGAATTAATGCGCCGTGCCGACCTTGCGGTGGCCCATGCGAAACGGTCGGGTGGTAATCACTGGAGTTATTATGATCCGAGCATAGAAGTGGAAGTGAGTGCTCGCTTCCAGTTAGAGCTTGATTTGCGTGCGGCGCTGCACCAGAACGAGTTTGTATTGTTCTATCAGTTGCAGGTGTCAGAGAATGGCCAGCCATTCGGAGTGGAAGCCCTGATGCGCTGGCAGCATCCTACACGAGGCTTGGTGTCACCGGCGGAATTCATTCCCATGGCTGAAGAGAGCGGGTTGATTGTGCCTATGGGGGCGTGGGCGCTCGAAGAAGCTTGTCGCCAGCTGGCGATTTGGCAAACGAACGACGCCACCAAACACTTAAGTGTGTCGGTGAACGTGTCGGCTCGACAGTTCTATCAGCACGACTTTACCGAGTTTGTGCTCAATACCATTCAGGCGGCAGGCGTTCCTGCGAAATTACTGAAACTCGAATTGACAGAAACACTGGTACTTGAAGATCTCGATGTGGTGGTACGCAAAATGCGTGCACTCAAAGAAGCGGGTGTGCGTTTCAGTATGGACGACTTTGGCACGGGCTATTCGTCTTTGTCTTACCTGTCTACCTTGCCCTTCGATGAAGTAAAGATCGACCAGGCCTTTATTCGACGGGCTTCGTCTTTGGAACACGAGCGCGACTGGACTATTGTGGAAGCCATTATCGGTATTGCCCGAAATCTCGGCATGGAAGTTATTGCGGAAGGTGTTGAAACGGAAGTGCAGTGGCAACGGCTGGCGGACAGTGGCTGTTTACGCTACCAAGGTTATCTATTCAGTAAGCCCGTTTCGATTAGCGAGTTACCTGTCTGAAACCCACTTTGAAATGGAAAGCTACTTAGCTGCTTCGATTTCACGTTGTCGGTAGGCTCTGCGTCTGACGCCCGAGCCCGAGTGGCGTGATAATAGGGAATCCATTGCTCTTCACGCATGCGCGGCAACACTTCAGCCCAGAACGTGGTGGTGAGTTCGTTTATCACGTTACTCTCAGCGTTAATCAGAATCACTAAGCCAATCTCATGATCCGGTGAATAGCCCACGTCGGCGCGGAAGCCTTGTACCCAACCCCCGTGATATACCAGCGGACTGTCTTGGAATTGATAAATTCTCCAACCCAAACTGTAGTGTGCGTCGGTCAAATAGCGGCGCCAGGTATTCCGGCGCAGATCTCGCACGGTGCGAATACGCGGCTCACGAATGTCCTCGAGCACATGCATAGGCAACACATCCGGCCGATAGCCCAGCTGTGCAATGACCCATTCGCCCAAATCACGGGCGCTGGCATTCACACCCGCTGCGGCGGGGAAACGATAATAGTGGGGCGTGGCTTCCCGTTGGAACCAGACGCCACGGCCACGAACGTGCGGCAATGCGCGATTCTCGGTGGCTAAAAAGGCTTCATGACCCACCGAGGCACTGGCCATATTCAGCGGGCTGAATAAGTGTTGGTGCAGTAATTCTTCGTAGCTTGAGCCCGTGCGACTTTCTAGCACAGGCTCAATTAGGCTGAACAAGACATTCTGATAGCCATAACATTGGCCCGGCACGCACATGGGATTGAGTTGACGGAAATGCGGCAGGATTTGATCCCGGTGCAAGTTTGCTTCAATCAAATTGTCGTAGGCATTGGGGATAACCCCTGCGGAGTGAGCCAGTAAGTGCTCAATCTGCACTTGCGGCGCCACGCTTTGGTCTTTGAAGGTAAAACCCGGAATGAATTCGGTAATGGGGTCATGCCATGCAAAGAGTTGGTCTGCCTGTAGCTTGGCCGCGAGGCCCGAGGCAAAGGTCTTCGAAACAGAGGCAATGCGAAATACGGTGTCGGCATCGACGGGTTGTGGTGTGTTACGACCACGGACGCCAAAACTATGAATATGGAGAATCCGGTCGCGTTGCACTACGGCAAAGACGCCGCCGGGAATGCCTGCGTCTTGCAGGCGGCTGTCGAAGAGCTTATTAAATTCAGGGAATAGTTCGACGCTTACATCCTTCACCGAGTTGGCGGATGTTTCGTTTGTTACTGGCTGTGCCGCTGTTGGCGAGATGCTGCCAAACGACAGCAGCCCTGCGAACGCGAATATCCCTAAATATGCTCTCATGCTTTATCTATTTTTTTCTCTGTAGCTCAAGGATTACGTTTTTCGGCAAACACTTGATCAATCAGTAGCAGGAAGCTCAATGCAGTTTCGGACGTTTTTCGGTAAAACTCAACATCTACTTTGTCCGAAGTATCCGTGGGGCGATGATAATCCGGGTGATCGGCCACGCCAAAATACATAAACGGAATGCCTTGTTCATGGAACGGACCATGATCAGAAGAAAGGGTCCAGTCTTCAGTGCGGCCTGCACGCCACCAAGGACGATCATGCGCCATCACCAAACGTGCGCCACTCTCTCGCTGCACGCGTTGCACTAAAGGGCGCAACCACGGGTTGTGATAGGTGCCCACCGCGTAGAGTAATTGGTCTGTGTCGCGGCTCAGCATGTCGAGGTTGAGGTTAAAGGCCACGTTGCGCGGGTCCAGGAAATTCGTTTCAAATAAGGCGCGGGCACCGAGCAGTCCCCACTCTTCGCTATCGAGCGCCATCACCAAAATGGGGTGCTCGTTCGGGTAGTCCATGAGGAAACGGGCAATTTCGAGAATTGCTGCAGTGCCGGAGGCATTGTCGTCGGCACCATGATAAATCGCACCATTACGAATACCGAGGTGGTCATAGTGGGCGGTTAAGGTAATAGGTCGAAGATTCGGGTCTGTTCCTGGAATTAAACCAATTACATTCGCTGCATTGGTTGTTTGCGGGGTTTCAAAAGGATGCAGGTAGCCGTCGGTCCCGGCAGGCTCGAGGCCAATGGTGGTCATTTGCTCCACAATGTATTCACGCGCGGCAATACCACCGTCGGTGCCGGGGGCGCGGCCTTCACGCTCGGCGTCGGCGAGCCAAATCAAATCTGCCATCATGCGATCGATATTCAGGCGCTCTGGGACCACTTCGGCACCGGCGTCTGGTGTGATGCTCGCAATGCGCGCTGCTTCACGTTCGGTCAGCACATTCATCATCACAACACGGCCTGGCCAGTAGGCAAGGGCAATTAACACAAGAATGAGCCAGATTGGCCAATAACGACGAAGCAGTTGCATGAGTTGTGGCATGAGCTGTGGCACCTTTTAATGAATCCGGCGCTATCATAACGGGTTGAGACAGAATAAAAAACACCGACTTGCGTTGTCATGCTTGGCAACTGTTATACTCGGCATATTCCTTTAGTCGTACCGACGCTTCCGAGCCGAAGCGTGCCAATTTCAGAAGAAATCCAAATGTCAGAGAAACAAAGTATTTCACGGAAACCCGAAACCAATAGCCCGAAACCACCGGGTTTGATGCCCAATTTGCTAATTAACATCATTATTCCTGCTGTTATTCTTATGAAATTCAGTGGCGATGCTTGGTTGGGGCCACTCTGGGGTTTGATCATCGCACTTTCGTTTCCACTTGGGTTCGGGTTGTGGGATCTGGCAAAACGCCGCAAATTTAACGGCTTTTCGATTCTTGGTCTGGTGAGTGTGTTGTTAACTGGCGGGATTAGCTTGATGGAGCTGGACCCGAAATACATCGCCATTAAAGAAGCGGCAATCCCTGGGCTTTTGGGGATTGGCGTATGGATTAGCCAATACACGCGTTTCCCGGTGGTTGAGAAGTTACTGCTGAATCCACAAATGGTGGATCGCGAGAAGCTGTACAGCCACTTGGAGGCCAAGCAGCAGCGGGGCGCATTTGGTCAAGTGCTGCGCTATGCGGCTATGGGTGTGACGGGCGCTTTTATGCTGTCGGCGGTGTTGAATTATGTATTGGCGCGCATGATTGTCGTGAGCCCAGCGGGATCGGAAGCCTTTAACCAAGAACTCGGCCGCCTGACTGCCTTGAGTTTCCCGGTAATTGTGTTGCCGACTATGATCGTACTGCTAGGCTCCATATTCTTCGTGTTCTGGAAAATTGGAAAACTGACAGGGGAGTCCATCGAGACTTTCTTGTTCGATGATTCAGCCAAGCAGTAGAGCTACATGAATAACTGCATGTAAAACTGCATAAATAAAAGGAGCGTGAGTGGTACAGGTTGATATCAAAGATAACTTTCATCTGCGTGTCACTCGCGAACTCGGGAGTCTGCCTGAGCACTCGCTTGATCTCTGCCTCTTTGTACCGGGCGAACTTTCCCTCACCTCAGATTTTCTTAGTGAAAATGCCTTTTATCAACAAGGTGTTCAGGTTCGCCGTACTTATCAAAGCACGGCTGCGCTCGAACCGCTTGTCCGCTCTCGATTGATTCAACGTTTAGCCAAGCAGAATACGCGGCCCGATCCTCAGTATCGTCTCGGCCTCAGTTTGTATGCTTATCAGTACGTCACTGCGATGGAACGCGCAGTGCGAAAATTGGTGCAGGAAAAACCCGAGGATGTGCGTGAAGCCTTGGCGGAGCTGATTGAATTGAGTGCCACCATACTGCGCCGCTTGCGGCGGAACCGACCGGAAGACGACCGTATTTCCCGTTATTTCGTGAACATCGACAATTACTTGTCGTGGTTTACTGAGCAGCAGTTCTTAAAGCTGGCAGGTGAGCTGACTTACGGCAAAGACGAGCAAGACATTCGTGATTTGATGGTGCGTATTGCGCGCCGGGAATCACGCTACCGGGAAGAGCAGCAATACAATGCGGAGCGCATTGCCAATGACAGCACTCGGCTGTC
Source organism: Idiomarina sp. (assembly GCA_020831965.1). Lineage (GTDB taxonomy): Bacteria > Pseudomonadota > Gammaproteobacteria > Enterobacterales > Alteromonadaceae > Aliidiomarina. The sequence continues at coordinate 156,974 of JAFIFP010000004.1, forward strand.
GAATAAAATGCGCTTGTTGCGCCGCTTGATTGAGTACCCTATTTCCATGCGGCGGGTGGGCCAAGAACTCGGCGCTGCAGAACAAAAAGCAGTAAAGGCCGGTGTGGCGGCGGTGGTGATGTCGGGTGTGTCTTTTATGATTTTGCAGGCCCGTGACGTACTCGGTGATATTACGGCAATCTTTATTTTGCTTCTGGCTTTGCTGTATGCCGCCCGCGAGTTATTTAAAGACGATTTGCGCGAGAAGCTGTGGCGCTGGCTGCGTAAAGGGCGGCCGAAGTGGAAATACGAATTTTATGACGTGAATTCGGAGCAAGTGGTGGGCAAAGCGCTGGAGTGGTTCGACTATAAACACTTTGGTGAGCTGCCGGAAACCATCCGCAAGGCACGCAAAGGTACGACCCCGCAGCGGGGGGAAACCGTGGTATGGTTTCGGAGTTGGTCGCGCATGTTACCCGCACGATTTTTGAGTGGCTATGCGGCGACCCGTGAAGCGATTACACTAGATTTATCATTACTGCACCCACTGATGAACCAGAGTTCGTATCCGATTTATCGCGAAGAAGACGGTGAGGTGCTACGCGAAGATGTAGAACGACGCTACACCTTCAATTTAATCATTCGCGAACAGGCCACACATGGCCCAGAAACCATTTCGCGGTGGAAAGTATTTATGAACCATTCCCGGATTGTGGGTATTGAGGAGACAAAAGGATGAAGACTTGGCAGCAAGGGCTACTGTCGGCCGCAGCATTGAGCTTGGTATTGGTTGGATGCTCCGACAAAGGCAGCCGTGACGATTTAGATTATTCTCAGTTGACCATTCCTGCAGATGAACTAGTGCGTAACGAAGATCTCGCTTATCAACTGGCTGAAAGCCTGGTCACTAAAGTCGGTCCTCGGATGCCTGGCACGGATGGCGATCACCGCTCGGTTGAATGGGCGGTGAAGAAGTTCGAGCGTTTGGGTTACGACCGAGTATGGACTGAAGAATTCCCGATGACGCATTGGGAGCGCAAGAGTGCGTCTTTCCATGTGTTACCACCATTCAATCAGTCCTTACACATGAAATCATTGGGCCACTCTATTTCTGCACCTGAAGGCGGTATTCGCGCCCGTGTAGTCGAGTTTGCTTCGATCGAAGCCTTAGAAGCGGCCGATCCGGCGCAGGTTGAAGGGCGCATTGTCTTTATAAACCGGGCGATGGAACGTCACCCGCGCGGCGCGACCTATGGTCCGGCTGTGCGAGGTCGTTCGTTAGGGGCGGTGGAAGCTGCCAAGAAAGGTGCGGTGGCTGTAGTCATTCGCTCAATCGGCACCAGTATTAATCAGGTCGCGCATACCGGCATGATGCGTTACGAAGACGGTGTGACCAAGATTCCAGCGGCAGCATTGTCGATTCCAGATGCAAATCAATTGAGCCGTATGCTGGCGCGTCAGCCTGAGTTGATTGTGGATTTTGATTTGCAGAACATTTCCCATGGCGAAGTGATGTCGCGCAACGTGATTGCGGAAATGCGTGGCACCGAAGCACCAGAAGAGATTGTGCTGATTGGCGCACACTTGGATTCGTGGGATACCTCCCATGGTGCGCAAGACGATGCCGCAGGTGTGGGCATTGTGATGGCCACTGGCGCATTGTTGCGTGACCGTGGGCAGACGCGCCGAACCGTCCGTGTAGTGTTATTTGGTGCGGAAGAGATTGGTCTGGTCGGAGCGCGCGCATACACTGACCGCCACATGGACGATATGCACAACCACGTGTTCGCGTCGGAGTCTGATTTCGGTTCAGGCCGTGTATTTAGCTTCGATACCAATTGGGGCGAAAATGCATTGAGCTTCGCCGATGAAATTCAGCAGCGTTTGTCGGCGCTTGGTATTTCCCGCGGTCATAACAATTCGGGTGGCGGTCCAGACATTACCTTTATGCAGCAGGCGGGTGTGCCCGTAGCGCGTCTGCAGCAAGATGGCACTTACTATTTTGATGTGCACCACACGCCGAATGATGTGTTTGAAACTATCAATAAAGACGACCTACGTCAGAATGTCCGTGCTTGGTTGATTCTGACCGAGATGCTCGCAAACAGTGACGTGGATCTGCGTCAATGACAACGGGTACGGCAGGTTCTGTGTCGGATAAGAATCCGGCACAGAAGCGAGAAATATTTGGTTGGGCGATGTATGACATCGCCAACCAAGCTTATACCACCATCATCATTTCCTTCGTTTACTCCGCTTTTTTCGTCAGCTACATCGTGCCCGAAGACAGTGTCTGGCGTGATTCCTATTGGTCTATTGCAATTATTGGCTCCACGCTGATGGCCATGGTGCTGTCACCTATTGTGGGCCAAATGATTGACCAAGGGGTCTCGAAGAAGTATCTCTTGGCTTGGTCGACCGTCATTTGCGCCGTCTTTACCTGTGGTTTGTACTGGGTAGGCCCTGGCGATATTTGGTGGGGCATCGGCATTATTCTCATTACCAATACAGCCTGGATGCTTGGCGAAGCGATTATGTCGGCGTTCCTGCCCGAACTTGCGAGCCGCAAGAATATGGGGCTGGTGTCTGGACTAGGTTGGGGGCTTGGCTACTTGGGCGGGTTCTTCAGCATGGTGTTAGTGCTGATTGTCATTATTACGGCCGACCCGGTAAGTCAGGAAGGTTTATATATTCAGCAGCATCAGTGGGCCATGATTGCCATTAGTATCTACTTTATCGTGATGGCGATTCCCACCTTTATTATGGTGAAGCATCGACCACGGCCAGTGCCTCTCTTGGCGGACCGAAAGCCTTGGTATCATAGTTTGAATTTCCGGGCTCATATGCGTGAGCAGCCAGTGCTCTTCCGTTTCTTTGCCGCCTTTGTGTTCTATATGGCCGGTGTGCAAACGGTGATTAAGTTTATTGGGATTTATAGTTCCGGTGAGCTGGGCTTGACCCAAGCGGATCTCGTGGCGGTCTTCCTTGCCACCCAGTTTAGTGCCCTTGCTGGCGCCATCGGCTTCGGTTTCCTAGAGCGACGAATTGGCGCTAAACCGGTACTGCTCACGGTCATTGGTATCTGGCTGGTGGCAATTTTTGGGATGTACAGTATTCATGCCTTGAGTGCGGCACTGCCCATGAGCACACGGGACATTTTCCTCGTAATTGCCTTGTTGGCAGGTATGGGCATTGGCTCTATTCAAGCGTCGAGCCGCTCGCTGGTTGGACTGTTGGCAACACCCGATCGCGACGGCAGTGCCTTTGGTTTATGGGGTACTTTTAATCGCGTGGCGATGCTGCTGGCGGCGACCTTCGGGATTCTGGCCGATCTGGTTACGCGCCAGAATGCACTATTGCTGGTCATCGGTTTCTTTATCCTCGGTGCGGCGCTGTTGCTGCGCGTGCCATTAAAACAGAATAACTAACGAGAACAATGCTTAATAAAGCATGTAAGTGAGGGTGTTATGTTGGGGAATATTGGGCTTTTACTTGGCTTAATCTTGCTAATTGCGTTGGCGTTACGCGGTGTCAATATACTCTTGGCGGTGCTGATCTCTATTCTAGTGATTGGCCTCACCAATGGCATGACTTTGCCCGATGTGTTCTTACAACACTTCCCCTTCGGCCCTTCGGGGGCTTTCTCCTTTGCCGGTAACTTCTTGCTGCTGTTTCTCTGTGGTGCCTTGTTTGGCCGAGTGATGGCCGCGAGTCAGGCTGCGCAAGCCGTGGCCATGGCGATTACCCAATGGCTCGGTGCCAAACGCGCCTTGCTGATTGCCATGCTAGTTTGTGCCTTGCTGACCTATGGTGGGGTGGTGGTGTTCGTGGTGATCTTTACCATGTATCCCATTGGCGTCACCCTCATGCGGGAAGCCAATATTCCTCGCCGGCTTTATGCGGCAGCTATTGCACTTGGTGCGGGTACTTTTACCATGACCGCGCTGCCAGGCACGCCTTCCATTCACAACGTGATTGCGGCCAATGCCTTGCAAACAGACCTGTTTGCCGGTGGTTGGTATGGCGTGTTAGCTGGTCTCATTATGGCGGTTTTAGGCATTCTGTATTTGGAGCACCGTTGGCGTGTGGCGACCGCTGCAGGTGAAGGCTATGTGGCCACACCGAAAGACGAGCAAATGCGGCAGTTGGCACAAGGCAATGGCGGTCAGCTTCCGGCGTGGCAACTGGCAATATTGCCGATGGTGTTCGTGCTCCTCATTATTGTGGTACCGCGAGTCTTGATGATTACCGGCGTGCAAGCCGACTGGATTCAATTCTCTATTAGCCAACCGATCCTGTGGGCGAGCTTTGCCCTGCTGATGGGCGCGGCGCTGTGTTTTGTGCTCTTTCCACCGGTGCGTCAGCAGTTCGTGCAGGCGGCAGGTGAGGGCGTGAACGACGCTATTTTACCGCTGATAAATACGGCTGCGGTGATCGGCTTTGGTGGCGTGGTGATTCAAACCGCAGGATTTCATGCCTTCGCAGCCTGGTTGATTGAATTGCCTATCCCGCCATTGTTGTCCGTATTTGTGTCGGCGAACTTAATTTCTGGCATTACCGCCTCTGCGTCGGGCGGTTTGCAAATCTTTATGTCCAGCCTTGCGCCGGCCTATCTCGAGGCGGGAGTCAGTCCTGAGTTACTGCACCGTATCGCGAACCTTGCTGCGGGCGGATTAGACTCGCTGCCGCACTCGGGTGCAGTGATTGCACTCTTCACTTTGATGGGCCTCACCCATAAAGAAGCCTATAAAGACATTTTTGTCGTGACAGTCTTAGTACCCATGCTTGCTGCACTCGCGGTCGTGGCTGTCGCACTCGCGTTAACTTGATTTTGTCGTGTGCAACCTTCGGCTGACCGAAGGTTGCTGGACAGGTCCGTCGGGGTAACGTACAACCCGAAAGATACAAAAACAAAAGGAACCAGCATGAAACTTCCAGCAACCTGGCTTTCGGCCCTCGGTTTAGCTGCCGCATTAAGCTTTTCTGCCACTGCGGACAGCTCGAACGCTTGGTCCGTAAGCGAACCTATGGGTGAATTCAAAACGGTCACTATTGATACCACTGAAGGCACTTGGATGAGTGTTGATGTGAGCCCTGACGGCCGTTACATCATTTTCGATATGCTTGGCGACATTTATCGCATGCCCGCAGCTGGCGGTGACGCAGAGCTGTTACGTGGCGGCATTGCTTGGCACATGCAGCCTACCTATAGCCCAGATGGTCAGTACATTGCCTATACCTCAGACGAAGGTGGCGGTGACAATATTTGGGTAATGAAAGCCGATGGCTCAGAAGCCTGGCAAGTGACCAACGAGAATTTCCGCCTGTTGAATAGCCCAGCATGGAGCCCAGACGGACAATACTTGGCTGCGCGTAAGCACTTCACTGCACGTCGCTCTCTTGGTGCTGGTGAAATCTGGTTGTATCACAAGCGTGGTGGTCAAGGTGTGATGTTGACGCAACGCCCAAATGATCAAAAAGACCTGGGTGAGCCGGCATTCTCGCCAGACGGGAAATACGTTTATTACTCGCAAGACGACACCCCGGGTCCAGTATTCGAATACAACAAAGACTCGATTCGTGGCATCTACTCGATCAAACGCTATGAGCTAGAAACTGGTGAGATTGAGACCATTCTGGGTGGCTTCGGCGGCGCAGTGCGTCCGGTACCCTCACCCGATGGACGTTACTTGGCGTTCGTGAGCCGGGACGATTTCCAGAGCAAACTCTATTTGTATGACTTTGAAACGAACGAACGTCACGAAGTGTTCGGTGAGCTAAGCCGCGATATGCAGGAGACTTGGGCGATTCACGGTGTTTACCCTGCGATGGGCTTCACTGCAGATAGCCGCACTTTGGTGTTCTACGCAGAAGGTAAGATTCACCGCCTGAATATGCGCAACCGCGAAGTGGCGGAAGTGCCTTTCCGGGTGAATACCACGAAAGAAGTTCAACAAGCCGTGCGTTTCCGTCAGCACATTGAGAACGATACGTTCGATGTGCGGATGTTGCGTAACGCGCAAGTTGCCCCAGACGGCTCGCGGGTTGTCTATGAAGCGTTAGGTCATCTGTATGTGCGTAACTTACCGAACGGTGACGCACAGCGTTTAACTAACCGGACGGATCGCTTCGAGCAGTTCCCTTCGTTCTCTCGTGACGGTCGCTATTTGGTGTACACCACCTGGCATGACCAAGAACAGGGTCAAGTGATTGTGCGGGATTTACGTCGCAACCGTGACCGTGTGTTGCCAACAGGCCCGGGTAACTTCGTTGAGCCTGTGTTCTCGCCAGACGGACAGTCTGTGGTGTACCGCAAAATTGGTGGTGGCCAACTGACGCCAAACCGCCATGGTATGAACCCCGGTGTGTATCACTTGCGTTTAGACAGTGAAGAGCCAGTGCGGATTGCTCGCGCAGGTTCACAGCCACAGTTTGGTAGCCGCAATGACCGTGTCTATGTGCAAGGGATGGGCCGTAGCGGTCCTGAACTACGCAGTGTCGACATTGCGACGCACGACACGCGGGTGCTCTATACCTCGTCTCACGCTACTGAGTATCGGGTGTCACCAGACGGTAAACATTTAGCCTTTGCTGAGCGCTTCCGTGTACATGTCACGCCGTTCGTGGAGCGTGGTCAGCCGATTAATATTGGTCCAACGGATCGTCAGTTCCCAATTGAGCGTTTATCGCAGCGCGCGGGTGACAACATTTCGTGGACAGGTGATAGCACGCAGCTGTATTGGACGCTTGGTCCAGAGCTTTATTCTGCGTCACTGAATGGCTTGTTCAATATTGGTGCGAGCCGTTTTGAATTGGTTGCCGATGGTACCAACATCAGCTTCACGCAACCTGTGCATGTTCCGAATCAAACCGTGGCTTTCGTCGGTGGTACTGTCATCACCATGAATGGCGACGAAGTGATTGAGAATGCGACAGTGTTGGTTGAAGGCAACAAAATCACTGCGGTGGGTCGTCGCGGTCAAGTGCGGGTGCCAAGCACTGCACGTGTGATTGATTTCAGCGGCCAAACCATGATTCCGGGCTTGATCGACACACACGCTCATGGTCCTCATGGTGAGCAGCAAATCATTCCACAGCAGAACTGGAACCTATACGCCGGGCTAACCTTTGGGGTGACGACTATCCATGACCCGTCAAACAATACCGCGCAGATCTTCACGTCGAGTGAATTGCAGCGTGCAGGCAAAATTGTCGGACCACGGATCTTCTCAACCGGTACGATTTTGTACGGTGCTAATGGCCCGGGCTTCACTGCCCACGTGGACAGCTTGGACGATGCACGCTTCCACCTTGAGCGCATGAAGAAAGTCGGTGCGTTCTCAGTGAAGAGCTACAACCAACCGCGTCGCGACCAGCGTCAGCAGATCATTCAGGCGGCACGTGAGCTGGAAATGATGGTCATGCCGGAAGGTGGCTCGTTGTTCCAACACAACATGAGCATGGTTGCAGACGGTCACTCGGTCATTGAGCACTCAATTCCAGTGGCAAACATTTACAACGATGTGAAGCAGATGTGGCGTCAAACCGAAACGGCTTATACCCCAACTTTGGGTGTGGCTTATGGCGGTATCTGGGGTGAGAACTACTGGTATGCCCATACGGAAGTATGGAACCATCCGAAGCTGCAAGCCTTTGTGCCAGAGCGTTCATTGCGTCCGCGTTCGATGCGCCGTGAAATTGCGCCAAGTCATCACTACAATCACTTCAATGTGGCGCGTGGTGCGGCAGAGTTGCAAGCGGAAGGCGTGATGGTCACTGCGGGTGCTCATGGTCAGCGCGAAGGTTTAGCGCAGCATTGGGAAATTTGGATGATGGAACAAGGTGGCATGTCGCCGCTGCAGGCAATTCGCACGGCAACTTATGATGCGGCGAAGAGCTTGGGCATGGAACATGCGATTGGTTCTATTCAACCGGGCTTGTTGGCGGACTTAGTGCTGATCGACGGTGATGTGCGCGAGAACCTGCGGTTAAGTGACCGGGTTACGCACACCATGGTAAATGGCCGCTTGTTTGATGCGGAAACGATGAATGAACTGGGGCGTAATGCGCAAGAGCGTCAACCATTCTTCTTCGAATAAGCTTATGAGCTTGTGATGAAAACCCGCTTCGGCGGGTTTTTTGTTTTTGGTGTTGTGCGATTGGTGCATCGCCTACCTCGATGTTCGTTGGCTTTGGGTAGGGCATGCATTGCATGCCGTTCCGCGATGTTGAATTTGGGTTTGGTTGTGTGCGATGCGGTGCATCGGAAATGCGTGGTTGCGGTGGATTCGGGTTTGGCGTTGCGCGATGCGGTGCATCGCCTACCTTGATGTTCGTTGGTTTTGGGTAGGGCATGCACTGCATGCCGTTCCGCGATGTTGAATTTGGAATTGGCGTTGCGCGATGCAATGCATCGCCTACCGGATGTTTGTGATTTTTGCGTAGGGCATGCATTGCATGCCGTTCCGCGATGCCGAATTTGAATTTTGTTGTGTGCGATGCCGTGCATCGGAAATGCGTGGTTGCGGTGGATTCGTGTCTGGCTGTGCGCGATGCGGTGCATATGTTTGGGGTTGCGCGGTGCCGTATGCGGTTTGCATGATTGTCATGACTACGCTTATTTTGTAACCTGTCTGAAGAGTTCGGTTTTTTTACCTTTTGCCGATATGTAAGTAGTCACTTGGAAAAAGGGGGCGGAATGCTTTCGCTGACTCAGCATTTGAATAAGTTATCGACCCGGATTATTGCGGGATTCGTTGTAGTAGCTTTCTTAGTCGCCTTAACTGGAAGTGTTGGGCTTGGGTTTATTAACAGTTTTGAGCGGACGCTGCGGCATGTAACGGAAACTACGACGCCGACTGTGACGCTTTCTGCCGAACTAAAGAATTCGATGTTCGAGGCCAATGCCTTGGTCGGTCGTGCCTTGAGTGCTGATAGTTTGAGCGATGTGAGCCAGTTCGAGCAGGACTTTCAGTCTGCGAGTGAGGTGTTCGGGCAAAGCTACAGACGTTTGGATAGCTTGGTGACTGACCGTGAAGTGCAGCAAGCCTTAGAACGCACTATGGCGTCCCGTCGTGCGTTTGAAGAAGAAGCGGGTCAGCTTTTTCGTTACCATCGCCGTTCCTTAGAGCGTACTGCTGAAGTGCGTCGGCGCCTGACTGAGTTTGATCGGGTTGCGGCGTTTCTGATTGGTGAGTTAGGCGAAGTGTCTTTCCATGCGGAGCAAGTGGTGGAAGACGTGGAAATGACCTCGGCTGCAGTGAACCTGCAAGCACTGGTGATGGAAATTCAGTACCTGACCCGTGATTTTTTAAGTCAGCCCAGCGCAGTTTTACTTCCCCCGTTGGCGGAAGAGCTTGAGCAAGTATTCGAGCTCTTTGAGTTCCCCTTAGAAACAATCAATGAGCGCGCGGGCTCGGACATCCGCGAATCTGTGGATGAAGTTGAGAGCTTGCTCGAGCAATGGCAAGAGGCTGCGTTTAGCAGCAATGGACTGTTGGCCTCCTATGAACTGCAACTTGAAGCTGAATCGGCCGCCAGTGCGCGAGCTGAGGCGATGGCAGTTCAGATTGACCTGGTAAGCGACGCCTTGGATGAAGTGGAGTTGGCTGCGACACGGTTAAACGCCGATGCGGCGGAGAATGCCACGCGCGACGTGAATCGGGCATTTTGGATTATTGTAGCTGTGATTGTGATTGGCTTTGTGTTGGCGGTCGCGCTTGGTTTATGGGTGACGCGGGCAGTAACGCAACCCCTTGGTGGTGAGCCGAAGGATATGCAGGAGTTGGCCGAGAAAATTGCGGCGGGTGACTTGCGTATTACCGGGCATGGTCAAGAAACGGGTGTGCTTAGCGCCATGCTGCAAATGGCGGAGAAGTTGCGTGAACTCTTGGCAGACATGACAGCCGCAAGTGGCACTGTCACGGCGTCGGCGCAGCAAACGAGCGAAACTGCCGAAAGCACAAGTGCGAATGTGCAAGAACAAGAGGCGCTGGTGGCGCAAGCGGTTACGGCGATCAGCCAAGTGGTGAGTACGGTCGAAGGTATTGCGGATGCTTCAAGCCGTGCCTTGGCTGCCACCCGCAATGCGGAAACGGAAACGCAAAGTGCCGAACGTGTTTTCCAAGAAACCTCTGCGGCCATTAGTGCGGTAGCGGAGGAAGTGCAGCGGGCTGCGGAAGTAGTGCAGCAGGTGGAGTCTCAGAGCCACGAGATTGGCACCATCCTTGAGGTTATCGAGAACATTGCTGAGCAAACCAACTTGCTTGCCTTGAATGCGGCTATTGAGGCTGCTCGTGCGGGTGAGCAAGGTCGCGGATTCGCGGTAGTTGCCGATGAGGTGCGTTCGCTTGCGAAGAAAACCCAAGACTCCACATTGAATATTCAACGTATTATTGAAGGCCTGCAAAAGGGAACTCAAAGTGCAGTGGGCGTGATGAGTTCGAGCCGTGAGCGAGTTGATGTGACCTTAGAGAAGTCCATTGCTGCCCGTGGTGCTCTCGATACCATTCGTGAGGCTGTGGGCGAGCTGACGGGCATTAATGACCAAGTTGCGACAGCGTCGGAAGAACTGGCTTCGGTGACACAAGAAATTAAAGGCAATATTGACGATATTAGTGATCGGGCGAAGAGTTCGGCCCGCGGCGTGGAGAATATGACTTCTTCCAGCCGCGAGTTGTCCGAGGTCGCTAAGCGCCTGCAAGCGCTCGCCGACCGATTCGATGTTTAAGCGGTTTCCGCGACTTCGGCAACGAGGTGGCGGAACCATTTATGCCCTTCGTCGTGCTGTAACAGCGGGCTCCAGATCATTTGTAAGTCGATACTTGGAATCGCAAAAGGTGGTTCCTTTAGAACCAAATCGGGACTGTCTTTGTATAAAGCAGCTGCACGGCTTGGCAAGGTGGCAATTAACCCTTCGCGGGCTAAATGCATGGCCACATGGTAGTTCCGAGTAAAGACCTGGATACGGCGCGTGTGGCCCATTTTTGAAAGCGCGCCATCCACCCATCCGAGCTTTTGTACCGCGTCAGGCGTCATGCCAATCCCCACGCCGAAACCTGTTTTACTGACCCAACAATGCTGCGCTTTTAGGTAGTTTTCTAATGTGTAGTCGGCAAGCAGTGGATGGTCTTTGTGAATTAAACAGGCGAAGTCGTCTTGCCATAGCTGCTTTTGGTGAAACGACTGCGGGAGATCGTCAAAACGGTTAATCGCAATGTCGACTTTACCGTTTTCCACGTCGTGAAAACTCACATCACTCGGTGTCATGAGGTCAATGGTAACGTGGGGGGCTTGGTCTCTCAGTGACTTCAGCAAGGGCGACATGAGCGTCGAAGCAGCGTAGTCAGAGACCATCATCCGAAATACGCGGTCGCTCTCTGCGGGGGTGAAATTCCGTGAAGGCTGAATGATTTCTTCTACCGAATAGAGGATCTCGCGGACTTGCGGTTGCATGATCAAGGCACGTTCCGTCGGTACCATACCTTCACTGGTGCGTACCAAAATAGGGTCGTTTAATAGGTTTCGCAGGCGCTTTAACCCATTACTCATAGCGGGTTGAGTGATATTGAGTTGTTCTGCTGCGCGGGTCACGTTACGCTCACGTAATAGGGCATCGAGATAGATAAGAAGATTCAGGTCGATTTGTCGGAAATGATTCATGTGATGAATTGCCCTGTCGTAAAATGATAAGCCGGATGAATTATATAGCAGTCCACTAAGGACGCAATACGGGAGTAAGGAATGGCGTCGCCGCGCACAATTGCACGCTTAGTTTTAGCAGGCTTCCATCGTCACTATCGCTCATTTCAAGATATTACGGTTGCTGCACGGCAACGGTTTATCGCGCGTGACTGGGAAGCGGTGCAAGGTGCTGCGCGTCAGCGTATTTCATTCTACGACGAGCGGGTGTGGGAAACCGTGCAGGAACTGCATCATACGCTGGACTGTCGCACCTTAGATGCGGAACTTTGGACTGAAGTGCGAACCCTCTACGCCGAATTTCTGTTATTCCATCCTCAAGCCGAGTTGGCGGAAACCTTCTATAACTCGGTGTTCTGTAAACTCTTTCACCGCCGCTATTTTCACAACCAATATATCTTCGTGGAGAGTGTGCTGGCGCGGCATATTCCATTACCTGTTGAGACCGAGTTTCGGGCGTATTTTCCAGTCGCTGAGGGAGTGAAGGCAACCCTCGCGCAAATCATTCAGGATATGAACTTAGGCGCACCTTTTGCCGATCTTGAAGGTAGCTTGGAACACTTAATGAAGGCCTTTCGGCAACAAGTGCGCGTGCGCAAATTAGCCGCACATCAGTTGCGCATTGATGTGTTGAAGGCGCCATTCTATCGCAACAAAGCCGCGTATCTGGTGGGCCGGATAGTGACGGAGCAAGAGCATTACCCATTCGTGGTGCCGATTCTGAACAATCAAAAGGGACAGCTTTATGCCGATGCGCTGATTACCGATATGGAACAGTTGGTGGTGATCTTCAGTTTTGCTCGTGCATATTTTATGGTGGAAACGCGAGCGCCTTCGGCATTGGTCCGATTTCTCCAGGGCTTGATGCCCCGAAAGACGCTGGCTGAACTCTATTCGGCTATTGGCTTTCATAAACAGGGCAAGACCGAGTTCTATCGGGAGCTACAACAGCATTTGGGCGAGTCGACGGAGCAGATGGTGCCAGCACCTGGGGTGCGTGGCTTAGTGATGATGGTATTTACGCTGCCCTCGTTTCCCTATGTGTTTAAAGTCATTCGTGACAAGTTCGGTTCGAGCAAGCCCTTTGGCCGCGACACGGTATTAGCGCGCTACCAGCTAGTAAAGATGCATGATCGTGTGGGGCGGATGGCCGACACCATTGAGTATTCAGATGTGGCACTGCCGCGCGCGCGCTTTTCTGCAGAGCTTATGACGGAGCTTGAGAACAGTATTGCCGGCTCCATGGTGGTGGAAGGGGATTGGGTGATTCTGAAGCATGTGTATATTGAAAAACGTCTGATTCCTTTAAATCTTTATCTGGATACGGCCAGTGACGACGCAACGCGAGCCATTTTGAGTGACTATGGGCAGGCGTTGAAAGACATGATTGCCGCCAATATTTTCCCGGGTGATATGCTGCTGAAGAACTTCGGTGTCACGCGGGGTAGGCGTGTGGTGTTCTATGACTACGACGAAGTGCAATATCTTACCGATGTGGAGTTCCGAGAATTGCCCACCGCAGCGACTGGCGGTGACCCTTACGAAACGGAGCACATGTACTCGGTAGCGCCCAATGATGTGTTTCCAGAGCAATTGACCCGTTATGTGTTTCCGCAACCTAAGTTACGCGCCATTTTTGAGGAGCTGCATGGGGAGTTGACCTGTCCGGACTATTGGCGCTCGCAACAGTTACAGATCAAAAAAGGGATACTCCCGGATATATTCCCTTATCCGCAGAGTATCCGCTTTCAATCGGAGCTTGGGCTTAAGCCGCAGGCGAGCTGAACTGTTCTTCTTCCGTTGAGCCTTTCAACGCGGTGACCGAAGATTTACCTGCTTGAATCACATTGGTCACGTCATCGAAGTAGCCGGTGCCCACTTCCTGCTGATGCGCCACGAAGGTGTAGCCACGATCCGCTGAGGCAAATTCTTCTTCCTGCAGTTTCACATAGGCCGACATATCGTTGCGCGCATAGTCATGAGCAAGATTGAACATGTGGTACCACATGTTGTGCACGCCAGCGAGAGTAATGAACTGGAACTTGTAACCCATGGCGGCGAGCTCCCGTTGGAACTTCGCAATGGTGGCGTCGTCGAGGTTCCGGCGCCAGTTGAAGGACGGTGAGCAGTTATAGGCCAAAAGTTTACCCGGATATTTCGCATGCACGGCTTCGGCAAACTGACGAGCTTCTTCAAGATCTGGTTTGGCCGTTTCACACCAAACTAAATCTGCATAAGGGGCGTAGGCGATACCGCGTGAAATGGCTTGCTCAATCCCCGCATTGACGCGGTAGAAGCCCTCAGCAGTGCGCTCGCCAGTTAAGAAGGGCGCGTCATTTGGATCCACGTCATTGGTGAGCAGGTCCGCCGCGTTGGCGTCGGTACGAGCGACGATCAGGGTGGGGACACCCGCCACATCCGCTGCAAGGCGCGCGGCAATCAATTTCTGCACTGCTTCTTGGGTCGGTACGAGGACTTTGCCGCCCATGTGACCGCACTTCTTCACTGAGGCAAGTTGGTCTTCGAAATGCACGCCAGCAGCGCCCGCTTTCACCATACCCAACATCAGTTCATAGGCGTTCAACACGCCGCCAAAGCCTGCTTCCGCGTCAGCCACAATAGGTGCGAAGTAGTCGATGTAATCTGGGCTCTCTGGAGTAATGCCTTTGCCCCATTGAATTTGGTCAGCACGGCTGAATGCGTTGTTGATACGCTCAATAACTTTCGGCACTGAGTCCACGGGATACAAGGACTGATCTGGGTACATGCTGGCTGCCGAGTTGTTGTCGGCAGCAACCTGCCAGCCCGACAGGTAGATCGCCTGTAAGCCTGCTTTGACCTGTTGAACCGCTTGCCCACCCGTGAGTGCACCGAGCGCATTCACATAGTCTTTGCCGAACTTTTCTTTTGCTTGGCCATGGAGTAGCGTCCAGAGTTTGTCTGCACCGGCACGAGCATGAGTGTATTCCACTTGGCGTGAACCGCGTAGGCGGATGACGTCTTCGGCGCTGTAGGTACGCTCGACGCCTTTCCAACGGGGGGATTGTGCCCATTCGTCTTGGAGCGCTTTCACGGCTTGTTGTTGAGTGATGCTGGTCATGGTGTTGTCCTCAAAATGTTGTTGTGCGAGTTATAGGAATTCATAGCCGGGCAGCGTGAGGAACTCGGTGAGTTCGTCTGCCGTGGTGATGCTGTAAAAGAGTTGCTGTGCCTGCTCAAAAAATTCGCTTTGCCAGCGGGCGTCACCCACTTCTTGGCGGACGACTTGTGCTTCTTCGTCGAGTAATTGCTTGAACAGGGCTTTGGTGACGGTGCGTCCGTCATCTAATGTTTTGCCATGCTGGATCCATTGCCAGATAGACGTGCGAGAGATTTCGGCAGTGGCAGCGTCTTCCATCAAGCCATAAATGGGGACACAACCTTTGCCCGAGAGCCAGGCAGCAATGTACTGCAAGGCCACGCGGATGTTGGTGCGCATACCGGCTTCGGTGCGTGCGCCGGAACAGGGTTCCAGTAAGTCTTTCGCTGTAATGTCTGCGTCATCTGCGCGCGAGATATGTTTCTGATGGGGGGCATCGCCAAGATAAGCCGCGGCAACAGTACGAACAGTCGGGGCAAGACCCGGATGTGCGATCCACGTACCGTCATGGCCATTACTAAACTCCAATTCTTTGTCCGCTTTGACCTTTTCAAGGATCTTGGCATTTTCATCGCTGTCTTTGGATGGAATCAGCGCCGCCATGCCGCCCATGGCATGGGCACCCCGTTGATGGCAGGTGCGAATGAGGAGTCTTGAATAAGCGTTCAAGAAGGGTTGTTGCATGGTCACGATTTGGCGGTCGGGGAGTACGCGATCCCCATGTGCCCGGAGGGTTTTGATATAGGAAAAAATGTAGTCCCAACGACCACAGTTCAGGCCGGCAATGTGCTCCTTGAGGCTGTGCAAAATTTCATGCATTTGAAATACAGCAGGGAGTGTTTCAATAAGTACGGTGCAGCGAATAGTGCCGCGAGGCTTCTGTAAGTAGTCTTCCGCGAAGGTGAATACGTCTTGCCACCAAAGAGCTTCACTATGGTGCTGTAGTTTAGGGACATAAAAGTAGACGCCTGAACCACGTTTTCCCCGTGCTTCCACGTTGTGAAAGTAGTAGAAAGCGAAATCAACGAGGGCGCCCGGAATCGGTTCGCCGTTCCATAGAATATGTTTTTCAGGGAGATGGAGACCGCGAACGCGCGCAATAAGCTGAGCTGGTTTTTCATTGAGTTGATAGGTTTTTCCCTTCGCTGCATCGGTGAGCTCGATAGTGCCGAGATTTGCGTCACGAAGATTTACTTGTCCTTGCATGATGCCGTCCCAGGTTGGGGACTGAGCGTCTTCGAAATCAGCCATGAATACATCCACATCGGCATTCAAGGCGTTGATGATCATCTTGCGGTCCACTGGGCCGGTGATTTCGAGATGGCGTTTCTGTAAATCTTGCGGAATGGGCGCAACTGTCCATTGGCCATCACGAATGTGTTGAGTCAGGGGGTCGAAGTCGGGAAGTTTGCCTTGATCGAACGCGGCTTGCGCTTGCTCGCGTTGTGCAAGCAGTGTGGGGACTTTTGCGGCAAAGCGCTCACACAGAGCTTCGAGAAAGGCGAGTGCCTCTGGTGTGCAGATAGACTGGTAATCTGCCGTTAGCGGTTGCGTAAATTGAATCTTAGAAGAGCTCATAAAGCGACCTGAGTTGTTGGTTTGTTGTAAACGTCAACTCAGTATGGCGATCGCCTTTGCATTCATCCAATCTATGATTGTGATTATAGGTATTAAAGTTATGAATATATCTTTGCCATAACTACCGTGAATAGTGGTTCGCTTAATGCCTCTAGAGTGTGAAGAAATTTAGGTATTTTTGGGCCCGGCGATTGTGCGCTTCAGGAACGCGACGAGTTTGATATTGCGAGCCAACCTCGGCGTTGTTCCAGTGATAGATATGGGTGAGTAGCCCGAAGAGGTAGCGGGGATCCACGTAGAGTTCGCTGCGCGGCTCGGGGAGCTGTGCCTTGTCTGCACAATAGCTGACGCGGGGCTGCGCCGACTGATTTGCATTGACCACTGCATATTCATTGCTTGGCAGGTGAATGCAGAAATAGTAGTCGGTAGTGCACTCGGAGCGCGCATGGGCGTTGCGGTTAGCCATAAACAGCAGACGTTTGAGCGGGAGCTGATGAATTTCGTCAGCAGACATGAGGCGCTCATAATCCATTTCGGCGTTGCGGATCTCGCCAATGCGTTGGTTGATCGCGTCAGAATCATAAGCTTCTGTGCGCTGCGCTGAAGGCTTGAAATGCTCGGTATCGATAGAACCGCCTTGATCAGCGAGCACCACCGCCTTGGAATCAAAGGCAAGCACCTCGACCGGATCGGCGACGCCGCGGTAAGCATTGAGGGGCGTTAGTGCGCCACCCAATAGGTACTTCCCAGCGAAAGGAATGTTGACCGTGGCTTGCATGTAGTTGGTGAGAGTGCGGTAGCGGTCGAAAAAGCGCTCTTTCTTCGCTTCAGCAGCAGGAACCAGGCCCGGGTCTTCCACATCAAAATAAGTCTGTGGGAATGGGCCTGCGCCCGTATAACCGCAAAGTAAGATATCAATATTGCCAGCCGCGGCTTTGAGGCGATCGCGCATGCGGGCATTGAAAATGACGTCGTTGGCATTCACTACGCAGTGGGTGCGGTGTTCACCCTGCCACTTCAGCACAATAGCCGAGTCGATATTGCTATCGCTGCCGGTGTCCTGTGGGATGATCTGGATCTCGGTATCGCCTTTGCGCCAATGGTCTTTCACTATGGTAGCGGACAAGCCGTCGCCGCGCATTTTTCCCACGAGATGATTTGGATTGTGATCGGCAATCAGGATTTCCTTCTCGCCGTAACGTGCGAAATAGGCTTTAAGAAATTCAGGGTCGTAGTGGTCTGGATGAATGTGGGAGATATAAATGGCGTCGACATCGCCGATCAGAGCAAGGGGGTCGTCGACTTTGGGGAAGTGAAACCAGGAGCCGTCGTAAACGCCTTCCGTGAACCAAGGGTCGTGGAGTACCTTCAAGTCTGGCGTTTCGGTGATGATACATGCCGAGTAGATGTAGGTGACTTTAATCGCGTTTTCCACGGCCATAAATCGGGCTCCAAATTCCTCAAGGTGATGTTTCTATAATGCTTTGCTACCGGTTGGTATACAAGTCTTTGGCGGCTCAAAAAGAAGTTACGTTTAGAGGCAAAAATTCAAGAGTTTTTAACATTTGATTGTGCTATGCTCGCGCCGCCCTGCAATAGGGCACAAACCCAGTCTATTCGCCCGAATTTTGCTGTATTAGGTATCGTCATGTCCCGAAATCCGCTTGTGCTTGTTTTGACAAGTGCATTGATGCTGTTTAGTCCTTCTGCGCTCGCCGCAAGCTCGCCTGTCCTCGACCTTACTGGTTCAATTATTGGTTTCATCTGTATCGGCATTTTTGTCCTCGCTTATGCGTTAGTCATGGGCGAAGAAAAGCTGCATATGCGAAAGTCGAAACCCGTGCTTGTTGCCGCTGGTTTGATTTGGATGCTCATTGGTTGGGTGTATGTCCAACATGGCTTCACCGATTCTGCCGAGTATGCGTTCCGGCACAACTTGCTAGAGTTTGCCGAGCTGATGTTGTTCTTGTTGGTTGCAATGACCTACATCAACGCATTGGAAGAGCGGCGCTTATTCGACGCTTTGCGCGCTTGGATGATACGTCGCGGATTCAGCTATCGAACGTTGTTCTGGATTACCGGGATCCTGTCATTCCTGATTTCACCTATTGCCGATAACCTAACCACCGCGCTACTCATGTGTGCGGTGATTATGAAAGTGGCGGCGGGGGACAAGAAGTTTATCAGTCTTTGCTGCGTGAACATTGTAGTGGCCGCGAATGCTGGTGGCGCCTTTAGTCCGTTTGGCGATATTACCACCCTGATGGTCTGGCAAGCGGGCCTTGTGACCATTGATGAGTTCTTGGTTCTGTTTTTGCCGTCACTCGCGAACTATTTGATACCCACCATTGTGATGAGTTTCTTTGTGGAGAACCGCAAGCCTTCGGCTGTTTACGAAGAAGTAGAGCTCAAGCGTGGTGCGATTCGAATCACGATGCTGTTCTTGCTGACTATTGCCACAGCCGTCGCTTGCCATAGCTTACTTCACCTCCCTCCTGTCCTAGGTATGATGATGGGCTTGGGGTATTTACAGTTCTTTGGTTACTACCTACGGGTCACCCTACCGGGTTCGCTGGCGCGCAAACGCGCCATGGCGGAACGTGCCGGTGATATCGAACGCATGAAGCGTTTGGGTAGTGTGGTACCGTTTGACGTGTTTAGCCGCGTTTCACGTGCCGAATGGGACACACTGCTGTTCTTCTATGGCATCGTGATGTGTGTGGGCGGGTTAGGCTTCTTAGGTTATCTAGGAATGATGTCTGAGGTGCTCTACACCCAGTGGGATGCAACCTTGGCAAACATCGCGCTCGGCATTATTTCTGCCGTGATCGATAACATTCCAGTGATGTTTGCAGTACTCGCAATGCAACCGGAGATGTCGCATGGCCACTGGCTATTAATCACCCTGACTGCAGGAACCGGAGGTAGCTTGCTCTCCATCGGCTCCGCCGCAGGGGTAGCGCTGATGGGCCAAGCCCGCGGCTATTACACCTTTGCCAGCCATTTAAAATGGACGCCAATCATTCTGCTCGGCTACATCGCCGGCGTCCTCATCCACCTCTGGCTCAACGCCCACCTCTTCCAAATCCACGGCTAACCCAAAACGGGGTCCAACCCAAAACGGGGTCAGATGAAGAAATCTGGCCCCAATATCCGTTTTTAAAGGGCTGTAGAGATGAGGGTCAGACCCTCATTTTTGGGGTCAGAACAACTTTATTGAGGCGTTTTTCATATTTTATATAGGCTGTAGAGCAACTGATCTGTCCCCGAGTTTGCCTGGCGGCCTCGTAAAACTGTTGTTCTGACCCTCAAATTTTGTCATCTGACCCCGTTTTGGGTTGGACCCTGTTTTGGGGTTGGTTTTTCCCACTAAATTGTCATTTGATCCTATTCTTATTTAGTGACTGTTCTTTGGAGCAGCGTTGATTTGAAGGAAGAGCGCCCAATATGAAATTTAAATTTATTGCCATTTTGTTCCTCGGTTTTTGGCTCAGTATACCGGCAGCGACTGCTTGTTCATGCTTCCCTCCTGATGCGGATACGGAGCGCGGTATCAAGGCTTGGCTTGCGGAAAAGGGCGTTGTGGTTGTTGGTGAGGTGCTTTCCAGCGAACTGCAGCGTGGTACTTTTGGTGGCGAGGAAATACATTATCAGGTGCGCGTTACGGAGCACTGGTTGGGTGAGGATGCGTCTATAAAAATGAGTGAGGTCGTAACCTTAGCGACGCCTGCTGAGAGCACTATGTGTGGCGCTCGTTTCGCGCGCAATACCCCATACCTAATTTATGCATTTCCTATTTCAGACGGTGACTTATTGGCTACCAATATCTGCACTCGCACGCGCCGAATGGAACGAGCGAAGGAGGATTTGGCCGTGTTGCGGGGCATTGCAAAGTAGGATGACCTTCTGAATGAGGCGGAATGCTCGCCTCATCCCTGGGGCTCGGCCTGCGGCCCGCACTGCGTGCGTCCAAAAATGTTCCTGACGCATTGTTTTGGCAAGGGAGGTGGATTCGAGCGAGGCGGAATGCTCGCCCCGTCCCTGGGGCTCGGCCTACGGCCCGCACTACGTGCGTCCAAAAATGTTCCTGACGTGCTTCGAAACAAAGAGTGTCGAACCAGATAGGTGGTTCTCATCCGACCCCTGAACAATAAATGAAAAAGCCGCTCAGAGAGCGGCTTTTTCATTTATTTGGTGCCCAGAGGCGGAATCGAACCACCGACACGGGGATTTTCAATCCCCTGCTCTACCAACTGAGCTATCTGGGCGTGCGTGCAATTAAACGTTTTCGGCCGACCAAAGTCAACCGCTTTTTGGGCTTTTGCTCCCGATTGGTTAGGAATTGCCCGTTTTATACAGTTTTCTATTATTTACCGTTACGAAGATAAGTCGTCCCAGCAAGGCATCGCTCGTAAAAATCGGTCCAACGGACGCCTTCGCGTGGCGGTATTTTTCCTTTGCGAATTTCCCGATCAATGGACTTTTTAATCATCTTCGCCATGTAATCCGTGTTGTATTGCATGGTTTCGAGCACTTTCTCGGCTGAATGCCCCGGAACTATCTCTTCGATATAAAATGCACCTGGCTCGTCGTCGTGGCTGAAGATATGAACTTCAGTCAAACGCCCGAAAAGGTTGTGCATATCGCCCATCACATCTTGGTAAGCACCGGTGAGGAACATCCCAATAGGATATTCTTCGCTCTTGTTTAGCTTGTGCATCAGAATGTTTTCACTGATTTGATTACTCTCAATGTATTTATTGATTTTACCGTCGCTGTCGCAGGTAATGTCAGCAATAGAACACCGCACATCTGGACGCTCATTCAGTCGCTTCAACGGAATGATGGGCAGCAACTGACCAATAGCCCAGGTATCTGCCGCCGACTGGAATATTGAGAAATTCGCAAGATATTGGCTTGCGAGAATGTCTTCCAGTTCTTCTAGTTCCTGAATTTGGCGTGTGTCATCGTCGAGAGAACTGTGAATTTCTCCCAAAATTTGCCAATACATGGTGTCGATCTTGGCCATTTCTACAATGGTTAGGATCCCCAATTTAAAGGCCTCATAGGCGCTTTGCTTGTAGGCTGCTGCGTCGTTATAGCGTTCTTGAGGGTGAATGTCTTGCGAGGTCACCAGCTCACGCATGTTGCTCACCAAAACGTGCTCGCCTTCTTCTTCGCTGAAGTCGAACTTCGTCGCAGTTAGGCTCACTTCGCCCACAATGTTGGTCACAACCAAGCTATGGTGCGCTGTAATGGCGCGGCCGCTTTCGCTGACCAGATTTGGATGTGGTACTTTCTCAAGGTCACAAATCTGTTTTACGCCATACACCACGTCGGCTACGTATTCTTCGGTTGAATAGTTACGCGACGAATCTGTGGTGGTACTAGAGCCATCATAATCAATGCCTAAACCGCCGCCGATATCGAGATATTCGAGCGGCACGCCCATCTGATGCAACTTCGCATAGAGGCGAGCACCTTCAGTGACTGCTTCTTTGATTTTACGGATGTCTGATAACTGGCTACCAATGTGGAAGTGCAATAGCTTCGCACAATGCAACATTTCGTGTTCTTTCAGGTAGTCGATAGCATTCACGATCTCAGCAATGCTGAGGCCGAACTTGGCGCGGTCACCAGAAGAGCTCGACCATTTACCCGTACTACGCACCATCATTTTCGAACGCAAACCAATGATCGGCTCTACTTTGTACTTCTTGGCGAGTCGCACCAACATTTCAAGTTCAGTGAACTTTTCCACAACAACTATGGTATTTCGCTGCAGATGGCGACCAAGTAGCGCTAAAGTTAAGTAATCCTCGTCTTTATAGCCATTCAATATGGTCAAAGCGCCGGGGTTTTCGTTATAGGCCAATACGGCCATAAGCTCTGGCTTAGAACCTGCTTCGAGGCCGTAGTTGTAGGGTTCGCCCGCGTCGAGGATTTCCTCAACGACTTCGCGCATTTGATTCACTTTAATCGGATACACACCGATGTACTTACCCTCGAATTCCGCGCTTTGAATGGTGTCACGGAAGGTCTCGTTCAGGATTTCCACCTGTGAGCGCAGGATGTCATGGAAACGAATGACGGCAGGGAATTGAATCCCTTCCGCCTGCATTTCTGCGATGACTTCCGCCATATCAATATTGACGTCTGGCTTGCGATGATTTGGGGCAATTTGAATATTGCCGTGCTCACCAATACTGAAATAGCCTGCACCCCAGCGCTTTACGCCATAAATTTCTTCTGAATCTTCAATTGTCCAAGGCTGGCTCATCGGCGGCCTCCTTCCAATACGAGTAAAAGTTCACGCACGACCTTAGCCGCGAAGACATCGGAGTTACCAGTCGGGTCGATATCCGGAGAGAGCTCGACCACGTCGGCCCCCACCAAGTTACGCTCCCGCAACAGCTTGATGAGGCTGATAAACGAATGGAAATCTTCACCACCTGGCTCGGGTGTACCGGTTCCCGGAAGGAAGGAAGGGTCGAAGTAATCTAAGTCGAGCGTCAAATAAATAGGGCGATCCGCTGGAATGGCGGCAACGCTCTCAAGGAAGTCCTTACGCGATGTACGAATGGTCTTGTTCTCGCGCATCCATTGATACTCCTCACGAGTACCTGAACGAATGCCATACTGAATCAACTCATGCTTCGGCCCAAAATGATCCAAAGCACGGCGAATAATTGATGCATGAGAGTAGTGATAGCCGGTAAAGCCATCGCGTAAATCCGCATGGGCGTCGAGGTGCAATAATACCAAGTCTGGATACTGCTTGAGATACTTCACAATAGGCGCGTAAGAAATTGAATGCTCGCCACCTAAAGTGAGTACTTTGATCTTACTCGCGGCTAAATCCACGGGATCAAAAATACGGTTAAAGTCGTCAGTCGCGTGCTGCCATTGACGCTCCACATCGGTACTGTCACCTAACTGCAAATTCCCCAAGTCGAAGAATTCTTTCTCTTCGAGATCATCGTCCTGATAGGGTGAATAGGATTCAATATCTTCTGATACTGATCGTAAACCATTGGGACCGAAACGAGTTCCCTTACGGAAACAGGCAGTACCATCAAAACCGAAACCAATCAGGTAGGTGTTACCCGGTGTCATCTCTTTCGCTAAGTCCGCGCCAAAGTAGGCACGCACTGGCGTATCGAGAGTCACGGGTACGGGGAACGCTTGTGTCAAATTTCAATACCTCTTCAATCTGTTTAAACAGCGATCGTGGCCCAAAAAGGGCGGCTATTATGCGGTTTCACGGTCGCTTTTTGAAGCGAAATTTACGCCTTGTAAACCCAGCTGCAAATTCACGAGGCGCGGGTCTAAAGGCTTGTCTCGATCGTAGGTCAATGCCAGCGGAACCTCAACGACCCGTTCATTTTCTAACCCAATCATAACACCACTGGCGCCATCAAGGATGGCATGCACCGCAGCCTGCCCTAATTGCATCGATAAAATGCGATCTTGCGCATTAGGACGGCCACCGCGTTGTATATGTCCGAGGGGGCAGGGATGGCAGGTGACGCCAGTCGCTTTGGATAAACTATCGGCTAAAGCATGCACGCCGCCCGGCCACAAATTCTCGGACAACACTACTACGTAACTACTGTCGGGAAAGGCTTCCCGAGCTTGCAAAATATTGTCGGCAAGTTCCGGCAATTTTGGTTGTGGATCCATTTCGGGCAGAATCATTGCCTCTGCAGCGCTAGCAATGGCGGAGTGCAAGCCAATAAAGCCGGCGTGCCGCCCCATCACCTCAATAATGAATACCCGCGCCATGGCTTCGGCTGTTTCGCGTACTTTGTCGATGGCCTCCATGGCTGTGTCAACTGCGGTGGCAAAGCCAATGGTAATATCGGTGCCTGCAAGGTCGTTGTCGATGGTGCCCGGAATGCCAATAATTTGCCCTTGCCAGTGCTGAGCTAGATGAGACGCACCGCGAAACGAGCCATCGCCACCGATGACCACCAGTGCGCTGATGTCATGCTTGTCTAGTTGCTCGGCGGCTTTTTGCGCAGTCGCCTTTTCGCGAAACTCTGGATAGCGAGCACTTTTCAAGAAGGTTCCGCCACGCTGACTGACTAAGCGCATGTCGTCTGGATGAAGCGGTTGGGATAAGTCTTCCACAATGCCACGAAAGCCATGGCGGAATCCGATCACTTCAATCCCTTCTTGCCAGGCGGTAATCACCACAGCACGGATACAGGCATTCATTCCGGGAGCGTCACCACCACTGGTGATTACGGCAATTTTCTTCATTGATCGATTCCTTACTAAAATGACTTTTCACAGCTTAACGGTTGTGCGCCCACTGACCAAGCCTGTTTTTCCCGTTACACTGGGTAATTACTGAAAATAATCACTATTCGCGAAGGAAATTTATGAATCAAGCCGCACGCGTTGATGCGAATGAACTGCAAGCATTTGCCACGCAATGTTTTGAACGGGCCGGTGCTAGCGCGCCAGTAGCGCAAGCGATGGCCCAGTCCTTACTCGCAGGTGACCTCCTCGGCTTCCCAACGCATGGCCTGCGCCGTCTTCCTTACAATGTGAAGCAGCTCTCTACTGGTGCAATGAAAGGTGAGGGGGAGCCCGAGGTGTTGAGTCAGCGCAGCGCTGTTGCTTGTTGGGACGCGCACAAGTTGCCGGGCTTGTATGTGATGCCACAGGCCGTCGCGGCAGCCTGCAAAATGGCCCGTCAAGCTGGCACAGGCACCATAGTGGTGCGGCGTGCAGAGCACGTGGCGAGTCTAGCGGCATATCTTGAACAGGCGACTGCGCAAGGGTTGGTGATTTCGATGATGTGTGCGACGCCCGCGCAAGCCAGTGTCGCTCCTTTTGGTGGTACTGAACGCTTGTTCTCGCCAAACCCTTTCGCCATTGGTGTGCCCGCAACCAAGGGAGCGTTGTTGCTCGATATGAGTTTTAGCGTGACAGCTGCTGGCAAGGTAAGACAGGCCTATGAACGGGGTGAAATGCTGCAATTTGACGCAATTGTGCTGCCTAATGGTCGTATAAGCCGCGATCCGAAAGATTACATTGAGCAGGGTGGGGCACTATTACCACTCGGCGGAGCTGATCTTGGCTACAAAGGCTTCGGCTTATGTTTGATGAGTGAAGTATGGACGATGGCTTTGTCGAATTATGGGCGTGTGGAAGGTGCCGATGACGGCGAGTGTAATTCTGTCTTTATTCAGGTAATGGATCCGGCTGCTTTTGGTGATGTGGCAGCCTTTCGTGATGTCACCGACGATCTGCTTCGCCGGTGTCGCGATAATACGCCTCGTGAGGTGAATCAGCCGGTGCGAGTGCCTGGAGAACGTGCACTCGCTTTGAAACAACAGCAGCTGATAGAAGGTGTCTGGCTGGACGCACAAACCTGGCCGCGTTTGGTGTCTTGCGCCGAACGACTCGGGATCGAGCCGCCAACGGCGCTTGAGCTATCTTAAAGGCAGCATGGGTCTAAGTGCAGAGTCTTAAGAGCTCAGTCCCAAGAGAATGCCATCCCACCATTGACTACTTCGCAGCCATTCCCGACGTGAGCCAACTGGGTATCCTCTGAAGCGCGCAGTAACACAGAAATGCCGTCTCGTGTCAGCGTCAGAAGCGGATTCCGGCGGCATTGTTGCAGTGCGGCGGTAATAGTTCGATCACGCAGGAACACTCCTTCACCGGAACTACCTTGGTCGCCGGCAGCCTGGGCTGCGAAATCTACGGCAACTAGGCCTTGCGCGGTCAGTGTGCCGCGCGAACCATGGCGTAAATAATGAAAGTAGCTGGCAACACTTTGCTCACCTTGGATCGGCTGTTCAATAAAGAACACGCCATGCGCCCCTGCCACCTCAAATTCTCCGGTTTGCACGTTCACTAATAAAGCGGTGGTTTCATCGACACCAACAGCCAGAGGAGTATTCGTTGCCGCGGCTAGCTTGAGCAGTCGTGCTTGTCGCCCACGCTCAGAAAAATGCGTATCGAGTAAACCAAAAGGAAAGAGCTGAATTCCGCCTTCAGGATGATAAGTCAGGCTATCTGCATGCAAAGATGCAGGGCAGTCTTGAGCGCGCTCACAGTCTGTGGCTGGCGGCGCCCCTGCATGTGCGCCATCACGCAAGGCGCTTTCACTCGAGCCATTTGAAATCATTGGTGCGCTTGGCATGATGGCGGTGCCCGCACTCGTGCCGCCTGCAATCATTTCGCCTTCTTGCACGCGGTGTTGCAGTGCTGTTAGCCATGGCGTGGCGCTACCGTCGGGGAAATGAAAAGCCGCCCGGGTGAGCGTTTGATCGCCCCCATTAATGAACAGGCCTTGCGCCGAGTTGATGGCGTCGGCGAGTTGTTCTGGATGCTCGCAATAATGCTGCTGTATGTCAGCAAGATGAGGGTACTTTGCCGCACGATCGAAGCTAATCTGTGTGCTTTCACGGTATTTGTCGATAGCACCACATTCGCCAGCGGCTAGGGCATGGGTAAAGCCCGCGTCGATAGGTAACCAGCGAACCTCTGCCCCTGCGTTTTTAAACGCATTCACGTAAAAATCCACCGCGTCGAAGCTGTCGCGACCGGAAGCGGTGACCACCAAAATGGCTGGCTTCTCGTTGTCTGTTAGCCTGTTTGCTTGTTCGACAAAGCGATAAAACAAGCCTGCGCCCGCAGGCTCTTTGCTGAGATCTAGGCGCACTTGCTCTTGGCGGGTCTGAGATTCGGCTTGCTGTAGGGTATCGCGAATCAGATACCATTCCCGGTCGTACAGATTACGCCATAGATTTGGGTAGGTATTGCGCAGTATCCGCGTGAGTTCACTCAGTGCGATAGCTTGGTCGCCAAATCGACCCTGCAATTGATTGAGCATGCGCTCCACATCGCGACGAATTTCGGTCCGACCATTGCTCGTTGATGCAGTCCAAATTGATGACGCGAGAATGCGCTCAATATTCGTTTTTGAGAGTTCAACTTGCACCCCTTGACGCATGGATTCGTCGATCCAATTTGTGTCTGTGCAATTTCCTGGCGACATGCTTGAACAGGTGTTTAATGATCCTCCGGCAAGCATAAGTTGCCAAGTGAGAGTGTCTTCTTGAGTGTTCTCTGAATCTTCCGCAAGTATCGGAAAAGTCAGTAAAATTAAGGCCCACAGCGGGAACGAGCGCAGACGGAACATGTTAAAATCCTGATCCAAGAGAATTGACAGCCTGAAAAACTAATGCTAAACCATTGCCTAAGTCAACGCTCGATTTCGGTTGTCATACCAATTTGGTGACAAGTTAGCGTACCGAAAATGAGACTTTAAATTCATTACAACGCTCGGGAGTTAGACAGCGAATTTATGCTTAAAAAAGCGATGCGACTGTCAACCTATCACTACCAGAGTTTCTACCTTTCCGAATGGTGGGACGAATAGCGCACGCCTGACAATTCGATTGTCATTGGCGGCCTTTTTGTGTCTGTCATTTGGTGCCCTCAGCACCTTTCCTTAGCTCGTAAAAAAACAGAAAAAGCCTTCGTGTGCCCGGTATTCAGCTGCGGTATCCACGAAAAAGGCGATGTAACAACCAGTGAGGTTTGATTATGTTGATCAAGTGGAATACTCAACTCCCGTTGATGGGCTTCGCCCTGTCTGCCGTAACGCTCGCCCTCATGGCGCAGCCTAACTTAGCGCATGCGAATGAAACGCAAGAAAACGAAGAGGAAGAAGCAACTCCTCAGCGTGTTGAACGAATTCAAGTAACCGGTTCACAAATCCGAGGCGTCGATTTAGAAGGCGCTCAACCACTTATTTCCATTGGCGAGGCCGAAATTCGTAACTCGTCAGCAACCACCGTCAGTGAATTACTGCGTGAAGTGGGCCAGACCCGCGGCGGGGAAGGTAGCTTCTCGACCTTCGCTAGTGGTGCATTGCAAGGGGACTCGCCGGTCGGTCAAGCGGCTGCTTCACTGCGTGGTTTAGGTGCGTCATCGACGCTTACGCTGATTAACGGTCGCCGGGTCAGTGCAAGCTCTTTCGCCAACAATTTTGAGAACTTTGTCGACATTAACTCGATTCCGCTGAGTGCTATTGAGCGGATTGATATTCTTGCCACGGGTGCTTCGGCGACCTATGGCGCTGATGCAATTGCCGGTGTTATCAACTACGTGCTGCGTCGCGATTACGAAGGCGCTGAGATCAATGTTAGCTACGGTAACTCGGAAGCAAGCTCTGACGACGGCAAAACCAATGTAAATATCATTGCAGGTCGTAATTTCGGTGAAGACACGAATGTCACAGTGTTCTTTGACTACTACGATCGTAAACCGCTGTTCGACCGCGATCGTGAGCGCACGGCGCAAAGCTTTTTCCCAAGTCAGCAAGGTATCTACCCCAGCTGGAACACTCAATGGTTCGATGACGATGACTATGTTGAAGCAACCTGTCCAGCAGACCTGTTTGGTGAGGGGCGTTTCGGCGAGTATTGCGAATACAATCAGAATGCTTATCTACCGACTTACACTGCTCTGGAGTCGATGGGCGTCGGTGCCATGATTACTCACCACATGGGTGATATCACTTGGTTTACCGAAGTCATGTACAGCCGCACCGAAGCGCGCAGTAACTCTACGGCGGCGCCTTGGAGCGGCTTCGAAGTGGACTTCAATCACCCGAATATGCCCGCAGAGCTGCGCGATCGCTTCTTCGATTTGTGGGATGACCTTGGCGTGCCAGATGAGGACTTCATTCTGGGATGGGGACGTTTCCCTGACGGACGAACACTCGAAAACACCACGGAAAGCATTCGCTTAGTGACGGGTCTTGAAGGCAGTTGGGGTGAGTGGTTCTGGGAAGGCGCCTTAAGCTATTCAGAGTCGCGTTCAGAGCAACGTGCCGTTGCGGGTATTTACAATCGTGCTCGCTTTGAAGCCTCACTATTTGGTGAACTTTGCGCGGATGGCTCGACTAACTGTTCGCCAAATGAGGGTGGACTTTGGTACAACCCCTTCGGCGGTCAACAGCAGCAAGATCCTACAGTGATTGGTCTACTTCAGGAAAGCTTGCCACGAAATGGCGTGTCGAAGCTCTACAGCGCCGACTTCCGGAGTTCAGGCGACCTGTTCTACTTAGACTCAGGCCCTGTTGCGGCAGCTGTGGGTGTGGAGATGCGTCGCGAAGAAATTAGTGATAGCCCAGATCCACTCGCTCGTGGAACCTTCGAAAATAACTTTGAGCCGGGTGTGATCGGCTTTGGTTCTACTGGTGCCTCGGCAAGCCGTGATCAATGGGCGGTGTTTGCTGAAGTATTTGTACCCGTCACGGACCGCTTGAATGCGCAAATTGCAGGTCGTTACGATCACTATTCAGATTTCGGTGGTGAGTTTAACCCGAAAGTAGGTTTGCGCTATGAACTGACTAATGATCTTTTATTACGTGCATCATGGGCACAATCGTTCCGTGCTCCTTCACTGAGCCAAGTGGGCGCAGAGATTACCCTGAGCTCCGCGGCTGTTGATTGTAAGCCTGAGTTCATCGGTAATTACTGTACCGGTGGATTCCCAGACTTCTCTATTCTGACCAAGGTTTACGGTAATGACGAGTTGGAAGCAGAAGATTCAGAGTCGTTCAGTGCCGGTTTTGCCTGGAGTCCAAATCGTGATGTCACAGTGACTTTCGATTACTGGCGCTTCGAGCACAACAACATTGTAGGTGTCGACCCAGAGTTCTTCATGCGTCGTACTTTGACCGACCCGTCACTGCGTTTCTGTGGCCAGGTTCCAGCGGATGTGTCACAAGGTGTGGGCTTCGAAGAGTGTGATGAGAACGGAGTCGGTGTAGTGACCAGTCGTATTGATGGTGACGTGCATTTACAACTTGAGAACTTAGGTATTCAGAAAACCGAAGGTCTTGATTTCACTTACACGCACTATTTCGATATTGACGGTGTTGCGCGCTTCACTTGGTTGACCGATGTGACCCATTTGCTGAGCTTTGACCGTCAGTTGTCACAACAAGCGGATACCGAGAAATTAGCAAGTACCTTCCGTTACCCACGCACCATCTTTACCAATACCCTGCGCTGGGATCGTGATCGTCTGTTCGGTAACATTCGTGTGCAATACACCAGTGGCTATGACGACGATATCGAAACCTTGGGCCAAGCTGACTTGGATCGTTTAGGTATTACAGCGGATCGCAAGGTTCCAAGCTGGACGAAGGTCAACACGACTGTCGGTTATGAGTTCTCTGATAACTTTACCGTGCGTTTCAACATTGAAAACCTGTTCGACCGTCAAGCGCCTTATGCGTATGGCACGAGCGCTAATGTTGACCACTTCAACCACGACACGATGGGACGGTTCTATCGCGTGAGCGCGACCTACCGTTTCTAAGGTGATAAAGAATGCGCCGTTGGAGACGACGGCGTACACTCCAGATGCGGGGAGCTTCTACTCCCCGCAGTTGTTCGTGGCAGTGGAAACCAACTTATGAAATCGATGGAAGCATCCCGGCGCATGCCGGACACGCTGGTTATCTTATTTTTTGTGACGCTGCTTGCAGCGGCACTTACATGGCTTGTGCCAGCCGGGCAATTCAGTACGGAAACCGTCACGCGCGATACGCCTTCAGGCCTGCAGGAACGCGAGTTAATTCTGGCGGAGTCCTATGAGGTTGTTGAGGGAGCGCGTGGGTTTCGGTGGTTTGCCGAAGGTGGCGAGATCGGCCTCGCGAATGTGCCCTTCGAGGGCATGGTGTCGGGTTCGAAATGGGGCGCGGCCATTGGTGTCATGGCCTTTATTATTTTGGTCGGTGGTGCTTTTGGTATCATCGTAAAAACAGCAAGTATCGAACGCGGGATTCTCGCGCTGATTCAGCGAACGCAAGCCTATGACCGCTTGTTTTTGGTGGTTCTTTTCTTCGTATTCTCCCTCGGCGGCGCCATTTTTGGCATGGGGGAAGAAGCAATAGCGTTCTGTCTCGTACTCCTCCCTGTGATGACGAAGCTTGGCTATGACAAAGTGACCACGGTGTTAGTGACTTATGTGGCCACCCAAATTGGCTTCGCCGCTTCTTGGATGAACCCTTTCAGTGTTGCAATTGCACAGGGCATTGCCGAAGTGCCGCTGCTGTCAGGAGCCAATTTCCGCATGACCATGTGGCTTGTCTTTACCTTGGTGGGACTCGCATTTACTTTGCGTTATGCGGGCAAAGTGAGACAGCCCGTTGCAGAACGCCCAACGGTGAATTTTTCGCAACAGCCCTTCAGTCGCTTAGACAGCTTCATACTGATCACTTTCTTGCTTGGCATGATTTGGGTTGTCTGGGGCGTTACTGCACGGGGCTATTACATTCCTGAGATTGCGAGCCAATTTGTCGCCGTCGGTATTGTGATCGGTTTAATTGCCATTGTTGGCGGCCGGATGACGGCGAATGGTATGTCTACCGCTTTTACTCGCGGCGCACAAGATTTGCTGCCTGCCGCATTAATTGTGGGCTTCGCGAAAGGAATCATTTTACTGCTTGGTGGCGATGACCCAACCAGCCCGTCCACTTTGAATACGGTATTACATGCAGCAGGACAGTCGGTAAGTGGGCTGTCAGAAATGGGGGCGGCAGTTGCAATGCTGACCTTCCAAGGTGTTTTCAATTTCTTCATGACATCGGGCTCCGGTCAAGCAGCACTGACCATGCCTCTGATGGCGCCGTTGGCAGACTTGGCTGGTGTGTCTCGCCAGGTCGCCGTTCTCGCGTTCCAACTAGGTGATGGCTTAACCAATATCATTGTACCGACTTCGGCTGCTCTTATTGGCTGCTTAGGTGCTGTGAAACTCGACTGGGCAAGCTGGGTTCGCGCCATTTGGAAGTTTCAATTAGTTCTAGCGGCAGTAGCTATCGCTACTGTTGTTATCGCGGTTTTACTGGGGTTTAGCTAACTATGTTGACGTTAATTCGAGGAGCGCACCTTTATGCGCCTAGGGATCAGGGCCGCCAAGATGTGCTGATTGGTGGCGGTAAGGTGCTCGCAATAGGCGAGGATCTGAGCTTGCAAGGGCAGGGCGTGGAGGTGCGTGAAATTAATGCCGAGGGCCGTTGGTTAATGCCAGGTATGGTGGATCCGCTGGCGCATATTACCGGCGGTGGCGGTGAAGGCGGTTTTCATACGCGAACGCCAGAAATGACATTGGAAGAGGCGAGCTTGGCTGGGGTAACAACCTTAGTGGCGGCACTTGGCACCGATGCGACGACGCGCACCTTGCCTGACTTGCTCGCTAAAGCACAAGCGTTGGTGCATGAGGGACTCGAGGTGTATTGCTACACTGGCTCCTATGAAGTGCCAGTACGCACACTTACTGGCTCAGTGCGGGACGACATTATTCTGCTGGAACGCGTGATTGGGGTGGGTGAAGTGGCGATTGCTGATCACCGTGGCTCTTTCCCGAGTGCACGAGAATTGGCGCGAATCGCTTCTGAAGCGCGCGTTGGTGGCATGTTGTCAGGCAAACGCGGCATCGTTTTTCTGCATGTGGGGGATGATGATGAGCAGCTGGGGCTCGTGGATGAAGTGATTGAACGCTTCCCGGTGCCGATTACTCAATTTTATCCAACGCATTTGAATCGTTCCGTTGAGTTGCTTGAAGAGGGGTTTCGTTTGGCCCGCGCCGGTATGGTGATTGATGTGACGGCGAGCACAACACCAGAGCTGCTTGCCCAAGGGGAGTTAAGTGCTGCTGAGTGTTTAGCGCGAGCCCTTAAGGCTGGTGTGTCTGCACAGCAGATTAGTTTTAGCTCGGATGGCAATGCGAGCTTGCCAGAGTTCAATGCCGCAGGTGAGCTTTCAGGACTCAAAGTAGGGCGTGTTTTGTCTATGCTAGAGGCGCTTCGAGAAGCCATTATTGAGCATAAAATTGATGTATCCGATGCAATGATTTCAGTAACAAGCGCCGCTGCAGATTATCTCGGTTTGTCTCACAAAGGTCGGATTGCGGTTGGGGTGGACGCGGATCTTGTGCTGGTTGATCCGAACGGTATTCAAGTGGATTCAGTGTGGTGTCGCGGGCGCCGTCTGGTTCACGAGGGTCGCCCGACTGTGCATGGCACTTTTACGGTTGCAGACGACTGATTGACCAAAGGTGTTGCCCTTGATCGCTGAGGGCGCGCTCATAAATGAAACGGTCGTGCAGCCGTGCGCGACCGCCTTGCCAAAACTCGTAACGTAACGGTTGAATGCGATATCCTCCCCAGAATTCCGGGCGTGGAATATGCGCTTCAGTAGCAAATTGGGTGGTGGCTTCGGCAAACTTTTGATCGAGCGCTTCGCGGCTCGCCACCGTTTCACTTTGCGCTGAAGCCCAAGCACCAAGCTGGCTTTGTCGGGGACGCGAAGCAAAATACGCGTCATTTTCCGCGTCTGTTAGACGCTCTGCCGTCCCTTCAATAATGATTTGCCGTTCCATTCCAAGCCATGCGAAATGCAGACAACACTGCGGATTTTCGTCTAAGTCTTGTGCCTTACGGCTGTTGTAGTTTGTGTAAAAGCAATACCCCTCTGGGGAGCTGCCCTTAAGCAACACGACGCGTTGTGCCGGACGACCAGTTGCGCTGGCGGTGGACAGCACCATAGCGGTTGGGTCGGGTGTGTCGGCAGACTGAATAGCCGCAGCAAACCATTGTTCAAAGAGTGCATGGGGAGTGTCTGTCAGTTGGTCACGGTTTAGCGAGCCTTGCTCATAATCACGTCGAATTGAATCGATACCCACGAAAGTTAGCCTTTTGTATTGTCAAAATTATCAAGGTGCTCAAATGCAATCGCAGTGTTGTTCATAAAGAGATCGAGTAATCTGCGATCGGTTGCGCTTAGTTTACTCACACCGCGAATGTAAAGCAGATAAAAATGCTGTGCCGATGTCTTGTAAACGCCATAGTAGGTGTCATCGATCAACTCGAAGCCAACGGTTTGGTGGGTGGCGAGTAAGCTGGCGACGATTTGCCGGTCAATATACTGCTTTACACTTTCACCAATACGCTCTTTGAATTCGCCAGTGGCGGCGATGATGTGCATGGGGTGGTCGTCATCACCACTCGCGGTGAACCCGTCTACTCGATAGTAAGCAGCGGTGTTTGAGCGAGTCAGTAGTGCGACGAGTTGTTCTAAAATACCCTGACTGAGTTGAGTCATTGAGCGCGCGGTAAAGATTTCCGCTGATGCTTCAATGATTCGTTCTAGCCCTACCTTGTAACTCTCGATGGCTTGTAAGTCGCGGTAAGCGCGCAAGCTTGAATACATCAACGTCATGAGTTTGCGATAGGTTAATTCTGTTTTTTCCTTATAGTCATCAATCTCGTAGCGGGCGATGACTTCTTCCTCGGGGGCCTGACCCGGTTGTCCGGTACGCAATACAATCCGAATCATATTGTTTTTTGCGGTTTCTCGAGTCCAGCGCACGACATCAAGGCCTGCGTGATCGTTCTCCATCACGACGTCGAGTAACATGAGAGCGAAATCGTTGGGTTCGCCAAGGATTTGCTGAGCCTCTTCTCCCGAGTAAGCAGAAGTGAAGCGCAGGGGACGGCCGTCGAGACGAAATTCATTTAGTGCCATTTTGGTAATGAGGTGAATTTCTTCATCGTCGTCGACGATTAAAATATCGAAAGGTACGAGCTCAATACCCGAGTCGTTAGACTCGGGCTTTTCATCAGCAAACAGAAAGGTATCATTCATGTACTGGGTACCTTAAGGAATATCGGAACACACTCACGTTCATAATTTAAGGCGTCATTCGATACTTGCGTTCACCTGCAACATAAGTTGCGAGTACTTCGATGCGCCATAAGTGCTCAGGTTTGACTCTGAACGGGTCATGACTCACCACAATGAAGTCTGCCCACTTACCAGGTTCTAAACTTCCAGTGCTGTCGGCGAGGTGCCCTGACCATGCCGCGTCAATGGTAAAGCTGCGAATCGCTTCTTCAACAGTCATGCGTTGATCTGGATACCAGCCCTCGACCGGCTGATTTTCACGATCTTGGCGCGTAACGGCCGCGTGAATACCATAAAAAGGGTTCGCGAGTTCCACTGGGAAGTCTGAACCGGCTGCGATTAATGAACCTTGATCGAGGAAACGTCGCCACGCATATGCGCCGGCAATACGCTCACTTCCTACGCGATCCTCGGCCATGTTCATATCACTAGTCGCGTGGGTGGGCTGCATGGATGGGATGATTCCGAGCGTTTTGAAACGCGGAATATCGTCCACTTGCACAATTTGTGCATGCTCAATCCGGTGGCGCAGTTCATTTGCTCCGTAGCGGACTGGACGATCTTCAGACGCTTCATAATCGCCTGAGCTTTCATCGTTGTATGGTTTTGCGAGTAAGAGCGCAAACTCATCTAAGGCCAAGCGGTTAGTGAAGTCGCCAATGGCATGGTAGTTAATTTGAAAACCCGCATTGTGAACGGTTTCAAATAATGTTCTCACACGATCTTCTGGTGTGACTAACAAGCCACGATTCTCTTCATCGTCGCTGTAAGGTTCGATTAAAGCCGCACCACGACTACCCAGAGCACCATCACCATAGAGCTTTACACTATTGATTTGCAGGCGATCAGATGCGCTACGATAAGTGCCTTCAGCAAGGAGCGATTCGAGTTCAGGGTCGTTACCAGCAATCATTGCATTGACGCGCATCGGTAAACGATTGGCGTCTAGGATATCGCGGTATATTTGCAAGCCCTGCGCTGTGACACCTGCGTCATGCACTTGAGTGAGACCGAGCGCAAGCAGGTGTTGAAACGCAAGGTGTTTCGCGTCGACAATTTCCTCGCTCGTAGAGGGGGGCATGACTTGGCGAACGAGATCCATTGCCTTATCGATCAGAATACCCGTTGGGTTCCCGTCGCTGTCCCGCATAATTTGGCCACCGGGTGGATCTTCAGTTTCGTGAGTGATACCCGCGAGTTCGAGCGCTTTGCTATTGACCCAAGCGGCGTGAGCATCAACACGCACAAGATAGATTGGGCGATCTGTAATCACATGATCGAGGTCGGCTCTACTTGGGAATGAGCGGTCAGGCCACAGTACCTGGTTCCAGCCGCGCCCAACAATCCAGTTGAGATCCTGATGTTGCTCTGCGTAGTTTGCCACTTGAGCGACAGCGGCGGTGCGGCTCGTCAATCCGCGCAAGTCGACTTCAATCAGGTTTTGTCCGAGGCCTTGAATGTGTCCGTGGGCATCGACTAAACCAGGCAAAACAACGCGACCGCCAAGATTAACTCGCTCGGCTCCTTCGGGTAGTAAAGCGCGCAAACCCTCATCGCCAGTGGTGACAATTTTGCCGTCACGCACCACCATAGCCGTAAAGCGATTGAGCATTGACTTTTCGCCCGGCTCACCCGTGAATGAGTAGCCCATGAAGTTGTAGTAATAATAGGTAGTTTCGCTGGCCTGCGCGGTTCCGGCTATCAGCAGTAAACCAAGTAAGAATGCTTTGATTTTCATAAGCGCCCGAGATTTTTGTTAATGCTAAGTTAAAGGTTATTCCCGAATATACTTGTTTTTTCCCATCTTTGCAGTTCACCACGGGAAGATAACAGTAAAATTTCATTTCCACTTGCCGCTGCATGCAAGATCACACCGCGCTGATTCGGATTACGCTGCGCTCCGTATTGCCGCACAGCAAACTCATGGCTGTCCGGATTAAACCAGGCCCATTGATGATTACCGCCACCTACCAATAAGCCGCGCTCGAGTGTTTGCAAATGATTAAAGCCAATGTCTTCCGGCAAGGCGTGAGCAGAGAGTCTGTCGCGAGTGGCGTGCCATAGCGTAAGTTGATTGCGCGTTGCGATAGGATTGTTGAAGCGACTCGTGATTAACCAAAGTTCGTTATAAGTAAAGGCAGCGTCTAAAATTGGCTGATCAAGTTCGACGGGCGTTTGTTCTGTATCGTTGTACCAAAAGCGCATCACTCCGTCGCGAGTTCCAAACCCTGTGGTTGTGCGTGCGTCGTTCGTATTGACTGCAACAGCGGAGAGTCCTTGTACTTCTTCGGCAAGCCGATACCGGTTCACTAGCTCGCCACTACTGCTGATAGTAAAACGGTCAACCCAGCCTGCTTCTGAGGCAACCACTAAGGTGGTGTGATGCAATGCTAAGGTTCGAATAGGCGCTTCCACAAATGGGTAATCATGAGTAATGGTGCCCGTTGCGCGTTCAATACGTAGCAGATTATTCCGGTCATAGGCCCATAGTGTTTCTCCGTTTTGCCACAACACACGCCACAGACCATTTGGATCAGGTAAGTGAACTAATTCGGAGAGTTCTGCGTTCTCAGTGTATATACCAATGGTATTACTCGCGCTCGCGGCGAAATGGCCCTCTGGAGCGAACGATGCTGCACCTACTCCACCACTTGCAAAGGTGGTCGAAGTCACGTCATCATAAGGCTTAGCGCAGGATGCTAAGGCAAGTAAGAGTACTCCTAGTATAGCTCGCATAGGGATATTTAGGGACCTCAACAAAATGTGCTCTAAAGCTAACATTTGATTAATATATTTGTTAAAGTGCTCAGTAGCAAGACAGGTGGAAGGTGGTGGACACTCTTAAAGCCTTAGAGTCTAAACAACGGACGTTGCGTCCAGAGAAGAAAAAAGCATGAAAATTCTAATTATCGATCCTCAGTTTATAACACGCTCGGGTTTAATTTACTTGCTGACGAGTTACTCAAACGACGTCGCAATTTATGAAGCAACCGACTTATCTGTTGCTGAAAGTTACCTGAAAAGCGGCGAAACCTACGATTTGATATTTACTGAACTTGATCTGCCGGATGCTGACCACCGTTCTGTTGTTCCTTGCCTCGTGCAACTTGCCCCCGATTCTCACGTTGTTTTATTTACGTGGCGGCAGCATCAAAGTGATATGCGCCAGTGTATTGCGCAGGGGGCTCGCAGTTATGTTCGCAAAGATACTTCAGCCGAAGAAGTGAAGTTGGCGGTGCACGGATTGTTGCAGGGTAAGGAATATTTACCTGAGGATACCGGGCGTTATGATGCATATCGCAATGACTACGAGCGAAAATTGTCGCCGCGGCAGCAAGAAATTATGCAGCTGCTAGCTCAAGGTCTGTCGAATAAAGAGATTGCTAATATCCTGGGGATTACTGAAGGCACAATTCGTGTGCACTTATCGTCTATATTTAAAGCTATTAAGGTATCAAACCGTACGGAAGCCACGCTTTGGTATTTGCTAAGGCAGAATAAAATCCCGGGATAAGTTATGAATTTAGAGGCATTGCAGGCCAGCTTAGAAAAGCGCCATCGGGCGCCTGTTGAGCGCTGGGATCCTCCGTTCTGCGGCTCTATCCCGCTCACCATTTGCGCTAATGGTGAATGGCATTATCACAACTCCCCGATTCAACGTCCTGCACTGGTGCAGTTATTCGCTTCCGTACTCGTGCGACAGGATGACCAGTATTTCTTAGTAACACCCGCAGAGAAAGTTGCGATTGAAGTCGAAGATCTTCCATTTTTGGTGACAGAGTGGCAAGAAGTCGAGGCGGACGAGCACACTTGGATTCAGGTCACTACCCAAATTGGTGAGCAGTATATTCTGAATGATA
Organism: Idiomarina sp.; assembly: GCA_020831965.1. GTDB lineage: Bacteria > Pseudomonadota > Gammaproteobacteria > Enterobacterales > Alteromonadaceae > Aliidiomarina. Next base: position 195,958 of record JAFIFP010000004.1, read on the forward strand.
AACATCCTCTGGTGATACATGACGGCCGACCGGCGGTGCAGGTGCGAGATGATTTACTAGCCCGCGTGCATCGAAATGTTTATTATCAATGGGTAAGCTATTTGAAGCCGGCACGTCAAGGTGAAGCCGAAGGCTTTTACTTGCAGAGCGGGACACATCGTTTTTTAGTACAGGTTGAAGGTTAGGACATCCTTTGTGTTATTCTAATTTTGATCCAGCTACCGCGAAGCCCCGTGTGAGATAATAAGAGGTAATGTCGGTTTTGATTACCGAGTTCGAAACAACTGTCTATGTCGTAACGTCTGAACCGGATGCTGGGCTGTCCCTGCAAACCATTTTTCAGTTCGTTGGCGAACATCCTCAACTGGTTACCCTTGCTGAGTGCGAGGCGTCGTTGCGGCGCTCCCCACAGGCGCACGTGCTGGTTGCGCTCGACACGAGCGAAAACGTTGAATCACTCCTCAAGCAATTCCCTAGCGTACCTTTTATCATTTCCGAGCGGATGCCTGAAGCTTTGGAGAACCTCGCAAATTGCCTCGGTACCGTGGGGTCGAAACCAAGCTACGGGCAAATTATACGACTGATTCACCACGGTCAGGAATACCACAGATTAAAACCTCAGCAGAATAGCCATCCGCAACCCGCTACCTGGACGCAGTTGACGCGCTCGTTAGTCGGGCAAAGTGCAGTGATGCAAGAGGTTCGACAGCAGATCATTCAGGTGGCGCCGTCTAATGCCAATGTTCTGATTCTGGGAGAGTCGGGTACGGGGAAAGAAGTGGTTGCGCGAGGTATTCATGATACGTCTCAGCGGGCAAATGGTCCTTTTGTGCCAGTGAACTGCGGTGCGATACCTGCTGATTTGTTAGAAAGTGAGCTATTCGGGCATGAGAAAGGTGCTTTTACTGGCGCTATTGGCGCGCGGAAAGGGCGTTTTGAACTGGCCCAAGGTGGCACACTGTTCTTGGACGAAATTGGCGACATGCCATTGCCAATGCAAGTGAAATTGTTGCGCGTACTGCAGGAGCGCGAGTTTGAACGAGTTGGCGGAACTAAGACATTGCAGGCGGACGTGCGCGTTGTTGCTGCAACCCACCAGCGTCTTGAACAGTTAATTTCGGAAGGTAAGTTTCGCGAAGATCTTTACTACCGATTGAATGTGTTCCCTATTGAAATGCCTGCATTGCGCGAGCGAGACGGCGATATTCCATTACTGATTCAAGAGTTAATTGACCGTCTTGGCAAAGAACAGGGCGTGTCATTCCGATTAACTGACGCGGCTCTTGGCTCTCTGTCTACGCAGCCTTGGGCGGGTAATGTTCGTGAGTTATCCAACTTAGTAGAACGCCTGAGTATCACGCATCCTGGGCGGATTGTGGATGTGAGTGATTTACCCAATAAATATCGAGACCCAAATGCCGAGCCTTATGTGCCGGTTTATCCAGACGAAATGCATGAGCGTGATGCGTTGAACGCAATGTTCGCGGAAGATGAAACTACGCTTGATGATGTTCTCTATCCAGAAGGCTCGGGGCTTGTTCCCGCGACTTTGCCGGAGGAGGGCATAGACCTCAAAACTTTGCTTGGTGATCTGGAAGTTGATTTAATTCGCCAAGCCTTAGAGCAGCAAGATTGGATTGTTGCTCGCGCTGCAGAGCGCCTCGGTATGCGCCGCACCACATTGGTGGAGAAAATGCGGAAGTACCAACTCGAACGCGAATAGAGTCAAAAAATAGACGCGTTAACCTATTGAAATAAAACACCTTTCCCTTGGCACGATGGTTGCATAGTTCTCTTTGGAATTTTTTCGGAGAGAATTTATGGCGCAATCCTCCACAGCATCTGTGCTCGCCCCCACGGTTCGACCTACGCGCACCAGCGCAAGTCATGTCCGCAGTTTGGTGCAGGCGATGCCGAATGGCGTGATTCTGTTGGATGCTCGCGGTTACGTGCGCGAAGTGAATCAAGAGGCGACCCGGTTATTAGGTGAGCCACTTGAGGGGACTGTATGGCGTGATGTCATTGACCGTGCGTTCCAGCCACGAGCAGATGATGGTCACGAAGTCTCACTTCGATCCGGTCGTCGTGTGCGTTTGGATATCTCTTCCTTAAGCCCCGATCCGGGGCAGTTAATTGTGCTGACTGACTTGTCTGAGACGCGTGCATTGCTTGAGCGAATAAGTCACTTGCAGCGATTGACTGCTATGGGCCGAATGGTCGCCTCATTAGCTCACCAGATAAGAACGCCGTTAAGTGCCGCCTTGCTGTATGCCGACAATTTGGCACGACCACAGTTAGATGGCGCGCAGCGTGAAAAGTTTGCCAACAAAATTACCGCACGTTTGAAAGATCTCGAGCAGCAGGTCAACGACATGCTGCTGTATGCCAAGAGCGGTGAACAGCAGCCGGTGCGAACTGTATTGGTGAAGGAGCTGTTCGAGAGTTTAAGTACTCAGCTGGAAGCCTTTAGCGAACAGCAAAAGGTCGCCGTTGAATTGAGTTGCGAGCGAGATGATTTGGCGCTGCTTGGAAACCAATCGGCCTTAAGTGGAGCAATACAGAATTTAGTCGTTAATGGCATTCAGGCAAGTTCGCCAGGCAGTGCTGTTACCGTGACGGCACAAGCCGACGAAGAATGGATTGAGGTTATTGTAACGGATTCTGGCAGTGGCATTTCCCAGACTGACCTCGATGACATTTTTACCCCATTTTTTACCCGAAAAGTTCATGGCACTGGTTTGGGCCTTGCGGTTGTGAAGACGGTGATTAATGCGCACCAAGGGGATATTCAAGTGGCCAGTGTGCTTGAACAAGGAACCACATTTACCCTGCGTTTGCCGCGGGCAGACGCGTCTCGTTTAAGCGAGCGAAAGGAGGAATCCGATGAGTCATAATCGGAATATATTGTTGGTCGAAGACGACCAAGCATTGCAAGAAGCACTAGTGGATACCCTCGAGCTCAATGGCTACATTGTGCGCACGGCTGATAGTGCGGAACAGGCATTGCTTGCTTTGAAAGAACAAATCCCCGGATTGATCTTGAGTGATGTTCAATTGGGTGGCATTAGCGGACTACAGTTGCTGAGTAGCTTACATCGACAAGGTTACGACGTGCCTGTCATTATGATGACAGCCTACGCGCAAGTGGATGATGCAGTGAAAGCGATGCGAATGGGTGCGGTCGATTACTTGAGCAAACCCTTTGCGACCGATCAACTCCTTGAATTGATTGCGCGTTACGCGCCTAAGATTACCTTGAACCCAGAACGTCCTGTGGTCGGTGATAGCTCGAGTGAAGACTTACTTCGCCTCGCCCAGCGTGTCGCTCAAGCCGATGCAACGGTGATGGTAACTGGGCCAAGTGGCTCAGGAAAAGAGGTTTTAGCACAGTATATTCACCACGTATCGGGCCGCTGCAATGGGCCTTTTGTAGCCATTAACTGTGCCGCAATTCCAGAAAATATGCTCGAGGCAACCCTATTCGGTTACGAAAAAGGTGCTTTTACTGGCGCGGTACAAAGCTGTGTCGGTAAGTTTGAGCAAGCGAACGGCGGGACACTGTTGTTAGATGAAATTACTGAGATGGACTTGGGCTTGCAGGCTAAGTTGCTTCGGGTGTTGCAAGAGCGTCGCGTCGAGCGCTTAGGCAGCAGGAAAGAAATTTTATTAGATGTTCGGATTATTGCGACCAGTAACCGCGACCTTCGGGAAGCTGTCACGTCGGGCGCATTCCGAGAAGATCTTTATTATCGCTTGAATGTATTCCCGCTCAATTGGAAACCGCTCGTTGAGCGTCCCGGCGATGTCCTGCCACTGGCTGAACACTTGCTTGCTCGACATTGTTCCCGGGCGGGTATTGAACAACCGGTGCTCACCTTAGCTGCGCAACGAAAGATGACGCAATATGCATGGCCTGGCAACGTTCGAGAGCTGGAAAATGTGATTCAGCGCGCATTGATTATGCATGTGGACGGTCATATTGAAGCAGATGATATTATGCTCGATGACCGCTTCACTGCTTTCGACCGACAAGCGGGGCCAGAAGTTATTCCTGAGCAGGTGCTTCGAACAGAGACTGCTGTGGGTGATGACAAATTGGGGAATGAGCTCAAACAGCAGGAACAGCAAATTATTCTGGAAACCTTGTCGCGCTTTTCTGGTAAGCGTAAGAAAGTTGCGGAAGTACTGGGCATTAGCCCGCGCACTTTACGCTACAAGCTGGCGCGGATGCGCGAGCAGGGTATTCAACTCCCCTAAAAATTAACGCCTTCTTTAAAGTTGGCACTTTACATGCATAAAACCCTTTATCAGGGCTCCGTCAGAGATTTGACGTCGCCGTATCGATAAGGGGTTTTTTTATGAACATTCAAGGTAGCTCATCACTTTACGCAGAAATGCAGAGCATGTTGGCCGAATTGCGCTCAACGCAGCAGGTTGGTCCAACGCCGCCCTCGTCAGAAATTCCTAAGGTTGAAGGGAACACCGCGCGTGCTGATTTTGGCGGCATGCTGAAAGGTGCTATCGACAACATCAACAACTTGCAGATGGATGCTCGTAACTTGCAAACGCGGTTGGAGATGGGTGATCAAAGTGTCTCACTGGCTGAGACCATGATTGCGGCATCGAAGTCGAGCATTGCTTTCGAAGCAGGTGTGCAAGTGCGCAACAAGGTTGTTGATGCGTACGAAAAAATCATGAACATGCCGGTGTAATGGCGTAGCCGGGGAGAATGAGCAATGGCTGAGTCCACAGATTTAATGTTAACCGAAACTGACCTGCCCGCTGAGCGCAATAGCGATCGCGACGAGGAGCAGAAATCGGGTTTGATGGGCGCGCTGGCAAATATTGATGTCATGCGTCAGGTGATTATTGTTCTTGCCCTAGCAATTTGTTTAGCCATTGCCACTTTTATCATTCTCTGGGCTCAGGAGCCGGAGTATCGTCCATTGGGGCGTATGGATACCGTTGAGCTAGTTGAAACCCTCGACTTTCTTGACGCCAGTGGGCACCGCTACAGAGTTGAAGGCAATACAGTTTTTGTACTTGAGCGCGACTTTAGCGATATTCGCCTGCAGATGACTCGTCAAGGCTTACAGCCTGGTCGTGCATCGACGGGTGACGAATTGTTAATGCAAGATCCCGGTTTTGGCGTAAGTCAGCGTCTTGAGGCTGAACGCTTGAAGCATGCGCGTGAGCAGCAGCTCGCTCGTACTATTGAAGAAATGCAAAATATCTCAAAGGCGCGCGTGTTATTGGCGTTGCCTCGCGAAAATGTTTTCTCTCGTCGCGAGCGCCAGCCGAGTGCCAGTGTCATGATTAATTCCCGTCGTCCTCAGCTGAACCGTGAAGAAATTGACTCGATTGTCGATCTCGTTGCATCGGCTGTTCCGCAGTTGCAGCCATCCATGGTGACAGTAACGGATCAAAATGGTCGACTTTTACACTCGGGTTCTCAGAATGAACTCTCTGCGGCAGCGCGCCGAGAATACGAAATTGAGCGCCAACGTGAGCGCGAGTACCTCGATAAGATTGACGCGATTTTGTCACCTGTACTGGGTTATGGAAACTATACGGCACAAGTCGATGTGACCATGGACTTCACGCAAATGGAGCAAACCCAGCGCACCTTTAACCCCGATTTACCTGCGATTCGCAGTGAAATGATTATCGAGGATAATAGTGTCGGTGGTGGCATGGCAGGGATTCCTGGTGCTTTAACGAATCAGCCTCCGCTTGATTCGGACATTCCAGAAGTTGCAGGGGGTGGTGCTGGGCCGCGTCCAGTGCCGGGCCGAAATCATCGCGAGCAAACCCGTAATTTCGAACTTGATACGACTATCAGCCATACGCGTCAACAAAGCGGCGTTCTGCAGCGGCTTAGCGTGTCAGTTGCCCTTGATCATAAGCGCGTGACTGGCGCCGATGGTGAGCCGGTGCGTGAGTCCTTTAGTGAAGAAGAAATGGCGAGTATTCGTCGGATGTTGCAAGGTGGTTTAGGTTTCAACATTAACCGTGGTGACTCACTTGAAGTTGTGAGCTTCCCGTTCCTTGATGTACCTTTATTTGACGAAGTCACGACACCGTGGTGGGAAGAAGCTTGGTTCTGGCGTTTACTGCGCCTGGTTGTGGGTGGTGCGGTGATTATTGTACTGCTACTCACCGTAGTTCGCCCAATGTTGCGCAAACTGATTTATCCAGACGATGGTTCAGAGAATGAACTCGACCAACTCCTTGCTGCCGAACAAGATCTGGGTGATGAAACGATTGATATGCTGAGTCAGCAGTTTGATGCTGAATCAATCGGCTTCGCACCAGATGGTACACTGAAGTTACCAGACCTTCACAAAGATGAAGATCTGCTGAAAGCAGTTCGGGCCTTGGTTGCCAATGAGCCTGAGCTATCCTCACAAGTTGTCAAAGCGTGGTTAAACGAAGATGCCTAATACAACCGAAACAGTGCTTGGCATGGAAGTGCAGCGCTCAGAGAAGAAAGCTGGCTTCGATGTCAGCCGCCTAGACGGTGTGGAAAAAGCAGCCATTTTGCTCTTGAGCTTGTCTGAAGAGGATGCGGCACAGATTTTAAAACACCTCGAGCCGAAGCAAGTGCAGCGGGTCGGTATGGCCATGGCCGGACTGGAAGAGTTCAGTCAGGAAAAAGTGAATGCGGTGCATAACTTGTTCCTTGATGACATTCAGAAGTTCACCACTATCGGATTCAAGAGTGAGGAGTTCGTGCGCAAAGCACTGACGGCTGCTCTGGGTGAAGACAAAGCCGGTAACCTGATCGAGCAGATCGTGATGGGCAGTGGTGCGCGCGGTCTAGATTCCTTGAAATGGATGGACTCGAAGCAGGTCGCCACGATTATTCGCAACGAGCACCCGCAGATTCAGACTATCGTATTGTCTTATCTGGATCCGGAGCAATCGGCGGAGATTATGTCGCAATTCAGCGACAAGGTACGTTTGGACTTAATGATGCGGATTGCGAACTTGGAAGAAGTTCAGCCAGCGGCATTGCAAGAATTGAACGAAATCATGGAGAAACAGTTTGCGGGTCAATCTGGTGCGCAAGCAGCGAAGATGGGCGGCCTGAAAGCAGCTGCGGACATCATGAACTACCTCGACAACAGCGTCGAAGCGCCATTAATGGATGCGATTCGCGAGCAAGACGAAGAAATGGGTCAGCAAATCCAAGACCTTATGTTCGTATTCGAGAATCTTATCGATGTGGACGACCGTGGTATTCAAACCTTGCTGCGTGACGTGGAAGGCGAAGCCTTACAACGTGCATTGAAAGGCGCAGACGAGAAGATTCGTGAGAAGTTCTTCAAGAACATGTCGAAGCGTGCGGCAGAACTGTTGAAAGATGATCTGGAAGCGATGGGACCTGTGCGTGTTGTCGATGCAGAACAGGCACAGAAAGATATCTTGGCAACAGCGCGTCGCTTAGCGGATGCTGGCGAGATTATGTTAGGTAGTGGCGGTGGTGACCAGTTCGTATAATGCGAGCTGCTTGAAGTCCAATATGGGTGAGTACGCATGAGTGATGAGTCGTTAAAATCTTGGGACTTGCCGGACATTACAGAGGACGGCACACCTGAGGAAAGTCGTCGAAATGCGCTGAATAAGCCTCTTCGTTGGCGTTATGAGCCGCCTGAGTCGGACCGGGAAGATGGCTCTGACGATGATGAGCATGCACCTATGGGAATGACGGCGGAGGCGCTTGAAGCGATCCGCGAAGCAGCCCGTTTAGAAGGCTTTGAAGAAGGCCGGAAAGAAGGATTAGAAACGGGTCACAAAGAAGGTTTTGACGCCGGTTATGCGGATGGTGAAAAAGCCGGCCGTGAAGCGGGTGAAAAGGCTGCAAGTGAGACAGCTGCAGCGCTTCAGCAGCAGCTGAGTGAGCGTTGGGAAGTGATTATCGAAGCCTTGCGCCAACCGACCAAGTTGGTGGATGAGGCATTAGAGAAGCAGCTCATTCATATGGTGATGGAACTCGCGCGCGCAGTCTGCTGGCAAGAAGTCACACAGAACCCTGAGATTGTTCGAGAAGCCTTGAAACGCGGTATCCAAGATTTAGGCATGTCCTCGCAACGCGTTGAGATTCATGTGAACCCAGAAGACTTTATGTTGATTGACAGTCGCTGGGACGAGAAAACTCGCACCGATAAAGGTTGGTTTGTTTACTCAGATGAGGCAGTTTCACGCGGCGGATGCCGTATTCAAACACCATTAGCTGAAATTGATACGAGCCTAGAAGCGCGTATGGCTGAAGTGTTTGAGAACTTGCTAAACGGCTTGGGCAGTGCAACGCCGGTCAAGAAATCGGTTGCCGAGCCCTCCGCAACGTCAGATACAAGCTCGAAAGCAACTCCGAATGTAACCTCTAATACAGCCTCTACGACAACCCCTATAACAACGAGAGAGGCGCCGCCTATGGCACCTTCTGATGACACTCACGACAATAGTGAGGACTCCGATGACCTTAGCAACACGGATTGATCGCCACTTATCACGAATTCATGATGCGCGTCCGCGGGTGTCGGGTCATTTGACACGCGTTGTCGGTCTGACCTTTGAAGCAGTCGGTGTGCGTGCGGCCATTGGTTCCTTGTGTGCTGTAGAAACGTCCATCGGTGAGGTCATTGCCGAGGTGGTAGGGTTTGACGACGATATTATTTACCTGATGCCGCATGATGATGCTCATGGTGTTCTACCTGGAGCACGCGTGCGTCCACTATCCCGTCGCGCGGGTGTTCCTCTTGGTATGGAATTGCTGGGGCGCGTGATTGATGGTTCCGGGAATCCGCTGGATGATAAAGGTCCCGTTGTGACCACACATCATGCGCTCAGCGAACGGCAGAAAATGAACCCCCTGATTCGCAGGCCCATACGCGAACCTTTAGATGTTGGTGTCACTGCCATTAATGGTTTGATTACGGTTGGTCAAGGCCAACGCATGGGGTTATTTGCCGGTAGTGGCGTGGGTAAAAGTGTCTTGATGGGCATGATGACTCGAGGCACAACGGCTGATGTGATCGTGGTGGGGCTCATTGGTGAGCGTGGCCGTGAGGTGAAAGAGTTCATTGAGGACATTCTTGGCGAAGACGGATTGGGCCGTGCCGTGGTGGTTGCTTCGCCCGCGGATCAATCGCCGCTAATGCGCTTGCGTGGCTGTGAAACTGCGGCACAAATCGCAGAGTACTTCCGTGATCAAGGCCTGAACGTTCTACTACTACTCGACTCTTTGACGCGTTATGCCATGGCGCAACGGGAAATCGCACTTGCTATTGGTGAGCCACCCGCAACCAAGGGATATCCGCCTTCGGTCTTCGCTAAGCTGCCAGCGTTAGTGGAACGCGCCGGTAACGGCGGACCGGGTCAGGGCTCGATTACCGCGTTCTATACCGTTTTGACGGAAGGTGATGACTTACAAGATCCGATTGCAGATGCCGCTCGGGCGATTCTAGATGGCCACATTGTGCTATCGCGGCAATTGGCTGAGTCGGGTCATTATCCAGCCATTGATGTTGAGGCGTCAGTGAGCCGGGTTATGCCACAGGTTGTGAGTCCAGAGCATTTACAACATGCCATGGCGATTAAGCAGCTCTATTCGACCTATCAACGCAGTCGCGACTTAATTAGTATCGGCGCCTACAGTCGAGGTTCGGATCCACGTGTGGACAAAGCGATTCAACTGATGCCACTGATGGACCGCTACTTACAGCAGGGCATGCTAGATATTTCGCCCTATGATGATTGCGTGACTGTGCTTGGCCAACTTGCGCAACAGGCGAACGCCCGATGAAACTCGAAAGCTTGCGGATGGTTCTGGATCTTGAGCAGCGGCGAGAAGACGAAGCTGCACGGGAGTTTGGTCGTGTTCGTCATCAATTTAGTTTGCAAGAACGCCGTTTGTCAGGACTCGAAACTTACCGCTCCGAATATTTAACACAAGCGAATCAGCGCGCCACCGTAGGTATGGGATCCGTCAGTTTTGGGCACTATCATGCGTTTGTGGGGAAGCTTGATGTGGGGATCTCTCAGCAACGAGAGGCCCTGTACCGCTTAGAAAAAGAACTCGAAGAAGTGCGGCAGCATTGGCTGCATCGGCAGCAGCGTCGTAAAGCGATTGAGTTCTTGCTTGAACAACGTGAGCAAGAAATTGATAAGGTTCGTCGACGCCAGGAGCAGCGCAATTCTGATGAGTTTGCCATGCAAGGTTTTTTACGTCGCGCCCGCGAACAAAGTTAAATCAGGCACGCATATTGCAGTGTTTCGTCAGAGACGTTTTAACGACCTGACAATGGTGCGAGAAACACGATGCAGATAACTCAAATACTTCCTCAAAGCGAGCCAGTGCTGCCGCCAACTCAGCGGGCAGCAGAGGTGAAAGCTTATGATAAATCGAAAGATTTCGATGATGCACTCGCAAGTGAGAAGGAACGTCGAGAGCTTGACGCTCAAGCAAAGCGGCAAGCGGCAAAAGTTGCCGGTAAGGATTCAAGTGACGAGAGTTCCGCGCCTGAGCACTTTATTGCCGACGATGAGGTGCTTGAAGTTGATGATGAGTCGTTAACTGCTAACCAAACATATAGCGGGCAGGCGGACGAGGATCAGTCTAATGAGGACCAGGACGATTGGCACGACTTCTTAGCGTCGGTGATGGCGATCACACAAGACAGTTCGAAAAAGTCTTCTGACGAGCCAGACATGGCCGCTACCGTATTGCCCGAAAACCCAGAGAATCCTGAGATTATCCTAAAGCCTGAAATGGCAGCTAGTAATGAAGAGATAACTGAAGATGCGGAGAGTGACACGCCGATTCGGGAAGCGGCTAGCGACACTCCTGTGAGTACTGACGGCGCGGACGCGGCACTGTTACTGGATAGTTTGATTGAGCAGTTACTGCGAGAGAATCCAGAGCTTGATGAACAAAAATTACGAGTCGCTGTTGACCAGTTAAGTGAGCAACTGGGTAGCGCACTTGCAGCATTGAAAGCTGGTGATTTGACGACGTTTGAACAACAACTTAACGCTTTGTCATTACCCGAAGGACTGACCGATGCCGTATCAACCTGGCTGCAGGCCGTGTTGACTTTGGATCAAGAGCAGGAGAATTGGGGTGATGCTGAGCAACGACTGATTCTGCAGGAACTCGCATCGTTACTGATCTGGCTTGGTCAGGATGAAAGCGCCTTGAAGGAAGAGCTGAAGGCTGACCCTAAAATAGCAAGTGATGCATCACCAGCGCAGAGTTTACAGGGCACGCTTGATCGCCTGTTAAGCCGCATAGATGACGCCGGTAATGAACGGCAAGTGCGGCAAAATGAACGTGTCGATGCATCAGGTCCGCGACCTGACATGAGCGCGGCACCTCGGCCAAATCAAGTGCTTGCCGCCTTTATTGCTGCAGCGCGCGAAATGCGAGCAGCAGAAACGCAGAATTCGGAAGCTACCTCAAAAGGCGGCGACACGCCCTTAGTGCAACGTTTTGAAGGCGCCTTGAGTGCAATGGTTACAGACGCTCGACCGGCTAATGTGGTGCCACAAGTTGCGACAGTGAATAGCACAGCGAACCCGACGACAGCGCAAGCGGCGAATTTGAACCCAGGAGCGCCATTACCAACGCAAGGCACCAATGAAACTCCGTTTGAGCAGGCGCGTCAGATTCAACAGCACATTGAGTTGTTTGGACCACAGGCACCAGCCCAGCTACGTGACCAAGTGGCGGTAATGTATAACAGCCGTCACCAGTTCGCTGAAATGCGGCTTGACCCGCCAGAACTAGGACGTTTGCAGATTCGTCTGCAAATGACCGGTGAGCAAGCCATTGTAACTTTCCAAGTGAGCTCACCACAGGCTCGAGAAGCGGTTGAGCAAGCGTTGCCTCGGTTGAAGGAAATGCTGGAAGAGCAAGGTATTCAGTTGGCAGATGCCAATGTTCGTGAAGAGTCGCAGCAATTGCAGCAACAGTTCGCCGAGCAGGGCAGTTCGTCGGGGGGCAAGGGTGAAGCTGGCGAAAAATCGGCCGATACAGAGGCTGATGATGTTGAAAGTGTAAATGTTCGCGTGCCACTCGGGCGCATTGATTATTACGCCTAATGAGAGGCTGTGGTAGCCTTGCCATAGGGAAGGGCAACTAAAGAGGTCAACACAATGGCTGCGGAAATTGAAGAGCAAGAAGAGCAGGTCGAAGAAGAAAGCACGGGTGGCGGCAAAAAGCTGATCCTAATCATCGCCCTCGCATTGGTTGTTGTGATTGGTGGAGCGATTGCATTCTTTGTGCTGCTGAGTGGTGAGGACGGTTTACCCTTAACGGGTGGTTCGGACAGTGCACGCTCGGGCGCGCCGGCAGGCACCGCTTATTACGTGTCAATGCCACGAGCTTTTGTTTTTAATGTACCCGGCCAATCACGGGATCGCTTGGTACAGATATCGGTGCAATTAATGGTGCGTGGAACGCGCAATGAAGACTTAGCGCGACAGAATGTTCCGGCCATTGAAGGTGTGTTACATCGGACATTTTCTGCGACGACCGCGGAGCGGTTGCAGACCGGTGAGGGACGAATTGAGTTGCGCGAAGTTGCTTTAACGGCATTACGTATGGAGTTAGAGCGATTAACTGGAAGCCCGGTAGTAGAAGAAGTTCTATTTACTGGCTTCGTTATGCAATAGGTGAAGAACCATGGCTGTGAGCGATTTATTATCACAAGACGAAATTGACGCGCTATTACATGGTGTGGACGACGTCGAAGAAGAGGAAACAGAATCCTCGGCCTCGGCTGCGGATGCGGTTGATTTCGACTTCTCGTCGCAAGATCGAATTGTACGTGGGCGTATGCCTACGCTGGAGATTGTGAACGAGCGATTCGCTCGCCATATGCGCATTAGCTTATTCAATATGATGCGCCGCAGTGCGGAAGTGTCAATTAACGGCGTACAGATGATCAAGTTTGGCGAATACGTGCACACACTGTTCGTACCCACCAGCTTGAACATGGTGCGGTTTCGCCCCCTCAAGGGCACCGCGTTGATAACCATGGAAGCGCGTTTAGTATTTATTTTAGTGGATAACTTTTTCGGTGGTGACGGTCGTTATCACGCAAAGATCGAAGGGCGTGAATTTACCCCCACTGAGCGCCGGATTATTCAGATGCTGCTGAAGTTAATCTTTGAGGATTACAAAGAAGCTTGGGCGCCGGTGATGGACGTAGGTTTTGAGTACTTAGACTCTGAAGTTAACCCTGCAATGGCCAACATCGTGAGCCCAACCGAGGTTATTGTTATCAGTTCGTTTCATATTGAGCTGGATGGCGGTGGTGGTGATTTCCATGTGGCGCTTCCTTACTCAATGCTTGAGCCCATTCGTGAACTTCTGGATGCGGGTGTACAGAGCGATAAAGAAGACACGGATTTACGCTGGAGTAAGGCTTTACGAGATGAAATTCTCGATGTGCCAGTCGAAATGCGCGCTAAGTTGTGTGAAAACGAACTGTCTCTCCGTGAAGTGATGGATCTTGAGACCGGCGATATTATTCCAATCGATATGCCTGAGAACCTGACAGTGTTTATCGAAGATTTACCGACCTTCCGAGGTAAGTTAGGACGGTCACGCGATAACTTAGCAATTAAGATTGCTTCGAAGATTCCACGTCCAGAGACAGTGAAATCGGATATTCATATGCTGACCCGCGGAGGCCGTCGTATCGGTGGTGACGCGGAATTACAAGAACTTGAGAAAGACTTTGATCCCAAGGCGCGATAAGGTGTCAGGAGGCAACAATGAGTGATGATACTAAGAAAGGCGAAGATACGAGCGATATGGACGATTGGGAAGCTGCGTTAGCTGAACAAGCGGCTACTGAAGGTGATGATGGCACCGATATCGAAGGTCTGGGTAATGTGAAAACGGCGCAACTGGAAGAGTTAAGCGACGAGGGTAGCGTGGGTCCTGAAGAGACACGCAAGCTCGATGCGATTCTAGATATTCCGGTAACCATCTCGATGGAAGTTGGGCGTAGCCAAATTAGCATTCGTAATTTATTGCAGTTGAACCAAGGTTCGGTTGTAGAACTTGAACGTATCGCTGGTGAGCCTCTTGATGTGCTGGTGAATGGCACATTGATAGCGCATGGCGAAGTGGTGGTGGTGAATGATAAGTTCGGTATTCGCCTCACTGACGTAATTAGCCAGATTGAACGGATCCGGAAACTGAAATAATGGAAATGCAAGCTGCAGCAACGACACCTCCCCTCGCTTGGGAACATGTGTTTGCCACTTTTGGTATGCTCTTAGTCGTTCTTGTGGTGATTTTCGGTTTAGCCTGGGTAGTTCGCAAGCTCAATGGCCAGTTGCCTGGCCAGCGAGCTGGGATGAAGATAGTCACTTCGATGGCCCTCGGAACCCGCGAGCGGTTGTTAGTAGTGAAAGTTGGTAATGAGTATGTTTTGCTCGGCACGACCCCAAACAACATACACTATATCAAAGAGTTACCATCAGATTTTGGCGAGACGTTGAAGTTGCAAGAGGGTAGTGACAAGAAAGCGCCTCTTGTATGAGTAGCGTCACGGCGCAATAATGGCGTATCACAACAATAAACGGTCCTAAACCGCATGAAATACCTAGTTCTCGTGTTACTTGCTGTGCTTGCGGCGCTTGTCCCAGATATTGTTCAGGCCCAGCAAGATAGTGTTACAGCGATTACTGTGACAACCAATGATGACGGTACGCAAGAGTACTCGGTAACCTTGCAGATACTCTTTATCATGACCGCGCTGAGTTTTATTCCGGCTATGGTCATCATGATGACATCCTTTACGCGAATTATTGTGGTGCTTGCGATTCTCCGTCAGGCCATTGGTCTGCAGTCCTCACCATCGAATCAGATTCTTATCGGTATTGCCCTATTTCTGACCTTCTTCATCATGACGCCGGTACTTAATACAATTAATGAAGAAGCTCTCCAGCCGTACATGGCAGAAGAAATTACTCCGCTCGAAGCATTAGAACGTGCGCGGGCGCCAGTGAAAGCCTTTATGTTGTCCCAAACTCGGGTAACGGATCTCGAGACCTTTCTCGACATCGCAGGTTATTTGGACGTGGAGTCACCGGAAGATGTTCCGATGAGTGTCCTAATTCCAGCCTTTATTACCAGTGAGTTAAAAACCGCGTTCCAGATTGGCTTTATGATCTTCATTCCATTCCTCATCATCGACTTAACTGTTGCGAGTGTTTTGATGGCGATGGGTATGATGATGTTGTCGCCGATGTTGGTATCGCTACCCTTTAAGTTAATGCTATTTGTGTTAGTTGATGGCTGGAGCTTGGTCATGAGGACCTTGGCCGGCAGCTTCGGCTTGTAGCGAGGAGGAACCGATGAGTCCAGAGGTATTCCTAGACGTATTTCGCGACGCGCTATTTATGATTGTGTTGATGGTCAGTGCCATCATTGTGCCGAGTCTTATTGTGGGACTGGCGGTGGCTGTTTTCCAAGCAGCGACCTCAATTAACGAGCAAACCTTGAGCTTCTTGCCGCGTTTGCTGGTAACCATTATGACAATTGGGATTGGCGGCCATTGGTTTGTTCAGCAGTTAATGGACTTTACCATCGGTATGTATATGCGTATCCCTGAAGTCGTTGGCTAATGGTTCTAGAGCTTGATGTCATCCTCAGCTGGTTGGCGCAGCATTATTGGCCCTTCGTTCGCGTCAGCAGCATGTTTATTACCATGGCGCTATTCAGTGGTAGAAGCATTCCTGTACGCATAAAAATATTTACAGCCGTCGCTATTATTATTGGTATTGCTCCTGTCTTACCTCCAGTAAACTATCCCTTTGATCCCGTGTCAGTGCAGGGCATGATGATTACTGCGCAGCAAGTAGTTATTGGCTCTTTGTTGGGCATTTTGTCGCTGATGGTGATTAATACTTTTACCATTGCCGGGCAAATCCTCGGTATGCAAATTGGCTTAGGTTTCGCGGCTATGGTGGATCCCAGCACAGGTCAGCAAGTGCCGGTGCTGGCGCAGTTCTATCTCATGTTAGCGACCCTAATGTTTTTGGCTTTTGACGGTCACTTGATGATGATCCGGGTTGTGGTGGCGAGCTTTGACGCTGTACCGATTGGACCTCGTGGACTCGATGCAGATGCTTTCTATTATGTGGCGAACTGGGGTTCGTGGATGTTCGCGGCCGCTATGACTTTCGCGTTATCCGCGGTGGTGTCGATCCTGACCATGAATTTGGCGTTCGGTATTATGACGCGTGCTGCGCCACAGCTAAATATTTTCACGATCGGCTTTCCAATTAAGATGATCTCGGGACTAGCGATTTTGTGGCTGACCATCGGTAACTTCATTGTCCACTTTGAGAATCAGTGGAATCGTGGCATTGAAGCATTATGTTTTGTGCTTGGCGGAAGCTGCTAGGGGGACGCTATGGCAGAAACTGATCAGGAACGCACAGAAGAACCCACGGCCAAAAAAATGGAGCAAGCCCGTGAGAAAGGGCAAATTGCACGCTCCAAGGAACTCGGTACCCTCGGGGTTCTTTTCTCTTCAGCGGTGGCACTTATCCTGATCGCTCCGTTTCTGTCGACTTCGTTGCAGCGCATTATGACCATGCAGTTCTCGCTCGATCGCGGCGCAATTTTTGATCCGAATACGGCGTTCAGGTTTTGGGGGGAAATTGGCAGCGCGCTATTACTACCCATGGGTCTCTATTTCTTTATTGTCGCGCTTGGAGCCTTTATCGCGAATATCATCTTAGGGGGCTTTAATTTCAGTTGGCAGGCCACTTACCCGAAAGCTTCCAAGATGAATCCGCTAAAGGGCCTAAAGCGCATGTTCGGCGTGCAGGCGCTTGTCGAACTGATTAAGAGCATCGCAAAGTTTGGGGTTGTGGTGACCGTCGCCTTTTTCCTGTTGCGTTGGCAGTTCCCGAACATTATTCGGCTTTCCGATGGTTTGCTGCCATACATCTTTGTCGACGCCGTCGAACTTGTGGGGTTAATTTTTCTTCTCCTCGTTTGCAGTTTACTTGTGATTGTCTCTATCGATGTGCCTTACCAAAGTCATAAGCACCACAAGCAACTCAAAATGACCAAGCAAGAAGTGAAAGATGAGCGTAAGAACGCTGAGGGTAGCCCCGAAGTGAAGGGGAAGATTCGACAAATGCAGTTGTCGATGTTGATGCGGCGGATGATGCAGGATGTGCCGCAAGCCGACGTGGTAGTGACCAACCCGACTCACTACGCCGTGGCTCTTCAGTATGATCCCATGGGGAATTCAGCACCACGCGTGGTGGCCAAAGGTACGGATGATATTGCTGCGAAGATCCGGGAAGTGGCGATGGACAGTCAAGTTCCTATTTTACAGAATCCACCACTTGCTCGAGCTGTCTACTACACCACCAAAATTGGTCATGAAATCCCAGAGGGATTATTTATGGCGGTGGCTCAAATTCTGGCTTATGTGTATCAATTACGAGATTACAAACGCGGTCGTGGCAAGCGCCCCCGCACACCGAGCAAGAACTTACCTATTCCAGATCACCTACGATACGATGACGAGGAGTAAGCGGCAGGTTTGCCTGCATTCTTGCCATCAGCTATTATGCGCGCCAGTAGTTGGCCCTAACAAAGAGCTCCCATGATTGCACATTCTCTCACGATCGCCTTGGCGCAATTGAATCTGACCGTCGGAGACATTGCGGGTAATTTAAAGCGTATCGAGCAGGCTGTTGCAGACGCCGCAAGCGCCGATTTAGTCGTTTTTCCCGAGTTATCCTTAACGGGCTATGCGCCCGAAGACTTACTTTATCGTCCCGATTTGTACGCCCAATTAGATGACGCTATTCATGCACTCGAACGCCTGTCTAAACAAAAGGCACTGTTGGTCGGGCATCCGGTGAATGACGGTGATCATCGTTATAACGCCCTAACCTTGTTTTCAGAGGGACGGCAGCAGGCGACTTATTATAAACAGAAACTACCCAATTACGGCGTATTTGATGAGAAGCGGTATTTCTCAGCAGGTCAGGGGCCGATGGTTGTCACAGTTGGCGAGCATCGGTTGGGACTGCTCATTTGTGAAGATATCTGGTCGCCAGACGTCGCGCGGCAAACTCGTGAAGCGGGTGCTGATATTTTAATTTCTGTCAATGCGTCACCTTACGAAGAATACAAACATGCACAACGCTTGCAGGTATTGCGTGCGCGTTGCTTAGAGACTGAGCTGCCATTGGTGTATGTCAATTTGGTGGGCGGCCAAGATGAAGTTATCTTTGACGGCAACTCCATGGTATTGAACGCTGCGGGCGAGTTGGTGGTGAGTTTGCCGCACTGCGAAGAAGCCATAACCCCAGTTGAGTTCCGTAAACGAGATGTTCTGACAAAGCAGTTGGTGAGCCAGCCCGATCGTGATGCGGCAATGTATCAAGCTTTAGTTTTAGCGTTACGTGACTATGTGAACAAGAACCAGTTTCCGGGCGTATTGCTTGGTTTGTCGGGTGGCATAGACTCTGCCTTGACCCTAGCCTTAGCGGTAGATGCGCTCGGGGCAGAGCGCGTTCATGCGGTTATGATGCCTTATAGCTATACCTCGCAAATGAGCGTGGAAGACGCTACTGAGCAAGCCAAATTACTCGGTTGCGAGTTTGATGTGGTGCCTATTGAACCGATGGTGCAGGCTTTCCTTGGCCAGCTCAATCCGTTATTTGGTGACCGAGAGAAAGATACAACGGAAGAAAATCTGCAAGCACGGTGTCGCGGTGTGGTGCTGATGGCATTGTCCAACAAACATGGCAAGTTGTTGCTCACGACAGGCAATAAGAGTGAGCTAGCCGTGGGGTACTGTACTTTGTACGGCGACATGTGTGGTGGCTTTGCACCGATTAAAGATTTACCGAAGTCGATGGTGTATGCACTTTCTAATTACCGTAACACCCTCGGGTCTGCAATTCCGGTTCGCGTTATCGAACGTCCGCCTTCGGCAGAGCTCGCGCCTGATCAAAAAGATGAGGACTCATTGCCGCCTTACGACATGCTTGATGAAATCATTGAAGGCTATGTGGAGCGGGATATGAGTATCAGTGATCTCGTCGCCCAAGGATATCCCCGTGACCGTGTTCGGGACGTGGTTCGGTTGATCGAACGGAATGAATATAAACGGCGTCAAGGTGCTGTTGGTCCCAAGGTGACGCGGCGTAACTTCAATAAAGATCGTCGCATGCCCATTACCCAAGGTTACTTAAAATCTATGCTAGAGTCGTCATAGGGACTCGGCGAGGAGCAGACATGAAGAAAATTGAAGCCATCATCAAACCATTCAAACTCGATGACGTTCGTGCTGCACTTTCGGAAGTAGGTATTGCCGGTATGACAGTATCGGAAGTGAAGGGTTTTGGGCGTCAGCGAGGCCATACTGAGCTTTACCGAGGTGCAGAGTACATGGTCGACTTTCTGCCCAAGGTGAAACTTGAAATAGTGGTTGCTGAAGATGATGTGGAGCGTTGTTTGGAAGCCATCATGGAAACGGCGCAAACGGGTAAGATTGGTGACGGGAAGATTTTTGTTACCGCAGTTGAGCGAGTGATTCGAATTCGTACTGGGGAGCAAAACGAAGACGCCGTATAAAATACGGCGTCTTGGGAATCAATTGGTGAGTCGAGCGTAAGGTTAACGCTGTGCGCTGCGAAAGTTTAACTGCAGAACATTTCGGGCGTCTTCAGCTTGCCGCTCTAAGCCTAGGGCAGTGTAGCTTTCTACCATGATCTCTAAGGCACGCTCTTGTTCTACGACATGAGGGTGCGTTTCTACAATATAACGTGCGCGATTCGCCGCAGCCGCGTAAGCCTCTCGACGTAAGTAGTACTCCGCAACACCTAGCTCATGACGCGCCAAACGACCGCTAATACCTAGCATGCGTGCGCGTGCATCGGGGGCATACATGCTGTTCGGGAAAAGGCGTAACAATTCCTGGAACTCTTCAAATGCGCGTTCTGCATAATAGGGGTTGCGGTCATCGCGATCGACCCCGAGTAAGTCTTGAATGACACTACCTTCGGCTTGTTGATAGACCAACGCGCGCATGTAACGAACATAGTCATTGTCAGCATGATTTGGGTTCAACTGTAGAAAGCGATCAATGCTGGACAATGCGCGATCCTGATTTCCAGTTTTATATAGTGCATAGATCAGGTCGAGTTGTACCTGCTGAGTGTATGCGCCGAACGGGAAGCGAGAGTTGATCTGAGTTAGGAGGTTTGCCGCATCGGTATAGCGACCACTGTCCAAATACATTTGTGCGGTATCATACATTTGTTCAAGATTACTGCGTTCCATTTGCTCAGTAGAACGAGAAGAACAACCGCTCAAGGCTAATGCGAAGGCCAACGCCGCGGCTACGACAACTAATTTCATGCTCGATTCCCACCTTAACTTTATTTCTTTGGGATTATTGGGGGTCAACAGGTTAAACTATTAGACCGCAAGGATTGTAACGTACTGACACGAGGATGCACAGCGCAAGTTCTATGACAGACCATGTACGCGAGACAGCAATAATTCCAGATCATGCCATTGGTCTGCGATTTGACCAAGCATTGGCCGAATTGTTCCCACAGTTTTCACGCTCACGCATGAAAGGCTGGATTCAGAATGGGAATGTGACCCTTGATGGCAAACCAGTGACGAAACCCCGCGAGAAAGTATTGCCCGGAATGCAGGTGGTGATCGACGTGGTGCTTGAGCCTGAGGTGGAGTATCGCCCTGAAGCAATCGCACTCAATATTCAGTACGAAGATGACGACATCCTAGTGATTGAAAAGCCGGCTGGATTGGTTGTGCACCCAGGTGCAGGGAACCCGGAAGGCACGCTACTAAATGCGTTGCTTCACCATTGTCGACAAGTTGAGCAGTTGCCGCGTGCCGGCATCGTGCATCGCCTCGATAAAGAAACCAGCGGCCTGATGGTCGTGGCGAAGACCCTTCCCGCATATACGGCATTGGTAGCAGCGTTACAGTCGCGAAATATTACTCGCGAATATGAAGCCGTTGTCACCGGTGTGTTGACTGCTGGAGGTACAATTGATGCTCCAATGGGACGCCATCCAACCAAACGCACGCTGATGGCAGTGGTCACTCATGGCGGTAAGTCTGCAGTGACGCACTATCGAGTGATTGATCGTTTTCGTGCACATTCGCATGTGCGCTTGCGCCTTGAAAGTGGTCGAACGCACCAGATTCGTGTGCACATGGCACACTTAAAGTATCCGCTGATTGGTGACCCACAGTATGGTGGCCGTCCGCGACCGCCGGCGCAAGCCAGCGATACACTGTTAAATGCGCTTCGTGGCTTTCCACGACAAGCGTTACATGCAGTGCATTTGGCGCTGATTCATCCGGTGTCTGGCGAACCTATGGCATGGAATTCTCCCTTGCCCTTAGATATGCAAGCGTTGTTAAAAGAACTTAAATCAGATCGGGAGACTTTTGGTTCATGATTCCGCTACTGCGGCCTGAATGGGCAGTACCCAAACATATTCAAGCTGCGGTGACGACCCGCCAAGGGGGCGTCAGCGCCGCACCCTACGCATCATTGAACTTAGGAACTCACGTGGGTGATTTGCCTGCAGCAGTGACAACTAACAGAGCGCGGGTTAAGAAAGATCTAAAATTGCCCTCTTCCCCCCTCTGGTTGTCGCAAGTCCATGGCACGCGAGTTGTGCGTACTCATGGTGAAACCATGACAGATACGCCCGAGTCGGACGCGAGTTATACCGCAACTCCTGGGGTTGTGCTTGCCATAATGACGGCCGATTGTTTACCGCTGCTGCTAACAAACCGAGACGGTACTGAAATCGCGGTGGCACATTGCGGCTGGAAAGGTATTGCAGGTGGTTTGATTCGCAAAGTCGTTGCTGAGTTTGAGAGTCCAGCCGAGGATATCATTGCATGGATGGGTCCAGCCATTGGTCCTAGCGCTTTTGAAGTGGGTGACGATGTTCGTCGGGCCATGATGAAGAGTGACGCAGGGCATCAAGACGCGTTTCAACCCTTCCAGCAACGTTGGCTGGCCGATATCTACCAGTTAGTGCGGCATGATTTAGCCTTGTCAGGGGTTCGCGAAGTTACCGGTGGCGACTTGTGTACAGTGAGCGATTCTGAACAGTTCTTCTCCTATCGTCGCGATGGTGTGACAGGGCGAATGGGCTCTTTCCTTTGGATCCAACCTTAATCTGGATCAAATATAACCCATTCTGTGCGACAGTGACCTTGAGTTCCCATGTTTCAGACCCACATTTGAAGTATCGGAGCACGTTTTCATGAGGATCATTTATGCGCTTGGATCGGTTCACTAGTAAATTCCAACTGGCTATTTCAGACGCCCAGTCGCTCGCATTGGGACGTGATCATCAATTCATCGAACCCGTGCATCTGATGACGGCATTGCTGAACCAAGAAGGCGGTACTGTGCGTCCGCTGATGCAATTGCTGGGTGTAAACTTGAATGGCTTACGGGCCCAACTTTCTCGAGTCCTTGATGAGCTACCTGAAGTTGAAGGCACTGGTGGCGAAGTACAGCTGTCCTCAGCCTCTGGCAATCTTCTCAATCTTTGCGATAAATATGCGCAAAAGCGCAAGGACAGTTACATTTCGAGTGAAATGTTTGTGTTAGCTGCGACCGAGGATAAAGGCAAATTAGGAGAGATCCTTAAGCAGTCGGGCGTAACGCGAGAAAAGCTTGAGAAGGCCATTCTTGAAATCCGCAATGGCCAAAAAGTTGATGATCCGAATGCGGAAGAAAAGCGTCAGGCACTTGATAAGTACACCGTAGATCTCACCGAGCGTGCTGAGCAAGGCAAGCTCGATCCAGTTATTGGGCGTGATGAAGAGATTCGTCGCACGATCCAGGTATTGCAACGTCGTACTAAAAACAATCCGGTGTTAATTGGTGAGCCCGGTGTGGGTAAAACTGCGATTGTCGAAGGACTGGCTCAGCGTATTGTCAATAATGAAGTACCCGAAGGCCTGAAGCGCAAACGAGTGTTGTCTCTTGATTTAGGCTCCTTGCTTGCTGGCGCGAAGTATCGCGGTGAGTTTGAGGAACGACTCAAATCTGTACTGAATGAGCTGCAACAAGAGGAAGGGCGGGTCATCCTCTTTATCGATGAGTTGCATACCGTGGTTGGTGCTGGGAAAGCAGATGGTGCGATGGACGCTGGCAATATGCTGAAGCCGGCGTTGGCTCGTGGTGAATTGCATTGTGTGGGCGCAACCACGTTAGACGAGTACCGCGAATACATTGAGAAAGACGCAGCGCTTGAGCGCCGCTTTCAGAAGGTGTTAGTGGAAGAGCCGAGCGTGGAAGATACTATTGCAATCTTGCGAGGGCTCAAAGAACGCTATGAGTTACACCATTCGGTAGAGATTACTGACCCAGCTATTGTGGCTGCGGCATCGTTGTCGAATCGTTATATCAGCGATCGCCAACTACCAGACAAAGCGATCGATTTAATAGATGAAGCCGCATCAAGTATCCGTATTCAAATAGACTCCAAGCCGGAAGAACTCGACCGTTTGGAACGCCGAATGATTCAGTTGAAGCTTGAACGTCAGGCCTTGTTGAAAGAGAAAGATGACGCGAGTAAGAAGCGCTTGGAGTTGCTTGAAGACGAACTAGCCGAACAAGAGCGGAAGTATCTTGATCTGGATGAAATTTGGACTTCAGAGAAAGCTGCCTTGCAGGGACACCAGCATATTAAAGAACAGCTTGATCAAGCGCGCACCGATTTAGATATCGCGCGTCGAGCGGGCGACTTAAACCGCATGTCTGAGTTGCAGTATGGGCGAATTCCTGAACTTGAACGTCAACTTGACCTCGCGCTGCAAGCTGAAATGCAGGACATGAGCCTGTTGAGAAACCGGGTGTCGGAAGAAGAAGTGGCGGAAGTTCTGTCGCGCTGGACGGGGATTCCGGTGGCGCGGATGCTCGAAGGAGAGCGGGATAAGCTATTGCGAATGGAAGACGAGCTTCATCTGCGAGTCATTGGGCAGCATGAAGCCGTGGTATCGGTCGCGAATGCGATTCGTCGTTCGCGGGCAGGTTTGAGTGACCCGGATCGTCCGATTGGCTCTTTCTTGTTTCTTGGGCCAACAGGTGTGGGTAAGACGGAACTCTGTAAGTCTTTGGCGAACTTCATGTTCGATACTGAGGACGCAATGGTGCGTATCGACATGTCTGAGTTTATGGAGAAGCACTCCGTAGCTCGTCTCGTAGGTGCGCCTCCGGGGTATGTCGGCTACGAAGAGGGTGGCTACCTGACTGAAGCCGTCAGACGTCGCCCTTACTCGGTAGTCTTGTTAGATGAGATCGAGAAAGCGCACAGTGATGTGTTTAATATACTCTTACAAGTGCTTGATGATGGGCGTTTAACGGACGGTCATGGGCGTACTGTGGATTTCCGTAATACGGTGATCATCATGACTTCTAACTTGGGATCTGAATTAATTCAGGAAAAGGCTGGAGTTGTTAATTACGAAGAGATGAAGGCAATGCTAACTGAAGTATTAGCACATTCATTTCGTCCAGAGTTCTTGAACCGCATAGACGAAGCGGTGGTATTCCATCCGCTTGCGAATGATCACATTAAGAAAATCGCGGGGATACAAATGAACCGCCTGCTGAAACGTCTGGAAGAGCGGGGCTACGCGTTGGATGTCACTGATGCAGCACTTGAGCAGTTAGCCAAAGTAGGTTTCGATCCATTGTTCGGTGCGCGACCTCTTAAGCGAGCGATTCAACAGGAGCTAGAAAACCCCTTAGCGCAACGTATTCTAGCGGGCGAATTCGCTGCAGGTGATACGATTCATGTGGATGCGGGAGAAGGTGAACTTGCCATTACGAAAGTAATTTAACCGCCGAGTTCCGTTGCATTCACCTATAAAGACTGTGGTATCCTTGAACGGAGCCACAGTTTTTTTTATGGGAATTTATATGCCAGATACGCAATCAGGCCTGACACGCCGGGGAATCTACTTGCTCCCGAATCTACTGACAACAGCAGGACTGTTCTCCGGTTTCTATGCCATTGTTGCTTCAATGAATGGTAATTTTCAGCTCGCGGCAATTGCTATTTTCGTTGCCATGATCTTTGACGGATTGGATGGGCGCGTCGCGCGTTTGACGAACACACAAAGTGAATTTGGTGCTGAGTATGACAGCATGGCGGACATTGTTTCGTTTGGAATTGCACCGGCACTCGTTGCTTACAATTGGGCGTTGCATGATTTAGGTAAGCTTGGTTGGCTAGCGGCGTTTATCTTCGTTGCTGGTGGAGCCCTTCGTCTCGCTCGCTTCAATACAGCGCATGGTTCGTCAGACAAGCGGTTTTTTCAAGGCTTAGCAATTCCAAGTGCGGCAGCTATTGTTGCGGGGCTTGTCTGGGTCGGCGCGCGATATGAAATTGATCCATCAAACGTTCATTGGATCGTCGCGTTGTTTACTATTGCCTGCGGTCTCTTGATGGTTAGTAATTTCAAATACCACTCATTCAAGGATGTTGATTGGCGTGGCAAAGTAAATTTTGTTGTGATTCTCTTGATTGTTCTGGGTTTTGTAGTCGTTGCGACGGAACCATCTATTGTTTTGTTTGTTCTTTTTACTGCTTACGCCGTGTCTGGGCCAGTATTGACAATTCGTAACGTAAGTAAGCTAAAACTGGAAGATGTCATAGGCGACCCTACTGATGAGGACGCTGACTTCAAGCAAGAAAAGCCAGCGCAGCCGGAAAAAGAAGACAAGCAGTGACTCTAATTAATTCTAGAAAGGGGCCATTCGGCCCCTTTTTTGTGCGTTCCGTTCACAAAACAAGCAAACGGTAAAAAGTTTTCAAAAAGATCTTGCGCGGTTTCCGGAGATCCTTATAATGCGCCTCCGTTGTCAGGCATAAGTCGGCAACGGCGGA
>JAFIFP010000003.1 GCA_020831965.1 Idiomarina sp.
AATGGGGTGGATGATGGGACTCGAACCCACGACAACCGGAATCACAATCCGGGGCTCTACCAACTGAGCTACACCCACCACTGATAGGTATTCCTGAGACCGTTACCGGTCAGTACGTATGGCACGCCCGGCAGGATTCGAACCTGCGACCCACGGCTTAGAAGGCCGTTGCTCTATCCAACTGAGCTACGGGCGCGCGGTATATGCGGTACTTCCTGCTGCGGCATAGCGTTTGAAGAAATGGTCGGCGAGACTGGATTCGAACCAGCGACCCCTTGGACCCAAACCAAGTGCGCTACCAAGCTGCGCTACTCGCCGACTAAACTTCTTCTTACGTACTGCCTCCGACCACTTACGCGCCGGGTGACAACGGGGGCGAATATTACCGTTACCCCGACACATCGTCAAACACTTTTTCCGTGAACCCGACTGTTCGCTTAAATTTGCGGCAGCAAGAGGATAAACTGGTCCGAAAATACACAGTCTGCTGTTTTTTCTCTGACTTTTTTGCGAAAATAGCCAGCCATTGATGCACCTTCCTCAACTTCTGGATTTCAGACCATGACAGATATGTCTCAGGCTCGGCTCATTGATGGTAAAGCCATAGCGGCAGCCATCCGGCAACAGGTGAAACATGGCGTTGAAGAACGTCGAAACCTTGGCTTGCGCCCGCCCTGCCTCGCTGTGGTTCTCGTAGGTGAAGATGCGGCGTCCAGAGTTTACGTTGGTAGCAAACGTAAAGCCTGTGAAGAAGTGGGATTTATCTCCAAAGCCTTCGATTTGCCAGTCACCGCTTCACAAGACACCCTAGAGAATTTGGTCGATACTTTAAATCAGGACCCCGAAGTAGATGGAATTCTTGTCCAGCTGCCACTGCCCGCGGGGCTTGACGCGACTCGAATCCTCGAACGGATATCCCCAACTAAAGACGTTGATGGTTTCCACCCCTACAACATCGGCCGCCTAGCACAACGCATCCCCTTACTGCGCCCTTGCACGCCTTATGGCGTAATGAAGCTATTAGAGCACACAGGGATCGACTTACATGGCCTGCATGCAGTTGTTGTCGGCGCCTCAAATATTGTCGGTCGACCAATGAGTCTGGAGCTTCTGCTCGGCGGTGCAACCACAACAGTATGCCATCGCTTTACCAAAGATCTCGCCTATCACGTAAGCCAAGCAGACATTGTGATTGCTGCTGTAGGCAAACCAAGCTTCATCCCAGGAGCCTGGATTAAAGAAGGCGCTATCGTCATCGATGTCGGCATTAACCGTCGCAGTGACGGTGCTTTGTGTGGTGATGTCGAGTTTGACGTGGCTAGCCAACGCGCAGCGTGGATTACCCCTGTGCCTGGAGGTGTAGGCCCAATGACAGTCGCCTGTTTGATGGAAAATACGCTAGTTGCGTGCGATCGCTTCCATTCTCCACGCTAATACACGGCTTTCTTTCGATTAACGCGGCACAGACCATCGTCGCTGACTGCCTCGCCAGGGAACCTTCACTGTCGTTTGAATCGGCCACATGGGTTTGTGGCCTAGTTGTTGAACTTGGCAATAGGAAAAGTCAGCGAAAGCAGTCCAACGCGCAGCACTTACAAATAATTCGCCTATATAGGGGACATGCAGCGGCATACAACCCATAATTTCTAGCTCCAATGTCGCCAAATAAAGCCAATCTCGCAATTCATCATCGGTCAAAGACTCCGTTCTGACCGCAGCAAAATCTAAATCCACTTGATATTGACCATCGACAATAGGAGCGATGAGACTCGCGGTCTCCTCATCAGGTTGCAACAAACGAATACGTGGCAATGTGAGTCCACGGCCAGGAAGCGCCTTCATTCTTGCCGCATAAATCAGCTGCTGATCAACCACCCGTTCGGGTGAAATTGCCACATGATTGGCGATATACATCGTTGCGGCTTGTTGGAGCTGTTGTGCTAGCAGAATCCAAAGTAACTGCACAATACCCGCCAGCATCACGAAAGTTAGAGTGAGCGCAAATAGCGCCTCAATCGTACTTTGACCTTGGTTAGCTCGCACAGTCAGCGACATCCACCGGAAGCAATACAGATTGACCAAAGTCCCTCAAGAGCATACATGCGATCCCATAGCTCATTGACACTCCCTGCGGGTGTAATAAAGTCGACGGCCGTCACGGTTTCAGCAGTGAGATTCGCAAACACGCCATCCTGAGCATCGATACGATTCGCTTCCAACAAACCAGACACTAAAACTTGTTCAGCTTCGAGAACACCCGTACTCAAATGCCCCACCGAAGCAGAAATGACTTCCAATAGCATCGCCTCCAAGTGATCAGTGACAACTTCTCCAGCATCCAAGTAGCTCACGAACAGGTCATAGATATCGGCCCGATAAACGTTCGCGAAATCGGCCGTTAGACGATCCGTATACACATGTTCTGCTGTCACTTGCTCGGCAACTAACATTTCCAAGTTTAATTGCCCGACGTTAAGAAGGTCATGGCCTCCCATATCAAGATGTGTTTCCATCCGGTTCAGTTCAGGCTGTCCGCTCACCATAAAGCGGTGTAACAAGTGGTCCGTTGCTGCACTCTGAATAGGCGGCGAAATATCCAAATGGACCCATCGATCATTCAAAATGGCCCAAGGCAGCCGGTCCGCGACACGGCGGGCAATTGCAGTGTTCGGGAATGCCGCTGAAACCCTTAGAGAATTGGCTTCCGGGGTAAACGAGAACTCAGTGCCCCACGGCGTCAGGACCAATTCTCCATGCATTTCTGAAGGCTGAGTCGGAAACTGACCCTCGCGAGCAAAATAGTCATAGACACGCGCTCGTACCTCAAGAAAGTCGGTGGCTGCAAATTCAGTTAATCGCGTCTGATGGCTTACTTGACGATATTGCACAGTTGCAAGCAGTAACCCGCTTGCAAGTGCAAGTACCAGCACAAACTCGAGCAGACTATAGCCCGACGTTGGACGCCTCACAGCCCTCTCCCCTTCCCGAGCTAAACAGAAACTCATTGTCGAATTGCCGTTGTACTTCCTGCAGCGACATCTGACAGAGCTCCAGTTCATTATGTGTCGCATGTCGGGGACTCACGAGTTGTACCAAACTCACCATAATTCCTGCCGCCAATGCCAAGACAGACACCAGCTCAAAGAGGCTAAACCCTTTACTATTCATTTTGTGGAGTTCCTCAGCTAACCTTGAAAGCGAACTTCAAAGTTCGTTCCACTGAACTGCGCTTGATCGGCAATCCCCTCGAAATCACGCAATAGACGCTGACCCTCTTGCTCAACGCGAATATTAGTGAAACGCACAATGTAACGAGTCGGGTCGGAACCATCGACTGACACTTGAATGTCACCACCCCATGGGTTGATTTCACGTCCGTCAGCCCATTCTGTTGGCACTGCTGCCACAGAGGTAAGGTTTTGTACGGAAATACCGTGATAGACACCATTTCTTGGGCGCCATTGCTGAACCCCCGACTGCACTGTCGCAATTTGTGCCTTTGCTTCAGCGATCCGTGCGTTACTTGCAGCCCAGTCTCTGAGCGCCAGCACGCCTAAGGTAGCTAAAGCAATAATGCTTAGTACCGCTAACACTTCGATAAAAGTAAAACCTGATGACTTCCGTATTGTCATGTCGTGCTCCTTGTTTAAATGAACTCCTATTTACATATTTCTTTTGTTACCGCTCATTGCCACTGCTCCACCAACGTCATCACCATCTGACCTAGGCCAGCAGTTATTAACACAACACTGAAACCAGTCACGCCATAACACAGGATCATGAGGCCACGTAACCGGTGACGAATCATATTCGTCGCTCGCTTTGCGAGAAGTGATGCCAACTCACCGAGCGACTTACCACGCGCATAACCTTCACCTTGGCTCATCTGTAATCGAAGAATGGAAGCCGAATCGAGCAAGCCGGTGTCGAGTATCCGAGGCATCGAAGTTTCACCAAAGTCCAGTTGTTCCAACATGCGTTTATAGTGATTCTTCGCTAGGCCTCGCGCTTGCTCAGCGAGCAACGTCGCTGCACGAGTAAGGTTCATCCGCTGTCTCAACAACATATGCAAATGCATCAAAACAGTGACCCCGGTATAAAGTCGGTAAATCGCAAAGAAACCGAACCGATCGAGATAGCGCAGCTCATAGCGGCTCGCGTGTCCAGCTCGGTGAAAGACAACCCCACTCAACACAATGAAAGCGCAGACCAAGGTCATTAGCGCGGGGATTAATACCGCACTCACCAAGCTGAGCCAGCGACTTGCTGCGGGCCAAGCGTCGTTCGGTAGCAAGGCAGCGAACCGTGGCAACATCACTTGTCCTGTCAGCCAAACGCCTATGACACTCACAATCAGCAAGGTGAGTGGATACATCAGCTGCTTGAAACCTGTCGTTAGCAAGTTACGACGCATGACTTGATGCCCTGCGTAATCTCGTAACAACTGCTCGATATCCAACGGGCTTTGGCCATTTTGAAAAATTAGAAGAATATCCGGATGAAACCAGCGTTGCATACTCAGGGCCAGTGAGTGTCCTTGTTGCAAGCCAGATAGAATATCATCCAATACTTTGAGATAGCGCTTGTCCGACTGCTCCGCAGCCGCAACACGCATCACTTGTAACGCACGGTATGGGCTTAGACCATCGACAAGCCAAGTCACTAAATCATCGGCAAGACTAAGCTGCTGTAGTTGATTAAACTCGAACGTTCGCAGTAGTTGAGTGTGACTCATAGTACTGTGTCCTGAATCACACTTTGTTGCACAATGTCGAGTCCCGGCACCAACTCAGCGACGATAGCAGGATCGACCAAACCTGCGCGAATCAACTCGATTGCTTCATTTGCCATCGACCGCCATCCTTGCTGCTGCAACGCCACGAGCCATGCGTGAAAGTTCTGGTCACGTATCCACTGTGCAGAGTGATAATCCGGGCACACGAGTTCAGACACCGCGATGCGCCCAAACAGCCCTGTATAGCTGCAGTGTTCACACCCCTGTTGTGAGCGTCGATACGTGTCGCCCCAGACTGCATCGCGTTTGGGTTGCCGGCAATGGGTACACAAGCGCGGAACCAGTCGCTGGGCCAGTAAACCCGCGAACAAACTCGGTTGACTTAATTGATGAGCACTCAAGCCGAGATCAAGCAGGCGTGACACAATCCCAAGCGCATCGTTGGCATGAATAGTAGACACTACGAGGTGCCCTGTCAGTGCTGCAGAGATTCCTGCAGAGGCCGTCTGCAAATCCCGAATTTCACTGACTTCGACGAGATCAGGATCCTCTCGCAATACCGTTTTTATCATTTGCGCGAAAGCGTTTGCATCTTGATCCGTTGGGACGAACTTTTGCTCAACCCGGGGCTGAATAATCTCAACCGGGTCTTCAAGTGAAATTATTTTCCGAGTGTGTGGAACCGTCCGATTTAGGGCAGCGAGCGTCGTAGTTTTTCCGTGGCCCGTTGGACCTGAAATCAGGAGCAAACCTGTTGCTTGCGCCATAATTCGTCCCAGAGCCTCAATGCGTTGCTGTTGAAAACCAAGCTCTCTTAAGTCCGGTAATTCCCGTTGTTCGCTTCGTTGTAGTCTTAGGGTCACCGAAAAGCCGTCACGGGTTGGCGACTTTTGCGAGCGAATACGCACAGAGTCGCCAGAGTCAGGCAATACCAGCGTCAAACTTGCACCGGACACTTGCCGTTCATCAAACACCTCCCGAAAGTCTTCAGATTGAGTGTTGAGTGCCGCAGCCACGGCTTCAGTCACCGAAGTACGGGAGCGAGACGCTTGCGCGTAGAGCTGACCATCGATGCGATAAGCAATGCGCGCTTCCTGACCTGTCATCCGCAAGTGAATATCTGTCGCCTTCATGCTCAAAGCGTCCACCACAATATCGAGTAAGGCTTGCTTCGCCATACTCTGAGCATCTGGCGCCATTAACTGACGTTTTTCATGATCACGCCGAATCGCATCCGCATCAGCAAGTAATTTACGAATTTCGGCCGCTTGCCCCTTAGCCCAGCGCAGCTGCGGATAACTTCTGCGCGCCACCACATCGAGATTACAAAGACTTTGCAAGTGACGGTTCCAAGCCTCATGGGATGCAAACAAAACGCCATTGTCTAACACCACAGCCCCTTCCTGCGTAGACTCCCAGTACGCCTGCAAACTTAAGCAATGAGCTAGAAGTTTTGGGCACACCTGGGCATTTCCGGTAATTTCGCTCGCCGCCATTACCAAGCTTCCAAGCTCAGTGTATGCACCGCTTGATTATCACGCAGACGCACCGACATGCCGTCGAAGCTTACTCGCACGTCACCAAGTAAGACATCGCCGTGCTTCACCGTGAGAATGTGCTCGCCGTAACCCAAACGGGCGGTCCATTCGCCATGCCGATGCGCCAAAGCAAGCAGTCGAAAGCGCTGCAGGTCTGCGTGGAAAACTGGGACACTGGGCGCAGAAGATGTGCTTACGGGTACATTTTCTGTCTCGCTATAGCCGTAAGACAGCTCTCGCATTGCAGCAAGCGCTTCAGCCGCCTGTAACTGAAACTGCAACTGACGAGCCCGAGATTCCGCTTGTTGCTCAAGAATTCGTTGATTACGAAGTGACAGGGCTAACTGCTGATGTTGCTGGCCTTCCGCGGGAAACATTGCATGCCGCGTGAGTTGCCGCACTTGCGCGTCACCACTCAATAAGTAAGGCACCTGAGCTGTCGCATTCCCGTTAGAAGCATTTCCATTAGCAGCATCGGTACTCACAGGGATAGTGATTATGAGTACGCTGCTCAATACGAACCACATCCATCGATTTCTCATGGCATCACTCCTATAGCATCTAGAATGAGTTGACCCGACACTCGCTGCTGATCGACTCGAAACGCAGCCTGCACAAGCCTCACCGGCAGCCCGTCAAGCAGCCCAGACAGCGTCAGCAAATCGGGCGCAAAGTGATGATTGAGAAGAATACTCACTCGCTGTTCCTGCCAACTATCAACAATGTGCGGCGATTGACGGGTTAATTCGCTACCAGGGAGCCAAAGACGAACATTATCATCGAGCCAATCAGTCAGAGTTGCGACGGGACTAAAGGCATTGGGTAGCCCGTCGGAGTAGAGTGCCGGTGCCACAAATGAGCGCGACAACCAAAGTTCACGACCACTTCCTGTGACCAGAAAATCATGTTGCTGTGCCAACTCGCGCAACTCTCGAATTTGTCCTCCATCACGGCTGAGCTGGTATCTTAAACCTTGTGGAGTGTATTCCACTTGACGAATCTGCCACCCCTCGAGCTCCTGCATAACCAGTTGCATGTTGTAGTCAAATCGCAGAATAGGAATAGCATTGGCCGGCTGCTCCTGCAGCATCTGGAGCCAGCCGTCTTTTTCTGGCTCACTCCCAATCTCGGGGGCGGAGGATGGCCATATTAGCGTGCCACTCACAAAGAGTGCGCAGGTTAGAACTAAAGCTGCATACCCCCGCTGACTTTTGCTCTGAATTCGCCGCAAGGGTTTCAATGGCATTGGAGTGTCAGGCCCTTGGTTCAGATCAGGCAAGCGCTCAGGCACAGCCCCCACCCATCCGGTAAGGGCCACCATAATCCGTTCTTCGATATACCCTCCGGTAAAGACTCGAGGCGCCTCATGACTTTCGGCTTGCAGGCTCTTGATCACCTGAAAACACTGTTCCGTCGGACCCGCGTACAACACATCGAGTTGACTCGGGCGCCATGCCATCACAAGAGTTATTTGTTGATAATTCAGTACGCAGACGACGGACTCAAAAGGCAGCACATTTAAGATCCAGTTGGGAATGTCCAGCCCCTCTCCTTGAGTCACCACAAGCCATTGTTGCGTATCACGTTGGACCAAGGTTGCAAATGGATCGTCAAAATATGGCAAAGCAGATTTCACTGTCTTACGAAGCCCTCGACTCGGGACAGGCAGCACCATATAAGGATTCATAGCATGCTACCTGACGGCAGGATTCGAGGAGTCAACAGGACAATGGTTTCCGACTGCTGATGCTGCATTTGTCGCCTGCCGCCCGTCAGCCATGACACTAAACCGCGTTGCTGCTGCCACTGGCGACGACTATTCTGTAGGCCGGTAATCAGGAGCGTTTCTTCATTCCCCACAATAGCTTTCATAAAGAACTTCTTGCGAGTCGTTTGCGGGGTTTGAATCGTCGTGTCGCCCGACCGAATCTCATCAATTCCAATCAGGTCACTTAAGCTTGTCGACAACTGCAAGAGGACTTGGTGATTTGCAACTTTCGGCAACATATAAAGCTCGAACCCGGTACGAACCACTCCTGGGATAAGTAAATCACTGCTTCCTACATTTGCCGTGGAGCTGCTACCAGCCGAGGCTAGATAGGTCACGTTGTCTTCCAGCACAACCTTGGAGATTTGATTATTCAACGTCACCATACGTGGATGATTACTAACCTCCACAACACCCTGTTCTTGCAACGCCGCTAGTAATAATTGTGAGCCCGCATAACGACCACTTTGACGCTCATACAGCAGTCCTCCAGCTCGATTGAGCAGGGAGCTGGGCGTGGTTGGGCTGAACAGGTTGAGAACGCCGGTTCCCGCTGTCGCTTGATGAATAAGTTCCCAATCAATACCGGTTTGATTCTGGTCGTTGAATGTCACGTCGATGACTTGAATATCTACCGCCACTTGCCGCGTGAGTCGTTCGTTTTGTTGCAGCAGATACTCCCGTACAAGCTGCACATGTTGCGGTAGATCGCGCACTAAAATGGACGTGGAGCTCTGATTAATGGCCAAACGCCCTTGTTCAGAGAGCAGCATTTCGAGTGCATGAGTTAAATCGCTCCACACCGATAAGGACTCACTAACAAAATTTAGATACTGACTAGAATCGTCATTAACGCCGGCCCCGCTCAGTACAACTTGATTGTTGCCAGTCGCAGTTGTGGCGCTAGAGCCGTCTTCACCAAGAAAGAAATTTGTAACACCGGCAAGAAATGCCACATCAAACTCAGCAATCTCGAACTGACGCCAAACAACAAGTCGATCATCAGCCTGAAAAGCAAGCCCAGTCATTAATGAGAGATGTTGGAGTGCCTCTCCTAATGTGCCGCGATGGCGCAGTGAGATGGCTTGGTCACCATCAATATCATCGAGCAAGCGCACACTAATGCCCTCAACGCCCAATAAATCATGCAAAGCACGACGCAATGGATATTGCTCAAACACGAAGTTAACGGGAATTTGCATCCAACTGGGACCTTCTCGCTCAGGCAGATTCAAAGGCGGTACAAAATAGCCTTGTTCACGCACCACATGTCGAGGGGCGACCGTTTGGGTCAGACTTTGATGATGCGCCGCCAAACGCTCTCTAGCGTCTCGCTCTGCCTCTTGATAGGTCATGGGTGACTGACACCCACCAAGCGCCATGAGGGCGCAGAGAATTGCTCCTCTCATCGCTGCAGCGCCTGCGGCAGGTAATCCACCACCGCCGTATGGTTGGCATGCAGAACCACACGCAACTGATAAGGTGTGAGTAACCGCTCAAGCAATGCATCCCAATCCGAGGCAATAAGTTCGAAGTGAGTAGGCCAGAGGTGATCTTGTGCGGCATACCAAATCACCCGCTGAACCTGCCAATGAGTGGCTAATAGTTCCTCAAGCTGAGGGCGCAATAGCGCAGGTTTCAAAAGAAACGAAACGGTTTGAGAGGGGCTTGCGGTTAATTCTGCTTGCAGTTGGCTGGGCGACCGCAGCGGCTGAGTAAGCACACCACAGTCCTGCTGCCACTGCATACTTGATATTTTAACATCACTTGTGGCCATGCCTTGAGCGTTCATACTGAACGTAACAGCACAGGCCGAGAAGACGACTATCCGTGTCGACACACCCATAATACACTCCATTGTATAACGGCTAACATCCTGTCAGCCGATGGCAGTTCTTGTTTCTAAAAGTGATTCCCAGAGCAACTGCTCCATGGAACCTCAATCGTCCTTATTTCTTCGCTTATTTCTTGGTTGTTTTCTTGGTTGCTTTCGTGGTTGCTTTCTTGGCCTTAGCCCGTGGCTTACTCGTAGTTGCTTTACCTTCTACTTCATTCCACTTGCCATTGTCATAGTATGCTTGCCATCCCGTAGCTTTGCCACTCACTTCAGTCATTACGTACTGAACTTTTGTTTTTCGACTATAACGAACCAAGGCTTCATTGCCGTCTTTATCTGCTTCTGGCGCATCCGCAAGATAATGAAACTTCTCCGGCAAACGGTCTTTAAACCGCTTGAGTTCAGCGACCTTAACTGCGCG
This sequence comes from Idiomarina sp., assembly GCA_020831965.1. GTDB lineage: Bacteria > Pseudomonadota > Gammaproteobacteria > Enterobacterales > Alteromonadaceae > Aliidiomarina. The sequence continues at coordinate 10,300 of JAFIFP010000003.1, forward strand.
CGTTTCTCGTGACCGCGGGAAGGTGTTTGCGGACAAAAAAATGCCAGAGGCGCCGTCTCGGAGCACAAAGTACGCATCAGAGTTTTCGCAAGGCAGTTCTGGGAAAGGCACCGGATCTTCCTTCGGTGGCGCTGCTTCACCATTCTTCAACAACTTGCGAGTGTTCTTACAGGCTTCGTTAGTACAGCCAAAGTACTTACCGAACCGCCCGGCTTTAAGTTGCATGTCGGAGCCACATTTATCGCACTCGATAATTGGCCCATCGTATCCCTTAATTCTGAAACTACCTGATTCAACAATATGCCCATCGCACACGGGATTATTCCCGCAGACATGCAATTTTCGCTGTTCATCGAGCAAGTAGCTGTCCATCGCCGTACCGCATTTTGGACAACGTTTGCGCGCGAGGAGTGCTACCGCTTCCGCTTCGCTATCATCGTCATCTTCAGCGATTTTTACGGCTTCATCACCGGGCAGCAAATTCATTGTCTTAGTACAACGTTCGTCCGCAGGCAGGTTGTAGCCAGAACAACCAAGAAACACGCCTGTCGATGCAGTACGAATACCCATTTTACGACCACAACTCGGGCAGTCGATATCTGTTTCAACCATGGTGTTACTGCGCATTCCACCCTGGCCTTCATCACCTTCGGCTAGCTCAAGACGCTCTTTAAATTCTTGGTAGAACTGATCGAGTGCCTCTTGCCACTTTTGCTTCCCTTCTGCAATGTCGTCAAGGCGCTGTTCCATTTCAGCAGTAAAGTTGTAACTCATTAAATCAGAGAAGTTCTCGGACAACCGGTCGGTGACGATCTCACCCATTTTCTCCGCATAAAATCGACGGTTCTCGACCCGGACATAACCGCGATCTTGAATGGTCGAAATTATAGATGCGTATGTGGATGGACGACCAATTCCACGTTTCTCGAGTTCTTTCACCAGCGAGGCTTCACTGAAGCGCGCGGGAGGCTTGGTGAAGTGCTGTTGCGGTTCAAGTTCAACTAAGGTCAGCGATTCACCTTTTTGAATATCGGGCAACGATGCATCCTCAGCACCTTTGCGTTGAACCTGTGGCTGTACCTTAGTCCAACCATCAAATCGCAAAACACGACCACGCGCTTTCAATTCATAGTCGCCCGCATTCACGGTCAGACTGGTTGAGTCATACTGCGCAGGAGTCATTTGGCACGCTACAAACTGGCGCCAAATCAATTCATACAAACGTTCGGCGTCGCGTTCCATGCCATTCAGCTGGCTCGCACGAATACTCACATTCGAAGGACGAATGGCTTCGTGAGCTTCCTGGGCATTAGACTTGGCCCCATAGAAGTTCGGCTTCTCTGGGATGTACTGACTGCCGAATTCCTTTTCAATAAATGACCGGCAACTCCCCAACGCGTCTTGGCTTAAGTGCGTCGAGTCGGTTCGCATATAAGTAATGTAACCCGCTTCATAGAGTCGCTGGGCCATCATCATCGTCTTCTTCACACCGTAGCCTAAACGCGTACTTGCGGCTTGCTGCAAAGTAGAAGTAATAAATGGCGCACCAGGCCTGCTCTGAGTCGGCTTATCTTCGCGCTCCGCAACGGTGTAACCTGAGTCCTTCAGCGCGTCGAGTGAAACTTGAACTTGTGACTCGCTCGTGGGGCGATAAGCTTTGCCTTGATACTTGGCAACTTGAAAGCGTACCTCACCTTGAGAGGCCTTCAGATCCGCAAAGAGATCCCAGTATTCCTCAGGGTTAAACGCTTTTATTTCGCGTTCGCGCTCCACCACCAAGCGCACGGCAACGGACTGCACACGCCCGGCGGATAAGCCACGTGCAACCTTCTTCCACAGTAATGGTGACAACATAAAGCCGACCACCCGATCGAGGAAACGTCGGGTCTGCTGCGCATTCACACGAGAAATATTGAGCTCTGCAGGTGCTGCGAAGGCACTTTTAATCGCCTTCTGCGTGATTTCATTAAAGACAACGCGTTGATACTGGCTATCGTCGCCACCAATCAGCTCGCGCAAATGCCAAGCAATTGCTTCTCCCTCGCGGTCCAAATCCGTTGCGAGATAAATGCGGTCAGCTTTCCGCGCAAGACTCTGTAGCTCTTTAACTACTTTTTCCTTACCAGGCAGCACTTCATAGTGGGGTTCCCAACCATTTTCTGGGTCGATCCCCATCCGTGCCACAAGATTCAGATAATCGCGTTCACGTTTATACTTTTCTTTCGCTTCCGGTGACATCTTGCGGACTTCTGCCGGCGGTTTTGATGGTGCTTTCTTTGTCGACTTGGTTGGTAAGTCGCGCACGTGGCCCACGCTCGATTTCACGATGAAATCGTTGCCTAGGTATTTATTAATCGTTTTTGCTTTTGCGGGGGACTCGACAATTACCAGCGATTTAGCCATGAAATCCGTTATCTCTAATTCAAAAATGCATGAGTGAACAATACGAAACAGGCCTTATATAAGCGTAAATCAGCTATTGTTCAAGCGTAGTGCGCCGAAGCACTGCTTATTTACAGATATATCGGGAATCGCACAGTTAAACAACCCGAACGAGACAATGACATAAAAATAAACCCATCATGAATAGCTACCCAGTTTCCGCGTTATCGCCTGCAAGCCACGAAATTAAAGGCTTTTCATCCATCATGGGGCGCGTATAATAAAGTCCATCTCAACGGGGTGCAATCCCTGTGACCAATCAGGAGCGATGTATTCTAATGAAGCATTTTGAAGTGAACTTTGACGGTCTGGTGGGACCTACACACAATTACGCGGGTCTTTCATTTGGCAACGTCGCCTCATTAAGTAATGCGCGCAGCGTATCAAGTCCCCGTTCAGCAGCGAAGCAAGGCCTCGAAAAAATGAAGGCATTGCATGATATGGGAATGGTACAAGGTGTTCTGGCACCCCAAGAACGCCCAGATATTTATGCACTACGCCGCATTGGTTTTCAAGGTAGCGATCAAGAAGTGTTAGCACGCGCGGCGAAAGAAGCCCCTGCCATTTTTCAAGCCTGTTGCTCTGCGTCTAGTATGTGGACGGCGAACGCGGCGACTGTTTCACCTGGCGCGGACACAGCAGATGGTAAAGTACACTTTACTCCCGCAAATTTAACGAATAAGTTTCATCGCTCGTTAGAGCCCCAAACGACGGGGCGTATTCTACGCGCAATGTTTAATAACTCGCGCTACTTTGCTCATCATGATCACCTGCCAAATAACGAACATTTTGGAGACGAAGGTGCGGCAAATCATACTCGGTTCTGCTCAGAGTATGGCCACGCTGGTGTCGAAATGTTTGTATACGGGCGTTACGCTTTTGACGGCAGTAAGCCAGCTCCAACCAAATACCCAGCTCGCCAAACTTATGAAGCATCCTTGGCGGTTGCTCGGCTCCACGGCTTAAGCGATGAGAACACCGTTTTTGTTCAGCAAAACCCGGATGTGATCGACCAAGGTGTCTTCCACAATGACGTCATTGCGGTAGGTAACCAAAACGTATTGTTTTTCCATGAAGAGGCATTTTTAAATACGGCACAAGCTATCGAAGAGCTGCAAAGTAAAGTGGCTACAGAGATGCATTTTATTGAAGTGCCAACCGCACGAGTTCCAGTTGCGGAAGCCGTTCGGACCTACTTGTTTAACACCCAGCTAATCACACTGAAGAATGGTCATATGGTGATTGTTGCGCCGACCGAGTGCCGCGACAGTGAAATCGTATCGAGTTACCTCAGCGAGCTGGTGACACAGAATACGCCCATCAAAGAAGTGCGCTATTTTGACGTGAAACAGAGTATGCGAAATGGTGGTGGTCCCGCCTGCTTGCGTTTGCGGGTGGCGTTAAAAGACCAAGAACTTGCAGCAGTAAACCCTGCCTGTATTATGAATGATACTCTCTTCGCTACGCTCAATACTTGGGTCGACAAGCACTATCGCGAGGAGTTAAGCAGTGACGATTTAGCCGATCCGCAACTACTTATTGAATCGCGCACAGCGTTAGATGAACTGACACAGATCCTCAAGCTAGGTTCGGTCTACCGGTTCCAACGAGATTAAATCAGGTCGCAGACTAGTGGGCACTCTTTCCCGCTAGTCTGCTTGTTATTCTACTTGATGTAACATCGCTTCAGCTCTTGAAATCGTCGCACCCTGACGTTCAAAGAGAGCGAGTAAGCCTTGATCGCCAGCCAAATGTTCTGCCCCAACCGCGACAAAATATTCGCCTTCTGCGCCCATCGCACCCAGTACCGAACGATACCAGCGTTGATTCCGCTCCACTAAAAGAATGTGCTGGTCATACTCAGTCAAAGATTCACGCACACGATAGTTGAGACTGTTCAAATCACCATTCCGCCAGAATATTTCCATTTCGGTAAGTAGACGGGGGGCTTGTCGAACCGAGTCCAGTAGTGCTTGAATACGTGCTTCAGGCTCCTTCTCCACATGGGCCTCTTGCAGCACTTGCAACAGATCCTCTGCACGTTCTAAACCCTCGATATCACGATGATGCATGACCGCGTGTCGTGTGACTTGATGATCGACACCCAAACGAGTGTCAAAGCCCTCAGCCCGCAGTGCCAATAAGGTCACTACATAGTCGACCAACCAGGGATCCATGCGATCAATAACTGATGGCGCCAGTCCTAAACGTGCAGTAATTGCAGCTAACTCCGCCCAAGTGTCAGGTTCTAACTCTTCTTTTAAGAAGGGCTCATCCCGTAATCCTGCTCGAAATAACACGTCAGAACTGCGACTCAACTCGTCGGAGGTCATTTCCAGCCAAACGCGATAGCTACTCACAATCGCGCCTTTCGCGAGGTCACTCAATGCAGAATTGGATTGATTTGATATTTTCACGGTACCGAGTAACCAGAGCGTTCGCTCTGGCCAATCAGCACGAAAAAGAAGTTCGGACTGTGCCGGTGGGATCAGCACAACCCATGCGAATACAGTGGCTACGAAAGCGTTGCAAACCCATCCTTTTGCCATTGAAATCCTTAATGGTCAGTTTTTAATCACCTTCATTATAGAGCTCAAGATTGGATTCGTCTTGTTCGTTTGCATCGCGGGCTGAATCATTTCGGGCAGCATGTAAACGGTCAAGATAAGATTGATTAATATCGCCGGTGACATATTGACCGCTAAATACTGAAGTCTCGAATTGTTTCACCGCAGGGTTTTCTTCCTGCACAGACGCAATTAAATCTTCTAGGTCCTGATAAATCAGCGCATCCGCTTTAATGATCTGTCCAATTTCATCAGCCTCACGGCCGTAACCAATTAATTCATTGGCGCTCGGCATATCGATACCGTAGACATTTGGAAAGCGAATTTCTGGTGCTGCTGAAGCGAAAAAGACTTTCTTTGCACCGGCTTCGCGGGCCATTTCGATAATCTGTTCAGACGTGGTACCACGAACAATTGAATCGTCAACCAGAAGAACATTTTTATCTCTAAACTCAGCACCAATTGCGTTGAGTTTACGACGAACTGATTTTCTCCGCTGTGTTTGGCCTGGCATGATGAAGGTACGGCCAATATAACGGTTTTTCACAAAGCCCTGACGGTACGGAATACTCAGTTCACGCGAAATTTCCAAGGCGATATCACACGCGGTCTCGGGAATGGGAATCACAACATCAATATCAAGGTGAGAGAACTGCTCTTGAATCTTTTTACCGAGCTTCTTGCCCATATTGATTCGGCTGGCATAGACCGAAATACCATCCAAGAATGAATCAGGGCGGGCAAAGTAAACATACTCAAAAATACAGGGGCAATGGACTGGCTTCTCTGCACACTGACGACTAAAGAGTTGTCCATCTTCGGTGATATAGAGCGCTTCACCCGGCTCCACATCACGCACATAATTAAAGCCAGTACCGTCAATCGCCACACTCTCTGAGGCGACCATATACTCAGTACCTTGTGGGGTCTCACGCTTGCCTAGCGCCAAAGGGCGAATACCCCACGGGTCACGAAACGCGACTAAACCATGACCAATAATCATCGTAACTACGGCGTAAGCGCCCTTCACTTGCTGATGAACACGCCCAATTGACGCAAAAATATCATCGGCATCCAAATGCAGTTGATCACGAGACAACAGTTCATGAGCAAAAATGTTCAAAAGAATCTCGGAATCTGAAGAGGTATTAATGTGTCGCTTAGCCACCTCAAACAAACTTTTCTGTAAGTCATCGGCGTTCGTTAGATTACCGTTATGCGCCATGGCAATACCGAAAGGCGAATTCACATAAAACGGTTGAGCTTCGGCAGAACTCGAGCTGCCTGCAGTTGGATAGCGCACATGGCCGATACCAATATTGCCACTCAAACGCCGCATATGACGAGTATGAAAAACGTCACGAACTAACCCGTTGCCTTTGCGCAGGCGCAAAGAATGCCCATCAATGGTCATGATACCTGCGGCATCTTGGCCCCGATGCTGAAGCATAGTTAAGCCATCATAAAGCGCCTGGTTGACCGGCTGGTTGCCGACGATACCGACTACACCACACATACTAACCTCTGTATTCGTTTGGCTGCAGGAAACTCGATGAGTTTTGCAGATAATCAAAAAACCATTGAATATAAACCCCAAAATGCGGGATTAATTGCGAATTTTGCCACCAAGCTTCCTTGGGAAACGGTGTAAATGAGTCCGCTAAGAACAGCAAGGCACTGATGATAAGAACGCCACGAAGAGCTCCGAAAATAACCCCTAGCAGACGGTCAGTTCCAGAAAGTCCGGTGCGCTGTACAAGTTGGCTCACGATATAAGTCACAAGCGCACCAATGACCAGCGTGGTAATAAATAAGATGGTGACCGAGATGCTATTGCGGATGACGGGATCTTCGATACCGTCAAAAAATACTGCGAGATCAGCATAGAAAAAGCTAGCGACGAAAAAGGCCGCAATCCATACGGCTAGAGAAAGTGCTTCACGAACGAAGCCGCGGATAAGGCTTATCACTATCGATAAACCAATGACCGCAAGAATCGCGTAATCAATCCATTCCATAGTTTCAGTCACTGATGAAAAATCGGGCGAATTCTATCAGAATCCACGCCGAAAGTATGGATAAATTTACTCACCGGCAGGTCGATATGGTACCACCCGACCTTGTAACCCAGTGAGTTCCTGTAACGGCGTTATTTGTGTTTCTAGGTTGGTCTGGCTCAAATCTGGGCCGACCATTAAGAGGTGCAGTTCACCATCACCACGGCGCATTACTCGGCTATAAGCCGAAAACCCGGCCGCATCAAGTTCCGATAATAGTGCCGCAACTGTATCCGCATTTCGAAAGGCACCTAATTGAATCACCCAGGCGTCGCGCCCCTCTAACTCCCGAGACTCGGGGGCTGCAGGTGTTGCTTCTGCGTTACTACCATTATTACCAAGATCAACAGTCGGTGCGACTTCTCTAATATTCAGAGAGTCCTCAACAATAGGCACCGCAACCACTGAACGCTGCTCACCCATGTTGACCGAGAAGTCACTTGGAAATGAGGCGTGTTGCGAGTCGTGTTGTAAATGGGGACGCAAAGGTGTTACGTGAAACTCATCGTCTCGCGTTTGGCGGTTGTCACTTAATAGATCGGGTAGCACGATAACGGCTACGGCAAGCACAATGAGTGTGCCAACGATACGATTTTGCATAGGACTGCTAGCCACAGATCTCTCTCCCTTCGAGCGCGTAGATAGCGGCAACGGTATAGAATGAACCGAAACATAGTATCACATCATCCGGATGCGCAGCATCTCTCGCGGCTGTAAAGGCAGCTTCAATTGAATCAAAACATTCTGCTTTGTCGCTGTGACCAATGCCATGGGCAAGATCAAAGGCAGTAGCAGCTCGAGGCCCACTTAACGTACCGAAATACCAAGCATCAACATAAGGAACAAGTTCCGCTAGCGTGCCTTGAATATCTTTGTCGCCCAGCATCCCGCACACAGCGGTGAGTCTGCCTCGATAAGGTAAATCTGCGAGTTGCAAAGCGAGATACTTCGCAGCATGAGGATTATGCCCGACGTCGAGAATAATCGTTGGCGTGCCAGGCCAGATATCAAAACGACCTGCCATAGTTGCTTGACGAAGTCCTTGCGCTATCAATTCGTAGTTCGGAGCCAGTCCCAACGCCAAAACGGCAGCGACCGCGGTTGCTGCGTTAGGGAGTGGCAACTTGGGTCGTGGTAGACTTTCTAAAACAATATCTGCGTGATGAAAAGACCATCCTTGTACCTCGAGAGAGCTTTGATAATCACGCCCCACGCAGGACAGCTTAGCGCCAACGGACTCTGCATGTTTGAGGAGTTGGAGAGGTGGCTCCGGATCTCCACAAATTGCCGGACGACCGCTACGGAAAATTCCCGCTTTCTCATAACCAATCACCTCACGGTCATTACCAAGAAAGCTGACATGATCAATGCCAATACTCGTCACAACGCTTACATCCGCATCGACAATATTGACTGCGTCAAGCCGACCACCGAGTCCAACTTCAAGAATTGCCACATCTACTTGTTGCTCGCGCATTAACCACAGCGCCGCAAGAGTACCGAATTCAAAGTAGGTTAGCGTAATATCTTGACGTGCAGCTTCCACCGCGGCGAATGCGCGACAATGCTCTTCCGCCGTCAACTGTGCGCCGTCAACACGAACGCGCTCGCGATATTGCAGAATGTGAGGGGAGGTATAAGTCGCAGTACGTAAGCCTGCAGCCCGGAGAATCTCTTCGATCATCCGCACTGTGGAGCCTTTACCATTCGTACCGCCGACCATCACTACCCGTGGGGCCGGCTGCAAGACGGCAAGACGCTCAGCTACTTCTCTGGTGCGCTCAAGCCCCATATCAATGACTTGAGCATGCACCGTTTCGAGGTAGCTTAGCCATTCATCGAGCGTCCGCTCAACCTGATGTTGCGCCATTCCTGTGTTCACTGCGCTTAATCAGCGCTCATGATTTCAGTTTCTGGTGTCGGCAAATGTTGGAACTTGGCTAGCAAGCTCGCGATGCGATTACGCATTTCACGACGGTCAACAATCATATCGATTGCACCATGCTCGAGTAAAAACTCACTGCGTTGGAATCCAGGAGGCAGAGTTTCGCGAACTGTCTGTTCAATAACGCGAGGGCCTGCGAAACCTATCAATGCTTTTGGTTCGGCAATATGAATATCGCCCAACATTGCCAAACTCGCAGAAACACCACCCATAGTAGGGTCAGTGAGAACAGAAATATAAGGTAACCCTTTCTCGCTCATCTTCGCCAAGGCTGCGGACGTCTTGGCCATCTGCATCAGTGAAAGTAACGCTTCTTGCATCCGTGCTCCGCCAGATGCAGAGAAACAGACCAAAGGAAGGTTATGTTCCAAACATTCTTCAGCAGCTCGCACAAAACGAGCTCCAACCACCGACGCCATACTGCCGCCAAGGAAGTTAAATTCAAATGCTACCGCAACAATAGGGTTGCCCTTTAACTTGCCACGCATTGCCACAAGCGCATCTTTCTCACCCGTCGCTTTCTGCGCCGCGGCGATGCGGTCTTTATATTTTTTGGAGTCTTTAAACTTCAAAATATCTTGCGGTTCGAGCTCTGCACCAAGTTCTTCCCGATGTTCGGAATCGAGGAAGCTGTCCAAACGCTCGCGCGCAGTCAGGCGCATGTGGTGACCACATTTTGGGCAGACGTTGAGGTTTCGTTCTAAATCGGCACGGTAAAGAATAGCCTCACAGCCACCACACTTACTCCACACTCCCTCAGGGATGTTTCGGCGTTTGCTTGACTGTGGTTTCGCGAGAATTTTTTCAATCCAGCTCATAATTACCTGTCACTGTTGGGTAAACTGCTACAAAGGAGTCGATGTCCCCGAAATTGACCGTCATTAAAGCACAATTCACAGCATGATTGCAGCAGATAAGTGGTCTTAGCTGTACTCACTCAAGTCATTAGAGAGAAATACAGGGCCTAGCGGCATTCTTGGAATAGCCAACTCTTCAGGGTATATAACATCGACAAGATATAAACCATTTGGTTTCGCCGTCGCTGCAGCAAGCTTGCGATCTCGTGCTTGCAACAGTTCAGCCATCCATGTTTCAGGTTGCTCACCACAACCAATTACTAGCAATGAGCCAACAATATTACGAACCATGTGATGCACAAACGCATTGGCCTGAATATCAACTAGGATGAAGTCGCCTAGGCGCACAATTTCAACGTGATGAATATTACGAAACGGAGTATGAGATTGACATTGCGAGGCACGAAACGACGTAAAGTCATGCTCTCCGATGAGGACTTGTGCAGCGCGCTGCATCGCTTCACTATCAAGTGGTTGGTGGATATGCGTCACACCACCACTCAAAATAGCCGCCTTGGTTGGCGAATTGAAAATAATGTAGCGATACCGGCGTGCTTTAGCACTAAACCGCGCACTAAAGTCTTGGTCTACTGTGCGTACCCAGCGCACCGCGATATCGTCCGGTAAGTGAGTGTTAACACCTAACGTCCATGCTCGCTCAGGTCGATGAACCTCAGTGTCAAAATGCACGACCTGATGGGTTGCATGCACACCCGCGTCGGTGCGTCCGGCACACACTACGCTAATCTTATGATTCGCTATCTTCTCTAACGCTGGTTCTAAAGTCGCCTGAATACTGGGGACTTCTTGCTGGCGTTGCCAGCCAAAATAGGCCGCGCCATTGTATTCAATTCCAAGGGCAATACGCATCCGAGACTCATCGTGAAATAAAAAACGCGGCGATTATAACAGAATCGCCGCGTTAAATTTAATGCCAAAGCAGATCAGGGCCCGTTGACGCCTGTTCCCTATTCCATACTCTTCAATCGCTCGAGTAGGGCTTGCGCTTCTTCCTGTAGTGCAGGATCATCGGCGGCTAAAGCCTTCTCAATCGCAATGCGCGCCTCATCCAAATCACCCATTTCCATATATACGCGGGCTAAGTCTAGCTGTTCAGCAAGTGGGTCTTCGCCACGTTCGCCGTCATCATCATCCGCATCATCTTTACCAATAGGATCACTGTCTTCGTCCACTTCAGCGAGGATCTCATCAATATCACGGAAGTTCTCAGTAGGAGCGCCATCGCTCGACTCCCCTACTCCTTCTTTATTATCTTCCTCGTCAGCCTCACCAAACAGTGCACCAAGTTCATCGTCAGCTGCTTGTTCGGCCTCGCGCAGTTCATCTTCGTCTAAAGTGAACAGCTCTTCGTCTAATTCTTCGTCAGCAGCCAACGCAGACAAATCTGTCTTAACGTCATCTTGTTCGGTATCCAGCGGCGTCTTTAAGTCTTCTGCGCCCGGTAATTCTTCATCCGCATCAATAGTAAGATCAGGAACCTCGTAATCTTCCTCGTCAGCATCCTCTTCACCAACCAACGCGTCTACAATTTCATCAGTATCCTCGTCATCCACTTCATCTTCGACAGCGTCTAGCTCATCGTCAACGTCGACTAAATGCTCATCACCCTCTTCTTCTTCATCAAAGGTAAAGAGCTCGTCGTCATCTAAATCATCGTCGTCTTCATCGTCATCTTCAAACACCAAATCGTCCGCTTCGATACTGTCATCTTCGTCTACTTGCTCAGTAACTGCAGGCTCCTCCGCTACTGTTGACGCTTCGGCTTCTGCAGTAACAGGTGAATCCTCAGTCAAACCTTCGTCATCTTCTTCATTTACTAAGCTGTCTTCATCAGACTCCTCAACTGAGGTGACGAGCTCATCATCATCAAGCTCAAAGCCGTCATCGTCGTGCGCTTCGGCGAGCAGAGCATCAATATCATCAGGATCAAATTCACCATCATCGTCTTCGTCGTTTACGCCCAACCCGTCGAAAACTTCATTAATATCAATATCTTCGTCGTTTTCTTCAACGGCGACTTCTTTAGCCTCGTCCAACATGGCATCAGGATCGAGTGGGTCAGTGGTTTCATCAGGCTTGGGCGTTTCAGGAGCTGCATTTTCTCCTTCTGCCTCAGCAAAGGCAGCGTCCCAGTCTGGTTCATCGTCTTCAACGATTGCCGCCGGCTTATCTTCTTCACCTTCTTCCGCAAATAAGTCGACATCGTCATCATCACCAGCAAGGAGACGATCTAACTCATCTTGATCAAGCTGGTCACTCGCAGGTTCTTCTACTTCCGTCGCGGTATCATCATCTTCATCCAACTCAGAGAAGGCGTCACCGGCGACCTCGTCATCGTCCAATTGGACGCCAAAATCATCATCGTCGTCAGCTTCGGCAGCACTAGAGCCGCTATCATCGGGAACAAGCATTTCATCGGTGAGACTATCAAGGTCATCACCGTCATCGTCGTCGAACCCTTCGAAAACATCATCCGACATCAAATCGTCATCATCTTGATCCGGAATATCCCCCAACAACTCGCGATCAAGGGCGGCGCGAGCCTCTTCGTCGGTTAAATCATTTTGCTTACTCGTTGATGAAGTTTCTGCCGCTGCAAACGCAACCAAGTTGCTTTGACTACGCCGTGTCATCCACAGACCAAAGATCACGATAAGTAGGGGAAGTAAGGCGATGAGTGCGACCTGGACAAAGAAATTATCGAAGATACGCTGTAGGGTGGTTTCTTCTTCGGCTAGCGCACGCACTACTTCTTGTTCCCGTCGCAATGAATCCTGCGCAGCACGGAGGTCTGTAATCTCTTGCTGGTACTCAGATGCGCTCACCACTCCCGCTTGCAGGTCGACAAGCAATTGCTCTAACCGGTCGAGGCGCTCACGCATCTCGTTATTGTCACGGAACACGGCTTCCGTTCCTTCGATTGAGCTTCTCAGCGCATCGCGCAATTCGAGGAACTCTCGTTCGTGTTCAGCTCTCACTTCAGCAACGGCTTGTTCTGCCCGTTGACGTGCTTCGCCAATGACTGTTTGCTGTTCTTGCTGTGCCTGCCGTGTTTGCTCTTGCTGCTGGGCCAATGCTTGTCGCTGCCTTTCAACTTGCGCGTCTAACTCGATCTGCCGGCGCGCAGCCTCAGGGTTTAACATTTGCACTTCTTGCAGACTTGGAATCCGCAGATAGAAACCATTAAGCATTTCGTTTGCATTACCGTCACGGAATGCTTGAGGATTTGCCTGCACAATGGCAGCCATCATTTGATTAACAGTCACACTGGAATGAGGGCGATAACGAGAAGCGATGGACCAGAGGGTGTCGGTTGACTGAATAGGCCCGTAACGTTCAGTACCTAACCGAACGTCTTGACGCTCCGAACCTTCAGGGCCAAGAATAACAATAGGGTCTCGCTCTTGTGCAAGGGCAGCCTGAGCGCTCGAAACCACAAGAATGGCTAAGAAAACACTACGCATCAGCCCATAACACCATGCTATTAAAGGCATAGCCTTACGGTTTTGGCTTCCCTGAAAAGAATTCGTCATCGTAAGTATCCTGACCTGGCGCACATCTAGTTTTGGTTTTCGGCAGTTAGCGCTGTTTGCTAACACAGGTATCACTGCCACTATAAACCATCCTAATCTATAACGGCAGTGAGATTATTTTCTTTACGTGCTCAAAACCAAAATATCTGTTTTACCAGTAGTTTTCTAGTAAATGCTCGGCGATTTGCACACTATTTGTTGCGGCACCCTTGCGGATGTTGTCAGCAGTCACCCACAAATTAATCCCTTGAGGGTGAGAAATATCTTGCCGTACTCGTCCCACGAATACCTCATCATGCCCAGCGGCATTACCCACTTGAGTTGGGAAGTCAGCTCGGTCTTCCAGCAATACGACTCCAGGAGCATTGGCTAATACGTCCTTCACCGCACTCACATCAGCGGGTTGACGAAGCTCCAAGTGAATAGCTTCCGCATGACCATAAAACACCGGTACACGCACAGCCGTTGCATTCACGCGAATGTCCGGGTCTCCGAGGATCTTCTGCGTTTCCCACACCATCTTCATTTCTTCTTTGGTGTAATCGTTATCGAGAAACACGTCAATTTGCGGAATACAGTTAAAAGCAATTTGGCGACTGAAGGCTTCGGTTTCTACTGGACGCCCATTGAGTAGTGATGCGGTTTGCTTCACGAGTTCTTCAACCGCATTGGCGCCAGCACCTGACACTGACTGGTACGTCGCTACATTTATTCGATCAATGCCAAACGCATCATGAATCGGTTTTAACGCTACAAGCATTTGAATCGTTGAGCAGTTCGGATTGGCGATGATGTTGCGATTGCGAAAATCAGCTAAGGCATGCCCGTTTACTTCGGGCACCACTAATGGAATATCATGCTCGTAACGGAACTGAGAGGTATTGTCGATCACCACACATCCTGCATCCGCCGCACGAGGCGCATACTTTGCTGAAATGCTGCCACCGGCAGAAAAGAATGCAATATCTACCTGACTCCAATCGAATTCTTCCGCATCGAGTACTTCAATATCGTCACCGCGGAACTGAATTTCGGTCCCTGCCGACCGGCTGCTGGCGAGCGGATAAAGCGATTTCACCGGGAAATTACGCTCCTCAAGGCACTCAATCATTTGCTTACCAACAAGACCTGTTGCGCCCAAAACCGCAACATTCAGTTCAATACTCATGTTTTCTCCTAAAATTTTAACTGAGCTCGACCGGCACAAAACCTAGATCAAGAATACGAGCATGCAGGCCGCTCGGGGCTCTGACTGCAAGCGAGGAAAACTCACGTCGCAGTGGGTAATTGCGCCGTAACCGGTCAAATCCATCCGGCGTTAAACCATCCATCCGAAAGTCGTGGTCATCTGAGCGCACAGGGTAAACAGACTGGCATAATTGCGCAATATCCGCTTGTCCTAAAATACCCTCCACTTGCACCATTTTTTCCGCACGTGCCGGTAATATAGACAATTCATCCTGTTTTTTCGTTTGCCAATTAAAGTATTCATACGCCGCCGCATACAGGTGATAAACACCCCGTAATTTTCCTTCAATGCTATGACCCGCAATATGCGGCGTCGCAATCGCGACTTTCGGCACCAGTGGCGCGAGAATACTCGGCTCTCCTTCCCAAACGTCTAACACCACCTGCAACGAGGCGCCATCCGTTAACCGATGTAATAATGCTTGGTTATCAACAACCGCTCCGCGACTCGCATTGACGAGAAGACAATTTGTTTTCAGGGCCTTTAGTCGCTCGGCATTGAGTAAATGATGAGTGCTATGCCGTCCTGTTGACACGAATGGTACATGGCAACTCACCAAATCAAACCGCCCGAGCTCGGCCCAATCCACATACGGCAGCTCGTCTCCTACCTGTTGACGCAGCGGATCAATCACAGACACCTGCATACCCAGTGCCTGTAAACGTTTCATCACCTGGCTACCGGTATGTCCCGCGCCAATAATGAGTGCCTCTTTTCGTGCTAATTCAATTCCTTGCTCCTGCGCCACTGTTAACACAGCGGTAAGCACATACTCGCCCACAGAGCAGGCGTTTGAGCCCGGCGCACTGGTAAAGAAGACTCCGCGCTCAGACAAGGCCGCCTGATCCACATGTTCCATGCCAATGGTGGCTGTACCTATCATTTTTAGGCAAGGCGCTTGGGCTAATAGAGCACGGTCGACAGGTGTCACGGAGCGAATAAAAAGGACATCCGCATTGGCTAGCTGGTTCGCTGGCGGCATGCGACCCGTGAAAGTTGAAACTTCACCATGAGGCCCAAGTAACTCTGCGGCGTTAGGAAGATTTTCGTCAATGAGAAAGTGCATGCTTGCGCGACTCAACTAACCAAAGAATGGGAGAAAGTATGCCACAAAAAAGCCGGAGTGGGCTTCCCTACTCCGGCTACTTCTGACCACTTCTGTATTACTTCTCGAAGCGACGGAATACCAATGATGCGTTGGTGCCACCAAATCCGAAGCTATTCGACATCACAACATTCAAAGTCTTGTTCGTCGGTTCACGAACAATATTCATGCCGGCTGCTTTCTCATCAAGCGTTTCGATGTTAATTGAAGGAGCAACGAAACCGTCACGCATCATTAACAAAGAGAATACCGCTTCATGCACACCAGCCGCGCCAAGTGCGTGACCTGTCATTGCTTTAGTCGCACTTAATAACGGCGTATTGTCACCAAATACTTCGCGGATTGCTTCCAATTCTTTCACGTCACCCACTGGGGTACTGGTACCGTGAGTATTCAAGTAATCAATGGGGCCATCCAGATCGGCCATCGCCATTTTCATACAGCGCACGGCACCCTCGCCCGAAGGCGCTACCATGTCATAGCCGTCAGAGGTTGCGCCATAGCCTACGATCTCTGCGTAAATGGTCGCACCACGCGCAAGTGCGGTTTCCAGTTCTTCAACCACCAACATACCGCCACCACCAGAAGGTACAAAACCATCACGGTCGGCATCATAGGTACGAGATGCTTTCTCAGGCGTGTCATTATACTTGGTACTCAGCGCACCCATGGCATCGAATTCCATGCCGAGTGTCCAATGCAGTTCCTCTCCACCACCGGCAAATACGCGGTCTTGCTTACCTAGTTGAATCAGCTCGAGGGCGTGACCAATACAATGCGCACTTGTTGCGCAAGCTGAACTGATAGAATAATTCACACCTTTAATCTTCTTCGGTGTGGCAAGGCATGCTGACGTGGTAGACGCCATGCAACGCGGAACCATATATGGCCCCACCCGCTTCACGCCTTTCTCACGCAAGATATCCGCAGCAGCCACTTGATGCTCACCAGACGCACCGCCTGAGCCGACTACCAGACCTGTACGCTCATTGGAGACTTCATCGTCCGTCAAGCCAGCGTCAGCGATCGCTTGTTCTAACGCAATATACGCATATGCAGCAGCATCACCCATAAAGCGCATCGCCTTACGGTCAATATGCTCAGACACATCAATCTTCAGGTCGCCCCATACTTGGCAGCGTAGGCCCATCTCGGCAAAGCTCTCCGAACGGGTAATTCCAGAGCGGCCTGCACGCAACGCGTCAGCCACTTCCTGTTGATTGTTGCCGATACTCGATACAATGCCGATACCGGTCACAACAGCTCGTCTCATCATCACTATCCTATGTTAAAATTTGGGGTATCATAACGCGTAACACAGTAAACGAGAATCCACCTCACAAGTGGTCAGCTTAGCTGCGCTGCTGTTACGATCCGCTTTCAATGCCCTGGAGTTTGAAACATGAGCATGTCTCCATCGCTGTCTAACATGCTAACTCATGCGCAGCTCGAGTTCGACCCAGAAGGCACACCCAGTTCAAATTTACACGGCGATGTTTACTTCTCGCGTGGCCAAGGTCCTGCCGAAAGTCGTTACGTTTTTCTTCAACAAAACGATTTATTCCAACGCTGGCAAAAGCTTTCCCCACACCAAAGCTTTTCCATTGCGGAGACCGGCTTCGGCACCGGTCTCAATTTCTTCTTGGCCGCTGAAGAGTTTTTAAAGCATGCGCCAACAACATGTCATCTTTATTTCGTTTCCTTCGAAAAATATCCACTAAGCCCGAGTGATTTTTCTCAAGCTGTCGCTCAATGGCCGGAGTTTAGAGCACTTGCAAACCGTTTACAGGATATCTACCCAGTTTTGTTACCCGGACTTCATCGACTAAAGATTCATCCACGCATCACGCTCGACTTAGTTTTTGGCGATGTTTTAACGACCTTGCCTGATTGGAGTCAAGCCAACCAGGAGCGCATTGATGCCTGGTTTCTCGACGGCTTCGCACCAAGCAAGAACCCCGACATGTGGCAAAAGCCGCTTTACCAAGGAGTATGCGCAAGCTTAAAACCAGCAGGAACCTTTGCCACCTTTACCGCGACTGGTGAAGTGCGACGAGGCCTCATTGCTGCTGGATTACGAGTGTATAAGGTACCGGGATTCGGCACAAAACGGGAAATGTCGAGAGGACACAAACTCAGTCTTGGTAAGCCAACCGAGCGCTCTCCAACAGTCACGATAATTGGTGGTGGCATCGCCGCCGCATCCTGTTTCCTTGAGCTTATTGATCACCCAGCTGCGCTGACCTTAGTTCATCCGCTGGCACGGCCTGCTGATGGTGCATCAGGTAATCCACAAGCGGCGGTGTATCCGGCGCTGCAGGCGCAATGGAATCGTTTTAGCGAATTCTACGGACAGGCTTTCTTGTATGCGCGTCAGCGCTATAACGACATTGCTCCCGAGTTCAGTCACTGGACAGGGGTCGAGTTTCACCCCAAAACAGCGAACGATGAAGCTCGACTTAAGAAGCTTTCCGAAATGCCAGAGTATCCGGACAGTATCTTTCAACATGAAGCTAATCCTAGCAAAAGCCAGTTTAGCTATCCGCTCGGAGGTTGGGTCGAGCCCACCCAATTAGTCGCGCGGATGATCGAATACGTGATGGCACAGCGTTCGGCAAAGGGGCTGAGTACAACGCTACATGAAAACACTCATATTAATCAGCTCGAGCGTGAGGGTCGCCAATGGCGGTTAATTTCAGATTCCGTGCAATGGCTATCCGAGACGGTGATTATCTGTGCGGCAGAGCAAACTTCAGCACTCTTACAAGGCAGTGTTCAGGCTGCGTTACCGATACGCCCAGTCAGAGGCCAAGTTACCCTACTCGATAGCAATGCGTCAGCACCACTCTCGCATGTTCATTGTCAGAAAGGGTATGCACTGCCAACGCACAACAATGCGCTTTGTATCGGTGCGACTTTTGACAAGACGCATCAAACCAGTGCAGTAAATAGCCAAGACGATGAAGAAAATATTAAGCAATTTAATCAGATGCTGGGCCGGTCAGTGCAACTGAAGGACGTCGTCGGTTCACGCGCCTCCATTCGAGCAACGACCCCAGACCACCTGCCCATGTCGGGTCCTGTGGTTCGGGGCCACGAGCAGCTTCAATGTGCGCCGGTTCCGGGGTTGTGGGTGTTATCAGGATTAGGTTCTCGAGGTTTCACGAGTGCCCCACTCTCAGCGGCCATTTTAGCGGGGCAACTCCAAGGTACTCCGCTGCCATGCGGGCAATCTGTGCTGGAA
This sequence comes from Idiomarina sp., assembly GCA_020831965.1. Lineage (GTDB taxonomy): Bacteria > Pseudomonadota > Gammaproteobacteria > Enterobacterales > Alteromonadaceae > Aliidiomarina. The sequence goes on from JAFIFP010000003.1 coordinate 29,320, forward strand.
GGACTGCTACCTCAACGCTTTATCGAGCGCAGCATCAAACGGCAGCCCGCTCCAAGCGCTCCATCATCGCCGTGACTAAAGCAATGTCATCCGGTTTCAATTCATCGGCATGATTCTCAAGATTGAATTTCAATTCAGGCCAGAATTTCTCTTGGTCTTCTATTCCCGCCATAGTCAAACGCGCAACAACCAAATCAAAATGACCTCGTAAGTAACCACTCGCAAAGAGCTCGTCGTCCGAACCACTCGCGATAATTTCGTCAAATACGGCATCGAGCTGATCTGACATTTCGGTGATACTTTGCTTACTCATAATACGTCGCTCCGAGTTCGGTCAATCCAAACATAAAGGCGGGCAGTATACAGGTCTGTAAGTAAGTTTTCGAGCGCACAGGAAGTGGACTTTTGATACACTACGCGCTCAACAAGCTGTGCCTCACAGTTCTCATAACCAGCGTGATTTACACTTAATTAGCGACGGAGACTTTGCCCCATGAGTGATTTTCGTATCGGATTGTTCTATGGCTCATCGACCTGCTACACCGAAATGGCTGCCGAGAAAATTCGAGATATCATTGGCGAAGACATTGTCGAGTTACACAATATCAAGGATGTGCCGTTAGCCAAGACCGCCGAATACGACTTTTTGATCTTCGGCATCTCCACGTGGGACTTTGGTGAAATTCAAGATGACTGGGAAAATCACTGGCAGGACGCAAGTACACTCAACTTAGCTGGCAAAACCCTCGCCATGTATGGCATGGGCGACCAGCAGGGCTATGCAGAGTGGTTTCAAGATGCTTTAGGGATGTTACATGATGCTGTGGCACAACCCGGTTTAAAGCGGATTGGCTTTTGGCCGAATGAAGGTTACGAATTCATCGCGTCGAAAGCACTCAGCAGCGATCAATCTACTTTTGTCGGCTTGGCGCTCGACGAAGACACTCAGTATGAACTGTCTGACGAACGCTTAGCCACTTGGTGTACTCAAATTCTCGAAGAGTACGCCGGTTAACGCAATCCTAAGCCTTCGCGCAACGCTTGGATAAGATCTTCTGCGGCCTCGGCTGAATAGCCTTTCATTGGTAACTTACCCCAAATAGGCGCGGGCCATGCTGGATCCCCTTCAAATCGCACCACATGATGTAGGTGCAACTGCGGCACCATATTGCCAAGTGCGGCGACATTAAATTTGTCGCCGGCAAAATGGCGCATCATCCACATGGCTGTGCGTGATGATTCTTGATTGAGTTGCTGCTGCAGCATTGCGTCCAGTTCATAAATCTCACGCACACCGGCAACCCGAGGCACTAAAACAACCCACGGATATTGTTGGTCATTCATCACCAACACCCGGCATAGAGGTAAGTCACCCGCATGCCAAGTATCCGCCGCGAGCTGTTCATGGAGCGTCCAGTCATGGTCAATCATTAGTGGCGAATACTCCCTTCACCACCCGCAAATACCTGACCAAAGTAGCTCTCTGGCAACCATTCAGGGCGCTCAGGATTATTTGCTACATTGCGACCGATGGCGTAATTAATATCCGTAAAGATAGCGCCAAAGTCATAACGAATCTCGCCATAAACCTCAGTTAAGGTGCTTATCTCATCGCCCGGACGATGATACTGCTCGGCAAAGAACTGTGACCAGATAGCGCCACCATCTTGTTCCGGATCTTGTGACTCAAACCCCGTCATCAGGAATACCGCAGGAATACCTTTCTGCACTAGTGCATAGTGGTCTGAGCGCGTAAAAATTGCTTGCTCTGGCATTGGATCAGGACTCAGCTTAATACCGAATTCACCCGCGGCTTCTGCGACGACATCTTTCATGGTCGAGTGGTTTGCACCAAAAGCGATAATGTCAGCAAAAGGATAAAGCAACACTGGCATATCTAAATTGACGTTTGCGACAATGTTTTCAATCGGCACAGTTGGGTTATTGGCGAAGTAGTCCGCGCCCAACAAGCCCTTCTCTTCCGCTGTAAGCGCAGCAAACATGATGGAGCGTTTAGGTTGGTCGCCTCGTGCAACCGCATCAGCAAACATGCGAGCAGTTTCAATCATGATTGCCACACCGGCGGCATTATCGAGGGCGCCATTGTTGAACTGTGGCTCGCCTTCGACACTGCGCACACGCCCAATATGGTCCGAGTGCGCGGTAAAGAGCACAAACTCATCCTTCAGTTCAGGATCGCTGCCCTCAATCATGCCAATGACATTAGGGCTTGTGACCTCGTCGTGGGTTGACTTACGTTCCATCGTGACACTGACATTCAATGCGCCACCACGCGGCATTTCACCAGCTTCCATTGCGGCCCACACATCGTCTAACAGGATGTCTGAATGGGCGAAAAGCGGCGCTGCTTCTTGATAGTTCAGCGAGGCGGCGCCTTGAATCTGCGGATCTTCGCCATGCGGTAGTCCATCTTCACCCAACCAACGCATGCGGGTCGCATTGAGGAAGAGCATCGAGCGCTCCCACGGGCGAGTTTCTTCTGCCTTTGGAGTGTGCAGCGTAATGATACCCACCGCGCCACGTTCCAAAGCAAGCTCTGTTTTAATCCGGCCTAGATGAGCCGCTTCTTCACTAGGCAGCCCTTCTGGCAGGCCAGAAAGCATCATGACAATGGCACCTTCCACATCGAGTCCTGCATAGTCGTCAAAACCGAATTGGTCTGACACCATCCCGTAACCAACAAAAACCACGGGCGCGGTCACGCTTTGTTCTTCAGCGAGCGCACTCGGACCTGTCATAAAAGCTCGTGGATAGGCGAGTTCTTGGCTTTCGCCATTCGCATGTACGATGAACTTGGGACTATTTGCGACAATCCGCGCGGTCCGAAAGGTAATCCGCTGGAAATATCCGTCTGTTCCGGCAGGCTCAATACCCATCAGCTTAAATTGCGTGGCAATGTATGATGAAGCAATTTCGTGTCCACGAGTCCCGGTATCACGGCCTTCGAGCAGATCATCAGCGAGAAACTCTAAATGCGCTTGGATCGCTTCTGCACGGGCACCAACAGCAGAAGTATCGGCCGTTTGGGGGGTGCAAGCAGCAAGTGAAAATAGGGCGAAGAACCCACAGGAAAGTAACAACCTTTTCATTCTTTTTCTTATCCTTCTAGACCGGCTTGAAAACTCAATCATCGCAGTCTACATGCTTCTGGTCGAACACTCCATATCCGCCTCTTGCCCCGAATTCCCAATTCATGTAATGTTATATTATCACATTAACAAACTAAGAACGGGATGAAGTAAACCATGCTCAAAAGAACTCCTGTAGCTATTGCAGTCGCGACTCTCCTTTCGCCAATGGCGGTGTCGGCAGACACCAGCGCCACTGAAAAAGAATATGAGCGTATCGTCGTAACGGCTTCTCCTTTAGAGAAAGCTCCAATTGATAGCGCCCAACCGATTTATGTTTTAAGCGGTGATTTACTGCGCCAGCTGCAAGCCGCTACTTTGGGCGAAACGCTCCGTAGCTTGCCTGGTATCAACGCCAACTACTTTGGCCCAACCGCTTCAAGCCCTGTTATTCGTGGCTTGGATGGCCCTCGCGTGAAGATTCTTCAAAACGGTATCGACGTTGGAGACATTTCACGGGGTGGTCCCGATCACGCCGTGACAACTGAAAGCACCACAGCACAACAAATCGAAGTATTCCGCGGCCCGAGCACCCTGCTTTTTGGTAGCGGCGCGAATGGCGGTGTTGTGAACGTTGTTGACAACCGGATTCCTCGGCAGCCAGTTGATGGCGTAACCGGTAGCTATGGCGCTGGCATCAGCAGTGTTGCCAATGAGCGTTATACCAATGCGTCAGTAGACGCTGGCAACGGCACTTTCGCTTGGCACTTAGACGCGTTTAAACGTGACTCTGATGACTACGCAGCACCTTCATTTGTGGACCCAGATGGCGATCGTACACAAACTATCGACAACAGCTTCACTGACGATTTAGGTTTTACGTTCGGGACCAGCTTCTTCTTCAATGGTGGCTTCATTGGCGCTTCTTATGGTCGACTTGAGCGTGACTACGGAATTCCTGGGCATGATCATGCACATGGTCATGATGATCACGACGACCATGATGGTCATGACCATGGTCACGATCATGGACATAGCCACGGGCACGATCACGGTCATGATCACGGCCACGGACATGATGACGGAATATTTGCGCGTTTCCGCCAAGACCGCTTCCAAGTGCTCGGCTCTATCCTGAATCCAATTCAAGGCATTGAGCGTTTCGACCTGAACTTCGGTTTTACCGACCTTGAGCATTTTGAAATTGAAGACGACTTCGTCGAGTCTGGTTTTACCCAAGAGCAAATTGAACTTCGTTTAACTGCAGTTCATGCGCCGATTATGGGATGGAGTGGTGCATTTGGTGTCCAATTCCAACATCAAGACTATGACTCATTCGGTGTCGAAGCCTACACCCCGCACACAGACACTGACCTCCTGGGAGCATTCTGGTTACTAGAGCGCACCTTCGATGACGTTACTCTAGAACTGGGTGCTCGCGTCGAGCAAGTCGAACTCGATAGTGCTGGCTTCAACACCCTTACGTATCGTCCTGTGAGTGCTTCTTTTGGCGCAACCTACCGCGCGTCCAATGAATTCAAATACAGCGTGAGCCTAAGCTACAGTGAGCGTGCTCCGCAGGCGAACGAGCTATTTGCTAATGGTGCACATTTTGCGACCCGTACATATGAAGTTGGTGGTGTTTACGAGATTCATGAAGACCATGATCACGGCGGCCATGACCACGGTGGACATAGTCATGGACATGATCATGGGCACGACCATGGACACGGCGATGAGTACCATCTCGCACTCCGCCATCATGCGTTGGATAAAGAGCGTTCGTTAAACTTCGATGTGGGCTTCCATTACGAAGCAGATCGTCTCCATTTAGACGCAAACTTCTACATCAACCGGATCAACGACTTTATCTACCTCCGTAACACCGGAGTTATGAGCGGTCAGTTAGATGGCGACATTGATCTCGGCCACGATCATCATGGACACGACCATGACCATGGGCACGATCACGGTCATGACCACGGCCATGATCATGGCTCAAGCAATCTGCCTGTGTATGCTTACACTCAGCAAAACGCAGAACTGATTGGTTATGAGCTTGCGGCACGCTATGTCTTCAATGAGCGCTGGCAAGTGCGTGCGTTCTCAGACTACACGCGCGCTACTTTCCGCTCTGGCGGTGACGTACCACGCATTCCAGCGCAGCGCGCAGGTTTCAGTGCAACCTTTACTGAGCAACAGTGGGATGCCACTTTGGGATACACTCAGTATTTTGCACAGAATAGCGTTGGCGAAAACGAAACGCCTACTGATGCCTTCGGGATGTTGAATGCCTATATCAACTACTACCCGGGAACGTTCCGCAATCAGGATGTGTCGATTTACCTGAAAGCAGAAAACATCAACAACCGTTTAGGCTATGTACATAACTCGTTTATTCGTGATTATGCGCCACTGCCAGGACGTAACTTCGGTATCGGTGTTCGCGCTCGATTCTAAACGCGCATTCCAACCGTTGAACCACTCAAAAACCTCGCTAACTTTAGCGAGGTTTTTTCTTTTCTATCTTAAGGTTAATTGCGCAAAATCACTTATAATTGAGGAAGGATTAACTTAACAGGAGTCGCTATGCGCTTTTTGTCTCGTCGCTTGGTCATGCCCAATGATTTAAATTTTGCAGGTTCTCTATTTGGAGGACGGATTCTCGAATGGATTGATGAAGAAGCTTATATTTATGCGGCTTGCCAATTAGAAGCAAAAAGCTTGGTGACTAAGCACATCGGCGCAATTACCTTTGAGGCCTCTGCATTTCAAGGCGACGTTGTAGAATTCGGTCTGGCCACTAAAAATGTGGGCACCACCTCACTGACTGTTACTTGTATCGTTCGTAACAAGCGGACTAAAGACTCTATCTGTGTCGCTGATGACATTGTGTTTGTGCACATCGATAGCGAAACACGTAAACCACAACCCCATGGAAAAACCAAAGAAGAGCTCGATAACCTGAAACTGGAAACCTTATGAAGACCCTAATCATCGCCGCGGTCGCGATGATAATCTTGACCGCATGTGGAGATAGAAAACTCACACGTAGCAACTACAATCTGATCGACGTGGGTATGAGGTATTCAGAAGTGACGAATATTCTCGGAGAACCTACTTGGTGTGATGATATGCAGCGCCCAAACGAATGTATGTGGGGCAAGGAAGAGAAACATATCAAAGTGTACTTCATCTCACGCCGGGTGATTAATACAGAAAGCCGCGGCATTTAGCCACGGCTTTTTCGTCTAGCACTGCAACATCCTAACCTATTAGCGGGTTAGGAATGTTCCGGCAAAAGCTAACACCGGCGCTGCCGATGGCTTCCCATGCTGCCAATTTCCGCCCTCGACGCCACTGCCTGCGATATCCACATGCGTATAAGGCAGCGGCTGTGAGCTATTCTGCCCATGCTTGTCCAAGCCAGAAACCAGTACCAGAAATGCCATCGGGAACTGATGCCCACGCACTGTCGTTGCCGAGGGACCATTGTTTGAGGACAAAACATCATCGGCTTTCGTACGCCCTTTCACAAAGTCAAAATCTTCACGACGGCTCGGTGACAATTCAGTTGGGTCGCCCCATAGTTCGCCAGCATTTTGTAGCTGACTTACCACACCAGATTTCATTGCTGGAGTGTTCGGCACCAGCGCGGAATAGGGACCTTTGGCCAATGCCGCATGGCCCGTCAAAGTTGCCACGGTAAAGAGAGCCGGATTTGTTGCTGTTAAAGCTTCATCCTTCAACTTGGCTAAACAGTCCGCCATGACTAAACGCCCTTCCGCATCGGTGTTACCGATTCGCACGCGCACACCGGAGCGGCCAGTAATAATTTCGTCCGCGACAAATGCATGACTATCAATATTGTTGCGTACCATGGCTAACTCGGCCACCACATGGAGTCCTGCCGGCTTAGTTTCCGCCAATGCTTTCACAAACCCAGCAACTGCCGCCGCACCGCCTTTATCACGGCTCATGCCGGCCATATGACCACCGGTTTTGAGGTCTGCACCACCGGTATCGTAGGTGATTCCTTTACCCACCATAAACAGGCTTTGCTCCACAGGTACTTCGCCTTTGTATTCAAGACGAATCACGCAAGGACGTTGATGCTCTATTTGATATGAAGCCCGAGCAACCGCAGATAACAGTGGATATTCATGATCAAGCTGCATGCGGTCATCGATAATTTGGACGCTTACACCCGTACCGGCAAAAGCTTGTTGGCAGTACTCCGCAGCACGCAATGGCGCCATACGTTCTGGCTCAGTACCGCAGATATCCCGTGCGACACGGCGCCCGGCCTCAACGGCGCCTAGCCATGAAGCATTGTCCGCACCAATCAAGCCAAGCTCAGTAATGGATTCAACCGATTCCCCTAAATGCTCACGAGCCTCCAGTGGCTCATAGGCGCCTTGACTAAAGCCGAAATAAGCTAGCGCCAGCGCCTGCTGCCAAGCATCACCTGCGGGCACATCTGTAACCATCAGAACAGGACGTTTTGCACCACTTGCGACAACACGAGCGACAGCGTCACGAGCCGCATCAAAGAAGCGACGCACATCATCAAAATCGCGATCCAGTGGCCCCGTTGGCGCTAATACCAAACGTCCGCCTGGAACATTCGAGCAGTTGACTAAACTCAGTTGTTTACCCACTGCGGCATCTACCTTCTGTGCCTGCTGAATGGCTTGCTGACAGCCCTCGGGCAATGCCGCAAAACTCGGGCCTACAACAACTAAGGCGTCCCAGTCTTGAGTGCTTGCCTGCTCCCAACTCGTGGTCTGCGGTATAAGTAGTGCCATAATTGATTACCTCATTTCATAAGTGACTTGTGTGCTTGGATTACTGACGACGCCAACGCGTTCCTTCAGCAGAGTCTTCCAGCACAATCCCGCGAGCCGTGAGAGCCTCACGAGCAGCGTCTGCCCGTGACCAATCCTTAGCGGCACGCGCATCATTACGCTCTTTAATCAGCGCTTCAATCTCGGCGACATCGTCCACATCGCCTTGTAAAAAAGCCTCAGGGGGTTGCTCAAGAATACCAAGTACGGCTCCGTATTCTCGCATTAAGCCAGCCAACTCCTGAGCTTTGTCTATATTCACATCCCGCTCGCGGTTCACTTCCCGTGCTAAATCAAACAACACCGACATGACTTCCGGGACATTAAAGTCGTCATCTAGAGCCTTCGTAAAACGGCCCTGATACTGGTTACGCATCGCATCACTCGGAACACTCGGCTCCAAATCCCGAAGTGCTGTGTACAAGCGCTCTAACGCAGCGTGGGCTTGTTCCAAATGCGACTCAGAGTAATTTAACTGACTCCGGTAATGCCCGCTCAATAGGAAGAAGCGCACAGTTTCTGCATCGTAGACTTTCAACACGTCTCGAATGGTAAAGAAATTACCGAGCGACTTAGACATTTTCTCTTGATTGACCTGCACCATTCCTGAGTGCATCCAATAATTCACATACGGAGTGCCATGGGCACAACAGGACTGAGCTATCTCATTCTCATGATGAGGAAACTGCAAGTCAGAACCTCCGCCATGAATATCGAAATGAGTCCCTAAGTGCTTACCATTCATGGCAGAACACTCAATATGCCAGCCCGGACGACCATCACCCCATGGCGACTCCCAGCTTGGCTCATTTGCTTTGGCACGTTTCCATAAAACGAAATCGAGTGGATCGTCCTTTCCTTCAGCCACAGTGACCCGTGCGCCAGCTTGCAATTGATCCAGAGCTTGCCCACTTAAACGACCATAATCCGGATAGCTACTCACATCGAACAACACATCACCCGACTCAGCGACGTAGGCATGTTTCTTCGCAAGCAGAGTTTCAATAAGTGCGATAATTTCGTTCATATGTGTCGTCACGCGCGGCTCGATATCGGGACGCGTCAGATTTAATGCATCGAAGTCTTCGTGCATATAGGTCAGATACCGCTCAGTCACCGCATCGATGTCTTCACTGATTTCGTTAGCGCGTTTAATAATCTTGTCATCCACATCGGTTACGTTGCGAACGAAGGTCACGTCGTAGCCGCTGTAGCGTAAGTAGCGAACCACCACATCGAACGCCACATAAGTGCGCGCATGACCAATGTGACAGAAGTCATAAATTGTCACACCACACACATACAGGCCGACTTTTCCTGGAACCAGAGGTTTAAATTCTTCTTTTTGCTGAGTGAGCGTGTTGTATATCTGCAGCATGAATGAGGTGCTCTCCAAAATGATTCTTTTCAGGGAAATCGTCGTGCTCTGTTACCATGAATTCGTTGCCATGCAAACGAGGCAACATAAGCCTAGAATTGTAACATCGTTACAGAATACGAGGAACCGTATGACCGAGAAAGAGCGCGATACCACAGAGCAAAATTTGAAAGTTGGCGCGGAAGTTCCGAGTCCCAGCAAAGAGCAAGCTGAGCGACTTGCGCATGAATGGCAGCTTGCTGAAGACACTTTTAGTAACGAGCTCGTTGAGCACACCATTTCTATTTTCGGTAGCGCCCGTATTCCAGCCCCCGACCAGGAAGCGCCCCCTGGCTGTGAGATCATGTCGCACTTTTATCAAGAGGCTCGCGATCTAGCATTTCGCTTAGGTGAATACCTGCAGCAGCAAAACCGCAGCGATACTCGTTTAATTACCGGTGGTGGTCCGGGGATTATGGAAGCCGCAAGCCGCGGCGCCTTTGATGCTGGCCATGCCAGTATTGGCCTGAATATTGTAATTCCGCGTGAGCAACGCTTGAACCCCTTCATTGCCGCAAAGCACAGTATTGAGTTTCAGTATTTCGCGCTACGTAAAATGCACTTTCTAAAACGGGCTCGTGCATTGATTGTGTTTCCAGGCGGATTTGGTACGCTCGACGAGCTATTTGAAACCCTGACTCTCATTCAAACCAAGAAAATGCCGCGTATCCCTGTCTTTTTATACGGACAAGACTTTTGGTCACGGTTGATGGATTTGTACGTGCTTGCCGACTGCGGACTGATCGATAGTCATGACAAAAACCTTTACCATATCGTGGATTCTGTCGACGAAGCCTTTATTGCCATTCAGCCGATTATCGACGCGTTAGATCACGTATCAGATCACGTAGCAGAGTAATCTGACGATTTCGCTGAGAGCCGAATTCCGCTAAACTAGGCATTACTTTAATTGTACTAAAATAGGTAAACATATGTTCGTTACGCTACACACGAATCACGGTGATATCCGCATTGAATTATTCGCCGACAAAGCGCCAGAAACGGTCGCAAACTTTATTCGCTACGCCGAAGCCGACTTTTACGCGAACACCATCTTTCACCGAGTCATTCCAGACTTCATGATTCAAGGTGGCGGCTTCGAGCCAGGCATGGAGCAGAAGCCAACTGAAGCCCCAATTCAAAACGAAGCCAACAACGGTGTATCGAACAAACGCGGCACTATTGCCATGGCTCGAACCAATGACCCGCATTCGGCAACCTGCCAGTTTTTTATTAATGTGAAAGACAATTCACCGCTCGACTTTACTGGTGAGAACCCCTATGGCTGGGGCTACTGTGTCTTTGGCGAAGTCGTCGACGGCATGGACGTGGTAGATGCCATTCGCGCGGTGAAAACCGGTCGTTCAGGCTATCACGCAGATGTCCCAGTTGAAGATGTCGTTATCGAACACACAACCGTCGAGAAAGCATGATTACCCGCTTCATCTCTGACTTACATTTGAGTCAAAGCAGGCCAGATATTACTGGCCTGTTCACTGATTTTTTGCGTGGTGAAGCTCGCGAAAGTGATGCGCTCTACATTCTCGGTGATCTCTTCGATTACTGGATTGGTGACGACGACCTCACGCAGTTTCATCGACATATCATGACAGAGCTGCGATTAGTGGTAGAGAGTGGCGTACCAGTCTACTTTATGGCGGGCAACCGCGACTTCCTCGTGGGGGATGGTTTCGCGCAAGTAACCGGCGTACAAATCCTTAATGACCCGACTGTCATTGATTTATATGGAACCCCGACGTTACTGCTGCATGGCGATACTTTATGCACCGATGATATTGGCTACCAGCGATTCCGCAAAATTATTCGCAACCCGCTTTTACTCGCTATCGCCAAACGCTTTCCCCTGAGTTGGCGTCGAGGTATTGCGAATAAGCTCCGAGCTGGCAGCAAGAGTAAGCAGCCACTTACCGAGCAACAGCTAAAAGCGATGGATGCCACGGACACTGCTGTCTTGAAGGCTTTCAAACGTCATAACGTAACACAGATGATTCATGGACATACTCATCAACCCGATGTGCATGAGCACCCTCTTCCGGCAGACGACTCAGAAGACAACAAAGTTGCTTTGCGTATTGTGCTTGGCGACTGGTACGAGCAAGGCTCGATTTTGGAATTTACTGTCGACACCTTTCTATTGCGTGAAGAGTCCCTCAAGGATTAATAAGCGGGCACCCCGCTGTGGAAGCGAAGGTGCTCGTCTTGCCCCAATATCAACTCGGCCTCGATCGTCCGCAAACGCTCAATATCTTCATTGACGGAACGGCCCGCGACCATTTCAGCCAGCTTCAAATAGTCCTCAAAGTGGCGCGCCTCTGAGCGCAACAAGGAGACATAGAAGCGCTCTAACTCTGGGTCTAGATAAGGTGCTAAAGCAGCAAAACGCTCACATGACCGCGCTTCAATTAAAGCACCGATGATAAGTTTGTCGATCAATAGCCCCGGTTCGCTGGTGCGAGCATTACGAATTAATCCAGCGGCGTACCGCGAGGCGCTCACCGGATACAACGCAATCCCTCGCGCCTTAAGAATATCGAGTACTTGCACAAAATGATGCAGCTCTTCCTTCATCAACAGCAGCATACGATCTTGCAAACGCTCCTTCCAGGGACTGTCTGTTGGCAACTTAATCCGTGGAATAGCCCCCGAAACTGGAGGAACTTCCTGGCACTCCAGCGGCCGATACACAGCGAATTCATAAGGACGAAGCCATGCAAGGACTTGGTCCGAGCCTTCGTCGTCTAACACGTAACGACGTAACAACAGAGCCGCACTTTGAGCTGCTTTCAACTCGCAGTGTAAATGGTCGATCAATAACAAGTCACGAGACTCTGGCGCGGCAGCACGCTCGAGCCAAGCTTGAGGTGTTTGCACCTTTAGAAAACTATGAATCGGTTCCAATAAGGTGTCATATTCAGTGCGTGCTGCAACTTCAGAGTGCATAAAGCGTCTCGCTTTGATAACGTTTATATAACAAAACGGTCTGAACAGAAATTGTTCAGAACCTTTCATTCTTGATTTAAAAGCCGATTCGGCTCCTATAATGGAGCACACAACATTCGTGTTGTTTTATATGTTTAACGAGGCGATGCGCTTCAAGGAGTAGTTATGATACTAAATCATATCTGGGGTCTCTACGCCCACCCGCTAGAAGAATGGAAAACAATTGATGAGCGTCACGAGAGTCTTCGCTACTCACTGTCTCATATTTTAATCGTCGCGCTAATACCCTGCATTTTTGCGTATTACGCGTCAGCTCATTTAGGCTGGAGCATTGGTGCGCGTGAGAGTATTTACCTGACCCAAAGCAGCGCTATTTATATGGCTGTATTCATGTATTTTGGTTTGATTGGTGGTGTCTTGGCACTCTCTTACCTCATCCATTGGATGGCGAAGACATTTGGTGCAGCCCCAACCTTCACTCAGTCACTTGAGCTCGCGGCCTACACTGCAACACCTGTGCTGATGGCTGGCGTTGGAGCCCTCTATCCAGAATTGTGGTTCGTCTCTATGGTGTTCTTAGGAGGCGTTGCCTATTCGGTGTACTTACTCTACACCGGTGTACCAATCCTCATGCATATTCCAGAAGAACGCGGATTCATGTATGCCAGCTCCGTGGTGACTGCAGGACTGATCTTAATGGTGGTGTTAATGGTTACCACCGCTATGGCTTGGACGAACGGCTTTATGCCAGTGTTTGTGGGTTAACTTTACAGACACCTAGTTTTCGTAATTCCATGAACAAGAAGCCGAACAGATCTGTTCGGCTTCTTTTTTTGTATTCTGAAACACTATTCTTAAACAGTACCCTGAAAACCTCTGAGTGTCTTAATTCAACATGCTAAATATGAAGTTTAATGAACGCGTCGTGATCCACACTCCAACTTTGGCTTGGGAGCCGAGCCCCATGGTGGGAGTTGAACGGAAAAAGCTCGAACGTGAGGCCGCCGAGCATGGCAGAGCCACCAGTGTTGTGCGCTATGCGCCAAACTCGCGATTCTCTGCTCATGAACATCCGGGAGGTGAGGAGATTCTTGTTCTAGAGGGCGTATTCTCCGATGAGCACCGCGACTATCCTGCAGGCACTTACTTCAGAAATCCACCCGGTACATCTCATAGTCCGCACTCGGAAGAAGGCTGCACCCTTTTTGTTAAGCTCTGCCAATTCCGACCCGGCGACTCAGCTCAATTTCAAATCAACACCAATGAACAACCTTGGCTTCCCGGACATGGCGGCTTGCAAGTCATGCCCTTGCATAGTTTTGAACATGAGCATGTGGCTCTCGTAAAATGGCCGAAAAATGAGATATTCAAAGCTCACCGCCATTTCGGCGGTGAGGAAATATTTGTACTTTCAGGGTGTTTTCAGGACGAGCATGGCAAGTACCCTGCGGGGTCATGGCTACGCAGCCCACACCTGAGTCAGCATACGCCCTTTGTCGAGGAAGAGACCATCATCTGGGTTAAGACGGGTCATCTTCCTCTCTAAGAGCTACTCAGCTTGCGCACGGAAGCGTTCGAACCAATAGATCACGTAGGCGGGCTTGGCCATATGATTACTTGGTCGAGTGTGCAGTGCATGTGACGCCCCGGGTACACGTACCATGGCAGTCTCAATGCCTCGTAACTGCAATGCCTGATAATACTGCTCCGTTTCTGAAATCGGCGTACGGTAGTCCGCCTCTCCAGTAAACAGTAGCGTCGGCGTCGTCACATTCCCCACATAGGAAATAGGTGAATGCTTCAGGTAATGATCTGGCATATCCCAAGGCAAACCCGGGAACCAGTACTGAGTGAAGTAGTTGTACATGTCGGCATTTAGCACGAAGCTATACCAATTGATTACTGGATTAATGGCAGCCGCTGCTGCAAAACGGTCCGTATGACCGATAGTCCAAGTTGTCAGTACACCACCGCCACTGCCACCAGTAACAAAGAGTTCCGCTTCATTAATAAAACCACGCGCCAGTAAGTTATCAACGCCATCCATTAAATCATCGTAATCATGACTTGGGTAATTATGATGAATCAGATTCGCAAAATCTTCACCATAGCTCGTGCTGCCTCGCGGGTTGGTGTACAGCACGACATAGCCTTGTGCTGCCATCAACTGAAGCTCCATGGCGAAAATCGGCCCATAAGCAGTATGTGGCCCACCATGGATTTCAAGAATAAGCGGGTATTCTTTGTTTTCATCAAAGCCTGGTGGATAGATAATCCAGCCCTGAATTGGCTTTTCATCCACGCTTGAGTTGTACCAAAACTCTTCAACTTGACCGATTTCTCGCTTCAGCAATAAATCACGATTTAACTGAGTAATAGTTTGGCTTCTGCCACGTCTTAGCACAGCTAATTCAGCAGGATGCTGAGTGCTCAATTGGGTGTAGGCAATCAAGCCATTGGGTGCCATTGCAAACTGACCGCCGCTATAGGGACGGCTGTAAGAAACACCACCCAAATCATTCGTTAGCACTCGTCGATTACCGCGCAGCGGCTGTTCCGCCAAATGACCGCGACCTTCATGGTCATACTGAATGATCAAGCCTCGACTGTTAGCTTGCCATGCAAAGTCAGCAATGGCGCGATCTAAGTCTTCGGTAAGGTTGCGTGCGTTCGAGCCATCCAAGTTCATCACATAGAGGCGATTGGCTTGATGAGCTAAACGCCGATCATCGTAGCCTAAATAAGCCACCATGCGACCGTCTGGAGAGATCATTGGCGCGCTATCGGGGCCATCTCTGTCGGTTAACTTCGTCAGCTGACGTGACTCAATGTCGAGCCGAAAAATACCAGAGTTCTGAGGTTGCGACTGCCAGTCTTCTTGACGATTTGCCGAGAACAACAGCCCCGACGAATCAGGCAACCAACTCAACTGGCCGGAATGATTAAACTCCCCCGTGGTTAATTGAATGGCTGAGCCACCGTCGGCAGCCACCATATAAAGTTGGCGGTAGCCATGTGGCAGATAGCCAGCGCCATCCGCCCGATAATTCATGCGATCAATATAGATTGGTGCAGGTGCCCATTCCGCACCACTAGGACGTCCGGGCAATTGCACTGGTGCACTCTGGGGCTCTGGCGTGAACATAGAAAACGCTATCCACTGACTATCCGGCGACCATGTGATGTTGCCCGGAGCTGCGGTCAAAGTAGATATTTGCGCCATACGGCCCGTATCGAGCCAAAGCATCTGAATCTGTCCATCTGCCACGAATGCGATCCGCTTCATATCTGGCGACCACCGTGGCGATGATGCATTGATATTGCGGTCGGTCAGAGGTTGCAGATCGGAACCATCGGCATTCACAATCCACAAACTACTGCGCCGACGATCCGTCTGTCTATCCATCCAATTACGGACGAAAACAATTCGCTCACCGCGAGCATCGGGCTGAGGATCGGAAACAAACTCCAATTCAAAGACATCATCATATTGTAGCGGTTGTTTACTGAATTCAGCCTGTGCAGCACTAACCCACAACAGGGTAAACGCCATCGCAATAGCTAGGTAACGCATGAACACTACTCCTTTCCTAAATGATCAACACCTCAGTAACCTGCGAGTGTTGCATGTAATCTGTTGAATCACCTGGTCAGCGGCTTCAGGCCTCAGCGCCAACAGCGCTTCTAGTACCTGCTTTACATGCACTGGCTCGTTGCGCTCCCCTTGATGTCCTGCCACAGGCATATCAGGACTATCGGTTTCTAGCACTAATGCGCTTAGAGGAACCCTAGCAACAGCATCTCGGGTTTTACGTGCACGCTCATAAGTAATGGTGCCACCAATGCCTAGCGCGAAACCGAGGGCATGCCATCGCATCGCCTGCTCGTAGCTACCGCTAAAGGCATGTAACACGCCACCAGGACATCCACGACTGACAGCATTCTTCACCAGTGGGTACATAATGTCTTGTGATTTACGATGATGCAGAATAATTGGGCGATGAAATGCGGAAGCTAAGTCGAGCTGTCCCTGGAAGAGTAATTGCTGCAAAGGCCAGTTCTCACAGGTGACATCGAGACCAATTTCACCCACTAAAGCCGTGGGATGCGCCTTCAAATGTTCGTGTAAATGCATCAAGTCTGCGGGTACATGCTCCTGCGTAAAGTATGGGTGCAAACCAAATGCCAGATACCATTGCGGGTAGTGCTTGGCTAACTCGAGTAGACGCGTCCATTGGAGGCGAGCTACGCCGGGAACGACGAAGCGCTGAATTCCTTGGCTGACCGCTCGCGCCATAACCTCCGATCGATCCACATCAAATATAGGGAAATCGAGGTGACAATGACTGTCAATCAGCGCTGGTGGGGTTGTCATCACGAGGAGCTCGAATAACCGCGGGTTTGCGTCGGCGAACGATGGCTGTCGCGAGCATACCGCCAGCAATAAAAGCAATCACCATCAAGTAGGCTTGGTCATTCATTAAGCCTCGATGGAACGGACGCGATTCCGCCATAATGCGATCATAATCAAATGTAATGCGCACAAAACCAAGCAACTCAGCACCGGGACCCTCGCGATCCATGACCGCTTCAACCATGGGAACAGCCCAAATCACCTCAGGCAAGCTCAGCAGATATTCATGCACTGGCAATTGATGTCCTACGCGCACAAGGGATCGCCCGCGCTCGTCTTGGATCGCTACCTCTAAAATAGCATCCTGTTGCTGTAGATGCCGAGCCAGACTTTCAAGTGCATTTTGATTATCTTCAATGAACCAAATCTGAGCTTCATGACGCGCTTGCGCCAGGATCAGGCGGGCAAGCCGCTCTGTATGATCCACCAGTGCCTGTTGCCCACGCTGATTTGACTGAACCCACGCATGCACAATGATTCCGGAAAGGAAGATTGCAACGACGACATAAAGGCCGCGGCGAATCCATCGATCGCTACGGAAATGCCACCTGAGGAATTGAAAATTAGGAGAATCTTTCAGCATTCGATCACTTTAGCGGAAGCCCTCTGGAGTGACAACGATAATCTGATAACATAGGAGGTCATTTGGTTGCTTTAGGTATCGGTCATGTCGCTCAAATCACCGCCGGTTTTACCACAAATGGATGCTCCGGGACTTGCTGTATTTGACCTTGATTCAACGCTAGTCCAACTTGAAAGTATTGACGCAATTGCAGCGCTAGCCGGCTGTGAAGCTGAGGTTGCAGCCATTACGGCGGCGGCAATGCGGGGCGAAATTGAGTTTACTGAAGCACTCCAACAGCGCGTTGCCAAGCTGACGGGTATCCGAGAAGCCGATATTCTTGCTCATAGTGAAGCACTGCCTTGGACGCCTGGCGCAAGCCAATTAATTCAGTGGCTGAAGAGTTATCGTTGGCGGATTGCGATCGTGTCGGGTGGTTTTACCTGGTTTGCTGACGAGGCCGCACGTAAGTTCAATGCGGATGTTGTGGTATGCAATCAGCTCGAAGTAAGGGATGGGCGCCTGACGGGCCGACTAATCGGCCCGGTCATTGACGCGCAAGCAAAGCAAAACACCCTCATACAATTGCGTGCCCAATACAGTCTGCCTGAGAGGCAAGTCATTGCAGTCGGTGACGGTGCAAATGATATCCCCATGATTCAGGCTGCAGGCACAGGGATTGGCTTTATGCCTAAACCCGCATTGCGTGCAGTCGCAGACATTTGTATTGATGAACCTGACCTAAGCTTGGTCATCGCTGCACTCAATAGCATAAGAGTTTTACCTGACCCGATTGATGGAGTCGCAAGTTAATGTGGAATGATCGTCAACGGGCATGTCTAGCAGCACTCGGAATACCGGTATATGAAGCCAACCGTCAGGTGGTGAACTCTCCCGAGAGCCTACCGGAGCCTGCGCAAACCCATGCGGAATCATTTGAAACAGCACTTGAGAATGCAGTCCTCTACCGACTTGGTCCATGGGTGCTGCGTTTTCCGGAACCTCTCCCAGTGACCAGCTTCACTTGGTTACGCGACCTTGCTGTGTTCGTCGAATCACGCCCAACTCAAATCAATGACGCAGGAACGACTCCGATTATTGATTGTAGTCATGTGGCGAAGGAACAACTCGCTCCAGAAGAGAAACGAATGCTCTGGCAACAACTCAAACCTGCCTTGAACACATGATTTTTGCCCCACTCCACCGCTGCACCGACGCACTTCTCTCCATCGAGCAAGCCAGTCATGAGATTCCTTGGACTCGCCAACTGCTCGAGGGCTGTTTTGGTCCTGGCTATCGCGTGGTCGGCGCTTATGAAAACCAAGAGCTCATTGGTTTTTACGTACTCCACGAAGTCGCCGGCGAAGCAACATTAATGAACATCGCGGTCGCTCCACAGCATCGTGGAAAAGGGCTAGGAAGCGCTCTATTGAACGATTTATTGTATCGCCTGAGCCACTACCACCATGGCAAGCTGCAGCTAGCGGCACCGGTATTTCTTGAAGTAAGAGAAAGTAACGAAAGTGCGATTCGACTTTATGAGCGTTTTGGTTTCAAACAACTTGGCGTCCGGCCCAATTACTATCCAACCCAAGTCGATGGAATGAAAGAAGCGGCTCTCGTCTATATGAAGTCGTTCGAAGGCTAACCCCATAGGGTTCGATTTGATAGAAGGTACGGTTTGATAAAATGGCAGGGGTGGAGGGATTCGAACCCCCAACCGTCGGTTTTGGAGACCGCTGTTCTACCAATTGGAACTACACCCCTGCAGAGCGTCACGAACAGCAACGGCCCGCATTATACCGAGCCCCATTAGGCTGGCAAGAAATTTCTTAAGGCAAACGAACAGGTGCATAATTGTTGAACAGTTAACGCTCCTCGCTTGTTCCATGTATGGGCATCGGCTAGGATGAGTTTGTTAAAGCACTCGTTACCCTGGACTCACATGAACAATAACTCCAAGCGTGTTTCCTTGGCTGGGTTGAGCGTTTATGTTGCGCCTGCTAACCCAGCCGCTCGCCTGCTCGCTCATGAATTTGCTCAGCAAGGAGCCCATGTCCTCGGCTTCATTGACAATTTAAAGTCAGGTGAGGGTATTGTGAATCACCCCGAAGAACTGTCGACTCATGATTATATTGTGGTCGCAGTCGGTGCTTATCAGCAGGCCATCTGTAAAACTTTGGTACAGCGCGGCTTCCCTCACCATAACGTCCTCTTAGCAAGTTCCTCTGGCCTAAAGGCCTTTCGCTATGGTTGGACTGAGCGTATCCGAGATCAATTGCATTCAGCCAGTCTTAAAGTCTTACATTGGCTTGTCTCATGCTTACCCAAAGTAGCACCATGCAAACGCGTGGTGTATTACACCGAAGACTTTATCGACAACAATATTCTCGTGGCCTGGCAATATCATGTTTCAGTGTCACCTGAATCAGTGCAGCTCGTGACCCGTAATCTTTCACGAGTGTCTGGAGCTTCGGGTTCGGTACTTGATGTGGGCTCACTTCGTGGACGCCTAGAACTCATGCGCGCGAAATGCATTGTTCTCGATCATGAATATCAGGGCATGCTGTTTGACGTAGTGCGCGAACATCGACCCTGCATTCAGCTCTACCACGGCCTACCCTATAAGTTTCTCGCGGGTAATCGGCACTTTAAGCATATTCAGGACGAGGCTTTTGTTTCAAGCTCAGATTACTTTAACCAAGCTATTTTTCCTCAGCTGTTTCGGGCTAAGCGGTTCCTCGCTCTTGGTTACCCTCGTAATGATGCGTTTTTGCAAGCAGCAGCGGAACGTTGCTGGGCGAATACCCCTGCCACACAGCGACCACAGGATGTGATTAACGCGACGGGAAACCTGTGGGTCTATATGCCAACCTATCGCGACAGTGGCGAGTTTGTAATGCCCTTCTCGCTCGATGCGATGCAAGCTTTGTGTGAGAGCCATCAGCGTACCTTGCTGCTTAAGTTCCATCCTTTCGTTGCGACAAAGGTTATCTCAGAGTTTAATCTCACAGCGGCAGAGCATCAGGTCACTCCGCTCCCTCAGCATCCCAATATTTTGCTGTTTCCGACGCGTATGAATGTGTACCCATGGTTAGCCGAGGCAGACTTACTTATTACCGATTATTCAAGTGTCGCCTTTGACTTCTTGTTGGCAGACAAACCCATACTGTTTTTTCAATATGACCGTGACGCCTATTACGCAAGCCGTGGCGAGTTCACCGTGCCCGCCACAGACTTTGCCGCAGGTCCTGTTGTTGAAGACGAAACAACGCTTTTTCAGGAACTGACTCAAATTGCAGACGGCAGCGCCGATACACATAAAGAACAACGGCATCAGCTCATCAGCAAACTTGGTATCCGCAAGGTACTTGCAAGCCCAGCACTCGAACAGCTAACGCGAGAGATTACATGAAAACAGTCATTACCTACGGCACTTTCGACCTATTTCATATCGGTCATGTGAACCTACTCAAGCGGGCGAAAAGCCTCGGTGATCGCCTTATTGTGGCCGTATCCACCGATGAATTTAACCAAGGGAAAGGTAAAACGACGCTGGTACCTTATGATCATCGGGTCGCTATTCTTGAAAGCTGTCGCTACGTAGACCAGGTAATTCCAGAGAGCGATTGGGCACAAAAGCGCACCGACATTGCGAAACACAACGTCGACGTGTTCGTAATTGGTGACGATTGGAAAGGCAAGTTCGATGAACTCTCTGACCTATGCGAAGTCGTCTACTTAGAGCGTACGACTGATATCTCATCAACGGCCATGAAGCAGGCGATTCTGGTGTTCACGCAGCTGCAGAAAGATCTACTTTAGTCTTTCTGCGCTACTCTTCGTTATCCATAATCTGAGTAATGAGCTTTGCGACTCGCAAGGAGGACTCATTGTCTCGGTGCTCATGCACAATGGCGGTGACGCGCTCCCTTTCTTGCGCATATTCACCAGGGTTATCGAGCTGCTGCATAATCACTGTTTGCAAGCTTTGCTGCTGATAACATTTCGGCCCCGGCGCCCAAAACTCATAGGGCTCAATTAAGAATCCGCGAGTTTCTTTGTACTCTTGCGAATCAGACGGCGTAAAAACCATCGGCTTATCTAACAGCAAGTAATCAAAATAAACTGATGAGTAATCCGTAATCAACAAATCTGCAGCTGCGAGCATTTCATAGAAATCAAATTCATGCGCCATCAGTGGCTGATCGGTAATCACCCATACGTTTTCCGGTAAATCGTCCTTGTTGCCGAGTCCAAAATCATCCTCATGATAAGGGTGGGGTTTGACAACCAGCACTAATTGATTCGTCTCCAGATACTTGAAGAATTCATCTCGATCAAAGTTGGGCAAACCAAACATGCCAAGCTCACCATCGCCATTGACTTGGCCGTACATCGTTTTTCGAAAAGTAGGCATATACAAAATAACCTGACGACCATTGAGCTTCTTCCCAACGAGCTGTTCCAGCTTCTGCTCCGCCCCTGGTGCAAATAACAAATCATTCCTTGGCATGCCGGTCACTTGATACTGTTCCGCGTGAATGCCGTAACACGCGTTCATCAAACTCGTATATGTGGCCGAATAAGAGGTAACTGCGGCGTACTTTAACCAGCGTTGGCGGGTAAGCTCTCGCGTTTCTGGTGGCTGAAAACGACTCATGTAATTGAGCCCTTTCATGGGAAAGCCATGCCACAGCTGAATAGACTTCACATCAGAACGCACAGTTTTATCGTGCGTGACAACCACCGCTTCGCTTTTTAAAAGATCTTCGATGTAGGCGTTTGATTTCACCATATCGTGATGAAACACCGCATTTAGCCCTGAGGACTCAAGCACCTTCATTTTCTTTAGTGCGAGGGTATTTGACCCCGAATTATTGCGAATAAAGAGTGCCAACCTGCCTTTTTGAATATCTGCAGAACCTTCTAAGTTAAACGTTTGAAAGTCGTCACTCGTGTCATTCTGCTCAAGCTTCGAACGGAATACCGGCCAATATAACTGGAAATGTTGAATACCGTTTTCGATCAGCTGCTCAATAATTTCCATCTGATACTGCGACGCAATCACAATCGGAACTGCTGCATGATTCTTAAGGTAAGTCTCCAGTGACATCACCGGCAAACCGCAAAACTCAGTACCCCACTTGCGAGAATCATTATCGATAAAGCCAATCCATTGCCGCTGAGGTTCAGCTGCGATCGCAGTTTCTCCTCGCTTAGAGGCGCCAAAAATTATCCAAGATCCATCATTTATCATGCAATCTTCCTTTTGGAATTAGTGTTCACCGTGCGGTGTCCTCAAGCTTGCTTGCACACGCTTTTCAACGCGCGCTAAAAAATCTGATTCCGACAGTGCGAGAATATTAGCCAAGGGTTCATCCACCTGAACCGCCCCGCTCGTTTCCAGCACTTTTAATCGCCGATAAGCCTCCAGCACATCATGTTTAATATAGGCTTCTCGCGGATCCACCCTTTGTGTGAAGTAGCCTTCTAAATGGGGCTGTTCACCAAGAAAAAAGTCCATGTTGAAAAGCTTAATCCGCCCCGCTGAAGTCAAAAGGATATCAAAGAGTATATGGCTCACCGCAAAGCTTAACCCTGTTACCGCAGAAGGCTCAGCAAAGAACTGTACGCGACTCTTGATATTCGAGCTGACGCAACGGAACAATCTTTGATCGGCAACATTCCTCAAAACCAGAATGTCGATAGGGGCTTCGCGAGCGCCACTAACAAACTTGGCTGGATTACTTCGCAAATTACCAATGTTGTAATATGACACATGAGTCAGCGAGCCAAGCTGCTCTTTCCTCTCGTCTAGCCAATTTTGACCGCTGAAATTGGGACGAACAACAATATCGAACTCATCGATCTCTACTCCCGACTTTTCACCCGTTGCTGCAGGTCCAACGATAGCGACCGATTTACCGTCAAAGTAATTCAAATAATCTTGATAGCCAGACTCTTGCAGCCACGAGGGGTTTGTCATTTTTTGAAACGCTCTAGCCTCAACAAGCTTACTCTGCCGTTGCAGCGCATCGAGCGTAATGGCGATCAATCGATCCCTCTGGTGCTTCTCCATCGAACTCGAGTCGAGAATGACATTTTTAAGTACTTCACTGACAACTGCACATTGATTACCTTGTAACCCCATGAAGGCCCAGTGCTCATAAGCTGATAAGGGGTCTTGTGCCTTCCAAAAATGTTGGGTTGCGAAATGCTTCAAAGCATAAGCGTCGACGACTAGGCCCTGGCCAATCAAACGGCCATAAACATATAACCAAGCCCGCCAATCATCCGCAGACAAACTAATTGTCTGCTCTCCGTAAGTAAGTTCATAAACAAATGATTGCAACTTTTCTGTCAATATCTGCTCTCGCCCTTCACGTACCATTAGCCTCGGAGACCAGTCGACATTTGCGCTCGCCTCCCATGCTAATCTTGCTGATGGCTCGCGCTCCAGTAGCACTTGAGCTCGGCTTAAATCGCCAATAGCTAAACTATGATTGAGTAAGCACCCTAGCCAGTAATCTTTGTCATTATCGATCGTGATGAGTAAATCTAAGCAGTGGCGAAAATCAGCTTCCCAAGGAGTACCTTGTAACTCAGTTTTGGAAAATGAACTGGTGAGGTATTGAAGATTACGATACCAACAGCGAGCAGCTCCAACATCTCTGGGCTTTCGATGAAGAGCTCCTTTCGCATAGCGTACGGCCTGTTCAAACGAAAGCAATGACTCTGCAGTGTAAGCTGCACGCAAAAACCAGTTGCTTACAGGGTTCTCCGACGAGGAAATGGCTTGCTCATAAAGTTGTAGGGCACGATCCAAGAGAGCAAGTTGCTCGGAGGCAAATCCGGCACGAAAAAAAGCTTCTGGTCTATACGTCACATATTGGTTTACCGAGGAGAAGAACTTGTACGCATCACACCATTGTTCGGTAACATGGCAACACATGCCTAGTTCAAACCTAATATTCGCAACAAGCGGCCCACGGCGAATTGATGGAATTAGTGTCACCAACAACAATGCAAATCTCAGCACCGCAGTATAAGCAACTGACCACCGATACTTTCTGTGAGCAAAATATGTGCGAAAACCAGATCTCATCAATCGCCTCAACACTGACTGTTCAATTCGAAGTTAATCGTCGCACCTGCCCAAAGAAATCTTGTGTCGTAGCGGTAAGCTCTTCAATGTAACTGTCAATTTGGGTAACCTCGCGCTCAGTGAAAGGAGGTATATCTTCCAACCTTAAAGTATCGAGATTCTCTGGCGAGATACACCGATCGCTATTCCCAAACACTTCCGTGAGTAACCGAGAAATTTTAGGCGTATTGGACTCGACAGCGACAAAAGGTGTCCGTGCCAACAAACATAGAGTGACACAATGATAGCGGCCGGTAACCACGCGCTGAATCCTCGCTAGGTAAGCTAGCATTGAGAATCCGGGGTTCGAGTCAAATAGCTGCTGAAAATCGACTAAATCATTCGTTTCACTGCGAATTTGATTCGGAAGCAGCCCCTTGTGAGTAAGATTCATATATCTTAAGTTCAAACGTTTTGCAGTTTCCAACAAAGAACGCTTCACGTCACCAATCACACTATC
This sequence comes from Idiomarina sp., assembly GCA_020831965.1. Classification (GTDB taxonomy): domain Bacteria; phylum Pseudomonadota; class Gammaproteobacteria; order Enterobacterales; family Alteromonadaceae; genus Aliidiomarina. Next base: position 54,217 of record JAFIFP010000003.1, read on the forward strand.
AGTCACTAATCCAGGAATATAGCGTTCGAAATTCGTGTCACTGTGCCAATCAGTAGTCAGTGTCAAATCCCCAGTAACCACTGGCGTAAAATGACCGGACTTAATGTAAGACTGACTCTGGCTATCGCGAACAGAGCATAGGTTAAACTTTTGAATTAGCTCAATTTCCTGGTTCCTAAGCGCATAGAGTGTTGAATTAAGCAATACAACCGGCACTCCCCATTGCTCCCGAGTGAAGGTAGACAGCATCGGCAAAAATTGAGCTCGAGGACGAGATTCCGAGTGATGAATACTTCCCTCACCATTTACAATCACCAGATCGGGTTTCTGACGTGCAGCGATAGTTGCACGATACTCCCTCCAATCCTCTGCAACTGGCCACGTCCAAATAATCTCCCCACCTATACCCTCAACAAAATGACGAATTTGGTGCATGACTAAGTCACAACCAAAATGCAGAGAAGGTGAAGTGTCATTAAAAATAGCCACAGAGAAACGTTTCATTCAAACTCCAATGTAACAAAGACAATACTTTACATAGCTAATCGGCCTGCAAAAAATTGACTTTACTAGTTTCGACCATCCCGTTAGCAGTGTGCCATGTTGGCTTAGAGAAAGTAAGTTAGTACAGTTCAGGAAAAGGGTAAGGCATTTAGATAATAAAAGTCATTTGAGTGGTAAGGGATACTGGCCATCTAAGCCCTAAATATTTGAATATGTGTCTATGTCCGAGTAATACTGGGGGCACATAGAATTCTTTATTTCCAAATAAATCAGGATACACTCTCACCCATGCCAAACATGAAGCTAACAGAGCTCCAATTCGTAGTCATGTTAGTCAGCGCTGATACCACCTCGCTCGGTGACATAGCGGCCTATATTCAGAAAGAGTCCCATCAAGTGTTTGTTGACCATCCAGAGTTGAATGAAGGCGAGATCATGCCTGATGACCTAGGCTCCGACAACTACGTAAAGGTACCGAAACTGCAAGAGTTGCTGGACGAAAAGGCGCTGCTACAAGCATTTGCGGAACGACACCTGTCGAAACAGCAGCAAACCGAACTTTTCGACACACTCTCACTGGAGAACAATAAAAGGTTAGCCAACGAATACTTATGTAAAATACAGAAACTTTCAGCATGGCGAACCCTTCGGGAACATGCGGAACTGAAAGTACTGACTAATTGGGCAACGGCAAATGGGATTGCGCTGGAAGATTCATTGGAATGAAAGTGAAGAATTTTTTAGCTTCCTCTATATCTCGCTTCGACTTGCGCAACTACCTCATCGAAACGTTCATTAGGTAGTCCTGTAATACCACCCGCACCGGCACGACCGCCGCCACCCGGAAATTGACTGCAGAGTTCGCCTGCACCTTCATTATTTGTTCTGGGAGCTCTCAAGCTCACTAACAGTTCACCTACTTGCCATGGAGTGGCTACGAGCACCGCCTTGTTTGGCTGTTGCTCCATGAGCTGATTTGCAATAGTGCCACTAATACGCCGAGCCCAATCTGCATCTGGCAATAAAAGCACTATGAGCGACTCATTCTCAAGATAGGGAATTTCATTCTGCGCACGTTGGATATCCGCATTGAATTGCTCTCGCAGCTTCACTACGGAAGCGTTCTGAGCCGCAATTAACTCGAATGGGTCTTCAAAGTTTATAAGCTGCGCAAAAAGTGCCGTTGGAGGAATCATCAAGTCAGCTAAGTTGCGGCCATAGCCATTGTAATTCAGCAAGGTCCCTAGCTCGCATAACTCTGCCCGTTGCGCATGTGCTAGACCAAGCTCATCAGCTTCTGCATTTGCCTGAGCCATAAGGCCATCACCGAAGAGAGCAGCAATAGCCCAACAATGAAGCGCCTTGTTGCCCCCTGCAAACTCTCGAAAAACAAGAAGCGCAGTGCAGCAGTTAGCAGATTCATCAATGACGGTCGTTAACTTCGGATGAGGAAGCGCATGCCTTGCTTGATGATGATCGCAGCACAGTACTTCAACGCCTTTTGCAAGCAAGCGGTCAATCGCTTTTGCATTCGCATCATAGGACAAATCAAGAACAGTGACTTTATCGCCGGGCTCTGCCTGCACACGCTCAACGAGTTGAATATGACGCTTAACATCACTAATGAGGGTGTGCTGTTCTGCGCCCACCGGATAAACTCTGCGTAAAATAACCAAAGCCAAAATACCATCGGCGTCACCATTGAACACGTCGATGTAGCGCGACATTACCAGCGACTCTCGCGTGAGAATGCACGAACCAGGTCAACGCCATCCCACAACGTATCGAACTCAAGCGCTTGGCCTACCGGCACCACCCGGTCAATGCCGCAGAGTTGGTTTTTCGCCCAGTCTTGCACGTTCTCCACGCCGAAATAACTCAAGGTTTGGTGAGCGCTCACTAACTGATGACTCAGCTCATCTACGTGTTGCACCGACATTTGCACAAACAGCCCACAACCTTGGTGGCCATCAATAAAAAATGGTGATAGCGAGTCCGTCTGTGCCACAGAAAACTGACCAAAGCGCTGAATGTCTGACACCGCGCTGGCCATCGCGAGATTTTGTTGATTGTTCACCGACCGGTACTGCTCACTCTCCGTCATTTGTAGCTGCGTTGCCGAAGGTAATTCCACATAAGCAGCTAACGCTTGCCAAAATTGGGTGGCCGCCGTGTGAATAGCTTCACTATTGCCTTGCCACACCACTAACTTTGCAGAAGAGCAGGCCTGCTGAGCGAAGGTAAGATTGTCTCGCGCAAAGCCTTCCACAAGCTTGTGTAGTGCATCATTGTTCGCCTGAAGCAGGGCCTCTGCCCCTAAAACACAAAACGACAGCTTGTGAGCAAAGGTTAACTCGCGGGCATGTGCTGGCATCGGTACTTGCCGTAATGCTTGGATACCTTCGTTCGAGCCCCACAGTACGCGAGCATCAATCCTTGCCTGCAATTCTTTGAGTTCTGGAGCATCACGCTCACAGCGAATCAACTGGAAACGGGCAGCGACAGTCGGAAAGTCAGCACTAAGCTCCCGAATCATATTGCACAACAACTGTGCACTACCGCCCATGCGGGTAGACAATCGAATTGTATTACGATTACCACAAAGCAAACTCAACATGCCAGAATAGACGAATAGGCTGTCCACATTACCCGGTGCGGCATGAAAAATATGCCCTATGGGACGCAATGCCAATGCATGGTAAGGCTGCAAAATCTGCTCAATATGGGATTTGCGTAGCCAAAAACCGAGCGCAACTAAGTCAGGGTAATCACGGCTCGCAGGGTCACTCAAGAGTCGCTTAGAGAGAGTTTGAGTAAACGCCAAGGCGGCTGCGTCAGCGAAAGGCGCCAAGGTCGGCTCAGCTGTTACGGGATTGACGACTGTCCAACTCATTGGCTTCCCCCTGCATTCTCAAAGGTATCGCTGCACCCGCGAGCTTCAACCTTTGCCATACGCCCTAGCGCCTCAAAGTACTTCCCTGTACGACCACAAGGGCAATCATCCTCGCCCAGAATTCGCCCCCGATCTTCGGTTAGCAAACTATGTCCTGGGTAGCTAGTCGGAAGTACTGAAAGTACTTGCAGTACTCCGGCCTGCTGATGCGGCAGTACCCGCCAACTGCCCGGCTCACGCACTAAGATATCCGCATATGACGGACAATGAAGATGGCCATGTTCGCACGCTACAAAGATAGAGCCGACTTGTTCTACCATGCCATAAAAGTTGTGCACGCTAAGGTTGCCGAGTTGGTTTCTTGCCGTTTCATTGAATATCCTTGCGCTGACTGCTTCAGCCTCGAGCTTTTTCCAACCCCCACTGTGCAATAACACCGCGTCTTCGAACGGCAAGTGAATCTCTTGCGCCTGCAATGCTTGTAAACCATAGCGCCACACCATAAAGGTAAAGCCAAACATAAAGACGGGCGTCCCCGCAAAACGCTTGTGAAACGTGCGAATGGCCTCAAGGTTCAAGGTCATATCGTCATGGAGCGCGTAGGTGTGATGTCGGCCCAAAAATGAAAGGCCTTGGATCCCCGCGCCGCGCGCAGAAAATGATGCTCGATTCTGAATCACGCTCGGATGATCCCAAATCAACATGGGACGTCGCTGTTTGCCAAGCCACTCCTGCATGATTCGAACTAACACTTGGCTTTGGCGTTTGGCTGTGTCGTTATCGAGAAAGATACGCGAAGGCACACTACCGGTGGTGCCAGAAGAGGTCAAAACTTTAAAAACTGCGTCATCGGGAATGCTGCGCAATTCACGTTGCTTAAATAAAGGCACCGTGAGCCAGGGTAGCTGGGCTAAGTCGTTCGCGTCACTCGACTCCCACTGGCCCTCTGCGGAAAGCACTCGCGCATAAGCTGGGCAAGCCTGCCGATGATGCTCGGTCAAAGCCTTCAGCTCATGCAATAAACGAGGAGCCTTCTCATTATGTGACAAACCATAGGGTGGTTGTTCAATAAGATTCATAGGCCTCTCTCAGTCCTTCTCACTATTCAAGCACAGCGTAAGCAAACGAGGATAATCAATTTTACCGCTACTCAAACGCGGTATTGCTGGCACTGCGACAAGCGACCATAGCGAATGGTGAATGCCTAAATCCTTTGTCATCAATTGCATCACCTTGGCGTCGGTGCTCTGCTCTGGACTGACGACAACGAACAGCTTGTCATCGATGCCACAGCAATAGGCGGGCTGAATCCCACATTCATCAAGCAGCTGCTCAAGATGATCGAGCTGAAGGCGTTTACCACGAACCTTCAAAAACCGAGACATTCGACCCGTGATACGCAGCCAACCGTCAGTTGTCCAATGCGCGAGATCACCCGTTGCTAGCTCCGTCAGACAAGGCCCCTGCTGCTGCCAATCTGCGGCGCATTGCGCGTAGCCTAGCATAATGTTGTCGCCCAAATAACAAAGCTCTCCATCTACGTTTGGCTCAGTAATCTCTTCTCTTGATTCAGGGTCGCGAACGATAAAGCGACCACCGGGAATCGCACGGCCAATAATATCTGGATTATCACGAATCGCTTCTGGCGGCACAAATGCCATGCGAGCCGTTGCTTCAGTTTGTCCGTACATCACGTACAACTGCCACCCTTTAGCGGCGCAAAGCGCACTAAAGTGCTTTACCTGAGCCGCCTCAAGCCTACCTCCGGCCTGCGTTAGATAACGCAGTGCAGGCAGTTCCATCCGCTCCAAACGTAGCATTCGTAACATCTGATAATGGAACGGCACCCCAGACAACGAGGTGACCCCCTGTGCTTTCACCAAATCCCAAAAGCCTCGCTCCATCATGCCTAAATTGGTCAAAACAATTTTCGCGCCCGCCGCAAGATGGGTATTTAACACAGATAAACCAAAACTATAATGCAACGGTAAGCTGGTAATCGCTGTATCGCGTTCGCTGATGGGCAAGTACGCGAGGATCGCCTGCGCATTCGCTTCGAGGTTATTACGAGACAACATTACAGCCTTGGGACTACCGCTACTGCCCGAGGTACTCATAAGTACCGCCAGATCAGCACGAGCCGCTTGCGTATGTGAAGGACGCAATCGCGCAAGCTCAGATCCCGCTGTTGTCAGAGTCACACCCAACGCTCGCCACATACTGTCTCGCAATGTATCAGGCTGGTCTGGATCACTTAAAAGTAAAGGAAGTCCTACACGAACACATGCCAAATAGTCGACGATAGCGTCGACAGATGTTTCAAAACACAGTCCTAATACTTCACGACGCACATCAACGCCGGCTAACTGTTCTGTCACCGCCAACATACGGCTCTGAATCAGTGTTTCTAACTCGCGATAAGTAATTGACTCTTGGTCAGTGCAAAAAGCGACACCTTCGAACTTAGATAGATCGCTAAAAATAGTAACTTTTCGACGATTTTCAGCACTTAATGTCATACTTTCTCAAAATTTCACGAGCCTTAGCCACAGAGCTCATGTCAATGATGTCATCCGTGTCCAGCATGACATCAAAAACATCCTCGAGCTCAGCAATAAGCACCATATGTGCCGTTGAATCCCACTCTTTTATCGAACCATAAGCTAAGTGCTCAGTAATATCCGACTCAGGAAGTCCTAATGACTTCGCAAATGCCGCGGTAACTTGATCTGTGGCCATGGACACTCTTCCTTTTCCTAATTCAGACTAACAATGCCATTATTTAAATAAGCATTCCGCCATCGACACCCAACACCTGTCCGGTGACATAGCTACTCAAATCGCTCGCCAGAAACAATGCCGCATTCGCAATGTCTTTCGGTTCGCCAATCCGGCCCATACCGATGGACTGGAGCCTTGCTTGATACTTCTCTTCAGGGAGCTTGCGCGTCATATCCGTGTCGATAAATCCCGGAGCAATAGCATTCACACGAATATTCTGTGCTGCTAGCTCTTTTGCCAGCGACTGAGTCACTCCGATCACTGCCGCTTTACTGCCACCATAAACAGCCTGCCCCACATTACCAACCCGGCCAATAATGGAAGAAACGTTGACGATACTCCCTCCACCGTTACGCTGCATAAGTCTGGCTGCATATTGGCAGCAATAAATCACACCGAAGGTGTTGGTTGCAAAGGTTTGCTCAACTTGCTGAGGGGACACCATGCCTATTAATGCGTCGTCTAACACGCCTGCATTGTTAATGAGTACATCAAGTCGCTTCGTTAATTTAAATAGTGCCTGAAAACCTTGCTTGACCGAATCTGCATCGCTCACATCGAAAACGCAAGCGTGCGCGCTAACGCCATAGTCATCGTGCAGCTGCGAGCAGAGCTCTGCAAGCTCATCCGCACGTCGGCCATTCAGGTACAATGTTGCGCCTGCAGCCGCGAAACGTTCAGCCATTGCTCGGCCAATACCGCGACTCGCGCCGGTGATTAGTACATGTTTGTCGGTCAAGTTCAGATCCATGATCAGCACTCTTAATAGCGAATAAAGCGCGCGAGCGGAGCTCGTGCAGCCACATAATCGTCGTAGTTCAACTCATAGAACAATAGATTATCGTCTCGACCTGTGTAGCGATAACCACATTTCTCATGAAACCGTTTCGAGGCATCGTTGTCTTCAAAAATCTTGCCCTTCAAACAGGACAGCTGAAGTTCTTCGAAGGCTACATCATTGAGCGCAAAAGCCACACAAAAAGGGACGATGTTGTTCCGATATTGTTCAGGATAAATATACATGCCTGGCTCAACCGTGCCCGCATCATGATGAATCGCAGTGAGTGACGCAACACCAATGGGCTCATCTTTAAACCAGGCCACCCAATAGGCACGCGTCTGATCCCCCTGTAGTCCCGCAAACCACTTCAGCTGCATTTCATGGGTAATATGCGTCTGGTCCAACATATGCTGGGCAATATCTGATGAATTCCGCCATTGTCGTACACGCTCTAAATCGTCTTTCGACAAAGGCTTTAGCCTAATACCGTAACGCTGAAAGGCTGGAGGCCAATTCATATCAGGTCCCAGCTTAGCGGAGTGCCCTTTTTCGCATCCCGCTTAATTGTCTTGCCCAAGAAGTGACTCAGATACTTTGGTGCCAACCCCAAACCAGGTCGCACGGAACGTAAATTCGCTTCGGTAAACCGCTCTCCCGCCTTCATATCGAGAGCCACATAAAGTGAACGCCGGTGTACACGAGAAGCCACTTCTTTCTCGGTACAGCCATAATGAACACGGCCTAATGCGTCTTTCGCGCGTCGGCACTCATCGACCAAGGCCTTAAATTCATTGGGTTCCATCGAGAAGTCTGCGTCCACGCCACCTTCAGAACGGTCGAGAACAAAGTGTTTCTCAATCACGGACGCCCCCATGGCAACGGCAGCTACAGACACACCTATACCCGTTGTATGATCAGACAACCCTACTTCACACTGAAACAACTCACGTAAATGTGGAATGGTCCGTAGGTTTGCGTCGCGCGGACGAGCCGGATATTGGCTTGTGCATTTCAATAAAACGAAGTCCTCACAACCATTTGCCCTCAGTACTTCAACCGTTTCTGCCAACTCTGCTTGGGAAGCCATACCAGTTGAGACAATCACGGGTTTACCCGTTTGCGCCACGCGCGCAATTAAGCCGTGATCGATATTCTCGAACGAGGCGATTTTGTAGCACGGCACATCGAGGTCTTCGAGGTAATCCACCGCAGATAAGTCAAATGGCGAGCTAAAGGCAATCATTCCTAACTGGCGTGCGCGATCGAAAATTGGTTTATGCCATTCCCAAGGCGTCATGGCCTTTTGGTACAACTGATGAAGTGAATAGCCATGCCAAAGACTCTCAGGATTGTCGATATAAAACTCGCCCTCATGCACATCGAGAGTAATGGTATCTGCCGTATATGTTTGCAGCTTCAGCGCGTCAGCGCCCGTCGCAGCGGCCGCATCCACCATCGCCAAGGCTTTGTCCAAGGACTGGTCATGATTTCCTGACAGTTCTGCGATAATAAACGGCGCTTGGTCTGCACCAATACGTTTGTCACCAATCTTCATTTCGCGATCTCCTGTCCTGTTGCTAGCCTAGCCATGATCACATCCACCACACGTGCTAATCCTTGTCCATCTACCAAGGATAACGCAGCTTGGGACATTTGTTCGAGTCGTTTAGGTTCATTTGCCAGCACAGTAACGACCTGCGGTAACTCAGTAGCGATCTGGTGACGTTGCATGGCGATTGCCGCACCTGTCTCTGCAAGCCCCCGAATCGCCGTTTTCTGGTTGTCCGCAAGCTCAATTGCGACAGTTGGCAACCCTAGACAACAACGTTCCCAGGAAGTTGTTCCCGCGCCGCCGATAGCTAAATCTGCGACTACCATATACTCATGCATATTGGTCACGTTACGTACTACCGAAACGTCTAACTGCAAGCGCCCAAGCAGGTCTTCGAGCTCAGCTTGGTATGCATAACCAGCACCAAGGACTACAGTCACCTGAATCCTGTTGGTCAGTGTTGTGCTAGCTAGGGCTTCTAAAACGGTTGCCGTAACATTATCTGGATCAACGCCGCCCATACTCACAAGCAAACGACGTAACTCGCGCCTGGTCATCACGCTTTTCCGTGCTCTAGCATATATCGGCTTCAGTAGGGAGAAGTTCACTCCAGTGAGTAGAGCGGCCTCGTCAGCGACTAAACCGGAGTAATCGGCGGGCGTTCTACCTAAGTTCTGATCAAGCAGAATGGCGCTTTTATGCTCGCGATCAGCCAAGTCATCAATCACCATTACCTGCTGACATGTTCCGTGAAGTTGGCTTTCCCATGCGCGATCCAGCGCGTAATGGTCAACGACTATGAGATCCCAAGGGTCATCACCAAGAAGCGTAAGACACTCTTGCGCATCGAGTGTTTGAGTTGTTCCTAACCAATCGCGGTGGGCAAGCGTGCCAGAGGGCGGCGCACTGCTGCGTAGAGTTTGCCATGGCAAGTGTTCACGTTCGAGTACGGCGACGGAATCTCCACGTTGAGGTCGTGTAAGAAAAAGAATCTCTGCTCCCTGCTCCTTCAGAGCTTGCGCCAGTGTGACACATCGCATGATGTGACCACTGCCCATACGATGACCTGAATCAACACGAAACGCTATTCTCATTCGCAACGCGTTCCCGACTGTTGCAACGCCAAGTACATCAACTCTGCGCGATCCCAATCCTCAGGCGTATCGATATCCTGTACGCGATGGCGTGGCAATAGAAATGGGATTGATGTCGTCTGGAATACACCGACCTTTTCTAACCACGCTCGGGTTTTGCCCCAGTAAAACTGTCCCGCATCATGGTAGGCTTCTTCTAGATCTTGCGAGCGTGAGTTGAACTGCTCCGTCGAAAACTTCTCGACCCTTCCGTCGGCATTCAATCGGAGCGCTCGTTGAATTGGGTAAGGGAAGGACCCAACAGAAAAGACATAACTCGCATCACTTGTTTGCAAGGTTTTGAGAGCGTTTTGAAGATAGTCAGATGTCAAAAACGGTGCAGTTGCATAGATACAGCAAGTGTTCTCATAGACTCGCCCATGAAACGCTAGGCTCTCAATAGCATGCCGAACAACCGGAGAGGTGCCGGTATGATCATCACTGAGTTCTTCGGGCCGTCTAAAGGGTACTTCGGCGCCATGTGCAGCAGCAATGCCAGCGATTTCGTCATCATCCGTTGAAACAACAATCGCGTCAAAGCAACCGCTCTCTTGCGCCGCCTTGATAGCGTGCACGATCATCGGCATACCCGCAAAAGACTTCACATTCTTTCGAGGAATGCGCTTACTCCCTCCGCGGGCTGGAATAACCGCTAAATTAGCCATATGACGTTCCCAACTGCGTTTATCGTAACCTCATCATACATCGGCAACCTAGCGGAATCATTGAGTTTTCATGTTCTTTTTCAACAGCTTTAAAACATCTTCTAGGCTACTTTGAATCTACTTACCTGCTCACGTAAGTTATGAGCAAGACTCGATAGCTCAGAACTCGCCGCAGCGCACTGATTCGCACCAGTAACAACTTCCGCAATACTGCCAGAAAGTCCGTTCACACTTTCTGTAATTTCATTTGCAACCGTTGCCTGTTCTTCTGTGGCAGTAGAGATCTGCACATTCACTTCCACCACTTCGCTCACCGCCACGTTCACTTGCTTGAATGCTTGCCCTGTAGCCCGAGCAAGTTCTAGGCTTTCATTGGCCTGTGAGGCCGAGACTGTCATGGCTTCCACCGCTTCGCTAGCACCTCTGCGCAATCGCTCTGTCGTTTCTTGAATCGTTGCCGTAGAATCCTTAGTGTTTGATGCCAAAGAGCGCACTTCATCGGCAACCACAGCGAAGCCTCGCCCTTGTTCACCCGCTCGCGCCGCTTCAATCGCCGCATTTAACGCAAGCAAATTGGTTTGCTCCGCAATACCTTGAATCACATCCATCACTTTGGCAATCTCTTGAGTTCTCTCATCTAGAATCTTCAATCGCTCAGAAGCGCCCATGACAGAGTCGGAAAGCATTTCCATTGCCTTCATATTCTTAGCAACTTGATCACGCCCACGCTTAGTCTCACCTTCTGCCTGCTCAGCAGACTCCATTGCTGACTGAGCGCTTTTCGCCACCTCTTCAACGGCTGCTGCCATTTGAGTAACCGCTGTCGCTATCTGAGTTGTCTGCGCCTCTTGTTCACGGGCTATATTCGAAACTTCCTCACTAACTGCACTTAACTCTTCTGAAGATGCTGCCACCTGATTCGAAGCCGCGCTCACATTGATCAAAACGTCTTGGAAGGAATCCAACATGCTATTAAATCGTTGACCAAGAGTCGCAATTTCATTCTTACCATTCACTTGCGCTCTGATCTTTAGGTTGGACTCCTGCTCTACTTCGGTCATTACATCGCGAAGTTCATCGATAGGCACCTGCACAGAGCGGAAAATGATTAACGCAAATGCACTACTAAACAAGATCAAACCAGCACCAATCCCCATAAACAACCAAAAATCGCGGGCATACCGTTCCGCTGCAGCATGAAAGGAAGCTTCGGCCTCCTGTTGCTGTAGGTCGATAAATGAAAAGGTGGCCTCGGAAATGGGGTCAATCCGCCGGTCTATCATTCGCTGTAAATCAACGCCACTCATGCCCTGAAAATCATTTCGTCCAGACATTTCAAGCCAACGAGCGAACTCAGGCTCTAAAGCTTGGACGCCGCTAAGAATAGCATCCACGACAACCTGCTCTTGAGGCGATAAATCAAAACCTCTTAGTGTTGCGATACTCGTGGCTCCCAAAGCTTGAACAGAAGTCAGGGCACGTTCAAATTCTGCGGAGCTTGTCACTCCAGCATGGTGTTCTTGCAGTGCATCAGGAAGTTCAAAGACATAGGCTCGCTGCACCCTTTGCACAGCAGTCATTTCTTGTAAGTCTTCGAAAACGGATTCGGTTGCTTGGTTTAAAGAGCGCATATCCATGAGTGCTAAACTGATAATAAATACGATTCCTAGTAAAGGGACTGTAATAAGAGCGAGAAGTCGAACCTTAACCGATAACTGAGCAAGCATGATTTACCCTCGTTTTTCATTTCTTGAATTTATAACATTAGTACAAAATAATTCACGATGCTTACAAACCGGCCTACAACCCTCGTATTGATACAGGTCGTAACATTTCTTTAGTATCGCTCCCACATGCAGAACCTTTAAACTGAAGTTAAGTCCAGACTTCAGTTAAATTTAGGAAGAGTTATGAAACGTTTTCTCGTCATTGGAGTTGCATTGAGCGCACTACTTCAAACAGGATGTTCTTCGATTATCAGCGATAGTGAATATCGAGTGAGAATCAGCTCGACGCCTTCGCAAGCATGGTTTCAAATAGAAAATCGACGGGGTGAGACGATCTATACCGGAGAAACTCCTGACCGTGTAACACTGCGCAGCAACTCAAGTTTTTTCCGCGCGGCGAAATACACCGTGACCTTCCGTAAAGATGGCTACCAGGAGCAGCGTATTGCATTAAATGCGACAGTAGACGGTTGGTACTTCGGTAACATTCTATTAGGGCACGCGGGCATTGTCGGTGCTTTTGTCATTGACCCTGCCACAGGTGCTATGTGGCGACTTCCGCCAACCACAAGTGCTACGTTACGCCCCGATCTAACGGCCACTGACACTCACTTGACACTGATACACTATGACCATCTATCAGCAGAGGAACGCACAGCATTAATACCTGTTGAATAGCAAACAGTACAACGAAGCGTGACATCGAATATCCTCGCAATCCTTAGGTTCCATACGCAGGATCTAGGAGATTGGGAGGTCGTGATAGACGGGAGGTGATGCACCGCATCACGCACCGCTCAACCCAATTTCAAAGCCACACTAAAACGCCACGCGCAGGGCTTCGATGGCCCGCAGCGCGGCAATGACTCTCTAAAAATGGAAAATACAGAACCCCATCGGCGTGGACTGGATCGCTCATTCCAGGGTCTCGGAGACAGGGATGTCGACGAGAAGCCTACATGGATGTATTCACGGCGTCCCTGGGAGGGGCGATCCAGTTCACGCCGTTTGCCAAAGTAGAAAAGAGTGTCAACATCGTGCGGCACTCCGCCCAAACTCAAAGCCACACTAAAACGCCACGCGCAGGGCTTCAATGGCCCGCAGCGCGGCAATGAATCTATAAAATGGACAATGCTGAACCCATCGGCGTGGACTGGATCGCTCATTCCAGGGTCTCGGAGACAGGGATGTCGACGAGAAGCCTACATGGATGTATTCACGGCGTCCCTAGGAGGGGCGATCCAGTTCACGCCGTTTGCCAAAGTAGAAAAGAGTGTCAA
>JAFIFP010000005.1 GCA_020831965.1 Idiomarina sp.
GATCTGATACCAAAGCTACTGCTTCTTCTTTAAACTCCGCAGAGTATTGTTTATAAGCTCGTTTCTGACTCATAATGACACCTTAATGTTCGACTGGTTATTGTCGCTAATTAAAGTGTCCAGATCCATTAGACCAGTTCAGATTGTCTGTAAAATTGTAGTTGTGTGGGTGTGGGTGTGGGTGTGGGTGTTGGTGTAATGAGGTCATAATTTTATGATGAGAAATGTAAGTTTAGGGAAAAAGATTTTTATAAGTTTTACAATTATAGCTGTGATCATGTTAGTGATCAGTATCCTTATTAGTGCCTCATTGAACAGGTTAGAAGATACCCACGCAAATACACGTGAGCAAATGAATGTATCTACATTGCAAGTAGAGCGTGAAGTTGACCATGTTGTTTGGGCAAACCAACTTGCCAATAGCCTTCTATTAAATCATTCCTTTGATGGGGAACTCGATCCTGAAAAGTGTAGGTTTGGGGCGTGGTATCAGGATTTTCGTTCTTCATCGTTTTTTCAGAATACGTCTCCTGAATTGCGACGCGCTTTTGATGCGCTGGACGCCCCCCACCGAAGTTTACATGATTCTGCGGTACGCATAACACAGTCCGATAATTCAGAGAATCGCGTGCAAATATACCAGCAACAAACATTACATCATTTGGAAGTGATGCGAAGGGGTATTGATGATGTACGCAATATATTGGCTGGTGATTCCGCCTCATTGGTAGAACGAGCTAGTCAGGCTTCGAAGCGGACATTATTCACCGTTTGGTTACTTATGACTTTTGCTGTTGCTGTCTCTATTGTCTTGGCTTCTTTATTACGCAGTAAAATTGTTGAGCCGATGAAAGTATTGACGTCCCGCTCTCAGCAGATTGCTAGTGGAGATTTAACTGGTAACCAGCTAGAAGTGCGCAGTCATGATGAAATTGGCTTGGCAACGCAAGCGTTTAATCAAATGCAAACGAAATTAAGCGCTCTCGTTGACGAATTGAGAACTAGTGCTCAACGCGTTTCAGAACAAGCTAGTGTTTCGTCAGAGGTGTCAGCTAAAGCAGATAGTGCTCTGAATATACAAGCAAGAGAGATAGAACAATTGGCTACAGCGATGAATGAGATGTCAGCGACGATCGCTGAGGTAGCACAGCATGCTCAAATGACCTCTGACGCTTCCGAAAAGTCTAAGCAGAATACAGAGCAAGGGCAAAAAGTAGTTCAGGAAGTTATCACTGCAATCAATACTCTAGCCGATGAGGTCAAGTCTGCTAGCGGTATTATTACAACATTGAAGGAAGAGAGTCTGAGTATCGGGAGTATACTCGATACGATAGAAAGTATTGCAGAACAAACGAACCTACTGGCTCTTAATGCCGCCATCGAAGCTGCCCGTGCTGGTGAGCAAGGACGTGGTTTTGCTGTAGTCGCCGATGAAGTGAGAACTTTAGCTGCGAGAACAGGAGATGCAACTACTGAAATTAAAACTATGATAGAGCGGCTCCAAGCTTCAGCAGAGCAGTCAGTGAGAACAATGGACTCTGGTGTCGAGTATGCAGCGGACAGTGTTCAAAAAGCTAATGCAGCAGAAACTGCGCTTCAAGAAATTAGGCAATCAGTTTTATCAATAACCGATATGACTCATCAGATAGCGAGTGCTACAGAAGAGCAGGCTTCTGTGGTTCAGGACATGGATCGTAATCTATTACGCACAAATGAATTGACAGAAGATACCCGTGCCGGAACTAGATCTGCGGATGAAGCATCTGCTAAGGTGGAAGAGCAAGCGAAAGGCTTGTTGCAGCTTGCGAGTCGATTCCGCGTCTAACTTAGATCCTTAGAGTGAGTAAGTGAGTAGAAATTAAAAACGCGGTGCTTGCTTGGGCCCGCGTTTTTTACTTTGAGATTAAGTTAAGCACTCAACCTCGTTCAGGCGGAGTTGCGGTAAAGGGCTAGATGGCTTCAATTTTCTTACGCTGCTGAGCGAGTTGCTGCAGGGTGGCCTGGAAGCTTTCCATTTTCTCCCGTTCTTTCTCAATGACCTCAGCAGGTGCGCGGCTAACGAAGTTTTCATTTTTCAGCTTCCCAGCCACCCGTGCGAGTTCCGCTTCTGCCTTTTGAATGCTCTTATCGAGACGAGCAAGTTCGGCGTCTTTGTCGATCAGACCCGCCATTGGAATATGCAGTTCCACGCGACCTACCAAGGCGGTTGCACAAGCTGGCGCATCATCGACATTATCTAAGAAACTCAATTGATTAAGTTTTGCTAGTGCCTTCAAGAACGATGCGTTAGCTTCAACCCGACGATGAATTGTTGTGTCTGCACCAGCAATAAGAACATCCAGCGCCTGGCTTGGACTTAAATCCATTTCAGCTCGAATAGTTCGCACGGCAACAATGACTTGCTTAATCCATTCCATATCCTCAGAGGCAGTTTTGAATTGCTCTGGCTGCGGTTGCGGATAGGGTTGTAGCATAATGGTTTCACCAGCAACGCCTGCGAGTGGCGCTACTTTGTGCCAAATCGCTTCAGTGATAAAGGGCATGACTGGGTGCAGTAGGCGTAATAACTGTTCAAGTACGGTAATCAGTGTATGACGTGTACCGCGCAGTTGTTCTGGCGTGCCATCCATGAGCACAGGCTTGGTCAGTTCGAGGTACCAGTCGCAGAACTGGTTCCAAGTAAACTCATAAGCAATATTTGCCGCTTGGTCAAAACGATAGGTATCGAGCGCGCCGCGGAATTGTGTAACAGTTTGATTGAAGCGCTCAATAATCCATTGATCCGCAAGTGACAGTTCCATATCACCGCCATGCTGGCCGCAATCATGGTCTTCGGTATTCATCAGCACATAGCGGCTGGCATTCCATAGTTTGTTGCAGAAGTTGCGATAGCCCTCGAGGCGCTTCATATCCCAGTTGATGTCACGTCCAGTGGAGGCTAAGGCAGCTAACGTGAAGCGTAAAGCATCGGTGCCGTGAGCGCTGATACCTTGTGGGAATTCTTTCTCAGTGCGCTTACGAATCTTGTCTGCGAGCTTGTCCTGCATCATGTTTGCAGTGCGTTTCTCTAGCAGGGCGTCGAGGCTAATACCGTCAATCATGTCGAGTGGGTCGATAACGTTCCCTTTCGACTTCGACATTTTGTCGCCACTTTCATCACGAATAAGCCCGGTGACATACACGGTCTTGAATGGCACTTGAGGTTTGCCGTCTTCGTCTTTTAGGAAGTGCATGGTCATCATGATCATACGTGCAACCCAGAAGAAGATAATGTCAAAGCCGGTCACCAACACATCCGTTGGATGGAAGGTTTTTAGGTCGTCCGTATTCTTAGGCCAACCCAAAGTTGAGAAGGTCCAGAGCGCTGATGAGAACCAAGTATCGAGCACGTCGTTGTCTTGTTCCAACATAACCTTGTCGCCAAGATTGTGCTTGGCGCGTACTTCGGCTTCACTGCGGCCTACGTATACTTCACCGGTGACATTGTTGTACCAGGCAGGAATGCGATGTCCCCACCACAATTGGCGAGAAATACACCAGTCCTGAATATCACGCATCCAGCTGAAGTACATGTTTTCATATTGTTTCGGAACAAATTGAATCTCACCGTCTTCGACGGCCTTGGTCGCTGTTTCGGCAAGTGGCGCGACACGGACATACCATTGGTCGGTTAAGAAAGGCTCAATCACAACACCCGAGCGATCACCGTAAGGTACCTTGTTGTCATGCTCTTCAATTTTATCTAACAGATCTGCGGCTTCGAAGGCCGCAACAATCGCTTTGCGCGCAGCAAAGCGTTCAAGGCCCGCGAACTCTGCAGGGATAGCCGCTGCAAACTCGATCTGTTGTCCTTTTAAGTCAAAAACTTGCGGCTCGACAAGAATGTGAGCATCAGCATCCAGAATGTTAATGAGTGGTAGGTTATGACGCTTGCCCACATCGTAATCATTAAAATCATGGGCTGGCGTGATTTTCACACAGCCCGAACCGAAGTCTTGTTCAACATAGTCGTCGGCAATAATGGGAATACGACGATTAACCAAGGGCAATTCAATAAATTTGCCATGCAGCGACTGATAACGTTCGTCTTCTGGATGCACCGCTACGCAAGCGTCACCGAGCATAGTTTCTGGACGCGTTGTGGCAACGATCAGGTAATCCTTGCCATCCGCGGTAGTGGCGCCGTCAGCCAGCGGATACTTCAAATGCCAAATCTTGCCACGACTTTCTTTGTTTTCAACCTCGAGGTCTGAAATTGCTGTTTTTAGCTTTGGATCCCAGTTGACGAGGCGTTTCCCGCGATAAATCAGGTTATCTTCATAAAGACGAACGAAAACTTCTTGAACGGCTTCCGACAAGCCTTCATCCATAGTGAAACGCTCGCGATCCCAATCGACAGAGTCGCCTAGACGTCGCATTTGTTGCGTAATGGTGCCGCCAGATTGCGCTTTCCATTCCCACACTTTGTCGATAAAGGTCTCGCGACCAAGAGCATGCCGGTCAGGGCCTCCCTCAGCTGCCAGCTTACGCTCAACCACCATCTGGGTGGCTATCCCCGCATGGTCGCTGCCGACTTGCCACAGCGCGTTATAACCGTCCATACGTTTGTAGCGGGTGAGGGTGTCCATCAGTGTATGTTGAAACGCATGACCCATGTGGAGACTACCCGTTACGTTTGGGGGCGGAATCATGATGCAGTAGGAGTCGCCTTGCCCACTTGGTTTAAAGTAGCCGGCTTTTTCCCACTGGTCGTAGAGTCGTTTCTCAATCGCGTCAGGTGTGTACGTCTTATCCATGGTGTCCTTCAACATTTAAAGAGGCGGGGAGCGTTTGTAACGTCATTCCCAACTGCCGGTAAACTCGATATCTAGCACGAGCAGCTTCACGGGCTGCGTCGGCGACGGGCACGGTTTCAATCACCGTACGATATTTCTGCGCTTGCTCGGGAACATCTTGGCTCAAGTTAATGAGCACTGTGCGATGCCCGGTTTGCGTGGTTAACGGAGTCCACGCAATTAACACCGGAGTGCCTTGCGGTGGCCCTTCCCCCACCAAATTGTGAGGGATAAATGCATTCGCAGGCAATTGCCAGAGTTGCTCGTCAATTTGCTCTGCTTGCGCTTGGTCTGCACATAAAATGAGTATGCGTTGGCGTTCGCGCATATATGCACAGGTCATCTCGGCAATAAACTCTGCCAAGCGTTCGTCAGTTACCGCGTCTAGCGTGTAGAAGGTGACCTGTGCCATTGTTTAGCTTGATTGCTCGCTGGCGCGACCAAGTAAAAACTGTGTCAGCATAGGTACCGGTCGACCGGTAGAGCCTTTCTCTTTGCCACCGCGCCAAGCAGTACCAGCCACATCTAAGTGGGCCCAGTGATACTTTTTAGCAAAGCGTGAGAGGAAGCAGGCCGCCGTAATGGTACCGGCAGGACGTCCACCAATATTCTGCATATCCGCGAAAGGACTATCAATCATCGACTGATATTCGTCCCATAACGGTAGGCGCCAGGCACGGTCACCGCTTTGCTCAGAGGCATTTAAGAGTTCATGTGCGAGCGGATTATGATTACTCAAGAGCCCGGTCGCATGAGGACCTAATGCAATGACGCAAGCTCCGGTGAGCGTGGCGACATCGACGACTGACTCTGGATTGTAACGTTCAACGTAGGTCAGCACGTCGCAAAGCACCATACGGCCTTCGGCATCGGTATTTAACACTTCAATAGTTTGACCGGACATGGACCGAATAATGTCCCCTGGACGATATGCTTTGCCATCAGGCATGTTCTCGCAACCGGCCAAAATACCAATAACATTAATGGGCAGCTGCAATTCAGCAAGGGCATGCATTGCCCCCAGTACACCCGCTGCGCCACCCATGTCATATTTCATTTCATCCATATTTTCAGAAGGCTTAATGGAAATGCCACCGGAATCGAAGGTGAGCCCTTTCCCAATCAGGATAATCGGCGCGCTATCATTTTTTGCGCCTTGATAATGCATCAAGGCCATCATTGCTGGATTTTCAGAACCACGACTCACAGCGAGATAAGCATTCATGCCCAAATTTTCCATTTGCGCTTCGTCAATCCGTTCGACAGTCAAATTATCGTATTGCTCTGCCAATAATTCGGCTTGCTCAGCAAGATAGATGGGGGTGCAAATGTTGGGTGGCATATTAGCGGCATCGCGACAGGTATTTACCCCCTTAGCAACGGCTAGGCCATGTGTAACGGCTTTCTCGCCGACGGGAAGCTCACGCCGGGTTGGTACGTTGAACACCAGTTTACGAAGTGGACGCCGAGGCTCCTCACGATGCGACTTCAGGCTGTCGAAGGTGTAGAGATGTTCGTGGGCAGCTTCTACCGCATGACGAACTTTCCAATAGGTGTCGCGCCCCTTCACATGCAGTTCACTCAGAAAACAGACTGCTTCCATAGCACCTGTATCGTTTAGCGTGCTGATGGTTTTGCCAATAATTTTCTTGTACTGGCGCTCGTCTAACTCACGCTCCTTGCCGCAACCCACCAAAAGTACACGCTCGCTGAGAATGTTGGGTACATTGTGCAATAGTAGCGTTTGACCCGCTTTGCCTTCTAAATCACCACGGCGGAGGATGTTACTCAGATAGCCTTCACTCACCTTGTCGAGTTGTTCGGCAACTTGTGAGAGGCGACGTGGCTCGAAGACGCCGACGACGACACATGCTGAGCGCTGTTTCTCGGGGCTTCCGCTTTTAACACTGAATTCCATACGAACTCCGGTTTCTGGTTTCATACCTATAATCGTGGCATGATATACCTTATATTGAGACGCCTAATTAATGGCCCTTTCTTCTTGCGCGCACAGCGCAGTGTCATTGCACTAGCACAGCGTCATTGCATAGAAAGAGACAGTAAAAACCAAATAATGAACGTCTCTGAATGGATTAAACTTGTAAAAATACAGAGTTTACTTAAAAATCTGATGAATTCCAGTAAAAACCTAACTTAAAGGTTGTCACCGAGTGCTTATTTTTCGTTACGTGATCCGTGAGACATTCAAGGCCCAGCTAGCGGTCTTCTTTGTTTTACTGACCATTTTTCTAAGCCAACAGTTTGTGCAGATTCTTGCTCAGGCGTCTGACGGACAACTACCAGCCCAGCTAATTCTTTTCGTATTGGGTTTGCAATTACCCAGCTTGGCGGCACTTATTCTGCCAATCAGTCTGTTCCTCGGGATCTTGCTCGCTCATGGGCGCATGTATACGGACAATGAAATGTCAGTTTTGCATGCCTGTGGGGTAAGTGAGTGGTACATCACACGCACAACTTTAGTACTTTCTTCGTTAGCGGCTATCGCAACTGCAGTGTTAACGCTTTGGTGGGGACCGCTGGCACTCGCGCAAGAATATCAAGTGGCTGAGCGGGCTCGCGCAGAAGCTGGGATCGCGGTCATCCAAACAGGGCGCTTTCAACAGGCGGCTAATCAGCGGGCTGTGATTTTTATTGAAGGTCAAAGTGGTACCCAGGAACTACAGAATATTTTCGTGGCTCAGATGCCGAACCGCGGTGCCCTTGAAGAGGGAAGCAGTGTAGAAGACGAACGTGCGAGTGTTGTTATGGCTGCAACGGGGCAGATTCTGCAAGCGCCTTCTGGAGCGCAGTTATTGGTGCTGCAAGATGGCCGTCGGTATTCTCAAAGCTTGGTCAATTTCGATCATCATGTGATGGAATTCGACCGTTACCAACTTCAAATTCGAGAGCAAGAACCGGATGAGTCTTTACGTCGCCAGGAGGCGATTCCTACCATGGAGCTTTTCGGTAGCAGCGATCCGGGGGCTCGTGCAGAACTTCAGTGGCGTATCGCTATCCCGCTTGCGTTGCCCTTATTAACTTTGATTGCAGTCCCCCTCAGTCGAGTGAATCCGCGTCAGGGGAAATTTGCCCGTATGGCGCCTGCGATTCTGATTTACATGGGGTACTTCATGGTTCTAATGGCCTCCAAGCGCGCGCTCGCGGATGAGCGGATCCCCGACGCATTAGGCCTATGGTGGATTCATTTGGGCTTGCTGATTATTGGTGTGTCCTTGTTATTACGTGATCGCCCTATTGGGCAGCGTGTCTGGAGTACATTAACGCGGAGGCGCAGTTAATGCTCAGTATTCTAGACCGTTACATTGGGCGCACAGTACTGGCGACCTCGCTGATGAGCCTAGTGGTACTCACGGGCCTGTCGGGGCTGATTCGGTTTGTTGAGCAAATTCGTGCCATTGGTCGCGGTACATACGACATGATGGATGTGCTTGCTTTTGTGCTCCTCAGTATTCCGCGCGATATCGAAATGTTTTTTCCAATGGCCGCATTACTTGGCGGACTCATTGGCATGGGGGTGCTAGCGAGTAATAGTGAGCTTGTGGTGATGATGGCGGCCGGGCGCTCGCGGCTGAATTTGATTGCGTCGGTCATGAAGGCCAGTGTGCTAATGATGATTGTGGTGCTGGTAATCGGCGAATGGGTGGCACCACAACTTGAGAGCCAAGCGCGGCAGTTGCGCGCGCAAGCGATATCAGGCGGAGCACTGATTAGCGCACCTCAAGGTATTTGGGCGAAGGATGGTGACGACTTTATTCATATCGGGGAAGTGGAAGATACTGGCAGGCTGCGCCATGTTTCTGTTTATCAGTTTGAGGGGCGCGAGCTTGAACGGGTGATTCGTGGCAGTACTGCAGAGTTTCGTGACAATGTTTGGCAGCTGTCTAATGTACAATCTGCGCAAATGAGCGAGGCGGCGATTGTCAATGAATCCCTGCCGACTTATACATGGGAGTCTGGATTAACTCCTGAAAAACTCGGGGTGGTTACCGTGCGTCCCGAGTCGCTATCGATTAGCGGTTTGCGTAGCTATGTGACTTATTTACAGAATAACCAGCAGGATGCGAGTCGTTATGAACTGGCTTTCTGGCGTAAGGTATTTGTTCCGGTAACTGTGGCGGTGATGCTGCTTGTGGCTTTGTCTTTTGTATTCGGTCCCTTGCGGTCTGTCACTATGGGCGCGAGGGTACTGCTAGGGGTGATTACTGGCTTCGTTTTCCATGTGTTCAACGAAGTTTTTGGGCCCGTTTCCCAAGTTTACTCAATACCACCTTTGCTTGGTGCTCTGCTGCCGGGCGTGGTCTTTGCCACGGCAGCCATCATAATCCTGACTCGGCAACGAGTGTAATCCCTAAGCCCAGTTTTTATGTTGATTTGCCTCTGGCGTGAGCACGACGACTTCGCATTTTGCGGCGAGGTCTTGGAGTGCTTGATTGTTAGGGTGAAAAAGAACCAAGAAGTTACCGAGACCCACCAACGAGGTGAAGAAGCGCACGACGCCTTGACGAAATGAGATCCGCTTGCCGTCTAATCCCTGCACTCTAAGCCTCCAGGCCTTCATCCCTAAGGTTTGTCCACCACGTGACCAAAAACCTGCGTAGAAAGTTACAATAACTAAAACCAAATAAATGCGGAATACCAAGGTATCTGCGATGCGCTCTGCATGGTCTACGTCGGTTGCGAGGGGAAGTAGTTGCGCACTATCTAAGGCAACACTCACTGCGAGGGCAAGTCCTGCTGCGAACATTACGACGGCGGTAATGACGAGACTGTCGTACACAATGGCAGCGATACGGCGGAAGAAACCAGCACGCGGGAACTCAGTTTTGCTCATAAAAACATCTCTTCGGCAAATTTTGACAAAATCATACAGAAATTTTCGCTTGTTCGCTTGATAAAGACCAGCGCTTCCGTATAATTCGTCCGGTCTTCAGCACACCTCCCTGCCTGGGTGGCGAAATTGGTAGACGCAGTGGATTCAAAATCCACCGTGGTAAAACACGTGCCGGTTCGAGTCCGGCCCCAGGCACCAATCTCTAGCGCAAGTAACCACTAACTTTTTATCCATGTAGAAGTTTTGTAGAAGATGCGTGTAGAAGATAAACGCTATTTATTCTGTTTTCTCGCACCCTCAACGGTCGGAACGATCTGGATTTTTCGATCGTAGATAGCAACTTGACTCGCAGTTTTGTGGCCACTGATCGCTTGTTTGTCTGCAGCACTTCTCT
Source organism: Idiomarina sp. (assembly GCA_020831965.1). Taxonomy (GTDB): domain Bacteria; phylum Pseudomonadota; class Gammaproteobacteria; order Enterobacterales; family Alteromonadaceae; genus Aliidiomarina. The sequence goes on from JAFIFP010000005.1 coordinate 10,082, forward strand.
CGAGGTATGACTAGCGCCAGTCGAGGGTAATATGCTCTGCATTTTCGGCTATTAACCTTTGGCGCAGCGCTTGAGTTGCCTCTGCTAACTCTGAGATTCGCCGATCATGGACTTCTACAAACGCCTGCTCGATTTTCTTGTGGAGTCCGCGATCGAGTAGATCATTGATGAGTGCAATTTCGGCGCCTTCGACGTCCATTTTTAATAGCTTTATCGGGCGGTCGAGCTTTTCAATAAAGTCTGCTAAGCCAATGGCTTCTACTTGAATGTAGTCCTGCTTGTTCACATTAGATTTGGATTCAATCATTGAAGAACTCACTGAGTAAAGCAGAGGGTCGATATGTGCGCGCTTGCGCATATAGAGATTCACATGACCTTGTTGAGTTGAGGTCGCGGCGTTAATGAGTTCAACATTTGGACGACCACCAACTTCTTCTTGAAGTTTAGCAAAGGCGACAGGGTTGGGTTCAAAGGCATATACCCGCGCACCGGTGCGCGCCATCTGGGCCGTAAAAATGCCTACGTTAGCGCCGCAATCAATCGCAATATCCTCCGGGGTAGTTGCTCGCAAGCACGTTTAAAAGCCGCCATTTGTTCTTGATAACGTTGCTTGCGTCGCGTGCGTTCTGCACGCTTCAGGAAAGATAATAGTTTCATTCGAGCCTTCTACTCAATCGTGTCACGCAACCATGCTGCACGAGATGGGCTTTAGAAGACTCACTATAAAAGAAAACGCCACAAGTCGATACCTGTGGCGTCCCGTCGTACTGTAAAGAACAGTGTTCGCTAATTACCCTGTTGTCGGGCAATCCACTGTTGTACACGTCGTTCAAGGAGGGGTAAGGGCAACGCGCCACCACCGAGTACAGTGTCATGGAAGCCACGAATATCAAAAGTGTCGCCCAAGGCAGCTTCAGCTTCTGCGCGTAACTCTTGGATGCGCAGCATACCGATTTTGTAGCTTGTTGCTTGGCCAGGTAGTACGAGGTAGCGCTGAATCTCAGCCCGCGCACCCGGTGCAGTGGTCGGAACATTGGCCATGAAATACTCAAAAGCTTGCTCTTCGGTCCAGCCTTTGGCGTGCATACCTGTGTCTACGACTAATCGAACCGCACGCCAAATCTCCGCTCCCAGTCGACCGAACTCTGAGTAGAGTTCTTGGTAGCCACCCATCTCTTTCGCAAGCAACTCGGAGTAGAGGGCCCAGCCTTCCACATAAACAGTGAATCCCATTTGCGTGCGGAAACGAGGGATCCCCTCGAGTTCCTGGGCAATTGAAATTTGCATGTGATGACCGGGGTTACCCTCATGATAAGCGACGGCTTCCAGATCAGTCTTTGGCATCGCGGTCATGTCTGATAGATGCGCGTAATAGACACCGGGGCGTGAACCGTCGGGCGATCCTCGCGAATAGTGCTGTGGCGCACCATCTTGCTCTCGGAAACTTTCAACGCGACGCACTTCAAGGTCAGCTTTTGGCAGAATGCCAAAGAACTCGGGTAAGCGCTCGGAGATCTTATCCAGATAGGCGGTAGAGTCATCAAGATAGGCTTGGCGACCTTCATCAGTGTTCGGATAGAAGAATTGTTCATCGGTACGCATGAACTCAAAGTATTCTTCGAAGGTTCCCGCAAAGCCCATAGCCTGTTGCACTTCTTGCATTTCGCCGCGTAGTCGGGCGACCTCACTTAAACCAATTTGGTGAATTTCTGCGGCACTGAGATCAGTGGTGGTATTCACTTGCAGCATGTGGCGATAGAAAGCATCACCTTGCGGGTGACGGCTCACCCCGACGGAGTTAACCGGTGCATGCTCAATATCTGCTTCTAGGAAGGCAAGCATCCGTTCGTACGCAGGTTTCAAGTGCTGCGTGAGCGCAGTTCGGACTTGCTCGCGGTAGGCTTCAGCTTGAGCGTCGTCTATTTTCTCCTGGTCAACGAGCTGCTCAATTTTACCGAGTGCGTCTTGCCACAAGGGCATGGCATGCTCACTCGAATCAAAGGGCTGGCCAGTTAATAGTCTGCGAGTTTCGCGAATGACGGTCTCATGAGCAAAACGCGGCGGGCGAACGCCATTTTCAGCATTAGATTGCGCTTGCACTAGGATTTGGTTGAGGACTTGTTCGGCAGCGATAAGGCGGCTGATGTAAGCGTCCATGTCGCTCGGTTCGTCAACACGGTGAAAGGAAATCATAAACTGCACAAGAGATGTGTGCGGACTGCGCATTTGATTGAAGTGATAATGATGATGCGCATAGTTCAAGTTAGCGAGTTCTTGTTCTGTAGCAAATTTGAATAAGTCCCATGAGGTTTGAGTTTCTTGGTCGAGCTGATCGTAGTCAAACTCTCGCTCCATGGTGCGCACCAGTTGCGCCATGCGGTCCGCCTGCGCTTGTTGGCCTGCTAACGACATATCGTCGAATTCGTCATAGCGCTCTTTACGGCCCAGCATGGTGAGCTGCATAGGGCTGTCGAGTAGTAAGAGTTCGTACTGCTCATCGAACCAAGTATTTAAGCGCTCACTTTCACTGAGCGATGTCTCTGGTGCAGGACCAGAGGGCTGACAGGCAACTAGGAAAAGTCCCAGTAGAATGGAGAGCAGCGTGCGCATAACGATTCCTCATGCAATCTAGAATAGAAAATAGAGTAAGAGATAAACACCAATGTAAAGGGCTGTTTTCTAATGAGCAAATTTAAATTGTGCAGAGAGTGTTCGCAGAGCGCTACAAGCACTGATATACTGTGTTGATATGTATATAAATAAAATAGAAAAACTCCTTGGCACAGTTAGAGTGGCCTTATTATGAGTAGCGAAAGTCAAACGCCCCCCCCACATTATGATGTGGAAATCCCAAGCCGCGAAGAACTACTTGAATCCATTAAAAAAGATATGAAGCCAGTTGCATTTAGCAGCTTGGTCGAGCTGTATAAGCTTGACGACGAGAGGCAACAGGTAGGTCTTAAACGTAGATTACGAGCTATGGAACGAGACGGTCAGCTGGTCTATACCCGAGCGGACTCTTATGGTTTGCCAGAGCGGATGGATCTTAAGCGCGGCCGTGTGATTGGTCATCGTGATGGTTTCGGATTTGTTCAACTTGAAAGCGGCGGACAGGACTTGTTCTTACCGCATCATCAAATGCAGTTAACCATGCATGGCGATACTGTATTGGTGAAAGAAGGAAGCGCGGATGCCAAAGGGCGCCGCGAAGCTCGGCTGGTGCGGGTGATTAATGAAGGGCGCCAAGAAATTGTAGGTCGTTATTTCTTCGACCAAGGTATTGCTGTAGTGGTACCTGACGACAGTCGGTTGACTCAAGATTTAATTATTTCCCCGGAGCATTCGAATGGTGCGCGTCACGGCCAGATGGTCGTCGCTGAAATCATTCATCGTCCGAGTCGCCGCAGTAGTCCTGTAGGTAAGGTTCTGGAAGTACTGGGTGAACACATGGCTCCGGGAATGGAGATTGAGGTAGCCATTCGTGAACATGGCATTCCGCAAGAGTGGAGTGACCAGGTTGCGCGAGAAGTTAGCAAAATTGCTGATGAAGTGACTGACGAAGATAAACGCGGTCGTGTGGATTTAAGAGATTTACCTCTATTAACCATTGACGGTGAAGATGCGCGTGATTTTGATGATGCGGTATATTGCCAGCCAGACGGTCAGGGTTTTCGCTTGTGGGTTGCCATTGCGGACGTGAGTCATTACGTGCGCCCCGGTACTGCACTAGACAAAGAAGCCACGGAACGCGGTAACTCGGTATATTTCCCAAGCCATGTCATTCCCATGTTGCCGGAAAAACTCTCCAACGGCCTTTGTTCACTCAATCCTCATGTGGATCGACTTTGTATGGTCGCTGAGATGACGATTGGTGCGCGCGGTAAGTTGATGGGGTTCGAATTCTACCCCGCGGTGATGCGTTCTCATGCTCGTTTAACCTACACCAAGGTGGCCGCCATTCTTGAAGGTGAGCCTGGGTTACGAAAAGAGTACGACGCAGTAGTCCCGCATATCGAGAACTTGCAACGTTTGTATAAAGTCTTGCGCCAAACTCGCGAACAGCGGGGAGCTATTGATTTTGATACCGTGGAAACACGTTTCATATTTAATGCGCAACGCAAGATTGAACAGATTGTTCCTGTACGCCGCAATCAGGCGCATATGCTCATTGAAGAATGCATGATCATGGCGAATGTGGCGGCAGCGCGCTTCGTTGAGAAACATGAGGCCAAGGCTCTGTTCCGAATTCATGACAAGCCTGACGATGAAAGGTTACAGGGTTTCCGTTTACTGTTGGGTGAACTCGGTATTTCTATGCCAGGTGGCGGTGAGCCAAGTCCTAGCGATTTTAGTGAGGTTTTAAGACAGGTTGCAGAGCGTCCCGACCGTGAGTTAATTCAAATGATGTTGCTGCGTTCGCTGCAACAAGCGGTATATAGCGCAGAGAACCGTGGTCACTTTGGCCTAGCACTCGAAGCTTATGGTCATTTCACCTCGCCGATTCGTCGCTATCCTGATCTGATTTTACACCGTGTGATTAAGCATGTAGTAGCGCAACGCCATCCGCATATGCCGGGTTTAGAAGGTCAGGTGTTCTACAGCGACGAGCAACTCGCAGGCCTTGGCCCTCATTGTTCGTCAACGGAACGTCGCGCCGATGATGCCACCCGTCAGGTCGACGAGTGGCTGAAGTGTGAATACATGCAAGACCATGTGAATGATGAGTTCCCAGGGGTTATTGCATCGGTCACAAATTTCGGTTTATTCGTGCGTTTAGACGAGCTCATGATCGACGGTTTAATTCATATTTCTAACCTGCCGAGTCAGTATTATCATTTTGATCCAGACCGTCATACCTTGATTGGTGAAACCACCCGTCAAGCTTATCGCATCGGTGACAAAGTGGTTGTGAAGGTGCAGGCGGTTAATCTTGATGAGCGGAAGATTGATTTCCGACTGATTTCGGTCGAGTCCAGTAATACCGAGTTGCCGGCCCGCATTCATGCCAAGCCTGCAATGAAAAAGAAAAGTAAAGCCGCGCCAAAATCCGCGCGTGGCGAGAAGGGCCGTGTAAAATCAAGCACAAAGGGTAAGCGCGGTAAACCGAGTGCGAAACGAGGCAAGACGAAGAAGCGATGAGCAAAAAGGAAGATGTTTACGGCATTCACTCCGTACAAGCGATACTGACCCATTACCCCGAACGAGTGACCGAGCTGTTTATTCAGAAAGATCGTGAAGACGGTGGTCATGAACAGATAGTGAAGCTGGCGCATCAAGCGGGTGTGCGACCTCAGTACTGTCAGCGTAAAACACTCGACCAGCGTGTCAGTGAAGGGAATCACCAAGGCGTATTGGTGGTTGTGACCCCGGCACCGCAATTAACGGAAAATGATTTGCCAGCGTTGATTGAGAATGCAAAAGGGCCAGCGCTGGTTTTAGTTTTGGATCAAGTCACCGACCCGCATAATTTAGGTGCCTGTTTGCGTACCGCCGATGCTGCAGGTGTTACCGCCGTGATTGTACCGAAGGACAAGTCGGCGCGATTGAATGGTACGGTGCGAAAAGTGGCAAGCGGAGCAGCAGAAGTTGTGCCTTTCGTGGCAGTAACTAACTTGGCTCGCGCTTTGCGTGAACTGCAGCAGCTTGGGGTCTGGGTGATGGGAACCGCTGGTGAAGCGACAACTTCTCTCTATGACAGCAAGCTGACCGGCCCAGTTGCCATTGTGATGGGGGCTGAAGGAGCCGGTATGCGTCGCTTAACGCGTGACATGTGCGATGAATTGATGGCAATTCCGTTGCAAGGGACGGTGAGTAGTTTAAATGTCTCAGTAGCAACAGGTGTTTGCTTATTCGAGGTAGTTCGGCAACGAGGTACCTCGCTAAAGTAAGATGAAGTAAGAAGTGAGGGAATCCAATGCAGGAAACACGACTGGAAGCGATTGATATTGGCATGGGCTGTAGTCCGGAGTGGTTATGCCAAGGAATGTTGTACGTCATCGGTTTGACTGTGTTGGCTTTTCTCATTTATCTTGGGATCAATATAGCGCTGGAAGTGCGGCGTTCAAACGCCCGCAAACGCAAATTCCGCGACCACGTCAAAAAACGCGAAGAAAGAAAACGCCGTTAACGCGCCTTTCCCTTGCCTTTCCTGCTCGACTTACGTACAATTCGCCGGCTTGAATCAGCCCTATACTATGTCAAGTTCCTTGCCTCTATGTCAGCCGGGCTGAGCTGTACGCAGGCTTTAATCCATAAGGAGCAATTAATGCGTCATTATGAAATCGTATTCATGGTCCATCCCGACCAGAGCGAGCAGGTTCCAGGAATGGTTGAGCGTTACAGCGAAACCATTAAACAGGCTGGTGGTTCTATTCACCGCCTAGAAGACTGGGGTCGTCGCCAACTGGCTTACCCAATCAATAAGCTTCACAAAGCGCACTACATTCTGATGAACGTAGAAGCGTCTTCTGAGGTGATTGATGAGCTGGAAACCAATTTCCGCTACAACGATGCGGTACTGCGTAACCTGATCATGCGTAAAGACGAGGCTATCACTGAGCCTTCGCCTTATGCGAAGCCAAAAGAGAGAGAAGACCGTCGCGACTCGCGTTCAGACATCGAAGCAGATTCAGAAGTAGAAACTGAATCTGAAGATTAATGTCCGCGAATGCAGAGGATTTGGGTCTTAACCGATTGACGCTAGGTGGGGTAATTTGTAAACACCCTCGTCAATCGAAAAGTCCCGCAGGCGTTCCACATTTGCACCTGACCCTAGAACATCGGTCAATGCAATCTGAAGCTGGGTTAAACCGGCAGTGTTATACACGCATTCAGGTGGTCGCTAGTGGCGAATGGACCCGACCTTGGTCAGAGCAATTAACTCTTGGGAGTGCAATTAAGGTAACCGGATTTATTCAGCGTCATGAAGATCAACATGGCATGGGAAAACTGGTACTGCACGCCCAAAAGATTGAACAGGTTTAACAGGAGAACATCATGGCTCGTTTTTTCCGTCGTCGTAAGTTCTGTCGTTTCAAGGCAGAAGGCGTAAAAGAAATTGATTACAAAGATATTGCTACGCTGAAGAACTACATCACTGAGTCTGGCAAGATCGTACCAAGCCGGATCACCGGTACTTCAGCTAAGTATCAGCGTCAGCTGGCTCGCGCTATTAAGCGTGCCCGTTACCTGAGCTTGCTGCCATACACTGATGGCCACAAGTAACAGGAGTGACAATTAATGAATATTATTTTGTTAGATAAAGTTGCAAACCTCGGTGGCTTGGGTGACCAAGTCGCAGTGAAGCCTGGCTATGCGCGTAACTTCTTGTTCCCGCAAGGCAAAGCAGTTCCTGCAACAAAAGCAAATGTAGAAATGTTCGAGCAGCGTCGTGCTGAGTTAGAAGCTAAGTTAGCGTCTGACTTACAAGCAGCTGAGCAGCGTGCAGAGCAGATCAATGCACTGGACACTATCGTTATCACTTCTAAAGCTGGTGACGAAGGTAAGCTATTTGGTTCTGTTGGTACGCGTGATATCGCTGACGCGGTATCTGCGGCTGGTGTAGAAGTGCAGAAGAGCGAGATTCTAATGCCTCACGGTACTATCCGTGAAGTAGGCGAATTCGAAGTTGAATTGCAACTACACGCTGACGTATTTGCCAGCATTAAACTGTCTGTTGTGGCCGGCGAATAAGCTCCACAACGCGACTGTTAAAGTAAGTGAAAAGCAGCATTCTTCGAATGCTGCTTTTTTTTTTGCACCTGTGTATCATCGGTGTTCTTATTTGCAGTGGAAGCACATCCCGAAATGGCCGAACCAAATAGAAAACGCGACTCCAAAGTCGAAGCACTGAAGACCGCGCCGCACTCGATCGATGCTGAACAGTCCGTGTTGGGCGGCCTGATTCTCAACAACTCAGCGTGGGACAATGTGGCTGAGCGGGTGATCAAGGATGACTTCTATTTGCGCTCCCATCGCTTGATCTTTGACGCCATGGTAAAACTGCTGGCGCAGGGCAAGCCGATTGATATTGTCACGCTTTCAGAGCAACTGGAGCTGACCGATGAACTTGAGTCAGTCGGCGGATTTGCTTACTTACTCGAAATCCAAAAGAACACCCCAAGTGCGGCGAACATTTTAGCCTATGCAGATATCGTGCGTGAGCGAGCAGTGGTGCGCGAGATGATTTCTGTTGCCAACTTAATTGCTGAGAACGGCTTCGAAACCAAAGGCCGCAGCAGTGCCGAGTTGCTCGATGAAGCAGAAACGAAAGTACTCGCGATTGCGGAAAAGCGAACGAAGTCGAGCGACGGTCCGCAAAGCTTAGATGGCATCCTGACCAAAACCCTAAAGCGTATCGAATTCCTTAGCCATCAAAAGAACAACTCAGGTGTGACGGGCGTTTCCACTGGCTTTTACAACCTTGATCAGAAGACGGCTGGTCTACAACCGTCTGACCTGATTATTGTTGCAGCGCGGCCGTCTATGGGTAAAACCACTTTTGCAATGAACCTCGCCGAGCATGCGGCCTTGAACGAAGAGCATCCAGTTGTCGTTTTCAGCTTAGAGATGCCTGCAGAACAGTTGATGATGCGGATGCTTGCGTCACTGAGTCGAGTGGACCAAACGAAAATTCGTACAGGTAAGCTTGATGATGATGATTGGGCACGCATCGGATCTGCGATGGGGATGCTGAAAGAAAAAGGAAAGATGTACGTGGATGATGGGTCCGGCCTCTCACCCATGGAAGTGCGCTCCCGCGCGCGCCGCATTCATAAAGAGCACGGCGGTTTGAGCATGATTATGGTGGATTACCTGCAGCTGATGACGGTGCCAGGAATGACCGAAAACAGAACCCTAGAGATCGCCGAAATTTCCCGTTCACTGAAAGCCTTGGCCAAGGAGCTGCAGTGTCCTGTTGTAGCGCTGTCTCAGTTGAACCGCTCCTTGGAGCAACGCTCTGACAAACGCCCAGTGAACTCAGATCTCCGTGAATCAGGGTCGATTGAGCAAGATGCGGACGTCATTATGTTTATCTATCGCGATGAGGTGTATCAGCCAGAGTCGACAGACAAAGGTTTGGCGGAGATTATTTTAGGTAAACAACGGAATGGGCCTATTGGGCGCGTAAAGCTCAAATTCCATGGTCAGCTGTCACGCTTTGACAATTATGCCGACGGTGATATCGGAGACGGTTATTAATGCGCGCTGCGTGGGCCTATATCGACCTCGATGCACTGTCTCATAATCTCACCTGTATTCGAACTCAGGCGCCGGGTAAGCGTGTTCTCGCGGTGCTGAAAGCTAACGCGTACGGTCATGGTTTAACGCGTATCGCACAAGCACTGACAGATATTGATGCCATTGGTGTGGCTCGTATTGATGAAGCGCTGGAACTACGCAAGGCGGGTGTTACCAGACCCATTGTGCTGCTGGAAGGTTTCTTCGAAAGCACTCAGTTGCCGATGTTAGTGGCTGGTAATATACAGCCGGTATTGCATCATGAGTGGCAACTAGAAGCGCTGATGAAGGCGGAGCTGTCGGATCCACTGCGAGTGTGGCTAAAGGTCGATACGGGTATGCATCGCTTGGGTATCGACCCCGATCGAGCCGAATATTGGTTCCAACGGTTGACCGAATCGCCTATGGTGCAAGGTCAGCCAATCCTCATGAGTCATTTTGCCTGCGCTGATGATCCGAATCACCCGCAGAATCATGTGCAATTAGCGAGTTTCAATGAGCTGGTAGCAAACCTTGAACCACAAAGTACTTCTTTATCGAACTCAGCAGCCTTGTTTTCAGGCCTTGGCGCTCAATATGATTGGGTGCGCCCTGGGCTCAGTCTGTACGGGATCTCGCCATTTGATGGACGAGAGCCGGACCGGTCGGCGACTTATGACTTGCAGCCAGTTATGAGCTTGCGTGCAGATGTTATTTCCACACGTGAAATTCGTGCAGGTGAAAGTGTCGGCTACGGAGCAACCTGGACCAGCAAGGACAGAACTCGAATTGGTATCGTGGCCATTGGCTATGGAGACGGTTACCCGCGTCATGCACCAGAAGGCACTCCCGTTTGGATTGGTGGTAAATGTTATCCACTGATAGGCCGAGTGGCTATGGACATGATCACCGTGGACTTGGGACCCGATTCGGTAATTGAGCCGGGTGACACTGCCGAGTTATGGGGTAAGAACTTACCGGTCGCAGAGATCGCTCGGCATGTGGGAACAATTTCGTGGGAGTTGTTATGCAATGTCGCGAATCGGGTGACTCTGGAGTACAGTAGCCACCCTTAAGACGCACGCTTAGAGTTTGTCGAAGCAGATTTCGATGTGTGCTTTGCCGGCCGCGTGAGTAAAAGGCATGATAATCTTTGGTCCTTCAGACCGATGTTTAATGGTGTGATTGAATCCTGAGACAACGATGGGCGAAGCCATATCAAACTCAAAGCCCTTCTCACCGAGAATCCGTTTTGCACCACCGGTCACCATATTTGTAATCTCGCCGACCATGTCGATGACTTCTTCGTTGATCTCGGTTGGCTTCTCACCAAGCATTTTATACATAATTTCTATTGCGAGCCCTTCATCAAAAGAAATTGAGAAAGAACCTTTCGTTTGCGAACCTACCATGCCAATCAACCCGGAAACATCGCCACGGGCCTTGTCATCTTTCTTCACTCCTGGCTTGCCTGGCGTAAGCTCAACTTGCGCCATCATCGAGAGAACGTTTTGTAGCGACGAAAGAAATGGATTAACAAATTCTACATTCATATTAAGTATGTCCACATCCAAGTGTAACGTTGTTGACTAGTGTTTTGCTGTCTGACAATTGTTGCATACACCATGCGCTTCCACGGTTTGATGCTGTACATCGAAACCATGCTTTGTAGCCTGTATACGTACGGCGTCATCAATTTGTTCGGAATGCGTTTCTTGCACCGAACCGCATTGATTACATATTAGCATTTGTGCGGGGTGATGCTTCTCGAAATGAGTGCAAAGCACATAGCTATTCGATGATGAAATCTTATGGACGAAGCCTTGCTCTTGCAGGAAGTCGAGCGCTCGGTAAATCGTGGGCGGTTTCGCATTGGGAACTGCCTCTTTTAAAAGGTCGAGTAGGTCATAGGCACCAATCGCCCCCGGCTGTCGTGAGAGAATACTAAAGACTTCACGTCTTGTAGGAGTCATACGCACACCCCGTTGAGTACAAACAGACTCAGCAGTCGATAGTAGTTTTTCAGCAGATTTCTTACTCATAGTTTCAGTGTACCATGCTGGAGCGGTTCAGGTAATCTTGACTAAACTTGAGAAGCTGTCAGTTCAACCCACCTTCGATTTAACCCTAAGACTAAGAATAGCGTGGTTATCTGCGAAGTAGAAGTCGAAAGGGTCGATAAATCCGATAACCTACATCGAATTTATCCAGATGCTCGTGGGATTGAACTATGGTTTAGTAGATGAACACGAGATTGTGCGTTCATTCATTGTTATCTGATGTCGCACGATCACAACGGAATTTTGATGTGAACTTCTGTTTTTAATTTCCGTTTTAAATAGTAGTTTCAACTGAAGCAACAAGTGGAGAGAACTATGGACAAGAAAGATGTCGGAAACGCAGGTAAGTGTCCCGTCATGCATGGCGCTCTGACGAAATCTTCGGGAGGCGGCACGTCCAACAGTGATTGGTGGCCGAATCAACTGAACCTGAATATTCTTCGCCAGCAATCCGAGAAGTCAGACCCCATGGGTGATGATTTCGATTACCGCGAAGAGTTTAAGAACGTTGACTACAAAGCGTTGAAAGACGATTTAGCCAAGTTAATGACCGACTCGCAAGATTGGTGGCCAGCAGATTATGGGCATTATGGTCCGTTCTTTATTCGTATGGCATGGCACGCGGCGGGAACCTATCGAGTAGCCGATGGCCGAGGGGGCGGTGGCACGGGAGCACAACGTTTCGCACCGCTAAACAGCTGGCCGGATAATGGTAACTTGGATAAAGCAAGACGCCTGTTATGGCCGATCAAACAAAAGTACGGCAAGAAGATTTCTTGGGCCGACTTGTTTATTTTGACCGGTAACGTTGCACTTGAAACCATGGGCTTTAAAACCTTTGGTTTCGGTGGTGGCCGAGCTGATATTTGGCACCCGGAAGAGGATATCTATTGGGGGGGCGAAGCCGAATGGTTGGGCGACAAACGCTATTCTGGTGACCGTGAGTTAGAAACCCCGCTTGCGGCGGTGCAAATGGGTTTAATCTACGTTAACCCAGAAGGCCCCAACGGTAATCCTGATCCACTCGCATCGGCACGTGATATCCGTGAAACCTTTGCACGAATGGCAATGAACGACGAAGAGACTGTCGCGTTGGTTGCCGGTGGTCACACCTTTGGTAAGGCTCATGGTGCGGCTCCAGACTCGCACTTAGGTCGCGAGCCTGAGGGCGCCCCAATTGAAGAGCAAGGTCTAGGTTGGAAAAATAGCTATGGCATGGGTAAAGGTGGCGACACTATTACCAGCGGCATCGAAGGTGCTTGGACACCCACCCCGATTCAGTGGGACAACAGCTACTTCGACACGTTATTTGGCTATGAGTGGGAGAAAGTGAAAAGCCCAGCGGGCGCGTGGCAGTGGTATCCGAAGGACGGCGCCGCGAGCGACGCAGTGCCAGACGCGCATGATGCGTCGAAGAAACATCCGCCGATGATGACCACTGCAGACTTAGCTCTGCGGGTTGATCCTGCTTACGAGAAGATTTCACGTCGTTTCCATCAGAACCCTGACGAATTCGCGGAAGTCTTTGCTCGGGCTTGGTACAAACTCATGCATCGGGATATGGGGCCTGTGTCTCGTTACTTAGGGCCTGAAGTGCCAGCAGAAGAGTTAATTTGGCAAGATCCAGTGCCTGCAGTTGATCACGAATTGGTTGATGACAAAGACGTTGCTGCATTGAAAGAAAAAGTATTAGCTTCGGGCTTGTCTGTGTCTGAGTTGGTATCTACGGCGTGGGCGTCAGCTTCAACTTTCCGTGGTTCTGATTTCCGGGGCGGTGCGAACGGCGCACGTATCCGTTTGGCGCCACAGAAGGATTGGGAAGTAAACCAACCACAGCAGTTGGCGAAGGTATTAAAGGTATTGGAGCAAATCCAACACGACTTCAACAGTGCACAGTCGGGTAACAAGCGTATCTCGCTGGCTGACTTAATTGTACTTGCGGGTGGTGCTGGCGTCGAGAAGGCTGCAGAAGCGGCCGGTCAATCGGTTACTGTGCCTTTTGCACCGGGTAGAACCGACGCAACTGACGAGCAAACTGACGTAGACTCGTTCCAGTATCTGGAGCCGGTAGCAGATGGTTTTAGAAACTTCCAGAAGCAGCGCTTCACTGTGTCTGCCGAGGAACTTCTGGTAGACCGGGCGCAGCTGTTGACCTTAACTGCACCAGAAATGACAGTACTGGTCGGCGGCTTGCGGGTACTTGGTGCGAACACGAATGGCGTGAAGCATGGTGTGTTTACCGATCGGGTTGGTAGCTTAACAAATGACTTCTTTGTCAACTTGCTCGATATGAGCACGGAGTGGAAGCCAACTTCTGACGCTGGTGAAGCGTTCGAGGGGCGTGATCGCAAATCTGGCGCGGTGAAGTGGACTGGTACGCGAGTTGATTTGGTGTTCGGTTCAAACTCTGAGCTACGTGCGCTCGCAGAGGTTTATGCTAGCAGCGATGCACAAGCTAAGTTTGTGAGTGACTTTGTGAAAGCTTGGACTAAAGTCATGAACGCTGATCGCTTCGATCTGAACTAAGTTCCTCGCCCGACTTATCGCGTTGAGAAAGGCTCAAGGGCACTCTATCGAGTGCCCTTTTTTGTCCTGTAAACTGCCCAAAGGATGGAGATTTCGGTATACTCCACAGCCATTTTCAAATGTGTAGACAGGAAATTCTTATGACGGCGTCACCCATTCAATCGCCAACAATCTCCGTTGCCCCGATGCTGGATTGGACGGACCGTCATTGTCGATACTTCCATCGTTTAATGTCCCGCAAGGCACTGCTTTATACAGAAATGGTCACCACGGGCGCGATTATTCATGGCAAGTATGACTTACTCGAATACAATCAAGCGGAGCATCCAGTCGCATTGCAGCTCGGTGGCAGTGATCCCACAGATTTAGCCACTTGTGCACAACGTGCCGTCGAACGTGGCTACGACGAGATCAACCTGAATGTCGGTTGTCCCTCTGATCGCGTACAAAATGGTCGGTTTGGCGCCTGCCTCATGGCAGAGCCTAAGCTTGTTGCTGACTGTATTAAGGCGATGCAAGATGTCTCTGGCTCAGTTCCAGTGACGGTCAAAACGCGCCTTGGGATTGATGAGCATGACAGTTATGAGTTTCTCTGTGTATTGCTTGATGAATTAACGCAAGTAGAGTGCCCGCGAGTCATTTTGCATGCGCGTAAAGCATGGTTGAATGGTCTTAGCCCTAAAGAGAACCGCGAGATTCCCCCCTTAGATTACGATCGGGTGTATCAGGCGAAGCGTGATTACCCGCATTTCGATCTCCATATTAACGGTGGAATCCAAACTCTCGAAGAAGCGAAGGGCCACTTAGAGTATGTAGATGGTGCCATGTTAGGACGCGCCGCATATCAAACTCCTTGGCTTATCGCTGGTGTTGACGAGCTACTCGGCGGGACAGGCCCCGTGAGTGAACGTGACGAAGTTGTTGAGCTCATGATTCCCTACATTGAACAGTATATCGCTCAAGGCGGTCGGTTCTGGCATGTCGTGCGTCATATGCTTGGTTTGTACCAAGGACTGCCAGGGGCAAAGTTGTGGCGACGGTTATTGAGTGAGCAAGGGCCTCGCGCAACTTCAATTGAGCCGTTAGTGCAGGGTAAGGCTCTGCTTCAGGAGCATCGACAAAGAGTGGTGGATTTTGCCAACTCCGTTGGTTAAATTCGCTATTAGATGTATAAGCGCTCAGCTTGATAGCTTGTCGAAAACTCCTTTGTTTTTAATATATTCAATACAAAACAATATCTTATGAATTTTTCTTAGAGTTGGCACAAGACTTGTAACCTCTGTGGAAACAAACTTGAAACTGTTTGTTTATTTAACCACTTACACTACGGAGATTACGAAAATGAAAAAAATTATTGGTTTAGCTTGTGTCGCCTGCCTGTTTGCGAGTTCAGCTACTTTTGCTGGTACTTCGAATGACATTGACACTCAAGAACTTGCTCAACAATTGCAAGCCGATCTTGCGCTAGTCAATCAAGATGCGCGCAAGTTTTCTATTGAGAGTGTTCGCGATCAGTTAACAGCTGAGAGAAAATACCTCTCTGGCGGCATGCTTGTGAGTTCGGTAAAGCAAGTAAGAAAGTCGCAGTTGAGCTCAGCCCCAATTAGCCAGGTTGCTCCGCGCTAGGGAGCAACCATGCTTTGGATGGCTAGCTATGCGGGTTGGATGTGGATTTTTCTGCCGATAGCTGGAATCAGCGCTGGGTTAATGTGTCGTGAACTCGCTCAGACAATCAGCCGGTGGATTCGCTCGGTAAAACAGAAAACAGTGATGCGTTAGTCCTTAACCGAGGACAAGTTGTTAACGCACTGCTGATGTATAAGACTCCTTAGCACCTTCCCTACAGGAAAACCCCATATAGGAAAACCGAAAGTATTTTGATAGGCTCAAAAGATCATAAAATCTGGAAAGCCACAATGAAGAAAATAGTCCTTTCTATCGCAGCCTCAGCGATTTTACTTACAACCTCAGACCTTCATGCGACAGAAATCATTGCTGGTGAAAGAGCTCAAGCAATTGCTCAGCGTTCACTGATCATTGATACCCACATTGATGTTCCGTGGCGGTTAATTAATGATTGGGAAGATGTGAGTCGCGCTACAGAGCGCGGTGACTTCGACTACGAGCGTGCGGTTGCTGGCGGCTTGAACGCACCTTTCATGGCCATCTATATCCCGTCCCGCTATGAAACGAGCGGTGCCTATACCGCTCGCGAATCAATTAATCGATTATATGGAAGCGCTGGTTTATCGCGCCCCCGATAAATTTGCCATCCCTCGTCGCGCCGATGATTTACTCGAGCATCAACAACAAGGCCTGATGTCGTTAGCAATGGGTATGGAGAATGGTGCTCCCATTGAAGGTAAAATGGAGAATCTGCATCACTTTTACGAGCGCGGTGTTCGCTACATTACCTTGGCTCATTCTGAAGACAATCATATTAGTGATTCGTCTTATGATATTCGGGCTACTTGGGGAGGCTTAAGCCCATTCGGCGTGGAGTTGATCAAAGAAATGAATGCCATCGGAATGATGGTGGACGTTTCACATATTTCAGATAAAGCGTTTTATCATGTGCTTGAGGTGACTCAGGTGCCGGTCATTGCAACTCATTCTTCTGCTCGTCGCTTCACACCGGGTTGGGAGCGCAACATGAACGATGACATGATTAAAGCATTAGCCGAGAACGGTGGTGTGATTCAAGTGACCTTTGGATCAACTTTCGTAACGCCTATTGCGAATCAGCATCGCGCTCGAATTCAGCGTTTAACGAGAGAACTTAATCAGCGTTATGGTGAAGGTACGCCTGAAGCCGAAGCCGCAATTGCGCAGATGCGTGAACAGAACCCATACCCGTTTGCGACGCTAGACGACGTGCTGGACCACATTGATCATATTGTTGCGCTGGTCGGTGTAGAACATGTGGGTATCGGTTCGGACTATGACGGAGTGGGGGATACCTTGCCTGTTGGTTTGAAGGATGTGCGAACCTTTCCTAACCTCATTCAGGGGCTGTTGGATCGCGGCTACTCAGAGTCTGACATTGATTTAATTTTGCATGGCAATACCTTGCGTGTGTGGCGAGCTGCAGAAGCTTATGCAGCAATGCACCTACCACAGAATTAAATTACTCTTCTATTAGCGAGGGAATACGGTACTTCTCATAAACTTTATCGTACTCCCCGCTGTCCTTTAGCCGCTTCAAGCCCTCTTTAAAAAGGTGTGCGAGCTCAGCACTTCGAAATGCGATCTCGGTGTAATGGCGTTCGGGCCATAAGGCATGGATCGACACTTCTAGGCTGGTTTCATGTGTTTCGCGTAATTCTTGTCGATACCATTGAAAAATCAGCTCATCAATAATGATAATGTCGACTCGATTAGCCCAAAACATTGCATTCTGTTGAGCCTGACTCACTGTTTCAGAGTACCCTGGTTGGCCGCGCGCCAGTTCGGTGTAAAACAACTGATGAAACTCCGGTCCGAGCGGCGTATCTGGGTAGCTCGCACCTTGCCAAGCGACAAGTCGGTGGCCTGTAAGATCGGAGATCTCGCGAATTAGATTCTCGTCCGCTGCACGTGAAATCGCAACGTTATTAAAGTAAGCAAACTCTGGTACGTAGAATCCAAGCGAGTCTCGCAACACGCCTACCCCTGCAATTGCGTCAATGTCCGGGAATAACGTCAGCGCGTTATGTAGCTGTCGGTAGGGTAAATAAATCGGCTCGATACGATAGCCAAGCGGCTCGAGAATCGCACGGGCAATGTCAATCTCGACGCCAGTGTCCCGGTTTGTAATGACGTACGGGGGTTTGTCTTGACCAAAGGCAATGCGAAGCGTTTTATTCGGATCTTGGCTACTTGGGCCCGGGACCGCAGAAGCGTCGCTCGACACTGCGCATACAGATAAGATCAATGCCAACAGAAGCGAGATAGATTTCACAGCGTTCCTGACCCCGCCGAAATAATTGCCCTGTGTCTAGAAAGCCAGAACTCGATAGAGATTTCACTATAACAGAAGTGCTATTAGTCAGTGTTTTAGTCAAGTTATTGCCTTGCTGATGTCTAGGCTAGAATCCTATTGAGTGCTTGACACAAGGGCGGGAATTAGTATAATGCCGCCCACGTCTTTAGGGGCGTATGAATTGCAGGCCAAGGATGTAGGTTGTTTGAGGCCTGTCACAACAGCCCCGATTTGGGGTTGAATGGTGGTTAAAAAAGCTCCCGCTTCGCGCCGAAAGGTGATGGAAGTGGTGTGTTTTTTTATGCTCTTTTTTAAATGCTCTTTTGGATGAGGCTTTGATATGTCAAGTCAAAGAATTCGGATTCGCCTGAAAGCCTTCGATCACCGCTTAATCGACCAGTCGACAGCGGAAATCGTAGACACAGCGAAACGCACGGGTGCTCAAGTACGTGGACCAATCCCACTGCCAACCCGCAAAGAACGGTTCACCGTGTTGATTTCTCCACACGTGAATAAAGACGCGCGTGACCAGTACGAAATTCGTACCCACAAGCGCCTTATCGATATCATTGAGCCTACGGAAAAAACTGTAGACGCTCTGATGCGTTTGGACCTGGCCGCTGGTGTTGATGTACAGATCAGCCTGGGCTAAGTGAGCAATAGGATTCTGGATAAGAGGTTTTAACAATGGCTATTGGTCTAGTCGGTCGTAAAGTGGGAATGACCCGCATCTTTCAAGAAGATGGCGCATCGGTTCCTGTGACTGTGATCGAAGTGCTGGCAAACCGCGTCACCCAGGTGAAAACTCTGGAAACTGACGGTTACCGTGCGCTTCAGGTGACCACTGGCAGCAAGAAAGCCAATCGAGTCAGCAAACCTTCAGCTGGACACTTTGCGAAAGCAGGTGTTGAAGCAGGCCGCGGCCTGTGGGAATTCCGCCTTAACGGCGAAGAAGGTACTGACATCGAAGTAGGCTCTGAGCTGACAGTAGAACTCTTCAACGAAACGAAGTTAGTTGATGTAACCGGCACCTCTAAAGGTAAAGGTTTCGCAGGCGTAGTTAAACGCTGGAACTTCCGGACTCAGGACGCAACGCACGGTAACTCACTGTCGCATCGTGCTCCTGGTTCAATTGGTCAAAACCAATCCCCGGGTAAAGTTTTCAAAGGCAAGAAAATGGCCGGCCAAATGGGTAACGAGCGCGTCACCGTGCAGTCCCTGGAAGTCGTCCGTATTGACGCAGAACGTAATTTACTGTTGGTGAAAGGTGCGGTCCCCGGTGCTTCCGGTGGCAATGTCATCGTTAAGCCCGCGGTCAAAGCGTAACGTCTGAGGAGATTAGTGATGGAATTAGCATTAAAAGACGCGAAAGGCGCTCTTGAAGTTTCCGAAGCTACCTTTGGACGTGAATATAATGAAGCTCTGGTGCACCAGGTAGTAGTTGCCTATGCAGCAGGCTCACGTCAAGGTACTCGCGCGCAGAAGACTCGCTCAGAAGTATCTGGTGGTGGTAAGAAACCATGGCGGCAGAAAGGTACTGGCCGTGCTCGTGCTGGTACTATTCGTAGCCCAATTTGGCGTTCTGGTGGTGTGACATTTGCGGCGAAGCCACAAGATCACTCTCAGAAAGTTAATAAGAAAATGTATCGTGGTGCTCTTAAGAGCATTCTGTCAGAGCTGGTTCGTCAGGATCGCTTGTTAGTTGTTGAAAACTTCAGTGTTGATTCACCGAAGACTAAGCAACTTGTTGCGAAGCTGAAAGAAATGGATCTGCAGGACGTACTGATTGTGACCAAAGAAGTGGACGAGAACTTGTTCTTAGCGTCACGCAACCTGCACAAGGTTGACGTACGTGATGTTCAAGGCATCGACCCGGTCAGCCTTATCGCATTCGAAAAGGTTCTGTTCACCGCTGATGCAGTGAAGCAGCTTGAGGAGGCATTGGCATGATGCGCGAAGAACGTTTACTGAAAGTTATCCTGGCTCCGCATGTCTCTGAAAAAGCGACCATGACGGCTGAAACCCAGAACACTGTGGTTTTCAAAGTAGCCAAGGATGCAACGAAAGCAGAAATTAAAGCTGCTGTAGAGAAACTGTTCGAAGTCGAAGTGACTGGCGTCCGTACTCTTAACGTGAAAGGTAAAACTAAGCGTTTTGGTATGCGTACAGGCAAGCGTAGCGATTGGAAAAAAGCTTACGTAACCCTGAATGAAGATGCTGACATCGATTTCGTGGGCGGCGCTGAGTAAACAGGAGGATATTGAAAATGGCTGTTGTAAAGCAGAAGCCTACATCCCCAGGTCGTCGCCACGTCGTAAAAGTCGTTGGTCAGGATCTGTATAAAGGCAAGCCTTATGCTCCATTGCTGGAGAAGAACAGTAAGAATGGTGGCCGTAACAACAATGGTCGCATTACTGTTCGTCACATTGGCGGTGGACACAAGCATCATTATCGTCTGATCGATTTCAAGCGCAACAAAGACGGGATTCCCGGCAAAGTTGAGCGTATTGAATACGATCCAAACCGGTCTGCGAATATCGCACTGGTATTGTATGCAGATGGTGAGCGTCGTTACATTTTGGCTCCTAAGGGCCTAACTGCGGGTGATCGTGTAGTGTCTGGTGCAGACGCGTCGATTAAACCAGGTAACGCACTTCCAATGCGCAATATCCCAGTAGGTAGCGTAGTTCATGCGGTAGAAATGAAACCTGGCAAAGGCGCTCAGTTGGCTCGTTCAGCTGGTGCATATGTTCAGATCATTGCTCGCGAAGGTATGTACGTAACAGTTCGTTTGCGTTCAGGCGAAGTTCGGAAAATTCTCGCAGATTGTCGTGCGACGATCGGCGAAGTTGGTAACGCTGAACACATGCTCAAGCAATTGGGTAAAGCTGGTGCTACTCGCTGGCGTGGTGTTCGTCCAACGGTCCGTGGTGTTGCCATGAACCCGGTTGATCACCCACACGGTGGTGGTGAAGGCCGTACTTCAGGTGGTCGTCACCCGGTCACTCCATGGGGTGTTCCTACGAAGGGTTATAAGACTCGTAAGAACAAGCGTACTGACAAGTACATCGTGCGTCGTCGCACTAAATAAGGCAAGGGGTTGAATAATGCCACGTTCTCTTAAAAAAGGTCCATTTATTGACCTTCACCTACTCAAGAAGGTGGAGAAAGCGATGGAAAGCGGGGACAAGAAGCCAGTAAAAACTTGGTCTCGTCGTTCAGTGATCATTCCAGATATGATTGGATTGACCATCGCTGTTCATAACGGTCGCCAGCACGTACCAGTATTCGTTTCTGAGGAAATGATTGGTCACAAGCTTGGTGAATTTGCTCCGACTCGCACTTATCGCGGCCATGCTGCAGATAAGAAAGCGAAGAAACGGTAAGAGGTGAATATGATGGAAGCTATTGCTAAGCATAAATTTGCCCGCCTTTCTCCGCAGAAGGGTCGCTTGGTAGCGGATCAAATCCGTGGCCAAAACGTTGCGCAAGCGCTTGAAATTCTCACTTATAGTGACAAGAAAGCGGCAACTCTAATCAAGAAAGTTTTAGAGTCTGCAATTGCCAACGCGGAGCACAACGAAGGTGCCGACATTGATGAACTGAGAGTTTCAGCCATCATGGTCGACGCAGGTCCCACGATGAAGCGCATCAAGCCACGTGCTAAAGGTCGCGCGGATCGTATCTTGAAGCGTACCAGCCACATTACTGTGGTTGTGTCAGATAGCTAGGAGATAAGTTATGGGTCAGAAAGTACATCCTAATGGTATCCGCCTAGGTATCACGAAACCATACAATGCTACATGGTATGCGGATTCGAAGGACTTTGCGGATTACCTAGAAAGTGATCATCAGGTGCGCCTGTTCCTGAACAAAGAGCTGAAAAGCGCTTCTGTTTCACGGATCGTAATTGAGCGTCCTGCGAAGAGTGTTCGTGTGACTATTCACACGGCTCGTCCAGGTGTCGTTATCGGTAAGAAAGGTGAAGATGTAGAAAAACTGCGTCAAGCCATTTCTAAGCTCACTGGCGTTCCTGCACAAATCAACATTTCTGAAGTGCGTAAGCCAGAACTAGATGCGCAATTGGTAGCAGAAAGTATTGCGAGCCAGTTAGAGCGTCGTGTGATGTTCCGTCGTGCTATGAAACGTGCAGTACAAAATGCGATGCGTTTGGGTGCTAAGGGTATCAAAGTAGAAGTAAGTGGTCGTTTAGGAGGCGCAGAAATCGCACGTACCGAATGGTACCGCGAAGGTCGCGTTCCATTGCACACGTTGCGTGCGGACATCGACTATGCAACTGCTGAAGCAAACACTACTTACGGTATCATTGGCGTTAAAGTTTGGGTTTTCCGTGGTGAAGTTCTCGGTGGCATGCCTGTCCAAGAAGAACAGCAACAGCCGAAACCTGCTAAACGCGGCAAAGGTCGTAAGTAAGGAGAAGCGAAATGTTACAACCTAAGCGTACGAAATTCCGCAAGGTTCATAAAGGCCGCAACCGTGGTCTAGCGCAAGCGGGTAACAAGGTCAGCTTCGGTACTTACGCTCTGAAAGCTACTGAGCGTGGTCGTATGACCGCTCGTCAGATCGAAGCTGCTCGTCGTGCGATGACTCGTCACGTAAAACGTCAAGGTAAAATCTGGATTCGCGTATTCCCAGACAAGCCAATTACTCAGAAGCCTCTCGAAGTGCGGATGGGTAAAGGTAAGGGTAACGTTGAATACTGGGTATGTCAGATTCAACCAGGCCGTGTTCTTTATGAAATGGACGGTGTTTCTGAAGAGCTGGCACGTGAGGCATTCAAATTAGCGGCTGCCAAACTGCCATTCAAAACGACCTTTGTTACTCGGACGGTGATGTGATGAAAGCAAGCGAACTGAAAGCAAAAAGCGTTGAAGAGCTGAATCAGGAGCTGCTAGGTTTATTGCGTGAGCAATTCAATATGCGCATGCAAGCAGCCACCGGCCAACTGAATCAGACTCATCTGTTGAAGCAAGTGCGCAGAGATATTGCACGTGTAAAAACAGTGCTTAACGAGAAGGCGGGTGCGTAATGACTGAAGCCAAAAATATCCGTACGTTGCAAGGCCGTGTGGTCAGCGACAAAATGGACAAGTCTATCGTTGTAGCGATTGAGCGTAAGGTGAAACACCCTATCTATGGTAAGTACATCAAACGTACTACCAAGGTACATGCTCATGACGAAAACAACACCAGCCGCCAAGGCGACTTGGTTTCGATCCGGGAAACTCGCCCAGTATCGAAAACCAAAGCTTGGGCTCTGGTAGACGTAATTGAGCGCGCAACTGAAGTTTAAACTTCAATTCGCACTCTATGAAAAAGGCGACCTTCGGGTCGCTTTTTTTATTTATGCTCTTGAGCGGCTATACTTCCAAGCACGTGTTTATAAATAAGGATAAGTTATGCACCCAACGTATTGGTTTAGTAAATCAATTCCCCTTGCTTTAGTTCTAACCGTCGCACCAGCTTATGCAGAGCCAACCCAAGAGGACATCAATGAGCTTCGCCTGCAAATAGAGCGAGTCAGTCAAGAAAACCAAGAGCTCAGAGAACAAGTTGATAGCATCGCCTCAACGCCAAGTGAAGATGGCATTACGCTAGGTGGTGCTGTTCGGTTTCAGTATGTACTTGCGGACTATGACTCGGGGCAAAAGTCACGTGGTGGCGATTTAGGCTTTGATATTTTTCGCTTGGATTTTAACGGTCGCATGGGCGACGTGATCCTATCCGCTCAGTACCGTTGGTTCGAGTACATGGATGCATTTCGCCATGCGTATTTCGGCTATCACTTTACCGAGGAATGGCAAGGGCAAGCAGGTATCGTGATTCAGCCCTTTGGTGTCATGCCATACAATTCCCACAGCTATTTCTTCAACTCTACGTTCTATGTCGGACTAGAGGACAATCCAGGGGCAGGCATTCGGTTTTTACGCCGTTCTGAGCATTGGGACTTGGATTTTGCATTTATTCTAAATGATGAGTTAGGAGGTTCTACAGGCTTCGTTCGTAGTCTCGCGGATCGCTATAACTATGACGTGGTTGGTATTCGTTTGCCAGGGGAAGGGATTTACGATGATCCGCTACAACTGGCTGGTGAGAATAATACGTTCATGACCCGAGTCGCTCGCAAATGGCATTTTGATGAGACTCGCATGTTAGAGCTCGGCGTGTCCGCTCAAATTGGCGACTTCCATGATGGCGAGCAGAGCGTGGGGGATCGTCGTAATTATGGCGTGCATGCAGTCTATAATACCGGGCCCTGGGAGTTTCATGCGCAGTACGCGACTTATGACTACAAGTTGGACATCGAGAACATAGGCGTTGTATTGGGAGCCTATGCGTACTTTGACACCATTCCCACCTCTGCGGACATTTATACAGGGAATATTGCCTACAACCTGCCAGTGAGTCTCGGCCCAATTAGCCACCTGACTTTTTACAACAACTACAGCTTGATTACGAATAAGCGTGGCCTCAATGATGATACCACCATGAATGTACTCGGCGTTGCGGTTACGGCAGGCGGTATGTATACCTACATTGATTTAGTTACGGCTAAAAATCAGCCCTTTATCGGCGGTACAATCGGCGAAGATGGAGGTTCCACTAATACCCGATTTAATATAAACTTCGGCTATTATTTTTAGGCACAAAACGCTCGCTAGTTTACGAGTGACCTAATGTTTAATTTGAGCACTCGCCTGAGTGCTCAATGCCCTTATTTTTCTTTGATATTCCTCTATCTTCCCCATATTTTTTCTGTTACAATTTCGCGCCCTTTTAGTATGGGGTCTTCTTTCTTATGAAGTGAAAGAAGGTAGCTTGGACTCGGGAGAGTCTGGTTTATTTAAACTCAAGCGGAGCACTGAGATGATCCAAATGCAAACTATGCTGGATGTGGCCGATAACTCCGGCGCGCGCAGCGTACAATGTATTAAGGTTCTAGGTGGTTCGCACCGCCGTTACGCGAACATTGGCGACATCATCAAAGTTACTGTCAAGGAAGCAATTCCTCGCGGTAAGGTGAAGAAAGGCGATGTTCTCAACGCGGTGGTCGTACGCACCCGGAAAGGCGTCCGTCGTCAAGACGGCTCTGTTATCCGTTTTGACCGCAACGCGGCTGTGTTGTTAAACAACAACTCACAGCCAATTGGCACCCGTATCTTTGGTCCAGTGACTCGTGAATTGCGCGGAGAGCAGTTCATGAAGATTATTTCACTGGCGCCAGAAGTACTATAAGGAGTCGACAATGGCGGCAAAAATCAGACGTGATGACGAAGTAATTGTGCTGGCAGGCAAGGACAAAGGAAAGCGCGGAAAAGTGCTTTCAGTTCTTACTGGCGATAATCGCGTCGTGGTCGAAGGCGTTAACATTATTAAGAAACATCAGAAACCTAATCCGTCTCTGAATGAACCAGGTGGCATTATTGAGAAAGAAGCCCCAATTCATGTTTCTAATGTTGCGATTTTCAACCCGGCAACCAGCAAGGCAGATCGAGTTGGTTTTAAGATTGAGGGCGAAAAGAAAGTTCGCGTCTTCAAATCTAATAACGAAACCATCTAAATGACTATTGGAGTATACGATGGCGAAACTGCATGATGTTTACAAAGATACTGTAGTTCCTGAGCTGATGAAACAGTTCGGCTACACCAGTGTCATGCAAGTCCCTCGGATTGAGAAAATCACACTCAATATGGGTGTTGGTGAAGCATTAACCGACAAGAAAATTCTCGACAATGCAGTCGCTGACTTAGAAGCTATTTCTGGTCAAAAAGCGGTTCGTACTGTCGCGCGTAAATCTGTCGCTGGCTTCAAGGTCCGTGAAGGCTTTCCGATTGGTTGTAAAGTAACTCTGCGCGGTGAGCGTATGTGGGATTTCCTACAGCGTCTCATTTCGATCGCAATTCCTCGTGTTCGTGACTTTCGTGGTCTGAATGCGAAGTCTTTCGACGGCCGCGGGAACTACAGCATGGGTGTTCGTGAGCAAATCATTTTCCCAGAAATCGACTATGACAAGGTTGACCGGGTACGTGGTTTGGATATCACGATTACTACAAGTGCACAGAGCGATGACGAAGCACGTGCATTGCTGTCTGCCTTTAACTTCCCGTTTAGAAAGTAAGGTGTAGAGTTATGGCAAAAGTTTCAATGAAAATGCGTGAGCTGAAGCGGACTAAGCTGATAGCTAAATTCGCTGAAAAGCGACGCGCACTGAAAGCGATTATCGCGGATCCTGCGTCAAGCGACGAACAACGCTGGGAAGCTGTTTTAGATTTGCAGAAACTCCCACGTGATTCCAGCCCGTCACGTCAGCGCAATCGCTGTCGCGTCACTGGACGTCCACATGGTTACCTACGCAAGTTTGGCATGAGCCGTATTAAGGTTCGTGAAAAAATGATGCGTGGTGAAATTCCTGGCTTGAAGAAAGCTAGCTGGTAAGCGACGAATCACGGGAGAAAGCAAATATGAGCATGCAAGATCCAATTGCGGATATGTTCACTCGCATTCGCAACGCTCAAGCTGCGAACAAAGTTACCGTGACTATGCCGGCGTCGAAGCAGAAAGAAGCAATCGCTAAAGTTCTGCAAGACGAAGGGTATATCACTGGTTTCAAAGTCGAGTCGGGCGTAAAGCCGGAACTGGAAGTCACATTGAAGTATTTCGAAGGCAGTCCTGTCATCGAATCTATTCAACGTGTCAGCCGTCCTGGTCTGCGTATATATAAGAAGCGTAACGAGTTACCTACTGTTATGGGTGGTCTCGGTATTGCTGTGGTTTCAACTTCTAAAGGCCTGATGACTGACCGCGCTGCCCGCAATGCTGGGCTCGGTGGTGAGATTATTGGCTACGTAGCTTAACGGAGGTAGGACATGTCACGCGTTGCTAAGGCACCTGTTGCTATCCCTGCCGGAGTAGAAGTTACGTTAAACGGCCAGGAAGTGACCATTAAAGGTGCAAAGGGCACATTGAGCCGCGTTTTCAATGATGCGGTTGAAGTTGTTACTGAAGAGCAAGAGTTACGCGCTATTCCTCGTGAAGGAATGGCAAATAACTGGGCTCAAGCAGGAACTGCCCGTTCACTATTGAATAACATGGTTCAAGGCGTTACCCAAGGCTTCGAGCGCAAGCTAACACTAGTTGGTGTTGGTTACCGTGCACAGGCACAAGGTAGCAAGCTGAACTTAAGCTTGGGCTTCTCACATCCGGTTGAGTACGCTGTTCCTGCAGGTATTACTGTAGAAACTCCGTCGCAAACCGAGGTGGTTGTGAAAGGCGCCGATAAACAATTGGTTGGCCAAGTTGCGGCAAATATTCGCGCATACCGTAAACCTGAACCTTATAAAGGTAAGGGTGTACGTTATAGCGATGAGCAAGTTCGCCGTAAAGAAGCCAAGAAAAAGTAGGGTAATACGATGGACAAGAAAGCAGCTCGCTTACGTCGTGCTACTCGCGCACGTAAAAAGATTCAAGAGTTGGGTGGAACCCGTCTGGTTATCCACCGTACCCCGCGGCACATCTATGCCCAGGTGATTGCGTCAACCGGTTCAGAAGTACTGGCTGTTGCATCAACTGCGGAAAGCGCGATCCGTGAGCAAGTAAAAAACACGGGTAACGTTGATGCCGCTAAAGTCGTCGGGAAAGTAATCGCTGAGCGCGCAAAAGAGAAAGGTGTTGAAGCCGTATCTTTTGACCGCAGCGGCTTCAAGTACCACGGTCGTGTTGCTGCACTGGCAGATGCTGCCCGTGAAGCAGGACTGCAGTTCTAGGAGACGAAAATGGCAAATAACGAAGCTCAAAACGGTGAACTGGTGGAAAAACTCATCACGGTCAACCGCGTCTCTAAAGTGGTTAAAGGTGGTCGCATCTTTAGCTTCACTGCACTGACTGTGGTAGGTGATGGCCAAGGCAAAGTCGGATTCGGCTATGGCAAGGCTCGTGAAGTTCCAGCAGCGATCCAGAAAGCGATGGAAAAAGCACGTCGCAATATGGTGACCGTACAGCTGACTAACGGCACTCTGCAGCACCCTGTTAAAGGGCGCCACTCGGGTTCGAGTGTATTCATGCAGCCAGCATCTGAAGGTACCGGTATCATTGCCGGTGGTGCGATGCGCGCTGTTTTGGAAGTTGCAGGCGTACATAACGTTCTGTCTAAAGCGTATGGTTCAACGAACCCAATCAACGTCGTTCGCGCGACAGTGAAAGCACTGGAAGCTATGAAGTCTCCAGAGCAAATTGCTGCTAAGCGTGGATTGTCTGTTGATGCAATCAAGGGGTAATTGAACGATGGCTAAGAAGACTATCAAAGTGACTCAAACAAAAAGCTCAATTGGCCGCTTACCAAAGCATAAAGCCACTTTAGTCGGTTTGGGTTTGCGCCGTATTAACCATACAGTCGAGCTGGAAGACACCCCAGCAGTACGTGGCATGGTGAACCGGGTTAACTACATGGTTAAGGTCGAGGAGTAAGACATGTTTTTAAACACTCTCGCACCTGCACCAGGCTCTAAGCCTTCCAAGAAGCGCCTTGGTCGCGGTATTGGTTCAGGTCTTGGTAAAACTGGTGGTCGTGGTCACAAAGGTCAGAAATCGCGTTCAGGTGGTTCAGTTAAGCCTGGATTCGAAGGTGGTCAGATGCCAATTCAGCGTCGTCTACCTAAGTTCGGTTTCACTTCACGTAAGTCTGTTGTAACAGCAGAAATTACTTTGAGTGAACTGGCTAAAGTGAACGGCGACACAGTAACACTAGACTTGCTGAAAGATGCTCGTTTGGTTACTAAGAACATTTTGTTCGTAAAAGTAATCAAGTCTGGCGAAATCAGCCGTCCTGTTACTGTGCAAGGCATTAAAGTCACTAAAGGCGCGCGCGAAGCTATCGAAGCGGCCGGCGGAAAAATCGAAGGATAATTGACCCATGGCTAGACCAGGATTGGAAAAGTCCGGCGCAAAAGGCGGTTTGTCTGAGCTGAAAACACGCTTGTTGTTTGTGCTCGGTGCGATCATTGTTTTTCGTGCCGCATCTTTCGTGCCGATTCCTGGTGTAGATGCCGCTGTATTGGCTGACTTGTTCGCTCAACAGCAGGGTACCATTGTGGCCATGTTTAACATGTTCAGTGGTGGTGCGCTCGAGCGAGCGTCAATTCTTGCGTTAGGCATCATGCCTTACATTACAGCTTCGATCATCATGCAACTGTTAGCGGTGGTTCATCCAAAGCTAGCTGAGCTGAAGAAAGAAGGTGAAGCAGGAAGACGTAAGATAAGCCAGTACACGCGTTGGGGTACATTGGTTTTGGCAACTGCGCAGTCCATCGGGATTGCAACCGGTCTGCCAAACCTCGTCCCAGGGTTAGTTATTAACCCTGGGTTTGCCTTCTATTTCACCGCGATCGTGAGCTTAGTCACTGGAACAATGTTCCTCATGTGGCTTGGCGAGCAGATCACTGAGCGGGGAATTGGTAACGGTATCTCAATTATCATCTTCGCAGGGATTGTGGCTGGATTGCCTTCGGCAGTGGGTCAGACAATTGAACAAGCGCGTCAAGGTGACTTGCAAGTTCTGTTGTTATTACTCATCGGTGTCATTGTATTTGCGGTGACTTACTTTGTTGTATTTGTAGAGCGCGGACAGCGTCGAATCGTGGTAAACTACGCGAAACGTCAACAAGGACGTCGTGTGTATGCTGCGCAGAGTTCACATTTGCCATTGAAAGTTAATATGGCCGGTGTAATTCCGCCGATTTTCGCGTCTAGCATCATCCTCTTCCCGGGTACTATAGCCACATGGTTTGGTACAGGTGAAGGTGCTGTTGCAAACGTATTGCAAGAGGTTGCGTTGACATTGTCTCCGGGCCAACCGCTTTACGTGATGCTCTACGCTACGGCGATTATATTCTTCTGTTTCTTCTATACTGCGTTGGTATTTAACCCGCGCGATACGGCAGACAACTTGAAGAAGTCTGGAGCTTTTATTCCAGGTATTCGTCCAGGTGAACAAACGTCTCGCTACATCGATAAAGTAATGACGCGTCTGACATTAGCCGGCGCTATCTATATTACATTTATCTGTTTGGTTCCTGAGTTCATGATGATTGCATGGAACGTGCAATTTTACTTTGGCGGTACTTCGTTACTGATCATCGTAATCGTCATCATGGATTTCATGGCTCAAGTACAAACCCATCTGATGTCTCATCAGTATGAGTCGGTACTCAAAAAAGCGAACCTAAAAGGCTTCGGCCGCTAAGGTCGCAAGTTACGGAGAGTAGCAATGAAAGTTCGTGCTTCCGTTAAGAAGATCTGCCGGAATTGCAAGATCATCAAGCGTCACGGTGTAGTCCGTGTCATTTGTACTGATCCAAAGCATAAGCAACGGCAGGGTTAACAAAGAGTAAGAACACAGTCCGGGTTATCCGGGCTGTGTTTTGTTTGCAATTAGGCAACCGGTTGAGTATCCTAACGGGCTTTTCAACTGGAGCCCCCTAAATATAGGAGATATGTTAGTGGCCCGTATAGCTGGCATTAACGTCCCTGACAATAAGCACGCAGTGATTGCACTGACGTCGATCTACGGTGTTGGCCGTACCCGCTCTATCGCCATTTTGGCGAGCGTTGGTATTGCTGAAACCACTAAAATCGGAAGCTTGTCAGAGGCCGAATTAGATAAAATCCGTGAAGAAGTCGCCAAATATTCAGTAGAAGGTGACCTTCGTCGTGAAGTTTCAATGAATATCAAGCGTCTGATGGACCTCGGTTGTTTCCGTGGTCTGCGTCATCGTCGCAGCTTACCTCTACGTGGTCAGCGCACAAAAACTAATGCGCGTACCCGTAAAGGTCCGCGTAAACCGATTAAGAAGTAAGGAGCAGAGCAATGGCTAAGACACCTACTCGCACTCGGAAGCGCGTCAAGAAGCAGGTAACCGACGGAATGGCGCACATTCATGCGTCTTTCAACAACACAATCGTCACCATTACAGACCGTCAGGGCAATGCTCTGTCATGGGCAACTGCTGGGGGCTCTGGCTTCCGTGGTTCTCGTAAGTCGACGCCGTTCGCAGCTCAGGTAGCAGCAGAACGTGCAGGTGAAATGGCGAAGGAATACGGATTGAAAAATCTGGAAGTGTTCGTAAAAGGCCCCGGTCCAGGCCGTGAATCTTCGATTCGCGCACTGAATGCGGTCGGTTACAAAATCACGAACATTACCGATGTGACACCGATTCCTCACAACGGTTGTCGTCCGCCGAAAAAACGTCGCGTTTAATTGGCGTGATACGATAGTTGGAGAAAGAACATGGCTAGATATTTGGGTCCAAAACTCAAGCTCAGTCGTCGCGAAGGAACCGATTTGTTCCTCAAGAGCGGCGTACGTGCGATAGATTCCAAGTGTAAACTGGAAACCGCACCTGGACAGCACGGCGCACGTCGCGGTCGTCTGTCAGATTACGGTGTTCAGTTGCGTGAAAAGCAAAAAGTACGTCGTATTTTCGGCATACTCGAAAAGCAATTCCGTAATTACTACAAAGAAGCAGCTCGTTTGAAGGGCAACACGGGTGAAAACTTGTTGCAACTTCTCGAAGGCCGTCTTGATAACGTAGTTTACCGGATGGGCTTTGCATCAACTCGTGCGGAAGCACGTCAGCTGGTCAGCCACAAAGGAATCGTGGTTAATGGTCGCGTGGTTAACATTCCTTCGTACCAAGTAAAAGCGGATGACGTAGTTTCTGTCCGTGAAAAAGCGAAGAAGCAAGCTCGTATTATTGCAGCTCTTGAGCTAGCAGAACAACGCGAGAAGCCGACTTGGGTCGAAGTGGATACTAAGGAAATGCAAGGCATTTTCAAACGTAATCCAGAGCGGTCTGACCTGTCTGCAGATATTAACGAACAGTTGATCGTAGAGCTTTACTCGAAGTAAGGCCTCAGCATAAAGAGAGGACATAATGCAGGGTTCTGTAACCGAATTTCTGAAACCGCGTCTCGTGGATATCGAGCAAATTAGTTCTAACCGAGCCAAAGTCACTTTGGAGCCGTTGGAGCGCGGATTTGGTCATACGCTGGGTAATGCGCTTCGCCGTATTCTTCTCTCTTCAATGCCGGGATGTGCGGTAACTGAAGTTGAGATTGAAGGCGTGCAGCATGAATACAGCACGAAAGAAGGTGTCCAGGAAGACATCATTGAAATCCTGCTCAACCTTAAAGGTCTGGCTGTAATTTTAAACGGCAAAGACGAAGCTACGTTAACTTTAAGCAAGTCAGGCGCGGGCATTGTAACTGCAGGTGACATCACGTTAGATGGAGACGTAGAAATTGCGAATCCTGAGCATGTTATCTGCACATTGACAGGTGACACCGACTTGACCATGCGTATTAAAGTTGAACGCGGTCGTGGTTACGTCCCTGCAAACTTGCGTCAGCAGAATGAAGATGAAGACCGTAACATTGGTCGTCTGCTGGTTGACGCTTCTTTCAGCCCGGTTGAGCGTATTGCTTACACTGTTGATTCTGCTCGTGTAGAACAACGGACGGATTTGGATAAGTTAGTTATCGATATGGAAACTAACGGTACTCTGGATCCAGAAGAAGCGATTCGTCGTGCTGCGACTATTCTAGCGGAACAGCTGGAAGCGTTCGTAGAATTACGCGACATGAGCGAGCCGGAAGAGAAAGAAGAGAAACCAGAATTCGATCCGATTCTGTTGCGTCCGGTGGATGATCTTGAGCTGACTGTACGTTCTGCAAACTGTTTGAAGGCAGAAGCGATTCAGTATATTGGTGATCTGGTTCAGCGCACTGAGGTTGAGTTATTGAAAACTCCTAACCTTGGTAAGAAATCGCTGACTGAGATTAAAGACGTGTTGGCTTCCCGTGGATTGTCACTGGGAATGCGCCTTGAAAATTGGCCGCCAGCAAGCTTATTGGATAACGATTAAGTTATTCAAGGTCACCTGGTAAAGAGTTTTACTTAGAAGGGTAATTGGTATGCGCCATCGTAAGAGTGGTCGTCAACTTAACCGCAACAGCAGCCATCGCAAAGCTATGTTTAGCAATATGGCAAGCTCATTGGTTCGTCACGAAGTGATCAAAACCACTGTGCCTAAAGCGAAAGAGCTGCGTCGCGTTATCGAGCCTTTGATTACATTGGCTAAGCAAGACAGCGTTGCAAACCGTCGTTTGGCGTTTGCTCGCACTCGCGACAAAGATGTCGTTGGTAAATTGTTCAACGAACTCGGTCCACGTTACTCAGAGCGTCCAGGTGGTTACACCCGGATCCTGAAATGTGGTTTCCGTGCTGGTGACAATGCTCCAATGGCATTCGTAGAGTTAGTTGACCGTCCGGTAAACGAAGAAGTTGCTGAAGAAGTCGTTACTGAAGAGTAGAGACAACAGAAGCACACATAAAACGGAGCCTTAGGGCTCCGTTTTTGTTTAAGTAATAAAAAGTTGCTAATCTCGCTATTGAGATCGATGGATCAGGGAAGCCACTCCCATTTAGGTGGCCTATATTTATAAAAAATCTAATTTGAATAGGTAAATTGTTACTATGCCAAGCTTTGACGTGGTTTCTGAAATAGACAAAGTTGAATTACGCCATGCAGTTGATAATTCAGTGCGTGAACTAAGTACGCGTTTTGATTTTCGCGGTGTTGAAGCAACGATTGAGTTAAATGATTTAACTGTAACGCTTAAGTCAGAGTCTGATTTCCAGGTACGCCAGCTACTCGAAATTCTGCGGAGTAATACCACGAAGCGTGGTATCTCGTTGGCCGGAGCTGATATTGAGGATGAGCCGGTGCATAGCGGTAAAACCTTTAGTTTTCATATTACTTTTAAACAAGGCATTGATCAGCCAGTCGCTAAACAAATTGTGAAGCTGGTGAAGGAAAATAAGCTTAAAGTCCAAGCATCAATTCAGGGTGATAAGGTTAGAGTGACCGGCAAGAAAAGGGACGATCTACAAGAAGCTATCGCTTTATTGAAGAAATCTGACATCGAGCTGCCGCTTCAGTTTGAAAACTTTAGAGACTAAATTAATGCTAGAAAAGGGGCCATTCGGCCCCTTTTTTGTGCGTTCCGTTCACAAAACAAGCAAACGGTAAAAAGTTTTCAAAAAGATCTTGCGCGGTTTCCGGAGATCCTTATAATGCGCCTCCGTTGTCAGGCATAAGTCGGCAACGGCGGA
>JAFIFP010000007.1 GCA_020831965.1 Idiomarina sp.
TTCTTTCTGCCGATTGAACTCCGGAAGTTGCCCAAACTTCTCTACAGATTGAGCCATAAGCTCATACTCTGCATTGCAAACCGTCCCCATAGCTCGAAGATCCTCCGCGGATTCTAATGCCGGCGAGCATTCAACATGCCATAAAGACACATATAGCTTTCTGACCAATGAATCATAGTTTTGGTATTTGTATAGCATCCTGTCTGCACCTCCATGTTGGCATCTTTTCTGGGCAATGGTGTTATCAAATTGCTGTAGGCGTCCTCGCAGCCCCGCAACGGCATTGCTCATGCCAACATAAACAACTTCATCTTTGAGTGAAAACGGCTGGCCGAAAAAATCATTTTCTGAAACTGCCACGACGTAGATGCCTGGGTAAGCAATGCCAGGGTATTCGTTTCGAGACGACCATTTATACCAATGACTGAATGACAGTTTCATAGTTTCCTGAGCAGCTAACATTTGAATACTAAGCATGCGCGGTGTATTGACGGCAAGGGACGGCGTGTGAGATTGATGAATACTGAGGATTTCATGAACGGCTCCCTGTGTTCTGCAGTACGAAATGCGCATGCTCGTTTGCGTTCGCATGCTTGCTTATTATTTATTCGATAAAGTAGACCATAAACGGCTTGTAGCCATTAGGCAAGTTGATAATCTGCGTGCTGTGGTGCAGATACGCGGCTCGTTACAGCCCACCTTTTATTCGGTCTAATGGGCTCATGGTTCCAGCGTAGTGTTGACCGAGCACGTGGGTGTATATTTGAGTGGTTTTGACGTCATTATGGCCGAGCAGCTCTTGGACAGTACGAATGTCGCAGCCGTTCTGAAGTAAATGCGTTGCGAATGAGTGACGGAATGTATGACAATTTACTTTCTTATGAATACCTGCCGCTGACACTGCCGGTTTCAATGCCTTTCTAACAACACTGTCGTGTAGGTGATGACGACACAGTTCCCCGGTGATTGGGTGTGCGCACAGTCCTGAGGAAGGAAAAATGAACATCCATCCAGGGCTTTTATATGCATTTGGATATTTGCGAGCCAATGCTACAGGCATGGAGGGGCCGACGCCGCGCTCATTGTCTTCCCGCTGAATGTCTAGCGCGGAGGTTATCAACTCGGTTAGGGGGGCAATTAGATGTTGGCTCAGAATGCTTTGGCGATCTTTATTGCCTTTGCCCTCACGAATAGTAACCGCGCAAGTCTTCAAACAAATGTCTTGGACGCGCAGGGCTAAACATTCGTTTACCCGCAAGCCGCTGCCATACAACACTTCAATGATAGTTTTGTTACGCCCATCAAGTTTGTTCAATATCTTTAAAACTTCTTCCGGTGTTAAGACTACCGGCAAGCGCCGCTGCTTTTGAGCCAGCTTAAAGTCCAACTCACCGAGATCTTGTTTCAAAATTTTATGGTACATGAACACCAAAGCATTCAAGGCGACCTTTTGGGTATTGACCGCAACGTGTCGCTCACACGCCAACCAAGAAAGGAACGACTTAACGTGCTCAGCTCCCATATCACTGGGGTGCTTGAGACGATGAAAACGAATGTACTGGCGAATCCAGTAAAGATAAGACTTCTCAGTACGCAGCGAATTACCGCGCAATCGCATTTCTGAGCGTAGCATTTCCATGAAAGGGCTTTGAGGCATAACCTAACGTCCGATGTTGTTAGTTCCTCAAACGACAATAGACCCAATCTGAATCTAATGTATGCTCAGTTTGGTGCGCAATCGCGCATAGTATCCACTTGCCGATCCTCCGCAAGCGCGCTAGAGTCGAACCATTGAACATAAAACGAGCGACAATAACGTCGCCATGATAAGAATAAACAAGCACGCACGGTTTGTGCACAGTGAACGCAGGGAGCATGTCATGACATTAGTAATATCTTCAAAGCCTCCCGCAAGATTCACCCACTCAATACACCGCGCATGCTTAGTATTCAAATGTTAGGCACACAACCTAAAAGGAGGATACGGATTCTGTCAACGCAGAGGTGAGATGCCAACCTGATGAAGAGGTTAGAAGAAGAGTGAACAAGTCGTGGAACATCGCAAGCACACGGATCAATCCCCTGGTTGTGTTCCTCGTATGCGCCTCCCTCACCGTGCTGAATGGTGTGGGGCAGAGGTGGGGGTACGTTCTTCCCCTCGCGCTCTTGGCGGTCAACGCAGGCTTTTCCTTCGCGTTCTGGTCTTGGCGGCTCAAGAAAAGTCGAGGCAAGCGCTGGTTAACGGTTTCGCTCGTCCTAGGTAAGGGTTCGCGAGTTGTTGCGATTGTGAGCATCTTCGTCTTGGCAGCAGCCCTTGCCGCCGCCGTAGCGTCGCCGAGCTGGGTAGAGGTACATTTTGGGAAGCTCGATACCAAGTTCTGGATCCTATGGGTTTGGGCGGTTCTTGAGGTTGTGCACAGCCACGTGTATAGGCTGACTCTTGGGATGCGGAACACTCTGGAGGAGGTTGTTGCCAATCGACGGTGGAGCGAGGCCGGAGCACCGTTGGGTGGAGCGATCGGCGGGCAACTTCGTAAGCTCCGCCATCGGTGTGCCGGAAGCTTCTCTCGGAGAATCGGTGCCTAACAAGTCGCTGCACCGGACGGCAATTCCGCTGTGCTCCATTGCCGCCAGTGAGCTTGGTCGTTAAAAGGTAAAAAGGCAAAATATGGTTACTCAACAAGTTACAGCTATAGCATTAAGAGTCCTGTCAATTTGGTTACTGATTCATCTTCTGCTGAGTTTGCCAAGCATCGCTTTAATGGTTCCAACTTTTGAGATGTTCCATGGGCAAGAGGCTCCTAAATGGATGTTTTTCGGCATTGCGGGTGCATTTTTTGTACTTGGCTTGCTCGCTGTATTTCTTATCTTCAAGTCGGCAACGTCTGCACTGACTAGAGCAAAAAGCGACTCTGCGCTCACACTGAGTGATGATTCTCAGAAGATGCTGTTCCAGTTGGCGGGTTTGTATTTTATTGTCAATGCTTTGGCTTATCTGCCACGGTCGCTCGTGCCAATATCCAATGCACCTGATTTGTCATATGCTCATTTTATGACGTCGGCGGGATTGATATTGCAGTTGGTCATTGGGCTGTGGCTGGCGAGCCGTTCTGACTTTTGGGTAAAGCTGTTTCGCAAGTTGAGAGGTCGAGGATAATGTCTTTTAACAAGTCGCATCAGTTCGTGCCAACGGCGCCGAACTACTACAACGCACCAGTTATTTAGCGCATTAGCTACGGCAATCAACATGTTCATCATATTGTACATGTCGGGGCTTGAGGCTATACTTGTACTGTGAAACCTACATGTGGAGGTTGTATGAGAATTGTGTCTTTTACAGAAGCAAGAAATAGTCTGAAAGCGGTACTAGATTCCGTGGTCAATGACGCGGATACAGCGGTGATTACTCGCCGTGATTCGGAAGATGCTGTTGTTATGTCACTAGACTATTACAACAGTTTGATGGAAACGGTGCACTTACTGCGTTCACCAGCAAATGCTGAGCATTTGAATCGCTCAATTGAGCAATTTAAAGCTGGTAAGTTCAACCACAGGGACTTAATTGATGAGTAGTCGTTTATTGTCATGGACTGACGAATCTTGGAGTGATTACTTGCATTGGCAAACCCAGGACAATAAAACGCTTAAACGAATAAACAAACTCATAACCAACGTTAGACGCTCTCCGTTTGAGGGTATTGGAAAGCCTGAGCCGTTAAAGGAAAACTTAGCTGGTTTTTGGTCGCGACGTATAGATGATACGAATCGATTGGTTTACGCAGTTGATGAGAAGGCGATGACGATCATTTCGTGTCGTTATCACTATTAGACTTGGCGTTACCCGCCTCCCATGAACTTTTAGTTACAAATTTCGGTTACCGATTTCGCTCAGCCTGCGTTACGTTGGATCTACTTTCGCTCGGCCGTTTAGCGCGGCGTTAGACGCTCTCCAAGGATATTTGAATAAGGATAGAAAATGAAAGTAGTGCTGGGAATCCTGTTGGCTATGTTGTGGAGTCAGAGTTGTTTCGCGGAAACGGTTGTCGAGGTCGATGCGGCACCAGAGAAAGGTTTCCATTTCCCATTCCTGTTGAAAATACCTGCACAAACCAAAACCAGATATTTAATTGTTGAGACGAACAATACCGGCAGAGTCACAGACAACTTCGAGGAGCACTACACAAGTGCGAAAACTGCGATTACAGGAAATGCTATTGGGCCATGGGGAGAAATATGCGACCAGATCGCTGGCAGTGACGCAGCTTAAAGCAATCACTGTTGGCCTCTACGCTGGCGTAGTGGCGGTTATCGTTGGACTGATAGTATTTACCCTCAGCTGGAACCTTTGGGATGTTTTGGGTGGGCCGATACCTGGCTACCAATTCTTTCTGTATCCCGGTAACTTAACGCTTGTACATGTCTGGCATCCGCTCTTTACCGAAGAGCTCGCTTACTGGCGAAAGCTTGGGCTCCTCATGCTGGGACAGTTTACTGTGGTCGCAGCTGTTGTTGGAGTACTTACCGCATTGGTAAGGAAAGTCGTGTTCGTATGCCGGCACTCGGCAGTAGGAGAAAACTAACATGCGGATTTTGCATTGAAGACAACTAGAGTTATTTTGCTATCGCTTGTCGTCATGTTGATAGGGTCGTGTCAACGGATGACAGCGGACAGTGATGTACAGAATGCGTTGGTTATTTCAGACGCAGAAACTTTTGCAGTGCTGTTTGAACGTTATCAAGGTGAGTTAAGTCCAGAGTTGTTAGAACAGGAATACCTTGATGTGGGTTCGGATGGTATTGCCATTTTCACGCCTTATCGCATCATTGACGCTGATAATCTGGCCAAGCAAATTGCCAACAACCGTAGCACCTATGAGAAAGCCATTTCCATGTGTCTACCAACGGTTCGCTCCTTATCGGACAACGCGGCATCTATTGTCCGCGACGTGGCTGATTTGATTGGTGAAAGCGAAACTGCGCCGGCTTATGTTGTCTTTGGCGGTAATAATTCCGGCGGCACGGCGAGTGCTGACGGACTGGTGATAGGCATCGAGGTGCTTTGTGACTTGGTAAGTGATCAAGCCGCATTTGCGCTTTTGTTTGAAGACTTTATCGCGCATGAAATTGTGCATGTGTATCAAAACCGTTTAATTCATCTCGATCGCCCTCCGACTTTGCTTGAAATGGCCCTGGTCGAGGGAGTTGCTGACTTTATTGCTGAGAAGATCTTAGGCCGGGTGAGTTCGGCCGCAGTGCAGCGCAGTGACTACGGATTGAAACATGAAGCTGAACTTTGGCAGGAATTTATCGCGGATATGCACGGCAGTGAGAGCGGTGACTGGCTGTATCGACAAGACCTAGGTGACGGCAGACCCGCGGATCTGGGCTATTGGATAGGCAAGCGCATTGCCGAATCCTATTACAAGAACGCCTCCAACAAGAAGGTAGCCGTGCGAGAGCTCGTTGGCTTCTCTGATGCCCAGGTAATACTGGACAACAGCCAATATGGCAAAGCCTTTGATTAAACCTAGTTCCTGCTGATGTACGCTTGAATATGCGCGCTCGCAGAGGGCTTGCGAGCTGAAGTTAAGAGCTGAAGTTAAGAGCTGAAGTTACGAGCTGAAGTTGTGAACAAGCCTAGAGCGATGGCAAGGTACTCCGCATGCATATGAATTTTTCCGAAGACGTTGCTCTTCTTTCAGCCCACAGTGTAGTTTCAGGCCAGAGTGTAGTTTCCGGCAACAGCACAGTGGGTGAGTGGTTAATTGCTCCGCTGGTGTTGCTGCCAGTGAATGTTCTGCAGATCTCGGTCATCTTTTGTTGTGTACTGATGGCGGCAATGATTTGGCCACAACCACGGTTACGCGGGCTACTGCTGTTGCTGGGTTGGTATGGCGCGGTGATGCTGTTTAATTTCTTGGAAGAAACCGGTCTTAGCAGCCACATTCCTAGCATAACGCCTATTTTCAGTCTGCTGTTGGGACCTGTTTTCTACCTGCTGATTCGCCGGTTGGTTTGTGCTAGCGCACAATATCGCTGGCGTGATGTTATTCATGTAAGTCCTGCTTTAGTGCTGATACCTTTCGCCGAGCAAGTGCAGTGGGTGCTGGCATTTGGAACCTTGAGTCAGTTGGTTTATCTGGTAGTGGCAGCGCACTTATTGCGGCAGTATCAGCAGACGCTATGGGCTGAGCGTTCGGACGCCGATCGGCTGGGTCTGCAGTGGTTGTTCTGGTTGCTCTTTGCGCTGGTGGGATTATTGTTAGTCGACTTGGTGCGGCTGAATCTACAGCCTTATTTGTCCTTCGAATTGCGTAATCAATGGTATTTTCTGCACTCTATGCTCGGGTTTGGTCTGATTTGTCTGTTGGTGCTCCGCGCCAGTCGTCAGCAGGAGTTCTTTGATGGGTTCTCTATTGCAACGGCTGCCACTGAGCACCGACAGCATAAAGAGGACGCGAAGGCGGTATTTGGACAACTCTCGGCGCTAATTGAACAGCAAAAACTATTTATGCAGCCGCGGTTGGCTGTGGCAGATCTGGCAGAGTTGACTGGGTTGAGCAGTAAAGATGTGTCCTGGGCTATCAATCAGGGCGCCGGTGTTAGTTTCTGCGATTATATTAACCAACTGCGATTGGCCGAGGTGCAACGCCAGCTTCAGGAGTCTCGCGGAAAATCCATTCTAGAAATAGCGCTCGACGCTGGTTTCAATTCTAAGTCCACGTTTAATGCGCTGTTTAAAGCCAATACAGGGCTAACACCAAAGCAATATCAGCTTCAAAAGGTGCAAAATCCGGATTCTGGACGAACCTGAGCCGGAAAACTGGGAAGGTGACGGTATCTTTTAAGATGCCGGATTGCACCAAATGACCCATAGAAAACGCACAAGAGCCAAAGCTGTCGCAATAACAGTAGCGATGTTGTTCCTTATCTTCTTTGCCTTGCTGTGGCATGTTGTGACTGATTTTCCGCAAGTACTAAAACCTAGGCCATCTCAAGAAACCCCCATTGGCGTGCTCATTGATAACGTGCGGTTGATTTCCATGGTACCTGGCGCGCCGGACGCAGAAGACGCACAAGCAGTGCTAGTGCTTGGCGATCGTGTTGTTGAAGTGGGCGCTGCGGGGCAAATTGCAGCTCCGGAAGGTGTTCTCACTATTGATGCCCAAGGGAGGACCCTGATCCCAGGACTCATTGACGCTCACGTTCATCTCAATGACGAAGCTGAATTGGCGGGTTATCTCGCCCATGGCGTGACGGGGCTGCGGAATATGTCGGCTTATCCATTCCACCTGCCGCTTGCTAAGCGTATCAAAGAGGGCCGCATCCTCGGGCCAGATTTGATGACCACAGGTCAGCTGCTCAACAGTCGAGGTCCGAATGAAACCATTTTACAGCGAACTGTTACCACAGATGCGGAGGCCCGAGCAGCAGTTCGCGACCAATATAAGGCGGGTTACCACACGCTGAAATTGTATTCCAATCTCAAGCGCGAGGCTTTCGATGCCATCATGGATGAGGCAGCCATGCTTGGTATGCAAGTAGTGGGGCATTCCCCTGAGGGAGAACGAATTGCTGGAATTCCTCATAGGAAGCCTTTTGAGATTCCATGGGAAGCGTCTCTCGGTAGAGGATTCACCACATTCGAGCATATCGAAACGCTAGTCTGGCACAGTCTTCGTGGCGAGATAGACGAGCAAGGCATGCAAGAGGTGGCGGCGAAGTTAGCCCTGTCGGGTGAGGCGGTAACCACCACGCTCATTGCGCATAAGGTCTTGGTGCTTATTGCTGAGACACAGGGTGCATATTTGCAGGGGCCCGGTTTCGACACCATTAATCCGTTAGTTCGTCTGGCGCAGCGCAGTGATGCCAAGTATTGGAGTGAGGTGGATCCAGCGGTGTACGAGGGGCCACGCGCTGAATTCTATTTGAAAGCAACGCGGATCTTGCATGAAGCCGGTGTATCTCTTATTGCAGCAACAGACGCCGGCCTCTTCGCGATTGTTCCCGGAGCCTCCATGGCGCGAGAGTTGGAGCTGTTGGTGGAGGCAGGGCTTTCTCCCCACGACGCATTGGCTTCGGCTACTCGAATAAGCGCACAGGTTTTGGGATTTGAGCAAACTGGAGTGATCGCGCCGGGGTATCGAGCGAATCTAGTGTTATTACCCGAAGATCCGCTACTTGATATTGGCATCGTGGAGTTCCCAACCGCAGTCATGATCGGCGGCTACTGGATGGATGAGCTAAAACTTGAAGAACTAAGAAAAGCGGCGCGCGATAGTTCACTTATCCGCTCAGCTTGGCGAGCACTACATATGCTCATGCGCAGCTATTAGCAGTGGAATCCGTCAAGATTACATTTGCCAGTCATGTATACAATCAGCTAGCATCGAATTCGATAGGGAACCAAACTCGATTGTCGATCACTGTGAGATTTCTGGCTGAACAAAGCATTACGCCAGACGTTGCACAATAATTGCGAGCCATTATTGGCATTGCGCACTCTAAGGAACCTTCTATGAAAAAGGGATTTATTCTGGCATGTGTCGCCTCATTCGTATTACTTCACGAAGGCTTGAATCATTTTTTTGTACTTCTATACGTCGGCAATTTTGAAGCCGCGGAAGCGGCGCAAAGGGCCTTTGGGCATTCTGGCTTTAGCGATGCTCTTTTACCTAGCTCGTTTCGCTTAATACCTTTTATTCCACTGATTCTGTGTGCCGCTTATACAGACCTCTTTGCGTCTGTGAAAGGACGGATCGCCTTGTATGTAAGTTTGGCAGTGACCATTTTTATTATATTCGATGGGTACTGGGCGATGACGCGCCCGTTCTATACAGATGAACACATTTCCTCAACCACAGCTCTAGGTTATGTTTTTGTTCCAATCGCAGCTTTGATGTACTCGGCGATAGCTGGCGTTGCTTCTTATGCTTTGGTTAAGGCTTACGAAGCTCGCGTGAAACCTGCGTAGCTCATGCTTATAGATGAGCGTTTCTCGGTGAGCGATTTAAGTAAGGCACCGAAACTCACTGGAAATTGGTGAGGACAAATGGCTTTATGGTGACTACACTAACTCAAAGTTTAGGTAGTGACCTCGTTAGTTAAAAGCGACTTAATAATAAAAATAAATCCGCTAATTCAAAGCAAAAGGAGGGGCAACGCTTGTTGCGCAGAGATGATGTAGCGCTCAGTCAAGTTTCCTAATCACATGTTTATTTGCAGAGTACCATCGACTGTTCAAGGCTCTCGATCAAGCGAGCGGAAGGCAGCGAATCGAATCATTGCAAGCTTCATACTCCTTTTCTCAGCGACACACGCTGTAGCAGAAGAGCGTCCGTTTCCTTCCGGAATGGGGGCTGTTCTCGATGATCAAGTTTATGCTGAACAACCCGCAGGACCGCCGCTTACCCGCGGAAACTACGCAAACTTACCGTCTCGCGTGAGCTTGGAAGGCGCTACACCTACTCCAGGAGATCAAGGACGACAGGGGAGTTGTGTTGGATGGGCGGTCGCTTACGCTGCACGAACGATTGCCGAGGCGAATACGCGTTCACTGTCTCGGCAAGCGGTTGATAACTATGTTTTCTCTCCCTCCTTTGTGTACAACCAAATTCTCAGTGACGATTGCGACAGCGGCTCGCAAATTCATACCGCGTTGAACCTGATTCAGCGCCAAGGTGTGCCATTGATGCGCGACTTTCCCTACGATGCATCGACCTGCAGTCAGCCCATTCTGGCGTCGCACCGTCGATTAGCGAGCGAGTATCGCATTAGTAGTTGGCGAGCACTATCGAGACCTGGAGCTCGCTCCATTCATGTTCCCGTGCGCCGAGCATTAGCCGCTGAACATCCGGTCATTATTGGCATGCTTGTCTCAAATAGTTTTTCCAATACCCGCGCCATTCGAGAGAACAATGGTGTTTGGATTCCAACGTCTGAAGATTATGACACCCGTTCGAACAATCCAAATTCGTTATATGGCCATGCCATGACGGTGGTGGGATATGACGACAATCGGTTTGGTGGGGCGTTTCGAATTATCAATAGTTGGGGAACATCGTGGGGCGACAATGGCTATGTTTGGGTTCGCTATGAGGATTTCTCGCGATTTGTCATACAAGCATTTGAAGTTATTCCTGAAAAACCCACACCACCAGCTGAACCTAATCTCGGGGGAGCCATGCGTTTCTTCCATATCAATGATGACGAGATGCAGGCTGCACAACGCTCAGGCGGAATCTGGCGTTTGAATCAGCCGTACCCATCAGGTACGCGTTTCCGTGTTGAGCTGACCAGTGATTTCGAGGGGTATGTGTATGTTATTGGTGGTGACTTAGAAGGGAACTATGTGGAGTTGTTTCCTCGTCGCCAACAAGTGAGCTCGCGCTTGGTTCGCAATGAAACCATGGTTATCCCAGGACCGACTGAAGATTTCTATACTCGGATGGACGACAACACGGGCACGGATTTCTATGTTGTGCTGTTTAGCCGCAGCCAAATTGATGTCAGGGCGCTGCTGCAACGAGTGAATCAAGCGGACGGTTCACCCAGGCAGCGTTTACAAGCCGGGCTAGGGCGAAGAATGGAAGGCGCTGAAGAGATTGAGTACTTGAGCCAACGTATCGGTGCTCGTGCACATGTACCCGAAGATGGCGTGCTGCCATTGATCGTGGAAATAGAGCATGTGGAACCGTCTGAGGATCAGCAAGACACGCGGGCACCGCGAATTGTCCTTAATGAACCCTCGTTTGATCCACACGAGGAACTGTC
The DNA here is from genome assembly GCA_020831965.1 of Idiomarina sp. Classification (GTDB taxonomy): domain Bacteria; phylum Pseudomonadota; class Gammaproteobacteria; order Enterobacterales; family Alteromonadaceae; genus Aliidiomarina. The sequence continues at coordinate 10,774 of JAFIFP010000007.1, forward strand.
GTCAGGACAGCGAGTTTATCGTGTAAGCGAGCGAAGCTTTACTATTCGTGGAATCGCCCAAGATGAGAGCCGTATTCGTCAGGTTCAAGTCGAAGGCTCTATTGCTAGTCGTTTCTCTTCTCTTGGACCGTTTGAAGCGCAAGTTGTGATACCTGAAGACGCTACCGAAGCCGAATTTGTGGTACGTGCGGTGGATGCCGCCGGTAATGAAGTGCGAGAACGAATCACCGTAATTTTAGATGAAGGGCAGGCGCTTTCTGTCCGTTAATGTTTGGGGGAACTGATATGTCGCGCCTTAACCTTTTGGGAATGTTTAGCTGGATTGCGGGGCTGTTACTACTGTTATCACCGCCAGTGTTGGCGTCCTATGAGAATGCGTCTGCGCAGGAGCTTTATCAACGTAGCCTCGATACGCCAAGTGCCATAGAACGGGTGATTATCCGTCGATATCTTGTTGAAAATCATTCAGGCTCTGTCGAAGCTGTTTTTGCTGCGGGATGGCTTGCGAATCATGAAGACCGTGAGGATGAGGCGGTACGTCGGTATCGCGAGGTTATAGAGCGAGCGCCGGCTCTGAGTGACGCGTCTTTTAACCTAGGAGCTATTCTGCGGTCGCGTGGGCAACTGGACGACGCATTGAGAGTGTTCAAAGGTGGATTAGATGCAAATCCTAATGATTACATGCTCGTGCGAGACATCTATTTCCATTTGGCCGAAGATATGGATGCCATGTCTGAAGCGCGGCAATTTTTACAGCAACAAACGCGGCGACTCGGCAGTGACCATTGGGTCATTCAACTTATTCTGGGGTTGCATGCCCAGTTTCAGGACAGAGACTTAAGCGGTGCGGCGCGCCACTATCGTGATTCCGCCCGCGCCGGGGCACCTACTGAAGCCATGCGCCGATATGTGAATCTTTCGATTGATCAGCTCAATGCTGATCCGGGAACGATCCTTCGTACCGGAATTGATCATGCAATAGAGCATGAGGATACTCAGTTATTACGTGACCTCGGTGACCGGCTAGCGCGTATGAACTACCGTCAAGATGCACTGCAGATGTACGAGAACTCCATGCGCATCTATCCAAATGCAGAAGCATTGAAGAATGCGACGGATAATCTGTTTAATTGGCTGCCAACTGAGACGCTGAGCTTCGTTGATGAGTGGGCGCCGCGTATGCCTGACAATTGGCAAGCACAAGCAACCCTGGCGCAAACCTATGATAGTCATCGTTACGATTTTGAACGCGCGAGACAGCTTCGCGAGCGGTCAATTGCACTGGCACCCCACAGTCAGTCCCGCGCGCAGGCGGTTACACAGGCCGTAACCGCTTGGCATGCTACTTATGCGCTAGATATAGCGAAACGAGTGCTTGAGGAACACGCGGAGTCACTGCCTCGGGCAGCGGATCGGAATCTAATGAATGCCTACTTGGCTGAGAATAGAACGAAGGCCGGTGATTATGTTGGCGCTCAGCAGGTATTGTCGCGATTGCCCGATGGCAATGTCGTAGGGGTCAATGACAATTGGTTAATGGGCTTACGCGAGAGTCTTGCACGCGCGACAGGGCTGCAATCTGAGCGGGAGCAATTTTTTCAAGAGAATCCATTTTTACAGCGTTGGGATGAACGCTTTGGTGAAAGCTTAGTCTTGTCGGTGGAGTTTGAATTGAACTCAGCGCGTATTCACCCGCGCGCTCATCGTATGCTTGCAGAGGCTGCCGCCGCATTGAAAGCAGCAGGCGGCGAGGACTATGTTTTTTTGGTGGAAGGACATACAGATATCACCGGCACGGATGCAATTAATTTGCCCCTGTCAGAACAGCGGGCGCGCTCGGTGGCTGACTTTCTCAGCAGAGAGCATGATGTGTCCCGTGAGAGATTGCAGAGCATCGGACACGGCTCGAATCATCCAATTGCGACCAATGAAACGGAGCAAGGGAGACAAAGTAATCGCCGTGTAGAAATTCGACCATACGGTATTGTGAGTCGACCCGAAGTGGTTGTTTCAGGACATTTGGATGCAGATAACATTGCAGTATCACCAGATGGTCGTTTTATTGCTTCTGGACAGGGGCCAATTCAGCTTTGGGATACACGCAGGAACGTTAAGGTGCGTGAGTTATTCCGTGGCGGCAGTATCCGTGATTTTTCGCCCGACAGTCGTTACCTAGCGGTTGCCAGCTCTTACACGGAAGTGAGTGGGAATGAAACGAATGCGCTCTATATCATGGACACGAAAACCGGGCATGTTGTTGCGCAGATCCTCAGTCCAAGTCGCATAACAGACCTGTCTTGGAGTCCTTTCGGTGACGGTTTGGTGTTCGGTAACATGCTCGGCAATGTCATTTTGTTTGATATGAAATCACGAACAGTTCGCGCGGCGAATCGAGCCGGTTCCATTGAATCATCGACGTTGGTTGAGTGGTTGGCTGATGGCGAACGAATTGTCAGTACTCAAGCAGTTTCCGGCACGACGGCCAACTCGCGACTTCGTGTCTGGCGTGCGGAGGATTTACAAGAAATAGAGAGTAGGCGCGGACGGGCATGGCCACATGCTATGCGTGCCAGCCGAGATGGCCGCTGGCTGGTCACAGTGGATAATGATCGCCAGATTGTAATTCATGATACCTCAGATTGGTCGACCCGAACGCTACGTGCTCCTATGATTCCCAAACGCATGCAATCTCATCCAGACCGGCCATGGATGGTAATGAATGACTTTACTCAGGGGGATGATGGCGTTGCCGTGCTCGACATCGAAGCTGGACAGATCGTGGCGACAGCCAGCACCAATAGTTTGGAAACTGGGGTTGGCTTCACGCCAGATGGCTCACAGGTTATTGTCGGCTATGAAGATCGCATTCGCTGGTTGGATAGCTCTTCATTAAGAGAAGTGAATACATTTGATGGACAGGCCGCAGGATCCCTTGGGCTCCTGATCGATCGCGTGAACGATTATGTGATCAACACCGATGATGCAGGAACAACGGTTTTTAACCTTACTACGGGACGTCGGGTTCACCGGATGGTGACCGAATCAGAGTTTGTCTGGAGCGCTCTCAACAGTGACGCTTCGCGTCTAGCGACAGTCGATACCAACGGCAATCTCGTTGTGTTTGATAGTAATGACTTCTCTGAGCAACGCCGTTTTCGTTTTGACTTCGATGTGACTCAAAACCTTCATGTGGAAGGTGACTATATTGTTGCGGTTGGAACCCCTCGTAACCAGAATCCAAGTGCACGTTCAGTAGGCCGCGTTGTGGTATTGAACAAGAGCGATTTTTCGGTAGTTTCGCGCATAGAAATGCCGCTGGTGACCGAGCTGGTGCGCTATGGCCGCGTTATTGACCCGCAAATCCGCTGGATTGCTGTTGATAGTGCGCGTAATCGAGTCGCTTTCAATACGACCTGGCAGGACGGTTTTGGTAGAGCTCGGCAGAACTCAAGAACCGTTCAAGTGTTCCGGTTAGATAACGGGCGCAGCCAAGGCGATTTCCAAATGAATCATCAAGTGAATGGTTTTCGCTTTGATCGCGAGGGACTCTTGGCAATTGGTAGACGTGGCGCGGGAGAGGCATTCTTTGATGTTTCGACGGGCGGACAAGTGCGCACGGAACCTGCACGCACGCGCTTCGAATTGGACTTGGGTACCGGTGAAACCTTGTATTGGGCTCGAGACTACATGGCGCTCAATGATAAAACAGTACGCTTCCCTGATTCACTGCGCCGAGTGGCGACTCATCCGGCGCGGAATCTATTAATCGCGCAGACCGCAGGGAACGAGTTATTGTTTTTTGATATCAAAACACTTGAGCGTCATTTAACGATAGTGGTGAAGCGCAATGACCAATGGATTGCATACACACCGGAAGGCCACTTTGCCAGCTCTGAGCATGGCACCGAGGGGGTCTTCTGGTCACAAGGCGATCATTTTCTGCCCTTCGATGCCTTGCGCAATCAAATGGAACGCGGACGCCTGATTCAAGAGCGGTTACGCGCGCTCATGGAGGACGATTCGCCTACGGAGGTGGTGCATGTTGATGAGCCCTCGATTGATCCCGCGTTGTTTGAAACACCTTATCAGGTGAATCTACTGTCTGAAACGGGCATAGATACCAATGAACCGACTTATCGAGTGCGATTGGAAGTCACCAAAGCGAGCGTCGACCTTCCTGATCCGGAAGTACGCTACCGACTGAACGGTCGCCCCGTGGCGCGAACGCGAGGCTTTGAAGAAGAAGCGGTGTGGGATAGCGAAGAGATTGTGACCATCGAGCGTCAACTTGATCTGCAAGAGGGGCATAATCGGATTGAAGTGGCGTTGCATTTCCGTAACGCGGACGTTGAACGTCAAGTTATCGAGGTCAACCGCAGAGTGCAGCAGCGCCCAGAAGAAATCAGCAGTCAGACGCAACTCTGGTTTTTTGCCGTTGGTGTATCAGATTATGAACTAAGCACACAGAATCTAGAGTTTGCTCACCGCGATGCATTGGCTCTTGAGGAAGTCATGAAGGAGCAAGAGGGTGTGCTATTTAACAAGGTGAATACGCGCGTTCTTGTTAACGACGAAGCGACTGAACGGAATGTTCGTGTTGAGCTTAATGACTTTTTACGTCAAGCATCCGCAGAAGATTTGATTATTATTTTCCTGGCTGGACATGGTGTTCAGGACAATGAGCAAAATCTCTACTTCATGACCCATGATGGCGATATGCAGCGGCCTTTCACTGGAATGGCGATAGACCGCTTCCGCGATTTCTTGCAATCACGTCCCTTGAACCAGAAAGCTTTGTTCATGATGGACATTTGTCATGCTGGCAGCACGGGACCGCGACGCCGTGGTCGCGTCACATCTGAAGATGCGGTCCAACAGCTTTCGGAAGGTACTGGTACGATTGTATTTGCTTCATCAACAGGTGCGCAGTCTTCACTAGAAGATGCAAGTTTTGGTGGTGGCCATGGAGCGTTTACTGCTGCATTGCTCGAGGCCTTCCGAGGTCACGCTGATCGTCAGTCGGGTAACAATGATGGATTTAATAGCGTTCACGAAGTGATTTCTTACACATCGCGTCGTGTTCCGCAAATTACCCAAGGAGCACAACACCCGACGGTACCTATGTTGCAAAACGTCCGGGATTTCCCGCTTACGATTGCGGCACCAGAAGAGTAAATAGCTAACTCAATGCGGGGGAGTTCCCCCGCAAATGAGTCATTTACTGGGGGGTGTAACGCATTCCATCAATCTGTTCGAACAGCGCTTCGCTAATGGTATAGCGGAAGTCACAGGCACGCTCGATGCTGTAAACCTGGTTGAGCAAGGTGTCGCTCAGGTAGGCATGTTCGGCAGGATATAGGTTACGGGCTACTTCGAGTGACTCAGTTCCTAGATGCGCATCGAGCCAAGAGAGTAAGTTATATGTGGCCTGATCCTGTGGGTTCAGTTCACAGGTGCCAGCATCGGTGATGAGCGGACGGTCTGATGGAAAAACATAGATAACGAGCGGTGCGGTGTCGGCTTCCGAATTGCTATTGAGGAACTGTCTTGCCCACGCAATGCCATTGCCAAGTTCGTCGTGGCTGGCGTGTACAGGTACATATTCAAATGATGAACCAGGCAACATTAAACGAAAAAACTGTGTTTCATAATGTGAAGGTAACGTGAAGTGCCCTGATTCATCGGTTGTGGTCATAGGGTAGCCTTCACGAAACCAGACCGTTGCCCCTGTGACCGGTTCGAATGACTGCGCGTCTAATACCACACCGGTTGCTGGCGGGTTGTGATAGAGCTTGCCACGAAAGGTGCATCCCGAAAGGATGAGCGACACTAGTGAGAAAGTGATTAACAGATAAAGTACTTTGTTGGGTACCTTGCTAGCGGATATAGTCTTAAAAAGCATAGTTTTTTCCAGTTTCTGCTGGGTGAACACAGTGTAGCCTATTTTTTGGGCTTCTTAATGTGAGTAAACGTTTGTACACGAGATGGAGCCTCAAACCTATCATGACCACGCAACTCGTTATTAGCAGTAAAGTCCTCTCGCTTCGTGGCAGAATGAATGTAACAAACCCAGAGGGACAGGAGCTTTACTCCGCTCAAGGCGAGTGGGCCTTGTGGAGTCCAGCATGGCGTATTCTCAAGGGTACGCGGGAAGTTGCGACTATTAAGCGACGTATGTTTTCTTGGACTCCGCGTTGGGACATTACCGGACAACTCGGTACGTTTGTGATTGAACGTCAGCTGTTCAGCTTTGTTAGGAACTACCGCGTGGTGGGTGGGCCATTTGATGGGGCGCGAACCATCGGGAATTTCTGGGACTTGAAGTTCAGGATTGAGCGAGGCGCTGAGACTATTGCACAAGCTTCAGCGAGTTTATTTAGTATTCGCAATCGACACAGCATTGAAGTGCATCCAGACCGAAGCGAGGGAGACGCTGAAGCTGAGCTGCTGACGGTCATCGCGATGGTCACTATGAAGCTCGATCAACGTCAGCGTAATTCGTCGCGCCGACAACATGGACGATAGCGAGAGCCGGTAATCCTACTCATAGAGAACTACAAAAGCTCCCTTAGTCTTTGACATCATTGTCTGTCATTGCAGCAATTCGTTAACTTTTTGTCTTTTTGAATAGGGAAATTCCCGAGATGAGTCGTACGGGCCAAGAACCAAACCGTCGGTCTAAAACATGGATACTTTTTGCGTTCGTCATAGCGGTGGCTGTGCTGATTGGCTTTCGTTATGTGAATCAACCCAAACAAAGCGCGAGCGCTCCTCTCGCGCAGACTGAACATGGCCTGCAAAGTACGTCAAACATCTCTCCTTCAAGTCCACGCGGTTTTGGCGAAGTCTCCGAACTCGATACGTCGGATTTTTCTCAATGCGAAGCCTATCTACGAAATCTCACTTTAGAAAGGGCTCGATGGGGTCGTGAAAACTATCGGGACTGGGCGCGTTATCTAGAACAGGGATATTCACTGGACGATGTGACGTTGATAGTCGAACGTTTCGCTAATCCCAACTTTGCTGCCAGCTTTCGTGCCGAACAATTACGCAAAGGTAGTAAAGTCGCGTTGCAGAACGAAGCCTTAATGGAAGAGCTTCAGCGACAGGTGCCAGAGGCTGTCGAGATGGGGATTTCCGTTCAGCGAGGCTACCCGAACCCTTGGCTAGAGTCGTTCGAGACTATGTCAGAAAGTGAGAGAAGGCAGGTGCTAGCTGATCATCCGGTAAGCGTGGATGACGCTGCTTATTTTGTTCATGCAGGACTGTCCGACGAGTATCTTCTCATGATGCTGGATCGTATCTCAGATGTGGATGCTACGGTCAACTTTAATAGACTCGAAGCTACTTCGTTACTTGATTATGCGATATTCGCTTCTCGGCCTGCTGTGGTTGAGATGCTACTGCGGCGAGGAGCGTCACCGACGTCCGATGCGCACTTGGGCTCTTCGATGGAGTGGGCGTTGAGTCGCCTAGGCTATGCGAATGATGATATTCGAGCGGCTGCTGTGGAGGTGGTGAGACTGCTGAAGCGGCATGGTGCCGCAGCGCGCTTTGAGTTACAGCGGGAGAATCGCGTCGAGGGTCACTTTCCTCGCCATTCTTATCGGTTTCGCGAAGAGCAAATTTTGTCGCTCTGGCAGGATTATCAGTTGAATCTTATGCAAATTGAATCGCGTGAACTGCCCGTATTAGATGAGCATCATCCACTGATTGAAACGTTAAATGCTAAGCGAGATGCCTATTTATCTGAAAACAAAAGCGGTGAAAATTATCGAGAGCTGCGTACACTCTGCCAGCACACGTTGAGAGAAGTTAACCGGCAGTGGCAGCCTGAGTCATCGGCTGATGTGTTAAACCGAGTGATTGCGTTGTACGAAGGATCACCGGAGCGCATCATCAGTGAATTGGCTGATATTGATCCGCTATTGGTAGATATATATCGAACACGTTTAGTCGGCATGGCTCGGCCGGGAAGCCGCGAGAGTGAGTTGCAAGATGTCATGGAACTTCTGAATAAAGGTGAGACGGCACAAGCGATTCGATACCTCGAAGCGCAGTCATATAGCGATGATCAGAAGCGAAGATTTGTTATCCAGATGCTCAGCTTCAATGCTTATCTATATCCAGAACTCAGTCGCAGTGCTTTATGGGTCGATGATCTTCAGTTCTTTGATTTGCTGATGGTCGGGTTGAGAGAAGACTTGATTCGGTCACTTGACCAAGCGGGAGCAAATTTACGCGGAGTAGATCGTCGAGAGAAAACCTTGTTGTATTATGCTACGCAGCGCTTAAATGTTAGTTTGGTTAGGTTTCTCAAAGAGCAAGGCTATCCATCTTCTTTCGATAGCCAAGGAGAAGATCCGCTTCATGTTGCTTTGGGACTTCGTTCGCAGGGCCAGTCGCTCGAAAACCCAGAAAAGCTTGTGGATATTTTGATGACATACCGACCAACTATCGATACTCACCATCAAAGCCGAATGGCTCTAATTCAACTCAGGTACCCTTGGCTTTATGAATCATTGACAAACCGCCACCCTGAACTTGTGATTGATAGCGATACCCCGTTGCCACCGGTACGATAGGTGGCCTTTGACCACTTCTGGTTCTGCCCTTGCCTCGGCATAACAATGCCGGGGTCACAATGCCGAGGTCAGAAGCGCTGGTATATGCCTCGTTACAATTCACTGATAAGAGAGAAGGACATTTCGACAATGGTCAAAGACCTATTTAAGCCGAGTCCAAAGTTCGACGGAATTCGGCCGTTCAATATCTACTTTATGCGGCTTATCTATACCTTAATATTTTTTGTTCTGGGCAAAGATGTTTGGAGTTATATCTTTGCTCATCCTGGTGGTTGGGGTGAGAACGAAGCCGTGGCTTGGAGTGTTTGGGCCGCCTTTTCAACTTTGGCGCTGCTGGGGATTTTTAGAACCGTGCAAATGATTCCCATTTTGCTGTTAGAAATTTTTTATAAAGTACTCTGGCTTATACTGGTGGTGTATCCGCTTTGGCGCTCTGCTGAACTTGTTGGTTCAGGTGTCGAAGACACAGCCTTCGCATTTGCGCTAGTAATACTGCCAATCCTTGCTGTGCCATGGGGTTATGTGTGGCAGCGATATATATTGGGAAGATCTAACACCCCAGAAATTGCTTAGTTTCACTGCGGAGATAAGTCGCATGAACTGCGATGACCGTCTAGACCGAGCGAGTGAGCTGAGGAGGAAACTCAAGCTTTTGCACTTTGTCTAGACTGAGTTGTTTTTCGGCATGCCATAGATCGTAGGTATCCTGCATTGCTAGCCAGCTTTCAGGGCTTCTTCCCAGTGCTTTAGACAAACGCAATGCCATTTCTGGACTAATACCACTTTGAGCTTTCAAGACTCTGTTCAATGTGGAGGGAGAAACATCTAATTTGGTAGCCAAATATCTGCAACTCAGACTAAATGGTTCCATATAGGTCACTCTAATAAACTCCCCTGGATGAACTGGGTTATACATCACAGACATCAGTGATAATCCTCATAATTAAGCAGATACACATGACCATCACGAAACTCAAAGGTTAGCCGCCAGTTCCCGTTGACCACTATCGACCAATGACCCTTTCGCTCTCCTCTTAACGGATGGAGTTTATATCCGGGAAGGTCAAGATCTGAGACTTTCATTGCGGTGTGCAGAGCAGTGAGTTGCATTCGTAATCTTTTAGCATGATTAACCTGAATGCCTCGAGTACTTCCTGTCTCGAAGTACAGCTGCAGTCCCTTGTGTTTGAAAGCCTTGATCACTGATGTAGTGTAGCGCGTTGCGCAACAGTGTCAATGTCAGTGTAAATGTCAGCGTCGGCAAAATGGTTTGTTATCAAAGTCTGATCCTATGGTTAGCGTTAGTTTGCAATTAAGATCTTAGGTTTAGATCGTGTCTCGGTCGATACCTATATAGTATCGAAATTGCGTAGATTAATGCCTTGTGAAAGGGAGATAGCTCATGGCCTATGTCATTCACTCGCTCAACATGACAGCGAGCGGTCTCTGCCACCATTTGGATAGCGTGGTTGACGATGAACATCATCAATATGCCCTCGATCTGACTCTGTCTGCTGACGCCTTGATAGTCGGCAGAAATACCTTCGATCTATTTATGGAGTTCTGGCCTGCAGCGGCAGGGCGAACGGATCTACCTAAGGGCACGTTAGCCTTAGCAAAGGCCTTTCACGACGTTGCCAAATACGTTGTTTCCAGCCGGCAGGTTGAGCTGACGTGGAACAACACGCGTCAGATTCAAGAGGCAAGCCTCGGAAATATTCGAAGTGAATTAGAGCGTATTAAAGGAAAGGCCGTGATTTTTGGCAGTCCAGGCTTGGCGACTAGCTTGTTAAATGAAGGCTTGGTGGATGAGATTCATATTCTTGCGCAACCTTTTATCGGTGTTGAAGGTTCCCAAGCATTCAGTGGATTGAAAATGCGCGCTGATCTAAATCTTCTCGATGCAAAGGCGCTAGCGTCTGGCTCGGTTCTACTGCGTTATCGAGTTATGAGAACAGCATCCAGCTGGCGACCCTTGTGACCAATGCCTGATGCGCTATCCCGGCAACTACGCCGAGATAGCGCTTAGAAATCACAGGCCAAAGATTTGAATGATGCCAATTGCAATGAGATAAATAGCGACCACATAGTTAAGAAGCTTAGGCTTTAGCAGAATCAGAACACCAGCAACGATGGCAATGACTGGAGCAAGGGTAATATGCAGATTCATAATCCTATCCTTTTATAGTTGAGATGATGTGTTGCTAAAAGCAGTGTGCGCCTCGCTGAAAGTTTTGGCAATTCGTTGTTCGTTAGATATGGGTTAATCTAGAAGAAGCGCAGACTTCTGCTTAAGCTCTCTTCCGAAGTACATCAGTGTGGTCCCAAAGCGTTTACTTAACACTTGATTAGAACAGCAAATACCAACCGAACGGCATGAGACGATTCATTAGCAGTTCGAGAGCTTGATAAATCGCAATGCACGATATGGCGAGTAGTCCGTAGCCGGTTAAAGGTAATAGCTTTTCTGTAAAAAGGTTCATAACGCCTCCTTTCCCTCCGCGAGCAAGTTGCAGTAGCAAGGCATAGAGCCTTGCTACTGTTCTGCACATATGTTTTGCACGTAAATTAATCAATGCTCGTGATGATGAGCTTTGAAGCTTCGCGCAAGTGTTGCTGTGTGCTTTGCATTAGCTCTTCGAGTTGCAGCGTCAAGCGCACTTGAAAGTCTTGCTGAATCTCCTGCAACAGATCTTGCTGCTCACAGATATCAGAAGTCGGCAGTGCTAAGGTGCCAGTAGACAGCATGGCGATACCGAGAATGTAAGATTTGAATGAAGTTGTCATGAGTGCCTCCAGTGGCGTTTGTTTAAGACAACGCCAGATTAGGTCGGGAGGACTGATAAAACGATAACGAAGATGGGACTTTTCTGTGACATTGATAGGAGCTTAATTATAACTAAGTTATAACCAAGCTAATTCATTATAAAACAATGGGTTGAGTTCACTTCGGCGAAGAGCCTAAATTGTCAAAGCGAATGATAGGGCTGCTTGATGGCCTTGCAAAGCCATAAATTACTCGCCCGCGATGAACGCTGAGTTGACTCAAGCTATCGAAAGAGGGGTTGGTGAGGTTTATTGTTGTGACTTCGTTCGTATCAAGTTCTACCACGGTTACAGTTCTCCCATAGTCCAACTCAGTGTTGAAGACCACGAGAGTGTCGCCATCGATAAAGCTTCTGAAAAATATAACATCCACATCGGTTTCCAGCTGAATAGGTAGCTTGTGAATGCGTTCGAATTCTGTGCTTAAGAGCCAGTATTGGCCGGCTTGATCCATTCCCACATACTGGGACTGCCACGGCGCAAGGTAGCGAAAGCCTTCCAATTGCAGGTTCTGTTGCTGGCTGTTCAGGTCATAGCGGTAGGCATACCAGCGACCATCTTTTTGTTCGGAGAAATACACTGCCGTGTCAGCCAAGAAAGCCTGATGCGGATCGATACGTTGTTGCACTGTATTTAGCTGCTCCATTTGTCCGGTATCGGTGTTGAACACTGTGAACCGACCATGATGCAGAAGCAGCAAAATAGGTTGAGTTGGATGATGTTGCACCACTTGCATCGGTAAAATGGACTCAAAAATAGGCTTCTGACTGCCGGTTCCTGCATTGAACTTGAATAAGGTATATTTTTCAGGTTGGCGCTCAATCAAGTAGTAGGTGTCAGCTTCTGCACTAAAACTTAGTTGTGCTGCGGCCTCCGGCAGGTTAAACAGGCGCTCGGCAGGAACTCGCCAAGGTAGTCGGCTTTGATAAAACTGAGTAGGTTGGGGCGTAGGGGCCACGATCCCAAAGAACTCACCTGAAGCACTGCGGCGGACTTTTCGGAATCGGTCATCAGCAGCAATAAGGTTTTGAGCGCTACTAAGGACATCAACTCGGCGCAAAGCATGTTGTCCCGAGTAATTTGAGAGAACTATTTCGTCATTATTTAGCCACTCGAGAAAGTGGAATGTTCCATCGACTCGAATTTCGCGAAGGATGTCTCGCGTTGCCAAATCGTAGACGTGAATCGTTGAGTCGCTGCTTCGTGCGGTTTGTCTGAGCATGGCCAGCAGTGTTCGGTCTGGGGAGATCCGCGCGCTTACATCCGACATGTTCGGGAACGGATTGAAGTTAAAGGGGGTCCAGCGTTCTTCGCGAATGCTATAGCGGAAATAGGTTAACGATGCTGAGGCTGTTTGCCGAGCACTGACAATAATCTCTTCATGACTGAGAATGAGGGGGTGCACCACAACGGTAAACTCACTCGTGTCGATGCGAGTCGGCGGATCATCCAGATTATCAAGAAAATGCAGGTATAAATGGCTGTCTTGTTCGTCGGTGTAGCTATAGAGCAGGTAGCTGTCATCCAGACTGAACTCCGCGAAGTGTACCGCGCGAACTGGTGTATTGACGCGCTGAATTGCCCCGGTGCGAACATGCATTAAATACAATCCAGATGCGTTCTCTAGTACGCCCGTAAATGCCAGCATATCGCCTTCCGAACTCACTGCGAGACTTGTTTTAAAGCCTGGGTAGTCAAGTAAGGTTTCATAGGAAAGTGTTTCTGATAAACCAGACGAGGTAGCTCTGTCTTGTTGCAGCCATAAGGCAACGGCAATGACTATCGCGATGAGAGCCGTTGTGGCGATACGTAGAAAGAACCACATGTTCGCTTTCTGAGTAGAAGTAACTTCACCGGTGGCGTGGGTATTTAATGTTGTTGTGTCTATTGAAGGCTGCGGCGCTCCGCTAGCGTCTATTCTTTTGCTCTCTTCGATTACCACAGGGGGCACTAGCCATTGATACCCGCGTTTCATGCCTGAGCGAATAAAGAGGGGCTGATCCCGTTCGGTATCGTTCAAGATACTGCGGAGCTTACTTATGGTGCGTCGAACTGCGGTATCGGAAACAATGCGGCCGACCCAAACCTGTTCGTGTAATTCTTGCAAACTGACATAGCGTTGATGATGCGCAATCAGGTAACACAAGACGTCGAACACGCGTGGCTCGAGCGGAATACTGGTCTCACCTCGACGCAACTCCTGCTGCATAGTGTCCAGCACAAATTCGTTGATTTGCAGCAATTTGGGAAGATTATCAGACACTAACAAGTCAGCCACGGGGTTCCTTTGATGCAATGATTATACAGTGAACCCACTCAAAAGACAGAGCACCGACAGCCGTAAACTTGTTCCAGTAGGCGCGTCCTGTCGTATGCGGTGATGAAATTTTAGGTGAACTACCGAATTAAAATCGCTATGGTAGAAACAAGTCACTTGTATCTCGGCTACAACGTAAGATAAGGCAGTGTATTTAATGAACATTACACCACTAATTTCCGCAACTCTAGCTGTCGTAACTCTGCTGTTAGCCTCGGATACTTCTGCATCGGAGATGACGGGAACTCGGCTTAGCCACGACCACATTAAAGCCCATACGACTTATTTTGACGTTAGCAACGGAGAAATCCTTGGCGCCAATACGCTGCTAGAGGAGTTGGAAAAATCTCACTTTGTTGCGCTTGGTGAGTTACACAATAGAGAAAGGCTTGGAGAGTTAACGGAAGCACTATTGGTAATTTTAAACTCTTTCGGTTTTGATTATTTTGCGGTGGAAACAGGGCCTTATTCTGCGCGTAAGTTGCAGGCGCTAATTGGAACTGGTGAATCCGATGTGTCAGCGTTCTATGCAGGATATTCGTCATCGTTGTTTGATCTGATTCCTGTCCCCTTCTTTAAAGGGCTAAGTGATTTGAGGTTGCTTAAAGTTGCAGACTCACTAGGTTATGAAATGTGGGGGGTGGATCAGGAGTTTTATTTCTCTCACGCCTATTTGATTGATGAGCTTGCGCGGCTTATGGGGAATTCACTCAGGTCTTCACAGCGCGCAATGCAAAGAAAGCTTAAGCGGCGTTTGTATTGGATGTATCGTCGTAATCAAATCTTTAGTGGTTATCAGTTAAATTGTCGTTTAATTAATAATGATGATTTTCAATCTTATTTGAGTAGCTTTGACAGTGCGTTACAACCGGATATTCAACAGATTTTGGCTGCGCTACGCGCCACACAGGAAATCTACTGCCTGAATGAGCAAGGCAAGGCGAGCGAACCTGTTCGCGTGAGTTACTTCTTAGAGAATTTCGATACCAACTTTGCCAATGCGAGTGCAGTCAACTCAGAACCGAAAGTGTTCTTGAAAATGGGCTCCAATCACCTCGGGCGTTATCGTAATATGTTGAACTTGAAGGATATTGGCAATCATGTAAAACAACTTGCGGAGTTAAGGGGACAGCGGTCTGTTCATATTCGTTACCTCAATCGATTTTTAGAGGGGCGTGATATGACAGAAAATAGCAATTGGCAAGAGTCTGCTCGCTTGGCTAGCGTCGGCGATAAGGAACGTTGGTCATTGATAGACTTGCGGCCGCTACGAGAACTATTACTTGCTGGCGAATTACAGGTAAACAACTTCGAGCAGCGAGAGATTATTAACTACGATTTCATGGTCATTCCACCCAATGATGAGTGGGTGGAAAGACATTGGTAAAGTTAATTAGTTAGACCACTGACAACCGTTTAAAAGCAGTTTTAAGTCGGCTCCAATCGCTGGAGTACCGGACGCAGTTGAAATTGACCGTAGCTAAATAGTCCTATGGCAAGAAGAGGTAATAGGTTGTAGCGCAGGCCTTCGAGAACAATCCAATGGGCCAGTTCATACCCAATGATAATTCCAGCAAATACCATAAATATAATGGCGGTCAGAGCTTTGCGTTTGAGGTTCGTATCCATCCTGATTCCTTGTGTGCGCGTTTTGATGCTCCTACTTTTACTGATTACTAGGCCACACTCAACTGATAGGTGTTGAGAAAGCGTAACTAAGTATTGCAAAATGTTTTGAGTGGCTTCGTTAGCAGGGTTAGGAATTAACTGCTCTAGTGATTTTGGGATGTACACTCAGTTAACTTGCACTGACTCTCAGAGTCGGTACCTTTGTACGTCATGATAAAGAAGATAACGATAAAAACTGGAAGGGATGCATTTATGAAAACATTAATGATGGTGATTTTCTCAGCTTTTCTCTTGGCTTTAAGTACGACCTCTGCTGTTTCTGCAATGTCTGCTCAGGCGACAGACAACGCGGAGTTGCAGCGGCTGTTCGATGCTGATCAGGAAGCCCGTCGCAGCCAGAGAACGGATTGGGATGTGATGGACCAAGAGGATGCGGAGCGTCGTGAAGCGGTTCTCGAACTTTTTGGCGCAGGAAAGATCACTACCGGCACAGATTACTTTAACGCGGCGGTGATATTTCAACATGGTGAGAACGTGGAAGATATTCGGGTGGCGCACTCTTTCGCAACCATGTCTGCACAACTTGGTTTTTCAAGGGCCTACTGGTTGAAGGCGGCGTCTTGGGATCGACTCATGATGTATTTTGGACAACCGCAATGGTATGGAACGCAGTTCACCATGAATGACGATGATCAATGGATTCTATACCAGGTTGCCGCAGGCGTTATTTCTGATGAACAACGTGCAGCATGGTCATTACCAAGTCTCGCGGAGGCGAAAGCGCGAGCGGAAGCAAGAAACTGATTCAGCCCGGTTGTTCATGCTGTAGCTCTGCTTCAATAAAAGAGGCAATAATGGGGCAGGGTTGATTGCGGCTATGTTCGCATTCATGGGCTAACTTCTCTAATGCAGCGCGAGCTGCTTGCAGTTGCTTAATCTGTTCGTCGATAGCCTGCAGTCGCTGGACCGCGAGTTTGCGGGCGTCTTCATGATGTTGAGATGCATCCATAGCAAGCAACTGTTTGATTTCATTTAAGCTAAACCCTGCTGCCTGCGCACTTTTAATAAAGGTGATGCGGCGCAGGTGTGTTTGGTCATAACGACGAACGGCTCCAGTTGCGGTAGGCGTGTCGAGCAACTCTTTACGCTGATAAAAACGCACTGTTTCGACACTTACTCCCGCGTTTGCGGCTAACTTACCTATAGTAAACATATAAAGCCCTTGACTCCGTACCATAGTACGGACTTTAAGCTTCTCCATGCTATTTGCAACCTGAGGAGAATCAAAATGAGTCAGAATTCGCGCAAAGCCGTGTTGTATCGGATGTTAATGCCTAAGCATCAGTGCCCTTACGGATTGAAAACATTACATCTGTTACGTAAAGAAGGCTTTGAAGTGGACGATCAGCATCTCACATCGCGTGACGCGGTCGACACCTTCAAAGCCGAGCATGAAGTGAAAACAACACCGCAAGTCTTGATCGATGGCGAACGAATTGGCGGCTATGAGGCGGTGCGTAGACACCTCGGTTTGCCAGTACGCGATCCAAATGCCACGAGTTATCGACCGGTTGCTGCCTTGTTTGCAATGACGGCGCTATCGGCACTGGCATTGAATAAAGGAATGCACGGTAGCTGGATTTCGGTGCACGCGGTTGAATGGTTCATTGCAATGTCCATGGTCGTGCTGGCGCTCTTGAAGCTACAGAATGTGGAGAGCTTCTCGACCATGTTTTTAAACTACGACTTAGTGGCACGACGCTGGGTACCTTACGGCTATATTTATCCCTATGCAGAGGGACTCGCGGGTGTACTGATGCTGGGAGGTCTGATGAATTGGTTGTCCATTCCGCTTGCACTCTTTATCGGTACCGTGGGTGCAGTGTCTGTATTTAAGGCCGTATACATTGATAAGCGAGAGCTCAAATGCGCCTGTGTTGGCGGAGCGAATAACGTTCCTCTTGGGTTTGTGTCACTGACCGAAAACTTAATGATGATCGGCATGGCGTTGTGGATGTGTTACGCCCACGGGTGGTTTTAGGTCTGTCGCTATTATCCGTGAGGCGGTTGCAGCGGATGCTCCAAGAGAAGTGAATTCCCTACACTTTTTTGATTATTTTATTCACGACTTAAGCTATTGTTAAATTAATTTATAGCGTGTCTGGAGCCAAGGAATGAAAATTAGAACGCGATTAATTATGGCGTTTATTGCCGTTGCGGTTTTGCCCATGATCGTTGCTGCAATTGTTGTGATATCGAGTGTTCGTAATCAAGCTTTGATTGAATATGAGTATTCGAGCACCAGCGAGATTCGGCAAGTCGAAAATGCTATTCGGTTGTATTTCGAAGCTATTGAGCAAAACGTTCAATACATCGCAACCCATCCCTTGATAGAAAGCTCAGATGGTAGCCTCTCCACCTATATGCACGTTCGCCAAGAAACCCCCATGAATCCGTTGGGCGGCAGTTCTCTAGAGCGAGAAATTTTCGAATGGTTTACGCACTTTGGTGATACGCACGACGGACACGCTTATGTTTATTTAGGAACCGAGAGCGGAGCCTATGTGCAATGGCCACAAGGTAGTATTTCGGCTGAATATGATCCTCGCCCCCGGCCTTGGTACCGAACCGCAATGAATACGCCCGGGCGCCCCGTTCGCACGGCTGCATATTACTGGGAGCCCGATGACGCCACGATCGTGTCTACGGTCATGACGGTGAACAATAGGTTAGGTCGCCCGGGCGGCGTAATCGGTCTGGATGTGTCCTTGAATGAGCTGACTGAAATTATTCAGGCTATTTCACTCGGGGAAACTGGCTATTTAATGTTGTTGGAAGGCGATGGTAACGTACTTGTTGATGCCGCTAACCCTTCACATAACTTCAATAACATTTCTGCGTTGGGTGAGGCCTATCAGTCGATACGGCAACACCAGTCTGGACTGCAGCAGATTCGGCTAAATAACACTCGCTATGTGGTGAATAGCTATGTTTCCGAGCGTCTTGGTTGGCGTTTTGTGGGGCTGATAGAGCGTTCGGAAGTGATGGCGCCCGCGCGGCGGCTTACGACCATGTTACTGACTTTAATGGCGATCATGCTCGGAGCAATCGTGATTATAGGTCGCTACGTTGCGTTAGCGATTTCTCAGCCGATTAATGATGTGGCAGCGGGATTACGCAATATCGCTCAAGGTGAGGGGGACTTGACTCAAACCTTGCGGATTCGCCGTCAAGATGAAGTGGGTGAGTTAGCCAATTGGTTCAATCAGTTTTTAGACTCGATTCGCAGTTTGGTGGAGCGTATTAAGCATAGCGCAAAGGACGTGAAGCACTCTTCAGCGGAAGAAACCGCTGTTTCTTCTGAAATGGGCGATGTGGCAAGCCGGCAGCGAAATGCCGTAGATATGTTGTCCACGGCATTTCATGAGATGGCTGCTACCGCGAGTGAAGTTGCTAAATCATGCAGTAACGCAGCAGCTGCGGCAGATGAGGGTTACGCGCAAGCGGAGGAAGGTAAAACCAGTATTGACGCCGCAGTAACGCAAGTGAATAACTTGAGCGAAGAGATTGAGCAGTCAGTAAAAACCATCGGTATGCTCGAAGAGGATACGCAGAATATTACGGCGATTCTGGATACGATTAATAGTATCGCGGATCAAACAAACCTGCTGGCGTTAAATGCGGCGATTGAGTCTGCTCGAGCTGGCGAGCATGGACGCGGCTTCTCGGTGGTCGCTGATGAGGTAAGAGCGTTAGCACAACGCACCGCGGACTCAACAAAAGAGATTGGCAAGCTGATCGAACTCTTAAATCAACGCACGAACGAGGCCAGTCAGCGAATGACGTCAAGTCGAGAAGCCATGTCGAGCACTTTGGACAGAATCAGTGATGTAAGTGCCAGCTTTGAAAGTGTGCGTGGGTCCGTCGATCGGATTCGTGATATGAACACGCAAATCGCGACCGCAGCAGAAGAGCAGCATCAAGTAGCCGAAGAAATTAATCAGCATATATCCGAAGTGAATGATGACGCCATGCACGTCAATGAAATGGCAGAGAAGGTTAAAGCTACCTCGGAACGTTTGGCTGAATTGTCGAATCAGCTTGATACACTGGTCGGTTCATTCCGTACGAAATAGTTTTTGACGTTTATCCAGGAGAGGGAAGGGGGAGTGCTTGCGCACGTACCTTCTCAAGCCAGTAACGCAACTCATGATCGAGTCGACGGTCTGCCTCGAGAAGCTGAAAGTCGCTTGTGATCACCCCGATGAAGTCTGCTAATTGAGCCGTGATCGGCAATGTTTCTCCAAGCTTATGTTCGCGCAGCATGCACGCTTGCCATGCTGCGAGCATCGTGGCCACTGTCACCTGTTCGGTAAGTTCGATCACTCGTATCGCGTCGCGAGCAGCGATAGTTCCCATACTGACTTTGTCTTGATTGTGAGATTCTGTTGAACGGGAGAACACCGACGCTGGCATGGTCAGTTTGAGTGCTTCGGCGGTCCAGGCTGAACAACCAATCTGCGCGGCCTTGAAGCCGTGGTGAATACTTTCTTCACCTTGCGGTGCCGCCGAGAGATTTGCGGGCAAACCATTATTTATTTTGCTGTCCAGTAACGTCATCATCTGTCGATCATGCAGGTCTGCAAGGTTTGCGACTTGCGCCTTTAATGTATCCATTGCCATCGCAATATGGCCACCGTAAAAGTGTCCGCCATGCAGAACGTGGCGGCTGTGTGGATCAACAATGGGATTGTCGTTGGCGCTATTTAGCTCATTCTCAATTGTTACTTTTAGAAAAGGGAGGGTGTCGCGCACTACGCCAATAATATGAGGTGCGCATCTGAGCGAGTAGCGATCTTGCAATCGTGCCGTATTCCTAGACGCCTCAGTTCCGGCTAAGTCGCTGCGAAACCAGGCCGCCACCTCTTGCTGACCCGTATGAGGCTTTACTGAAAATAGTGTTTCATCAAAGTGATAGGCATTTCCAGCAACACCGGTGCAGGTGAGAGCGGTCACGCGGCTGCTCAAGCGACTCAAGTAATCTGCTCGCTCCCAGGCTAAACAGGCCACAGCAGTCATTACCGCTGTACCGTTCATGAGTGCAAGAGCCTCTTTAGGTTTGAGCCTGTATGGTGAAACGCCTAATTTTTCAAAAGCCTCAGCGGCTAGCATGGTTGCCCCACGAAAGCGGACTTCTCGTTCTCCGATTAATGCGCCCGCTAGGTAGGATAGGGGGGTTAAATCGCCACTGGCGCCAACACTGCCCTCTTGGGGAATGAGGGGCAGAATATCTTCATTCAACAACAGAATGAGATACTCGAGTAGTGCAACACTTACTCCTGAATACCCCTGTGCCAGAGAGCACAAACGCACTGCAATAATGGCGCGGGTTTGTTCTGGACTGAACATGTCTCCGAGCCCGCAGCCGTGAAAACGTGTGAGGTTAATTGGCAGTTGCGAAGTCAGATCTTTCGGGACTGGAATGGTGCAACTGTCGCCGTAGCCTGTGGTCACGCCATAAACTTGCCCTTCGTGATCCAGTAAATCCTCAACCACTGCTTCACCAGCGTTAATCAAGTCGATAAACTCCGGCCGTGACGAGAGTCGCGCATGGGCATGTCGCTGAGATAAAGCTACGATATCAGCAATACTGAGGGGCTCATCGCCAAATAGAATAGTGGGTTTCATGTTGCTTCTGACCAGTCCATTTCTTTGCCAAAGGCATTGATAGGGACCTGTGTTGCAATGTGATATGCAACAGGAAACTGTTGCTCTGAAAGCTCTTGCTCAGCCCAATCACGAACACTCTGGACGAGTGCAGCTTTTTGAGGCTCATTTAATTCTTTATCGATGATGAGTAGTGCTTTCAAGCCGCGACTGTTCTGTGGCGAAAGAAGTCTCACGCGTGCGTCGGTGATGTCTGGATGTTCGGCGAGCTTCCGGGCGATCTGCGCGGGGTAGACATTCACCCCATTCACCATCACCGCATTGTCCACTCGCCCCTCGGGGCGAAACTGATGAGGGTCCACCCATGTTATTTGGTCGGGAAGTTCAAACGCCAAGTTCTGTAACGAGTCCAGCACTACTGACTCAGATTGTTTTTTCCAGCGGGGGAGTAAAAGGTACGGCGTCGCTGGATCCATTCTTACACCAACACCGGCGGTTTCAGAACTTCCATAAACTTCAACACTGGTGCTGAGACCAAGTTGCTTCAAGCTATGCAGGCTCTCTGGTGGGCACGGTCCGGTAGAACAAACTAGGGTGACTCCTTCAACAAATTCTTGACCGCGTTCGGCCAGCTGCTGAACCAACGAAGGAAAGGCAATCACTAGGTCACCACGTTGTAGATCACCATTGAGTACAGTAGCGTAGCTTTTCATGCCTCGACTCACAGGAACGGCGAGTGCTTCGGGCAGGAGTACGGTGAAGAGAAAGCCATAAATATGATGCGGTGGCACTAAGCTAACAACTCGTTTTGGTGGTAAGGGCAGTTGCTGAAAAAGCTCTTTAAAAAACAGTATCTCAGCGTTTAGCGTTTGCCATTGATGTACCAGAAACTTAGGTGTTCCTGTTGAGCCTGAACTATTGAAACCGATATTGCGGCTGCCGAGATCTCTACTTTTGATGACGATCTCAGCCCATGCACCGACGGTGTGGACACGGAGTAAGTAGTCCTCAATACCACTTTGGTGCATTTGAAAGAAATTCACGACTCGAGCGGCAATAGCCATCCACTCAAGGGAGTCAACAGTCAGTTCTTCGTCGACTCCCTTACTGCGAGTGGGTAACGTTAATATCGTGTTCGCCTGCTAGTTAAAGCTGCGCAGGAAGTCAGAGCTTGCGTCGCGCCGCATCGACACCAGTTCATCGGCGATCAATGCGCCGATTACAGGCACGAGTGCCTTTGCCGATAGCTCCAATCCGTTGGTATAATTCTCCATTAGAGGCGTTTTACAAACACCCAATACGCATCGCCCACAATCGCTTTTTTCATGTGAACTTTAACTTTCGTTGGCTTCATTTCATAGTCGAAAGTGTACTCAAACATCGTGTTCAAGTTGTTGTTCTTAACGCCTTCGTCGAAGCGTCCTTTAAACTCTGTACTATTGGTACAAGGCGCGACGTCACGGAAGAAGTTTTTGCCAATCACGCTGGCAGGGTCACGGCCAGTAATGTCGCCTTCCGCTGCGTTGTACTTCAAGATTTTGCCTTGAGCGTCGAGTTCGATCGCACCAAAAGCGACTGAATCCAGCTGACCCGAATTCATTTTCGCAAGTTTGTTCTCGATATCGTCACTACCAAATTGCACAACTTCCATTTCTAATCTCCTTTATCGCCTTGTTGTGAGGAATCGCTAATAGCGGATTCGTTACTGATTTCTCGTTGGTGAGACTCGGGGATCACATCACTTCGATGAATGGGGGGCTGACAGAGGCAAATGGAGTTAGACACTCATCAGGGATTTCTGAAATAATCAGCTGAACAGGACAACTAGGAATCTACATGGCATTGCAAGCAACTCCTTATAAAGTGAGTTTAGATATTTCCGACGTGGATCGTGGCGTCTATGAAAGCGTCAAAGTTACAATGGCGCGGCATCCGTCTGAGACCCCTTTGCGTTTAGTGGCTCGTATTCTCGCTTACGGTATGTTTTATCACGAACACCTCGCGTTTGGGCGGGGTCTTTCAGATAGTGATGAGCCAGCGCTGTGGCAGAAAAATCTAATGGGTGAAATTGAACATTGGATTGATGTGGGTCAACCCGATCCAGAGCGGATGATTAAAGCGAGCCGACGGGGGCCGCAATTGTCTGTGTTGGTGTATGGTAATGCTCGAATTTGGGCGGAGAAGGCGTTACCGAAAGTAAGTCACTTAAAGAACATCAGTATTCTCGCATTACCGGAAGATGCGCATGCGGTGCTCGCGACATTGATTGACCGCAATATGCATTGGGGCCTAATGATTAGCGATGGGATTTTGTATGTGAGCGACGGCGACGCGCAGACTGAAGTGCGATTGCAGACGCTGATGTAAACTAGGTTTTTAGTTCAAGGAAACGAACCATGCAATTGGTGATGCCGAGTGCTGTATATGAAGCGAGCTATCGTGCTCGATATTCGGCCCTCACAGCGTGGTAAAGGTCTTGGCATCTTGTTATTGCAGCTTACATTGGACAGAGCGCGTGCTATGGGCATTACGCCCATTCACGTGCATTGTCACAAAGCCAATGTTGCGTCGGCACAGATGATTCTTGCGAATCATGGCAGACTGGCTTCCGAAATTGACGATGCGAGCGGCGTCATTCAACGCTATCTGGTTGATTAGAACCTGTCCTTTAATTCAGGTCATTGAGCTTAAAGACCGACTCCACGGCGACCTCAAAATACGACGCGATTCGTAGAGCAA
The DNA here is from genome assembly GCA_020831965.1 of Idiomarina sp. Taxonomy (GTDB): domain Bacteria; phylum Pseudomonadota; class Gammaproteobacteria; order Enterobacterales; family Alteromonadaceae; genus Aliidiomarina. The sequence goes on from JAFIFP010000007.1 coordinate 34,537, forward strand.
TCACTACGGACGGCGTAAAACGTCCTGTTTCTATGGTGCTGATAGTTTTACGCGAGACACCGATGGCATCGGCCAGCTCTTGCTGAGATAACTTCTGGCCGGCACGCAAGGCCGCAATCGTATTGGTTAATTGCGCATCCATGCTATGCACCTTGTCCATGTTCTTGTTCGTCATCGGCGTCTCTAATCTCCCAAAGCACCGTTACACCCCAAACGAAAGTACTGGCAATGATTAACAGTGAACTGAAGGTCGAGATATTGAAGTAAATAGACAGCTCAGGTGTCATTAGCTCTTCGCCGACAATAAAGCCGGGGATGAGTAACACCACAATGGCAATGAAAGCTCTTGAATTCGCTTTCTGATACACAGTTTTCAGGAATTCGTCTGTATAACGGCTAAACAGCTCGCGCCAACCACCATATAAACTCTCACTCCGCCGAAATTCCAGAAAGATCATGGTAACAAGAGCCAGTGCGCCGAGAGCAAGGACTCCTGAAGAAATGTAGGTGTTATTAAAATCAGCAGCATCCATGAGCCTCTTCGTAAGTAACACGCCAAATACGAAGGCCGAGAATAACGCCATGTAGGCAGAGAACTTAATTGAACCGTGTTGTGCTTCGGGTGACCAGTGACTCATGAGATTGCTCCATTGCATGAGATTACAACATTATATGAAACCTTAAGGTATCAAAGTGTAACCTAAAGGTTTCATAATGCAACCCCTAGGTTACATCTATTGAAATGATTATTCGGTAATGGCTGTAGTTCTGCGGGAAAGGACAATCTAATGAACCGAAGGGGGATACGAGGGGAGAGCTCTGGTTTCTGATAGGCTTCAAAAGTTTGCCGCGTGGCCCTAAATTGGCTTGACGCTTAAAGCGAGCCAAATCAAAGGCCGTGCGGCATCCCCTGAACTACAAAGCGTTAGGTCGCGGCTTTCACAAAGCTGGGACGTTGCCCGTATGTGAGCGCACGCCATAACCATTCTGCAGGGCCGTAGTGATAGCGTTGGAGCCACCAGTTGCTAAACGCAATTTGTCCGATATAGAGCATGAGGCCCATAACCGTTGCCATAGCTCGACCGATTTCGCCATAGAAACCTAGGCCATAGCCATAAAAAATAAAGGTGAAGACAATCGACTGCATCAGGTAGTTCGTCAATGCCATACGACCGGCCGGCGCAAGCCATTGGACTACTTTAACTCCTTTATTCACTAATAAGACCAACGTACTGATGTACGCTAAACACAATGCCATGTTAGCAACAGCCATCAGAGTGAATACTTGTGCCGAATGATAAGTCGGCATCATCATGTCAAGTTCGAGGCCCACGGTGCCGACAAACAACGCGCTGGGTAAACCAATCAGGTATCCGAGTGCGGCCATTTTCTTGAATCTAGTGGCGTCTTTGTCAACTCCGTTAAACAGCCCTGAGCGCGCAAATGATGCACCAATGAGAAAAATGGCAAGAATTTGTAATACAAAGAAGAGGAGTCCGGCGCCAAGATAAAGTTGGGACATTTCATAGATACGCCAGCGGACAGCCTCAGACCAAGCGCCCTCGCTGTAAATCTGGACACCTCTAAGAATGTCGGCGTCGAGTAATGCACGCTCTTTCGCCATTTCAGCCAGTATGGTGGGGCCGTCACTCGACTGTAAGGCGAAATTCATACCAAAGGCACCAAGCCACATGAGTAAAGGGGGGATGATCAAGAGCACAATCCCCCAGCGTAACAAGCTTTTCGCTGATCTATTTGCAAAAAGCAGAACTACAAATCCAACGACGGAATAGGTAAGAAGAATATCTCCCGACCAAATTAAGAAGCCATGCGCCATCCCAAAAATCGCTAAAATGAGAATTCGGCGTGAAAATAGCCAGCGTGGCGAGCCAACTTTTTCTTTGGCTCGGTCAAGGAAGATAATGAACCCCATACCAAATAAAAGAGAAAACATGGTGTAGAACTTGCCTTGCACGAAGGTATAAGAAAACCAACCTACGGCAAAGTCAGCACCGACTTGAGTATTGTCAAACCCCAACATAATGGCTTGCATTGGGCGTTGAAAGTACTCGATGTTCATGATCAAAATCCCTAGAAGGGCGAAACCACGAATAATATCTAGATAGGGTATACGTTCACTAACATGAATGGGGCTAGCAGTCGCGTTCATAAGGTTCTCATTCTTATTGTGTATGGGCCGATGGTTTTGCTGCTATGTGTCTCTACTTCGCGTCGCTACAAGGTGGAAACATAAGCGTACAGAGTCGGTTTAATCATGAGAGCGTAGAAAGAAAGTCTGCAACTGTCTAGGGGGGAAATGTAATCAGATGTTTTCAAGAGCTATCCCGGGCTGCAGCCCGGGATAGCGTTGATTTTGGTTTTTGTACTGCGATAACGCTAAACGAGCTCGCCAAGCATCTTCGGATTGTACTTAATGAGAGGTTCTTCATTGCGTATGCGAGTCATGTAATCTGGATTCGCAATAAATGCGCGACCAATCGCGGCAAGGTCGAAATCACCATCTGCAATACCTTGCGCAGCAGTTTCGGCGGTGAGCCCACCGACGTTCATGAAAGTACCTGTATAACGAGCCCGAATGTAGGCACTTGCGCGACCGCCTAAATGCTCAAACTCTTGGCTATCATCAAAGATACCGAGATGCAGATACGCAAGTTCACGCTCATTGAGCTGCGCGATAAAGTAGTCAAATACATCGCGATCCCTTGGGTCCGGTTCAATATGTGCATATGCTCCGGGAGTAATACGAAGTGCAGTGCGCTCCGAGCCTACAGCTTTGGCTACAGCGTTTACCACTGCGAGCGCAAAGCGACTCATATTTTCTGGTGTCTCACCATATTCGTCTGTGCGTTTATTCGTATCAAAGTGCAGGAATTGGTCGATGAGATAACCATTGGCACCATGAATTTCAACACCGTCAAATCCCGCTCGCATGGCATTTTTCGCGGCTGTCACGTAGTCGTTGATGACTTCCTGAATCTCTTCAACTGTTAAGGCCTTGGGGATTTCATAACTCAGGTCGCGCATACGTGGCAGGGTACCTTCATGCTTCACGGCACTGGGTGCGACTGGTTGTAAACCAGAGAAGTGTGAATGCGCCACGCGGCCAACATGCCAGAGTTGCATGAAGATCGTGCCACCTGCCGCATGTACCTTTGAGGTGACTTTCTTCCAGCCGTCAATTTGTGCTTCATTAAAGATACCTGGCGTATTTGGATAGCCTTGCGCATCAGGGCGAATAATGGTCGCTTCGCTAATGATCAAACCTGCCTCGGCCCGACGTGCATAGTAGCCGGCCATAAGATCGGTTGGCACAAGTTCGTCGTCGGCCATGCAGCGCGTAAGCGGTGCCATGGCAATGCGATTCTTCAGAGTCAGAGTGTTATTCAGAGAGAAAGGGTCGCACAAAATCGAGGTTGCCATGCGTACTCCGTCGGCAGAATGTCGTCAGTTACTTTTGCTGAAAAATGACTACGGATCTGTGGGCGAATTCGATCGAATGCAATGGGGATGGTTAGCGATAGTTGCGAAGCGTTTGCGCTTTCCCCCTCAAATACTACCTTTATGAATCATAAGCTTAATTTCGAGCAATTCATCCATGGGAGTTTTATATGCGCCCGCATCATCTTGCTTGGACGATATTTTGGATTCCTGTCATTGCCGTGCATGGTGCGTATTTTATAGGGTTGTGGGAAGGAGTCGCGTTCAGATGCATTCCCTACATTGAGGGGTGTACCACGATTAGCCGAGCCGCGCGGGAAGGGAATGCCATCTTCTTCTTTCGTGGACTCATGATGCCAATAGCCGCTGCCTTAATATTGTTTTGGTACATGCAATCCAAATGGCTTGCCATGATTACGCAGAAGCGGCAGGTACATATCTTCGCAATCGGCACGCTCGGGGCCATTTTTCTCATTCTTTATGTGGACTTCCTCGGTACGTCGGGTGACTTTAATCGGTTTCTACGCCGGCATGGAGTGATTGTCTATTTTGCCGCAACGGTATTGGCGCAAATGCTCAGTATCTATAGCTTGCACAAGCTTGGCGATGCGTTGGACCGTAAGTTACGGCGTTATATGAACATGCAGGTGGGACTGATCATGCTGTGCTGGGTGGTAGGCATGGCGAACCTGACTTTTAAAGAAATGGGTTTTTTATGGGCTTATGATGCCGAAAATATTATTGAATGGCATTTTGCACTCTATATGTCTTTGTATTATCCGCTTGCCGCATTCATGTGGAAACGTACTGGTTTCGATTGGCAGTTGAGTGTCAAAAAGTAGTGTTAACGCGTGAGTTTGCATTCTAAACTAGACCTTCATGTCACTTTGCACGTTTAGAAGACTATTTTAGGTTAGAAGACTACTTTAAGCAGGGAACTAACGTATGACACTCAATGGACGAACTCTCTTAATTGGCGCAGCAATCAGCAGTGCTCTTGCGGCACTTGCTCACCTTGGTTGTATTATTTTTGGTGGTGACTGGTATCGCTTTATGGGCGCAGGTGAGCAGATGGCGCTTTTGGCAGAGCAAGGCTCTTCCTACCCAGCACAAGTGACCGCGGTAATCGTCGTCATACTTTTGGTTTGGAGTCTCTATGCTTTATCGGGCGCGGGCGTGATTCGTAAACTGCCCCTGGTACGTACCGCACTCTGTTTGATAAGTGCAGTGCTGTTGCTTCGCGGTCTCGGCTTCTATGGCTTAATGACACACTTTCCCGACAACAGCATGACTTTTTGGTTAGTCAGCTCCGGTATTTGTCTCTTTATGGGAAGCTTATTTGCATTGGGTACTCGCGCTAAATGGCAAGAGCTATCCTCATAATCTTCAAAGGTCATGAATAGCTTTAAACCGCGCTTTTGCGCGGTTTTTTGTGATCTGGCAAGACTATTGGGGCCAAAAACCGGATAATAGGGATATTACGCCCGTTCAATTTGCCTCAATCGGTACCTTTTTCATGGAAATAAAAGTTAACTTTCTCGACAACCTGCGTCTTGAAGCCAAGTTCGATGACTTTACGGTGATCACAGATCAGCCTATTCGGTACAAGGGTGATGGCTCAGCGCCGAGTCCTTTTGACTACTTCCTCGCTTCCTCAGCCTTGTGCGCTGCCTACTTCGTGCGGGTGTATTGTTTGTCGCGGAATATTTCCACAGACAATATTCGTTTGTCACAAAACAACATTGTGGATCCCGAGAATCGCTACAACCAGATTTTTAAGATTCAGGTGGAGTTGCCGGAAGATATTTCTGAGAAAGACCGCGAGGGGATTCTGCGCTCAATCGATCGTTGTACGGTGAAGAAAGTAGTGCAGACTGGTCCAGAGTTTCAGATTGATACCGTGGAGAGCCTAGATGATGACGCACAAGCGTTGCTGATGGGCGCACCTGAGGGCGAATCACAAACTTATATTCTGGGTAAAGATCTGCCATTGGAGCAAACTATCGCCAATATGACGCAGATCCTCGCCGATTTGGGGATGAAGATAGAAATCGCGTCTTGGCGCAATATTGTTCCGAATGTATGGTCTTTGCATATTCGTGATGCGGCGTCTCCGATGTGCTTTACCAATGGAAAGGGCAGTACCAAAGAGAGCGCACTGTGCTCGGCCTTAGGTGAGTTTATTGAGCGCCTGAACTGCAACTTCTTCTACAACGATCAGTTTTTTGGCGAAGAAATTGCGAACAGTGAATTTGTGCATTACCCGAATGAGAAATGGTTTAAGCCAGGGCCCGATGATGCCTTACCGAGTGAAATTCTCGATGCACATTGTTTGGCGATTTATAACCCGGACGGCGAGCTGCGAGGTTCACATCTCATTGACACGAACTCCGGCAAAGCTGAGCGCGGGATTGTGTCCTTGCCCTTTGTACGGAAGTCCGACGGTGAGATCGTGTATTTCCCGTCAAACCTGATTGAAAACTTATTCTTGAGTAACGGAATGAGTGCGGGGAACACCTTGCCCGAAGCGCAAGTACAGTGTTTGTCTGAGATATTTGAGCGCGCTGTAAAACGCGAGATTATCGAGAATGAGATTGTTCTTCCGGATGTTCCGGAGCATGTGCTGGCGCGTTTCCCTGCTTTGGTCGCGGGCATCAAAGGATTAGAAGAGCAAGGCTTCCCGGTTGTGGTGAAGGATGCATCTCTCGGTGGACAGTTCCCAGTGGCGTGCGTGACCTTAATGAACCCCAGGACTGGTGGCGTTTTTGCGTCTTTTGGGGCGCATCCTACCTTGGAAGTTGCGCTAGAAAGAAGCTTAACCGAGCTCTTACAAGGGCGGAGTTTTGAGAACTTAAACGACGTACCTTTACCGACCTTTAATTCAATGGCGGTGCAGGAGCCAAACAACTTTGTTGAGCATTTTATCGACTCGACAGGGCTTATTTCATGGCGTTTCTTTAGCGCCAATGCCGATTACGAATTCGTTGATTGGGATTTTAGTGGCAGCAATGACGAAGAAGCTGCGACGCTATTCGGGATTCTCGAAGAATTGGGCAAGGAAGTGTATGTTGCGGTGCATGATACGCTTGGTGCACCAGCCTGCCGCATTTTGGTACCAGGGTATTCGGAAGTGTATCCCGTGGAAGATCTCATTTGGGATAACACCAATGTGGCGTTGCAGTACCGAGAGGATATTCTGAACTTGCATCGGTTAGACGATGAAGCACTCGCGAACTTAGTGGAGCGTTTAGAAGAAAGCCAACTCGATAATTACACTGACATCATTACCTTTATTGGAATTGAGTTCGATGAAAACACGGTTTGGGGTCAGCTCACTATTTTGGAACTGAAGCTGCTAATTTACCTCGCCTTGGGTCAGCATGATGAAGTCCTCGAGCTGGTGGAAGAGTTTCTGCAGTACAACGACAATACTGTGGACCGCGTGTTGTTCTATCGGGCTTTGGAAGCGGTTCTGCATGTAACGCTCGATGAGGACTTGGAGCTCGCGGATTATCTTCACAACTTCCGCCGGATGTATGGTGATGAACGTCTCGATGCAGCGATCGGCTCTGTGGCAGGCTCGGTACGTTTCTATGGATTAACACCGACGAGTATGAAGCTCGAAGGGCTGGACCGGCATCTACGATTGATTGATAGCTATAAGAAACTGCACGCTATCCGCGCCGCGCGAGCAGTGCAAGGCTAGGTTAAATCGAGCAGAATAGAAAAGGGGCTTTCTGTGAAGAAAGCCCCTTTTTACGTAATAGGTCTTCGAGTCGTGAATTAGTACTCGAACATTGCCGAGATAGACTCTTCGTTGCTGACGCGACGGAGCGCCTCAGACAACATACCGCTGAGTGTTAACTGCGTCACCAAACCTGTTGCCTTCATTTCTTCGGACAACGGAATACTGTCGGTCACAATCACTTCATCAATCTGTGAATTGCGCAGGTTCTCTACCGCATTACCTGAAAACACCGGATGAGTTGCATAGGCAAATACGCGCTTCGCTCCGTTTTTCTTCAATGCTTCGGCGGCTTTCGCTAGTGTTCCACCGGTATCGATCATGTCATCAACCATTACGCAGTCACGGCCAGCAACATCACCAATGATGTGCATAACTTGCGACTCGTTGGCCTTCGGGCGACGTTTGTCGATAATTGCGAGGTCTGCGTCATTCATGAGTTTCGCCATAGCGCGTGCTCGAACGACACCACCAATATCTGGCGACACCATGACAGGATCGTGGAAGGTTTGTTGCTTCATGTGTTCGAGTAACACTGGGCTACCAAACACGTTGTCCACTGGGACATCGAAGAAACCTTGAATCTGTTCAGCGTGCAAGTCTACCGTGAGCACGCGGTCAACACCGACGCTCGACAGAAAGTCGGCCACTACTTTTGCGGTAATAGGCACACGCGCAGAACGCACACGGCGATCCTGACGGGCATAACCAAAGTAGGGGATAACTGCTGTAATACGACCTGCCGATGCTCTGCGAAGAGCGTCGACCATCACGATAAGTTCCATGAGGTTGTCGTTGGTGGGAGCACAAGTGGATTGGATGATAAAGACGTCGGAGCCGCGAACATTTTCATTAATTTGTACGCTAATTTCGCCGTCGCTAAATCGACCTACATCAGCTTCGCCAAGTTTGATGTAAAGTCGGTCGGCAATCTTGCGAGCAAGCTCAGGAACAGCATTGCCAGCAAAGAGCTTCATGTCAGGCACGGTAAACCTCGACCATTATTTTTAGGTGGATGCGGATAATCACAGGATAATCAGCCTTCCGAACACATTGCGAGCGCTTGATACGCAGGAGAGCGATTCAGGCCTTTCGCAATAAACCCCCGATAGTTCTTCGGAAGGTCTGCCAGTGCTTGCGCTGCCGCGCCTCGAGAACTAAAAGGCGCGAATAAACAGGCACCGGTTCCCGTCATTCTGGACGGAGCGTATTCTAACAACCACTGGTGAGCCTGCGCAACCTGCGGATACAGTTTGAAGACTAAAGCTTGGCAATCATTCTGATGTTCTTGCCAATTTGAGAGGGCTTGAGGCAGTGCTGGTGTTGCCCTAGGTAAGTCTGGATGGGTAAACACGGCCTGCGTGATTATTTCAATCCCGGGATGCACAACCAGATACCAAGACTCCTCAGGTTCAACTTTGGTTAACTGCTCGCCAACCCCCGTAGCGAAAGCGGCATGACCAAATACAAAGATAGGAACGTCAGCACCGAGGTTTAAGCCAATAGCCATGAGTTCATTGCGACTGAGCCCAAGCTGCCAAAGATGATTCAATGCAATTAGAGTGGTTGCCGCATCGGACGAACCGCCTCCAAGCCCGCCTCCCATGGGAAGGACTTTCACCAACTCAATCTGTACGCCAAGCTCCGGGCGCCCACAATGTTGTTTCAGTGCTTCAGCGGCGCGCACGATCAAATTGTCTTCATGTGCCACGCCAGGAATAGCTGGCGACAAAAGAATCTCTGGGGTTGAGATGGGAGTGAAACCAAGTTCATCCGAGATATCCAGAAACTGGAAAATTGATTCGAGCAAATGGTACCCGTCTGGGCGCCGGCCGGTAATATGCAGGAATAAGTTTAATTTTGCCGGCGCAGGGACTGTGAGTGTCACCGAATGTCTTCCCACTGGCTAATTTGAATTCGAATCTTATATGCGTCGCTATCAATTTCGATGAGGTGCGGCAGCGGTACCGGACGGCGAGAACCCGGCACTTGAGCGTATTGGCTCAATGCGATGTGCCAACGATCCTCTTCAAAGCCAAACCGACGTTGTTCTAAGGTATAGCCAGCGACCGTGCCATCTTCGTAGTACTTGAGATTATCTACTGATGCGCTGGGAATGCGTCCCGTTAAGGCTTCATTAATCAGACTGAAGGGCAGCTGTAATTGTAAATGCCACATCAAGAGTTGATCGACAGACGCGGCATAGAAGGTATCACCATTCTCGTCGGTCAACGACGCGCCAGTTGCTGTTTGCTCGAGTCGCGCGAGGGTGCCTCGCAAGGGATGATAAAGGCGAAGCTGAGCCATTTGCGGTGCCACTTGCCAGCTAATATTTGCGGCAGAGCGATTATTCTCTGTGAGCTCGAAGAAACCGATGCGTCCGCGCATCCGCCATTGCTCGATCATACGTATCTTATTTTGATGGTCTCGAACAAGTTCGGGATCCACGTCTTCGGACACCGGAACTTGAGTTGGTGTTGTGGTACAGGCATTGAGCACAATGGCTAGTACGACGGCGGTCAGAACTTTGAACAACAGATGCATGTTTGCTTCAGCTCAGTGTGAGTCAACAACGAGATCTCTAAGTTGACCATGTTTTGCTACTTGCTTTCAATACTTCGGGCCATCGCATACAATATGCGGCCAGATCCGGCGCTCTCGAATTAGTAGGTACAACACAGATTTCATGACCATTCTTGCTATCGGAATCAATCATACGACCGCTTCAGTCGACATCCGTGAAAAAGTTGCTTTCCAGCCGGAGCAACTCGAACGGGCGTTGCAGTCACTGGTCCAGCAAGGGCAAGTGCGCGAAAGCGTGATTGTGTCGACTTGTAATCGAACCGAGCTCTATTGTCATGCGGATTCCACTGAACTTGAACCTTTACTGCAGTGGTTAGCAACCTTTCACCAATTGCCTATCGATGATCTGCGCCAATATATTTACCAACATGCTGATGAAGCAGCGGTGGGCCACCTGATGTCGGTCGCCGCAGGACTTGACTCATTAGTGTTGGGTGAACCTCAAATTCTCGGGCAGGTAAAAGAGGCCTTTCAGTCTGCTCGCGCTGCCGGTACTGTCGGCACCGTCTTTGAGCGCTTATTTCAGTCAGCATTTTCAGCGGCGAAAACCATTCGTACAGAAACGGATGTTGGGCAAAATGCGGTTTCTGTTGCCTATACTGCGGTGAGTTTGGCAAAACATATTTTCGATAAGTTGGAAGACTCGGAGGTTCTGATCGTTGGTGCCGGCGATACGGCAGAGTTGACGGCCCGGCATTTAAAAGAGCAGGGCGTCCATAAGCTTAATGTCGCGAATCGCACGCAAGCGCGTGCTGCTGAATTGACGAATATCGTCGGTGGTAAACCTTGGGCGTTGAGCCATCTGCAAGAGTTGTTGCCGAAGGCAGACATTGTGATCAGCTCTACGGCGAGTCCGGTCCCTGTTATTGGCAAAGGCTGGGTGGAAACAGCGATCCGTCAGCGTCGACATAAACCAATGTTATTTATTGATCTTGCGGTACCTCGAGATATTGAGGAAGAGGTCGGCGAACTGAGCGACGTGTATCTTTACACGGTGGATGACTTACAAAAGATTGTCAGTAAGAACATGCAGCAACGCCAAGAAGCCGCAGCGGAAGCTCGGGATATTATCGGTCGCCATGTGCAACAATTTAAAGAATGGATGGCGAGCCTCAATAGTGTTGATTTGCTGCGTGATTATCGGACGACTCAGTCTGCTATTGCCGACCGTCAGAAAGAACGAGCTCTTGTCGCATTGGCGGCGGGCAAAGATCCCGTAGAAGTAGTGAACGAATTGACGCAACGCTTAACGAATACGTTGATGCACAAGCCAACATTAGCGATACAGCAAGCTGCTCGCCAGAAAGACTTAGGAGCGCTGGCAGCTTATCAAAAATTATTTAAGGACGAGACGGACCAATAAGCATGTTAAAAGCCTCTTTGGTGCACAAGCTAGAATCCCTACAAGAGCGTCACGAAGAACTCGAGGTGCTTTTAGGCAGTGCTGAAATTATCACGGACCAGAACAAATTCCGGGCATTGTCGAAGGAATACTCGCAACTTGAAGAAACTGTAAAGTGTTTCAAGGCGTGGCAGCAAGCCATGGAAAATGAATCTTCGGCGCGAGAAATGCTGTCAGATCCTGAAATGAAGGAAATGGCTGAGGAAGAAATTGCCGATGCCAAACGTATTCAGGAAGAGTTGAGTGCAGATCTTCAAATTCTCTTACTACCGCGCGATCCAAATGACGATCATCCTTGCTACCTAGAAATCCGTGCGGGTGCGGGTGGCGATGAAGCCGCTATTTTCGCCGGCGACTTGTTTCGCATGTACAGCCGTTTTGCCGAGCAACAGGGTTGGCGCGTGAGTGTAGTGTCTGCAAACGAAGGGGAACACGGTGGCTTCAAAGAAGTGATTGCCCATCTGGCAGGCGACGGCGCATACGGCCGAATGAAGTTCGAGTCCGGTGGTCACCGGGTGCAACGTGTGCCAGAGACTGAGTCACAAGGCCGGATTCATACCTCAGCCTGCACGGTTGCTGTATTACCTGAAATTCCCGAAGCAGAAGCTATTCAAATTAATCCTGCAGATTTGCGCATAGATACTTATCGCGCCTCAGGTGCCGGTGGGCAGCACGTTAACCGAACCGACTCTGCGGTGCGCTTGACGCACATTCCTACTGGGGTAGTTGTTGAGTGTCAGGAAGAGCGGTCACAGCACAAGAATAAAGCGAAAGCAATGTCGGTGTTGGCGTCACGTTTACAGGCGGCGGAAGATGCGAAGCGTGCAGCTCAAGAGCAGTCGACACGGCGTAATCTGGTGGGTAGTGGCGACCGTTCAGAACGCATTCGGACCTATAACTACCCGCAGGGTCGAATTACTGACCATCGGATTAATCTTACTTTGTACCGCTTAGACGAAGTGCTTGAAGGGTCACTCAATCTGATTCTTGATGCCATTTTGCAAGAGCACCAAGCGGATTTGCTGGCGTCCTTAGCCGACGGCGGCGAATGATCATTCGAGTCGCACTTGCTGAAGCAGTAAGGCGTTTCGATAACAGCGAAACGCCTCAGCTAGACGCACAGCTTTTGCTGATGGATGTACTCAACTGCAACCGTACCTACCTCTACACATGGCCCGATAAAGAACTTACCGAAGCACAATACGAAGCTTTTATGCAGCGTGTGGAAGCCCGGTGCGAGGGGCAGCCCATCGCACACTTGCTAGGTTTCCGTGAGTTCTGGTCCCTGCAACTTGAGGTAAATGCCAGTACGCTAATCCCACGCCCAGATACCGAACACTTAGTTGAAACCGCGCTTTCCCTTGTGACAGACCCTGTTGCAAAGGTACTAGAGCTTGGCACTGGCACTGGAGCAATTGCGTTAGCATTGGCTTCTGAACGGCCGAACTGGCAGATCGATGCGGTCGAGCGTTCAGCGGACGCACTAGCTCTCGCGATGCGGAATCGTGACCGTCATGATTTAAAGCAAGTGAGTCTATGGCAAAGTGACTGGTTTGAATCGGTTACCAGCCAGGACTATCAGCTGATTGTTTCGAATCCACCCTATATTGATGCCACTGACCCTCATTTGAACCAAGGCGATGTTCGCTTCGAGCCGCACTCAGCGTTGGTTGCTGAAGATGAAGGATTCGCAGACTTATTTCACATTATTTTAACAGCGACCACGCACCTCTGTGCGGGAGGTTGGTTAATCCTTGAGCATGGCGCAGAGCAGGGCAAGACGCTACGCAATTATTTTGCCGAAAACGGCTACGAAAGGGTTAACACCGCGCGAGATTATGCTAACTTGGAACGAGTGACTTATGCGCAATGGAATAAGTTAGCCCGCTCGAGTTAACAGAAATCATCATTCTGTCTTGGACTCGCGCGTCTGGATGGAGAAAATAGGCTGGATGAACACTAAGTTTTTATTCGCTGAAGAGTCCGATCGGCAACAGGAGCTCCCGCAAGAGCACTGGAAAATTCTGATCGTCGACGATGAGCCGGAAGTCCATGCGGTAACCAAACTTGCCTTAAGCGACTTTCAGTTTTTGGGCCGCGGCCTCGAATTTCATAGTGCCTATTCCGGAGCAGAAGCGAAGGAACTGATTCAGGCACATCCTGATGCCGCGATTGTCCTTCTTGATGTCGTGATGGAGACAGACGATGCTGGTTTAGGCGTTGCACGCTACATTCGTGACGAACTCGGTAATCGCTACACCCGCATTATTTTGCGCACCGGTCAGCCGGGCCAAGCGCCTGAGCGCACAGTCATCGTGAATTACGATATCAACGACTACAAATCAAAAACCGAACTCACCGCACAGAAGCTGTTCACCGCCGTGATGTCGAGTCTGCGCTCTTACCGTGACATCATTTCTATCGCTCATAGCCGTCATGGCTTAGAGAAAATCATTTCGTCGACGAATAACTTGTTTGCGTTGCAGTCGATGGAAAACTTCATTACTGGTTTGGTGCAGCAGGTCAGTTGGCTAGTGGGTGGAGCGCGTCAGACCTTATATGCAGCGGCTGACGATCAGCATATTTCACGTGAACTTAAGATACGAGCCGCCTTTGGTGAAGATGCAGAGCAGTTACTGAATCAACCCATTAAAGCGGCACTAGCAAAAGAAGCACTTGTGGAGCTCGATGCGGTGATTCGCACCCATAGTATTCATTATGGTGACGATTTTGTTTTAGCCTACTGTCCAAGTCAGTGCCGCCCGCAGGGAGCGTTGTTGTGTTTGACGGGGCTGTCGCGGCCGCTCTCCGAAAAAGAACGGGAATTATTGCAACTCTTTGCGGATAACGTACAGGTCGCATTAGATAACGTGATTTGTTTGCAGGATACGGATCAACTGCTATCTGAACTGGTTGCTCGTTTGATGGAGCTTGAGCAAGAAAATTATGCCATGCGACCAAACAAGCAAAGTGCTTATGTAACTTTAGTGGCGACCCTCGGTGAGGCCCATGGCATGGGGAAAGAAGAAGTTCAGCGCGCGGCTACTGCTGCAATTCTCTTTGAACGAGCAGAAAAGCTATTTACGCTGTTAGAAGAACAGCCCGCGAGCAAGGTGTCGCCTTGCCAGCAGCGCTTAGTGCGCGCTATTCGTCCATTGCAGATGGCGCAATCCAAGGTTACCCAAGTCGCAGCACGAGCTCTTGAAGAACGGTTAGAACGCTTTGACGGAATGGGCTTGCCTGCGGGTAAACAAGGCGAAGATATTGCTCTGGAGAGTGGATTATTTAATCTAACGCGGCTGTTCTATGATCTTGCTCGCCAGGACCTCGCGCTTGAAGATGTGTTGGCGCGAATCGACGCTGAACGTGGCAAGCACTTTGATCCAGAGCTTTGCGATACATTGAAGAAAAATGCACAATCGCTTTACCAGCGGGTATTGCAGGGTTAAAGTGCCCGCCATCCCCGTGTCATTCTGGCCCGCGTAATTCTGGAGTTTATGTTCATGTACGAGATGTTTAAGCATTCACACGCCACCTTGGCAGTTCTCAGTTTAGTGTTTTTATTGCTACGTGTATTTTTGGCGTGGAAAGACAGTGGTCCATTGAACAAAAAGTGGCTCAAGATTGTCCCTCATGTGATTGACGGCCTGTTAGTCGTCTCGATTATTGCGTTACTCACAACGCTTCAGCAAACTCCTTTGAGTGGTGGTTTCTTTACTGAGAAGTTTGTTGGGTTCTTGGTTTACATTACCTGTTCGGTGCTGACTGTAATGACGTTGCGTGGTCGCTTTTCGCCGCGTTTGAAAGTGCCTTTTCTGCTGGGCGCGATTGTGAGTTGGTTCTGGTTAGCCAACGTTGCCTTCTCTAAGCAGCCTTTGCTGTTCGCAATGATTTAATTTCGGTTGAAGAATTAGGATACCTGTATGAGTTCTGCACCCGTTCGTTTTTCCTCTATTGAGGTGGGTAATGACCTGCCTTTTGTTTTATTCGGCGGTATGAATGTATTGGAATCGCGCGATTTAGCGCTCCGTATTGCCGAAGAGTTTGTCGAAATCACGACTCGACTCAACATCCCTTATGTATTTAAAGCGTCTTTTGACAAAGCCAATCGGTCGTCGGTGAATTCTTATCGTGGGCCTGGCTTAGAAGAAGGCGTAAAGCTCCTTGCTGAGATTAAATCTACCTTTAACGTACCTGTGATTACCGATGTGCATGAGCCATGGCAAGCGGCTCCTGTGGCAGAAGTGGCGGATGTGATTCAGTTACCTGCGTTCTTGGCTCGGCAAACCGATTTAGTGGTTGCTATGGCCAAAACCGGCGCGATCATTAATGTGAAGAAACCACAATTTCTTGCGCCACATGAAATGCGTCATATCATCAAAAAGTTTCACGAAGCGGGTAACGATAAAGTGATTCTTTGTGAGCGCGGTTCATGTTTTGGTTACAACAATTTAGTTGTGGACATGCTCGGTATGGACGAAATGAAAACGATGGCGCCGGTCATTTTTGATGCCACGCATGCATTGCAGCGCCCCGGCGGTCGCGCTGATTCAGCCGATGGACGCCGCGCTCAAGCAGCGCAACTTGCACGCAGTGGAATGGCGTTGGGGATCGCTGGGTTATTCATTGAAACCCACCCAAACCCTGACCAAGCGTTATGTGATGGCCCTTGTGCATTGCCACTGAATCGTTTGGAAGGCTATTTGCAACAAATGAAAGCGGTCGATGACTTAGTAAAGTCATTCCCTCCGTTGGATACTTCCGCATAAGCCGCATTCTTCAATAAAACACACAGTTTAACAAAACATTTTTTAAAGGGGCCGGGTGCCCCTTTTCTTATTGCTTTTCTTGTTCCACTGCCGGCTCTCAGGTAAAGTATCGAAAGAATTAAACGCGTGTTTAAAACGAACTTCAAGCTGAGGGTGTCATGAAGAAAGCCGCACAAACTTGTGAGCGCATTATTCGTGCTGCGGAGCGCCTGTTTGCAGAGCAAGGCTTTGAGGCGACCTCCTTGCGTGAAATCACACAAGTCGCGGGTGTGAATCTGGCGTCGGTCAACTATCATTTCGGTTCTAAGAAAGGTCTTATTCAAGCGGTAATGGAACGCTATCAGAGCGTATTTATGCCCGCGCTACAGCAACAGCTACAAGCGTTGCCCGCGACAAATTTAACAACAGAGCAGGTGCTTGCTTGTTTGGTGCCGCCGTTGAATGCGTTGACACAAGTCCGTCAAGACGGGCCCGAAATCTATCTGCGGCTATTGGGCTTTGCTTATAGCGAGATCCAAGGACACTTGCGTCGCTACACGATGAATCGATTTGGTGAAGTGATTCATCAGCTCTTTGCCTGTTTTGAAGCGGCAAACTCTCATTTAAGTGCAGATACTTTGTTTTGGCGACTACACTTTGCATTAGGAACAACGTTATTTGCTCAAGTTTCGGCCCAAGCCTTAAGCGAAATAGCCCGTGCAGATTTTCAAGAAGCAGACCCTGAACATCATATTATTGAAAGATTACTTCCGTATCTTGCCGCAGGTATCTCTGCAGCAGAACCGCCTCGAATGAAATAAACTAGATGTAAGCGCATCAAGTTAGGAGTTGTCATTTATGTCCATCTTTATTCTGTTGGTTGTCGCCTTGCTCATTATTCTCGGCGTTCCCGATGTGCGTCGTAGCTTGGTGTCTCGACCGGTCTTCGGCTTTTTCAAGCGCGTATTACCGCCCATGTCTGCCACCGAGCGGGAAGCCATGGAAGCTGGCGATGTTTGGTGGGACGCGGAGCTGTTTTCCGGGCGCCCAGATTGGGATCGACTGCTTGAAACCAAAGAGCCGACATTTACGGAGGAAGAGCAGGCCTTTATTGATAATCAGTTGGAAACCCTGCTGGGCATGCTGGATGACTTTGATATTGTGATGCATCAGCGCGATTTACCGGAAACGGTTTGGGATTACCTCAAGAAAGAGGGCTTCTTTGCCATGATTATTGGTAAAGAGTATGGCGGATTAGATTTTTCAGCTGCCGCAAATTCTCACATTGTCGCGCGCATCGCATCACGTTCATTGAGTGCGGCGGTAAGTGTCATGGTGCCAAACTCATTGGGACCGGGAGAACTTCTTACTCATTACGGTACCGATGAGCAAAAGCAACGCTGGTTACCGGCACTTGCAAAAGGCGAAGAGCTTCCTTGTTTCGCGTTAACGGGACCAGAAGCAGGTTCGGACGCCGGTGGTATTCCGGACACTGGGATTGTCTGCAAAGGCGAATACCAAGGCGAGACTGTCGTCGGGATTCGGTTGAACTGGGACAAGCGTTATATCACCTTAGCGCCGATCGCTACCGTGCTCGGGCTGGCTTTCAAACTCTACGATCCGGAAGGATTGCTGGGAGGCAAAGAAGACATAGGAATTACCTGTGCATTGATTCCGGTTGATCACCCGGGTGTTGAAACTGGAGATCGCCACTACCCCCTCGGTCAAGCCTTTATGAATGGCACGACCTACGGTAAAGACGTCTTTATTCCTTTGGAATGGATTATTGGTGGTGTGGAATATGCGGGTAAGGGATGGCGCATGCTGGTGGAGTGCTTGTCAGCAGGGCGCGGGATTTCATTGCCAGCTTTGAGTGCAGCTTCTGGCCATACCGCAGAACGTATGACTGGCGCTTATGCTTTTGTGCGGCAACAATTTGGTCTACCTATTGGCAAGTTTGAGGGCGTGCAGTCAGCCATGGGGCGCATTGGTGGCTTGAATTATAGTCTTGAGTCGATGCGTCGATTGACTGTGACTGCGCTTTGCGAGGGCTATAGTCCTTCCGTGATCACAGCAATGACAAAGTATCATATGACCGAAATGGGTCGCACCGTGATGAATGATGCCCTTGATATTCATGCCGGCAAGGGTATTCAAATGGGGCCGTTAAATTATTTAGCCAATAATTATATGGGCGTGCCGATTTCCATTACTGTAGAAGGCGCTAATATTCTGACGCGTAACCTGATGATCTTTGGTCAGGGAGCAACGCGCTGTCACCCGTATATCCTTAAAGAAATGGAAGCGGCGTCGAATCCTGATGTAGAACAAGGCCTGCGCGACTTTGACGCGCTCTTTATTCGCCATATGGGATTCGCGACGGCGAATACCTTCGTCAGCTTATGGCATGGTTTGACAGGGGCTCGATTTGCCAATTCGCCCGTAAGCGGCGAGTTGTTGCGGTATTATCAACAAGTGTCACGAATGAGCCGAGCTTTGGCTCTTTGTGCTGACGTATCGATGCTGAGTTTAGGTGGTGACTTAAAGCGCCGTGAGATGATTTCTGCTCGCTTAGGTGATGTTCTATCGCACTTATATATGGCGTCGGCTGTGTTGAAACGTTATGAGGATGAAGGGCGCTTGGTCGAAGATTTACCTTTCGTAAGGTACGCATTGTCCCATCATTTGTACGAAACCGGTAAAGCCTTCTCTGGTGTATTCGAGAATTTCCCCAAGCCATTCATTGGCGGGTTGTTGAAGTTATTAAGCTTCCCTTGGGGAATTCATTTCAAGGCGCCGAAAGACGATGCTTGCCGAGATATTGCGGAGCAAATGATGAAGCCCGGCTCAACACGGGAGCGTCACACGTTCTTATGCTACTGGCGCGATGATCCAATAGATACCACAGGGCACATGGAGCTTGCGTTCCAGCTTATGCACAAACTCAAGCCACTCTACAACAAGCTTCACAAGGCTGAGCGAACCGGTGACCTGGACGCCAACCTGTCGGGTGATGCGTGGGTTGACGCGGCTCTTGCAGCCGAATTAATTGACGATGAAGAGGCGCGGACTTTGCGGATTTGTGAGACCTTGCGGATTCGTGCTGTGGCCGTCGACAGTTTTGCTTTTGAAGACGTGAAAGTAGGGAAATTTAAACCACTCACGCCTTGATACTTGGGCGTGAGTGGTTCTTATCTTAAAGGTCGGTGCGGAACTTATCTAACAGTGGATGCCCGTATCGAGGCGTAACTGGCGACTGTTGCAGTGGCTCGAATTGCTGAGCGGTCGCGCCGCCAGGGCAGCTGCCTTCCCGCAAGTGATGTAACGCCGTTGCGAGCAACGGATCATTTGGGTTACCCCAATCGCCAACGATGGTGTCATTCGCGGGACAGGTGACCGGTAGACCATCGAAGTAATCGCCAAAACCTTCTGCGTTCACGGTTTGGAAGTTAATGGTGAAGGCAATTTCGTCGCAAATTTGCGCAGGTCGTTGACCAACAGGCTTCCCGCAGGTGCGCTCGCCAATGGTATGTACTTCTACAAAGGGCGTCAGTGCGTTGATGACCAGCTCTGAAGCAGAGCAGCTTGCGCCGGTAGTCAATACATAAACCCGATCAACATTAAGCCGGGTAATGCCTTGCCCTAGGTTGAAGCGAATGGTGTCTGGCTGATAGTTGGCATTGTACAGATAGGTGAGAAACACCTCATTCTCAACCGAGTCCCATGCAGCTTGAGAAGCAAGCTGGTTTGCTACGCGAATTAAACCGCCCCCGTTATAGCGCAAGTCGATTACGAGTTCGTCAACCCCATCGAGCGCATCATAGGCCGCATTTAAATCGGCTTCAGAGCGATTTACGAACGTATCAAAGACGAAATAACCCACATCGCGCCCGTCCACTTCAAAGCGCTCGGTCGCCATGACGGTGTTGGCTTCAACTTGACGTTTATCCATATTGGCGGAGAGTTGCGTTCCGTCGGGGCGACGCCACGATACATCGACGCGGACGCCTTCTTCGTTAGGACCAAACATATCCTCAAAGGTGGAAGCACCACTCATAATGCGCTGGTACCACTCTGCCACTGAACGTCCATTCACTGCGGTAATTTCGTCGCCGCGGCGCAGGCCGATTTCGTCGGCAGGCGAGTTCTCATACACATAACGAATCTGCATGACGCCCAAATCAACGCGATCACGGCGGCCAAAACCGAAGCCAAAGAAAACTGCATTCACGAACCGGTCAAGATACTCTTGCTCGGAAATAATAAATGAGAAGTTATCTTCAGGGATTTTCATGTCGTTCAACAACGCGCTGAGGCTGGGATAGCCGACCGGTTGAATACCTGACGGAATACGATCATTCCAAAAGTAATCATTTTGCATGAAGTCGAAGAACTGAATGTTTTTCTGTGCCTGACTACAACTCGCTTCGGAGGAGGTGAGCGCTGACACATAATTTCCCGGCCAACTAAAATTACAGCTGGCGAGACCAAGTGACATTAGAGCAATACCCGCAACTTTATAGTTCATAATGGTTCTACTACCGTTAACTATTCAGTAACATAATGCGCTATGGCTGACGAAAAATCCAGCCGCCATAACCCCAATAAAACAGCTGTTTACAGGACCCCGCATGACCGGAATCATTGTTGATATAGAAGGTATACGTTTAGACCAGAGCGATCGTTCAATATTGCAGGACGAGCGGGTGAAGGGAGTCATTTTATTTTCTCGTAACTTTGAATCCGTGAGCCAAGTTTGTGCATTAGTGCAAGAGATTCGTGATTGTGTGGGGCGACCGTTTTTGATTAGTGTTGATCATGAAGGGGGGCGAGTGCAGCGTTTCCGCGAGGGATTTACCGCAATACCTGCGATGGCCTCGATTCTGACTCATGCGAACAGCCTCGAAGCGGCGCAAGCAGATGCACGAGAATTAGGTTGGTTGATGGCGATAGAGCTGCGTGAGCTCGATATCGACTTGAGTTATGCGCCTGTGCTTGATGTGTACGGTGACAGTACGGTGATTGGTGATCGCGCGTTTGCGAAAGAACCTGCACAGATTATTCCATTAACGCGCGCTTTTATTGAAGGTATGCGTCAGGCGGGCATGCGCTGCGTGGGTAAGCATTTTCCTGGGCACGGCACCGTTGTTGCCGACTCTCACATTGATATTCCAGTGGATGATCGCCCTGAAGAGGACATTTCCGCATGGGACTTGCAGCCTTTTAAAGCACTCGCGCCTGTTCTTGACGCCGTGATGCCGGCGCATGTGATTTATAGCCAAGTGGATGAGTTGCCCGCCGGCTTTTCGCCTTATTGGCTGCAAACGGTGTTGCGGCAACGCTTGGGATTCGGTGGGGTTATTATCAGTGACGACCTTCTGATGGAAGGCGCGCGTGTTGTTGGTGATGTACCAGAGCGAGCAAGAGCCGCTTTTGCCGCTGGCGGCGACTTACTTTTGGTGTGTAATAACCGAGCGGCTGCGTTAGACGTATTGAGTGAAGTGGAGTGGCCGGAGCGTCAACGAGATGCAGCAAGTCTTCTATTGGGCCTGCCGGTTGCTGCACCGAGCCAAGAGCGACTTGATGCAGCGCGCGCACTTGCGGCGCAATTGGCAAGTTAAGCGGATTCGTATTGCAACGGGTCCGTGACGCCATGAGCCGCGAAGGATTGCAACCGCTCACGACAAGCACTGCAATGCCCGCAGGCGAGCTCACGACCGTTGTAGCAGGTCCATGTTCGGCTGTAGTCCAACTGCATTGCTAAGCCGTCGGCAAGGATGTCAGCTTTCGACTGGTACAAATAGGGTGATACCACGTCGATAGGCTCGTAATTCGCAAGATGACTCACGGTGTTCATTGCTTCAACGAATTCAGGGCGACAATCCGGATAGATGGCGTGATCCCCCGAGTGCGCGCCATACCATACGGCCTTGGCTTCGAGCGAAACGGCGTAACCAATGGCGAGCGACAACAGAATCATATTGCGATTAGGCACCACCGTAGCTTTCATGTTGGCTTCAGCATAATCGGCATCGGGTACATCAATATCTGAGGTTAGTGCCGACCCAGCGAGTAAAGTATTGATACTGCGAATATCGACCACCTGATGGGGAACGCCAAGTTCTTTGCACACCGCCGCCGCAACGTCGAGTTCCTTACTATGGCGTTGTCCGTAGTGAAATGAGAGCGCATGAACATTCAGGCCTTCACGAATGGCTTTGTGGAGCACGGTATAGGAGTCCATACCGCCAGAATAAATCACGACTGCATCGACTTGTTTTGAGGTGGCTTGGGCCGCTGTGCTTTCGTCCGACATGCTTTGCTCCGACATGCTGTGCTCCTGTATACTGATAGCCTGCAATTTTAACGAATTAACCAGCCAGACAGAAGCATTGTTCCACCTGAATTGAGGGTGTGAACCATTTCAGTGGCAGAACTGATTGGCAAAAGTGATTGGCAAAAACTGATTGGCAAAACTGAGTATATTTCATGACCCAAACTAGTTTACCCGTGAATGAAGTATTTGAAACGATCCAAGGTGAAGGGGTCTTTACGGGTACACCCGCTATTTTTCTGCGCTTACAAGGCTGTCCTGTCGGCTGCCCTTGGTGTGATACCCAACAAACCTGGGAGAAGCGGGGGGAAGATCAGATTGCAGTGCATGACGTACTTGCGAAAACTGCACCAACGCCCACTTGGGCTGCACTCACTCCACATGGGTTTCTTGAGTTAATTGCAGAGAAAAAATGGACCGCCAAACATGTGGTGATCACCGGCGGTGAACCTTGCATGTACGATCTTGTGGAACTCACCGAGCTGTTACATGAGCACGGCTTTAAAACCCAAATTGAAACGAGCGGTACATTCGAGATTCTTACCTCGGAAGCGACCTGGGTGACTGTCAGCCCGAAGTTAGACATGCCAGGTGGCTTACCCGTACTCGCGTCGGCTATGGCTCGGGCCAATGAAATTAAACACCCCATCGCAATGCAAAAGCATATTGATGCTTTGGATCAGCTGCTAGCAGAGTGCCCAGTACAACCGAACACTACCATTTCCCTTCAACCCATCAGCCAACGCGCCCGGGCCACTGAACTCGCCATGCGCGTGTGCCGTGAGCGTAACTGGCGCCTGTCTGTTCAGCTACATAAATACTTGGCAATAGATTAATTCACCGCGCTTTTCGCGCGCCTCAACAAATTCACTGCTAAACCCTCTATTCATGCGTGTGCATGAAGCATTTTCTATGGTGTCTCAGGAGGGGTTATGGTGTTAAGAAAGAATGCCGTCCGTGGTCAGGGCATGACCGAATATATTGTGATCTTGGCACTCGTGGTGGTGTCTGCGATTGGTGTTTACTCATTCTTTGGGAAAACTGTTCGCGCTCAAATGGCTGGGGTTGCTCAAGAAATTTCTGGGCGTTCGGCTGAAGGGCAAGTTCAAGAAGCTCAGCGTGCTTCTCAAGATGCGTCCCAACGTGCGAATCGTAATTATGGTTTGCAAAATTATGATGACGCGACCAACAGCGGTGGCTAGCCGTACTTCTGGCCAAGTCCTGGTGCTAGTCGCATTGCTTATCGGCGGCATAGCACTGGGGACGCTTGGTATTGTTAGGTTATCCCAACAGGCGCATGAGCAAGTTCATGTGCATCATGTGGCTCAGCACGCTGCGGATGCAGCGGGAGTCATTGCTGCTCGAGATCTTAATTTTAAGGCCATTACAAATAGAGCCTTATTAGCGAATGAAATCGCTATTGGTCAACTGCTGGGCCTAAACGCGTGGTTCATGATGAGTCGAGAAACCAGCCAACGTATTGCCCTCTACACTTCGTGGATCCCATATGTCAATGCAGTCACTCAGCACCTCGCGCGGATGATGCAGGGCCTTGAACCTGCCTTACGTCAAGGTATTGAGGCTGGTGTGATACTTCAACAACTGATACTTGCAGGCTTAGAAGCGGCGCAATGGGTATTTCATCAAGCCGCTTGGATCACCACGATAAGTACTATCGAAGAGGTGATTAAAGGTGGTTCTGAAGACTATGAACTGGTGTTGCTGAATCACCAAACTCTGATGGATTTACAGCACGTTTGGTTTCGTTTTCAAAATCGCACACAAGGCAATCGCGCTGCACAGGAATACGTGCGCTTGACGAGCGAGAGTCGTGACGGATTTACGCGCGAGCGACGCTATCGGTGGTTTAGTACTTTTATTGTGCGGGCAGAACGTGCCGGTGGCAGCGAAGTGCGGCATCGGAGCGATAATCGCTTGGTATGGCAAGCGGTCGATACACTATCGATACATGAAAGACTCTTTCTAAGGTGGCGTGAGAATCGTTTGGGAGCGGGGAGCTATTATCTGCTCGACCGACCGCCATTACGTTCCCGAAGCTATGATTATGGGCAAAGTTATCGTCGTAACGCTGCTGCAAGCCGAACTGCAGCCATACGTGCAAGACGACTTCAATCCAGTCATCGAGTTCCTTCTTATTATCAGCTCAATCCATCTGAATCAGGTATACCTTCGATTACCCTAGTCGTTCGGCGACCAGAACAACATGAGCTACCGATGATTTGGGGAGCAGGGCGTGCTGAGGTCGTGTTCTCTCGGCCAGTCGACTTGTGGCCGCGTACCGATCGTCGTGGAGAACGAGCCAATCTTTTCAATGCATTATGGCGAGCACAGCCCGCGATAATTCCAGAAGTTGAACGGCAGATCTTGGGGCTACAGGTATGAAAGGTCAGGCGATGACAGAACTTGCTCTGGCGATCTCTTTGTTGGGGCTATTGTTACTTTGGGCTATTCCTCACTTTCATCAACATCTACACGCGTGGTCCGAAGTGCAACAACAAGCTCAGCTTGTCATTCATCAAGCTGAACTTCGAGAGCGACACGGGATTGAACCCTTGATGGAGGACGAGTTGACTGAGCGTTATGGTTTTGAGCGCGCGGATGATTTGGAGTTCAAGTTGTCACGTGGTCAGGACTATGCATTCGCCGATGCGATGGGACCGGTGTGGCGTGCTATGCAAACTGGCCAAGCAGCTTCTATGCGGCTTGATACTCTGCATTCATTGGTACTGCAGCGCGAAGATGAGGCTCCTTGGTTTGGCTATCGTCACTTAACGGACGATTGGTCACCGCGGCGAATTAGTGATTTAACGAGTCGTCCACGCGCACTAACTTTGACGCATCAGCTGGATAGATTTGGGTTCTCATTTATTCAACAGTGGGTCGGCGTACTGCCTTTTGCTCGTGAATTTGCACCAAGTCAATTGCAGCTCGGTTATGTTACTGCGGAACCGATCCCCGAAGCGGCTCAGTGTCGGGATAGTGCGTGTTCGCGCTAAGTCATCTAGTTGCAATCGGTCTATTTGTTTGGCCGGTTGATATGGAGCGCCGGCAAGTTCTGCCCGCGACGCAAGCGTTAGGTCTTCTGGTTGAGGCTTGGCAAGTATACGCACCAAACAAGCAAGTGCAGCGCTGGATCAAGGAGCAAGCAAAAGATTGTATTGAATTGCCGGGAGTACAGGATGGGCTCTGGCAGTGTGTAGGCTCAGAGACCATAGTGAGCTGGGATCACAGTGTGCATCCCTCGCTTTGGAGTATAGGCCGCTTACTAGGTGGCCAAGCTAGTGAGCTCGATATCTCAACTGAGTTCGGACCTTATCGCTTACATTATCAGGCAACGCGTCAACCGCTATTTCGAATTGATCATGAGCTACGCAATGAATTCGCTACACGACCGGGCGTTTTAGTGGATCGTCAGCGGTATCAAGGGGCCTTGTTATATCACTGGCGCCGCAGGGATGAAGAAGTCGTCGTCACAGTCTGGTCTCGACCAGAACAATCAAATTTGAAGATACGTTTAACCATTCAAGGACGAGGTGGTTTATGAAATTAAAAGGAACTCCGACCTGGCTGTTGTTACCTGTGGTGGTAGGTTTGGTCAGTGCGTTGGCTGCTTGGTTTTTGGTACGGCAGTATGTGGAAGTGCAAGTGGCGCAGCAGCCGCGACTACCGGCTATCCCTGAGCCTCAGTGGCTAGTTGTTGTGCCTCGAATTGACTTGTCTGCTGGAACGCGATTAACCCCGGAACTGCTCCAACTTCGTGATCTCGAAGCCCGTTCTTTGCCCATTGATGCCATTGCCGCTGAAGATGCAGAGTCAGTATTTGAGCGCACTCTTGCACACAACGTTGCTGCAGGAAATGCATTACAACAGCTGCATATTGCGCCCGAAAGCGGCGGCGCTCTGAGTTCGCGCATGCCGGCAGGAATGCGCGCATTCACGCTGGCGGCACAAAACGAATGGACTCATGTTCAGTCGCTAGATGTCGGTGACCGAGTGGACTTGTATGCAGAAGAAAGTAATGGATGGTTGTTGGTTGGTCAGAATATTAGTGTGCTGCAATTAGCCACTGATGAGGGGGAGTTGAATACTAAGCCTTATCGCTACGTGACCTTTGCGGTACCGATGCTCGCGCTTGCCCACATCCAAGAACTTAGCGATGACAGACGCCTGCAGGTGGTACTGCGTCGTCAAATTGAGGCGGATGATGCGGTTGAGAACGAAAGTCATTCACCTTTGCACTTGCGAACTGGCCTGATAGAACATTGGCGCCCGGCACAACTCGCAACGAGTGAGCTCGCAGCATGGTAGCGCAGTTTCTATCGCGCTGTAATTGCCAACTGTTACTGGTAATTATGCTGAGCATGGTCAGTTTCTCGGGACATAGCGAGGATTGGATCGATCTCGAAGTTGGCCAAAGTATTCATGAGTCCATAGGGGCGATGATCTATCGAACATCCATAAGCAATCCAGAAGTCGCCGAGCTTCGAGTCACTGCAAATGAGTACGTGCTTTATGGCTTACTACCCGGTGTGACATCGGTTGATCTTTGGTTAGAGAATGGCAAGCATTTACGCCGTGACGTTGCGGTGTACCCATTAAATCGCGGGCTTCTGAACGCATTCTTAGACATCTACTTAGCTCGAGAGCCAGATATTCGTAAGTTTGAAAGTCCGGCAACGTTAGCATTGCTAGGCGAAGTGTCACAGCCACTGTTTAGCCAGCTAGAGTCACTTCACAATCATTTTCCCGACTTACTTTTGAGTCAGCTTCGACTGCGCGAGCAAGCGCCTGAAATGATCGAAGTTGAAGTACAAGTTGTTGAAGTAAAGCAACGCTTCTTAAGACAAATTGGAGCGGCATGGCCATCTCAATTTGATGGCCCGTCGGTTGGACTTTTTAGCGATTGGCTTGGCGGTGATACGTTTCGAGTGCTTAGCCCGTCTAGTGCCATGTGGGCACCTGATCTCACTGATTTAAGTGAATCAATTGGATCGGGACACCGCGCCTTTGCGGGTTGGCAAATGGGATTATCTACTTCGTTACGGGCGTTAGAAGAGCGAGGCGATGCGCAGTTATTGGCTACTCCAATCTTACGCGTTGAGTCAGGGCATACGGCTGAGTTCTTATCCGGTGGGGAGATACCTATTCCTCAGGTCACGACGCAGGGAGCGATGGATGTCAGCTTTAGAAGTTATGGCATTCGAGTTCTGGCTACGCCTGAATTAACACCAGACGGAAGTATTAAAACAACCATTGAAACGGAAATGAGTTCACTCGATCCCGCTGTGTCAATTCAAGGCGTACCGGGCTTACAAACTCGGCGATCTTCGAGTGTGGTGGTCTTGAAGGCTGGCGAAACTCTAGTGCTGTCGGGCTTACAAAGCCAAGAGCAGTTTTCCCAACGATCGGGCTTACCAGGGTCGCTGGAGCGTCGATGGGGGCTACTAACTGGCATAGCAGAACGAGGTCAGCAGGCGACCGAATTAATGATTTTCCTAACTCCTCGGATTGTTAGCGAAGAGAATCGTCGCCGACTCTCAGAACAGGAACGCCGTTTAGCGTGGATAAGTTGGCTACGATTGTCAGGATGTCGTGGTTTTGATCACGGGGGAATATAAATGACAGCGCCTGCATTTGAGCAAATTAAACAGCAAGCCTTAAGCTTGCTAGACCTGCATCAGTCTCGCTTTGAAGCCATGAATGATGCGGAAATGCGTGAATTCTTGAGGACATTTATTCATGAAGCTGCAGAGAACTACTTCCCACCAGAACCCTTAACTCACAGTAAAGTATGTTCATCGCATGAGGCTAACACCGATATCGATCAACTGGTGTCTCAGGTGATCGACGACATTGTCGGGCTCGGTCCACTGGAGTCACTGCTTAGAGATGACGAGATATCCGAGATCATGGTAAATCGCTTTGATCGGATTTTCGTTGAGCGGGAGGGGCAGTTAACGCGACTAAAGCTGAGTTTCAATGACGAACCTTCGGTACGCCGAATCATTGAGCGCATCGTTACACCCATTGGGCGACGCATTGATGACGCGTCACCAATGGTTGATGCTCGTCTCGCGTGTGGCTCTCGCGTTCATGCCATGATTCCTCCGCTTGCTGTCGATGGGGCTTGCTTAACTATTCGAAAGTTCTCTACACAGCGTTTGAGTTTGTCTGACTTAGTAACCAAGGGAAGCTGCTCTAGTGCACTCTCTGACCTGCTTGAACAGATAGTTGCCGCGCGCCTGAACTTGATGATCTGTGGCGGAACGGGGAGTGGAAAAACAACACTGCTTAACATTTTGGGAAGCTGTATCGACTCCGGCGAGCGACTTGTCACTATTGAAGATGCAGCAGAGCTATCACTGCACCATGAGAACTTGGTGCGATTAGAAGCTCGGCCGGCGAACCAAGATGGACACGGTGCTGTGCCGATACGCGAACTCGTTCGTAATGCTTTGAGGATGCGGCCTGATCGGATCATTGTTGGTGAATGCCGTGCGGGTGAAGCATTCGACATGTTGCAGGCTATGAATACTGGTCATGACGGGTCGATGGCGACGCTGCATGCCAATAGTCCACGTGATGGCATTCGCCGCCTAGAAACATTGGTATTGATGGCCGGTATGGATTTACCACTTATGGCTGTCCGCCAGCAAATCGCCAGTGCTGTGAAAGTCTTGGTACAGGTAACTCGAACCTGCTCTGGCAAGCGGGTTATTTCCTCACTTACCGAGGTGCAGGGAATGGAAGGCGAGATTGTCTTGTTGAGTGAAATTGTACGTTGGAATAGTGTGACGCAACTGCATGAAGTGACAGGCGATATGCCTCGTTTTATTGACAGATTGCCTGAGCAAGAGCGTCAACGCTGCCATCAGATATTTCAGGCTGCATTATGTGGTTAGCTGTTGGAATGCTTGTGTGTATTGCGCTGAGCGTCGCCTTTTTATCCCTCGCTTTGGTGCGCATTGGTCGTGCTTGGCTAGCTTATGCTGAAGCTCATTACGAAACAAAGATGCAGGATAACCTCACCGCGTTATTTCTATTTGTTCCTGTGCGTCAACTCATTGTCTGCTGGTGCATCATCGCGAGCGTTTGCCTGTCTTTGGTTGCATGGATAGTGGGATCAGGAGTGGTGATTGGCGGCACTCTGTTGCTCTTATCTGTGGTACCGCCACTTATTTATAAATATTTGCAGCGAAGACGACAACGAACCTTTGCGGAGCAGTTGCCCGATCTTTGTATGACTCTCGCCAATACCATGAGGGCCGGTGGCAGTCTGCATAGTGGACTGCAGTTTTTGAGAACCTATGGCACTGGGCCGCTGGTGCAGGAGATCGGTATATTTAACCGTCAATTGCGTCTTGGCCACTCATTGTCTGAGGCCCTTGCTTCTTTGTATCAGCGGATGCCGTCGGAGGCACTTGAACGAATTGTGATGGGCATTGAAATTGGTCAAGAGTCAGGTGGTCAACAGGCGCAGTTATTGGACCAGATTGGTCGGGCATTGAGACTTCAGGCGCAGCTTCAGCGGCGAGTGAAGAGTTTAAGTTCGCAGGGGCGAATGCAAGGTCGGGTGATGACAGGACTACCTCTATTCATTGGCACGATGCTCTGGTTTATCGAGCGCCCAGCGATGGAACGATTATTTAATGAAGCTCTGGGATGGGGGCTTGCTGCATTGATGGTTATTCTGCTGGCACTCGGGCATTGGTTTATTCATCGTGTCACTGCAGTGGAGGTGCGCGTGTGAATGGGCTAGAAATGCTAATCGTTAGCATGGTTTCTATCAGTGCGATGTGTAGCTACTTTCTGATTCAGCTGGGAGTATTCCATCGAGTCTCACTATTCGGTTATTACCAGCGGTTCTGTCTCGGAATTACCGCAATGTTGCCGAGTGCTTGGAACAATAAACTTGCGTATTTGCTCGGGCATGCCGGCTATGACAACAGTCAATCCATTCGCATAACTGGCACCGCATTCTTCGCCTCCATTGGGATTCTAGCTCTAGGGCTGATGAGTCATGGCTTCGAAGGCCAATGGGGCGTTTGGGGTCTTGGAGGTGTGACCTTATGGTGCTGTTGGTTACCAATACTTAATGCGGGCCGCCGTTCTAAGCTACGGCAGCGCCAAGCTGTCTGTGCACTGCCTGCCACAATGGAGCTGTTAGCAATGCTTTTGGGGGCGGGCTATCCATTAGTTGCAGCATTGAAAAAAAGTTTTAGTCATTATCGAGACCATCCGTTACAGGATGAGCTGAAGCGAGTCGTGAATTTAGTTCGCACGGGCACAAGCTTTGCGGACGCCATGAATGCTTTTAATGATCGCTTACCAACTCCCGAGATTCGGGTTTTTAGTAACTTGTTACTGCAGTCGAGTCAGCAAGGGAGTGGACTCTCAACCTTGTTAGAAAAGCAGGCCCAAGTGCGGCGAGAGGTGATGGCAGCTGAAATCGAACAACGCGCGCAGGAGTCGCCAGTAAGGCTTTTGTTTCCACTTGCACTATTCATTTTCCCCGCAACTCTGGTGCCTTTTATTGGCGTAATTGCGGCCAAAATCATGTGGCAAGTATGAAGTATCATTGGCTGTGTATTGAAGGGGAAGTGCCGATTCAATTACAACTTGCGCATACGTTTTGGCGGAGGCTTTGGGGTTGGCGGCTACGAAAACCTGATACAGCACTTTGGCTAATGCCTTGTAGGCATATTCATACCTTTGGACTAAGTGAGCCAATTCATTTGGTGTGGCTAAACTCGGCTTGTCAGGTAGTGCGCATAGATTTTGATGTTAGACCTTGGCAAAGGCGGTTTTGCTGCAGGGCGGCTAGCGTCGTTGAGGTTTCCGCGGCGAACGAGCTCAATTGGCGAGGCGCTGTTTTTCTCATGGATGGAGATAGTACTAATGAAAATTGGGTTGCTGATACTCATTCTTCTGCTGTGCCTTAGTGGCTGTGCGCACCGTCAGGTGATACCGGACACGCAGAACGACTTTATTCAAGCACAACGAGCCTATCAGGTGGCTGACTTCGCCCAGGCCGAAGCGCTACTTCAGAAGTCTTTAAGACGTCATCAAGGCGACGTTCAACAGTGGCTTTTACTGGGTCACATTTATTTAAGGACGCATCAATATGCCGCGGCTCGGCGAGCTTATGAACATGCCGTCGAGCTGGACAATGACCTCGCGGTTGCTTGGCATCAACTTGGTTTAACTTACCTTCGTTTGGCAACCAATGCTTGGATAGAGCGAGATGTTCAGCAGGGTCATATTGAACCCAGTGCCATGGTGCGCTGGTTGCTTGAGCTACAAACTGGCTCACATGTTGGAGTAATAACACCATGAGTTTGCGCTCCACAGGATATGCCATGTTGGTGCTAGTGTTGGTGCTAATGTCCACGAGTACGGCTTTATTGGTTGCACAAGGAACGATTGCGCACAGTCAACGAATAGCAGCGACAGAATTGACGGCACAGCGCCTACACGAAGCTCGACTCATGTTAGCGGTGCGTTGGTCACAACGACTTTCATTGACATCAGAACAATGGCTGTTTTCTGTGAATGAAGGCGAGGCATTACAGGAGCTTCGAGAGGTGTTTGCGGCCGCTAGTGTGGAGCTTGACCCGGTATTGCGGTTAAGAATTGGTCGGCCGCTGGGCATCTCGTTGCAAGAGATTCAGGCAAAACTGCCAGAAGTCTCTGAGGAGCAGGGATATTGGCTTCTGCGAATTCCAGATTTGATACACACAGACACAGAACTCGTTGGGCGATTGTCGGCCAACGCCACTCCCCTTGGCCAAAATATTGAGCTCGGGGAGCATTCCATCTTCGGTGTGAAGGATGCGCTAGCGACGCAAGTTCATACGCAAGCGATGTCGACGCCGACTATCGAAAACGATGAGCTTGGAGTGCGTCAAGCTCAGGTGTCTGAATGGCTGAGTGAGGAGCTCGATACACAGCGCTTGAATGCCGGAGAAATAAATGTGGATAAGCTCTCTGGCGACAGTTTAACAGCCATACAAGCGCGCTTCGAAAATTCATTACTCAATTCGCTTCTGGCTCAGAATGGGCAAGTTAACCATTTGGATGCGGAAAGAATTGAAGCTGAACTTGCTCAGTTTGCCGCAGTAATGTCACAGAGCACTATGGCACTCTCTGGAGAGGCTGCTGAGGAAATCGAGGCACTAGCAGCACGCATTGTGGCAATGGAGCGAGACATTAATGCTTGTTGGAATGAGCACTTATGGTGTCGAGCACCTGAGACTCCAACGGTAACTTGGTCGAGATGTATTGGCTGCGAGGCGGAAGCTCCGGACGCACTGTTTCGTGCAGATATACAAATCACGGGCGGAACCTGTGTGCATGGTTGTGAATTGATTCTCGATCATTCTCCGAATGTAGAGCTTGCTTGCGATCGCGCTGATATTCCTGCGAGCTTACCTATCGACCTGAATTGCTCAGTGCAAGCGCAACTCGAACTGACTGATAAGATTCAAGAACAGTTCGCGGTGATCCTTGCAAACGCAAAGAATACGAGTTACCGAACGATTCAAATATTCTCGTTAGCTTGGGAGCGCGTTGCGGCCGAGTGTCCGGTGGATACTATTTATCTCCCAATCGAAGATTCAGTGCCACTTGCGATTCAAACCTACATGTTCAGTGCAACTCCAGCGGGGGTGCGTTATCGCCATGACTTCGAATTTGCGCAGTGCAGTCAGGCTTTTCCATTTAGTTTTGCAGAGTGCCGAATGGATCGGCAATGTCGCACTGACGGGACTTGGGCTGAAGATCAGTCTTGGTGCCACTGCTCTCAGCGTTAGAGTGTTTTCAACGCCAGAACAAGGATAGGTTTGATCGAAAGAGGTGCTAGCGCACCTCTTTCTTCATGAGGCGTTCTTTCTGACGGGCCCAGTCGCGGTCTTTAATGGTGTCGCGCTTGTCGTGAGACTTCTTACCTTTGGCAAGGTGAATTTCCAGCTTCACCCACACCTTTTTCCAATACATGGCCGTCGCCACGAGGGTGTAACCTTCGCGGTCAATCTTGCCAATCAGTGTGCTGAGTTCCCGCTTTTTAAGCAGCAGCTTACGTGTTCGTTCTGGGTCACAGACAACATGCGAGGACGCACTATGGAGTGGCTGAATACGCGCACCTAAAAGGTAAGCTTCACCGTCACGAATAATGACGTAGCTGTCGGCGATATTCACTTTTCCTGAGCGGATGCTTTTGACTTCCCACCCTTCTAATTCAAGTCCCGCTTCGAATTTGTCTTCTAGAAAATATTCGTGACGAGCTTTCTTGTTTAGCGCGATGGTACTGCTTGTGTTCTTTTTCGATTTCATGGCGCGTATTATACGCACTCCAACGGCGCAGGAAAGTAAAAAGAAATGTCCTTGTGAAGGTAGGACTGAGGTCAACTTCGCGCTAAAATCGCGGTTTTATCGGTCGGCAGACCAAAAAGGAGAGGGCATTCATGCCGCAAATTGAACGCAGTGCGCTGGTTCCTTACAGCAATCAGCAGATGTTCGACTTAGTGAACGATGTCGCGAGCTACCCAGAGTTTGTGCCGGGTTGTGCAGCTGCGCGTGTTATTGAGGAAGCCGGTAATGAAATGGTCGCTGAATTGTCTATTAGCAAAGCAGGCATGCGCCATGCGTTTGCAACTCGTAATCGCTTAATTGCACCTGATCGCATTGATATGTCACTTGAGCAAGGACCATTTCGTTCTTTAACGGGTGGCTGGCAGTTCCACGCCTTGTCGGACGATGCCTGCAAAGTAACGCTCACTTTACACTTTGAATTCTCTAGCAAGCTTCTGCACTTCGCGTTTGCTAAAGTGTTTAATGAAGTTACGTCGCGAATGGTTGATGCGTTTGCACAGCGCGCGAAGCAAGTCTATGGCACAGGAGCCTGAACGTGAGCGACGCTCTGCTGAATATTGAAGTTGTGTATGGTACGCCAGAGCGGCAAAAGATCGTCAGCTTGTCCGTTACTGAGGGCACCACAGTATTGGCGGCAATTGAGCAATCGAACATTCAGACCTACTTTCCAGAAATTGTGCCCAGCGAGGCAGTGGTTGGAATTTGGAATAAGTCCTGTAAGCTCACAGATAAGCCGCGTCAAGGCGATCGAATAGAGATTTATCGACCATTGATTGCGGACCCGAAAGAAAATCGACGACGCCGAGCAGAACAAGCGAAAGACGAGGGGCGTGCGGACCGAGTGACTGGCGGACGTCCTGATCGGCAACGCCGTCAAGGTACATCGACCGACGCTGTAGAAGGTACAGAAATTGAGAGCCAAACTGATGCTTCCTCGAATGAGCAGGAGTAAGTCGCAATGAAGCTCTATGTGATGCGCCACGGCGAAGCAGAGCCACCGCAAGCTGGCCGTGGACTCCCCGGAGCCGATGCGCTGCGTCCATTGACCGGCCGCGGACGCCGCGAGACCGAAGTGGCGACGGAGTGGCTGAAGTCAAAAAGCGCCACGTTCGACATGGCGATTGTCAGCCCTTATGTGCGCACTCAGGAAACCTTTGCCATTGTGAGGGAACATATTCCGGTTGAAGTGACGGAGATCTCAGAGCAAGTAACACCCGAGCAAGACGCGGAAGCCTTTGCCAGCGAATTGATGGCCCGGCTGCAGTTAGAGCCAGCGCAAACAGTTTTAATTGTTTCGCATATGCCCTTCGTTTGTTATCTCATTAGTTATTTAGACCGCTGCATGCAACCCCCCTTGTTTCCGACCTCAGGCATTGCTGTGGTTGAGGCAGAGCCACTGGCGATGTGTGGCAAAGTGATTGAATTCTACCGCGAAGCGGGCGACTGCCTGACCGATTAAGGACATGTAACGTGAGCCATAAAGAAAAGAAGCTAGGAAGCGGGTTAAAAACTATTGGTGATTGGCAACGCTATATTGCCACTAAGCTTCATCAATCCGATGTTTGGTTTGGTCACGGTGCTGCTGATGGCTGGGAAGAAGCAAACTTGTTATTGTCAGAAATCACACAATTACATTTCGAGCAATTGCCTGATTTTCGAGACTATCGCTTAGCTGATGAAGAGCGCGAGCAGTTGAGTCAATTGCTCTCTAAACGCATTGAGTCGCGTATTCCAGCAGCTTATTTAGTTCACAAGGCATGGTTTGCCGGCTTACCTTTTTATGTTGATGAGCGTGTGTTGGTGCCGCGCTCACCCATTGGCGAATTAATCCAACAGCAGTTTACCCCGTGGCTAACCAGCGCGCCGGAGCGTATTCTCGATCTATGCACGGGTTCAGGTTGTATTGCTATTGCTTGTGCTTACGCGTTTCCTGAAGCTGAAGTGCATGCGAGCGATCTTTCGACGGATGCGCTTAACGTTGCTCAGATGAACGTGAGTGAGCATGAGT
Source organism: Idiomarina sp. (assembly GCA_020831965.1). Taxonomy (GTDB): domain Bacteria; phylum Pseudomonadota; class Gammaproteobacteria; order Enterobacterales; family Alteromonadaceae; genus Aliidiomarina. The sequence continues at coordinate 70,207 of JAFIFP010000007.1, forward strand.
TGGACGAACAAGTATTTTTGTTTGCGTCAGATGGATTTAGAGAATTACCACCGACTCAGTACGATTTGATCGTTACGAATCCACCTTATGTGGATGCTGAGGACATGGACGACTTGCCGGAAGAATATCAGCATGAACCAGAGTTAGGTCTTGCCTCAGGGCATGATGGTTTAGATTTGGTTCGGCACATTTTGCTCTCGAGCCCGGAGTTTTTGACGGAGCAGGGGTTGTTGATTTGCGAAGTGGGGAATAGCTGGGTTCATATGGTGGAAGAGTGGCCGGAAGTACCATTCACATGGCTGGAGTTTAGCCAAGGCGGCGAAGGTGTATTTTTACTGACGTGCAAGCAGCTGCTCGCGCACCGTCATGAATTTGAGCAGACCCAGTCATAACGAGGATTCAAAATGCCGGGAAATAGCTTTGGAGAACTTTTTCGTGTCACGACTTTCGGTGAGAGCCATGGTGAGGCTATTGGTGCGATCGTCGATGGTTGTCCACCCGGAATTGAACTGAGTGCTGACGATTTACAAGGCGATCTTGATCGTCGACGTCCCGGTAACAACCGCTATACCACGCCACGTCGCGAAGCCGACCAAGTAAAGATTCTGTCGGGTGTGTTTGAAGGACGAACAACGGGCACACCGATTGGTTTATTGATTGAGAATACCGACCAACGCAGCCGAGACTACAGCGACATTAAAGATGTTTATCGTCCCGGCCATGCGGACTATACCTACGACCAAAAATATGGATTTCGCGATTATCGTGGGGGTGGCCGTTCATCTGCGCGCGAGACCGCGATGCGGGTGGCCGCGGCAGGGATCGCCCGTAAGTTTCTTGCTCAGCAAGGTATTGTGATTAAAGCAGCAATGACCCAGATGGGGGACATCTATGCTGAGCAATATGACTTTGATGCGGCGTTGACCAACGACTTCTTTTTCTCCGATCCTAACCAACTTGAAGCACTAGATGCCTCGTTGCGTGAACTCAAGAAATCAGGGGATTCGGTGGGGGCGCGTATTCGCGTTGTGGCCTATGGAATGCCGACTGGGCTCGGTGAGCCAGTATTCGACCGGTTAGATGCAGACTTAGCCAAAGCCTTGATGAGTATCAATGCGGTGAAAGCCGTAAGTATTGGCGATGGCTTTGAAGTGGCGGCACAACGTGGAAGCACACATCGCGACGCACTGACGCCTCAAGGGTTCGTGGGTAACCATTCAGGCGGGGTACTCGGCGGTATTTCAACCGGACAACCGCTCCTCGCAGATATTGCACTGAAACCAACCTCGAGTATTAAGATTCCCGGAGAAACCATTGACCGGTTTGGGAAATCGCAGGAAGTGGTTACCAAAGGTCGACATGATCCTTGTGTTGGCATTCGAGCAGTTCCCATTGCCGAAGCTATGATGGCATTGACGCTCATGGACCATTGGTTACGCCATCAAGCTCAAAACGGCCATGTGAATCCTGAATTCTTTCGGATTCCGTGATAGCGGACTCCATGACTTCTGATACACCATCAAAAAACGCATTACCGGAAAGCTTAAAACGTGACTCGCGCCGTTTGAGTTGGGCCTATTTCGGCTACTTTGGCGTGCTCGCCTTGATCGTGCCTTACCTTGCTGTCTATCTGGATGCCTTATCGTTTAACTCCCGTGAAATAGGCGAGCTCATCGCCATTGCGACCTTATGCCGGATTATTGGGCCGCCCGTTTGGGCGATGATTTGCGACCGCTCCCAACAGCGATTGCCCGCTATTCGGACCGGTGTATTTGCGACCCTACTGCTGTTGCTGGTAATGAACTATGCCACGAGCTATCTCGCGGTTGCGGCTGTGTTGGCGCTCATTAGTCTGTTCTGGTCGGCCATTCTGCCGCAGCTTGAAGTGGTGACTTTAACGACCCTAGGCGTGCACTCCAATCGATATAGCCGTATTCGCGCCGGTGGGAGTGTTGGGTTTGTGGTAGTGGCGTTGATTGCAGCGGAACTCATGAGTGTCGCCGGACGCACCAGTTTTCCTTGGTTAGCTGCCGTGCTCTTGGTTCCTCTCGCGATTGCTGTCATGCGCTTACGCGAACCCCCGCCTATGAAAACTGCGGAATCCCATGTAGAGATTGATTCCTTATGGCGAAACATCAGGCGTCGTCCGTTTATCTGCTTTTTACTTTCCAGTATTTTACTGCAGCTTAGTTTTGCTCCTTTCTATGCATTCTTTGCGCTCTATCTGACGCAATTGGGCTACGCGCCGTTTTCCGTGGGAGCCATGATTGCTCTGGGGGTTGTCGCGGAAGTCGGGATGTTCTTGATTGCCGGGCGGCTGGTTGGGCGGTTTCGAATTTCGCGTTTGCTCGCGTTTTGTATGCTAGTGACTGCATTTAGGTGGGCGCTCCTTGCGGAGTTTGCCAATATTTTCTGGATGCTTATTTTCGTGCAACTTCTGCATGCCTTCAGCTTTGCTCTGCATCACAGTACAGCAATGGCATTTTTACACCGGCATTTCCCGCAAGCCCAGCATGGGCGAGGGCAAGCGATCTATGTCAGTGTTGGCTTCGGGGGTGGAGCGGCATTGGGAGCTTTAGTTGCGGGTATGATTTGGTTAGATGGTGCCGGTGCGAGCACCACGTTCTGGTGGGCCGCAACTGCGAGTTTAATCGGGGCAGTTATTGCACTCGGTGTGGCGCAAGAGCGCGGCGCACGACCAAGCACGCAATGAGTGGGATGACTGGCATGGCGACTGGGTAGAGCTCACCGCAGCTTTACGCCATAATCGAACACTTCTAATAAATCCAAATGAGCGACAGGGGCGAATTATGCGTGTTCCCGCGTACACCTTCTTTATTTTTCTGACCAGTTTGCTACTCACTGCCTGCGCAAGCCAGGCCAGTGCGGTTGCAAATACCGAACACCTGCGACCACTTGAAGTCACGGACATTATGCAGTTCCGTGAGATCGAGCAACGTGCGATCAGCGACGATGGTGCGGTGCTAGCTTATACCGCGTCACCAGATTGGGGCGATGTCACAGGTTATGTGGTGCGCGTGGCGGATCAGACGACGTTTTCAGTACCTCGAGGTACCGCAGCTCGGATCAATGCCCTTGCGACCTATGTCAGCTTTGTAGAGAAGCCCGAGTTATTGCGTCGTGAGCAAGCTTCAACCGCCGACGAACGCAAGGCTTTAGTTGATAATGTGGTTTTGGTGCGCGTCAGTGACGGCGAGCAAACACGTTTCGAGAATGTGCGTCAGGCGGCGTTCACTGGCGATGGGCAAACCCTCGTTCTCATGTACAACAGTGATGAGGCCAAAGAAGGGTATCGCGTTGTGTTTCACCGCTTAGACGACGGTCGGGAGCGTGCTGTAGAGAATGTAGCGGCCTTCTCGGTTGCCGATGAAGGTCCGCGAGTTGCGTTGCACTTTATTGCGAAAGACGACGGGCCAGGTCGTGTGGCCGTGCGGAACACTCAGAATAACTCACAGCTTGTGCTGCGTGAAAATGTAGGCGCGGCCGATGTGCGGTTCACTTTCAATGAGGAAGGGACTCACTTAGCATTTCTCGCTGCGGCAGTGGACAGTGACAAGGATGCGTCAGGCCGCGATTTGTGGCTTTGGGCGTTTGGACAGCAAGTGCCTTCTCAGCTAGAAGTGAGTCGAGATGGTTGGGAGATTTCTCAGTACAGTAACTTACGTTGGACACATGAAGACAGCGCGTTATTTTTCGGCATGCGCCCCATCCCAGAGCCGACGCCAGAGAAACCGGCGAAGCCAGAAACTGAGGCGGATCTCTATAACTTAGATTGGTTGTTGAGCGATCGCCGTTTGCAAGTATGGCACGGTGATGATGAGCGTATTATCCCGCATCAACGTGAAACGCACCGTCAACGTACGCGTGCAACTGCAGATACTATTTATTGGTTGAATGAAGCGCGTTGGGTAGCACTTACGGACAACGTTGAAGCAACCTTGAGTTGGACTTCCGATGCCCCTGCAGCTGTTGTAGTCGACGCCTCTCAGCACCTACGCCCAATTACCTGGGATGGGTTCTACCATAATCTTTATCATGTGGATCTGCGTAGCGGTGACCGCCAAGCCATTGCGGAGCGCGTTCCATCCAGTCAGCGTGGTTTGGTATCACCCGATGGTCGTTATGTGACTTACGTGCATCATGATCAAATTCATTTGTTCGATGCACAGACTGGTGAATCGCAAGTTGTTGGTGCTGATGCCGGTGTAAGTTGGGTTGACGAAGAGAATGATCGTCCAATGGAAGCGTCAACTTACGGGTTTGGCGGCTGGCTTGCAGATAGCAGTGCTTTCTATGTTTATGACCGTTTCGATATTTGGCACATCACGCCAACTGGCCGCGCAACCAATGTATCGCGAGGTGTTGGGCGCGACTCTTTAAGAACATTGCGTATTCAAGCGAAGCCAGAGGGGCTGTATGACGCCGGTGAAGCGTTGCTGGTGCGTAGTTTTCATGAACGTTTGAAAACATCGGGTTTTCATCGTTTAGATCCTATTAGTGGCCAGCTTGTTACGCTGGTTGAAGGTGAGAAATCTTACGCGCTGCTCGAGCAACTCCCAGAGCAGAATCGCGTGTTCTTTACAGAACAAGATTTCCGTCAGTTCCCGGATATTCAGGTGGCGGATCTAAACTTTGCTCAGCCGATGCGCTTGACTGATGTCAACCCGCAACAGAGTGAATTCATCTGGGGTCATGCGGAGTTACTGGAGTGGGAGTCTACGCATGGAGAGCCGTTACAAGGCGTTTTAATTAAGCCCGATAACTATGATGCGAGTAAGCAGTATCCGGTGATGGTGTATTACTACGAGAAGTTCTCGCAGCGTCTGTATAATTACAACCAAATGCGCGTGAATCATCGACCGAACTTCCCATTCTATCTTGGCCAAGGCTACTTAGTGTTCCTGCCAGATATTCATTTCAGATTGGGTGCGCCTGGACCAAGCGCAACGGAATCTCTGGTTCCCGGTGTGCAAAAGTTGATCGACCAAGGTATCGCAGATCCGAACGCAATTGGCTTGCATGGTCACAGCTGGTCCGGTTATCAAACCGCTTTCGTGGTGACTGAAACGGATATGTTTGCTGCGGCTGTTGCTGGTGCTCCAGTGTCGAATATGACCAGTGCTTACAGCGGTATTCGCTGGGGTTCTGGTCTTGCTCGTCAGTTCCAGTACGAGCAAGGTCAAAGTCGTTTGGGCGTAAGTATGTTTGACGACTTAACCCCGTACATTGATAATTCACCGGTATTTTTCGCAGACCGAATTAACACGCCTATGTTGATTCAGTTTGGTGACAAAGATGAAGCAGTGCCTTGGGAGCAGGGCATCGAGTATTATCTCGCGCTGCGTCGCCTAGATAAGCCGGTGGTGATGTTGCACTACGAGGGTGAGCTGCATCATTTACGCCGCTATGCGAATAAAATTGATTACACAATTAAAATGTTAGAGTTCTTCGACCATTACTTGAAAGGCGAAGAGGCTCCAACATGGTGGACAGAAGGTCTTGAATATCAGGTGTATGACTAATCATACGAATGTCGGAGAATTGGTGGCGTTATTTAACGCCACCTTTCTTATTTCTGAAAACACAGAGCTAGTAATGGGCGGGTCTGAACCTTGGTATCAGCCTGCTTCCAACCGCTATCCCCATCATCGAATCTTTTTTGCGCATGGCTTCTTTCGCTCAGCACTGCATGAGGTCGCTCACTGGTGTGTTGCAGGGCGTGTGCGGCGTCAACTTGCGGATTATGGCTACTGGTATCAACCCGACGGGCGTAATCAAGTGGCGCAGGAGCGCTTTGAGCAGGTTGAAGTCCGCCCGCAAGCTTTTGAGTGGCTATTGAGCCTGAGTGCAGGGCAGGAGTTCGAGGTCAGCCTGGACAACTTACTGGGAGACTTTGAGCCAGATCGTTATCAGTTTACTGAGCGCGTTATTGGCGAAACTCGCAAAGTTCTCACCCAAGGTTTACCACCACGATTACAGTTACTCTGCGATAAGTTGCAAGCTCACTATCAACAGCCCTTGTTGACTGATCAAGTGCTCGTGCAAGCGGGAGCACTATTGCTAGAGCGTATTGGAAGTTCGGCCACGGAGCGGGTTGCATGATTCACTTTAAGATTGGTCTGGTCGTTAACCCATATGCCGGGATTGGTGGAGCTGTTGCGCTGAAGGGGAGTGACGGTCCTGAAGTACGGGCTGAAGCGCTAGCTCGTGGCGCGACTCCGAAAGCAAATGCTCGCGTTAGCGAAGCCTTTCGGGCGCTCGGTGAAGCGAAGGAGCTGATTGATTGGGTGACAGCGGGTGGAGAGATGGGCGAGTTCGCGTTGCAAAAGATTGGCGCTAAACCTTTGGTTGTATATCGTGCCGATGCAGCGCAAACGGAAGCCGATGATACGCATGCAGCAGTGCGCGCAATTCTCGCAGAGGGTGTAGACCTATTGATGTTCGCTGGAGGAGATGGGACTGCGCGCGACGTTGCCAAGGTATTAGGCGATAACGAATTGCCCGTGATTGGCATTCCGGCAGGGGTAAAAATTCATAGTGGGGTGTATGCCATCACGCCTAAAGCCGCAGGCTTAGTGCTCAAGCAGCTGGTAAGCGGAGAACTTACTACTTTGCGGCGAGCTGATGTGATGGACATCGACGAAACCGCTTTTCGAACAGGAACAGTGCGAGCAAAGCGTTACGGTGAACTCTCGGTTCCCGGAGAGCTTGAGTATATGCAGGCCGTTAAAATTGGCGGGAAAGAGAGCGATGAACTCGTTTTGGGTGATATAGCTGACGACGTGATTGAGAGCATGGAGGACGACGCGCTCTATATCATGGGCTCCGGCTCGACCGTCGCCGCTATTATGGGAGCACTAGGGTTACCAAACACGTTATTGGGTGTTGATCTGGTGGTCAATCGCGAGCTGCTAGCAAGCGACGTAGCTGCCCACGACATTGAGCGTGTCATGCAAGACTATGAGAGAGTATTTCTGGTCATTACGTTGATTGGCGGTCAAGGTCATGTATTTGGTCGAGGTAATCAGCAGTTATCACCCACCGTAATTCGACGTGTGGGCCGCGACAATATGATTGTGGTTGCTACGAAGCAAAAGCTGCAGTCACTTGGAGCGCGTCCACTGATCGCAGACACGGGCGATGCGGAGCTTGATGAAGAGCTCACCGGATTCATTGGAGTAACGTCGGGCTACCACGATAAAACAATGGTAGCCCTTGGCGCCACAGACGCTTTAGAACTGTGAAACAGGTAAGCGCAGGATGATACCGTCGAGCGCTTCAGTCATCTCAATTTGGCAACTCAAGCGACTGTTATCCTGTGGATCGCGTGCTACATCGATCATGCTTTCTTCAATATCATCGGCGGCAGGGAGCTTGCCAATCCATTCTGGATCCACGTAGACATGACAGGTTGCGCATGAACAAACGCCGCCGCACTCGCCGATAATACCGTCAATCATGTGATCAGTGGCCGCTTCCATGAGCGTTTGGCCAACGTTAACTTCTACTTCGTACTCTCCGCCGTTGGCTTCGATAAAAATCGCTTTTGGCATTTTCGGATCCTCTGATACTGCTCGTGTTGGTATGAAATGATATAGTGAACTCAGGGCGAAATTTTATCATATTACAGCGAGATAGGCAGCGTTGCTGCATTGGAGTGGTTCATGAGTCAGCATTCACATAAAGAGTTTTTCGTGTCCTGGGAAGAATTGCATCGCGCCACTCGCGAACTTGCCCGGCGCCAGTTACCCGCGGAACAATGGCGCGGTGTCATTGCTGTGAGTCGTGGTGGGCTGGTACCTGGTGCAATTATGGCGCGGGAACTTAATTTAAGAGTCGTCGATTCTGTATGCGTGCGTTCCTATGTGCACCAGACCCAACAAGCAGACCCTGAAATGCTAAAAGATGTATTAGCAACAGAGGATGGAGAAGGCTTTTTGGTAGTCGATGACCTTGTGGACACGGGCAATACGCTTAAATTTTTGCGGAAACGCTTGCCGAAAGCCAAGTTTGTGACTGTTTACGCCAAGCCAGACGGCATGCCTTGGGTTGATGAGTACGAGGCGGAAGTTGCACAAGACACTTGGATTCATTTTCCATGGGACATGCATTTGCACTACATCGATCCCTTAGCTGGTCATGATGGATAGCTAAATTAGAGTTGCGTACTACTGTGCTTAGTACTGTGCCGAGGACTGTGCCTAGAACTGAATAATGAATAGCCACTTTTAGCCCGAATTTGCTAAAAGTGGCTTTTTTTGCGCTACATTTGTTATTTTTAAGTAACGTTTTATATAAACATCTGCATGGACTTGTTTCGATCAACGGTCGTATTTCAGCGCCAAACTGTCAGTTCCTGCCCTCTTTGTTTAATTTGTCGATCAAAATGTAATCTTTCGGAAAATATTTGTTACATGTTGATGCATTTTAAGATCTTGCATATTAACAAAAGTGATAACCAAGTAGTGTGGTTATCAAACAGCTCCGAAAGTGGGGCTGCGAAAATAAATTAAACCTATAAAATCACTTTGAGTGATCCAGGGAGAAACTACATGTATACCAACAGCAAACTGGCCAAGTCTGTGCGCTTGGCACTAATGTTTGGTGCGTCGGCAACCGCTCTTGGCGGTGCGTCGGTAGCGGTAGCTCAAGATAGCGAAGACGCCGCTGATCGAACTGAACGTATACAAGTCACAGGTTCGCGTTTGCGGGCTTCTGATTTTGAAGGTGCGAATCCGGTAACCGTCATTTCGAGTGAAGATTTGCTAAACGCAGGTGTGGTCGATGTCGGTTCTTACTTGCAAAGTATGCCTGCCATGTCGGGTTCTCCGATTGGTACAACTACGAACAACGGTGGTAACGGCTCTGTTACTGTAAACCTCCGTGGGTTAGGTGCAGCGCGTACATTAGTGCTCGTGAATGGCCGCCGTACTGTTGATGGCGGTGACTTTCAAACGATTCCAATTTCTGCCGTGGAGCGTATTGAAATCCTCAAGCAGGGTGCGTCAACTGCTTACGGTGCTGACGCGGTCGCTGGGGTTGTGAACGTTATTCTTAAGAATAACTTTGACGGCTTTGACGTGTCTTACCAGCGTAAAGAGGCATTGGATGTAAGTAATTCGACAGAAGATGCATTTACTTTGGTGATGGGCCGTACTTTCCAAGGCGGTAACGTGACAGCCGCGTTCGATTAGTCTACACAGGCTGAGATTTATCAGCGTGACGTGGGTGGTGTGAACTTCCTGCAGAATCCTTGGTTCATCGATGATCCAGAAAGCTTCCGTCAGAATGGTTTGATTCCAGAAGGTCAGCCAGGGGCGAACGTATTTTCTGCAGGTTCATCATCAACACCTTGTGGATTCTTCCAGATTGCAAGTAATCCGGACCCGCTGACTTTACGTCCATGTATGGATGCGGGGGGCGGTAGCACTTGGGATCCAACTGGCTTTACGCCAACTGCGGCAGATTTTGATACGTACCGCGGAGCGCCAGACTCTTACAACTATGCGCCAGTAAACTATTTACAAACGCCATTTACTCGTTTCAACGGGATGTTATCCACCAACATAGATATCAGCCCTGACGTAACAGCGTTTGCGGATGTGCGTTTCAACAAACGCACATCGGCGCAAGAATTGGCGCCTACGCCGTTCTTCTCAATCTTCGACACTCCGGGTCTTGTGATTCCAGAGAGTAACTTCTACAACCCGTTTGATGAAGATGTAATCGGTTGGCGTCGTCGTATTGATGACAACGGTTTTGCGCGTCGGTTCGAGTATGACGTTACTCAGTTCCAGACTACAGTAGGCTTAGAAGGTATTCTGATGAATGAATACTTCTGGGATGTCAGTTTCGGCAAAGGTTACCGCACCACGACCAACGTGGATTTCGGTCAGCTGTATAGCCCTAACCTTGCAAACGCAATTGGTCCATCTTTCCAAGATGAAGACGGTACTATCGTTTGTGGAACGCCAGACAACGTGATTGCGGGCTGTGTACCGATGAACTTCTTCGGTGGTACCGGTTCTATCACGCAAGACATGCTGGACTATGTAACCGCGCCGCTCGTAGACAATACAATTAATGAGCTTGACCAATTACAATTGAACTTGTCAGGTGAGTTGTTTGACTTACCGGCAGGCCCAGTTGAGTTTGCAGTTGGTTATGAATACCGTCGTGAGAAAGTAGATGCACGCGTAGACTCTGGTAAGTTCATGGAGTCTGTATCGGGTAACGTGGGACGCGGTGTGACTGGTACTTTGATCACCAACGCACAGTACTTCGAAGCAAACGTGCCGTTGTTAGCTGACGTGCCTTTAGCTAACTACCTTGAGGCAAGTATTGGTGTGCGCCGCGATGACAACTCAATCTTCGGCGACAACACCACCTTTGCATTGGGTGTGCGTTGGCAGCCGGTAGACGGTCTGTTGATTCGCGGTACTTATGGTGATGTATTCCGTGCTCTACCGGTCAGTACTTTGTTCGCGCCGCCTTCGGACTCGTTCCCAGCAGCGCAGGACCCTTGCCGTATTGGCAACTGGGATAACCTTTCAGGCGCACAACAATCTCAGTGTGTCGCGACTGGTGTTCCTCAAGGTGGTGTGAACACGACTGATACACAGGTTCGTGCGCGTGTGGGTGGCAACCCAGATCTGCAACCAGAGACAGGTACAAGCTTAACCGTTGGTTTGGCTTATTCTCCTGATTGGTTACCGGGCTTTAACGTAACTGTTGACTACTTTGCGTTCGATATTGACGACGTTATTGCGTCAGTTTCAGCATCTAACACGCTTGTGGGTTGTTACACCGGTTTTGTAGATAGCCTGTGTGCCAACATCAATCGTCTCGAGAATGGTTTTATCGATTCAATTGATGCAGCAGCTAACCTTGCAAACGAGAAAGTGTCTGGTATCGATGCTGAGTTCCGTTACACCTTCGACACTGAGTTTGGTATGTTCCGCGCTTTCTTGGGCTGGACGCACTTGCTTGAGCGTGAAACAACTCAGTTCGCAACGCAAGGTTTCGCAACTAAGCCACTGCGTGGCTACCATGACTTAGCAAGTTCTGACACCTATGCGGAGAACAAAATTAACTTCCGCTTGAACTGGACGATGGATAACCTAAGCGTGAACTACGCAGTTGAGTGGATTGGTGGCGTGCAGTATGAAGCAACCTTCTTTGAGGGCGGCTTCCAAAACGTAGATGGCCAAGACCAGTATGTGTTTGGTGAACTGATCGATGTTCCAGCGCAAATGTACCACGATATTTCTGGTACCTATGACTTCGGTCAGGGAACGCGTTTGAGCCTCGGTATCACCAACTTACTGGACAAAGCGCCTCCCTACATTGATGCAGGCTTTAACGGTAGTACAGATCCAAGTACTTACCGCCTATTCGGACGTACAGCGTACCTCCGTCTGAGCCATAGCTTCTAAATACGTGTGTGCAAAAGGACAAAAGGCCCGCAATGCGGGCCTTTTTTTCTGCTGGAATTTTTCTGTAAATTTTAGAGTAGGGTACTTAGTTCAATTGTTCAGTTAAGAAAGAAATGACATCCGCAATGGCGAGTGTCTGTTTCTCCCCCGTACGCCGAGACTTATACTCGACCGCCTGCTCATCAAGATTTCGTTCACCAATGACGATGCTGTGTGGAATACCAATAAGTTCCATATCCGCAAACATCACACCTGGACGTTCTTTCCGATCATCAAAGAAGACTTCAATTCCGGCTTCAGTCAGTTCTCTATAAAGTTTTTCTGCCACTTCTTGAACCCGTGCCGACTTATGCATGTTCATGGGGAGTAGGCAGACTTGGAAAGGAGCCATAGCGGCAGGCCAAATGATACCGTTGTCATCATGATTCTGTTCAATTGCAGCGGCGACAATACGAGATACGCCAATGCCATAACAGCCCATAATTAAGCTCTGGTGTTTACCCTCCTCATTCAGTACGCCAACCTTCATGGCGTCACTGTACTTGGTGCCAAGTTGGAATATGTGTCCCACTTCAATACCACGTGCAATTTTAATACTGCCTTGGCCACAAGGGCTTGGATCACCCGCTACCACATTGCGAAGATCAGCAACTTCTGGCAACGCTACATCGCGCGACCAATTAATATTGAAGTAGTGGAAGCCATCTTGATTTGCACCTGCTGCAAAGTCGCTCATCACTGCGACGCTGCGGTCGATTACCGTGCGCAGCTTTATATCGATAGGGCCTAAGCTACCCGGACCGGCGCCAACCGCTTTGCGAATTTCTTCATCCGTGGCAAAGGTTAAGGGAGACATGATACCCGCTAGTTTCGCTGCTTTGATTTCGTTCAGCTCGTGGTCACCGCGCACAATTAGTGCAACGAGCTCACCATTTGCTTCACCGTCTTCGTCAGCTGCATGTACGATCAAGGTTTTGACTGTGGCAGTGACAGGCACTTTAAACTCATCCACGAGTGCTTGGATTGTTTTCGCGTTTGGCGTCGCTACTTTTTCAAGTGCTTTACTTGGTGCATCTGCGGTCGCTTTCTCCGTCATCGCCTCTGCTAATTCGACATTTGCGGCATAGTCTGAGGCTGTACTGAATGCGATGTCGTCTTCGCCAGAGCTGGCAAGTACGTGAAATTCATGAGAGACGTTTCCACCAATGGAGCCTGTGTCTGCGATCACTGGACGAAAGTCTAAACCCAAACGCTCGAATATACGGCTGTAAGCGGCGTACATAGCCTGATATGTTTTCTCTAAACATGCCTCGGTCGTATGGAACGAATAAGCATCTTTCATCAGGAATTCGCGAGCACGCATCACACCAAAACGCGGTCGAATTTCGTCGCGGAATTTTGTTTGAATTTGGAAGAGATTCATCGGCAGCTGTTTGTAGCTACTGACTTCTTTACGCACCAACTCGCTAATGACTTCTTCGTGGGTTGGGCCAAGCACAAAATCGCGCTTATGGCGATCATTCAACCGCAGCAATTCTGGCCCATAAGCATCCCAACGACCGGACTCTTGCCAGAGGTCTGCGGGTTGTACCATGGGCATTAAGATCTCAACTGCGCCTGCAGCTGTCATTTCTTCACGAACCACTTGCTCGACCTTACGCAGCACCTTGAGTCCTGTGGGAGTCCAAGTGTAGAGGCCTGATGCAACTTTTCGCACCATGCCGGCGCGCAGCATAAGTTGATGACTAATCACTTCCGCATCTGCGGGTGTTTCTTTTAACGTAGCAAGAAGGTACTGACTGGTGCGCATGCTGTTGTCTCGTTGTAATCAATGAAAATTCGTAGGTTTAGGCCAAGGCTCGCGACCGCAAGAAGGGTGATTCTAACAGGATGCGCAAAGGGCACAAAGTGTTTTGGTCGCTACTCAGGACTGATCTGAAGGACCTGATTCGTGTTCTGATTCACTCGCCACTTTATATTGAAGTGATAGAGGTGCATACCGTAGGTCCGATCAGACACCGGACCACGCTGATAGGCAGGTCTCGGGTCTTGGCTAAGTACTTCGATAATCAGTTGTCGTAACTCTGGGTAATCAGCAGCGCGACTGAGGTTCGACTCCGCTTCAGGACTAAACTCGATGTCCATGCCCGTTGTTGGGGCATCGTCGGCAAAACCGCCAAGCGCGTCAGGAACTGCATCTGCGTAGGGTAGGTAGGGCTTAATATCTAGAACGGGAGTGCCGTCTAGTAGGTCAAGCCCGGAAACTTGAATGCGCAGCGCATTGCCGCACTGTTCTATGCCTAAGAATTTCACGACGGAAAGACCCATGGCGTTCGGTCTAAAAGTTGAGCGGGTTGCAAATACGCCCTTACGTTCGTTGCCTCCCAATCGCGGCGGGCGCACCAATGCTTTCCAGCCTTGTTTGGCAGTTTCATGAAATCGAAAATTGAGCCAGAGATGGCTGAACGCTTCAATACCCCGAAAGCAATCTGGATGGTCAAAAGGCGAGAGCATGCGAATACTGCCTTTAGCACTTTTTACTAAGCCCGGCTGCCGTGGAATAGCAAATTTTTGCTTGTAGGGGGACTCGATATAACCAATGGGTTCGAGTTGGTAGCTTTCAGACTGCACGACACAGACTCCCTTGAAACAGCACTGATAAATTTGACCAAAAAATAGGAATAGCCACCATACTTAGCATTATAATCGTATTATTCCACCATGGTTGTTTTATAAAGCATTGATAATAAAAAGCTTATTAGTTGGCTCGAAAGCTGCATTATCTTGCGTATCCCACACGCTGTGATGTGGTGCGTTTATTATATGAATTCAGGGAGAATAACATGAAAAGATATTTAGTAATGGCTGTTGCGGCACTCTTATTGGGCTTGGGTATACAGGGCGCAGTTGTCGCCGATGAGACACGGAACTATCGAGGCGATTTAGACGGTATCCACAAGGTGGTACTGACCAACAATGTGGGCAGCATTCGAATTGAGCATTACGACGGGAATGAAATCCAAGTCGATGTGTATCTCGAAGCGCAACGACGCGGAATTTTTCGCCGGCGTGCAGATATTTCAGATGTTGAACTTGACGCACGCAAAGGTAATGGTGTGCTTGAATTGCGCATTGATGACGAGAATGTTTCAGCGGAATGGATTGTTCGGCTTCCTCATGTGAATACGCTCGACGTCACTTTGGGTGTTGGTAATGTGCGTATCGCGAGATTGGCAGATACTGAGCTTACTGTAACGGTCGGAGTGGGTAATATTGATATTGGTGGTCAAGCGGATGGTGTGGGTTCAGTGTTGGCGGTAACCGGTGTAGGCAGTATTGCAAGTTCAGGCTTAGAAATTGTAGAGCGGAACCGAGCGATAGTCGCTGAGGACATAAAAGCATCAGGGCGCGGTGATAAACCGATGGAATTAACAGTTGGAGTGGGGAAAATATCCATTTCATTGAACTAATAAAAAAGCCCGCTATTTGCATTGCGGGCTTTTTCTATTTCAATCTACTTAATCAAAAAGTCTTCTTTGCGTTTACCTGACTTAATTGCGTCTGCAATTACTTTTGGCGCACGGCCTTGACCTGTCCAAGTTTGGCGAACACCTTGTTCATCTTTGTATTCATACTTTGGTGGCTTCGGTGCGCGTTTGCGAGTTGCTTTTGCAGGGGTCGCACTCACACCAAGGATGTCTTCAGCGTTTAAGCCGGCAGCTTCAATTTCTTTGCGAATGCGGGCTATTTCAGCTTTCTTCGCTGCATGTTCGGCGGCGAGTGCTGACTCTTCTTCCTTTCGCTGTGCGATAACAGACTGTAGCTTTGACAAAACTTCTTCGAGCTCAGTGGAAGTTAAGTTCTTTGTGGCTGCATTTAAACGACGTGCGTGAGTTAGGATATCTGTAAATTCGCTCATTGAATAACCTTTTGTTTGATTTGAGAAACGAAAGAATGTCGTTTCAGAATATGCTTCTATAATTTAAGCGATTTAAGTATGGATAAACAAGCGGCTTATTAGTTGAATCTAGAGAATTAAATAAAATTAAGATATTTCTTACAATATAGTTGCTCTTATATCTACTAATGATCATAGGTTTATACAAAGTAAAAAAAGCCCGCAATCAATGCGGGCTGATTAATTACATATTTGGGTAGTTTGGCCCACCCATTCCTTCGGGTGTTACCCAACGAATGTTTTGACTTGGGTCTTTAATATCGCATGTTTTGCAATGAATGCAGTTTTGCGCATTAATTTGGAATCGACTATCACCATTTTCAGTTGTGATGACTTCATATACACCTGCTGGACAATAGCGTTGAGCCGGCTCCGCATATTTTACTAAGTTGACCTGAATTGGAATGCTGGTGTCTTTCAGTTGTAAATGACACGGCTGATCTTCTTCATGGTTAGTATTTGATAAATAGACCGATGAGTTGCGGTCAAAGCTTAATTGATTGTCAGGTTTCGGGTAATCAATGGGATGGGCAGATGCAGCTTCTTCCATCCCCTCATGATCTGGGCGTTCATCTTTGAAGGTAAAGGGCAGTTTGCCACCGAACCAGTTTTGATCGACTGTATTGTAGGCGCCGCCGAGCCAAGTCCCCCATTTATGGATGACTGGGCCAAAATTACGTGAACGGTACAGCTCCTCGTAAAGCCAAGAAGCCTTCAGGGCACTTTCATAGTCAGTCAAGTCAGTCTGAGCGTTACCCGCGTTCAACGCTGTAAAGAGCGTCTCAGCAGCCACAATGCCACTCTTCATGGCAGTATGGTTACCCTTAATCTTGGCAAAGTTCAGTGTACCAGCTTCACATCCCACTAAAAGTGCGCCCGGCGCTGTCATTTTGGGGAGTGAGTGCAGCCCGCCTTTTGCGATGGCGCGTGCGCCGTAGGATACGCGCTTACCACCTTTGAGCACTCGCTGAATTTCAGGGTGGTGCTTATACCGTTGGAATTCTGCAAACGGATTTAAATACGGATTGGTATAATTCAGGTCGATAATCAGACCAAGAAATACCTGATTATTTTCAGCGTGGTAAAGGTATCCGCCGCCAGTCGCGTTTGCATTGAGCGGCCAACCGGTGCTGTGTACGACAACGCCTTCTTCGTGTTGTTCGGCTGGAATATCCCAAATCTCTTTGAAACCGATGGCGTAGTGCTGTGGCGAGCAGTCTTTTGCAAGCTCAAAGCGTTGAATCAACTCTTTTCCTAAATGTCCGCGCGCACCCTCTGCGAAAACGGTGTAGCGAGCGCGCAGCTCCATGCCAGGTATAAAGCCGTCCTTCTCAGCGCCTTCGGCACTGCGACCCATATCGCCGGTGATAACACCCGCAACTGCACCAGACTCATCATAGAGAACGTCTGCGGCGGCAAAGCCGGGGAATACTTCCACACCTAGGCTCTCAGCTTGTTCTGCTAACCAGCGGCAGAGATTACCCATACTGGTGATGTAGTTACCTTCGTTGTGGAAAGTCTTTGGCACCATGAAGTTAGGGAGTTTGGTTGCCGCATTTTCATTCTTAAAGTAGAAAATGTCATCACGGGTTACCGCTGTCGCTAGGGGAGCGCCACGATCTTTCCAGTCCGGGAAGAGTTCGTTCAATGCACGGGGCTCGAAAACTGCGCCAGAAAGAATATGAGCACCGACTTCGGAGCCCTTTTCGATAACACAAATTTGTAGTTCTGTTTCGTTCTCTTGGGCGAGTTGTGCAAGTTTACAAGCTGTGCTCAGGCCCGCGGGACCAGCGCCCACGATCAGAACATCAAACTCCATACTTTCGCGTTCCATGAGTGACTCCTTGAGTACGGCTCGAGATTATGCGATCTGGATTGGCACCAGACCTTCATAGCGTTGCAGTAGGGTGGTCATTTCTTTGGCCGGAATCGGGCGGCTGAATAAGAAGCCTTGACCAATACTGCAGCTGCGTTCCATCAAAAACTCAACTTGCTCTTCGGTTTCAACGCCTTCGGCGACTACGCCGATATCTAGGCTTTGGGCAAGGTTAATGATGGTTTGTGTGATAGTCGCGTCGTCTTTATCGTCCGGTAAGTCGCGAATGAAAGAGCGATCAATTTTCAGTGCGTTTACCGGGAAATGCTTCAAGTAAGAAAGTGACGAATAGCCGACACCGAAATCATCAATGGCTAAAGTCATGCCATTTTCACGCACGGAGTGCATGAAATTAGTGTGAGACTTAATGTTTTCAATAAACACCTGCTCGGTTAATTCGAGCTCGAGCGAGTGAGGTGGCAGCTCAGTTTCTTTGAGCACATCGAGAATATGCTTAATGAGATCGGGTGATTGAAGCTGCTTACCTGAAAGGTTTACCGACAATTGAATATCTTCAAAGCCATTCAATTGCCATTTTCTTACCTGCTGACAAGCTTCTTTTAATACAAACTCTGAAATAGGAATGATGAGCCCTGTATCTTCCGCCACGGGGATAAATTGATCAGGCCCAATGACTTTACCGTCGTCTTCAATCCACCGAACGAGAGCCTCCACACCGACGATCTTGCGGCTCGACATATCGACCTTCGGCTGATAGTAGACGTCGAGTTGACCTGCTTCAACGGCATGTCGTAAGCGCTGAACCAGCTCCATACGCTCATTAAGTTCTTGGTGTAAGACTTGGCTGTACACGTGATAAATACTGCGGCCACGTTCTTTCGCGCGATACAAAGCTGTATCTGCGTTGCGCATAATGTCATCGCCACTTTCGCAGCCACTTTGGCTGACGGCAATACCAATACTTGCACTAATAAAGAGCTCATAATCATCAATATAGAAATGCTCTTCGAGGCTATCGAGTACTTTACGAGCCAGACTTTCCAGTGGTGCGATGTTCTGAATATCTGTCATGGTCATGGCAAACTCATCGCCGCCCATGCGCGCAAGCATACCGGATTTTGGCTGAATGCGAGAAAGCCTATCTGCGACAGCTTTAAGGAGTGAGTCACCGACAGAATGTCCCAGTGCGTCGTTTACTTCCTTGAAGTTATCTAAGTCGATCAGTAGGGCGCCAACATATTGTACGCTGTCTTGACTACGCTTCATCGCTTGGTCGAGGTGTTCCATTAACGCATTTCGATTCGCTAAATCAGTCAGCCAATCATGTTCAGCAAGATATGCCATGCGTTTCTCGACGCGCTCTCGTTCTTCAATTTCCATATAGAGATCGAGGTTAGTATCTGCGAGTTCTTGTGCACGGACGCGACTTACGCCAAGAACATACAAAACAAAAGTTAAGAGTGCGGTCGAAATAGAGCCGGCTAAAACAACGAAGAGTGGAAGGCGACTGCGCATCTCACTAAGGCGGGTTGAAGAAGGCCAAAGCTCAAAGCGCAGTGTTTGGTCGAAGATGGTCACTTCTTGCGATGCGGCCCAACGATCGTAGAGTCGACGGTCCGCTGCGAACTCGAAGATTCGCTCATTCGTTGAACCGCGAATAATTTGAAATTGTGAATGCTCGGACAAGTAGCGCGCCGTTGTCGCGTGCAACAGTTGCTCTGTATCTAAAACACCAATAAAGAAGCCTGCGGGGTAATCCACTAAGCGCGGAATAATCATGAGCATGTCTGCGGGACTTGCCGCCAGTTCATTTGCTGGTAATAGATAGCGCGCTTGATCGCGAAGTGCCGCTAACGACACGCCACTTTGGGTTGAGAAGCGGGTTCCTACTATGTCACTTGCATTCTCGGTAGGGTGAGTACCAAGGATAACGCCGTCTTCACTCACCCAATACAACTTTCGGAAATGCGGGAAATAGGCTTGAATGACATCGCCATCGTCAAGCCAAGTGGCACCATCTGGGTCTGAGAAGTCAGCCTGGCGAGCAACAAAGGTCATGCCGAACATGTGTGAACGAAGATCCCGCTGAAGTTCGCTAACAAGCGCACTTAACTCGTCATTTATGTTTGACTGAATGTTTTGGTTATCTACATATCGCAACGCGAGCGTTACAGCGAGGGTCAACAGAACCCCGCAGACAGCTGCGAGTATGGCTTGGCGATATTGTGTGAGTTGTTGCATCTGCACCCAACGCGTTGTCTAAAGAAAGCCAAACCCCGATAATTACGTAATACCCGAGGTTTAGCAACTTAAATTAGATTATCCGTGTAGTTCCGGCCGATTTCTGAACAACTCCAGAGCTTCTGGATTTGCTAGTGCATCGGTATTTTTAACCACTTGGCCATGAACAACTTGTCTAACTGCGAGTTCGACGATCTTTCCACTAATTGTGCGAGGTATATCAGTAACTTGTAAAATTACCGCAGGCACATGCCGTGGCGTAGCGTTGGCTCGGATCACTTGCTTAATCTCATTTCTCAGCGTGTCATCAAGAGTTACGCCGTCGCGCAATCTTACAAACAGGACGACACGCTCATCATCCTGCCATTGCTGACCGATAGCCACACTTTCAAGCACGGCATAGACCTTTTCCACTTGTCGATAGATTTCCGCCGTGCCAATGCGGACACCACCCGGATTGAGGACCGCGTCGGAGCGACCATAGATCACAACCCCACCTTCATGGGTCAGTTCTGCATAATCTCCATGTGCCCAGATATTGCTGAAACGTTCGAAGTATGCCGCGTGATACTTTGAGCCATTCTCATCATTCCAAAAGCCGATTGGCATGGAAGGAAAAGGAGCCTCACAGACCAGTTCACCTTTCTCGTCGACAACGGGTTGGCCAGCGTCGTTAAACACATTGACTGCGAGCCCTAAACCACGGCATTGGAGCTGTCCGCGATAAACGGGAAGAATCGGATTACCTAATGCGAAGCACGAAATGATATCTGTACCACCTGAAATTGATGACAAGCACAGATCGGATTTAATGTGCTCGTAAATATAATCAAAACTCTCGGGAGGCAGCACTGAACCGGTGGTGAGTATGGTACGCAAGCTTGATAAATGATGACTCTGTCGCGGTTTTGCACCCGCTTTTTCGAGCGCGGAAATATACTTTGCACTGGTTCCAAAAACGGTAATACCCTCATTATCGATGAGATCAGGCATTGCATTTTCATTGGGATAGAAGGGAGAACCATCAAATAGCACAAGACGCGCGCCTACTGCTAAGCCAGAGACTAACCAGTTCCACATCATCCATCCGCAGGTGGTGAAGTAGAACAATGAATCCTGACGTGAGAGATCGGTGTGTAGTGCATGTTCTTTTAGATGCTGTAACAGCGTACCGCCGACACCATGAACAATACACTTAGGCACACCGGTCGTTCCGGAGCTAAACATAATGTAGAGCGGGTCGTTGAAGCGCCGTGGTGTGAAGGTCAGTGTTGTTGCTGACATATCGAGGAAGTCATTCCAATGCACGGCACCACGAATTGAATGTTGGAGCTTGGCAAACGGCGCCACAATTAATT
This sequence comes from Idiomarina sp., assembly GCA_020831965.1. Taxonomy (GTDB): domain Bacteria; phylum Pseudomonadota; class Gammaproteobacteria; order Enterobacterales; family Alteromonadaceae; genus Aliidiomarina. The sequence goes on from JAFIFP010000007.1 coordinate 91,057, forward strand.
GGGTCGCCGTGGGTAACGCGTCGAAAATCGTGTTGACCTTGTCGCTAATATCGATGGTTTTGCCATTATAGAAGTAGCCATCGACCGTAATGAGTACTTTCGGCTCTATCTGTCCGAACCGGTCTAACACGCCTTGCACACCGAAGTCGGGCGAGCAGCTCGACCATACGGCACCAATACTTGCCGTAGCAAGCATGCCAATTATGGCTTCAATACAGTTCGGTAGCATCGCTGCAACACGGTCGCCAGGTTTCACGCCTTTATCCTTGAGGCGTGCTGCAAGTGCCGCGGTTAATTCGTAAAGCTCGGCATAATTCAGCTCCCGGCGGGTACCGTCTTCACCATGAAAAACAAGAGCCGAGTGAGCATCTCGATAGCGTAATAGATTCTCAGCAAAATTTAACTGAGCCTCAGGAAACCAAGTAGCGCCTGGCATTTTCTCGGGGTCAGCTAAGACAGTATTGCCTTTGTGTCCGATTACCTTGAAGTAGTCCCACAGATATGACCAAAAGGACTCTTTTTCTTTTACTGACCAAGCATGTAGTTGTGCATAGTCATCGTCAAAGGCCTGCTGGAACTCTGACTCAACCGCGCGCATGAAATCGATCATGCGGGTCGCTTCAATTTGACCTTGCGATGGTTTCCATAAGACTTTTGCTTGCTGTGTCATAACTCAACCTTTCAGGTATTAGTTTAGGTATTGGCGGTGGCGAGCCGGGCTAGACTGACGTTAGAGCGTGGAGATTGACCGAGTGCTTCGCAAACCGCATGCCCCGCATTGACGATGGCATCTAGGTCAACGCCAGTCTCAATGCCCATGCCTTGCAGCATATACAAAACATCTTCTGTCGCGACGTTGCCACTTGCACCTTTGGCATAGGGGCAACCTCCAAGTCCAGCGACTGCGCTATCGATCACCGCTATGCCCATAGGTAGGCAGGCAGCCAAATTCGCGAGTGCTTGTCCGTAGGTGTTGTGGAAATGCAGGGCCAATTGAGGCATGGGAATATGTTCTGCGACTGCGCCGAGCATACGTTGTGCATGCAAGGGCGTTCCAACGCCTATGGTGTCGCCAAGGGATATTTCGTAGCAACCGAGTTCATGAAGTAGACGCGACACTCTGACAACCTCTGCAATGTCTACATCACCTTGATAAGGACAGCCTAGCACACAGGATACATAGCCGCGTACCTTCTTTCCGGCCTTATTCGCTGCCGCAACAACGGGCTCAAAGCGTTCAATAGACTCGGCAATTGAGCAATTGATATTCTTTTGGCTAAAGGCTTCAGACGCTGCGCCGAATACCGCAACTTCGTCGGCACCGGCCGCCATCGCAAGTTCAAAACCCTTGAGGTTCGGGGTTAGTGCGGTATAGGTCACTCCGTTTTGGCGTTGAATGCGTTGCATAACATCGTGACTTTCTGCCATTTGTGGCACCCACTTGGGGCTCACAAAGCTTCCCGCCTCAATGGTTTGAAGGCCTGATGCTGAGAGCGCGTTAATAAGCGCTACTTTAGTGTCAGTGCTTAATGCTTTCTCATTCTGGAGTCCATCACGGGGACCTACTTCCACAATTCGAACATTGGCCGGTAACGTCATGAGTCGCTCCTTATGCGTCGCTGTCTGCAATGGCTAGAGCTACAAGTTCCGCGCCGTCTGAAACTAAGTCACCCACGCCAAAGAATACTTGCTCAACAACGCCATCCAGAGGAGCTCGGATGGTGTACTCCATCTTCATGGCTTCCATGACGATTAATGCTTGTCCTGATTTTACCGCATCACCGGCAGCAACACTCACAGCGACAATAGTGCCATTCATTGGGGCTGTCATGGTGCCGGCTTGTTCTTCATGCGCCAACTCAGCCAGCGGATCAAAGGCATGACAATCAAAGCGACCCTGCTGAGTAAAGAGCGTGTAGCCGTGCTGGGTGACCGCAAGCTCTGCGTGCATGCGTCTGCCATTAACATCAACCATGCGCTCATCAATGATTCGAATTGACGTGTGCGAGTCCGGTTCGAGCCAGTTGTCACCAGTGCGTGTAAAAGTGAGGCTTACGGGCTCAGTGACCGACAGCTGGAGAGATTGTTGATTTCGTGCATTAGTCTGCCAGCCTAGCTCGGTTTCCCAAGGTTCAGCAAAGTCACTGGTATTTCGACGTTGTTCAAGGACCCTTGCGGCCACAAGACGCAGCATGAGACTTTGCTGTTCGTCGGTCCATTGCTGCGTCAGCGCATCACCGTGATCCTCAATAAAATGAGTGCTGACGTTTGCCGCTGCGAATTCCGGATGGCGAGCGATAGCATGAAGGTAATCAATATTGGTGGTCAGTCCGCTAATACGGGTATCGCGCAGGGCTATTTTAAGGCGGCTCAGTGCCTCTTCACGTGTTTCCCCCCAGACAATCAACTTCGCAATCATGGGGTCATAGAAGGTACTGACTTGATTCCCTTGAATCACACCACTGTCGACGCGAATATATGCGTCTTGCGGTGGGAATTTTACATATTCAAGCGTACCGGTGCTCGGCATGAAGTTGTCACTTGCATCTTCCGCGTAAATTCGGGCTTCGAAAGCGTGACCGTCGATCTCTACGTCTTCTTGGCTCAATGGCAGGGCTTCACCTGCTGCGACTCTCAATTGCCAGTTGACGAGGTCAATACCGGTAATCATCTCAGTTACCGGATGTTCTACCTGCAAACGCGTATTCATTTCCATGAAATAGAAGTTCTCGTCAGCATCGAGGAGAAACTCAACAGTACCAGCGCCTTCATAATCGATGGCTTGCGCTGCACGCACGGCAGCTTCACCCATGGCTTTGCGAGTTTCATCGCTGAGCCCAGGTGCTGGTGCTTCTTCGATCACTTTTTGGTGACGGCGTTGCACGGAACAATCGCGCTCGGCGAGATAGAGTGCGTTGCCATGGCTGTCGCAGAATACTTGAATTTCCACATGACGAGGTTGGCGAATATATTTCTCAACTAGCATTTTATCGTTGCTAAAGGCAGCTTTGGCTTCTCGTCTTGCTGAAGCGAGGGCTTCGTCAAACTCATTGGCTTGATTGACGATACGCATGCCTTTCCCACCGCCGCCGTACGCAGCTTTAAGCAAGACTGGATAGCCAATTTTTTCAGCTTCTGCTGCCAGTAGAGAGTCGCTTTGATCGTCCCCATGATAGCCCGGTACCAGGGGAACGCCGGCTTTAGCCATAATAGTTTTGGCAGCACTTTTTGAACCCATTGCAGTAATGGCGGGAATAGGAGGTCCGACAAAAATCAAGCCTGCTTGCTGCAGTGCTTGGGCAAAGCCCTCATTCTCAGATAGAAAGCCATAGCCTGGGTGAACTGCATCAGCGCCAGTTGTCCGTGCCGCTTCGATAATTTTGTCTGCGCGCAAATAGGACTCGCCACTCGGGGAAGGCCCAATATGAATGGCCTCATCCGCCAACAAGACGTGTTGGGCATGACGGTCAGCATCTGAATAGACAGCGACGGTTTGAATTCCCATCTCTTTTGCACTCGCAATAATGCGACAGGCAATTTCTCCGCGGTTCGCGATTAATACTTTAGTTAGCATAGGATTATCCATTTTTTCCGTCGGTTGGCGGCTTACTCGAATCAGTAGTCTCTGCATGCCAGGCTGGGGTACGTTTATCGAGAAAGGCAGTTAATCCTTCTTGCCCTTCGGCGGAGACGCGAATTTCCGCGATGCGGCGTGCAGTTTCACCAATCAAGGCCTCATCTAATGGCGAGTGGCTCACGTCATGAACGAGCTTTTTCGCAGCGGACATCGCGGCAGGGCTACTCTTCAGCAGCGTCTCTAACCATTGGGCGACAACTACATCGGGCGACTCACTCACTTCTGAAAGGAGCCCCCAATGTGCTGCGGTGGCAGCAAAGAAACGCTCCGCTGTGGTCGCATATCGCCGCGCCGCTCGGCTACCCATAGCGCGCACAACATAAGGACTAATTACTGCCGGAATAAGTCCGATTTTTACTTCACTGAGACAAAAACTTGCGTTGGGGGTGGCAACGGCAAGATCACAACATGCAACCAGACCTACGGCACCACCAAAGGCGGCTCCTTGCACGACTGCGATGGTTGGCACAGGTAATTGATCGAGCTCCCACATGAGTGCACCGAGTTCGCCTGCATCAGCGACGTTCTCGTCATAGTTCTTGCTTGCCATACTGCGCATCCAATTGAGATCCGCGCCGGCGCTAAAGTTTTTTCCTTCAGAGCGCAAAACCAATGCGCGTACTTCGCCATGAATTCGAATCTGTGCTAAAGCGGCTCGTAGTTCACCGATCATGCGATCATCGAACGCATTGTGCACATCGGGGCGATTCATAGTTAAGGTAGCGACCATGCGCTCATCTATGACTAAATCAACATAACTCATGAGGGTCTCCTACATCCGGAACACGCCAAAGCGTGTTTCTTCGATAGGTGCATTCAAGGCAGCCGCAAGACTCAGCCCGAGTATAGTGCGGGTTTCAGCAGGATCGATAATGCCATCGTCCCACAGGCGGCCTGAGGCGTAGTAGGGGTGCCCTTGATGCTCGTAGGTGTCGACAATAGGCTTTTTAAATGCAGCTTCGTCTTCGTCACTCCAGCTTTCACCTTTGCGAGTTTTACCGTCTCGAGTCACTTGGGCCATAACGCCAGCCGCTTGCTCACCGCCCATCACAGAAATACGAGCATTTGGCCACATAAACATGAGGGTTGGATCGTAAGCTCGCCCACACATACCGTAATTGCCAGCGCCGTAGCTACCGCCAATAAGCACAGTAAACTTGGGTACTTTGGCACAACTCACCGCAGTGACCATCTTTGCTCCATGCTTCGCAATTCCCTCGGCTTCATATTTTTTGCCCACCATAAAACCAGTGATGTTCTGCAAGAATACGAGGGGGATTTTGCGCTGAGCGCAAAGCTCAATGAAGTGCGCGCCTTTTTGCGCAGATTCGGAAAACAAAATACCGTTGTTGGCAACAATACCCACCGGGTAGCCGTGAATTCGCGCAAAGCCCGTGACGAGCGTATTACCATAATTTTGCTTGAACTCATCGAAATCAGAGTCGTCGACCACCCGCGCAATAACTTCGCGGACATCATAAGGCTTGCGCAAATCAGTGCCGACGATGCCGTAGATGTCTTCAACAGGGTAGCGGGGGGCTTTGGTAGCCTGACGATCAAGCTCGGTTTTCTTCGGACGATTCAAACGACTCACTGCCTTACGTGCTAAATCTAATGCATGTTCATCGTTGATGGCGAAATGGTCAGCTACCCCGGAGATACGAGTATGTACATCGGCGCCACCGAGCTCTTCTGCGCTGACTTCCTCGCCTGTTGCCGCTTTCACGAGCGGCGGTCCGGCGAGGAAAATAGTGCCTTGCTCTTTCACGATAATGGATTCGTCCGCCATGGCGGGTACATAGGCACCGCCCGCCGTGCAAAGGCCCATGACCACCGCGATTTGCGGGATGCCTTTTGCCGACATGTTGGCTTGATTAAAGAAGATACGGCCAAAATGGTCTCGATCCGGGAATACTTCATCCTGACGGGGTAGATTTGCTCCCCCTGAATCAACCAAATAAATACAAGGTAAGTGGCAACGTTCCGCAATTTCTTGCGCCCGTAGATGCTTTTTTACTGTCAGCGGATAGTAGGTGCCGCCTTTCACTGTTGCGTCATTCGCAACAATCATACACTCGACACCGCTTACACGGCCGATACCCGCAACGACACCCGCACAAGGAACGTAGTCATCGTAAACGTCCCATGCGGCAAACTGACCAATTTCGAGGAAAGGTGAACCCGGATCAAGCAGGCGTTGAATACGGTCACGAGCAAGTAGCTTACCGCGCGAAACATGACGTTCCTGATAGCTTTTGCCGCCACCTTGTTTAATTTGCTCGGCTTTAGTTTGTAAATCAGCAACGACTTCACGCATCGCTTCTGCATTTGCAAGGAAGGCCTCGTCTCTGGGATTCACTTTACTGGTTAAGATTGCCACTTTCGCTCTCCTTATTTGGACTCATTGAAGAGTTCGCGTCCAATCAACATGCGGCGAATTTCTGAGGTTCCTGCGCCGATTTCATAAAGTTTTGCGTCTCGCAACAGACGTCCTGTCGGATACTCATTAATGTAACCGTTGCCACCCAGCAGCTGAATCGCGTCAAGCGCCATTTTGGTGGCTAATTCTGCTGCATAGAGAATAGCACCTGCGGCATCTTTGCGAGTAGCTTCGCCACGGTCGCAGGACTTCGCCACGGCGTAAACATAAGCGCGAGCGGCATTCATCTGGGTATACATATCGGCAATTTTGCCCTGAACTAACTGGAATTCGCCAATCGATTGGCCGAACTGCTCACGCTCGTGAATATAAGGGACAACTACGTCCATACATGCCTGCATGATACCGAGTGGACCGGCAGCAAGCACGGCGCGCTCGTAGTCTAGACCGCTCATTAATACGCGAACCCCTTGATTCAGTTCGCCAAGAATGTTGGCGGCTGGCACACGAGCGTCTTCAAATACCAACTCACAGGTATTCGAGCCGCGCATACCGAGTTTATCGAGCTTCTGAGCAGTGCTGAAGCCTGGGGTATTGTCCCGTTCAATGATAAAGGCGGTAATTCCTTTCGAGTGGGCGCTCGGTTCGGTCTTCGCATATACCACAAGAATGTGCGCGTCTGGGCCATTGGTAATCCACATTTTATTGCCGTTGAGGATGTAGTGGTCGCCATCCTTTTTGGCGTGCAGCTTCATGCTGACGACATCCGATCCGGCGTTCGGCTCGCTCATTGCGAGCGCGCCAACATACTCTCCCGAGCAGAGCTTTGGCAGATACTTCTCTTTTTGTTCTTGCGTACCATTAATCTTGATTTGGTTTACACACAAATTAGAGTGGGCGCCGTAGCTCAAGCCTACAGAGGCCGATGCGCGGCTAATCTCTTCCATGGCAATCACATGCTCAAGGTAGCCCATGCCTGAGCCGCCGAATTCTTCAGGGACGGTAATGCCGAGCAAACCCATGTCACCAAATTTACGCCACATATCTTCGGGGAATTCATTCGCTTCGTCGATTGCGGCGGCGCGTGGAGCAAGCTCGTCACGGGCGAAACTATTGACGGCTTCACGCAACATATCGGCGGTTTCACCTAAATCGAAATTGAGTGACTTAAACTGGCTGATCATAACTACTCCTCAGATTAACTGGCGTCGGGCAAGGCGTCTGGATTTACCTTACCTGTTGATTGTTCTGTTTTTGTGGCAAGTTCGCTGCGACATCCGGCTTCTACAGCCGTGAGTTCATGTAATACGACTTTGATGTCTTCGAGTTGCTGCCGTAGCGCTAATTTTTTGTCTTCGATGAGCTGAAGCATGGTTTGCAGCTGATTCACACTGCTGCCGTCGCGGTCATACATATCGAAAAGAGTGCGAGTTTCCGCGAGCGTAAAGCCGAGCCGTTTGCCGCGCAGAATTAACTTGAGTCGTACGCGGTCGCGTTGACTATAGATCCGCGTTTGGCCGCGGCGTTCAGGTGATAGCAATCCTTGATCTTCGTAGAAACGAATACTACGCGTCGTAATGTCGAATTCGCGAGCAAGATCACCGATACTAAAGTTATCTTGAGTACGCCGAACACGTTCAGGGCTTGTGCTGAATTCTTCAGACACAAGCTCATCGTGGGAGAACAGGTCAGTTCTTTGATTTTCAGACATTGGGTGTGTCTCCACGTCACTTGCTATCGGCCAATCGTGGGGTTAAGCTTAGATGAAGTTTACGTAAACGTAAAGTTTGAGTCCGCTTCTTATCCTATCCATCTGGATGCTCAACGCAAAGACTCTACACTGGTGTAAGAATGGGTGTGCGAAAGGCGAAGAGGGAAGTCGGTATAAAACTGCGAAATAGTTTTCAGGAGAAGTCGTTATGAGTACAGATCACGTTGTTATTGTGTCCGCTGCGCGCACCCCAATGGGTGGTTTTCAGGGCGAGCTGAGTGCGGTGAGTGCTACCGAGCTTGGTGCTCACGCGATTAAAGCTGCGCTGAGTCGCGCGGGCATTTCTGGCGATCAGGTGGATGAAGTTTTAATGGGGTGTGTACTCCCTGCTGGATTGAAGCAGGCGCCTGCTCGGCAAGCAAGCCTTGGCGCTGGTCTGCCATACAGCGCTGGAGCAAGTACCGTCAACAAGGTCTGCGGTTCTGGTTTGAAGACAGTGATGTTGGCCGATGACCTTATTCGCGCGGGGAGTGCCAAAATTGTGGTCGCCGGCGGCATGGAAAGCATGTCAAATGCCCCCTACCTGCTTGAACAAGCGCGCAGTGGTTACCGTATGGGTCATGGTCAAGTAATCGACCATATGATGTGGGACGGCTTACAAGATGCCTACGAAGGTAAAGCCATGGGGTGCTACGCACAAGAAACTGCAGACAGCTATGGCTTTGGTCGTGAGGATATGGATGCGTTTGCTATTCGTTCACTCAAACGCGCACAACAGGCGATTGAATCAGGGGCATTTGCCACTGAAATTGAACCGCTCACATACTCCACCCGCAAAGGTGAAGTTACCGTCACTATTGATGAGCAGCCGGGCAAGGCGCGGATTGATAAAATTCCAACATTGCGTCCAGCGTTTGCGAAAGATGGCACGGTGACAGCAGCCAACTCGAGCTCTATTTCTGATGGTGCCGCGGCTGTCGTCGTGATGCGTAAGAGCGAAGCAATAGCACAAGGGCTGCAGCCAATCGCGCGCATTGTTAGCCATGCCACGCATTCTCAGCGTCCTTCAGAGTTCACTGTGGCGCCCGTTGGCGCGATGAACAAAGCACTTGAAAAGGCGGGTTGGGACAAGACAGATGTGGATCTTTGGGAAATCAACGAAGCATTCGCTATGGTCACGATGATCGCCCTGAAAGATATGGCACTTGATCCAGAGAAAGTGAATGTGAATGGAGGGGCCTGTGCGCTCGGTCATCCTATTGGTGCATCAGGAGCCCGGTTGCTGGTGACTTTATTGCATGCGCTTCAGCAACGGGGCTTGAAGAAGGGCGTGACATCGCTGTGTATCGGTGGTGGTGAAGCGGTCGCGATGGCGGTTGAAATCCTGTAATTCAGAAAGCACAAAGTAAAAAGCCCTGCAGAGTGGTTGGGAGACCCTGCGGGGCTTTTTTGTGCTTGGTGTACTGTTTTTACTGGATAACGTTTTAATGAATAACGTTTTAACTAGTAAAGTTCTCGCTGGTAAAGCCTCGGTGTAAAAGGCTTTACAGGACCTGGAAGTATAAATAGAGCGCCGAAACTCCAATTAGTACTAGGGTCACAATACTAGGTACGATGACATTGTCTAAAAGGTTCTTACGAATTTCTTCAATCATGACTGACTCCTTAGCTAATACAATAATTAACTTGAAGCAGGACAGTGACCTAGGCGCTTCATTCCTTAGGTGTCAGTATTATAAAGTTTTTTTATTTTACTTGGTCAAAAATTCGCATGAATTCTAGTAATGGATGTTAATAAAAATGCTAAGTCATTTAACGTGACCGCTGTTGACCTTGTGAGCGTCCGCTGCCACTCCGACTTTGGCTCTGTCCACCGGGACGCGGCTTGCGTGCTGGCTTTCGGCCCTGAGGCGACGGTGGCGGTGTTTTGCCTGTCAGTTCAACCTCTGGGAAACCGTCAAGTCGTGAACGCTCGAACTTTTGCTGGGTCGTGCGTTCAATTGCTTTTAATAATTTTGTTTCTTCATCAGTGACAAGGGAAATTGCATGGCCACTTGCACCCGCACGGCCGGTACGACCGATACGATGCACGTAATCTTCGGCGACTTGCGGTAAGTCATAGTTGATAACGTATGGCAGTTTCTCAATATCTAATCCACGTGCTGCGATGTCAGTGGCGACTAATACCTGTACCTTGCCAGATTTGAACTCGGCGAGGGCCTTAGTACGCGCTCCTTGGCTTTTATTGCCATGTATCGCTGCGGCCAGGAATCCTTCAGCATGCAGCTGTTTCACCAAGCGATTTGCGCCATGTTTAGTGCGCGAAAAGACTAACACTTGGGGCAAATTCAGCGCACGTAAAATACTGACGAGCATTGCTGGCTTGTGCGACTTCTCTGCCGGATAAATAGTTTGTTCAACGCGATCAGCTGTCGCATTTGGTGGTGCGACGGAAATCTCTACCGGATCATTCACAAGCTGCTTTGCAAGTGCTCGAATTTCGTCAGAAAAGGTCGCTGAAAACATCAAATTTTGACGTTTCGGCGGCAGAGCTTTAATGATCTTCTTAATATCGTGAATAAAGCCCATGTCGAGCATGCGATCAGCTTCATCGAGTACCAAGACTTCCAACTTAGGGAAACGCACTGCATTTTGCTGATAAAGATCGAGCAGTCGGCCGGGCGTCGCCACGAGAATATCGACACCCTTGCGCAACGCCATCATTTGCGGATTGATCTTCACTCCACCAAAAACCACCAAATGACGAAGATTAAGGCCTTTACTGTAATTCTCAACACTTTCGGCCACTTGCGCTGCAAGTTCACGGGTTGGTGTCAGAATGAGTACTCGGGCGGTATTCGGTTTGGCTTGCTCACCATCACGGATGCGTTCGAGGATAGGGAGAGTAAATCCAGCCGTTTTACCGGTGCCGGTTTGAGCTGCCGCCATGACATCATGGCCTTGCAGAATTGCTGGAATCGCTTGCGCCTGAATCGGCGTTGGCGTGGTGTATCCTTCAGCTTCGAGAGCAGCCAAAATGGTGGGAGAGAGCCCGAGTTCAGAAAATGTCATCATGTCTCGTTTATATGTGCCTAACTACAAAAAGTGTGTCGCGAATGATACCCGAGAACCGGCTGCGACGCAGGTTTATTTAAGCAGATCTCGGCGTTTACCGAAGTTAGGACTGCAGAGGTAGACTGCAAAAAAGATAACTGAGGCGCCGAGGATAAGAGAACCCCAGCGCACATCCTGTCCCCAAATCAAGAAGTTAACTAACAGGCCGGCAGGAATCAAAGCGTTATTCATCGTAGCCAATTGACCAATATTTACAGCCTTACTGGCGAGACTCCAAGCTAAATAACCGACGCCCGAAGCGACTAAACCAAGCCAAATTAAGATACTCCAATGCGTCATAGTTGTGGGTAGGCGACTAAAGTCACCGAACAGTAGGGTGGCAAGTCCGCTGACAATGGTTGCGCCAACGAAGAATAAGCCGTAGTGCCTTACTTGTTCGTTTCGATCTTCGATTGGAAGGCGTTTATAAGCGACTTGGCCGAGTGCGAAGCAGAGATTAGCCGCTTGAACGAGAAGGAATCCGGTAAGAAAACCCGCTTCAAGTCCTTGATAACGAATGAGTGCCGCACCCAAAACAGCGAGGCCCGCCGCGATCCACCAACGCAGCGGCAGCGGTTTGCGATTCAGAATACGCTCGTCTAGTAAGGTCATATAAAGAGGAGTGAATATTGTAAACAATAGGACTTCTGCGACGGAGATAAACAGAAATGCGTGATACAAGAACAAATACATTAGACCGATCTGAATACCGCCAATGGCCATTAAGCGTATGCGTAGAGGCTTGGGGGTATTTGCAATCCGCAGGAATGGCAGGAGCAGCGCCGTAGCTAACAACATGCGAATAAGCACTGCGATGTAGGCGTCCACATCGGGAGCAAGAAACTCGCCAATCAGCGAGAAGCTAAAAGCCCACAACAGCGTTACAGCGATGAGTATTGGCACAGCAAAGTCCTTATTTAGCGGATACGAGCGGATATAAATTGCGGTGCAGTATGCATAAGCCTGAGGCCGCTGACAAGCGACCTCAGGGTAATAGAAGCGTTAAGGTGTAGCGCTGGTGGTTGTCTTACGCGGTGTTCCCGCATGCCAGACTTGTTGCCAGTGGCTGCGCCAATGGAGCAAGCGACTGTATGCGTGGGGAACAAAGTACAAACTAGTAATGGTCGAGAACAGTAATCCAGAAATAATTGTAATCGCCATAGGGCCATAGGGAGGTCCGTCGCCACCGACCTGGGTCGACCCAAAGGCTAACGGCAAGAGGCCAAGTATGGTCGTTGCAACCGTCATTAAGATTGGACGGACACGACGGGAAGCCCCCTGAATAATAGCGTCTTCAAGTGAGAACCCTTCATCTCGCAACTGATTGATCTGATCAACCAAGACAATGCCATTGTTCACCACAATTCCCATGAGAATAAGCATGCCAATGAGCGCCATCAACTCCATATTAGTGCCGGTAATCATTAAGCCCCAGAAGACACCCATGATGGCGAGTAGTAAGGAGCCAATGACCGCAGTAGGCAATAACCAGGACTCAAACAATGCCGCCATCACCATGTACACCAACGCTACAGCCAGAAGCATGTTAACTAGCATGATTTGATTCTGTTGCTCTTGCTGACGGAATCCACCATCGAGAGTCCAATGGTAACCTGATGGTAGGGCGGTTTGTTCCATAACTTGATTAATTGCGGCACGAGCCTCTTGGATCGAGAGATCTTCAAGTTTAGCGGAGATGCGTAATGCCGTTTGACGATCAAAGCGTGAGATTTGACTAAGTCGTGGTCGTTGCTCAAAGCTTGCAACCTGGTTCAGCGTGATAAGTTGATTACCATCACGGGCCACAACTAGGCTCAGAAGTTGGTCTAGGTCCTTCTCGTACGTTTCAGGATAGGTTGCATGAATTCGCACATCCCCCTCAGGGTTGTGTCTAAATGAACGCAGGTTTGCACCTCGCAGCGCTGTGCTCACTTGACTCGCGACATCCTGTACCGATAAGCCGTAGCGTTGCGCCTGCTCGCGATCAACTCGCATTAACAGCTCATCAGTTGCATTGCCGGTGGAGGTTTGGACTTCTTCAAGACCCTCAATGCGACTCAGGACAGGGATCAGCTCATCGGCGATTTGCTGCAATCGCTCAGTACTGCGTCCGCGCAAGGTAATGTGCACACCTTGGTTGCCACCCCCGCCCCAGCCAAAGCGTGGTTGGCTTCTTGGCATCGGCGGCATACCCTCACGAATGCGTTGCTGAATTTGCGTGACGCTCAAGGTGCGTTCAGGCTTTAACATCAGCACGGACATGGCATATCCGGGGGTGTAGTAGCTATAAACATCCTCAAGGTCAAAGTCGTGTTTGTTGTCATAAAGGTAAGTTTCAAGTCGGTCAACTTCGCGCTTTACCTCCTCTAACGAATACTGCCCCTGAATAAAGTAATTCATGTAGAGCCGGTCGTTGTATGCAATATCTGCTTGATCGCTTTGGACGTTCGCAAAGGGAAAAGCCGTTGCGCCAACCATTAGTAACGTAATCAAAGTGGTCCAGCCTGGATGTCTATGACTCCAACGTAAGCTCGACAGATAAAAGGTTTTTAAGCGACCTTGAGACTTTTGTACTTTTTTCGGGTCGACGTAGAGTTTACTGAGCAACAGTGGAATTAATGTCTGCGCGACTAAAAGTGAGGCTAGGAGTGAGATACAAATAGCGACAGCCACATGTTTCAAGAAGACGGTGATCTCCTCTACTTCTCCGAAGATGTTGGGAAGAAATACGATAGCGGTGGTCAGTGTCCCCGCAATGATTGCCAGCGAAACTCGGGCGGCGCCACGCTCTACCACATCGGTCGAGAGCGGCTCATTTTGCAGTAATGCGTCTTCTTGTTCTTGGCGCACACTCTCACTGACAACGACCGCGTTATCGATCAACATACCGACGGCGAGCATTAATCCCATCATAGTCAGTACGTTTAGGCTAAAGCCTAGCAAGTACATGGCGCCCAAAGTAAGACAGATAGACGAGGGTACTGACAGCACAATAATGAGTGTGAGCCGCCAATTTTGAATGAAACCATAGAGCACGATAATAGACAGCACAGCACCAATCAGACCGGCAAATAAAAGGTCTCTAAGCGAGCTAGTCACGCTATCCGCAAGGTTGTCCATCATCATGAGCTGAATATCCGCAAACTCAGGATTCTGATCTGCGTGCTGAATAATATCCACGGCGGCATTAGCGACGTCTACTAGATTCGCACTGGAGTCTTTGTAGATATTGATGCCGATAGCATAGCGTTGGTTAAAATGGCGGCCTTGGCGTAATTCAGGCAACTCATATTCTACCTGCGCTAGGTCACTCAAGGTTAAGAAGCGAGTAATGGGCAGATTCCGGATGTCTTCGAGGTCGCGGAACTCATCTGAGGGGCTGACCCGAACACGCTGAGATGCGGTTTCCATGTACCCAGCCGACAGGGTGAAATTCGCTCGCCGCAGCGTCTGCAGAACTTGTGGGGCTGACAGACCCGCAGCACTAATGGCCTCCGGATCCAAGCGAATGATAATTTCCCTTGGGTTCACGCCGTAAAGTTCTACTCGAGAGACGCCATGGGCACGCTCTAAAGGTTGTTTCAACTGTCGGTTGATCAGGTCCCAAGATAAAGACAAGTCGCGTTCGCTTGAAATGCGTAGTTGAAGAACGGGCATGTCATCGGTGTTAAAATGCAGCACAAATAAACGCTCAACATCCGCAGGCAAGGTGTGACGTACGCTGTCGACCTTCTCGCGAATCTCGATACTACGAGCACCAATATTCTCGTTCCAACGAAAATCCATGACAATAAGGCCACTGTTCTCTCGGGATGAACTGCGCATTTCCTGAATGCCGGATACCGTGGCTAGTGCTTCCTCGAGCGGCCGCACTATTAAGCGCTCAACCTCGGCTGGCGTTGCGTTCGGATAGGGCACTTCCACCACGATTTGCGGAATATCAATCCCCGGAAACTTTTCTAGCGGTAACAGCCGAGTCGCAGCTAAACCTAAGACCAGCATGGCAATAAAGATCATCCATACGGTCACAGGGCGCCGCAAAGCAAAGCGTGCTAGTGGCGCGGAATGTTGGTGAACAGACTCTGTACTCATGCGTCTGCTCCTTCAATAAGCACCTCAGCAACAGTCTCAAACTTCTTTCGATCAAACAGCTGATATACCAATGGAATAAAGAACAGCGTCAGGAGCGTGGCGAATAGTAGGCCACTAATGACGGTAATTGCCATGGCCGCGCTGAGCTCTGCTCCTTCCCCAATCCCTAACGCAAGTGGCGTTAGACCCAAGACCGTGGTGAGTGTTGTCATTAAAATAGGACGGAGGCGTTGCGATGCTGCCTGTTGAATGGCTTCGAGACGTGCGACACCCTCGGTGCGTAGCTGATTAATACGATCAATTAACACAATGGCATTATTCACCACGATACCGCATAGCATAATGAGTCCAATGAAGACCACGACACTGAGAGGGGTGTTGGTTAACCACAACCCAAGTACGGAGCCTGCGGCAGCGAGAGGCACCGAGAACATGATCAGGAGCGGATGTCCGAAACTCTCGAACTGTGAGGCCATGACGAGGTAAACGAGGAACACTGCAAGTGCGAGGGCGAAGAGTAGTGAGCGATAAGACTCTTCGAGCAGTTCACTTTGACCGCCAACGCGCACGTCAACACCCGGTGGTAACTGCAGAGTATTGATAATGCCTTGCAACTCGTCTGAGGCCTTACGGATATTGCCGTCGACCACTTGTAGACTCATGAGTGCGACGCGTTGTTGGTTCACACGGCTAATTTCACCAGGGCCAGTTGCAAGTGAGATATCAGCGACTGCGGATAAGGGGAGCTCAATATCCGAACCGGGATTGATAATCAGCGTGGCAAGCGACTCTGGGTCTTCTCGACTCATATCGGGAAGACGCACGCGAATATCGACTTGGCGATCATCAATGCTGTACTTACTCGCCACTTGACCGCCAATTTTATTACTAATCAGACGGGCAACGTCTGGAGCAGATAGTCCCGCAAATGCGAGCCTTGCGTGATCAAATTTCACAGTCAGCTCGGGTTGACCTGCGGCAATTCCAGAGCGGATGTCACGGAAATTAGGATGACCATCAAGTTGTTGCTGTAACGCCAGTGAGACGCGACGCACACGCTCGAGATCATGTCCTTGAATTTCGAGTAGGATCGGCATTTCCATACTGATCAGTTCAGGGAAGGCTATTTGTGCGGTGAGGTCGGGCAGACCTGCCACATAGTGTCGCACTTCATCAATCAAAGCATAACGTTCCGCTTCAGACAGACTGGTTCGGCTCACTAAATGGATACGTCCCCAGTAGTCACCACCCTGATTGGCCGAAATTTGCATTAAGCTACCAATACCCGCAACCGAGTAACTGCGCTCAATTCGATCATCGCTAGCAAAACGCTGTGCAATAGTCCGAAGCGTTGCGTCAGTACCTTGAATCGGAGTGCCTCGCGGCATTTCAATGTCCACGTAAAACTCGTTCTGCTCCATACTGGGAATGAGTTCCGCGGACAGGCGAGGTAACGCTAGAAATGCACTGGTAGTCACCAAAACAAAGCCCAAGAAGAAAATCACAGGTTGACGCTGCATTCTTTGCAGACCGTTGCCATGAATAGCGCGAACGCCGTTGAGACCGCGATCAAAGCCATTGAGTATAGGTTGACTCAAACGTTTCACTAGCCAGCTGACACCAGCCCAGATGCTACGAGAAATCCAGATCAAAAAGCGTGGTATCGCAACAATCAGACCATAGCGGAGCCACGCGAAGGGAATGATGATTTTCTTCAGACCTTTGCGTGGCAGTGGGCGTTGCAGGGCATTGAGATTTGTAGTCGATTCACCAATGGTCTCGCCACGAGAAGCGAGCATAGGGATCAGTGTTAATGCGACCACTAAGCTGGCAATCAAGGCGAAGGTAACGGTCAGGGCTTGGTCTTTAAATAACTGGCCAGCTAAGCCGCTAACGAATATTAGCGGAACGAATACGGCAAGCGTAGTCAGTGTGGATGCGGTGACTGCACTTGCCACTTCCTTAGTACCTTCAATAGCGGCAGTGCGAACGGCATCTCCCTCGTTACGTCGGCGCTCAATGTTTTCGAGCACCACAATGGCATTGTCCACGAGTAAGCCAACTGCAAGCGCAATGCCGCCGAGTGACATAATGTTGAGTGTGAGGTTACCTGCGTACATGAGGAAGAAGGTGGTAACGACAGATACTGGGATCGCAAGAGAAATAATTAATGTTGGTTTGAGTCGACGTAGGAACAGCAGAATAACCAACATCGCAAGTAAACCACCGTAAACCGCATTTGAACGCACGGAATTGATGGCGTTGCGAATAAATTGAGACTGATCTGCCAAGAGTTCCAGTTGATAGCCTGCTGGCAGGTTACGTTGCACGTGAGGAAGGCGCGCGCGAACAGCATCAGCAACTGCAACGGTGTTGGCATCGCCTTCACGATAAAGGTTGAGTTCGATCGCTTCCATGCCATTAACGCGGCTGATCGAGGTACGGTCCTTATGACCGAGTCGGACTTCAGCAATATCGCGCAATTGAATGGGTATACCGTTTCGAGTCGCGATGTAGATGGACTCGATATCTTCTAAGCTACGGAATTGGTTAAGGGTACGAACTAAAAACTCTTGTCGCCCACTTTGCACTCTACCGCCAGCTTGGTTGACGTTTTCTGCACGCAGACGTTGCACAATGGTGTCAGGGTCGATGTTTAGTTGACTGGTTAATTGCTCGTCGATGAGCACTTGTACTTCATCTTCGAGACCTCCACCAGTGCGCACAGCGGCTACGCCCGAAACGCTCTCAAGGTCACGTTTTAACTCTTCATCAGCATAGCGACGAAGGGTTTGAAGATCGCCAGAACCGCTCAGCGCTAAACGCATGATCGGCTCCATGTTGGGATTGAAGCGCAGTAATACGGGTTTATCAATATCGAGGGGAAGGGCGACCATGTCGAGCTTTTCGCGAACTTCAATGGCCGCCATGTCCATGGAGGTTCCCCAAGCAAACTCCATGACAATGTCTGATTGCCCTGCGCGTGCATAAGACGTGATAGTGCGAACACCACGAACGGTGCCGAGAGATTCTTCCACCGGACGATTAATTAACTGCTCAACTTCGGCGGGCGCAGCACCAGGGTAGAGTGTTCTCACGGTAAGCGTGGGGTAACTTAAATCTGGAAGTAGCGTGACCGGCAAGCGGCCAAGCGCCACCATCCCGAACAGGGCGATCGCCAGGGTAAACATCACCACTGTTACGGGACGATGGACAGCAACTTGAGGCAGTTTCATAGCTTAATTTCCTCGACTTTCGCAGCGTCACGCAGGTTGTTGTGACCTGTGATTATGAGGCTGTGTCCTTCGTCGAGGCCTTGAATGATTTCGATCCAGCCCGCTTCACGTAAACCTGTGCTCACTTCGATACGCTGCGCCAGACCTTCAGATACGGTAAACACATGTGATTGGTTATCCACACGAATCAATGCGTCTTGAGGAATGCGCACCACATTCTGACGTTCCGCGTAATGCACATTGACGCGGCTAAACATACCAGCACGGAGGCGATAATCAGTATTCGGCACTGCCAGTACGACACGGAAGGTACCGGATGCAGAATCAATCACAGGACTGATGCGGGCAACGCTCGCCGTAACAGTTCCGAATTCGGGCATCGCGGGTAAGCGAATTTCAGCTGACTGACCCGTTTGAATATGCACGATGGCATGCTCTGGCAAGTTGACTGTTGCCCGAAGTACTGAACTGTCGACCACATGAAAGAGTGTTTTCGGCTGCCATGCTTGGATGAGGTTACCGGTACGCGCGTAGCGCTGTGAAATATGCCCGCTAATAGGGGCGCGAATGACTGTTTCGCGTAAATCAATCTCTGCGATCTCAAGCTGTGCCGTGAGTGCGTCTTTGCGAGATTGTAAGCGTTCGACTGCTTCTGCACTTACCATTTGACGCTCAGCCAACTGGTGGTGGCGCGTCAATTCTTGCTTCACGTTGCGAAGCTCCGCGGCAATTTGGTCACGCGCTAAGGAATAACGTGACGACTCCAATCGCGCCAATGCTTGTCCTTGCTCCACGAAGTCACCTTCTTCAACGAAGATCTCTTCAATGATGCCGCTGACGCGCGGAACCACATCTGTGGATTCTTCGGCCTCTAGAATGGCGCTTGCTTGGAATGAGGCGCGGACTGTGCCGCGATCAACCAGAATAGTTTCCACTGGAACACCACGCTCTTCGGCTTGGGCTTGCTGTTTGCCGTTGTTTGCACCGGCATTGCCGCATGCAGTTAGCGTGAGAGTAGCGCTGATAAGCGCAGCGATTGAAATTAGACGAGTATTCATAAATTCCCCTAGCGAATACAAATAGATGACACATAAGATGCAGCAGATATTGCAGCAGCTGTGCCAATCTTGTTCGGCCATTATAAGTTACTGAATTAACTTTGAATTTCTATTTATTGTAAGAAAGTGTAAGTGAGGTCTAGTAACCGTTCCCACTAACCATTAGTCAAATTCGCTAACCCGTCTGGTCAAAATAGTTATAAGAAATATCAAAAAAGATATAGACATTTAGACGTCTAGAAATCTAGAATGGCAAGGGTCACTAGTTATCGTTTAAAGCGGAGAGAAAATACATGCGTCTGGAGTCACTTGCACTGCACCATGGTTATGAGGCTGAAGCCACGACACGAGCTGCGGCAGTGCCTATCTATCAAACAACTTCATTTACTTTTGAGAACACTCAGCACGGCGCTGATTTGTTTGATCTTAAGGTTGAAGGAAATATCTATTCTCGGATTATGAACCCAACTAATGCCGTGCTAGAACAACGCTTAGCAGCGATTGAAGGAGGCATTGGTGCATTGGCCTTGGCTTCAGGAATGGCGGCAATTACCTACACCATACAAACCATCACCGGCGTGGGTGACAATATTGTTAGTATTAGCCAGCTGTATGGGGGTACTTATAATTTGTTTGCCCACTCATTACCGCAGCAGGGTATTGATGTGCGCTTTGCGTCCCATGAGGACTTTGACGGGCTTGAAGCTTTAATTGACGAGCGTACTAAGCTGCTGTTCTGTGAATCTATTGGCAACCCTGCGGGCAATGTGGTCGACATTCCTCGTTTGGCAGAAATCGCAAATCGCCATGGTATTCCATTGGTGGTGGATAATACCGTAGCGACACCTGTGCTCTGTCGTCCAATTGAGCAGGGAGCACATATTGTGATCCACAGCCTCACCAAATACATTGGTGGTCATGGCACAACAGTCGGCGGCATTATTATTGACGGTGGAAAGTTTGATTGGGCCGCGCAACCGCAGCGCTATCCGCAATTGAATCAGCCCGATCCGTCTTATCACGGCGTGGTGTACACCGAAGCACTAGGGGAAGCTGCGTTTATTGGCCGCGCTCGCGTAGTACCTCTGCGCAATACCGGCGCTAGCTTGGCTGCGCAAAGTGCATTTAATATTCTGCAAGGTCTTGAAACGCTGGCGCTGCGAATAGAACGACACTGTGATAACGCGCAGGCATTAGCGGAATACTTGCAACAGCATCCAGCGATTTCTTGGGTCAATTATGCAGGTCTCGAGAGCAGTCCATATCATGCGTTAACGCATAAAGTGACGGCGGGCAAGGCATCCGGCATTCTAAGTTTTGGCATTAAAGGAGGCCAAGCCGCGGCCGTGAAATTTATCGATGCATTGCAGCTTATTCTGCGATTAGTGAACATCGGTGACGCGAAGTCGCTTGCGTGTCATCCGGCATCCACCACACATCGCCAACTTAACCCGCAAGAGCTTGCAAAAGCGGGCGTGTCTGAAGATCTGGTACGTATTTCTGTGGGAATTGAACACATCGACGACATTATTGCAGATGTGGAACAGGCTTTGGTGAAGTCTCAACAACTCTAATCCTCTTCGATTTACTTCACTGTTTGCCGCGGCTTCTGGTCGCGGCTTTTTTTATCCATTCATGCATTAAATCAATACCGAATTGCCGCCATGGAGGCGCAATCTCGGCTGTCACTTGTGCGCCACTTGCTGTGACGAGGTCATGCTCTGGCAGTTCGGTACTCAGGCCATTCGCGCGATCGCGTTGATATTCTCGTTGCAGCGTATCTAGATCATATTCTGGATGTGCGAGTAAATAGAAGTTTTCGTCTTGGTCGAAGAGCAGTGTAGCGCCAGCTTCCTGCGACCAGAGCGCAATCTTGATGTCCGCATTGGCCTTCAAGGCCGCTTGATTCACTTGCGCATAACGCGAGTGTGGTAGAGCAACTGCTGAATACGACGAGGCTGTGCTGCTGGGTTCAGCGTGAAAGATGCCGAAAAGTTTGCGAGTTCGACGCTCAAGGGGGATTTGGAAAAAGGAATGAAGAGCGACATTGGCGGCCCAGCAACTGAAGAACATAGGAACTTGACGTTCTCTCATTCGATTGAGTTTGGTTTTAAGTTCTGGCCAGTAGAGCACTTCATCGAGCGACTTTTGTCCGAGCGGCGCGCCAGTAATAATCAGTCCATCTAGGTCATTTGGTATATCGGCAGTGTAGTAATTCGCAAGGTACTCTGGGCTAATGTGTTTAGGTAGGTAGCTGTGCGTGCGTAGCAACAGCAAGTCAATTTTTGCGGGTTGGGGCGTAAGCAAATTAAACCAATGCTTCTCAGTTGTGACCTTGTCAGGCATTAGGTTCAGCAAACCGATGCGTAGCTCGGCAGGCCCGCTAGCCTTTGGCATATGCGGCTCTCGGTGCTGTGACGGGGTGACAATGTTTAAAGGCATGTTGAGTTCACTTTATTGGCCGAACCTAACTTTCTAGCAAAGCTAGTGTCCGAATCACTATAGGTTGCTGTACACCGCGTAAATGCACTCGATTAAAGTAAATGATTACTCGTTGATTTTCTATGAAAAAAGCTCTTGAATTAATAGCTCAGTCCCTGCAAGAAGCAGACTCCCTCGAAGGCCTCGCTCGCCCGTTACTTAATTTATTGGCTCAAGTCAGTGATTTAGATGTGGCTTATCTGACCGAAATTTATGCGTCTCGCGGTGTGCAAAAGGTTCATTATGTACAAGGTGATGGACCCCTTGAAATTCCTGAAGGTTTGGAAGTGCCTTGGGACGATACGCTGTGCAAACGTGCTCTCGAGTCTAATACGCCCTTTACCAATGACGTTGGCGGTTGTTGGGCGGATTCCGATGCGGCGCGCCTGCTTGGTATCGCCACATACGCTTCAGTACCGGTAAAGTATGCGGATGGTACCTTATATGGAACTCTATGTGGCGCAAGCCTTGAATCAAAGACTGTTTCAGCGCAGGCAATGGAGCTATTGAAGTTATGTGCAGAACTGATCTCCAATCAGTTGGAGCGGGAAGCTGCACGAAAAGAAGCTTTGGCGCGAGCTCAAGAGGCTGAATTGCAAATCAAGCAATTAGAATTGCTTGCTGAGATCAGTCGTTTTTGTTTGGGTGCCCAGACACTCGATAGTGCCTTGCAGTTTGCCGCCGAGCAATTGGAGCGGGCTGAGTTTGCGCAACAAGTTGGTATTTGGACCTACTCAGATGACTGGGAAGCACGCGGCCCTGACAGCATTGAACTCAGTCAGCATTTACGTGAGTTAGTGCATGATTGTAGCGAACAACTTCAGGCGATTGTTCGTAATGAAGTCGAGCCCTTAATATGGTTTGATGCGGGCAAAGAGGTGGTCTTGTTGATTACTTCTGATGAAGCAGTTGAGGGCGCTCTGCTACTGATTCGTGAGGCTTCTTTTGACGAAAAAGCGAATAACCTAGCACTGCTGCGCAACATCGCTAACGCACTATCGCTGCTGGCTGCACGCCTTTGTGACCATGCAGGTTTAGATCGGTTGAATCGTCAACTGGAACAGCAAGCTTTTACCGACGCACTTACGGGTTTACCTAATCGTCGGGCTCTCATTGATGAGTTTGAGCGCATGTTAGCCCGTGCTCAGCGGCAAGAAGCCCCCCTGTATATTGCATTTATTGATTTGGACAAATTCAAGCTGATTAATGATGAGCATGGTCATGATGTGGGGGATGAGTTTCTACGGGAGTTTGCTATGCGATTGCGCTCAAACGCTCGGCAAGGTGACTTTATTGCGCGCTATGGTGGGGACGAATTCGTCGTGCTGGCCCCAGGAACAGAACAAGATAATCAATGTACGAGTCAGACCATTCAAGATCGTTTTTCGACTGCGACCGAGGGACGCTTTGAGTTACCTTCATTGCAATTGGAATACAACGGCCCATCGATTGGGGTTGTGAAGTGGACTCCGGGTGCAGAGTCGGATCCCGACAAGCTATTACAGCAGGCTGATGAAGCCATGTACCAGGTGAAGAGCGCGCGGCGAAAAGCGTTGTAACTTGGGTTGATAGAAAGTAAAAAGGCCAGTCATTTTGGACTGGCCTTTCTTATTTTCATTGCTTGCGCAACAGATTACTTGTTGATTGCATCGAACTTGCGCTGCGCTTCGCCAGTGTAAAGCTGGCGAGGACGGCCAATTTTCTGAGTCGGTTCGCTCAGCATTTCGTGCCAATGTGAAATCCAACCCACAGTACGCGACAGTGCAAAAATCACTGTGAACATACTGGTTGGAATGCCAATCGCTTTCAAAATGATGCCTGAGTAGAAATCTACGTTCGGATAGAGTTTCTTCTCAACGAAATACTCATCTTCCAGTGCAATACGTTCAAGCTCCATGGCCACGTCGAGCAGAGGATCTTTGATGTTCAGTTCGCGAAGTACTTCGTGACAGGTTTCCCGCATGACTTTGGCGCGCGGATCGAAGTTCTTATAGACGCGGTGTCCGAAGCCCATTAAGCGGAACGGGTCATTTTTGTCTTTCGCTTTCTTAATAAACTCAGGAATTCGGTCGACTGAACCAATTTCGTCCAACATGCGCAAACAAGCCTCGTTCGCACCACCGTGTGCCGGTCCCCACAATGAGGCAACACCTGCAGCGATACAGGCATAAGGGTTCGCGCCAGAAGAACCTGCCAGTCGGACTGTTGAGGTCGAAGCATTCTGCTCATGGTCTGCATGCAAAGTAAAAATGCGATCCATTGCGCGAGCAATGATTGGATTCACTTCATAATCTTCAGCCGGAACCGAAAACATCATGTTTAGGAAGTTTTCAGAGTAGCTCAGACTATTCTTTGGATACACGAAGGGCTGACCGATGCTGTGCTTGTAGCACATGGCTGCAATAGTCGGCATTTTTGCAATTAAACGGTATGCACTGCGAATGCGTTGCTCAGGATCCGAGATATTCAGGTCGTCATGATAGAAAGACGAGAGTGCTCCCGTAACAGCGCATAGCATGGCCATAGGGTGAGAATCGCGACGGAAGCCATTAAAGAAATTATGAATTCCCTGATGCACCATAGTGTGATGCGTGATTGTTTCGCGGAATTCCGCATATTGCTCAGTGTTCGGTGCTTCGCCATGAATGAGCATGTAGCAGACTTCTAAGTAGTCAGCTTCAGTAGCCAATTGCTCGATTGGGTAGCCGCGATGAAGCAGGATGCCGTTATCGCCATCGATATAGGTGATTTTTGATTCACACGAGCCAGTGGCTAGGAAACCCGGGTCAAAAGTGAAGTAACCATATTTGCCCAGCGTGCGGACGTCGATGACGTCGTGTCCTGCTGTGCCTGAAAGGATGGGCAGTTCAATAGAAGTGCCTTCAACCTGCAAAGTGGCCTTTCGATCAGCCATAAGGAAATCTCCTCGCTTTCGTTGCGTCTCGGGTAAAAAAGTGCGCTAGTTGTACTTGATCCGACCAGTGAATGTCAATTTTCCGCTAAGAGAGCGTTCGGTTTTTGACCAGTTGTGCGGATCTGGGAATGAACCAGCAATCGATGTAATCACTTAACGCGTATTAGTGTCGAATGGTTCATTCGGTGATGAACTTATACTTTAGTCTATAGCGAGTTCGAATGAGTGCTGAATGACCAGAAAATCCCCGTTTTTATGAACTTTACGCGATAATTCGCGTAACTACGGTAATTGTAATTGCATGCTTCGGTGGATATACTTGCGCCACCGGCATCCATTGCGTTTTAACAGAAGGCAACACAGTGGTGAAAAAACAAAGACCAGTAAATTTAGAACTGAATACCATCAGTTTTCCTCCTTCCGCGATAGCTTCCATTCTTCACCGAGTGTCTGGCGTCATTATGCTAGTACTCGTGGGATTATTGGTTTGGCTGCTTGCGACCTCACTCTCGTCACCTGAAGGCTTTGCCCAGGCCCAACACGTACTTGGCCATCCATTGGTTCGATTCGTCGTGTGGGGATTCTTGGCAGCTTTGGGTTATCACTTATTGGCGGGTTTACGCCATATGGTGATGGACCTTGGCTTTTGGGAAGAGATTGACTCAGGTAACACAAGTGCACTTGTCACAATTGCATTAGCAGTCGTGCTAGCAGTGCTTGCGGGAGTATGGTTATGGTAAAAATTGCATCTACATTTGGTCGTAGCGGCACTCACGATTTTATTTTGATCCGTGCCAGTGCGCTAATCATGGCCGCTTACGTCGTATTCCTTGTGGCGTGGTTGGTCTGTAATCCAGGCGTTGATTACGCAGGCTGGGTTACACTCTATTCTCATCTAAGTATGAAAGTATTTACGCTGCTTGCCCTGACCGGACTGCTTATTCACGGCTGGATCGGGATTTGGCAAGTACTGACCGATTACGTAAAGAACGCATTATTGCGCGGAGCGCTCCAATATATCGTGGTGATTGCACTGTTGGTCTATTGGTTCACCGGCTTATTCGTATTGTGGGGTGTCTAAGTGAGCAGCATCAAAGAACTTGAGTTTGACGCAGTAGTCATCGGCGCCGGTGGCGCAGGTATGCGTGCTGCACTACAAATCTCTGAAAACGGCATGAGCTGCGCGCTGATGTCGAAAGTATTCCCAACTCGTTCACATACTGTGTCAGCGCAAGGTGGTATTACTGTTGCGCTGGGTAATGCACACGAGGACAATTGGGAATGGCACATGTTCGACACCGTGAAAGGGTCGGATTACATTGGTGACCAAGACGCCATTGAGTACATGTGTAAAACAGGCCCGGAAGCAATTTTAGAGCTAGAAAACATGGGCTTGCCTTTCTCTCGTTTTGAAAACGGTAAAGTATATCAACGTCCGTTCGGTGGCCAATCGAAGAACTTCGGTGGCGAGCAAGCAGCGCGTACCGCAGCTGCGGCTGACCGTACCGGACATGCGCTACTTCATCTGCTGTATCAGCAGAACGTTAAGAATCGCACAACAGTATTATCTGAATGGTACGCATTGGACTTGGTTAAGAACCAAGACGGTGTTGTTACTGGCGTCACTGCGTTACACATTGAAACTGGTGAAACCTACCATATCAAAGCGAAAGCTGTGGTACTTGCGACCGGCGGTGCAGGGCGGATCTACGCGTCCACCACTAACGCCCACATTAATACGGGTGATGGCGTGGGTATGGCATTGCGTGCCGGCGTGCCTGTACAAGATATGGAAATGTGGCAGTTCCACCCAACCGGTATTGCAGGTGCGGGCTCACTCGTGACCGAAGGTTGCCGAGGAGAGGGCGGTTACTTATTAAATAAAGACGGCGAGCGCTTCATGGAGCGTTATGCGCCAAATGCGAAAGACTTGGCGGGTCGTGACGTCGTTGCTCGTGCAATGATGACTGAAATTCGCGAAGGCCGCGGCTGTGATGGCCCGTGGGGTCCGCATATTAAATTGAAGCTCGACCACTTGGGCCGTGATGTACTGGAAGCGCGCTTACCTGGTGTATGTGACTTGTCGAAAACATTCGCCCACGTTGACCCAGCAGAAGAGCCGATTCCAGTCATTCCAACCTGTCACTACATGATGGGTGGTATTCCAACAGACGTAAATGGTCAGTGTTTACAGATAGATGCGAAGGGCAATGCAACGCCAATTCAAGGCTTGTTTGCGTGTGGTGAAATTGCCTGTGTGTCTGTACATGGTGCCAACCGCTTGGGTGGTAACTCCTTGCTAGACCTCGTGGTCTTTGGCCGTGCGACGGGCTTGCATTTAGGTGAAGCATTAGCCGCCACCACGGAAGCCCGTGCAGCCTCTGCAGACGACGTAGAAGCAGCTATGGCGCGCACAAACCGCTGGAACATAACTCAAAAGGGTGAAGATCCAGTTCAAATTCGTCGCGACTTGCAGCAGTGCATGCAGTTGAACTTCTCGGTATTCCGTGAAGGTGACGCTATGGTTACTGGCTTGCAAGAGTTACGCGAAATTCGTGAGCGGTTAAATCATGCACGTCTTGACGACACAAGTATGGACTTCAACACAGCGCGCATCGAGTGCCTTGAGTTGGATAATTTGATGGAAACTGCTTATTCAACCGCTGTTTCTGCGAGCTTCCGTCAAGAAAGTCGCGGTGCCCATAGTCGTGCTGACTACCCTGACCGTGATGACGAGAACTGGCTGGTTCACACTGTGTATCGTCCTGAAGAAGAGAGCATGGTGAAGCGCGAAGTTAACATGGCTCCTAAATTGCGTGAGGCGTTCCCGCCGAAAGCGCGGACGTATTAAGAGGTGCAACGATGAAAAAGTTAACGTTTTCGATCTATCGTTACAACCCAGAAGTAGATGCAAAGCCGCGGATGCAAGACTACACGCTGGAACTTGAAGATAACCAAGATTTGATGGTGCTTGAAGCATTAATCAAGATTAAGGAAGAACAAGATCCTTCACTGTCTTTCCGTCGTTCATGTCGAGAAGGGGTGTGCGGCTCTGACGGCTTTAATATCAACGGTAAAAACGGCCTGGCTTGTATTACTAACTTATCGTCATTGAAGTCGAACAAGATTGTAGTGCGGCCTCTGCCAGGACTGCCGGTTATCCGCGATTTGATTGTGGACATGACGCAGTTCTATCAGCAATACGAAAAAGTGAAGCCGTATCTGATTAATGAAGACAAGAACCCACCTGCACGGGAGCGGTTACAGAGCCCTGAAGAGCGCGAAAAGCTTGATGGTCTGTATGAGTGTATCCTGTGTGCGTGTTGTTCCACTTCATGTCCTTCATTCTGGTGGAATCCTGATAAGTTCATTGGTCCTGCGGGATTGCTGCATGCCTACCGTTTCTTGGCAGACAGCCGCGACACGGCAACTGAACAACGTTTGGATGACCTTGACGACGCGTTTAGTGTGTTCCGGTGCCATGGCATCATGAACTGCGTAAATGTTTGTCCGAAAGGATTAAACCCAACGAAGGCTATTGGACACATCAAATCGATGCTGTTAAGTCGCGCTGTTTAGCAAAACTGCGAGGCTTTGGTATAGTAGTGGTTATGTTGTGATGAATAGCCATCCCGATTCGGATGGCTATTTTTTTAAAATCAACAGGTACAACGAACCATTAGTTGTTTTTCACGGTTCAAGTGAGTGAAAGGAAAAGCAATGCAAGAAGGCGCAATGCAAGCCTGGATTGAATCCTCCCCTCTGGCCGGCGGTAACGCGGCCTACATCGAAGAGCTGTTCGAGCTCTATCTAGACGACCCTGGCGCGGTAACGAGCGAATGGCGTGAGCTATTTGATAAGTTACCCAAAGGCCCAAGCCTTGATGTGAAGCATAGCGAGATTCGCGAGCAGTTTCGTGAAGCCGCTAAATTGAAGCTAAAACAGTCGGGCGGTGGTGGCTTAAATGCTGAGGAAGCGGAGAAACAAGTTCGTGTTCTACAGCTGATTAATGCCTATCGATTCCGGGGGCATCAGCATGCAAAGGTCGACCCACTTGGACTCTGGAAGCAAGAGTCGGTGCCCGATCTGTCGCTTGAATACCATAGCTTGAGCAAAGACGACTTAAATACTGAATTTAATGTGGGTTCGCTCATTATTGGCAAAGATATGGCCAAATTGAGTGAGATTCACCAAGCTCTGGAAGCAATCTATTGTGGCTCGATCGGTGCGGAATATATGCATATCGTATCGACCGACGAAAAACGTTGGATTCAGCAACGCTTGGAGTCGCAACTTGGTCAGCCAAAGTTTAGCGCGGAAGAGCGTACACGTACGTTAAAAGAACTGATTGCTACCGATGGTCTCGAAAAATACCTTGGGTCAAAGTTTCCGGGTGCGAAGCGCTTCTCGTTGGAAGGTGGCGACTCGCTCGTTCCACTGGTGAAGTCACTCATTCGTCGTGCCGGAGCTCAAGGTGCGAAAGAAGTCGTTATCGGAATGGCTCACCGAGGGCGCTTGAACTTACTCATTAACGTCTTGGGTAAGCATCCTCAAGAGTTGTTCGATGAGTTTGCTGGCAAGAACACCACGGACAAAGCTGGCGATGTGAAGTATCACATGGGCTTCTCGTCAGACTTTGATACTGAAGGTGGCAATGTTCACTTAGCTTTAGCCTTTAACCCGTCTCATCTTGAAATCGTTAACCCTGTTGTTATGGGGTCGGTGCGTGCGCGCATGGATCGTCGGGGCTGCAAAGATGGCAGTCAAGCGCTGCCTATTACCATTCACGGGGATGCTGCGATTGCAGGTCAAGGCGTCGTGCAAGAAACGTTTAACTTGTCGAAAACGCGCGCATACAGCGTTGGTGGCAGTATCCGCATTGTGGTGAACAATCAGGTTGGCTTTACCACGTCGAAGCAAGAAGATGCGCGGTCGACTCAGTACTGTACCGATATCGCAAAAATGGTTCAGGCGCCGATTTTCCACGTAAATGCGGACGATCCGGAAGCCGTTCTGTTTGTTTCTCAGCTTGCGGTCGATTATCGCAACACCTTTAAGCGTGATGTAGTGATTGATCTGGTTTGTTATCGCCGTCATGGCCATAACGAAGCGGATGAGCCAAATGCAACGCAGCCCTTGATGTATCAGAAAATTAAGAAACATCCGGTGCCGCGTGAGATCTATGCGAAACGTTTGATCGAAGAAAGTCTGGTAAGTGAGGACGACATTAAGTCGTATGTTGCTGACTATCGTGATGCCTTGGACAAAGGTGATTGCGTTGTTGAAGAGTGGCGCCCCATGCAGGCCCACTCGGTAGACTGGTCGCCATTTGTTGGTAACGACTGGGATGTTGATTACAGCGCAACCATTAACGTGAAAGAACTAAAAGACTTGGGCGCGAAGATTACTGCGATCCCAGAGGGCTTCAAACTCAATAGCCGGGTCAATAAGGTTTACGAAGAGCGCGTTAAAATGGCGGGCGGTGAGCGCGGTCTGGATTGGGGTATGGCGGAAACTTTAGCCTATGCGTCACTCGTTAAACATGGTGTGCGCATTCGTATGACTGGACAGGACTGTGGGCGTGGTACTTTTTTCCACCGCCACGCGGTATTGCACAATCAGAAAGACGCAGCCACCTACTTGCCACTGACTAACGTCGATGACAAGCAAGCCCAAATCGAGATTTATGACTCTGTGCTTTCTGAAGAAGCCGTTATGGCGTTTGAATACGGCTACGCAACAGCAGAGCCGAACACCATGGTCATTTGGGAAGCCCAATTTGGTGACTTCGCAAATGGTGCCCAAGTGGTTATTGATCAGTTCCTCAGCTCAGGTGAGCAGAAGTGGGGTCGCTTGTGTGGCTTAACGCTCCTGTTACCTCATGGTTACGAGGGGCAAGGCCCAGAGCATAGTTCTGCACGTTTAGAACGGTTCTTGCAGCTGAGCGCGGATCATAACTGGTCTGTGTGTGTCCCTACGACACCTGCTCAGGTATTCAATATGATTCGTCGTCAGCATCTACGCCCAGTGCGTCGACCGCTGATCGTGATGACTCCGAAATCATTGTTACGCCATGCTGACGCGGTCTCTTCACTCGAAGAACTGGCGGAAAGTAAGTTCCACAATGTCATCGGGGAAATCGATAAGCTCGATTCGAAAAAAGTAAAACGTGTGGTCTTCTGTAGTGGTAAAGTTTACTACGACTTGTTGGCCGCTCGTCGCAAGGAAGAGAAGAACGATGTGGCAATTATCCGCGTTGAGCAACTCTATCCGTTCCCGCATGAAGAAATGGCCGAAGTACTGAAAGAGTATCAGCACGTCAAAGATTTCGTTTGGTGTCAGGAAGAACCGCAGAATCAGGGTGCTTGGTATTGCAGTCAGCATCATTTCTGGGATGCAATTCCGAAGGGAGCTACATTGAAGTATGCAGGTCGTGCAGCTTCCTCTTCACCGGCTGTGGGCTATGCCTCTGTGCATAAAGAGCAGCAAGAGAAACTCGTTAACGAAGCGCTAAGCATTTAACAGGTGAGAATAAACCATGGCGATTGAGATTAAAGTACCTGAATTACCCGAGTCTGTAGCGGACGGCACCATCGCAACTTGGCATGTCAAGGAAGGCGATTCGGTGACTCGCGATCAGAACTTGGTCGACATCGAAACTGACAAAGTGGTACTTGAAGTAGTAGCCGAAGCGGATGGCGTCATTGGCAAGATTACTGCTCAGGAAGGCGACACTGTTGAAGGTCAGCAAGTGATTGGTACTATTGACGAAGGCAAGAAGGGCAATAGCTCTGAAGAGAAGGCCAGCAAAAGCGAACCTTCAGCAAGTGAGTCAAATACAAAAGATGAATCAGCGTCGAGCGACACCAGCTCAGAGAGTTCGTCAGAAGATACTGGCGAAACTTTAGAGGTTAAGGTACCCGAGCTGCCAGAGTCTGTTTCAGAGGCAACCATTGCAACCTGGCATGTAAAAGCAGGGGATACAGTGAGTCGCGACCAGAATCTCGTTGATATCGAAACTGACAAAGTGGTGCTCGAAGTCGTCGCTGAAGCCGACGGCGTATTGGCTGAAATCCTTCATGAAGAAGGTGCCAATGTTGGTGGTCACGAAGTGATCGCGACCCTGACCAAAGGTGGTCAAGGAAAAGTCGCGAAGTCAGCAGCGAAAGATGAAGCACCGGCAGGCGATGACTCTGACAAAGATTCATCTGACGCGGTAAGCCCTTCAGTGCGTCGTTTACTTGCCGAGCATGATCTCAGCGCAGGCGACGTGAAAGGCACCGGGAAAGACGCACGTATTACTAAAGAAGACGTGGAGAAACACGTGAAGTCGAAGTCGAGTGGAAGTTCAGAGAGCAAGTCATCCTCTAACGCTCAACCTGCAGTGAGTGGCGATCGGACGCAGAAGCGCGTTGCGATGACGCGCTTGCGCAAGACGATTGCGAAGCGTTTACTCGAAGCGAAAAACTCTACAGCAATGCTAACGACCTTTAACGAAGTCAATATGAAGCCAATTATGGATCTTCGTAAGACTTATCAGAAAGAATTTGAAGACCGTCACGGTATTCGTTTGGGCTTCATGTCTTTCTACGTGAAAGCAGTTGTTGAAGCGTTGAAGCGCTTCCCAGAAGTAAATGCGTCGATTGACGGTGATGATATTGTCTATCACAACTATTTCGACGTGAGTATTGCCGTGTCTACGCCACGTGGTCTGGTGACTCCAGTATTACGTGACGCTGACAAGTTGAGCTTGGCTGAAATTGAAGCGGGCATCAAAGAGTTGGCAATTAAAGGACGCGACGGTAAGTTGACCCTGGATGAAATGCAGGGTGGTAACTTCACTATCACGAACGGCGGCGTATTTGGCTCGCTATTATCTACTCCTATCTTAAACCCACCGCAAAGCGCAATCTTGGGTATGCACAAAATCCAAGACCGCCCAATGGCAGTGGACGGCAAGGTTGAGATTCTACCAATGATGTACTTGGCGTTATCTTACGACCACCGCATCATTGACGGTAGGGAATCGGTTGGCTTCCTTGTCACCGTGAAAAATCTGCTCGAAGATCCTCAGCGTCTCTTGCTGGATATCTAAAGGCATAACACGCGGCAGCACCAGATGCTGCCGCTGTCTTTTTGCGTCGGAAAAACGTATAATCCGCCGCGAAAATTCGGGTAAGCAGCTCAGGCTGCTTTCGTTTTGAATGAACAGACGGAAAAAGCATCATGAATTTGCATGAGTATCAAGCTAAGCAGCTTTTCAGAGAGTTCGGTTTACCGGTCTCTGATGGTTATGCGGTCGACACTGCCGATGAAGCAGTGGAGTCAGCAAAGAAGATTGGCGGCGACAAGTGGGTCGTAAAATGTCAGGTCCACGCTGGTGGCCGCGGTAAAGCGGGCGGCGTGAAACTGGTATCCAGCTTGGATGAAGTGCGTGCATTTGCTGATCACTGGGTTGGTAAAAACCTTGTGACTTATCAAACAGATGCGAATGGTCAGCCAGTCGCTAAGATCTTAGTTGAGAGCTGCACTGATATCGCTCAAGAACTGTACCTTGGTGCAGTGGTTGATCGTGCAACACACAAGATCGTGTTCATGGCATCAACAGAAGGCGGCGTTGAGATCGAAAAAGTCGCTGAAGAAACTCCAGAGAAAATTCTGAAAGCGATCATTGACCCAACTGTAGGGCCGCAACCTTATCAAGGTCGTGATTTAGCATTCCAGCTTGGCTTAAATCCAGAACAAGTGAAGCAATTCACTAAGATCTTCATGGGCTTGGCGAAGATGTTTGAGCAGTATGACTTTGCACTGCTTGAAATTAATCCGTTGGTTATTACTGACGAAGGCAACCTGCATTGCTTGGACGGCAAGATCAACATCGACAGTAACGCGATGTATCGTCAGCCTAAAATTAAGGAAATGCACGATCCTTCACAGGAAGACTCGCGCGAAGCCCATGCGGCGAAGTTTGAGCTCAACTACGTTGCGCTCGACGGCAACATCGGCTGTATGGTGAACGGTGCTGGTTTGGCGATGGGAACAATGGACATCGTAAAACTTAGTGGCGGTGAACCTGCGAACTTCCTTGACGTTGGTGGCGGAGCGACCAAAGAACGCGTATCAGAAGCGTTCAAAATTATCTTGTCTGACGACAACGTAAAAGCAGTATTCGTAAATATCTTCGGCGGTATCGTGCGTTGTGACATGATCGCAGAAGGGATTATCGGTGCAGTTGAGCAAGTTGGCGTGAAAGTGCCAGTGGTTGTTCGCCTTGAAGGTAACAACGCCGAACTTGGAACTCAAAAACTCGCCGAGAGCGGCTTGAATATTCAAGCGGCTACCAGTCTGACAGATGCAGCTCAGAAAGTTGTTGCTGCAGCAGCCGGAGGTCAATAATGTCTATCTTGATCGATAAAAACACCAAAGTTATTTGCCAAGGTTTTACCGGTGGTCAGGGTACTTTCCACTCTGAGCAAGCAATTGCTTATGGCACGCAAATGGTCGGTGGTGTAACACCTGGTAAAGGCGGTCAAACGCATCTTGGTTTGCCAGTGTTCAACACCGTAAAAGAAGCGGTTGCAGCAACAGGCGCAACGGCTTCTGTTATTTACGTACCGGCACCTTTCTGTAAAGACTCAATCATCGAAGCTGCAGACGCAGGCATTGAACTGATTATCTGTATCACAGAAGGCATCCCAACGTTGGATATGCTGTATGTGAAAGAGTACTTGACGCACAAAGGC
Source organism: Idiomarina sp. (assembly GCA_020831965.1). Taxonomy (GTDB): domain Bacteria; phylum Pseudomonadota; class Gammaproteobacteria; order Enterobacterales; family Alteromonadaceae; genus Aliidiomarina. The sequence goes on from JAFIFP010000007.1 coordinate 125,423, forward strand.
GTGCGCATGATTGGTCCAAATTGCCCAGGTGTAATCACTCCAGGCGAATGTAAGATTGGTATTATGCCAGGTCACATTCACAAGCCAGGTAAAGTAGGCATCGTTTCTCGCTCAGGTACATTAACCTATGAAGCAGTGAAGCAAACTACAGACGAAGGTTTCGGCCAGTCGACCTGTGTTGGTATTGGTGGTGACCCAATTCCAGGCTCAAACTTTATCGATATTCTTGAGTTGTTTGAGAAAGATCCTGCGACTGAAGCGATTGTGATGATCGGTGAGATCGGAGGCACTGCGGAAGAAGAAGCTGCTGAGTACATTAAACATCATGTTACTAAGCCAGTAGTATCTTACATCGCGGGCGTAACAGCTCCTCCTGGTAAGCGTATGGGCCATGCCGGTGCAATTATTTCAGGTGGTAAAGGTACTGCTGATGAGAAGTTTGCAGCACTGGAAGCAGCTGGCGTAAAAACGGTTCGCAGCCTTGCGGATATCGGCAAAGCATTACGCGAAAAAACTAACTGGTAATCACTGCTAGTTTAATTTGTCTGATCATATATAGACGAATTAATGAAGACATAAAAAAACGCTTCCCTTGGGAAGCGTTTTTTATTTGGAAAAAGTAATTAAGCGCTAGTTTGATGGATCACTAATCGCATCAATCAAGCTGCCATGGCGATTACTCGGACGTACAGACGCGCAATTGGTGGCGAAATCGCACTCCATTCCTTGAATTCTAAACATACTGCCTCGATTAAAGTTTCGGTCAAGCTGATAAGTAAAGCGCGCGATAGGGGAGTCACTTAGGCCGCCGAAACCCATAGAGGTGACTTGGATACGCTCGATACTTAGGTCGCCCTCGAGATTTGATGCGAGGGTAACTAAATCAGTTCCACCGTCGCCAGCACTCTCGGAACTGGCTGCGATTGCCTCCGCACGCAACTCCCGAACTAACTCGCGTGTCAGCTCACGAGCACCTTCATGCCCAGCACGGCTTAATTGACCTAATAACTGCGTGGCGCCGGTCAGGTCATATTCAACGAAGTCGCCCGTTAATTTCAGGCGTGCTAAGAGAAACATGGCACTTTGTAAGCGTGAGTCCGCTGCTAATTGCAGGAGTTCGATACCTTGCGCCGTTTTTTCTGGCTCTCCACTTGCAAGCCAGACCAATGCTTGGCGGTACTCTGCCTGCGGGAAACCTTGGCGTACGGCAATGTCTAGATACTCTTGCGCAAGTTGGGCGTCCTGCTCCACATGCTTACCTTCCGCATACCAGGTTGCAAGTGTGTAGTTTGCCATGGCAACACCGCGTCGGGCGGCACTTTCCATATAACGAACGCCACGTGGGATGTCTTGCTCTAAACCATCACCGCTCACATAAGCCACTGCTAGAAAGACGGTTGCGCTCGCATCACCATGACGGGCTAGCCGGTGCAGCATAATAAAGTGGTTATCACAGCTACCATCAGCACAAATTAAACCAGCAGAATCTTTTGTTGTTTCTTCTGCTGCCGCCACATCATTCGCGGAACTGACGGTTGTGGTGAGCAGCAGGCCACTGATAATGCATGAAAGTAAAGCGGGTTTAGCAAAGCGTTGCATAGGACGTCCTTTTCTAGTAGCGAGCTTTTACAAAACTATACCGATAGGTTTAGTTAAAGCTAGATCTTTGTCAAGTAATTGTGATCATCCATCTCTATTTTCTTTTGTTCTTCAGGTTGAAGATGATTACACTGAGTCGATAGATCAACGACATGGATGAACGGGCAGAATGGGTATTAAAGTTATTTCCAAGCTTACAGAGCTTCGGGCTGTTGAATTGTTGAGTCGTGCGCCATTGTTCAAAGCACTCTCGTCGGAAGACAAACGGATGTTCGCGATGATGCCGGGGTTGTTTCGTATGGTTTCATCTGGCACGCGGTTTATCGAAGATGGTGAAGCTGATTACTGTATTTATGTCTTGATGTCAGGGAAGGCGAAGGTAACTAAGGAAGAGTTATTGTTAGGTTATGTTGAAGCGGGTGACTTTGTTGGTGAAGTGGCCTTTGTGACGCGCGAAGCGCGAACAGCGTCGGTAACTGCTTTAACTGACTTGGTGGTGATGCGGATTGACGCGGAGAACTTCCGCAAACTGCCGATTCGAGCGCGTGAGATCGTGAAGGACCAAATCATTAATGGGCTAGAAGTTCGCATTGCACGAATGAACAAAGAAATTATGCAGTTTCGCAAAGAGGCTCAGGCAAACCAAGACACTCCCTTAGTCGAGTCTGACGATTCAGGATCCGCGCCGTCGGATGCCGACTAACTCAGTTTGTTCCCCTTCCAACGCGCAAGTCCTCCCTCATGAGTGGTCAGGCCAGTATAAAGTCGTTAGGATGAGGTATCGCAGAACATTATAAAAGAACGCGGACACAACACTGAGGATAGGTCATGCAGGAACATTCAAAACGCGCTCAACATTGGCTGGAAAAACTCGATCAATTCATGCAGGAGCATGTTGAACCGTTCGAAGCTGAGTATTTTCAAGAGAACCTCGCAGCCAATGCTCATGGCGATTGGCTGGCGTGGCAGCTGAATCCGCGAATTAACGCGCTAAAGGCGCAGGCGCGTGAAGCGGGGCTTTGGAATCTATTTCTACCGGATGAAACGCATGGCCAAGGCCTCTCTACTCGTGAGTATGCGCCATTAGCAGAGCGTATGGGGCGAAGCTTGATTGCGCCTGAGTTGTTTAACTGTAACGCGCCTGACACGGGCAATATGGAAGTGCTATATCATTTTGGCTCTTCTGAGCAACAGAAAGCCTGGCTCGAGCCTTTATTAGCAGGTGATATTCGCTCCGTCTTCGCTATGACTGAGCCTGCAGTCGCGTCGTCTGATGCTACCAATATGGAAACGCGAATACTCGATGATGGTGACCATGTTATTGTCGATGGTCGTAAATGGTGGTCAACAGGCTTAGGCCATCCACATGCCAAGGTCGCAATAGTTATGGGGCTCACGGATCCTGAAGCGGCTCGGCATGAGCGCCACAGTATGGTGCTAGTACCACTTGATGCCGAGGGGGTTACTATTGAACGTATGTTGCCAGTTTTTGGGGATTACGACGCCCCTTACGGTCATGGTGAGGTGTCCTTTAACCGAGTACGCGTACCCAAAGGTAATGTGATTGGACGTCTGGGTGCGGGCTTTGCGATTGCACAAGGGCGATTAGGACCAGGCCGAATTCATCATTGTATGCGTGCCTTGGGAGCCGCGGAGAAAGCTTTAGAATTAATGATTCAGCGTGGCTTATCCCGCGAAGCATTTGGGCAGCCATTATTAAAGTTGGGTGCCAACGGTACACGTATCGCTCGTCATCGTATGGCAATTGACCAAGCCCGGCTTTACACTTTGCACACAGCGCAGATCATCGATACCCATGGAGTTAAGGCAGCTGCGAGTGAAATTGCGGGTATTAAAGCTGTTGTTCCAACAGTTCTGCAAAATGTTGTTGACGATGCAATTCAAGTTCATGGCGGCGGTGGATTAAGTCATGATTATCCATTAACTGCATTCTATGCGATCGCTCGAGCACTGCGGCTGGCAGATGGACCTGACGAGGTGCATGAAGCGACTGTTCTTCGTCAGGAGCTCAAGAAGTATCAAGGGAGAACACGTGATGAGTAATAACTACGTGGACCTTGGCAGTGAAGTGCGCGAGCAGGAACAGTTCGATGTAGAGGCGGTTGATACTTGGTTAAAAACTATTCGCCCTGATCTTGTGGGGCTACCGCAGGTGACTCAGTTCCCCGGCGGTGCTTCCAATTGGACTTATCGCCTCGCATATCAAAATGCTGATCTCATTCTGCGGCGCGCACCGGCGGGTACTAAGGCCAAGTCGGCTCATAATATGCGGCGTGAGCATGACTTGCAGAAAGCTCTGAAACCAGCATTCCCAGCGGTGCCAGCGATGATTGGCTATTGCGAAGATACGCAATTAATCGGTAGTGACTTTTATGTCATGGAGCGCATTGAAGGCATTATTCCGCGTAAAAACCTGCCTCGAGGACTGGAGCTATCCAAAGCGGATACACGAGCGCTTTGTACCAATATGCTCGACCAACTCGTTGCCTTACATCAAGTTGATATTGATGCCACTGGGTTGAGTGCGTTGGGCAAGGGAGAAGGCTATGTGGAGCGTCAGGTCAAAGGCTGGTCCGAGCGATACAAGAAGGCCAAAACCTGGAATGTTCCGAGTGCAAAAGGCTTAATGCGTTGGTTGAGCGAGAATATGCCTGAACAGGAAAACTTGTGTTTGACGCATAACGACTTCCGCTTTGATAACCTCGTTTTGAACGCCGAGAACCCTACCGAGATTTTAGCGATATTAGATTGGGAACTAGCGACCATTGGCGATCCTCTGGTTGAACTTGGTAATTTGCTGGCTTATTGGGTCCAAGCGGATGATGATCGGATTGCACGCTCAACGCGACGTCAGCCGACTCATTTAGAGGGAATGTTTACGCGCGCTGAAGTTATTAAATATTATTGCGAAAAAACTGGGCATACGGACGTTGATATGACCTTTTATGAAGCTTTCGGTTTGTTTCGTTTATCGGTTATTGCACAGCAAATTTATTTCCGCTATCACCACAAACAAACGCGTAATCCCGCATTCAAGAACTTTTGGTTTTTAGTGCATTATCTGCAATGGCGAGCCAAGCGTGTCATTAAAAATGGAAACCAGCGAGCGAGGCGGAGTTAGGATGGGGGTAGTGACCTTAGTCCGTCATGGGCAAGCCTCGTTTGGCGCAGACAACTACGATAAGTTATCCACGCTAGGTATTGAGCAAGCGCGTGTCCTTGGCCAGAGCCTGAAAACGCAGGGGGAGCATATTCCCGTCTTAGTGCATGGTGATTTAGTGCGCCATCGCGAGTCGGTAGAAGCGTTGCAGCTCGGATATGGTCAAAAGGTGCCTTGCGAAGAATTACCTGAATGGAACGAGTTTGATCATAGAGAAGTGATTCGCCAATACGTTTTAACACATCCCATGAGCTTGCCAGATGTTATGTCAAAGGACCCCGATCGGGTTCTTCCGATATTTATTAAGGCGGTAGAGCGCTGGCAGGAACGTGCCGACGATGTTCAATATCCAGAAACATGGGAGATGTTTTGTCGACGTATTGAGCAAGGCTGGTTGCACCTCTATCGGTTGATGGATACATATTCGGACATTTGGGTATTAACTTCCGGTGGGCCTATTGCATTGTCCGTGATGACGACGCTTAAGACCGGACCGGAACAGATGGTGCAATTGAATCGGCGACTCGTAAATACTGGCGTGACACGTTTCTTGTGCCAAGCCACAGAACGTGAGCTACTCACGCTGAATGAGCATCGCCACCTGAGTGGCACAAATCAGCATTTACGTACGTATCGATAGAACAATATAAAAATAGAAGAACAACATAGGAAGTAGTCATGACTCGGAAAACAATCTTAATAACAGGTGCTAGCTCCGGTTTAGGCGCAGAAATGGCGCGTCAATTTGCTGCGATGGGTCGTGACCTTGCGCTCTGCGCGCGTCGCGTTGAGCGTCTTGAAGGGCTGCGTGAAGAAATTGCGAAAGATTACCCGACCGTTAAGGTGAGCCTTAAGTCCCTAGATGTGAATGATCATGAAGCGGTATTCCGTGTATTTGCTGAGTTTAAGCAAGAGTTTGGCACGATTGACCGTGTGATCGTGAATGCCGGTATGGGGAAAGGTGGGCCAATTGGCACAGGACTCTTTAAGTACAACAAGGCCACCATTGAAACTAATTTAGTGGCTGCGTTGGCGCAATCTGAAGCCGCTTTAGAGATCTTCAATGAGCAACAGAGCGGTCACTTGGTGACTATTTCTTCGGTAAGTGCATTACGTGGTATGCCGCGAGCCATGACCGCATATGCGGCAAGTAAAGCCGGCTTGGTGAATTTGACTGAGGGTATTCGCGCCGAACTCCTGCGTAGCGGAAGCCCGGTTAAAGTGAGTTGTATTCTACCGGGGTTTATCCGCTCGGAGATTAATGAAAAAGTGAAGAATACGCCTTTTATGGTCGACACTACACCGGGTGTGCGTGCCATGATTAAAGCGATTGAGAAGGAGCCTGTGCAAGCGTATGCGCCCACTTGGCCTTGGGCGTTGATCGGTTTTTTAATGAAACGCTTGCCCTTAAAAGCAGTAATGAAACTTGGATAAGGTCCGATCATGAAGATTCAGTTATTTCAAGTGGATGCCTTTACTGATGCGCTGTTTCGTGGCAATCCTGCAGCGGTGTGTCCATTACCTTACTGGTTGTCCGATGACATGCTGCGAGCCATCGCGAATGAGAATAACCTATCTGAAACCTCATTTTTTGTGCCCGTATCGCACGGTTTTGAGTTGCGTTGGTTTACGCCGGAGGATGAAGTAGATCTCTGTGGGCATGCAACATTGGCAACGGCACATGTCTTATTCGAGCACCTCGATTTTGATGGTGAACTCATACAATTTGCAACGCGCAGTGGCATTCTGGAAGTTCGCAAACAGGGCGACTTGTTAGCGATGGATTTTCCCGCAACTCTACCTGAGTTATGTCCTGCGCCAGAGACCTTGATTGCGGCGTTAGGCATTGAACCATTAAGGGTATACAAGGCTTTCGACTATGTTTGTGAGTACGAAAGCGCAATGGAAGTGCGAGCTATTACACCAGATATGCAAGCATTGTGTGCGTTAGATGGCCGAGGGGTTGTGGTTACGGCGCCGGCTGATGCGCACTCTAATGCGGACTTTGTGAGTCGCTGTTTTTATCCTAAGTTGCGGGTGGACGAAGACCCTGTCACGGGCTCGGCACATTGCCAGCTTGCACCGCTGTGGGCCAAAACGCTAAAGAAAGATGCACTCACGGGTTATCAAGACTCTGAACGCGGCGGCTTCGTTTACTGTCAAATGCAGGGTGAGCGAGTGGTACTGAAAGGCAAGGTCGTCGACTACTTAGCCGGTTACATTACTCTTCAGGAAAAACAGAGTGTGAACGAGGAACCGCAATGAGAGCGTTAAAATGGTTTGGCCTGGGTTTATTCGTGCTGTTGGTTGGCGTGATGGCCTATGTATTGGTACAACACTGGAAGCATTATGACGAGCGTTCGCAGCTGACCGAAACCGCGCGCGAGAATGCTCCCGGCCAGTTTGCGGAGCTCACTAGTGGCACTACGCATTACCAGTGGCATGGTGAAAGCGACGCGCCGGTGGTGGTCTTGATTCACGGGTTCAGTATTCCCACCGCGGTCTGGGGTACTGCGGCAACCGATTTGGCAACAGAAGGCTTCCGCGTATTAACCTATGATCTCTTGGGGCGCGGTTGGTCAGATCGCCCTGATGTTCCTTATAACCGCCAACTGTACATCAGCCAGTTGAGTGAGTTGCTTGCTTATCTTGATGTCAGTGAAAGCGTTGGTCTAGTTGGGTTATCTATGGGCGGAGCAGTCGCGATGCATTACGCCTCTGAATACCCGGCTCGGGTTCGTGACATAGCGCTCGTGGCACCGCTACATGCTGCGATGCCAGCGCCACCCATTGCGTCGCCGCTAGCCTATTACATGTTGTCAGCGTTTTACGTTCCTGGTACGCGAGCTGGAATTGAAACTGCTGAACTACCAGTTGAGGTGAGCGCCGCTATGGCAGCGGCCTATGATCAGCAACGACAGTTTAGAGGCTTTACGCGCTCACTGACTTCAACGCTGTATCACTTTAATCCTGATGATCATCCATTGCACTATCGTAACGTTCGCGACGCTGGCACACCGGTGATGTTGTTTTGGGGCACCGCAGATGACATTGTTCCCTTCGATATGAATGCAGCGGTTAGAGAGGACGCTGGTATTCACGATCAAGATTTCTTTGTCTTTGAGTATGCAGGACATACTCCGCATGTGGAGCATCCGGCGGAGTTCGCAGACGCACTAAGTGAATTTCTATGGCGTCATCGCCGATAGAAAAGCACGTCTTCAAACCAGTGTGGATGCTATTCACACTGGTCTTTTCAATGGGGTTGTTATGGGCATTCGCCCGCTGGGTATCGTCCGAAGTTTTTGTGTCGGTGGCGATTCTGGTCGCAGGTTTGCTTGCCTTTATCTATGGTGAGCCTCTACGCCTATTACGGCGCCGCGCACTGTTAGAACACGTCACTGCGCCAGAGAGCATTCTCCGTCAATGGCTGTGGCGAGGCCGTTGGGGAAGAGTTCCTGCGGTCATCCTCGGGCTACTTTGGGGTGTATTCTTTGTTGTTACTTTAGGACTGGTGACACCGACTGAGTGGTTAGCGGTCAGCCTAAGTTGTCTCAGTTTCGCCTTGTTGTTCGTGGGCGCTGGACGTTTCGTCGATAGCCAAATTGGTAGCCGTTATCGAGACTACTTGCGGCTTCGTGTTGCCCTGTTGTGTAACTTACCCATTCTTTTAATCTTGTTTGTTATGGTCACCTTTTTCTGGGGAGACGCAGCGGCGTCGAGACATTTGAGTCTGGAAACTGTGATTAGCGATGCAGCAAGCCAAGGCAGCGCGCGCTTTGAGCATCCGCTTTTAAGTGGTCTATCGGCATTAACGATGATCGGCTATGAAGCGGCCTGGCACCTGATGCAAACCTGGACTGCTCAAGCCGAGATGAGTCGTAGTTGGCTGGTTGGTGCATGGATTGTTTTTCTGCTCATTCAAGGTGCAAAGGCTTACGCTGTTTGGCTGGTTTTAAATGGTGTTCTGACCCTAATCCATCTTTATGGAAGCCCACCCTCAGAGCGCCGAGATATCGTCTCATGGCGATTTATGGGGCTAGTTGCAGCGATTACTGTGCTCCTGTTGTGGTTGTTACCAAAGCTGTGGACTGCGAACTTGAGTCCCGACCACCAAGAAGTCGAACATGCGGCCCTCGATTGCCCGCCAGCACTGGTTGAAGCTTCGTCGCGACAGTTGTATGTGGAAGGGCAGGAGTTTCTGGAACAGGAAGTAAATACTGTATCGGCAGCGATGGAAGCAGTTATTCGGCGCGATATTGAAGAGGTATTTGCCGGGATTGAAAGTGGTGTTGATCGTTTTTTGGATTGGAATTTCAGTGTCAGCGGGCAATATCAGCAAGGCGCTTTCTTAGTGGCAAACTCTTTGAATAAAGAGGCGGAGTTTGGGCAATATCTTGCAGATAAGTTGGTGGAGTTTGTCTTTCCAACGCTTGGCACTGACTTGGCGGCACAGGTTCCGCAATGGAACTCTGAGTTAGAAGCTTCGCTGATGAGCAGCTTGGGTCGGTATGATTCATTTATCGGTCGCTATTTGCCCAACAATCGCTGTGTACAAGTTCCCCCGCTAAGTGTTGACCTCACGTCTTATGCTGAGAAGTCTGCGGTAGGCGCGGGCCCTGTTGTTGGCCTGGTCGCTGCTCGATTTGCTTCAGGTATGGGAGCTCGAGCCATGGGAAGCACAGCGATGCGTCGCACCTTTGCGGCACTATTGAGCCGAGCCGGGGCGCGTGCTGCTACAGTTGGAGCCAGTGGTGGGGCGACCTTTGTTTGTGGGCCGCTTTGCACCGTTGCTGTTGGCACACTGGGTTGGATAGCGACTGATATCGTGATTAGTCGAACTGATGATGCGTTAAATCGTGAACGAATGCGCGCCGAGATTCTTGCCACTATTGAGGAAGACAAGGAAGCTTTGATTGAGGAAGTATCAGCACAATATGCGCGGGCCGCTCACCTGCTATTTCTTGAAATCGACGCGCTCGAACAAGAACGTTTTAATATTCGACGGGATCTGCAGCGAGCGACTCCCTGACAGAGAGATCCAAGTATGCACCTGAGCGCCCATTGTGGGCTACTGGTCGGTTTCGGACTCTGATTGTTTGTCCATTCTTTGATTTGTCGGTATCTTAAGGCGCTAATTCATCCTAAAAGTCGTTATAGGATTGAATAACGCCTTTTCATAACAACAAGAAAGGAAGACAACATGCGAGTGATATTTCCAATCGCTGCGTTAGCGCTCCTCACTGCCTGTAGCGGCGGTGCGGAACGCAGTAGTGAACAAGCAGGACATCGGGGTGGAGAAGTGACGTATCCGGACACGCGCACCAGTAGTAACGTTGACGTTTATTTTGGTCGTGAAGTCGCCGATCCTTATCGTTGGTTGGAGGATGATCGGAGTGCAGAAACTGCAGCTTGGGTGACGGCGCAGAATGAAGTAACTTTCGATTTTCTTGGTAATATTTCATTTCGAGATGAAGTGCGTGAACGTTTAGCGCAAGCATGGAACTTCGAACGTGTAGGAGCTCCTTTTGTCGAGGGTGATTACACCTACTTCTACCGAAATGACGGGCTTCAGAATCATTTCGTCGTTTATCGTCAAAAAGATGGTGGTGAACCGGAGGTCTTTCTTGACCCAAATACTTTCAGTGAAGACGGCACCACGTCACTCGCAACACTTAGTTTTTCACGTGATGGTTCTTTAGCGGCGTACGCAACCTCAAAAGGTGGCAGTGACTGGCGTACTGTCTATGTGCTCGATGTGGAGACCATGGAGTTCGTTGGTGAACCGCTGGAAGACATTAAATTCAGCGGAATCTCTTGGCGTGGTAATGAAGGGTTTTACTATTCGAGCTACGACCGTCCAGAAGGGAGCTATCTGTCAGAAATGACAGACCAGCATAAGCTCTACTATCACCGCTTAGGCACGCCTCAATCTGAAGACCAAGTTGTGTTTGGTGTAGATGAAGGTCAACATCATCGCTATATCGGTGGTACTGTCACGCAAGACGCCTCCTTCCTGCTTGTCTCCGCGGCAAATACAACGTCTGGCAATAAGCTATTCGTGAAAGATCTCCGCAATGACAATGCTGAGTTTGTGGCGATTGTTGATAATGAGGATTCCTCTACAGGTTTGCTTACCAACGACGGCGAAACCCTATTTTTACAAACAAACTTGGACGCACCGAATCGTCGTTTAGTACGAGTCGATGCCGCAAATCCACAACCGCAGAACTGGGAAGACGTCATTCCAGAAACTGAACATGTATTGACGGTCACTCGTGGCGCAGGTTATGTATTTGCACGCTATATGGTCGATGCGATTGCGAAAGTTCAGCAATACCAGTTTGATGGTTCGTTAGTGCGCGAAATTGAGCTGCCAGGCGTAGGTTCGGCAGGTGGCTTTAGTGGTAAAGACGATGCTGAAACGCTGTACTTCTCGTTTACCAATTACACGACAGCATCGAGTACTTATGCCTTCAATCCAAAAACGGGTGAATCGAGCTTGTACTTTAAGTCTGGCGCAGACTTTGATCCAGCCAACTATGAGTCTGAGCAAGTGTTTTATACGTCGAAAGACGGTACGAGTATTCCAATGATTATCAGCTATCGCAAAGGACTTGAGCGGGATGGAAGCAACCCGACCATCCTCTATGGTTATGGTGGCTTCAATGTCAGTCTGACGCCTTCATTTAGTGTTGTGAATGCAGTTTGGATGGATATGGGCGGTATCTACGCCGTACCGAACATTCGTGGTGGCGGTGAATATGGTCGTGCCTGGCACGAGGCCGGTATTCAAATGCACAAGCAGAACGTCTTTGATGACTTTATTGCTGCGGCAGAATACTTAATCGACGAAGGCTACACATCCAGTGACAAGTTGGCACTGAGTGGTGGTTCGAATGGCGGCTTGCTTGTTGGTGCTGTTATGACGCAACGTCCGGAGCTTGCACGAGTGGCATTACCGGCGGTAGGTGTACTCGACATGCTGCGTTATCACACCTTCACTGCGGGCGCAGGCTGGGCGTTTGATTACGGTACTGCTGAGCAAAGCGAAGAAATGTTCGAGTACCTGCTAAACTACTCACCACTGCATAATGTGCAGGCGGGGGTGAACTACCCTGCAACTTTGGTGACGACTGCGGATCGGGACGACCGTGTGGTTCCAGCACACTCATTTAAGTTTGCAGCCGAACTGCAAGCGAAAGATGGTGGTTTGAATCCTCAGTTGATTCGTATTGATGTGAATGCAGGACATGGCGCGGGTATGCCGACGTCGATGATTATCGACCGAGCAGCCGACGTGTTGAGTTTCACGCTCTACAATATGGGTTACGACAAGCTGTAAGCTGGTTGCCAATCCAAAAGATAGCAAGCCGCAACAAATAATTTTGTTGCGGCTTTTTTATTCTTAAATGCGAGGTGTTAAGCCTTTGCTCAGTGCTGTGCGATAGGCCATAAATGCAGGAATACAAGCCATTAGGGTGGCAACAGCAAGTGCAGCTAGGGCAAACAGCCCCAAGTTTGCATTCAGCGGATTGGTTTCAATCAAGATACCAAATTGCTGTACCAGAAACTGTTGCATGACCAGCAGTGTGCCCCAAAGAAAACCAATGGAAACAATGATGGCCGTAACTACCATCAATACCACTTCAAGCTGAATCAACCAGAAAATGCTCCAAGGCCGCGCTCCTGTTGCTCTAAGGATCGCAATCTCACGTTCGCGTTCTTTCATGGATGCCAGCAAAGTAGTGGTTAGACCGACCAATGTTGCGATCAGTACTAAGCCGCTGATGATGAGTAATAAATTCTCGATACTACCGAGCATTCGCCAAAGCTCTGCCATGGCGACACCGGGAATGATGGCGCTCAATGCTTCATCTCGAAACGTATTGATCTGTCGTTGCACGAGAAAAGTCGCTGCCCGTGAGTCGATTCCAACTAAGAACGCAGTAATACTGGTCGGCGTAAGGTCTTTTTCCCGTGCCTCGTCGGCACTAATACGTTGACCGGGCGGTGCCTGTGCGCCGGACTGCCAATCCACATGAATGGCTTCCATCCCTTCGAGTGAAATATGGATGCTTTGATCAACGGGCGTCCCTGTTGGGGCGAGTATACCAACAATGGTAAAGGGCTTGTCATCGTGCTCGACGAAGCTAACGCTGCCCGTACCATGGGCAAGTACAATCTCATCCCCTAACTGATAATTGAGGGCACGCGCTACTTCAGAGCCAATGACAGCATCGTAGAGGTCATCGAAGACTTTGCCATGCGCCAGTGTTAGTTCACGATCGCGAGAGTAGCGAAAATGCGTAAAGTAGTCCTGGGTGGTACCCACCACCGAGTAGCCGCGATGGGAATCACCCAACGCAATAGGAACAGTCCAGCGAATGCGCGGGTGTTGCGCGATACGCTCATAGGTGTCCCAGCCTACATTGGCGGTTGGGTTACCGACCCGAAATACGGAGTAAAGCAAAAGATTGAGTTGACCGCTACGAGCGCCAACAATCAAGTCAGTACCAGAGACGGCGTTATGAAAACTACTTTTGGTCTGTTCACGAAGATGCTCAATAGCGAAGAGCAGGGTCAAACTAATCACCAAGGATGCCAAGGTCATAATGACAGTGGTACGGCGGCTCAGTAAGCTTTTTCTGGCAATAGTTAAGAGCATGTTTGAACTCCTGCAGCAATGTTCTTCATGTCGAGACTACGGGAAAAGAAAGAGCGAAGCGCTTGGTCATGACTTACAAAAATGACCGTCGTACCGTAACGATTCGCTTCGTCCAGCAGGAGTTGCATAAAACCATCTCGGTTATCGGCATCGAGTGCCGAAGTGGGCTCATCCGCAATCAGTAAGGGTGGCTTGAGAAGTAATGCCCGCGCAATTGCTACACGCTGTTGTTGCCCCACACTAAGTTGCGCAGCGGGGCGTTGAATAGTGTTTACATCGAGCCCAAGGGTTTGCAGTAAGTCGAGTGCACGTTGCTCGGTTTCGGCCGACAGACGCCCACTAAATCGAGCGGGTAATAAGACATTCTCTAGAGGAGTGAGATAAGGAATAAGATTGAGTTGCTGGAAAATCAATCCGATATGCTCAGCACGCACGCGATCACGAGCGGCGGCGGACATTGTTGTGAGGTCCTGGCCGGCAATCTCTATTTTGCCACTGGTCGGCGGCATCATTCCGGCAATGAGGTTAAGAAAAGTCGTTTTACCTGAACCTGACGAGCCAAGTACAAAGAGATGCTCTCCAGTTTTCAATGCCAGTGATTCGACGGTTAGTTGCCAAGGATCGTGAGTTTGCCAACGAAAACTGAACTGACTGATTTTTAATACGAAGGACTCTTCAGAGCGACTCTGCATAGTAATATTGAAACCCATTTTTCATGAAATAGTACAAGGCTTGATGATAACAAACATGAGACCTTTATGTGGTCTACTGGCGTATTCGCACAACATCATTCCGTGAGGTAAGCTGCTGCACGCCTTGTTGCTGTTCAGAAATCCAGACGGTATCGATACGCTCGATCGCAGGAAACTGCTCGAATAGGCTTAAAGTCAGACTGTTTAAGCGGTCAAGCCGGCCACAGTGGAATCGTACATTCACAAGAAAATCACCATGACTGCCGCTGTAAGCTGTCTGCGCATTTGCGCTAATTTGCTCACAGCGTGCCCGCGCCGCAGGAACTGCCCAATCCCCTCGTTCTAGGATGGCCAAAACATCGTCAATAGCCGCCTGCTGTGTATCCGTTGAAGGAGGGTGTTCAAAGCCAACGAGGTCACCGGCCGGTACTGAGAAACGAATATAAATCTGGGACTGCTCGAGCGTAATTTCTGCGTTTCCTAGACCATGTACATGAGCACCATGTCCGTGTTCATGCCCGTGAGCATCATCGTGGGAGTGGGCGTGCTGATGGTCGTGATCATGCGCATGGTCGTGATCGTGGGCATGATCAGAGCAGCCAACAAGCATTAAACTGCCTGTGAGTGACAGCATAAATAATCGATTTCTCATAGCGCACCTCTTCGTTTTGATAGTGTTATATTATAACGCAGAGAGTCCGATGCAAAGACCATTTAGATTGAATTAAATCAGCGTTTCTGGTCTTGGTCGTGGCGCCAGTGGTATGCTTTCAGGATGATATTTTCCTCCTCTTATACGTACACTCTAACGCGCCGTAAGCGAATGAAGCATATTCGTTTGCGCGTGACAGAACCTGATGGCGCACTTTATGTGTCAGCACCACCGCGGGTGCCGGAGTTTGTTATTCGCGCATTTGTGAAAAGCAAAGACAGCTGGATCACCAAGCAACGCGAGCGTATTGCGTTGTTACCACCTAAACCACCTTTGGATGTTGAGTACTGCCGCGCCACGATGCAGCGTGAGGTTCCAAAGCTCATTCAACACTGGTCAAAATCCTTGGGTGTTGATTGTGCAGGTTGGCGGATGCGACGTATGAAGACTCGGTGGGGGAGCTGCAACACCAAAACGCACTGGATAAATTTAAACTTAGAGTTGGGCCAACTGCCATTGCCGCTGCTTGAGTATGTGGTGGTTCACGAATTAGTGCATTTACATGAGCGTTATCACAATGCGCGGTTTTATCAATTGCTTGAGTCGCAGCTCCCGGACTGGAGAGGGCGCGAAGCCGACCTGAGAGTGATTCAGTTATGAAAATTGTGTTTCACTATTGCTCTGCACTGGTGCTTGCACCCTTGCTATTACGCCAAGGTAAACACGTGCGTCGCCATACCTTGAGATTACCAGAAGCGACAGGTGAGAGAAGCGGTGTTTTGCAGGCGGACAATCCGGACTTGCCAAAATTGCGCCTGCTGATAGCGGGTGATTCTGCAGCAGCTGGTGTTGGTGCGGCGCTACAAACGGACGCACTTGCTGGACGGCTGGTAGAGCAACTCGCCGATTACGCTGTCGAATGGCATCTTGAAGCCAAAACAGGACTCACGGCTGCGCAAATATTGGCACGGTTGAAACAGCAGCAGAGTAGGGAGCTAGACGTTGTTCTATTGTCCATGGGAGTGAACGATGTCACTCAAAACACTTCACTAAAAGTCTGGAAACAGACCCTTATTGAAGTGTTAAACACCTGTCGAGAGCAATTTAAGGCGCCTCGCGTTATTTTTACAGCTGTGCCACCGATGGAGAAGTTCCCCGCATTACCACAGCCACTGCGTTGGTTTTTGGGAACCCGAGCTACTTTGCTTAATCAGGCCTTACAGGAAGTCTGTCAGCAAGAAGCGCAAGCCTCTGTGCTCAACGTCAATTTTCCAATAGCGACAGGCGTCATGGCAGAGGATGGATTTCACCCTGGCCCAGTGGGTTATCAGCTCTGGGCGCGTGAGGCTGCCCGCACGATTCGGCTTACCCAGAGCTCAAGTGTCTGAGAGTTGGGCTAGACTCGAGAGTCTTCCGCTTTTTGAAGCAGCTTCACAGACTCGGTGAGAAAGGTTTGAGCATCTTCACCAAACCACTCAGATGTTGCATGAAAGCGCTTGATGAAACCGACTTTATCACCATTTTCGAGTAACTCGAGCGCCTCTTCAAAACGCTGCAAATAGCGTCGAATCATTTTGAACTGATCTGCATCAGAGAAAATAATATCTGCGTAAAGCTCAGGGCTCTGAGCAAACAAGCGTCCAACCATCATCAGTTCAAGTCGATAGATTGGCGACGACAATGCTAGAAGTTCAGAGAGATCGACCTTCTCTTCATGTAAATGTCGGCCATAGACATAACTTGAGAAGTGACGCATGACCTGAATAATTGACATCGCCTCATCGTGAGTCTTCGCAGCAAGGGGAGACACTCGTGCTCCCCACGCTTCAAACTGCTCAACTAGCCATTGTGCAGCCTCGGCATGACGACCTTCGCAGGTAACGATGAGTTGTTTTGCAAAGGTTGGCGTCGAAGGCCCAAACATTGGATGAAGGCCTATCACCGGTCCCGAATGTTGCGCGAGCATAACTTCGACTGGGGCTTGTTTGATTGAAGTTAAGTCAGCCAGTATCGCGTCTTGTGGTAAAGGAGGTAGTTGACGAATGACACTTTCAGTCAGATTGACGGGTACCGAGACCAGAACGAGAGCCACATTATCGACCAATGACTCAGCATGCCCCCAGTCATTCTTGTCGAGGGTTCGCACCTGATAACCTGAGCGAGCAAAGGATTCTTTAAACAGTTGTCCGAGTTGCCCTTCACCACCCACAATGAGAATAGGGCGGTCTGAGGTTGCGGTTTTACGAAATCCTTCGTTCCGTTGCGCTTGATAAGACTCGCGCATAATCCGACGCAGAACATCTTCAATGACTTGTGGATCAAACCCTGCGCTCTCTGCCTCCGCACGCCGCTTTTGTAGCATCTCCTGTTCTCGCTCTGGCACATATAAAGGTAACCCGAGGTCTTGCTTTACTTGTCCGATACGGCGGGTGAGCGTTAGTCGTTGTTGGATGGTTTCGACAAGTTGATGATCGAGCGCATCAATATGTTCACGAATGGCTGCGAGTTCTTGCTCTGGCGATGAGAATGCTGAGTTCATGCGCGAATTCCTGTAGAGATGTATCGCTGTTCGGAGAGTCATTCTGATTTTACACACTTTGGCATGGATAGACAGGTGCTTGCGGGTTCAAAAAATGACGATTTCGAAGTACAGTGGTTAGTCAGGTTTGCTATTAGCGAAGCAGCTAAATCTAATAATAACTAAACAGGATGTCTTAGCATGATGAAAACTCTCACACTCTCACTTGTTTCGGTCGGCGTACTTGCCGCATGCTCTATGGCTGAAGCCAATGTGGTGAAACCAGCACCACTCGTCTCTATTCCAACGCATGATGCGTTTTTTGATCACTTACGTGCCCACTGTGGGAAAGCTTATGAGGGACGGGTGACAGTCAATAACCCAGAAGCTTCCGGCTTTGAAGGACGCTTGGTGATGCATGTTCGCAAATGCAGTGAGCATGAATTACAAATTCCTTTTCATGTGGGTGATAACCATTCGCGTACCTGGATTCTGACCAAGACTGGCTCTGGAATTTCCCTCAAGCATGATCATCGCAATGCGGATGGTAGTTATGATGAGTTGACTATGTATGGCGGACATACTGTTGACGCGGGTTTTGAAAACTCTCAATCATTTCCAGTTGATCAGTACTCCAAGGAGCTGTTTGCGCAACTCGGTCTTCCCGCGTCCAATACCAATATTTGGCAAATGTATATTTATCCTGAAGAGTTTACTTATCGCCTTATTCGAGAGGGGCGTGAGTTCCGTGTTGATTTCGACCTGACGCGTCCGGTCAGTCTGCCGCAGACGCCTTGGGGTTATGAGTAAAACTTCGGATTAACCAAAGACGAGCATCGCCGTTCAGTAGTTACTGAGCGGCGACTTAGTGTAGCCAAGCCGAGAGTATGACGCCGATGGTCAGGGCGCCAGCAAACAGTGGCACCGACCATGCATGAAATTGACGCCAAATATGAATGCCCGGATAAGCCTTCTTGATTAAACGAATCGCAATTAGGTTTGCGAGTGAGCCAATGGCTAAACCGAAACCACCCACACTGACTCCCCACATTAATAAATGCCAGTTCGTTGTGTAATGTTGCAGTAATATTGCTGCGGGCACATTCGATATTACCTGTGACAGCAAGGCGGCAGTTACGTACTCACCTTGCATGCCGTTGTGACCCCACTCAATCAACCGTTCAATCCAAGCAAATTCAGAAATCATTCCCAAGTTGATAAACATCAGAGCAAATATCAGTAAGAGAAACCAATCGACGCCCTTGAGGACTTGCCTTGCAAATAGTGCGTAACACAGCACGAGTAAGGCGCAAGCGACAAAACTAAGGCCTAGCTCCAGCCCAATGATGAAAAGAGGATAGCCCAGCATGGAGCAGATCATTAATCGTCTACTCTTTGGTTTTTGTAGTGTTGTCGCGGTTGTCGCAGCAACAGGAGCAATCGTCTGATTTGTAAATGCTAGGCGGGCACAACCTATCATCAGCAGCATCATGCCGAGGACCAGAGGACTCATAATCCAGATAAACTCAATAAAGCTATACCCTGAGGCCTGCCAAAGTAAAAGATTCTGCGGATTTCCTATGGGAGTCAGTGCAGAACCTGCATTCACCGCAAAAGCGAGGAAGATAACCAGTTTAACAATGGGAAGTTGGACGAGCCGTGCCAGACTAATCAGGAGTGGGACAAGTATAAAAAGTGCCACGTCATTGGTAATAACGGCGGCGAGTAGGGCGGCAAAAATGATCAGCATTACTGCAAGGCGCCATTGCGTTTGCCCCTCATAAAGCAAACGCTTCGCAATAGAATTCAGATATCCACTTTCTTCAATACCCCGACTGAGAACCATAAGCCCAGTTAACGCCAACATAGTAGGCCAATGAATCCAATTGAGTGACTGCCAAGCGGACAACCAGCTGGGTTCCGTAAACAGAACCATCAGCGGCCACACTATTAAGAGCAGGGCAAGTAGACGATCTTCAAGCACCTTCGATAGAACGCGACGTGCGAATTTCATAGTGAAACGCCAATGTGCGATGGACGTCGACAGCTTAACAGGCAATACAACAAAGTCAAAAATGTATAATTATTCATATAATATGAATTTATATATTGATTGCTAAATTTAGTAAGTGTTAGGATTAAGCCTATTGAAACCCAATATTTTGATTTAATGAGCTTTTGATGTTTGCTTGTTTTGTTTTAGGTGCCACAGGCTATGTAGGGAATGAATTATTGCGAATTCTGCATAATAATTCACATTTCTCTGTGGTTGGTGCTTTTTCGTCAGAAGGTAGTACGGTACGCCAGTGGCAACAGGTTTCGCCCGCGACCGCTGAGCTCAACGATTGTGAAATAGCACCTTGGCAAGATTCGATTCTTGATGTTGTAGAGTGTGAAGTCGTATTTTTGGCTTTGCCCCATGAAGTGAGTGCGCGTCTGGCACCGTTATTCGCAGCCAAAGATATCCGTGTATTTGATCTGTCTGGCGCTTATCGGTTTGATTGCCCCGAGCGGTTTGCAAATGCATATGGTTTCACGCATCCGCATCCTGAACTCTTTGGTCGCGTGCCTTATACTTATTTTGACAGCCCATGGGAGGAAACCAAAGAAGGCATTTATAGTGTGCCGGGTTGTTACCCAACAGCTTCTCTC
The DNA here is from genome assembly GCA_020831965.1 of Idiomarina sp. Lineage (GTDB taxonomy): Bacteria > Pseudomonadota > Gammaproteobacteria > Enterobacterales > Alteromonadaceae > Aliidiomarina. The sequence goes on from JAFIFP010000007.1 coordinate 145,385, forward strand.
ATTGCACTTAAACCGATTCAGCAAGCAGGCTGGTTAGACTCCAAAGTGCGTCCAGTCATCACGGCGACGAGCGGAGTCAGTGGTGCTGGCCGCAGTATCAGTGCCCGCACCGCGTTTTGTGAAGTCAGTTTGCAGGCATACGGGGTATTGGCTCATCGTCATGAACCAGAGATTGCTGAACAGTTAGGCTGTGAGGTGACTTTCACACCGATTTTGGGTGCGTTCCCGCGCGGCATTATGGCAGTTTGTACCACAGAGCTTACTGAGGCGATGAGTACTGCGGAAGTCGCAGCATATTATCAAGAGTACTACGCGGATCACCCTCTTGTGCGTGTCGTCGATGAACCTCCCGCGATTCATCACGTTGCAGGAACGTCCCTCGGACTCGTGTATGTCAGAGTGTCTCAACGGCGGCTCGTGATTATTAGTGTGATTGACAATTTGCTCCTCGGCGCTGCTGCACAAGCTGTATTCGCTGCGAACCGCCTCTTTGGACTGCCACCAATGGCTGGAATTGTGAGCGGAGCTTGTGCCTCATGAATAAACCAAGCCCACTCGTTATTAAGTTAGGTGGAGCGGCACTCGAACAGCCTAAGGCACTAGAGCGTCTCTTTACTGACCTTCATCCAGTCCTTGAAGGTAGGTCTTGGGTACTAGTTCATGGCGGCGGCAACCAAGTTGAACAGTGGCTTGCTCAGTTAGGTCATACCACGCGAAAGCGTGATGGACAGCGCATCACCGAGCTTAACCATGTGCCGATTATTGCCGCTGCGCTTGCTGGGTCGAGTAACACTGAGCTCGTTGCGCTTATGCAATCGATTGGGATAACGAGTGTCGGATTAAGTTTGCAAGATGGTGGTGGATTACCGCTCCTGCGAGCGGAGTCGCTCGGCGAGGTGGGTGCGCCGGATTGGCCAACTATTGCCGAGTGCGGATTGTTGTGTCTCGTGAAGACCTTACTCAGTCACCACTATGTGCCAGTCATTTCGTCTTTGGGTGCGGCCACCAATGGACAGCGCTTGAATGTGAATGCCGACTTAGCGGCCGCGGCACTTGCCGTCGGCTTATCGGCAGATCTCTTGTTGCTATCAGATATTGATGCGGTGATGGATGCACAACACCAGCCTATTCATCGCATTTCAACTCTAGCGGCAGTGGACTTAATGAGCACCAATGCCGTGCAAGGAGGAATGCGGGTAAAGCTTGCGGCAGCAGTCCGCGCAACGGAGCTTACCCGACGACAAACGGCGATTACGAACTGGCAGTCGCCAGCGCATGTAATCGCCAGCCTTCAAGATCAGAGTTCAGGAACCATTGTTCACCTCTGAACCACCACTGAATTTTCACTCTTAATTTTAATCTCCTGATAGTTAAAGGATCAGAATGAATCTGTTGTCATTATTTGATTTGGAAGCAAAGCAGATCCACCAAGTTTTGAAGCTTGCTGGCGAAATTAAGGCGCATCCAGCGGGTTATCAAACTTGTCTGAAAGGTCGCTCTATCGCGTTATTGTTTGAAAAGCCAAGCCTAAGGACTCGCGTGAGCTTCGAAGTGGGCATTCAACAACTCGGCGGTCAGGCTATTTACCTTGATGCTCAGATGGTTGGGCCAGGACAGCGCGAGTCGATTGAGGATATCGCGCGGAACCTTGGCTGCTGGACTCACGGCATTGTCGCTCGAGTTTTCCAACACGATACTTTGACCCGTTTAGCTTGTGCTGGTTTACCTGTGGTAAATGCGCTTTGTGACCAACACCACCCTTGTCAAAGCCTGGCAGACCTCTTGACGATTCAGGAGCGCTACCCGGTCGATCTGCGCGTCGTAGACATTCTGTTTATTGGTGAGGGTAATAATGTGTGTCAAAGCCTGATGGTAGGGGCCGCTGCACTCGATCTCAAATTAACGGTTGTGACGCCGGCTGCCTTTGGCCCGAACGAAGAGTTCTTACAGAAACTCAAAGAGCATTTTCCGCACCATCGAATCCAAGTGAAGCACGACTTGACTGATGTACCTCATGCGGACGTGATCTATACAGATACCTGGGTCTCCATGGGGGATCATCGGCCAATTGAAGAAACGCTTCCAATTTTCATGCCTTACCAGGTGAATCAAGATTTGATTGACCGGTTGCAGGCGACGACCGTGCTGCATTGCCTACCAGCTCACCGCAATCACGAAATTACTGATCAAGTACTCGACGGGCCCTTGAGCTCGGTGTTGCAACAAGCCGAAAACCGCCTTTACGTACAGAAAGCCGTTCTTTATATGATTTATCAGGAGTTTGCCGCATGACACACGCTATTAAGAAAGTCGTTTTAGCCTACTCTGGTGGCTTAGACACCTCTGCAATTGTGCCTTGGCTGAAAGACCATTATGACTGTGAAGTAATCGCTTTTGTTGCCAACGTGGGACAAGGTGAGGATGAGCTCAATGGTGTTGAAGCCAAGGCGATAAAGTCGGGCGCGAGTGCTTGTTATGTCGTGGATCTGCGCGCGCAAATGCTTACCGAGGTGATTGTGCCGGCCATGCAGGCTGGGGTGCTGTATGAAGGGGAGTACCTCATGGGTACTGCTTTTGCACGCCCGATTATTGCGCGGGCACAAGTTGAACTAGCACTTGAGTTGCAAGCCGATGCCGTTGCTCACGGCTGCACAGGAAAAGGTAACGACCAAGTGCGTTTCGAGAGTGCCGTGGCGGCTTTAGCGCCCCAACTTAAAATCATTGCCCCGTGGCGTGAATGGGATATGAGATCGCGGGAAGACTTGTTGGACTATCTTGTAGAAAAAGGGGTCCCAACAACGGCGAGTGCAACGAAGATCTATAGTCGTGACGCCAATCTGTGGCATATCTCCCATGAGGGCGGGGAGTTGGAAGACCCGTGGCAGGCACCGACAGATAACGTATGGACTTTAACTCAATCGGCGAATGACGCCCCCGATGTGCCTGAAGAACTGACTCTCAGCTTTGCCCAGGGGGTGCCAACGCATGTCAATGGGCAGGCCTATGAACTGGTGCAGCTCTTAGAAGAATTGAATCGTATCGGTTCCCGCCATGGTGTCGGGCGCATTGATATTGTAGAAAATAGACTTGTGGGTATGAAATCCCGTGGTTGTTATGAAACCCCCGGCGGCACGCTATGGTCCGCTGGATTGCGTGCTCTTGAGCAATTAGTGCTCGATCGGGCATCGCTGCGGTTTCGGCAAGAGCTTGGCGTTAAACTTGCCGATATTCTCTACGATGGGCAGTGGTTCACGCCCGTGCGCTCAGCGATGTTGGCTGCTGTTGAAGCGCTTTCACACACTATGAGTGGTGAAGTAAAACTCAAGCTCTATAAAGGGAATGTCATATTACTGGGTCGGCGCTCGCCCAACAGCTTATATTCCGAGGATTTTGCGACCTTTGCCGCTGACGAGGTTTATCACCAGAAAGATGCAGAGGGCTTCATTCGGCTGTTTAGCTTGTCATCTCGAATTCGTAAATTGATGCAAGGAGGCCAACCATGAGTATGTGGGGTGGGCGTTTCGAGGGCATGACAGCGGCACAGTTTAGAGCCTTTAATGATTCCCTGCGCTTTGACTATCGGCTCGCGCCCTATGAGCTGCAAGCCTGCAATGCATGGGTTGATGCGCTAAGTCAGCAAGCGGTTATCACCGCGAAAGAAGCAGAGGAGCTGACGCAAGGGCTCGCAAATCTCGCTAGTATTCTCGACCAGCAGCCTGCTTGGCCGCTCGAAAGTAATGCAGAGGATATTCATAGCTGGGTTGAAGAAACACTGGAGTCAATGATTGGACCGGTGGCTCGCAAATTACATACGGGTCGCAGTCGTAATGACCTGGTTGCCACAGACCTGCGACTGTATGCGTTAGCTCAAGGACAAGCACTAGGCAGTGCATTGTTGGATGTGATTGAACAATTGTTGGTGTTCGCAGAGCGATATGAACATCAAGTTATTCCCGGTTATACCCACCTTCAGCGAGCGCAACCTATCCTCGCTGCACATTGGGCGCTGGCGTATGTGGAAATGATAGAACGGGATTTCTTGAGATTACAGCAAGCACTCGAGAGAGCATCTTGTTCGCCACTGGGCAGTGGCGCGCTTGCAGGATCTGGTATGCCGATAGATCGGGTGGCGCTAGGTCAGGCATTGGGATTTCAAGCAGCGTGCAGAAATAGCTTGGATGCAGTTTCTGACCGAGACTTTGTGCTCGAGCTATTACACACGGCATCGGTGTCAATGATGCATTTGTCTCGTTTTTCAGAGGATGTGATTTTCTATTGCTCCGGCGAGAGCAGCATTTTTCAACTGAGTGACGCGATTGCAAGTGGCTCTTCACTGATGCCGCAGAAAAAGAATCCAGATGTATTTGAATTGATTCGAGGTAAAACAGGGCGTGTTGCGGGGCACTATCAAGCGTTATTGACGACCATGAAGGGCCTACCCATGGCTTATAACAAGGACTTACAGGAGGACAAAGAAGGCTTCTTTGATGCAATGACCCAATGGTCTGACTGTCTTAATATCCTCGCATTTACATTGCCTCATATCAGCATTAACAACGAACTTGCGATGTCAGCGGCGCAACTGGGCTACAGCAACGCAACCGATCTCGCGGATTATTTGGTGGATCGCGGAATGGCGTTTCGAGACGCACATGATATCAGCGGCAGACTTGTGCTGCTGGCAATAGAGGCTCGGCTCCCTCTAGAGCAACTGCCCTTGGAGAGTATGCAAGCGGTCTGCAGTGACGTTCAGGCGGACGTCTATGCGGCTTTGTCATTGACCGCATCTTTACAACGGCGCGATGTCTTGGGTGGAACTTCGCCGAAACAAGTGAGCGAAGCATTGCGACAGGCTCGTTTGCGTTTTCGTGGGGAACGGGCGGGGCATACGCATGTGCGACAAGCGCAGTTAGCTGACGTGTCGCAGATTGCTGAACTTATCCGCTTTTGGGCGGCAGAAGGAGAGCATCTCCCCCGACGCACAGAAGATATCATGCAGGCGATACATACTTTTGCAGTGGCGGAAGCTAACGAGCAAGTTGTAGGTTGCGGGGCGTTATATGTCTACGGTACTGGACTGGCAGAGATCCGTTCACTCGGATTAGAGCCGAATCATACTGGGCAGGGCTTGGGGGCTGAAATTGTTGAGTTTCTCTTGGAGCAGGCTCGTCAGCTCGGTATTCGGCGGGTGATAGTTCTGACTCGAAGACCTAAGTTCTTTGTCCGCCTCGGTTTTCAGATTACCGATAAGAGTCAGTGGCCGGAGAAAGTGATGAAGGACTGTGAAATGTGTCCGCGACGCGATGCATGTGACGAAACCGCTTTGGAGTTGTGGCTAGAACGAAGTACCAAAATTTTATTAAAAAAATGAGGTAGATGATTGAAAAACGGATTATATTTAACGCAGATAATAGTCTAGGAGATAAAACCATGCGTGGCTCATTAAAAGCACTCACACTGGCCGCTGTTTGCGGCCTTGGAGTTGTTACTTTGGCAGGGGCTGCGCTTGCAGATCCACCAGACTGGCGGGCAACTCCCGTCTATACAACGGCACATCTGTCAGCGGGTTTTATTCCTGATCCATGGAGTCATGAGATACAGGCGGGCGGAAGTTGGGAAGTTGAAGGGCTTGGGAATGACTGCGTTGGGTACATTAACCGCTCTGCTCCAGATATTGATCTCATGTACGATGCGGGCAGCTATATGTCTCTATTTGTTTATGTCCGTGCTCAAGCCGATACGACTCTGGTGATCAATGCACCCGACGGTCGTTGGTATTGTAACGATGACTTTGATGGCTTGAATCCTATGGTGACCTTCCATAAGCCGCAGAGTGGCATGTACAACATTTGGGTTGGTGTCTATGGCGGTAGTTCATTGTCGCCAGCTACTGTTTATATTTCAGAGATCAATCCGAGCAACTAAGTGAATGTCTAGCTGTTCGACAAAAAGTAAGCCCGCTTATTGCGGGCTTATTTGATCTAAAGCAAGTAATAAATAATATAATAAGTTAAGGTATATCTTCGTTTCGTTGTGAGGAGTTCGCTGTGGAACTTGATCCGCTCATATTGTCCCGCATTCAATTTGCGTTCGTCGTTTCTTTTCACGCTATTTTTCCCGTTTTTACCATAGGTCTCGCTGCTTATATTGCGGTGTTAGAGGGGCTTGCGTATAAAACGGGTAATGCAGCGTGGGATCGCTTGTCGCGATTTTGGATTCAGGTGTTTGCCGTCGTGTTTGGCATGGGGGTGGTATCTGGCATTGTCATGTCGTTTCAGTTTGGTACGAACTGGAGTAATTTCTCGCAAGCAACAGCGAATTTTCTCGGGCCAGTGTTGAGCTATGAAGTACTGACTGCATTCTTTCTTGAGGCTGCTTTTCTGGGCGTTCTTTTGTTTGGGCGTGACAAGGTGCCTAAAGGGCTGCATTTCTTCTCCGCGATTATGGTAGCGGTAGGAACTTTTATCTCCTCCTTCTGGATTCTGTCTGCGAGTAGCTGGATGCATACCCCCGCAGGTGTAGAGTTACGGGATGGAATCTATTTTGTGACCAGCTGGAGCGAGGCAATTTTCAATCCTTCATTTTGGCCACGTTTCTTTCACATGGCACTTGCATCGTTCTTAACTGGAGGCTTTGTGGTTTGTGGCGTCAGCGCTTGGTTCCTGTTGCGGAAGAAAGACGTTGAAGTGCATCGTCGGGCGCTCTCCATGTCGCTCTGGCTGCTCCTATTCATGGCACCAGCGCAAGTCTTGGTGGGTCATGCACATGGTTTAAATACCGCTGAACATCAGCCTATGAAGGTCGCTGCAATGGAGGGCGCTTGGGAAACTAAGACTCATGCTCCGCTGATATTGTTCGCTATTCCTGATCAAGACGCTCAAACCAATCACTTTGAAGTCAGTATTCCGGGGCTTGCAAGTTGGTTCGTAACCGGTGATGTTGCCGGCGAAGTAGCAGGTCTTGACCAAGTGCCAGTCGAGTTGCAGCCACCCGTGGCAATCGTGTTCTGGTCTTTCCGTGTGATGGTTGGTCTGGGAATGTTGATGGTCCTTGTGGCTTTTATTGGGCTAGCTTTACGCTATCGCGGCCGCTATGCCGAGACTCACTGGTACCTGCAAGTGTTGAGGGGGATGGCATTTACTCCTTTTGTTGCGGTATTGGCCGGTTGGTTTGTAACCGAAGTAGGGCGCGCTCCTTGGTTGGTATATGAGCAAATGACTCATGCGGAGGGTTTAACGCCCTCACTGACAGGTGGCATGGCGCTGTTTACGCTCATTGGTTACGTGATGGTTTATGCTGTGGTGTTTGCAGCAGGCCTTTACTATCTGATGCGCGTGCTGCAAACGGGAGCGCCGACGTTAGAAGATATTGGTCATGAGGACCAGAAACAACGTCCGAAGCGTCCGTTATCTGGCGCGACTGCGTCATGGGAGCAAGAGGAGTCCAAGGCATGAGTGAACCAGTATTCGACCTGACTTTGATTTGGGCTGGCATTATCGCCTTTGGCGTCATCATGTATGTGCTGATGGATGGCTTTGATTTAGGGCAGGGCATTCTATTCCCATTCGCTCCGAGCGAGGACGCCCGTGATGTGATGATGAATTCGGTCGCGCCTGTGTGGGATGGCAATGAGACCTGGCTAATCCTTGGTGGCGCTGGATTATTAGCAGCGTTCCCCTTGGTCTATAGTGTGTTTCTCCCAGCTTTGTATATTGGCGTATTTCTGCTCCTCGCAGGCCTCATTTTCCGTGGTGTGGCATTCGAGTTCCGGTTTAAAGCGAAATCGTCGCGCTATCTATGGAACTGGGCATTCGCAGGCGGTTCTATCGTTGCTTCTTTTGCGCAAGGAGCCGTTGTCGGCTCATATATTCAGGGTTTCAACGTAGAGAACGGTGTATACGTGGGAGGCGCTTTGGACTGGCTAACGCCCTTTACACTGCTGACTGGCGTAGGCCTTGTCATCGGGTACGCTTTACTGGGTGCTACTTGGTTAATCATGAAGTCAGAGGGTGACATACAGCAATGGGCGTATCGTATTACGCGACCATTATTATTGGGTGTCATGGTCATTTTTCTAATTATTAGCGTGTGGACACCTTGGGTCGATCCTTTCGTGGCTGATCGCTGGTTTAACGGTGTGTCGCCTATTTGGCTGCTACCTATCCTGGCACTTTTCTGTGCATGGCGAATTTGGGTTGCTGTAGGTCAACAGCGAGACGGCTTACCTTTTGTGGCTACCATGGGCCTGTTTATTTGTACCTATTTGGGTTTATTGGCATCCAAGTTTCCATACGTCGTGCCACCAAACTACACGTTATGGGATGCTGCATCGGCACACGAGTCTCAGTTGTTTTTGTTACTCGGGCTGCTATTCGTGATTCCTATCGTGTTGATCTATACCGCGTGGACCTATTGGGTGTTTCGCGGCAAAGTAAAGGCGGGTGAGGGATACCATTAAGGCACCTGTGCGAAATACTGAGTCATTGACTGCAGAACAGCGTCGACAGGCTCGTGACTTTTTGCAGTCGTTGAGTGTAGAGGTGGGTTCGTCGCTCGGTTGGGTTAAGTTGTTGGCAGCTCTCGTGTCGCTAGCAACGGTCGGTGTGATGATTGCACTTGCACTGCTGCTGGCAGGAGTGGTGCAGGGAGATGCGTTGGAGGCCCAGGGGCAGCGCTTCTTTGTCTTGTGCGGTGCGATAGGTGTTCGAGTACTCTTCGTTTGGCTTCACGAACGGGCCGCGGAGCGACTTACATTAGAGATTCAAACTACAGCGACAGAACAACTGCTGACGCACTGGCAAGCCGATATGCAGCATTCTGTGACTGCAGCCGATGCCATTAAGCTTACGACACCACTCGATGCGCTATGGCCCTATTTTACGCGTTATCTTCCGCAACTTTGGTTGTCGATGATTACGCCCCTCGTTATTTTGGCGCTGGTCTTTCGTCTTGACTGGATCGCTGGACTATTCTTACTTCTTGCCGCTCCTCTGATTCCTACTTTCATGATTCTTGTTGGCTTCGCCGCCGAGCGCTTAAATACTCAGCACTTTCAAGAGCTACGCCAAGTTTCGCGATTATTAACCAACCGCATCAGTGCGTTGCCGCTATTAAAAGGCTTAGATCGCGCCGAAGACGCTCAGGCTGAAGTCGCTACAACATCTGAACAGATGCGATTGCTTAGCATGAAAACATTGCGGGTCGCGTTTTTGTCCTCTGCGGTGCTTGAATTCTTCGCGGCACTGGCGATTGCGGCAGTCGCAATCTATGTTGGTTTCGCTCTACTGGGCTTCTACACGTCAGGACCCGGAGGAGAACTCACATTCTTGGTGGGCATTACCATTTTGTTGCTGGCGCCAGAATATTTTCAACCATTGCGCACTCTATCCCAGTTCTATCATGAACGCGCAAGTGCATTGGGTGCAGCTGCACTGCTCTTGAATCCCACTTCGGTCGACGCTTCAAAAGAGCGCACGGTACTTGCGGTTGCTGACCGAGAGGTGATGGCCGATAAGCACTATGAACCTGTTCATGAATCGGTTAGCAACTCTGTCAGTAAATCTATAAGAGCAGGCTTAATGGTTAAGTCACTTAAGATTGGCTATCAGCAGCCCTTACTTAACCCGCTTTCGTTTGTGGTAGAACCAGGCCAGATACTCGCATTACAGGGTCCCTCAGGTGTAGGGAAAACGACACTCTTGCGAACACTTGCAGGGATTATTCCGCCGCTTGCCGGTATGTGCCGCCTAAATAACTTACCGGTGACTCGTGGGAACGCAGCCTATCTTGCTCAAACACCTCTAGTGATCGAGGGGTCATTGGCCACAAACTTGCGCTTGGCTGCCCCTCATGCGACTACTGAACAGATGTTGCAGGCGCTCGCTGCAGTGGGGCTGAATGATTGGTTAGAAGGACTGCCACACAAGTTGAGCACCATACTTAAAGCGCAAGGCGCGAACATATCAGGCGGAGAAGCTCGAAGAATCGCAATGGCGCGTTTATTATTGGCCGCGCCAAAGCTTGTGTTACTTGATGAGCCCACGGCAAGTCTTGATGAAGATGTAGCAACTTCTGTGCGAAGAACCATTGAATCCCTTCGTCACACTGATCGAATTGTTGTCGTTGCAAGCCATGATCCTGCCTTAATTGCACTTGCAGATACTCAACTTAAACTGGAGAGAATAGATGTGGACTAACTCCAGAAATCAGACATTCAGAGTCCTCAAACCCTGGGCGCAAGATCTGCAGAAATATACCGGGCGACTCGTGCTAGGATTTTGTTTCAGTGTTGTAGCGCTGGCCAGTGGAATCGCTCTACTAGGGTTCAGCGGCTGGTTTATTAGCGCCGCAGGACTGATAGGCTTGTTTGGTAGTGGGGTGATTGTCTTAAATATCTACCTCACCGGAGGCGCTATTCGATTTTTTGCGCTGAGTCGCACTGTAGCGCGCTATTTCGAACGTTTGAGTCAACATGATGCGGTATTGAGGGTGCAGTCCCAGAGTCGGGTGCGGATCTTTGCCGATCTTCGGCAAGGTTCCATGGATAGCATGAAGGCTTTTCACTCCGGCAGTTTTGTGCATCGACTGTTGCAAGATGTCGATACCATGAATGGCCTTTGGTTAAGAATATTCTCTCCTTTACTTCTTGCTGGACTCGTTACCTTTGTTTTAAGTCTGTTGTTGTGGTTTTGGTCACCTTGGATAACCTTCGGCGTGTTGGGTTTTATGGTGGTTTGCATAGCGACTTGTCTGCGCTTAATGCACTCCGTTGCGTCGCTAGGCGCGCGGCATCATGTGCTCTCGGAGCGCCTTTACCGACGGACTATGGATGGGCTTGCGGGGCGAGATGAACTTTGGTGCTGGGGGCAGGGGGAGTATTATTTCAATCAGCTGGCATACTTACGTCAGCGCATTGACCGCTTACATCAAAAGCGCCAACAACGGGTAAGACGCGCAAACACTATCATACAGATTGCGTTCTACACTGCGTTCTTGTGGGTGCTGGCGATCATGGCTGTAGTACCGACAGTAGAACTAGCATCAGTACCTATCGCGTTACCCGACCTTGGTCCTGCAAGCATCGTGATGATTGCACTACTGCTACTTGCCGTTAGTGAAGCGTGGTTGGCCTTGCCTGACCAACTCAGTCTGTGGGGTTCCATACTAGCGGCGGCTCGACGCACGGAGCCTCAGAACGATAAGCAGTTAGCGGAACACCAGTTGAGCTTGAATGAGCGCGACGAGTCTTTTGAGGGGCTTCAAATTACTGAGCTTTCCATTATTCATAATGACCGACCGGTGTTGCAGATTCCTGAGTTAAGAGTATTGAATGGTGAACATTTAGCGATCATAGGTGATTCAGGGGCGGGTAAAAGCTCACTTGCGGATGCACTTTCGGGACAAGGGCGCGAGTCAAAGTGGATTACATGGCAAGGTCGCTCACTTGCGCAGTTTACGGATGCAGACTGCGCTGCGCATATTGGTTATTTAAGCCAGATGGATACGGTACTGAACGGCACGCTCTGGGATAACTTGGTCATTGCTAAACGCGGTTTGCGCGTTGAGGAAGCGAATGAGGTGTTAGCACTTGCGGATCTTTCTGGCTGGTGGCAAGGGTTGCCAGAGGGTTACCACACCAGATTAGACGATGAGAGTATGCCTTTATCTGGTGGCCAACGTCGTCGCTTGAGTTGGGCGCGCTTGCTCTTGCGTAATCCACAGTTGGTGATTTTAGATGAGCCCTTCTATAGTCTTGATCACGACACCCGCGTGCGACTTGAAAAAGGGGTCGAAGATTGGTTGGCGAAGCGCACCGTTATTAGCTTTGCTCATGACATACAAGCAGTTCCGTCCCCTCATCGCGCATTACGTATTCAGCACGGTAAACTTATTGCACATGAATAATTTTAACTATTTGCTACTGATCAACCCAAAAGTGAGGCACCGTAGAATTATAGCCGCTATTGAACGCCGAGTTGCTGAGCTCGGCGGCGAAATAGTGCGCTGCACAATGTCACCCGATGTATCGCAAACTTGTGCGGACGTAAAACGTATCTTGAAGAGTCAGCCAAATATCTACAATGCGCTTGTAGTTGGCGGCGATGGGAGCTTACACCAAGCGGCGAATTGTTTTGCTCATACAGAGATTAATTTGGGGATGATTCCGAGTGGAACGGGTAATGACTTTGCCCGTCATTGGTATGACAAAAGCGCAGGTTTTGAACAAATGCTCGAAGGCGCTTTGCGTGGCTCTCCCATAGTGATTGATTTGGGAAAAATAAATGACCGCTGGTTTATTAACGTGGCTGGCGTGGGGTTCGATGGTGATTTGATTCAACGCATTGCCTCACGCAAGTCATTACTGCCAAAACTAAGATATATGATCGCGGCACTGCGTCAATTATTTCGATATCAGGGAAGAAAGCTTCAACTAACGTTAGACACAGGCGCTCAAACATATGAAAGATCTTTGCTTTTTGTAATAGCTAACAGTCCCTTCTACGGCGCTGGAATGCGCATTGCACCGCAAGCAAGCCCGACGAGCGGCGGTTTAAGTTGGGTACAGATTGATGACAGTAGGTTGCTAACGAAACTCAAGGCCTTTACGTCGATCTATAATGGATCTCATTTAGCTCACCCGTCAGTGACCTCGGGTCACTTAAAGCATTTATCGATAGAGACGCCCAACCTAGCTATTCAATTAGATGGTGAGCCTTTTGGTACGACGCCACTGCATTGTAGTGTGGATGTGAAGGCGCTGAAACTCAGAAAACCTCTAAATTAAGCCGTTGCTAGGCCACATCGCTGCATGTTAAAGCCGGTCCGTTGTAGATGCGTTATTGATTGAGTCAAAACCACATGATGTTAGAAAGGCTTGCCATAGCTCTGCGTGCTGACGCGTGAGGTTTCTGACTTGATTGCCGTGACTTTTGTCGCCAATGAGCGCAGCTAAATAGCGGTGCCATTCTTCTTCCAGCGTAAGATTTTGTAGTGGATGAAGTACCTCTTCAAGTTGCCGGTGTTGTTCATTCCAGCGTGCCAAATGAGGCTGAATGTTTTGAGCAAAGCGCTCATGCATTAAGTTATGCATATAGTTGGCTTCAATGGGTGTGTGGTTTGCGCGACAGTTTATTGCTTCAGGTGCCTGTGCTAGAAGTCTGTTCCACTCTGCTAACCAACCGATTAATCGTTGTTGGGCACGCCAGTGCGAAGCGAAGGCATCGGACTGACCAAGAACTCGCATGTGGTTATGCCATTGTGAGAGATCAAGCTGCGCAGTTAGCGGGTCATCTATCGCATGGTGAAATGTTCGAATAAGGTAATTGAGGGCGTTGAGACTCGCGGTAAAGTCTGTCGAGTCAGCAGAGAGCACGCGCCGACCACCGCGGAAACTATCTCGGAGAACCTGATCGGTGGTTAAGAAATTATGAATAATTGCAGGAAGGTCTGCGCGTTTTTGCTCATAAGCCTCCTGCATAATTCGCGCAAGACGCTCGTCTTCAGCGAGTTCTGAATTTAGGCATTCTGCAATGGCGGGCAAAAGACTTAATTCGTAGTACGCGACTTGTGCGGGATTACGAACGCGTCCTAGAGAACTATTTCGTTCTGCGATAATTGCACCGAGGCGGCAGCGATCAAAGCGCATGCTATCCACTAGCCCAATCGTGACTTCAGCCACAGGTTGTCTCATCACGCTGGTCGAAGGTTGCAGTGGCATGGGGGGAAACTCGGGGGAAGCCGGTGTTTCATTTACTAGGCTAGCAAGGCGAGATTGATAGGTTTTAAATTCCGCCTCTGGGCCTCTAGAGCAGGCTGTGAGTATGATGATCACTACTACCCAGAGATAGCTCAGTTGAATGATTTTCGGTACACTACGACTTCTTCTCATGTGACCTCGACACTCGGTGATAGAAATATGTTTACAGGTATTGTTCAAACACAGGCTAAGGTGAATGCGGCTCGTGATCAAGGCGATTTTCGGCAGTTGGAAATTGCAGTGCCGCCTCGCTATCTGCAAGACCTAGAGATTGGCGCGAGTATCGCTATCAATGGCTGTTGTTTGACGGTGAGAAGCTTTACTGCTGAAGCTCAAGAGGAATCAGGTCTGGGATTGGTGCGCTTTGACGTGATCGACGAAACGTTGCGGCTAACAAATTTGGGGTCTCTAGATACGGGATCTCATGTGAACTTTGAGCGTTCGTTAACAATGGGTCGAGAGCTGGGAGGGCACATTGTCTCGGGTCATATTCATTGTACTGGTACAGTGCTTGAGCGTATCGATACGACCAGCAATTGCCGAATGCTAATTGGCGTGCCGCTGACTTGGTTGGAGTATATCTTACCAAAAGGTTTTGTATCTGTTGATGGAGCCAGTTTGACCGTCGGTGAAGTGACAGAGCAGGGGTTTTGGTTGCACTTAATTCCAGAAACCTTGGAAGTTACTGTATTGGGCGCTGCGCGAGTGGGAACTCAAGTCAATATTGAGGCTGATCAACAAACTTTGACCATTGTCGAGACAGTCAAGCGGGTGCTTGCCCGTCAAAATTAGTGCGAAGTATCAGTTAGGTGGCCTGATTTCAATAATATTGCTCATCGTCCGCATAGACTTTCAAATGCATGCGGTCGTCACCGATGTCACGGTATAGCATTAGATGAATTTCTCCGCCACAGGCCGCACACTCATCCAAGTAATCTTGCTCATCCTCTGACAGATCGACGCCCAAGTGGACATTATGCCCGCAATGGGGGCAGTGTACGATTGTGTCTTGCACTCGCTCCTCACTCATGTGGTTGACTCCTCTCTTCGCTGACTAATTTGTTAGATCCCTGTCTTGCATTGCTTCTAGCTAAGTTTAGCAACCTTGCTTCGCCTTGCTGTTAGATTTACGAAGATACGCTTTAAGCTACGGATGCGGCGTTGAATTTTCTTGGCATCAGATAATGAAAAGTAAAGTGATACCCGCCATTGCGACCAATGTTCCACTGAGTGCTCTAAAGCTGACTCGTCGGCCACGAAAGACATTTAAACCGAGCATAAAGAGTGGAGCGGTAGACAAAAGTGTTTGTGCGACGCCCGGTGTGACATAAGCCACAGCAACTTGTTGCAGCCAAATTGCTAAGAATGTCCCTAATACGATAGCGAGAAATAGCGGGGCTATTTGAGTTTTTCTGAGGGCTTCCCGCGTTGCTAGAAGTAATCGCGGTCGCAGTATAAGCAAACCGATCGTTAATGCTGCGGTGCCACCCATAAGTCGAACAAGAGCAGCTTCGATGGGGGCTATTGTTGCTGCCTGAAATGCCGAGAAAGCCATGACCAAACCAACGGCCTGACAGAGCGCCGCAGCGATACCGAATAAATAACCACTTCGGTTGGGGCGATAGGTTGTATCTAGCTGTTTCTCCGTTAATACCGCAACGACACCAGCAATAACGACGAAAGCTGCAATTACTTGCAGTAATGAAAGACGTTCGGAGAGCACTAGCCATGCGATCGCGGCAGCGAGAGGTGGAGCGAGATACTCAAGTAATATGGTATGACCGGGACCGAGTCGACGGAGCGCCGCAAAGTAACAGCTATCACCGAGTGTGATTCCAATGATCCCACTCAATGTCAGGATAACTAGAGTGTTGGTCGTGGTGCCTGCCCAATCAATAGTGGGTAATAGGAGTGTGGCGAGAAAGAGCAGTGGGCAGGCGACAAGGCCTTTCACTAAGTTTAATTGTACCGAACTTAAATGATGGCTGCTGCGGCTGTACATGAGCGTCGCTAATGCCCAGAAGAATGCTGCAAGCAGCGCAGCAAATTGACCAAGATAAAGACTCATGGGTGACTTACTAAATAGGTTTAAAGGGAGAATACCTGCTCACCTTGCTGAAGGGTAGTTCAGATTGCACCGAACCTGCTTATTCGCTATAGTTGCGGCTTATTTTGTGGGTTGCTTTTGCATGTCTTTTCAAATTTAAGGAATGCGGGCAGCTTGGAGTCATACAAGTGACACTTGGTGGGTGTCACCACTGTAAAATAGGAACAAGAATCCATGCCAGTAATTACCCTTCCTGACGGCAGCCAGCGTGAGTTTGCCAACCCTGTTTCAGTTCTCGATGTTGCCGCGGATATTGGCCCAGGACTCGCGAAAGCGACCCTTGCCGGGCGCGTGAATGGCACGCTTGTTGATGCATGTGAACTGATTGAGCACGACGCATCCTTAGAAATTATTACGCCTAAGAATGACGAAGGCCTCGAGATTATCCGTCATTCCTGTGCTCACTTGTTGGGTCATGCCATCAAGCAACTGTGGCCAGAAACCCGTATGGCTATTGGTCCTGTGATTGATAATGGTTTCTATTATGACGTGGATGTCGACCGCCCCATAAGCCAAGACGACTTGAATGCGATTGAAGCGCGCATGAAAGAGTTGGCAAAAACTGGCTATGAGGTTGTCAAAAAGAAAGTCAGTTGGGAAGAGGCTCGCGAAGTCTTTGTGCAGCGCGGCGAAACCTACAAGATTGAAATTCTTGATGAGAACGTGGCCCGTGATGATCGTCCCGGCCTTTACCATCATGAAGAATACATTGATATGTGCCGCGGCCCACATGTACCAAATATGAGTTTTTGCCAGCATTTCAAAGTGATGAAAGTGGCAGGTGCGTATTGGCGTGGTAACAGCGACAACAAGATGTTGCAGCGCATTTATGGAACCGCTTGGGCGGACAAAAAGCAACTCAAAGCCTATTTGCAACGCTTGGAAGAAGCTGAAAAGCGTGACCATCGGAAGATCGGTAAGTCGCAAGACCTGTTCCATTGGCAGGAGGAAGCTCCGGGAATGGTGTTCTGGCATCACAATGGCTGGACGGTTTTCCAAGAGCTTGAAAAGTATATACGCGAAAAATTGAACGAGTATGACTATCAAGAAGTGAAAGGCCCACTGATGATGGACCGTGTGCTTTGGGAAAAATCAGGGCACTGGGAGAAATTCTCGGAACTGATGTTCACAACTTCGTCAGAGAATCGCGAGTATGCAGTTAAACCGATGAACTGTCCGGGACACGTTCAAATCTTTAATCAAGGTTTGAAGTCTTACCGTGACTTGCCTTTGCGTATGGCCGAGTTTGGTTGTTGCCATCGCAATGAGCCTTCTGGTGCGTTACACGGGTTAATGCGTGTACGCGGCTTTACGCAAGACGATGCTCACGTGTTCTGCACCGAAGATCAGGTTCAGGAAGAAGTCGCGAGCTGTATTCGTATGGTGTACGAAACATACGCCACTTTCGGGTTTAATGAAGTTGTAGTAAAGCTGTCAACGCGCCCTGAAAAACGTCTCGGTGACGATGCAATGTGGGATCGCTCTGAAGCTGCTTTAGCCGAAGCGTTGAAAGCGAATAATATCGAGTTCGAATATTTGCCGGGTGAGGGCGCGTTCTATGGTCCGAAGATTGAGTTCACCTTACATGACTGTATTGGTCGAGCTTGGCAATGCGGAACTATTCAGCTTGATTTTGCATTGCCGAAGCGTTTAGGCGCGAGTTACGTAGGTGAAGACAATGAACGCCATGTGCCGGTGATGATTCACCGCGCAATTTTGGGTTCACTTGAGCGCTTCATGGGAATTTTGATTGAAGAATATGCTGGATTTTTCCCAGCTTGGCTGTCGCCAAATCAGGTTGTCATCATGAATATTACCGACAATCAGGCCGAATATGCGAAAAAACTGGTCTCAGAACTGAAAAATCAAGGTTTTCGCGCGACAGCTGACTTGAGAAATGAGAAGATAGGCTTTAAAATTCGCGAGCACACGCTTAAGCGCGTGCCGTACTTGTTAGTTGTTGGTGATCAAGAAGTAGAACAACAACAAGTTGCCGTACGAACTCGTCGCGGAGAAGATCTCGGCAAGTTAGCAGTTGCCGACTTTGTTGAGAAACTGAAAAATGAAGTGCGCGAGCGTACGATTTCTTAAATTTGCTGGAGGAAGAAACCATTAAAGGTGGAAGAAAAGGCCAAAAGGTCGACAAAACACGGATTAATGATGCCATTACTGCACCAGAAGTGCGGTTGATTGATGCAGAAGGTGAACAGGTCGGTGTGACGGGGCTCAGTGAAGCTCTAGAACTCGCAGTAGAAGCGGGGCTTGATCTGGTAGAGATCAGTCCAAACGCGGAACCGCCAGTTTGCCGTATCATGGATTATGGTAAGTTTCTTTACGAAAAAAGTAAGCAGCAGAAAGAACAGAAGAAGAAACAAAAACAGATTCAGGTTAAGGAAGTTAAATTCCGACCTGGCACTGATGAGGGCGATTACCAGGTAAAACTGCGCAACCTGCGTCGCTTTCTTGAGGGTGGTGATAAAGCAAAAGTCACCGTGCGTTTCCGTGGCCGGGAAATGGCACACCAAGAGCTTGGGATTCAACTTCTAGAGCGTATTAAAGCGGATCTAGACGAAGTTTCACAATGCGAAGCGTTCCCTCGTCGGGCTGAAGGGCGTCAGATGGTAATGGTTCTGGCCCCGGAAAGTAAGAAGTAGCAGCGGTTTACAAGTAAGGTACCAGTTCGGTCCTTCACCCTGTAACTCACTTGGCAATTCAATGCGGAGTTTATGCAATGCCAAAAATGAAAAGTGTTAAGAGCGCGAGCAAGCGCTTTAAGAAAACCGCTTCAGGCGGATACAAGTGCAAACAGTCTCACTTGCGTCACATTCTGACCAAGAAGAGCTCTAAGCGTAAACGTCATCTTCGTGCGAAGAACATGGTTCACAAAGCAGATGTGGCCCTAGTTGATCGCATGTTGCCGTACGCGTAAAGAGGAGACTGAAAAATGGCACGAGTAAAACGTGGTGTGGTCGCGCGTGCGCGTCACAAGAAAATCCTGAAGCAAGCGAAAGGTTATTACGGTGCACGTAGTCGCGTCTATCGCGTTGCGTTCCAAGCAGTAACTAAAGCCGGTCAATACGCATACCGTGACCGTCGTGCGAAGAAGCGTCAATTCCGTCAATTGTGGATTGTTCGTATCAACGCTGCGGCCCGTCAAGGTGGTTTGTCGTACAGCCGCTTTATTAACGGCTTGAAGAAAGCATCTGTTGAAATCGATCGTAAGATCCTTGCGGATATCGCTGTTCACGATCAAGCAGGTTTCTCTGCATTGGTCGAGAAAGCAAAAGAAGGGTTATCTGCGTAAGCGGGTCATCTGATATTTGCAGTTGAGAAGGGAGCCGTATGGCTCCCTTTTTGTTTGGTTTCTGGTATGATTCTGCCTTTATTTTTAAGCGCGTAATCGCCCCGTACTTAGGGCGTTGTGACGACAGAGGACTCTCATGGATTTACAAGCGATTCTGACAGCTGCGAAAGCTGCAATCGAAGCGGCAAAAACTCCCAATGATCTTGAAGACGTTCGCGTCGATTATCTGGGCAAAAAAGGTCAGATGACGGAGTTACTCAAAGGGCTTGGTAAGCTGAGCGCCGAAGAGCGTCCGCAAGCAGGGCAAGCAATTAACGAAACCAAAGTTGAGTTACAGAATCTGCTGAACGCGCGCCGCGATGAGTTGAAAGACGCGGAATTAAATGCGCGGCTTGATGCTGAGCGGATTGACGTCACTTTGCCTGGTGTCAGTCCTACTGTGGGTCAACTGCACCCTGTGACGCGCACAATTCAAAGGATTGAACAGTATTTCGGGCAGCTTGGCTTTGCTGTGAAGTATGGTCCGGAAGTTGAAGATGACTTTCATAACTTCGATGCGTTGAATATCCCAGCCCAGCATCCTGCGCGTGCCGACCATGATACCTTCTATTTTACGCCGCAAACGATGCTTCGCACGCAGACCTCGGGCGTCCAGATTAGAACCATGGAAACAGAGCAGCCGCCGCTACGCATTATTTCTCCGGGTCGCGTCTATCGAAACGATTACGATCAAACCCATACACCGATGTTTCACCAAGTCGAAGGGTTAATGGTTGATACCGATGTCAGTTTCGCTGAACTGAAAGGGATTCTGCATGACTTTTTGCATCATTTCTTTGAAGAGGATCTAGAGATTCGTTTCCGTCCCTCTTATTTCCCGTTTACCGAACCCTCAGCAGAAGTTGATGTGCGTCGTAAGGGCGGTGACTGGCTTGAAGTCTTGGGCTGCGGCATGGTGCATCCGAACGTGTTAAAAGCCGTGAATATTGATTCTGAGCGCTTTACCGGCTTCGCTTTTGGCATGGGTGTAGAACGCCTCACGATGTTGCGCTACGGCGTGAATGACTTACGAGCGTTTTTTGAAAATGATTTGCGCTTTTTACGGCAGTTTGGTTAAGGGAGTTAGACAGGAATGAAATTCAGCGAAAAGTGGTTACGTGAGTGGGTTAACCCTGAATTAAGCACTGCCGAACTTGCCGAACAATTGAGTATGGCCGGTTTAGAAGTTGATGATATTGCACCTGTTGCTGGTGAATTCACGGGCGTAGTGATTGGTGAAGTGAAGAGCTGTGGTCAGCATCCGGACGCCGATAAGTTACAAGTCACAAAAGTGGACGTGGGCACCGGCGAGTTACTCGATATTGTTTGTGGGGCGCCAAATTGTCGTCAAGGTTTAAAGGTCGCGGTAGCCACTGTTGGCGCCGTGCTTCCAGGTAATTTTAAGATTAAGAAGACGAAGCTTCGTGGTGAACCGTCTCATGGCATGCTGTGTTCGGCTTCAGAGCTTGAACTGAGTGACGAACATGACGGTATTCTCGAATTGCCAGTGGATGCACCAGTCGGCGCTGATTTTCGCGACTGGCTCGGTCTTGATGATCACATGATTGAAATCGATCTGACCCCGAACCGTGCAGATTGCTTGGGTATTAAAGGGCTCGCTCGAGAAGTTGGCGTGCTAAATAAGATGGATGTGACTGAGCCGAAAATTGCAGCTGTTACTGCGACGATTCGCGATACTTTGAATATTCGTCTTGAGGCACCTGCGGCTTGTCCTCGTTATTTAGGACGAGTGATTCGCGGTGTAGATATGACAGCAAAAACACCACTGTGGATGCAAGAGAAGTTGCGGCGTAGCGGTGTACGCTCAATTGATCCCGTGGTTGATGTCACCAACTTTGTTTTGCTTGAATTGGGTCACCCCATGCATGCCTTCGACCTGTCAAAGGTTGATACTGAGATTGTTGTGCGGATGGCGACAGCAGGAGAGGAGATTCAACTCCTCGACGGACAAACTGTTGCACTACAAGATGACGTGTTGGTGATTGCGGACCGGACAAAGCCATTAGCGATGGCCGGAATCTTTGGTGGTGAAGACAGTGGTGTAACTGCAGCAACACAAGATATCTTCTTGGAAAGTGCTTTCTTTGCGCCAGAGCATATGATGGGGAAAGCCCGTCGATTTGGCCTGCATACCGATGCCTCACATCGTTATGAAAGAGGTGTTGACCCAGAGTTGCAGAAGCATGCGATGGAGCGTGCTACGGCATTAATCCTTGAAGTGTGTGGTGGTGCCGCGGGACCCATTACTGAAGCGTTAGACGAGCAGTATATTCCTGGAGCGCGTCAAGTGACTCTGCGTGAAGCGCGCTTAACTCGAGTTCTGGGCGTAGATATTCCAGCTGATAATGTTACTGAGATTCTCCAGCGTTTAGGGTTTTCGGTGCGATTTGATGAAAGTCAGTGGACCGTTTCAGTTCCCCCTTACCGTTTCGACATTAGTATTGAAGAAGATCTCATTGAAGAAGTTGCTCGAGTCTATGGCTATAACACCATTGCTTCAGCAGCGCCGCTAGCGCGTTTGCGTATGCAGCGACAGGCCGAGGCAGTGCTGCCCCTGACAACTCTTCAGCAACGATTGCTGGCCTTAGGATACCAAGAAGTCATCACCTATAGCTTTGTTGATCCCAAACATCAGGCGTTGCTATATCCAGAACTGGCAGCCTTGACATTGCCGCATCCGATTTCGGTGGATATGTCGTCCATGCGACTTGGGATGCTTCCTGGCTTGCTGACTGCGGCTGGTTACAATCAAAAGCGCCAACAGGCGAGTGTTCGAATTTTTGAGTCGGGTTTGCGGTTTGTTCCAGATGACGCCGCTGAGAACGGAATTCGTCAAGAACAGATGCTCGGTGGCTTAATTGTGGGCCATCAAGTCGGTGAGCATTGGCAACAAGGAAGTCAAGCGGTCGACTTTTTCCATGTGAAGGGTCATGTTGAAAATCTGTTGGCTGCCTCTGGTAGTTTGGATGAATACCGCATTGTAGCGTCAGAGCACACCGCGTTGCATCCGGGTCAAAGCGCGGCTATTTATCGTGGTGAGCGCTACGTCGGCTTCATCGGAGCGTTGCACCCTAAGTTTGATAAAACCTTTGGTATCAAGGGGCGAGCATTCGTATTTGAACTACTTGTCGATACGATCACGCGTCGAGAAATTCCAACTGCGGTTGCGATTTCACGCTATCCTTCCATTCGTCGAGATATTGCTATTGTTGTCGATCGCCAAGTGGCGGCCGGTGAAGTTCTCTCCGCGATTAGGAAAGTTGGCGCAAATCATATAGTTGGCCTACACTTGTTTGATGTTTACCAAGGTGAGAATTTACCCGAGGATAAACAAAGTTTGGCGATAGCTCTAACGCTACAGGCCGCTGACCGAACGCTAGAAGATCAGGACGTCAGTGGTTCGGTTAACACTATTGTTGAGCTATTAAAAAGCGAGTTTAACGCGGTATTGAGGGATAGCTAAATGGCACTGACGAAAGCGGATATTGCAGAGCATCTGTTTGAAAAAGTTGGATTAAGCAAACGAGATGCCAAAGAATTGGTTGAAATGTTCTTCGAAGAAATACGAACAGCTTTAGAGCGCGGTGAGCAGGTCAAAATATCCGGTTTCGGCAACTTCGATCTACGTGACAAGTCTGAACGGCCTGGACGTAACCCGAAGACTGGGGAAGATATTCCAATCTCAGCGCGACGCGTTGTAACCTTCCGGCCGGGGCAGAAATTAAAGTCTCGGGTTGAAGGTGCGAAAGTAAAGTAGGCGTAAAATCAGATATAAAAAAGCCACTTCGATGAAGTGGCTTTTTTCTTGCTCAAATTTGCCATAAGTGTGGTTGGCAGATTCAACGCTTAACGGAAAAACAAGCTGCTAAATGGGTTAAGTAAACGTGAGATGCCCGAAGTAAAGTGCATGGGGGCATCTAATACAGCCAGCGTTAAGCAGTCTTCATTCTGGGTCTGCGGCGCGTGCTGATCATGAGAGTTCATTAAAATGAAATCCCCATCGCGATACTCGCCGCTTTCATCATGAAACACACCATTAATTACTAGTGTTGCTTCCTGGCCTTTGTGCGTGTGTTCAGGAACCGAGCTGCCTTCATCCATATAGATAAGGTTCATGCACTCGCCGCTACCGAGGTTTACAGGAGCCCGGTAAAGTTTACCTGGGACTTTGCTCCATGGACCAATACGATCTTTCTGGCGAGCGAGAGTCGCTGGCAGCTTAAAGCGTTTACCTTCGAGTGAGATGATATTATCGGTGTCTTGGATAACCTGATAAGCGGGTTCATTCGAAGCAAAAATTTGCTCAAGCATCGTGTCCATCTGAGAGCTGCCAATTCCTTTCGCCGTTTGCGAAAACTTCTCAGCCATCAGATGCTCTATTTCTTGCACTTGTTTAGCGCAGTGAGAACACATATCGACGTGAGTTGCGACAACCACACTCAACGCCGGACTTAAGTCGCCTACGGCAAACTGTTGAAGAATTTCTTCTGACGGATGGAATTTAATCATGATTAACAATCATCTCTCTTAATTTCTGTAAAGCAAGACGCGTGCGTGACTTAACGGTTCCTAATGGAATACCGAGAGAGTCAGATACTTCCTGTTGCGACTTACCTTCCAGATAGATCTTCTCTATTACCAAGCGCTGGTTGTCCGGTAACTGCTGGTAATACTCTGTGATTTCTTGCATTAAAACATCGTGGTCGAGCGCATAGTCGTCATCGAGCGACTCGTTTTGTTCTGCAAGGATGGGCCATAAATCGTCTGCACTTAAGTCGTGCTGACGATGTTTGTTCTTCCGAAGAAAATCAAAACGGATGTTCCTCGCTATAGTAAAAATCCAAGTTGCGGGAGAACCCTTGTCGGCTTTGAACAAATGGGCTTTGTGCCATACATTTGTCATTGTTTCCTGCACTAGGTCAGCGGCAATCTGTTCGTTACCGAATTGACGCGTCCCATAGGCTTGAAGCCTAGGTGCGAAATAAGCAAACAGCTCGCTAAAGGCGGCGCGACATTGTGTCGCAGCAACTCTTGCCAACAGGCTTGCCAGATGCTCGGGACTATCAGTCCCACTGGTCGTCGGGGGGCTTTTTGTCATACGCCGCGTATCTTCGTTTTGTTGCATAGTATGCATTGTAGTCTACGCCTTATTTTGCCGGTTAACCAACTTTCTAACCCAATTAAAGGTGACTACGCCTCGTGGTTAGATAAAGATCAAAGTAGATGATGCGCTACTCAAATAAATTACAAATATATTGAGAAATCTTCTTCGGACACTGAGATCTAATGAGCTCTTGTTTTGTTTCAGGTTCGAGGGGAAGTAACTCGAGCCAACGGCCGCACAACCAGCGTGCGTCGTCATAATGTTTCTCTGGGTAAAGCTCAGCGAGCTCAGGATAAGTCTTGAAGACCTCCTGTAACCGAGAGGTAAGTGGCTCTTTCGCTTCAGTCGCAATATTGTCAGGCCATGGCGCTAGCCACTCGACAGAACCCGTTCGCAAGCCATCTTTGGCGGAGCTTAGGGTTTTAATCTCAAACAGGTCGCCGCCGGTGATGGTGATGCCGAGCAACCCATCACGCAGTGTTTCAAAGTCTACAATCTTCGCGTGTGTGCCAAAGGGAAATATGTGCTCGTTTTGCTCAACACTGCCGTGCGGATTGAGCATACACAGCCCAAATCCGGTGTCATTCGCCAATGACTCTTTGACCATGCGAATATACCGCGGCTCAAAAATCCGTAACTGCATACGGCCACCTGGCATCAGGTGTGATGTTAGAGGGAAAAGTGCGAGTTCGGAATTATCAGTATGCATTTTGCAACAACACCATTAGTCTATCTCATGAAAGGTTACGCATGTTTGGATGTGTTGGATCTTAAATTTGTCACAAAATATTGAATAAATTTTAAGCGTACGCGTTGTTGAAGAAATCCGTGACCGCTGAGTAAACGTATAACACAGATTAAAGAGTACAAAAGTAAGCGGGTACGAGGCTTCTCGAAGCACATCATCAAAGGCAGTAAAAGGGACAGTACATGTCGATTAAGGTTGGAATTAGTGCTTGTTTGCTAGGACAGAAAGTTAGATATGATGGCGGACACAAAGGCTCGCAGTTTTGTCAGCACGATTTAGGCGAGTTTGTCGAGTATGTTGCCCTATGCCCAGAGGTAGGTATTGGGTTGCCCGTGCCGCGTCCAACAATTCGATTAGAAGGCAGTAACTCAGCAGATGCGAGCGCTGTTATCCCAAAGACAAATACTGATGTCACCGAGGCGCTTAGTAACTTCGCAGACCAGCATAGCGAGCGCCTTGCGCACATTTCTGGCTATGTTTTGTGCGCGAAATCGCCAAGTTGTGGTATGGAGAGAGTGCGTCTGTACGAGCCGAGTCAACAAGCAAACCGGAAAGAGGGCGTTGGTATTTTTGCACGCCGGCTGCGGGAGCTCTATCCAGCCTTACCTATGGAGGAGGACGGTCGGCTCAATGACCCTCTGTTACGGGAGAATTTCGTGTTAAGGCTCTATGTTTATGCTGAATGGCAAGAGCTTCAACGGAAACTTACGAAAAAGAGTCTTTATGATTTCCATACGCGTCACAAACTTTTACTTCTTGCTCATAACCAAAGTATTTATCGTGCCCTCGGTCGTCGGTTAGGCGAGCTTACAGAGCTGACCCCCGCATTTGCAAATGAATACATTCAGGCCTTCATGGATGGACTTGGAAAGCCCGCAACCCGCAGTAACCATACGAATGTATTGCAGCATGTGCAGGGCTACTTCAAGAGTGATTTGGATGAAGATCAGCGTGCTGAACTCGCTGAGGTTATTCTGGCTTACCATGGTGGCGAACAACCCTTGATTGCGCCGTTGACACTTTTAAAACACTATCAAAGAGCCTTTCCAAAACCGTACTTGAAGGGGCAATCCTACTTTCAACCTTATCCTGAAAAATTGCGTTTACGCTACGGACTCTAACGATGACTGCTCTCGTCTGGTTACGCCAAGATCTGCGGCTTCATGATAATGAAGCGGTGAAACATGCATCTGAAAATCACGAACAGGTTGCACTCGTTGTGGCTCTCTCCCCTGTGCAATGGCAACAACATGATTGGGCTCCGATAAAGTTAGACCTCTACATTCGGCGTGTTGAGGAGTTAAGCAAAGAAAGCGCGGAATTGGGCGTGCAATTACATGTGTTGGAACTCGATAGCTATCGGGATATCCCAGCGGCAATGCTTAAACTTGCGCGTTCATTGAATGCGCAACATCTTTATTTTAATCGTGATTACCCTCTCGATGAGCGCCGACGCGATCAAGCTGTCGTCTCATGGCTCGAGCGTCATGAGATACAATGCAAAGCATATGATAGTACGTTGCTTGTGCGGCCCGAGTCGGTGAAAACAGGCCAGGGAACTTACTACAAAAAATTCACACCTTTTTTCAAACAGTGGCGCGAAGTGTTGCATCAGCAAGGCGTTTCACAACCATATCGGTTAACGTCTCGCAAGCGTGACGCGTCTCCTGTAGCAATCAATATTGAAGCGCAACGACGCGATAGCACCGCATGGCATGTGGATTCAAAAGCGATTGACGCGGCGCTTCAAGAGTATTTGCGAGCGCGAGTGGAGCGCTATCATCAGGATCGTGATACTCCGGCAATTGAGGGGACGACTCGCTTCTCTCCGTATTTTGAGAATGGCAGCTTGGGCGTAGCGACTGTTGCGCGAGCATTGAGTCAGCTCAGCCCAGACTTTCCCCATGGCTTGAGTGAAGGACCTTCCACCTGGCTTTCTGAGCTGGCGTGGCGAGAGTTTTACATGCATTTAATGTGGCATGTCCCGCGGTTAAGTTACGGTAAAGCATTCCAAATTGAGACAGACCAATACCCTTGGAAGTCCGACGAAGCATTGTTCAATGCGTGGTGTGAAGGCAAGACTGGATTTCCTATTGTCGATGCTGGTATGCGCCAATTGGCGCACGAAGGTTGGATGCACAATCGTGTACGCATGATAGTGTCGAGCTTCTTAGTGAAAGATCTTGGTATCGATTGGCGTAAAGGCGAGAAGTTCTTTATGCAGCACTTAATCGACGGCAGCTTTGCTGCCAATAATGGTGGATGGCAATGGAGCGCCTCTACGGGTACTGATGCGGTTCCTTATTTTAGAGTCTTTAACCCGGAACGACAGAGTGAACGTTTTGATCCGGCGGGACACTATATTCGTAAGTGGGTGCACGAATTAGAAAAGGTGCCGTCTAAGGCTATTCACGCTCCTCACATTTGGCTTTCTCAGTATGACCGTTCGAACCAATATCCAAAGCCAATGGTGGACCACAAAGAGGCGCGCGAAGCGTTTATCGCAACCTTTAAGAAGGTGAAAAATGGATAGTGAAAAATTGATCGAGAAATTAAAAGACTTCTATGCGGAGCTGGAGATAGATCGCCTTGGTGAGCTTGATGAGATCTACCACCCCGAAATTATTTTCCAAGATCCGATACAGCAAGTGGATGGATTGAAGCCACTGAAATCTTATTTCGAGCATGGTTTGGGAAACTCCAAGTACTGTCATTTCGCATTTGAACAAACCACTGTGGCCGATGAACATGCGTTTTTGGTCTGGCAAATGCGTTTGTCCCATGAAGCTCTTGCCCGCGGCATGGAAATCGTAGTTCCTGGTGTGAGTTGGCTAAAAATAGACAAAGACAGTAAGACGATTCGCCAACATAAAGATTACTATGATTTAGGTGCAATGGTTTATGAGCATATTCCATTGATTAGCTTTTTCATTGGCAAGGTTCGCGATCGACTGGAGCATTCATGAACGTCTTAATTACAGGTGCAAGCTCAGGTATTGGTAAACAATTAGCGTTGGACTATGCACGGGATGGCCACCGCGTGTACGCCTGTGGCCGGAATGAGGCGAAGTTGGCCGAATTGGCAAACACCGCGGATGGAGGTCTTATTCAGCCTGTCATTTTTGATGTAACGGACCGAGAGGCGACAGGGAAAGCGCTTAGCGCGCTAACAGACATCGATTGTGCGATTCTAAACGCGGGTGTCTGCGAGTACGTGAATAGCCCAGAAGAATTTGATGGTGCACTGTTCGAGCGTGTTTTCGCCGCTAATTTTTTTGGCGTTGTGTACTGTATCGAAGCGCTCTTGAAGAACATGCAGAAGGGTTCACGCCTGGTGATTGTCGATAGCATGGCCCGGCTACTACCATTCACGCGTGCTGAGGCTTATGGCGCGAGCAAAGCGGCCGTACATTATCTTGGGAATACCTTAAAAGTTGACCTGCAAGCACGAGGAATTCAGGTGAGCACTGTCTCGCCAGGTTTTGTGGAAACGCCCATGACTGATGCAAACGACTTCGATATGCCGATGCGGATTTCGGTTGCTGATGCCTCGAAAGCAATGCGAGCAGGCATTCAAAAAGGGCAATCCCAGATTTGGTTTCCACGAGTGTTCGGCTGGATACTGCGTGGGCTACATAAACTTCCCTCATTTCTTCAACTCATCATTGCTCGAGGCATGATAAAGGATAATTAATGCGTATTG
Source organism: Idiomarina sp. (assembly GCA_020831965.1). Lineage (GTDB taxonomy): Bacteria > Pseudomonadota > Gammaproteobacteria > Enterobacterales > Alteromonadaceae > Aliidiomarina. The sequence continues at coordinate 174,167 of JAFIFP010000007.1, forward strand.
CAGTTGTTGGTAGTGGTGTTGCGGGACTTACCGCTGCGCATTTACTTTCTCAAAAACATGACGTCTTCCTATTCGAAAAGAATCCTTCAATCGGTGGCCATACGGCGACTGTGGATGTAGAGGTGGAAGGCGTTACCTATGCGGTCGATACAGGTTTTATCGTTTTCAATGATCGCACTTATCCGCTGTTTCGCGCATTAATGCGTGAACTAGGTGTAACGTGGAAAGACACGCAGATGAGCTTTAGTGTTCAAAATCCCAATACTGGGCTTGAATACAATGGTCACACGCTCGGCACGCTATTCGCTCAAAAGCGTAATCTATTGCGCCCATCCTTCTATCGATTCCTCGGTGAAATTGTTCGTTTCAACAAAGCGGCGAAAGCGGCTCTCGAAGATACGAGCTTGAACGTGGATGAAATGACATTGGATGCATTCGTTGCCGAGTTAGGGCTAAGCGATACGTTCAAGCAAAACTACCTCTATCCAATGTGCGCTGCAATTTGGTCTGCAAGTCTCAATGAAGCGGCACAATTCCCACTCGGTTTTTTTCTACGGTTCTTTATGAATCACGGTCTGCTAAATGTTTCTGATCGGCCACAATGGGCTGTGATCAACGGTGGATCCCGGACTTACATTGAGCCACTGACGGCGCGCTTTCGCGAGAACATTCAAGTGAATGCGCATATTGAGGGGATCTCGCGGACAGGAGAGGGTGTGAAACTGCGCTTTGTTGACGGAACGACAGCGCTATTCGATGAACTTGTGTTGGCTTGCCACAGTGATCAAGCACTGGCTTTGCTTGAGGACCCGAGTCCTGAAGAACAAGCCGTGTTGAGTGCGATTCCGTATCAAGCAAATGACGTAGTGCTGCACACGGATATTAACCAGTTACCCAAAGCACGTGCGGCTTGGGCGAGCTGGAACTACTTATTACCTATTGCCGATGCGGATTATGAGAAGCCGGCGACGGTAACCTACAACATGAATATTCTGCAAGGGATCGAGTCTTCGACGACTTTCTGTGTGACGCTGAACAACACGGCGGCGCTTGATGGAAGCAAGATTCTACGTCGATTTACCTATCATCATCCGGTGTATTCGGTAGCCTCTTTTGCTGCTCGTCAGCAGCGTAATTTGATCTGCGGTAAAAACCACACGCATTTCGCAGGAGCCTATTGGTACAGCGGCTTTCACGAAGATGGGGTGCGTAGTGCAAATGATCTCGCAGCCCGCTTCGAAGTAGACGCTATTCAACCTAAGAGTACTGACGGAGTTGCACATGGATAGTGCGATTTATTGGGGAATGGTGCGGCATAGACGATTTGTGCCGCGCTCTCATGTTTTCCAATACTCTTTGATGCAGTGGTTCTTTGCACTCGACGAAATCGAGGAAATTGGGGCTATTAGCCCATGGCTGCGAATCAAGCGAGGCATAGCGCCATTCTATTTTCGTCAACGCGACTATTTGCGTGATGATTTCGATTTCAATAATGAACAGTTAGCTGATGCGGTTTTACGCAAAATGAACCAACTCAGCGATAGCCCGCTTCGTGGCCGTGTGTTTTTTCTCGGTAATATTCGCGCCTTCGGTATCTTCTTCAGTCCGCTCAATTGCTATTACTTGCAGGATGAGAACGGAGCTTTCACGCACATGCTTGCAGAAGTGAGCAATACACCATGGAACGAGCGCCACTATTACTTGGTTGATCTTAAGGAGCAAGCAAGTCATGACAAGGCTTTTCACGTTTCTCCCTTTAACCCAATGGAGATGCGTTATCACTGGCGACTCAAAGCCCCTGGAAAGCAACTCCTCGTGCATATTGAAGCGCATCGTGAGGTCCGAGAGTTTGACGCCACGATGCAGTTAAGAGTCTCTGCACTAAACCGAAAAGAAGTGTTTCGCGTATTGAGGAAACATCCAGTAATGACTGTGAAAATTGTTGCGGGTATCTACTGGGAAGCGTTGCGTTTATTTATAAAAAGAGTGCCGTTTTACGGGCACCAAAAATCTATCAGGAAGGACCTATGAGTCAAATGCCAGACAGCAATACTGCAGTCCAAACGATGGCGGATGCCAGTTTTTTTGAGCGAGTGTCGAGGAAGTTACTCTTTAAAATCCTTGGCCATTTGGAGTTTGGGCAGCTCACCATTGTTGAAGAAGGGCGCGTCGTAGGCGTCTTTGGTCACGCCCAAAGCGAGCTTTCTGCGCGTATCGTGATTGAGAATCCGAGAACTTATCGACGCTTCCTATTTGAGGGCGACATTGGTGCGGGTGAAGCTTTTGTGGATGGTGACTGGACTAGCCCAGACCTTCCCTCTGTCATACGCGTTTTCGCGGCAAATTTACCTGCGATGGATAGATTGGAACGCAAACTTGCTTGGCTCAGCTGGCCGTTGCAAATGGTGTCACACTTTCGCCGTAATAACAGTAAGCGCCAAGCGAAGGAGAACATCGCGGCCCATTATGATTTAGGAAACGTACTTTATGAACGTTTCCTCGATGCGAAAATGCAATATTCAAGCGCCGTATATCCGGATAAAGATGCCACCTTAGACATGGCGCAAGAGCATAAGCTGCGCCGTTTGTGTGAGATGCTCGAACTCAGCGAGCAAGATCATTTGGTTGAAATTGGTACCGGCTGGGGCGGTTTAGCGCTCTATGCAGCGTTACATTATGGCTGCCATGTGACCACTACTACGATCTCAGATGAGCAACATGCGTTCGTTGAAGAGCAAATTGAGAAGTTTGGTTTAAAGAACAAGATTACGTTATTGAAGAAAGATTATCGTGATCTGGAAGGGCAGTACGACAAACTGGTCTCGGTGGAGATGATTGAAGCCGTTGGAGCGCGTTATCTTCCTGAATTTTTCAAAAAATGTAACTCGCTGTTGAAGCCCGATGGGCGTATGGTGATTCAAGCGATTACCATTTCTGATCAGCGATTGACCATCTACAACCGTAATGTTGACTTTATTCAGCGCCATATTTTCCCCGGGGGTTATTTGCCCTCAGTAGAGTTACTCAGCGTGCTGTTCCGTAAGCATACAGACATGAATATCCGCCAGTTAGATGACATCGGATTACATTATGCCGACACCTTGGCAGATTGGCGCGATAACTTTAATGAGCGTAAGGCTGAACTTGCGGAGTTCGGTTATGACGACAAATTTGGGCGTTTATGGAACTACTACTTGTGTTATTGCGAGGGTGGCTTCAGAGAACGGACGATCAGTGCAGTTCAACTTTTAGCGACGAAATCACAATGCAAAACTACCTTGCGCGCCCTTCAGTGCAACGCTTAGTTCACTTTATTGTTTTCGACATTGTTTGGTTAGCGGCAGTATGGGGACGTGATACTTGGCTTTTACTGACACTTGTATTAGTTGCTTTTCTATATGCCGTCAGTTGGCGCAGCTTGTGGCCTCAGCGTTATAAATTACTACTCCTGGCTATTGTGGGCTTGATTCTAGAGTACGTTGTGGTAAGTGTCGGCGTTCTTAACTTTACGGGCACCACCGCACTTCCAGCTTGGCTTTATTTGCTCTGGATTGGGTTCGTTGCGATGGCGTTTGTCGCGATGGATTGGTTAGCTGGACGGTATTTCTATGCTGCGCTGTTCGGGCTTATTTTCGGGCCTATCACTTACATCGCGGGCGTACGATTTGGTGCGGCAGAGCGGTTGGTTGAGCTGCCATGGATGATTGGGGCTTATGCAGTGATGTGGGGCGCTATTATGGTGCTGTTCAGTTACTTGGTAAAGCCATCGCAAGCGCAAGGACTGACAGAGGTGAATGAATGAATCAGCTCGTAAAGGTAATGACATGGGTTTTTGCCGGCGCGTTCTTTGCGACGGCTATGACAACAATGGCGCAGGCTAGCGAATGCGGTGCAGGCACTATTGCTGATTTGAACAAGGTTGGCGAAACACGCCTTCGGGTCATGCTGTTTCGAGTCTATGATGCCGCTCTATACACAGACTCGGGGCAATATCCCGAGTTTGAAAAATTAGCGCTTCGGATTGATTATCTGCGCTCCATTTCTTCTCGCCAATTAGTCGCGGCAACCGAAGAGGAATGGGAAAAGCTGGGATACGACATTGGTTCAGAAGCCCGCACTTGGTTAACGGAACTTGGTGAATTCTGGCCTGATGTTCGCCAAGGGGATTGTTTAACCGCAGTACACCAAGCTTCAGAGGGGGTTCGGTTTTATAACGCGGATGGCATTTTGGGCGAAATAGATTCAAGCACATTCGCAGAGCGTTTCGTTGCAATCTGGCTCGATGCTAATTCAAGCTTTCGTCGTAATCGCGATCAATTGGTAGGAGAACGTTAATGAAAAAGCTAATCATGCTGTGTACCGCCGTGATGTTGGTACTGAGTGCTTGTTCGACACGCATCGATGATTACAGCGGAACCACGCCTGAGTTAAAACTGGAGGAGTTTTTCAATGGCCGCCTTGTGGCTCACGGCATGATTCAAAGCCGAAGTGGAGAAGTGACTCAACGATTCCGTGCCGAAATGGTCGGTACATGGGAAGGTAATGAGGGCGTGCTCGACGAGTGGTTTTATTGGGATGACGGCCGTGAGGAACAGCGCATTTGGTACCTTACGAAAGTCGGCGAGAACGAATACCACGGTCGCGCGGGCGATGTCATCGGTACCGCAAAGGGCACGACGCGCGGGCTGGCTCTGCATTGGGTTTATCAGTTGGAAGTGCCTTTCAGAGATGGAACAACCACTATCACGCTAGATGATTGGATGTTCTTATTGGACGAAGATCGACTGATTAATCGTACAGAGATGCGCAAGTTTGGTTTCCGAGTTGGCGATATTACTTTATACATTGAGCGCTTAGACCGATAATAGAAAGACTCCAGTTTCCATAGGAGTGGTCGATAACTAGATGTATCGTCTTAAACACTCGGAAAAGGTCAGCCTTTCATGTCGAATAACGTGTCGTTTCTTTACAACAATCCTGATTTCCTTGGGCAAACCGTGTTTATCAAGCGCGGAAAGCACCAGGGCAAAATGGGGTTGGTGAAAAAGGTTTTAGCCAAGGAACGATATGCGGTGACTGCTGGAGACTTTGGTGAAGATGTGGTGGAGTTTGAGCGTCAAGAGTTCATTGTGCATCGTTATCGAAAATTAAAGATGCGAGCCGACAGAACCGCAGGAAGACCCGGCTAAAGCCGGGTTTTTGTGTTTAAAAGACAGTTAATACAGCCAGAGCAACGTTTATGAAGCTGACTGAAAGCCTCTTGGGAGACGACATTGCGTGCGCTCGTCTTCGAGCCGTTTACGCCAAGCTTCCTTCGCAGTAAGACCACCACTCGTAGACTTCGATTTCGTAGTTTTCTTTGTTGCGGATGCTTTTGCTGCGGGAGCTTTTGCCGCGGCTTTTTTGGCTGGAGCTTTTGCTGCAGCAGGCTTCTTGGCAGCCGCCTTTTCCTTCGCTGCAGGCTTCGACGCTGCGCTCTTCTTCGCACCACCTTTGAGCTCTGCTGTTTGCTCTGCGAGTTGTGCGAGGCGCATATTCTTGCCGCCATCAACACTAAACCAGCCACTACTTTCTTCTACTTTCGGCGCTTTTCCATGTGCAGCCTTATAGGCGTCGGAAAACTCGCTGAGGACTTTCTCTTTATCCAGTTTGCTCATTGGGTAATTCCTGTGTGTTACCATATGTTTGAATCAAAATTTATACATGGTTTTTACGATACTGTCTAATTTGTGGATGGGGTATGACATGCGTCGCGATGATTTACTCGCAGAATTGAATCGTTGGCTCAACGTTGAGCAAATTCAGGATTATTGTCCAAATGGATTGCAAGTTGAGGGGCGAGAGACAGTTTCTCATATTGTGACAGGCGTGACGGCGAGTCAGGCCTTGATCCAGCAAGCGCTGGATGTTGGTGCCGACACCTTATTGGTTCATCACGGTTATTTTTGGAAGGGTGAGGCGCAACCTATCACCGGTATGAAGAAGCGTCGGATTGAAACCTTGTTGTCTGCGAACATGAACCTGATTGCGTATCATCTTCCACTGGATACTCAAGCTGATTTCGGTAACAACGTCGAACTACTAAAGCGCCTCGGTGCCGAGAGGCTGGAGCCGGCTAGAACGGCAAGTCCGGAAGGTATCCTGATGCTAGGACACTATGCGAAACCTCTCTCGGGAGCAGAGCTGTCTGAACGTTTAGAGTCTATCCTACAGCGCGATCTCGTTGCTGCGGTGGTGAGTGACAAGCCAATTCAACGCATTGCAGTGTGTACAGGTGGCGGTCAGGGTTTTATTGAAGATGCGCTTAATGCAGGGGCAGACGCTTTTGTTACTGGTGAAGTTTCGGAACAGACGGTGCATGTGGCGCGTGAGTGCGGCATTCAGTTTTTCGCCGCGGGGCATCATGCGACCGAGCGCTATGGGGTGAAAGCACTTGGCGAGCAAATTGCTGAGCAATTTGGTCTTCGAGTGACATTCATTGATGTGGATAATCCTGCATGACCGATCGGATATTTGCGAATGACTCAGCACGTTTTCATTCGAATATTTATGAAACCGCTAAGGGACGAATTCGTGAAGCCGTACTGCAGCGAGATTTGGCAGTGCTTCGAGACGGGCAAGCTTTAAGTATTCTTGATGCAGGTGCTGGTCTAGGCCAAGTAAATCAATGGTTTGCCGAGCGCGGGCATCGAGTTCTGCATTTAGATGCTAGCGAAGAAATGGTCTGTGAGGCGCAAAAGCGCCACGTTGCCGCAGGGCTGAACGAGAGTTATCAGTACCGTGTGGGAAGTATCCAGTCGTTGGCGAGTGATTCAACACAGTACGATTTGGTGCTTTGCCATGCGGTATTAGAGTGGTTAACGGATCCTGCGCAGGCACTAGAGCTATTAACTAACAAAGTGAAAGTGGGTGGATGGTTCTCACTGATGTTCTACAACCGTGCGGCAAAAGTCATGGCGAATATGGTTTATGGCAACCATGATTACGTAGCCTCAGGTCTGTTGGTTAAGAAAAAGGTGCGCTTTAGTCCGCAATCCCCCTTAGAAATCAGTGAGGTGGAACAGTGGTGCGAACGCGCTGGTTTGACGCTCTTTACGCACAGTGGGGTGCGTTGTTTTCATGACTATCTTAAAGAACCATCACGCGTCAATGAGCAACAGCTGCTGGAACTCGAACTCCAATATTCTCGGCAAGAACCTTACCGTCCGTTAGGCAGGTATCAACATTTTCTTTTGCGTAAAATTTAGTATACGACCTTAAAAATAGAGTCAGTTGTGAGGTGTGACGTGGCAATGAAATTAGCATTTATTGGTTTGGGTGTTATGGGATACCCGATGGCGGGTTATCTGCAGAAGGGTGGCCATAGTGTAACGGTCTACAATAGAACGACAGCAAAAGCTGAAGCGTGGGTTAGCGAGTTTTCCGGTAATCTAGCACAAACGCCACGAGAAGCCGCTGAAGGCGCTGATATTGTCATGATGTGTGTTGGTAACGATGATGACGTGCGAAGCGTCTCATACGGTGCTGAGGGGGTTCTAGCTGGCATGAAAGAGGGCGCGGTGCTCATTGATCACACCACAGCCTCTGCTGAACTCGCTCGCGAACTGGCGGCGAAGGCCGACGAAGTGGGTGTAAGTTTTATGGATGCCCCAGTTTCCGGTGGTCAAGCAGGCGCTGAAAGCGGTCAGCTCACCATTATGATTGGTGGCGATGAAGCGGCAGTGAATGAGGTTCGCTCAGTGCTTGATCTATACGCGAAGCATGTGGGATGGCAGGGACCGGTAGGTTCTGGACAGTTAGCCAAGATGGTGAATCAAATCTGTATTGCGAGTGTCGTGGCAGGTTTGGCAGAAGGTATGCAGTTTATTGAGCAAGCAGGCCTTGATCCAAAGCGCGTGCTCGATGCGATTTCACAAGGTTCCGCTGCAAGTTGGCAGATGGTAAATCGTTGGGAAACAATGAGTAAAGGTGAGTATGAGTTTGGTTTTGCCGTCGATTGGATGCGTAAAGATCTGCAAATAGCTTTGAATGAAGCTCAGCGAAATGGCAGTCGGTTACCGGTTACTGCATTAATTGACCAATTTTATGCGGATGTTCAGCAGCTAGGGGGAGGGCGTTGGGATACCTCGTCCCTGCTTACGCGCTTTAAGTCCTAAGCTCTAAATTTTAAGAAATAAAAAACCCGGCAGAAGCCGGGTTTTTTTATTGTTGGAATAACGAACTTAACGAATACCTAAGCGACGGAGCGCTTGAGTCGTGAAGTCTGAACGACGTGGAGTAATATCGAAGTTCATGTACGTACTTTCTTCGTTGGCAAGGCCAAGAATCAAATAACGACCGTTGTTGAGGTCATACAAACCCTCTGCGGCCATCCACGGAACGTCACTGCCGTAGAACTGGACGTTATAGGCTTGGCCGACGCGCCACAAGTCACCACGACCGTCATAATGGTCGATGACCGATGCTGTCCAAGTGTCTTCATCGATAAAGAAAGTGCGACGTGCATAAATATGACGCTCACCTTCTTTCAAGGTTGCTTCGACAACCCAGACGCGGTGCAATTCATAGCGGACATGGTCTTTATTCATGTGGCCAGGCTGGATAATGTCGCTGTAACGTAAATCCGTATCCATCAACTTGTAGTTGTTGTACGGAATATACATTTCTTTTTTGCCGACTAATTCCCAGTTGTACTTATCTGGTGAACCGTTGTACATGTCGAGGTTATCAGATGTACGCAAGCCATCGGCTGCGGTACCTGGACCGTCATAAGCTACGTTTGGTGCACGACGAACTCGGCGCTGACCGGCGTTGTAAATCCATGCGCGGCGACCTTCACGAACTTGGTCAATCGTATCGTGTACCAAGAGAACTGTACCAGTGAGACGCGCCGGTGCTAGCACTTGTTGAAGGAAATAGAATAAGACGTTGTCGTCTGCTTGCTCGTCCCGACCGCCTTCCAAGTACTCTGGCCATACCAATTGTTCACGCAAGCGAACCATTTCGTAACGACCATTAGATTGCACTGGGAATTGACCAACAGTCCGCTCAACTTTACCACCACGATAACGCGTTAAATGGTTCCAAATGATTTCTAAGCCGTTGCTAGGAATTGGGAAAGGGATGACGTTCTCGAACCCTTGTAAGCCACTTCCGCCTTCCACTAGGGAAGCATTGACTGCGTTTTGGCGAACTACATCATATAGCGCTTCTGGGTAGGCTGCCGTGCGATGTGTTGGATACACATGCATACGATAGCTTTCATAGCGTTCGAACATGGCGATTTGACCGGGCGAGAGGCGCTCACGGTACTGATCGAGGTTTGCTCGGGTAATAGTGTAAAGCGGACTTTCGTCGGCAAATGGATTTTGTGGACGTTCGAGATGCTCACCAGGTCGTGACAAACCACCATCCCAGGCTGGGATTCGGCCATCAGCACTCCCAGCGCGCTCAGCTCCGAGAGGCGTGAGATCTTGCCCCAGCCGTGCTGCTTCCTCCTGAGAAACCGCTGCAGTAACGCTAGCGGAAAGCAGAGATAAAGCCATGACCCCTGCAGATAACATCATTTTTTTCATTGTCGTTGTCCTTAGTTCCTATGCGTTCTTATAGTCGAACACCCATCCGGTGTTGATGGACTGAGTTTAAGGTTAAGCTACATCAAATCAAATAAAAATAAAATACTGAAGAAATTTTCAGCGAACAGTTTACGTTACAAGGATAAATTTAGCTTCAGGGGTTTTCAAACACCTGTTAGATTATACAATCAAGGTTATAACCTAGCTGTGCTGCGCTGACAACTTCTCGCGCAGTAAAAGAACAATGACTTGGAGTATTTACCATGAGAAGGATAGCACTTGCAGCGGCTTTGCTGTGCGCGGGCTTATCGGTTCAGGCAAGCGATCGCTATGATCCCATTTTCACGCCAGCCCCTGACTCGCCCCGTGCGCAACAAGGGGTGCTAATCGGCCTCGACCAATCTGCCTCTTTACGTGTGACCAGCGGTGCGTTCGGGTTGATCCTGACACAGCGCGGAGGAAGTGACTGGGTGCAGGCTGAGGTTCCCACATCCGTGCTACTGACTTCTGTGTCTATTGTTGATGATGAGCATATCTGGGTTGCTGGCCATGAAGGCGTTTTATTGCAAAGCACCGATGGCGGAGTGACTTGGGAACGCCGAATGGACGGCTTTCAGTTACTTGAATTGGAGTTTCCCTGGTTAGAGCAACGTCAGGAAGCGTTAGAGGCGAAACTTGATGATGCTGAGGATGAGTTTGAGGCAGAGGAAATTGAAATTGCCCTTGAGGAACTCACTTTTCTGACACAAGGTGCGGAAATTCAGTTTGATGTGGGTCCTACCAAACCCTTCCTTGATATCCATTTTGTAAATCGCGAGCTCGGTTTTGCTCTTGCGGCCTACGGCACATTGCTGCGCACTCAAGATGGTGGTGATAGCTGGGAGATATTGACGGGAAAACTTGATAATCCAACAGGTAATCATCTGAATAAAATTACTACCGACAGTAATGGCGCTATCGTCATTGTGGGTGAGTTTGGGTTATTAGCTCGGAGTGATGACCAGGGTGATTCGTGGGAAATGCTCGATTCTCCTTACCACGGCTCATTGTTCGGTGCTTTATTTGATAATGAAGACCGACTCTGGATCTATGGCCTGCGTGGTAACGTTTTTGTATCCGACAATGGTGGGTATGATTTTGCGCCAGTCGCAGTTGAAACGCGTTACAACTTAAATAGTGGCGTGGTGCTGCGTGATGGCCGCGTTGCGCTCGTTGGTCATTCAGGGGTGATTGCGGTGATCGACCCTGACACCATGGAAACGACGCTATATTCTCATGCGAGTAATACACCACTGACGGGAATTCGTCAGAGTGAAGGAAATCAACTTATCCTGGTTGGACGTGCAGGTCTGCAGGAGTTTTATATCCCGGTTGCTGCCGGCGGAACAGAAGGATAAATCGCTATGCAGACAACGCAACAAATTCACGGCAAAGCTTCTTTGATGGAGCAACTACTCTTTAAATATCGCGTATTCTGGATGGTCTTGTTTGCTGCTTTGACCGCCTTTTTGCTGTATCACGCGGCACAAGTTCGCCCAGACGCTAGTTTTCGGAAGATGATTCCGGCGAATCATGAATTCGTTCAGAACTACTTTAAGTATGAAGATGATCTCGCGGCAATGGGAAATGCCATTCGGGTGTCTGTTGAGACAACCGAAGGCTCAATCTTTGATGCCGAATATCAAGAAATATTAAGTCAAGTAACCGATGAGCTCTCGTATATTCCTGGAGTGAATCGCTCTGGCCTGCGCTCAATCTGGACACCGAATGTGCGCTGGTCTGAAGTGACCGAGGAAGGTTTTGTCGGCGGTCCAGTGATTCCTGATACTTACGATGGTAGCCAAGAGTCCATCGAGCAGTTGCGTCAAAATGTGCTGCGATCAGGTGAAGTTGGCAATCTCGTTGCGAATAATTTCCGGTCCGCCCTCATTTATGTGCCATTGAACGAGATTGATCCTGAAACCGGTGAACGTCTGGATTATCACTTATTCTCGCAGCGTATCGAATCTTTGGTGCGTGATCAGTACGAATCTGACGGGATTAATATACAGGTCGTTGGTTTTGCGAAAGTTGTTGGCGACTTAATCGACGGTGCGGTGCAGGTGGCCGGGTTCTTCCTGCTCGCCTTAATTATTACCTTCGGTATGTTGTATCTCTACAGCCGCTGTATTCGCAGTTCCTTTGTGGTGCTGCTGTGTTCCGTTATTGCGGTGATTTGGCAACTCGGAATTATTAAACTCATTGGCAGTGGCATTAACCCATATTCGATGCTGGTGCCGTTCTTGGTCTTTGCGATTGGTGTGAGTCATGGTGTACAGATCATTAACGCGGTTATTGCCTACCGAGTTGAAGGTGAAGACAAGTTTAATGCCTCTCGCTTAGCGTTCCGCAGCTTATATGTTGCAGGCTTAACGGCTCTTGCGAGTGACGCCATCGGCTTTACCACACTGATGGTTATTGATATTGAAGTCATTAAAGAACTCGCGATCGCTGCCAGTATCGGTGTTGCCGTTATCGTACTCACCAATTTAGGTTTGCTGCCTATTTTGACGTCCTACATTGATGTGAGCAAACGTGGAGTGAATTATCTGCGGGAAACGCAGAAAAAAGACCATCCAGTGCTCACCATGTTTGCTCGTTTTGCGCAGCCGAATTGGGCGAAAGGTGCCATTGCTGTTGCGATCGTAATGGCCGCTTTCGGATTATGGCAGGGGCAGAAGCTTCAGATTGGCGATTTAGATAGTGGGGCACCGGAATTACGAGCTGACTCGCGCTATAACCTTGATAACGCTTTTATGGTTGCGAACTACAGCGCGAGCACGGATATCTTTGTGGTCATGGCTGAAACGGCACCTGGGCAATGTATTGCTTGGGAAAACATGGTTCTGATGGACCGTTTCCAATGGCATATGGAAAACGTGCCGGGCGTGCAGACAACGCGCTCCATTACCTATGTGTCAAAAATGGGGATGGCGGGGATCAACGAAGGAAACAATAAGTGGTATAGCATTAACCGCGACGACTTCGTGATCAATGCTTCTATTTCACAAGCCCCAAGCGGTCTTATGAATCGCGATTGCAGTATGGCGCCGATGATTCTGTATTTGAATGATCACAAGGCCGATATGTTAAATCGCGTGGTTGACGAGGTGCGGGCCTTTGCTGCGCAGTTCCCAACGGATGAGCTCGATTTCTTGATGGCGGCCGGTAATGCGGGAATTGAAGCGGCAACCAATAAAGTGATCGAGCAAGCTCAGTTTGAAATGCTGTTGTGGGTGTACAGTGTTGTAATCGCGCTGTGTTTACTGACCTTCAGAAGCATTCGGACGGTGCTCTGTATCGTTCTGCCATTAATGTTTACGACCATTATGAGCCAGGCGTTAATGGCGACCCTAGGCATTGGTGTGAAGGTGGCGACATTGCCAGTCATTGCACTCGGGGTCGGGATAGGTGTGGATTACGGGATCTATATCTACAGCAAAGTCCGAGAAGCGCTTAAACAAAACATGAACTTAGCAGAGAGCTATGCTTACGCTTTGTCGAAAACGGGTAAAGCGGTTGGCTTTACTGGCTTGACGCTCGCCATTGGTGTAGCGACTTGGATGTGGTCACCCATTAAGTTCCAAGCGGACATGGGATTACTCTTAACCTTCATGTTTATCTGGAACATGTTAGGCGCGTTGATTCTAATTCCTGCGCTTGCACACGTATTCCGAGTAGGACCGAAACCCGGCGATAAAGAACCAACGATGTAGGTTCTGGCTGGCTCTAAAGCAACGCTTTGGCGTGATTGAAAGTAAAAGGCAGCATCTTAGATGCTGCCTTTTTTGTGGCGGTCAGAAGGGTTCACAGACTACAGCGCTTGCGCCCACAAGAAGAGATCTTTCAAGATACGTAACTTGTTGGGTTGGTCGCCGTACAACTCGGCTGCTTGTTCTAGCGCCAGACCAAATTCTTCGATACTAAGATAGTCGGCTGAGCCAAACTGTAGGCGCTCCTGACAGTGGCTGCGCCAGCGTTGCCGTTCCTGCTCACTTAATGTTTGTGGATAGTTACGGGCTCGGTAGCGGAATAACAACTCGTCAAGCCTCGCGTCCTCAAAGTTCAGGTCCACTGCAGCCAGTCGCTCGGGTGGCGTTTCACGAATGATCTGAATATGAGCCTGTGACTGGCGGCTAAACAAACCGCCGCTGTATAACGCAACATCTGGATCGGCAGCAACGGAGTCGTCAAAAGAGTTATTCTGCTCAAATACGTCTATGCAGCGCTGTTTAAAGTCATCTACTGTTTTTAGCTGCTCAAGAATCGAGAAACTGTGCTCGACCTGTTGGCCAAAGTGAGCCGCGCGCTCAGGCTCCCAAGTTTTGAATGGAGCAAGAAAGGGCGCTTGGTTGAGCGCAATCTTTACTATACCTGGTCGTTCGTTGGCAGGAACATCTGACTGATAGAGTGCTTCCGCTAAGACATTTGGATTGGAAGCGAGCCAAGGTTCTAGCGGACAGTCGAGGCGCCATGCTACGAGCGTGTTTGGCTGACTTTGTAAATACCCGAGAGGCATTATCCAACGGCAGTAGCCAGCGGTGGTACCGTAAAAACCACTGACATGAACTAGGGGTTGCTGACTGACAATCGCTTGATCGACGAGTTGTTGAAGATATGCTTTGTGACGGTGTGAAAAGCCCCAATCAAATAGTTTTGGCTGTGCTTGTTTGATGAGTTTTGCTAGACCAATCGTGGCATACACATCAGACATTGCGTCATGAGCTTGGCCATGATCAAGTTTGTTTTCTCGAGCCAAGTCCTCGAGTTTTAGACTCACGCGTCCATCTTCATGCTGTGGCCATTGAATGCCGTCCGGACGCAATGCATAGCATGCTCGAACGAGTTCCAATAAGTCCCACCGTGAATTGTTGTTTTGCCATGTGTGAGCATAAGGGTCGCGAAAGTTGCGATAAAACAGAAAACGGGTCATCTCGTCATCATATCTAAGGTTGTTATAACCAATAGTTACCGTATTGGGTTGCTCAAGTTCGGCGGCGATTCGTTGGGCAAACTCAGCTTCAATATAGCCATCACGTTGGCACCGTTGTGGCGAAATTCCGGTAATTAGGCAAGCTTCCGGGTGGGGAAGGTAGTCGGGTGCAAGCTGACAAAAAATATTCAAAGGTTCACCGATAACGTCTAGATTTTCATCAGTTCGGATGCCAGCAAACTGCATGGGGCGATCGACTCGGGGATTGACGCCACCCGCTTCATAGTCATGCCAATAGAATGTATGTGTCATGGATCTGCTACGTTTAAAGGGATGATATATAAAGAGGATAACACTCGACAGGACTTGTATGCGAGTTGCGAGGATGGTCATAATGGCATCATCCAAATAAAAAATAGAAGAGGACGAAGATGACAAGTCGGAATATCAGTCGAACGGCAACAATGATTCTCGCTGCGGGCTTACTCACTGCATGTGGAGCAGAACAAGACGCGAGCTCAGTGACTAGTGCACCAGCGGGTGAACAACCTATCGCAATAGCGATTCATGGTGGCGCAGGAACAATTACGCGAGAAAATATGAGCCCGGAGCGTGAAGCTGCTTTTACGGCTGCTTTAACCGCCGCAACTCAAGCGGGTTACCGTGTTCTCGAGGCTGGTGGTAGCGCGTTGGATGCGATTGAAGCTGCGATCTTACTTATGGAAGAAGAGCCTTTGTTCAACGCGGGCGTAGGCTCTGTATATACCTATGAAGGCGGCCATGAACTCGACGCTTCAGTCATGATTGGCAATACCATGGACGCTGGTGCGGTTGCAGGTGTGCGGACTATTCGAAATCCAATCTTAGCCGCTCGTGCTGTCATGGAGCAGTCCCGTCACGTGATGCTGAGTGGTGCCGGAGCAGAGGATTTCTCGGTAACTATTGGTTTGGAGCAAGTCGAAAACAGTTTTTTCAATACAGAGCAGCGCTATCAGCAGCTACAACGTGCTTTAGAGCGTTTACGTGAACAGCAGAATACAGGTGATCAAATTGCTAAAGTTGAGGGCTGGGATCCTGCTTTTAACATGGGAACCGTAGGGGCAGTCGCTGTTGATCGTCATGGCAACCTTGCGGCTGGCACGTCGACAGGCGGCATGACCGCGAAGCAATGGGGACGTATTGGCGATGCGCCAATCATCGGAGCGGGTACTTGGGCCGACAACGAGAGTTGTGCTGTGTCTGCGACCGGTCATGGTGAATACTTTATTCGTTATCACGTGGCAGCGGATGTTTGTAGCCGCGTGAAGTATCAGGGATTATCTATTGAAGAGGCTGGACGTGCAGTGATTCATGATGTGTTATTGCCTGCCGGTGGCACTGGCGGTGTAATAATTGTGGATCGGGCTGGAAATATCAGCATGCCGTTCAATACTGAAGGTATGTATCGCGCCTCAAAGAATAACTCAGGAGAGTTAGTGATAGGCATTTATCGGGAGGAGTAATCTATGCGTTCATTAAAAGTGAGTGACTATATGACGCGTCACCCTGTAATTTTTACTGCAAATATGTCCATTGAAGAAGCGGTAAGCCGTCTCATTACTGGGAAGCAGGGTGGAGGACCCGTTGTCAATGAGCAGCGCGAGGTCATTGGCTTTTTGTCTGAGCAAGACTGTATCAAGATGATGCTCGAAGGGACCTATCATAAAGAGCAGTCTGCGACGGTGGGAGATTGCATGAGCCCGCATGCGCCGGTAACTGTGATGGAAGATAAGGCAATAGTCGATTTAGCACAGGAACTTGGTGCGGGTCGACCCAAGCTCTATCCGGTTATTGATTACAATCGTCAGCTGGTTGGGGTGATTAGCCGAACGGATGTTCTTAGAGCGATAGATTTGCATTTAAAAGACTCCTATCGGAATCATTAATTAGCTGATGACTCCATGTTCTAGAGCCACTGAGTTTGATAGACTCAGTGGCTCTTTTGTTTTTCATTGATTAGTAATGAGCACATGAAACATTTGTTGTCATTGTTGGATAATTGCCGTACCCGTGATCAGCATCGTTTCAAACAGCGAATTCGGGCATTACAGCAGAAGTCCTCGCCGGCTCAGCTTGAAGAGCTGGCTCTCGAAATCGAAACGTCACGTGCGTGGGTCAGTGAGCGTCGCAGTCGTGTTCCCGTCATAGAATTCCCCGAGTCCTTACCTGTCGTTGGCGAAAAAGATCGAATCAAAGGCGTCATAATGGATCACCAGGTGGTTGTGCTCGCTGGTGAAACAGGCTCAGGAAAAACAACGCAACTGCCCAAGATTTTGCTTGAAATGGGCTATGGTTGCCGCGGGTTGATTGGTCATACCCAGCCTCGGCGCCTCGCAGCTCGTTCTGTGGCAGCCCGAATTGCCGACGAGCTAGGCGTAGCCGGTGGAAGCCTTGTCGGTACTAAGATAAGATTCCAAGATTCTTCTAGTGACCAGACGTCAGTAAAACTAATGACCGATGGTATTTTATTGGCAGAGCTCCAAAGGGATCGCTATCTATCTGATTATGAAGTTATAATTATAGATGAAGCGCATGAGCGTTCGCTGAACATTGATTTCTTGTTAGGTGTGCTTCATCAGTTACTTGCCCGTCGATCTGACCTGAAACTCATCATTACCTCTGCAACAATTGAGACAAAGAAGTTCTCAGAGCACTTTCATAATGCGCCAGTTATCGAAGTATCTGGGCGAACTTATCCAGTGGAAGTGAGATATCGTCCGCTCACCGAGGATGATGAGGGGGCAGATCTACATCAGGGTGTAATCTCAGCTGTAGAAGAGCTTATGCACGAAGGTCCGGGCGATATTCTGGTGTTCTTAAGTGGTGAGCGCGAAATTCGTGATTTGGCTGATAGTCTGCAAGACGCGTTACGCGGTCACCGTGAAAGTATTGATATTTTGCCACTTTATGCGCGCTTGTCGAATAGCGAGCAAAACCGTGTATTTCAAACGTCTGGTCGGCGTCGTGTAGTACTTGCCACTAATGTTGCTGAAACCTCACTCACTGTGCCTGGCATTCGTTATGTGATTGATCCTGGCTTGGTACGAATTAGTCGTTACAGTTACCGTACTAAGGTGCAGCGCTTGCCTGTGGAGGCTATTTCACAGGCGAGTGCTAATCAGCGGCAAGGCCGTTGTGGTCGGGTCGGTCCAGGCATTTGCATTCGCCTTTACAGTGAAGAGGACTTTCAGACTCGCCCTGAGTTTACTGACCCAGAAATACTGCGCACCAATCTTGCATCAGTCATGTTGCAAATGGCGAATCTGAAGTTAGGAGATATTCGCCAGTTCCCATTTCTACAACGTCCGGATGAGCGTTTCGTTAATGACGGGTTACGATTGCTTGAAGAGCTTGGTGCCGTGGAGTTGGTTAGCCACAGATCGAAGCAGCGACGTAGGGGACTTACGCTTTCCGCGATTGGCCGTCAACTTGGACGATTACCGGTCGATCCGCGCCTCGGGCGAATGATTCTTGCCGCTCATGAGCTCCATTGTGTACGTGAAGTGCTGATCATTGTCGCGGCGATGAGTATTCAGGATCCCCGTGAGCGCCCCCATGACAAGCAGCAGCGGGCAGATGAGTTACATGGCCGTTTCAGCACCGAAGGTTCCGATTTCTTAAGTTATTTGAAGTTGTGGGATTACATTCAGACTGCGCAAAAGGAAGATTCGAGTAGTCAATTCCGTAAGCGCTGTAAGAAAGAATTTCTACACTATTTGCGCGTGCGCGAATGGCAGGATCTTTATGCGCAGTTGCGCTATGCCGCGCGTGAACTCAATCTGTCATTGAGCGAAGAGCCTGCGACCGATTCGTCGATTCACCGTGCACTCTTAACTGGCTTACTATCAAACATTGGTGTGAAAGACGAAAAACATCAATACCAAGGTGCGCGGCAGACCAAGTTCTTCGTGTTTCCCGGCTCGCAACTCTTTAAATCTCAGCCAAAATGGCTGATGGCCGCAGAGTTGGTCGAAACGTCAAAACTCTATGCGCGTTGTGTGGCAAAGATAGATTCTGATTGGATTGAGCCGATTGCCGCCCATTTAGTGCGAAAAAGCTATCATGAGCCACGGTACTCAAAGAAACGTGGCGCTGTGGTGGCGACAGAGCAAGTAACCTTGTTTGGGCTACTCCTGGTTGCGGGCCGAACAGTCCAATACGGCCCCATTAACCCGGCAGATGCGCGTGCGCTATTTATTAGAGAAGCCATTGTAGGCAATCAGTTGAGTCGCGCCCCAGAATTTGTTTCCCACAATCAGCTGCTCATTAACGCAGTACACGAGCTCGAGGCGAAGAGTCGGCGACGCGATATCCTAGTGGACGAAGAGACCTTGATTGGCGCCTATGATCGCGTACTTCCCGAATCATTATTTGATGACCGCACGCTACAACGCTGGTGGAAGCAACAAGACGAAGCAAACCGGGCTCGGTTGTTTTTCTCTCGTGATGATTTGATGGCGCGCGACGCACAGCATGTTACAGAGGATGACTATCCAGATGTATGGCACCATGCTGGTTTGCAGTTACCGATAGAGTATATCTTTGAACCAGGACGCGATGATGATGGTGTGAATCTGGACATTCCAGTGTCAGCCCTGAATCAGATCGATGAAGATGATTTTGCTTGGCAGGTGCCTGCATATCGACATGAGTTAGTTACGGCTTGGATAAAGAGCTTACCCAAACGACTGCGACGAAACTTTGTTCCTGCGCCTGATTATGCAACAGCACTGTTGCAAGCGATGAAACCTCATGAATCATCGTTGCAAGAAGCTATGGCCAAGCAGTTGCGCCGCATGTCCGGCATTGAAATTCCAATGGATGAGTGGAACCGAACCTTGGTGCCTGACCATTTAAAAGTGAACTTTCGGGTGCGTGATATGAACGATAAGATTATCGCCATGGGACGCGATTTGGAGACGATTCGTGCACGCATTCAAGGTGTCGTGAAAGAGACTATTGTTGAAGCGACAAGTGATGCAGTTGAACAAACAGGTTTAACGGATTGGAGCTTCGGTGAGCTTCCAAGTGTTATCGAAAAAACGCAAGGGCGCTTTGCGGTCAAGGCTTATCCTGCACTGACAGATGAAGGCAGTACAGTAGCCATACGAGTCTATGAGGATGAGCGTGAAGCCCTGCTCGTGCAGCGAATCGGCCTACGTAAACTCGTTTTATTACAGGTTCCTTCGCCAGTTAAATATCTACAAGAGAAATTAACGTCCCACTCAAAACTCGCCATGTATTTTAATCCATGGGGCCGCGTAGACGCGTTGATACAGGATTGTATTGATGCGGCGATCGAGGAGTTAATGCAAGGAACGGAATTACACAGCGAGGGAGAGTTCAAACACTTCGTGACTCGAGTAAGAGGTGAGTTGAACGATAAAACCCTTGAGGTCGTTGCGCGCGTTGAACGCTGCTTGTTGCTTAGTTACGGGATAAATCGGGAACTAAAGGGCAAAGTTCCGTTGAACTTAGTGCAGTCTTACAATGATATCAAAGCCCACTTGAGCGACCTAATTTTCCCCGGGTTTGTGAGTTATTTTGGCGCTACCCGTTTGAGTGATGTGGAGCGGTACCTCAAAGGGCTGACATTGCGTTTGGAAAAAATGCCGGCGGATCCAAATAAAGACCGTTTGCGAGTGTTACAAGTAGAAAAGTTTTACGAGCGTTGGCAAGCGGCGCTTAAAAAGTTACCTGCCCATCGGCCTGTTCCTGAAGCACTACAGGTATTTCGTTGGCACCTTGAGGAGTTCCGAGTTTCCCTTTTTGCTCAAACATTGGGAACAGCGTTTCCTGTGTCAGAGCAACGGTTAAAGAAATACTTAGATGAGCAGGGGGCATGAGCACCCTTGCGAAGTTGACAGAAAAAAACCGTCGGTAGCGACGGTTTTCTCGTTTTCTTATATTTAGGCGCGGCTGGCGTAAAGCCCGAGTTCTGACTTTGCATAGGCTTCAAACTCGGTACACCCACCAATGTGACTCTCATCGACAAAGATTTGCGGCACTGTCAGCACTGGCTTGCCAATGGTTTTTTCTAAATCGGCTTTAGTAATGCCTTCCTTTTGAATATCAACGTAGCGATATTCAAAGTCGTCACGCTCACCGGCCAGTGTTTCGGCGATCTGCTTCGCTCGAACACAAAAAGGGCATGAATCTCTTCCAAAGATAACGGCTAACATGGCTTGGCTCCTGATTAATTGAATAGGCTATTATGTCATTTTCTGGGGGTAAACTGTAATCGAAAGGACCGATACCCCTGTTCGATTAGGCTCGGCTTAGACCTTGAATGCTTAGGCCTTGAAAACCCGGACCTCGAAAAATCAGTGGTCGAGGATCAAGTCACTTTTAGCTATACAGATACAAGGTAATACTTCACCTGGGCGAATGTAAGCGAGTGGATCATTCACGTACTCCACTTCGCCTTCATGGAGTTTACTGCGACACGCACCACAAAACCCCGTACGGCAGTGATAGCGGGTTTCGATACCAGCGGCTTCCAGGGCTTCAAGCAGTGATTGAGAGCCATCTGCAGGCACCTCAATCACTGGAAGTTGATTGACCCGGACTTTAAAGGTCTCGGACATAAAGTTTAGAGGTCAAAATCTCCGAAGTCGCCAGCACTGACTTCACTATCAATCTGGCCCACAAGGTACGAACTGATTTCCGCTTCTTGCGGAGCAACCTGAACGTTGTCAGAGACCAAATACTTATTCATCCAAGGTAATGGATTACTAGTTTGGTTGTACTGCGGGTCAAGGCCGATAGCTTGCATACGCAGATTTGCGATGTACTCAACGTACTGACACAAAATTTCTTTATTCAGGCCAATCATTGAGCCATTCTCGAACAAATAGGCCGCCCATTGCTTTTCTTGTTCAACCGCTGAAGTGAAGATTTCTAGGGCTTCTTCGCGAAGCTCCTCGGCAATTTCTTTCATCTCCGGATCATCGTCACCGTATTGCCACAGATTCAAGATGTGCTGGGTTGAAGTGAGGTGTAAATTCTCATCCCGTGCGATTAACCGGATGATCTTAGAGTTACCTTCCATCATTTCCCGTTCAGCAAAGGCGAAAGTACAAGCAAAGCTGACGTAAAAACGAATCGCTTCCAATGCATTGACCGAGTTCATACAGAGGAATAATTTTTTCTTCAACTCGCGCACAGTGACATGGTAGGTCACATCATCAATAGTAATGTCGCCTTCGCCATGAGTTTGCCAAAGCTGGGTATGGAAAATGAGGTCATCGTAGTAACGTGAAATATCGGTGGCACGACGACAGATTTGATCGTTCATGACGATGTCGTCGAACACCTTACCCGGGTCGCTGAATAAATTACGCAAAATATGTGTGTAAGACCGCGAGTGAATAGTTTCTGAGAACGACCAGGTTTCAATCCAAGTCTCAAGTTCAGGCAGTGAAACAATAGGCAAGAACGCAATATTTGGACTGCGTCCCTGCACTGAGTCGAGCAGAGTCTGATACTTCAGATTTGAAATGAAAATGTGCTTCTCGCTGTCAGTCATCGCCTGAAAATCAACGCGATCGCGACTGACATCCACTTCTTCCGGGCGCCAGAAAAAGCTGAGTTGTTTCTCAATCAGCTTTTCAAAAATGCTGTGCCGCTGTTGGTCGTAGCGGGCGACATTCACTGGGTTGCCGAAGAACATCGGCTCCCCCAATGGATTTGCGTTGGTTTGGTTAAACGTCGAGTAGCGCATAATCACCTCAAATTTTGCAGGCTCCACCGGCACAATCATCGTCTTCTTCAATGATGGCGGTTACCGCTGCTGCGGCTTGGTTGCCTCGTTCTTCTAATTTTTTACGGGAGGCAGCAGAGAGATCCGTCTGACTGTCTGCAGCACCGTCACGGGTGTTGTGGTAATACATTGTTTTTACGCCTAATTTGTAGGCATATAACAAGTCTTGAAGGAGCTGACGCATGGGGACTCGGCCACCTTCAAATTTGTTCGGATCGTAGTTGGTATTGGCAGAGATCGTTTGGTCGACGAACTTCTGCATAATGGCGACCAGCTCTAGGTATCCTTTATTACTTGGGATCGTCCAAAGCAGTTCATATTTGTCTTTTAATGTTTCGTACTCAGGCACTACTTGCTTCATCACGCCGTCTTTCGATGACTTCACACTAATGTGACCGCGTGGTGGCTCAATACCATTCGTGGCATTGGAAATTTGCGACGAGGTTTCGGAGGGCATCAGGGCCGATAGCGTTGAGTTACGCAGGCCGTGTTGCTTAACTGATTCGCGGAGTGCTTCCCAGTCGTAGTGCAATGGCTCAGAACAAATACCATCGATATCCTTTTTATAGGTGTCGATCGGCATGATGCCTTCAGAGTAGGTCGTCTCGTTAAACTTCGGACAGGCACCTTTCTCTTTCGCAAGCTCATTTGAAGCTTTCATCAAGTAGTACTGGATCGCTTCAAAAGTACGATGCACTAGATTATTCGCGCTGCCGTCTGAATAACGCACGTTATTCTTTGCTAAGTAGTAGGCAAAGTTGATGACACCGATACCAAGGGTTCGACGGCCCATACTGGCATGGAATGCTGCCGGCACTGGGTAGTCTTGATAATCCAAGAGGCTATCAAGCGCGCGAACCGCAAGGTCGGCAAGTTCTTCGAAATCGTCCAGTGACTTGATTGCGCCTAAGTTGAAGGCAGAAAGGGTACAGAGCGCAATCTCACCATTCTCATCGTTCACGTGCTCTAAAGGCTTGGTTGGAAGCGCAATTTCCAGACAGAGGTTGCTCTGACGTACTGGAGCCAATTTTGGATTGAATGGACTGTGATTATTGGTGTGATCGACGTTCTGCAGATAGATGCGTCCCGTACTGGCGCGTTCTTGCATAAACAGGCTAAACAGTTCAACCGCTTTAATACGCTTCTTACGAATGCTCTCGTCGGCCTCGTACTGCACGTATAGTCGCTCGAACTCGTCTTGATCAGCGAAGAAAGCGTCGTACAAGCCAGGGCAGTCAGACGGGCTAAATAGCGTGATATATTCGTCTTTGATCAAACGTTGATACATCACTTTATTGAATTGCACGCCATAGTCGAGGTGACGAACACGGTTTTCTTCTACACCTCGGTTGTTTTTCAATACGAGGAGAGACTCCACTTCTAAATGCCACAGTGGGTAGAAGAGGGTGGCTGCACCACCGCGCACGCCTCCCTGAGAACAGCTCTTAACAGCGGTTTGAAAATACTTAAAGAATGGAATACAGCCTGTATGGAAAGCTTCACCATTGCGAATTGGGCTACCTAAAGCACGGATACGACCTGCGTTAATGCCAATTCCTGCGCGCTGTGACACGTATTTTACAATTGCGCTCGCCGTAGCATTGATTGAGTCAAGGCTATCGCCGCATTCAATCAGAACACAGGAGCTAAATTGACGGGTCGGTGTGCGCACTCCCGACATGATGGGTGTTGGGAGTGAGATTTTAAATAGTGACGTGGCGTCATAGAAACGGCGAATGTAATCCAGTCGCGTTTCTTTCGAATAGTTTGCAAAGAGGCACGCAGCCACAAGCACATACAAGAACTGGGCGCTTTCGTAAACTTCACCTGTGACCCGGTTTTGTAAGAGGTATTTACCCTCGAGCTGCTTCACCGCAGCATAGGAGAAGTTTAAGTCGCGACTGTGATCCAAGAAGCTATTCATTTGTTCGAATTCTTCTTGGGAGTAATCTTCGAGCAGGTGCTTATCATAACGATTCAAGCCGACCATGCGCGTGACTTGATCATAGAGATGCGGCGGCTCAAACTCACCATAGGCCTTCTTGCGCAAATGGAAAATTGCTAAGCGTGCAGCGAGGTATTGGTAGTCTGGAGACTCTTCAGAAATCAGGTCTGCCGCTGCTTTGATGATTGTCTCATGGATATCATCGGTGCGAATGCCGTCGTAGAACTGAATTTGTGATTTGATTTCGACTTGTGACACAGAAACGTTCTTCAAACCTTCTGCGGCCCAGCTTACGACTCTATGGATTTTATCGAGGTCAAGCGGCTCGCGACGACCGTCACGTTTAGTTACCTGAATAGACTGGCTCATGGCTCCCTCTCTGGTGTTTTTGTTATCACAAGATGTAGTGGTTATTTTCGCGTCAAATGGCAAAAGGACACAATATCTTGTGTTGGGGTATGTTCGGTATGCTAGTCAGGTTGTGGTTTCTGATCAAGTTAGTTTTAGGGTTATTTTCATGACGAAATGGTTGCAAAATGAAAGCGCCAGAGATGGCGCGGCTTTGCGCGTAAATTATTTTTTGTGCTTAGAAATAACAGTTCTAGAACGCTTTCAATATATATAACAGATGCACTATTTCGATGATGGATAAACTATCGGTGCTTATCTGCCTACATCAGCTGCCTACATGAGCAGCTTATAACAACGGCATTAAATCCTGTGGGACTTCAATTCGGTAATCGGCGAGCCATTGTTCGGGTTGATCTTCGTGCCCTAAATAACCCCAATTTACGAGAACAGTACGCATACCTGCGTGACGACCCGCCTGAATATCACGCTCTGCATCTCCGAGATACCAGCAATGCTCTGGCTTTACTCGTAGGTGTTCAGCTGCGAGCAAGAGAGGAGCGGGGTGAGGCTTGGCGACTGCTAGAGTGTCGCCGCAAATCACGACCTCCATCGAAGCAAGTTGACTGAACTGAGCAACGACCGGCAGGGTATAGCGCGTTGGCTTATTAGTTACAATGCCAACAGCAATAGACTGCTCTGCTAACGCATTGAGAAGTTCGGACATACCGGGAAAAAGGCAGGTATTTTCACACAGCGCTTGTTCATAGAGTGCGAGAAACTCTTCCCGTAGATCTTGCTTGGTCGTTTCATTAAAGGCGTCGCCAAAGCCCAACTTAAGCAAGCCATTCGAACCATGGCTTGCCATAGGACGGATGATATCTGCCGGGAGTGGCGCTAATCCGCGCGCTGTCAGCATCTGATTTAGCGCTGCACCTAGGTCTGCCGCGGTATCAAGAAGCGTACCGTCGAGATCAAACAAAACTGCCGATTGTGTCATTGATTATGACTCCACTTGCTCAGTAGGGCGGGCACAGGCTAGCAGATAATTTACGTCCACATTACGATCGCTCAGGTAAAAACCTGAGGTGAGAGGATTGTAGTGGATTCCTGTCATCGCTAATGGGCTTAATCCCGAATGCTCGGCAAACCCGACCAACTCAGAGGGGCGGATAAACTTCGCGGCATCATGAGTTCCTTGCGGTAGCCACCGCAACACGTACTCGGCGACATAGACACCTAACAACTTGGCTTTCAAGGTTCTATTTAAGGTTGAAAACACAATGCGCCCGCCGGGTTTCACTAAGGTTGCGCATGCTGCCACCACAGCGGCGGGTTGAGGAACATGCTCGAGCATCTCTAAACAGGTGACAACGTCAAACTGATCTGCGTGTTGAAGGGCAAACTCTTCAGCGGTAATCTGTTGGTAGTCGATGCTGACACCACTTTCGAGGGCATGCAATTTTGCCACTCCCAGGGCGTCGGGGCTCATATCAATTCCCGTAACTTGCGCCCCGGCCTTAGCCATGGCCTCACTGAGAATGCCGCCACCACACCCCACATCAAGAACACGTTTTCCGGCGAGTCCTTCGGCATATTGTTCAATAAACTGCACGCGCAGCGGATTCACACGGTGGAGTGGCTTGAAATCGCCGTCAGGGTCCCACCAGCGTGATGCCATGGCATTAAATTTCTCGATTTCAGCAGGATCAACATTAGGGGACTGCACCACAAAAGACCTCATTATATTCCGTAAGATATTGTCAGTATTTTATTCGCCGACAGTCTACCTGAGCTCGACCGGCTAAACCAGTTGCGGATGTGGTCGAGGCGTGTCATAACACCATCGCTATGGTATGCTGTGCCAGTTTACCAAAAGGGTAATATGGCGTGTGTCAGTATCAACACCAGAGCCAACAGTTTCGCCATAAGTATCACCATAACTATAACGATTTGAAGTCGATTGATTCAGGGAAATAAGATATGAGCGATCTTGCCAAAGAAGTCGTGCCGGTCAATATCGAAGACGAGCTGAAAAACTCCTACCTAGACTATGCAATGAGCGTCATTATTGGTCGTGCATTGCCAGACGTTCGTGACGGGCTAAAACCAGTTCATCGCCGGGTGCTTTTTGCGATGAATGTACTCGGTAACGACTTTAACAAGCCGTACAAGAAGTCGGCGCGTGTTGTCGGTGATGTTATCGGTAAGTATCACCCACACGGTGACTCCGCTGTGTATGACACTATTGTACGGATGGCACAACCATTCTCCTTACGCTACATGTTGGCAGACGGACAAGGTAACTTCGGTTCAGTTGACGGTGATTCGGCCGCGGCAATGCGTTATACCGAAGTGCGGATGTCGAAAATTGCACATCAGTTACTTGCAGATCTTGAGAAAGAAACCGTTGATTTTGTGCCGAACTACGATGGCACGGAACAGATTCCAGAAGTACTTCCCACCCGAGTTCCTAACCTGCTAGCTAATGGCTCTTCGGGTATCGCGGTAGGTATGGCGACAAATATTCCGCCACACAACCTGACTGAAGTGATCAATGGCTGTTTAGCCATGATCGAAAACCCCGACATCACGCTTGATGAGCTTATGGAATATATTCCAGGCCCAGATTTCCCTACCGCCGGGATTGTCTCCGGGCGACAAGGAATCATCGACGCGTACCGAACCGGACGTGGAAAAATCTATATCCGCGCTCGCGCTGATGTTATCACCGACGAAAATAATGGTCGCGACACTATTATCGTGCATGAATTGCCGTATCAGGTGAACAAGGCTCGTTTGATCGAGAAGATCGCTGAGCTAGTAAAAGACAAGAAAATTGAAGGCATTAGTGCGCTGCGCGATGAGTCAGATAAAGATGGTATGCGTGTGGTCATTGAACTTAAGCGTGGTGAGTCGGGTGAAGTGATGCTGAATCACCTCTATCAACACACGCAAATGCAGGTTGCGTTTGGCTTCAATATGGTTGCCCTCGATAAAGGACAGCCGAAGCTCTTTACTTTACCTGAAATGCTCGAAGCCTTTATTACGCACAGACGCGAAGTTGTCACCCGTCGTACCGTGTTTGAATTACGCAAGGCCCGCGAGCGCGCCCATATTTTAGAAGGTTTGGCGATAGCGCTTGCCAATATCAACGAGATCATCGAACTCATTAAAGCATCACCGTCGCCAGCGGAAGCAAAAGCACAGCTGATTGCTCAAGCGTGGGCACTCGGTGGTGTTTCAGTGATGTTAGAACGCGCAGGTGTCGATGCCGCTCGTCCTGACTGGGTTGAAGAAGAGTTCGGCGTACACAATGGTCAGTACCGCTTAACTGAACAGCAAGCGCAAGCCATTCTTGATTTGCGTCTTCACAAGCTCACTGGGCTTGAGCACGAGAAGATCCTCGACGAATACAAATCGCTACTGGAGCAGATAGCTGAGCTAATGCATATCCTGTCGAACACTGACCGTTTGATGGAAGTTATTCGCGAAGAGCTCGAGAAAGTTCGCGAAGAGTTTGGCGATGAGCGTCGCACAGAAATTACTGCAGCGAGCCATGATATTAACTTGGAAGATTTGATTGAGCGCGAAGACGTAGTCGTCACGCTCTCGCACCAAGGTTACGTGAAATATCAGTCCTTAGGTGAGTACGAAGCACAGAAGCGCGGTGGTAAAGGTAAAGCTGCCACGAAGATGAAAGATGAAGATTTCATCGAGCGTCTGTTGGTCGCTAATACACACGATATGATCTTGTGTTTCTCGAGCCTTGGCCGCGTGTACTGGATGAAAACCTATCAATTACCATACGCCAGCCGTGCTGCGCGTGGTAAACCGATAGTGAACTTATTGCCATTGCAGCAGGATGAGCGGATTACCGCGATTCTTCCGGTCACTAATTTTGATGAAGACCGTTATGTATTTATGGCAACCCGTCGTGGAACGGTGAAGAAGACACCTTTGGTTGAATACTCACGTCCTCGTACAAGTGGAATTATTGCGTTGAACTTAGTAGAGGGTGACGAACTGATTGGCGTTGACATGACTGACGGCAGCAGCGAAATCTTACTCTTCTCTGACGCAGGGAAAGTAGTACGTTTCCATGAGGATCATGTACGTTCCATGGGACGAACTGCCACAGGTGTTCGCGGTATGCGGATTCCAGACGACCAGCGCATTGTTTCTCTGATTGTCCCACGTGGCGAAGACAGTGCCATCTTGACGGTCACTGAGAATGGTTATGGTAAACGTACACCGCTTGCCGATTATCCTGCGAAGAGTCGCGCCACCATGGGTGTCGTTTCGATCAAAGTCAGCGAACGAAATGGTGCGGTAGTCGGAGCACTTGAAGTGGTTTCCGGTGAACATCTTATGCTCATCAGTAATCGCGGAACCTTGGTTCGGACGCGCGTTGACGAAGTGTCACAAGTGGGTCGAAATACACAAGGCGTCACTCTAATTCGAACAGGTAGTGATGAAGTTGTTGTGGGTATTGCTCGAATCGCTGAAATGGATGAGGAAGATTCTGAGATTGTCCTAGATGAAGACGGTGTCGCTGTGGAAAGTCCAGCGCCTGAATCTGGAGCTGAAGGTGATGATCTATAACTTCTCAGCAGGGCCGGCGATGTTGCCGGCCGCTGTTTTAGCGAAAGCGCAAGCGGAGCTGTGTAATTGGGGTGGGCGTGGTATTTCCGTGATGGAAATTAGTCATCGAGACCCCGAATACATCGCGATGACTCATGAAGCCGAAAGAGACGTTCGTGATTTACTCGCTATTCCAGATAATTACTCCGTATTGTTTATGCATGGTGGCGGGCGAGGACAGTTTTCGGCTGTTGCTCAGAACCTTGCTGCAGCCGACGCTACGGTTGACTACTTAAATACTGGTACGTGGTCTGGTTACGCCATTCGTGAAGCGCAGAAATATGTCGGTCAGGTTAATGTGATAGAAGCCTTACAAGACACTGCGGAAGGAAAAAGTGTTAGCGCTCAAAATGAGTGGAACCTCTCTGAGAACGCGGCATATTTTCATTATTGTCCGAATGAGACTGTGGACGGTATCGCCGTTCATGAGATTCCTGATGTTGCGGCGCCTATAGTCGCAGATATGTCGTCGGTCATTTTGGCGGAACCTCTTGATGTGAGTAAGTTCGGCTTAATATATGCCGGGGCACAAAAGAATATCGGTCCATCAGGTCTTGCTCTCGTTATCGTCCGGAATGATCTGCTAGTTACGCAGCAGGAGCGTGTCTGCACGGTGATGAACTATCGTGTGCAAGCGGAAGAAGGTTCGATGTATAACACGCCGAATACTTTCGCTTGGTATCTCGCAGCAGAAGTATTCAAGTGGATTAAGGCGGAGGGTGGCTTAGAGGCTATGGCTGACTTAAATCAGCGTAAAGCGAAGCTACTTTACGATTGTGTCGATCACTCCGCATTCTATGTGAACCGAATAGCCCCGAAGAACCGTTCTTTAATGAATATACCTTTCCAATTACGTCGCTCAGAGCTCGACGCTGAGTTCTTGAAACAGGCGAAAGCTGAGGGCTTATTGGCATTGAAAGGGCATCGTTTTGTAGGTGGCATGCGGGCAAGTATGTACAACGCAATGCCATACTCCGGTGCACAGGCGCTGGTGGATTTTATGACGCGATTCGCGAAAGAGCATTCTTAGAAAAACAACAATATTGAGGTCGTTTATGCGTGATTTTGACGCAGCAGCATTAGCACTACCCGGAATTCGTAAACTTCAGCCTTATCAGGCAGGTAAGCCTATAGAAGAGCTCGAGCGCGAGCTGGGCATCAAAGATATAGTTAAGTTAGCGTCTAACGAGAACCCGTTAGGGGTGAGCCCTAAGGTGAAAGCTGCACTGATTGAAAAAGTATCTGGTTTGGCGCGCTATCCAGATGCTAATGGTTTCTATTTGAAGCAAGCCATTGCGGACAAGTTCGGAGTTGGAATCAAGCAGATTACACTCGGAAATGGTTCAAATGACGTGCTTGAATTGCTCGCTCGGACATATGTTACTCCGCAGCATGAAGTGATTTTTTCGCAGCATGCATTTGTGGTGTATCCGCTAGTGACTCAAGCGATTGGCGCAAAGCCTGTGGCCGTTCCAGCGCTAGATTATGGTCATGACTTAGACGCGATGGCCGCTGCGGTGAACGACAAGACTCGCATGATTTTCGTCGCGAACCCCAATAATCCAACAGGTACTTTTCTATCTTCCGCTGACTTGAAGGCGTTTTTAGGGAAGATCCCGAGCCATGTGTTGGTGGTTTTGGATGAAGCCTATTATGAATACGTACCAGAGCAGGAACGCGCGCCTTCAATTGCGTGGATTGAGGAGTTCCCTAATTTAGTAGTCAGCCGAACGTTCTCAAAAGCTTATGGATTAGCCGGGTTACGTGCAGGTTTTGCAGTGTCTCACCCCGCGGTCGCGGATTTGATGAACCGGATTCGCCAGCCATTCAACATGAATGAGTTGGCGTTGACAGCGGCAATGGCTGCATTGAGTGATGAAGACTTCCTGCAGCGTTCTGTAGAAGTTAATCATCAAGGTATGGCGCAACTTATTGAGTTCTGCGTAGCCCAGGGACTGAGCTACATTCCGTCCTACGGTAACTTTTTGACCATTGAAGTCGGTAGTCGAGCGGGAGAGTTGTATCAGCAACTGCTCGAGAAGGGGGTGATTGTTCGTCCTGTAGCAGGCTATGAGCTCCCACATCACTTGCGTGTCAGTATTGGCCTTCCCGAAGAGAATGAGGCCTTTATTCAGGCGATGAAAGCACTCGGATATGACCACTAAAAAATTAATCTTGAATGGCCCACGGCAAGCACGTGGGTCTATTATCCTGCCGGGTTCAAAAAGCATTTCTAATCGCGCACTCCTGCTGGCTTCGTTAGCTGCTGGAGAAACGCGTCTGCACAACTTGTTAAAGAGTGAAGATACCCATTGGATGCTCAAGGCATTGGCTGCGCTTGGTGTTCAAATCAAAGAGGAAACCACAGCCGATAAAGCTGTGTTCGTTGTGCAAGGACAGGGGGAACTTTTTAATTCGACAGCGGAAGTCATTGAGCTGTTTCTTGGCAATGCAGGGACTGCCATGCGACCACTTTGCGCGGCGCTAGCAGCTTCAGCAGGGCACTATGTACTCACTGGTGAGCCTCGCATGACCGAGCGTCCAATCGGTCCTTTGGTCGATAGTTTGCGGCAGCTTGGGGCTGAGATTAACTATTTGAATACGACTGGTTATCCGCCACTCGAGCTGAAACCTTCGCAATTGGTTGGAGGACGAGTGACTATTGATGGCTCTCAATCTAGCCAGTTTATTTCGGCACTTCTAATGATTTTGCCGTTGTTCAAAAATGATTCAACTCTAGAGCTCACGGGCGATATTGTCTCGTTACCTTATATTCGATTGACGCTCGGCATGATGCATCAGTTTGGTGTTGAGGTTACGCAACCAAGCGAACGTGTTTTCGTTGTCTCCGGGGGGCAGCAATATCAAAGCCCTGGAGATTACCTGATCGAAGGTGACGCTTCCTCCGCGTCTTATTTTCTTGCGGCTGCTGCAATTGCTGGCGGTGAAGTCTGTGTCGAGGGCGTCGGCTCTGCAAGCCTACAAGGCGATCGTGAGTTCGCCCAGGTGCTTGCTGCTATGGGGGCAGAAATTGCCTTGGAGCCTCACTGTATACGCGTTCGCAAAGGTGAATTAAAAGGAGGAGACTTTGACCTCAATGCAATTCCCGATGCCGCCATGACGATTGCGACAACTGCCTTGTTTGCCAAAGGTAAAACAACCATTAGAAACATTGAAAACTGGCGTTTCAAGGAAACCGACCGACTTGCGGCAATGGCTACGGAGTTACGCAAAGTAGGCGCTTCGGTGATAGAAGGCCAAGATTTTATCGAAATTACACCGCCGTCGCAGATTGAGCATGGGCAAATCGAAACCTACAACGATCACCGGATGGCCATGTGTTTCTCATTGCTGGCCTTTGCACCTGTGGGAGTCACGATTCTTGATCCTGATTGTTGTGCGAAAACGTACCCCAATTACTTTTCGGATTTTGAGCGCATTACAACCGATACACCAAGGTCATGAGTCGATAGTCTTTCCGAAGTTCAGTCATTAGCCTGTCAATTACTTGTGCGATACAAGTGCAATTTTCCACAAAGTCCGTATAATTTCGCGGCTGAAAATAGATCGGTGGCGCGACTGCAGCTCTCAACCTGAGGTTTTTATGGCTTTATCCGCAAAACAACATGCACCCGTTATTACGATTGACGGTCCCGGAGGTTCTGGTAAAGGGACGATCACTCGAATGCTTGCGGAAAAACTTGGCTGGCATTTGCTCGACAGTGGTGCGATTTATCGCGTCTTAGCCGTGGCAGCATTACATCATGATTTCACTGCAGAAGATGAAGAGAGTCTCGTGGCTCTCGCGGCTGACCTCGATGTGGAGTTTGTGGTGAATGATGATACTGGGCTGACCCATGTCATCCTCGAAGGTGAAGACGTTACAGAGACCATTCGGGCGGAAGCCATGGGCATGAGCGCATCGAAGATTGCTGCTCTGCCAAGGGTTCGCGAGGCATTATTGCGCCGTCAAAGGGGATTTCGTGAACTTCCGGGTCTAGTTGCTGACGGACGCGACATGGGTACAGTGGTGTTCCCAGATGCAGAAGCTAAAATCTTTCTTACCGCGAGCACCGAAGAACGCGCCCGGCGGCGCTTTCAGCAATTGCAGGAGAAGGGTTTTGATGCTAATATGACCAGTCTCATCGCAGAAATTGCTGAGCGCGATGAACGAGACACGAAACGCTCCGTTGCCCCATTGAAGGCTGCGGAGGATTCTCTTGTTCTCGATTCTACCGGTAAGTCGATTGAGCAAGTGTTAGACGAAGTGCTGCAATTTGCACATCAAAAGCTCTCGACTGTAAAAAATTGATTAAATCGAGCGTCGCTCGATTACTCAAGGGTCAGCGACAGGATGTGGCTGATTACGTACAACAACCCCGTCGATATGGATTTCGTACGGATGTCAAAACTTAGACGAAGTTATCAAATATGACTGAGAATTTTGCGCAATTATTTGAGGAAAGCCTCAAAGAAATCGAAACCCGCCCAGGTTCAATTGTAACTGGCATCGTTGTCTCTATCGAAAAAGATCTCGTATTGGTTGATGCTGGCCTGAAATCCGAAAGTGCAATCCCTGCAGAACAGTTCATGAATGCCGAAGGTAAGCTGGATATCAGCGTCGGTGATTCTGTTGAAGTTGCTCTCGATGCAGTGGAAGACGGCTTCGGTGAAACTATCCTGTCTCGTGAGAAAGCGAAGCGCTACGAAGCTTGGCTGCAGCTGGAAGTTGCTTATGAGAAAGAAGAAACTGTTATCGGTATTATTAGCGGTAAAGTTAAAGGTGGTTTTACAGTTGATCTGAACGGTGTTCGCGCGTTCCTACCGGGTTCACTGGTAGATGTTCGTCCAGTTCGTGACACAGCTCACCTGGAGAACAAAGATTTAGAATTCAAAGTAATCAAGCTTGATCAGAAGCGTAACAACGTTGTTGTTTCTCGTCGTGCAGTAATCGAGAAAGAGAACAGTGCTGAGCGTGAGCAGTTGCTTGAGAACTTGCAAGAAGGCCAAGAAGTTACAGGTATCGTTAAGAACCTGACTGATTACGGCGCGTTCGTTGATCTTGGCGGCGTAGACGGCTTATTGCACATCACAGATATGGCTTGGAAGCGCGTGAAGCACCCAAGTGAAATCGTGAATGTTGGCGACGAAATTACCTGTAAGGTATTGAAGTTCGACCGCGATCGTACCCGTGTATCTCTGGGTCTGAAGCAGTTGGGTGAAGATCCTTGGAGTGACTTAGCTAACCGTTACCCAGAAGGTGCTACTTTATCTGGTCGTGTAACTAACTTGACTGACTACGGCTGTTTCGTAGAACTTCAAGAAGGCGTTGAAGGCCTTGTACACGTTTCTGAAATGGACTGGACAAACAAAAACGTTCACCCATCTAAGATCGTGAACTTAGACGACACCGTTGAAGTGATGGTGCTAGAAATTGACGAAGAACGTCGTCGTATTTCTTTGGGTATCAAACAGTGTAAGCCAAACCCTTGGGAAGAGTTCGCGAAGAGCTTCCAGAAAGGCGATAAGGTCAGCGGTAAGATCAAGTCAATTACTGACTTCGGTATCTTCATCGGTCTTGACGGCAATATCGACGGTTTGGTTCACTTGTCAGATATTTCTTGGAACGCAACAGGTGAAGAAGCTGTTCGTGAGTTCAAGAAAGGCGAAGAAGTTGAAGCTGTTGTGTTGCAAGTTGACGCAGAGCGCGAGCGCATCTCTTTGGGTATCAAGCAAATTTCTGAAGATCCAGTGAATAACTATCTGGCGTCTCATAAGAAGGGTGCTATGGTTACTGGTACTATCAAAGAAGTTGACGCGAAGGGTGCAGTCGTCGATCTTACTGATGGTGTTGAAGGTTACATTCGTGCCTCTGATATCTCACGTGAGCGTATTGAAGACGCATCAACGGTACTGAAAGCTGGTGATAGCATTGAAGCTCGCTTCATGGGTATCGACCGTAAGAACCGTGTTATCAGCCTGAGTATTAAGGCGAAGGACGAAGCAGAAGAGAAAGCTGCGATGGACTCCGTCAATTCACAGGAAGAGAGCGCGTTCAACAGTGCAATGGCTGAAGCATTTAAAGCAGCTAAAACTGACGACTAAGGTCGTTTGAGTTGAGGCTGGTTACCAAAGGAAAGGATCTGTTATGACCAAGTCAGAGCTGATTGAACTTCTCATAAGTAAACAGCCTCAGATGGCGCCCAAAGAAGTCGAGGCCGGTGTACGCACGATTCTAGAATCGATGATTACATCATTGGCCGGTGGTGAACGTATCGAAATTCGTGGCTTTGGTAGTTTTTCATTACACTACCGTAAGCCGCGCGTCGGGCGGAATCCAAAAACTGGTGATAAAGTCGAGTTGAATGGTAAGTATGTTCCTCACTTTAAACCGGGAAAATCGCTTCGCGAACGGGTTGACCACAACTCTTAAAAGACCTCGGAATCAGAAAAAGGCATGCTATACTGGCATGCCTTTTTTATATCCGCTGCCAAAAGGACTGAACATGGCTCGTCTTCTGCTTGGACTTATACCGCTGTTGGTATTCTTCGTGCTGGCATTAGTAGTCGGCTCACAGAATACGGATGTGGTGTCAGTTAACCTTATTGTTTTCCAGACTGAAGCGACCCTAGCTACGGTAATCGCTTGGAGTTTAGCGATTGGGTTCTTCTTCGGTTTGAGCTCATTTATTGCAAGTTACCTTGGCCTTCGTTTTCGTTATCGTCGGTTACGTAAAGACTTGATTCAACGTGCAAAAGCTGGGAAGTAGCGATGCTTGAGTTGCTCTTTCTTTTACTCCCTGTTGCAGCCGCTTATGGTTGGTTTATGGGCCGTAACAGCGTTCGACAAGAGCAACGCAAAGAACAAGAGCAATTTTCTAAGAATTATGTGGCCGGAATTAATTTATTACTTTCAGAGCAGAGTGATAAAGCGGTCGATCTCTTCATTGATATTCTGAATGTCGATAGCGAAACCATAGAAACTCACTGGACTTTAGGAAAACTTTTCCGGCGTCGCGGCGAGGTGGATCGGGCAATTCGCATTCATCAGAACCTCATTGCACGGCCCTCATTAACAGAACATCAACGCCACCAAGCTATGCTCGAGTTAGGACGTGACTATTTGTCCGCAGGCTTGTACGACAGAGCTGAAAACATGTTCACGGAACTCGAGGCTCATAGCGAGTTCCGCGAGGAAAGTGAAAGACTGCTGCTTCAGCTCTATGAGTCAACGAATGAGTGGGATAGGGCGATTAAGGTGGCTTTGCGTTTACGTCGACATGACGCCACGACCTCAGTTGTGATTGCACAATTCTATTGTGAGCTAGCTGACCGGCAAGAGGATCGCGGGAGTGCCTTAAAGTTCTACGAGAAAGCTCTCAAGCACGATAAGCAATGTGTGCGAGCACGACTGGCGATGGGGCGCTGGTGCCTCGCGGAGTCGAACCCCAGAAACGCGCTTGATTACCTGCTACCGCTATTGAACGACGATCCTGACTTCATTCCCGAAGCCTTGCCTTTGATCGAGCAGGCCTATGTAGCGAAGGATGACGTAAGCGGATTACTCAGTTGCTTGCATGATGTCGTCATGGAACACCCCTGTGCGACAGGCGTGATTATGCTGGCGAAGTATGTGGCAGAACAGAATGACATTCTGGCAGCTGAGCAATTTATGTTGGCGGCACTCAGACGCAACCCCACGATGCGCGGTTTCCATAAGCTGATTGATTTACATGTGCAAAATGCCGCACCTGGGAAAGAGAAAGATAGCCTGACCTTGCTGAAGAACATTGTTTCCGATCAGTTAAAGCAGCGTTCACGATATCGCTGCCGACACTGTGGCTTCTCAAGCCAAATGCTTTATTGGCATTGTCCGTCATGTAAGGTTTGGGGAGAAATTAAACCGACACGAGGATTGGACGGAGAGTAATGAAACGTATTGTAGTAGCACTCGACTTTTCGCAGCCGGAGCAAGCATTGGATTTTGCTCGCACGCTTACACCTGAATCTTGCCGATTAAAAGTAGGTAAAGAGCTGTTCACTCGCGGTGGCCCAGGACTGATTAAACAGTTGCATGCTTTAGGTTTTGAGCTATTTCTCGATTTGAAGTTTCACGATATCCCTAACACCGTGGCCCAAGCTGTAAAGGCGAGTGCTGAATTAGGTGTTTGGATGGTCAACGTTCACGCGAGTGGCGGTGCTAAGATGATGAGTGCAGCAAAGCATGCGCTCGCAGAATTTGGCGAGAAGGCCCCATTACTGATTGGCGTAACTGTATTGACCAGCATGTCGGATGAAGATCTGCACTCAACAGGCATTACACGGTCACTTGAAGAGCAGGTTCTCTTTCTTGCCAAACAAGCTCAATCTGCTGGTCTTGACGGTGTTGTGTGCTCGGCACGCGAGGCGGAGATGTTACGACGGGAGCTTGGCCCTGATTTTCTACTAGTGACACCGGGAATTCGTCCGAAGGGTGCTGCCTTGGATGACCAAACTCGCGTGATGACACCGGAAGAGGCAGTCATATCTGGAGTCGATTATTTAGTGATGGGACGACCAATTCGTCTGAACGACCAACCTGTAGAGTTATTATCAGCAATTAACCAGCAATTAGCTGCGCTTCCTCAGTCGCAAGGCTAGGCGCTTGTTCCTATAATGTTGACGTTGCAATGGATGCAGCGTCAACTTAAATAAGGAACTTATATGCTTCGTAAAACCCTGTTATTTGCTTCGCTGATTTCACCCCTGGTTTTAGTCTGCCCACCTGCTGCACTAGCAGATGTCGGGGCGGGTGGTAAAGAATCTCGTGACGCATCAATGCAAGAACAAACGCCACGCGTAAATATTAATACAGCGTCTGCCGAAGAAATTGCTGCGGCATTGCGCGGAGTAGGCTTAGCGCGAGCGCGCGCTATTATTGAACTAAGAGAGAAGCTGGGGCAGTTTACTGACATTGACCAGTTACTAGAGGTACGAGGTTTGGGTATCCGTATTCTCAATGAGAATCGAGAACGTATTCGTCTTTAATCTGGTCGCCGTTTACTTGGCACCAAACAAAAAAGGCCGGCGTAAAGCCGGCCTTTGTTCATTTCAAAGCGATTAGCTATCTTGGTCTGGGGTGCAGCGAGCGGCACCTGCAGAACTCTTATTCACTGGGAATGAGTATCCGCCAATTCGTCCACTTACCGAAACCGGTGTGCGTGCTTCAGCTGCAACAGGCTTAAGCACAACTGGGGCTTCTTCTACGGCGACTGGACTTGCTTTCACCATACCAGAAGAGGCTTTGCCGCGAGGTTTCTGCACTCTTGCAACTACGACTGGGGCAGATGCCTTTTTAGCTACTACTGGCTCTTGCTCCGGGAATAGGGGGCTCTCTGAGCTTTCTGCGGCAACTTCTTCACTCACTACTTCTGAAGTTGTTGTAGTTGCCTGATTTGGCTCAGTCGCTTCAGTAGCCTTAGTAAGAG
Organism: Idiomarina sp.; assembly: GCA_020831965.1. GTDB lineage: Bacteria > Pseudomonadota > Gammaproteobacteria > Enterobacterales > Alteromonadaceae > Aliidiomarina. The sequence continues at coordinate 212,919 of JAFIFP010000007.1, forward strand.
TTTCTTCGTCGGCTGCTACCTGCGCTTCGTCGGTGGTTGGCTTAACCGGTACTTCTGCCTTTTCGGTCTCGCTTGCAGTGGCAGCCTCGGCTACATCGGTGTTTGACGGAGCCGTGACCTCGCTTTCACCTTCCGGAGTAGTTGCTTCAGGTACCGATGATGTCTCGACAGCCTTTTCCTTGCTTGAGGTTTTCCGTTTCGTTTTCGGTGCCACAGCTTCTTCAGTCGGCGCAGTATCTGCAACTGAGTCGTTATGTTCCGCAGAAGTTTTTGCTTCTGTGTCAGCGATTTCAGTATTCTCGACCGGTGTACTTTCTTCGGCTACAGTTGTGACGTCCGCTTTCTTCGGACGACGCGTGCGACGAGGGCGCTTCGGTTTATCTGCATTTGCTTCAACGCTTTCCTTCGTTTCAGCGGTTGCAGAATCGACAGCTTGCTCAGTTTCATTAGTCGTCGTAGCCTCGGTATTTTGGGTACTCTCTGACTGTTCGGTCGCAGTTTCTGAAGTAACGTCTGTGGCAGCGTGCTCAACTGGTGCTGACTGCTCGTCCGTTTTGGTCTGTGCAGTAACTGGAGCATCGTTAACAATCTCAGTTGCTGGAACTGGAGCGTTATCTTGCGCTTCCACATCACTCTGCGGTTGGCGAACCGAGCGCTCTAGGTTACGGCGTTCGCGACGATGTTTCTGAACTGTATCGCTAACTTCCACTTCTTCAGCTTGAGTTTGGGTTTGTACAGAATCTTTTGGCTGACTTGCGCCTCGATTCTCACTGCCGCCACGGCGACGACGGTTACGACGGCCGCGGCCTTCGTTAGTCGTTGCTGCTTTTGTTTCATCAGTGGCTTTGTCGTGACTTTCCGGACGTTCAGTGCGTTGCGTCTGTGAGTCTGCATCTGCTGTTTTCTGACTACGTTGACGGTTTTGGCCACCACGTGTATTGCGACGACGCTGACGGTTTTGACCACCGCGCTCACCAGACTTATTGCGATCTTGCGGACGACGATTATCCGTGCTTTTCGACTTTTGATCTTTGTCATCAGTTTCAAATAATGACTTAAGCCAATCGCCTAAACGTTTCATCAGCCCAGGACCCGCCGGAGCTTTTGCAACTTTGGCTACCGTTGGCGCAACAGGGCTAGCCGCTGGCTTTTCAGGGGCTACAATTTGCTTTAATGCAGGTTCGTCACTGCGCTCGCGGGGGCCTTGGAACTCGACTCTTTGTTCCGGCGGTGCTTGCAACAGCTCAAAGCTATGCACATCCTGTAGCTCATCCGTACGAATGCGAGACACATCAAAATGAGGTGTTTCCAAGTATGGATTTGGAATAATGAGAATCTGTGTCTTATTTCGCTTCTCAATGGTTTGCAATGCTTCACGCTTTTCATTCAGAAGGTAGGTAGCCACCGGCACAGGAACCTGTGCTGTCACCTGAGCAGTGTTGTCTTTCAGTGCCTCTTCTTCGATTAAGCGAAGAATTGAGAGCGCTAATGACTCGTTACCACGAATTGTTCCCTGACCGTTACAGCGCGGACAAACGTGGTTCGCTGACTCACCGAGTGATGGACGTAAACGCTGGCGGCTCATTTCAAGTAAGCCAAACCGTGAAATACGAGTGACTTGCACACGTGCGCGATCTTGCTTCAACGCGTCCCGAAGGCGGTTTTCAACTTCGCGTTGGTGCTTCATTGGTGTCATGTCGATAAAATCGATAACAATCAGGCCACCGACGTCGCGCAAACGAAGTTGACGGGCAATCTCGTCCGCTGCTTCTAGGTTTGTTTGCAACGCGGTCTCTTCGATATCTCCGCCTTTTGTTGCTTTTGCAGAGTTAATGTCGATCGAGGTGAGCGCTTCAGTAGGGTCGATTGAAATCGAACCACCAGACGGCAAACGAACTTCGCGTTGGAAAGCAGATTCAATTTGGCTTTCGATTTGATAATGATTGAAAAGAGGGACGTCACCTTTGTAAAGCTTCACGCGTTGCATGAAGTCTGGACGCACAATCTTAATGTGTTCACGAGCTTGATCGAAGATGGTTTCGTCATCAATCAGGATTTCACCGATGTCGCGGCGTAAGTAATCACGGATTGCGCGGAAAATGACATTACTTTCCTGATGGATCAGGAAGGGCGCAGAACGGCTTGCAGACGCCTCTTCAATGGCTTGCCAGTGATGTAGCAATACATTGAGATCCCATGCTAGCTCTTCTGCTGATTTGCCAACACCAGCAGTGCGGACAATAAGCCCCATACCGTCTGGCACGACAAGATCGGTCATTGCATCTTTTAATTGAGTTCTTTCATCGCCTTCAATACGACGAGAAATACCACCAGCGCGTGGGTTGTTTGGCATTAACACCAAGTAGCTACCCGCGAGAGAGATAAAAGTAGTTAACGCAGCGCCTTTTTGGCCACGTTCTTCTTTATCAATCTGGACAATCACTTCCTGACCTTCACGGATGACGTCTTTGATGTTCGGACGGCCACTGAATTTGTAGTCTTTAGGGAAGTAATTCTTAGCGATTTCTTTCAGGGGGAGGAAACCGTGCCGGTCGGCACCGTAGTCTACGAAGGCGGCTTCGAGGCTTGGCTCTACGCGCGTAATTTTGCCTTTATAGATATTTGATTTCTTTTGCTCGTGACCTGGACTTTCGATATCTAGGTCATATAGACGCTGACCGTCTACCAACGCAACACGGAGTTCTTCCTGTTGCGTCGCATTAATTAGCATTCTTTTCATATATTGTGACTCATACTCTGATGTATAGGGCCACAACACTGCACCGGAAAACGGTCCTGTTCCGCCAACTGAAACTATCGGTGTCATCGCTTACTCAGCGCGATAGACGATACTTTTGAATTCCCGAAAGTTGCAATGTGCTCTTTGTCTGCTTGTCAATTTCATCGCATGAGCCGTGGTCGGCTGATGCGGGGCTACCCGTGTTTTGGCATGTTCATACTGCGCCAAGGCCACGTGTAGCTCTAAATTTCTGCTGAACCGAAACAGGCAATATTTGCCTCGTCAGTGTTGTCGCATGGTTGTAAATTCAACAGGCGGACTATTTGAGTCTACGCCCCGACCATTAAATGATTCTGACAGGGCATTGTCGCATTATTGCCCCAGTGTGACAAGCAAGAAATAAGCCACTCAAATCTGCTCGACCCGTTTATAACTCATGCTACAATGCGCACCCTATGAGTGACACCAATATTCCACAAGTGAGTTGGCACAGAATCAGCTCAGACGAAGCAGGGCAACGGGTCGACAACTTTTTGTTGAGTCGACTTAAAGGCGTGCCTAAAAGTATGATTTATCGCATCGTGCGCAAGGGCGAAGTGAGAATAAACAAGAAGCGCTGCAAACCTGACTATAAGTTAGCCGAGGGGGACGAAGTTCGAATTCCCCCAGTTCGAGTCGCTCCAAAGCAAGAATTACCGAACCCCAAACTTGGGCGCATCGCTGAGCTAGAATCATGCATTATTTACGAAGATGACTCTTTAATCGTAATTAATAAATCCTCAGGGCTTGCTGTGCATGGTGGTTCAGGGTTGCAGTTTGGTTTAATTGAAGGCCTGAGAAGCTTGCGACCTGACCATAAATTCCTAGAGCTTGTGCATCGGCTGGATCGCGATACATCGGGAATCATTTTAGTTGCAAAGAAACGTTCTGCACTGCGAGCGCTGCATGAACAACTTCGCGAAAAGACCATGGATAAGCGTTATCTTGCTTTAGTCGTCGGGAAGTGGCCTGCGCAACGTAAGAAGGTTAGCGCTCCCTTGTTAAAGAATACCTTGAAGTCGGGTGAGCGGGTCGTTCGCGTTGATGATACGGGCAAACCATCTTTGACGCGTTTTAGTGTGGTTGAGCGTTTTCACGACGCCACGCTAGTGGAAGCAGAGCCGGTCACGGGCCGTACCCACCAGATTCGTGTACACGCGCAGATTGCAGGGCATCCTATTGCCTGCGATGACAAGTACGGAGCGCCTGAGTTCGATGCCCGGATGCGTAGTTTGGGTTTGGCGCGTTTGTTTTTGCATGCTCGTGAGCTGGCGTTTCTACACCCGAAAACAGGCACCACTATGCGTTTCGAAGCGCCCCTTGATAACGCACTGATAACCGCACTTGAACGCTTACGGAAGGACAGTCCAGCGGCATGACAACGGCTAAATCAATTATTATCTTCGATTGGGATGGAACCCTAATGGATTCGGTTCCACGTATCGTTTCTTGTATGCAGAAAATGGCCTTAGAAGCGGGGTTACAGGTTCCGGCAGAAAGCGCAATTCAAAATATTATTGGGTTAAGTTTACCTGTTGCCTTAGAACTTCTATTTGACTGCCATGAACCCGATGAACAGCAGAAGTTAATCGCGATTTATCGTCGCTATTATGTAGATGAAGATGCAACGCCAAGTCCTTTATTCGCCGGCGCTTTGGAGCTGTTGGATGAGCTGAAAAGTCGCGGGCATGTACTGGCAGTGGCAACGGGTAAAGCGAGAGAAGGGCTTGAACGCGCATGGACAGAAACCAACACGCGTAATTACTTTTCAGCTTCTTGTTGTGCTTATGAAGCGCCATCAAAACCGGATCCAACTATGTTGCAACGCATTCTCGTTGAAACCCAATATACGCCGGATGCCGCGTTCATGATTGGCGATTCACGCTTTGATCTGCGAATGGCCGCTGCGGCCGGCGTACCGAGTATCGGTATTACCCATGGCGTGCACGACGCGGACACCTTAAGCGCTGAGAGCCCAGTCTATATTGCAGATGATTTGTTGAATCTTTCCCTATGGCTGCAGCGGGTTCACGCCGAAACTGCGTAACATTGATAAGAGTTGAATCAAAGGGAGTCCGATGAGTGCGTTCGGGTCATTACCTTCCATCCGCTCAAACAAGGTAATTCCCAATCCTTCGCTTTTAAAACTACCCGCACAATCTAGCGGTTGCTCTTCCTTTATATAGGTTATGATTTCATTCTCGGTTAACGAGCGGAAATAAACCTGAAAAGGCTCAACAATCGTCCGTTGCTCTCCTGTTTGCGTGTTAAGCACTGAAAGTCCAGTGAGAAAGCTTACTGCATGCCCACTAAACTGTGTTAATTGCTGTATCGCTGCTTCCGAACTACCGGGCTTTCCTAAGATCTGTTGTTGAAATACGGCGACTTGGTCGGAACCGATAATGAGGTGCCCGGGATAGCTATCGCTTAGCGCTTTGGCCTTATTAGTAGCAAGGCGTTTGACCAGTGCGTCGGGCGTTTCATTTGGATGAGGGGACTCATCAATTTCTGGAGCTACCGCAATAAATGAAAGGTTTAATCGCTCTAATAACGCGCGGCGATATGGTGAGCTAGACGCCAGAACAATAGGAAGTGACATAAAATTGCCTTGCTTGAAATTACCGAAAGCAAAAGTGTGCCATAACTCACTCCAATTCCATAAATTTCTTTGACTCAAAGCCTTACAACCAGTATCATTCGCGCGCTATGCAAAAGGTTCGAATACCGATATCGGTAGACCCGGTTCGCAGCGCAGGTAAAGGATTAACTTTTGAGGGCGTAGTGCCATCAAGTAATCTGAAACGGCTGCAAGAGATGTTGTTCAGTCCGAGTGATGATGTAGAGGTAACCCTCTCATTTGATCGGGACGAACAGAACATCGTCTACTTTCGTGGGAACGCGAAAGTTAGTGTTGAGCTAGGCTGTCAGCGCTGCGGAGAACCGTTGAAAATGCCGGTAACGGCTGAGTTTCAGTATGCTCCAGTAAATCAAAAGGTGACAGCCGAAGATTTGCCGGAATATTACGATGCTGCGGAAATGAACGAGCTAGGAGAAGTGTTGCTTCATCCGATTATTGAAGATGAACTCATTCTCGCGCTGCCGTTGGTCGCTATGCATGCTGAAGAAGATTGCGCAATTGATCGTAATGCCATGACATTTGGTGACTTACCGCCAGAAGCGGAAAAGAAGAACCCATTTGCGGTGTTACAACAGTTAAAGAAATAATTGTATTTAGGAGACCATTACAATGGCAGTACAAAAGAATCGTAAGACCCGCTCTAAGCGTGGTATGCGTCGTGCTCACGATGCACTAAGCACGACAGCTGTGTCAGTAGACCAGACGAGCGGTGAAACGCATCGTCGTCACCATGTGACTGCTGACGGTTATTACAAAGGTAAGCAAGTCATCGTCAAATAAGGCGTATGAGCTCGCTCACGCTTGCCCTTGATGCAATGGGCGGGGATCGTGGTCCCGCCGTTGTCGTTGCAGCGCTCTCTCGAGCGCTGCATTCGTTTCCTAATGTTCATTTTATTCTCATTGGCGATGCTAATGAGCTCAAACCGCTGTTGCAGCAAGAAAAACTCTTCGAACACCCGCGTATTACGCTAGAACATACCGATGAAGTCATTGAGATGACGGATAAGCCAGGTCAATGTTTACGTTCAAAGCCGAAAGCTTCAATGCGAATTGCTATCGAAGCGGTCGCAGATAATCGTGCTCAAGCATGTGTGAGCGCCGGTAATACCGGTGCCTTAATGGCGATCGCCTACTTAAAGTTGAAGACAATTCCCGGCGTAATTCGTCCCGCACTTGTTGCTCCGCTTCCAAACCAAGCGGGAGGTCAAAGCTTCCTGCTTGATCTAGGTGCGAACCCAGTATGTGACTCCGATACGCTATTTCAGTTTGGTGTCATGGGCTCTGTATTGGCACGTGAAGTTGCTGGCATCGAAAATCCGAAAGTCGCGCTGCTCAATATGGGTGAAGAAGAGATTAAGGGGCATGATACTGTGCGTCATGCAGGGCAACAGCTAAAAGCATCGTCCCATATCAACTACATCGGCTTTATTGAGGGCAACGATATATTCTCAGGTCGTGCTGATGTGATTGTTTGCGATGGTTTTAGCGGTAATGTTGCGCTGAAAAGCTGTGAAGGCATGGCAAGGCTACTTTTCGATAACCTGCAGAAAAGCATTAAAGGTCATTGGTTGAGCCGTGGTTTGGCTTGGCTTCTCTACAAACGCTTTAAAAAATCCTGGGAATGGCTCAACCCCGACCAGTACAACGGCGCAAGTTTGTTAGGATTGCGCGGTGTGGTTATGAAAAGTCACGGGAACGCGTCGGCAAATGCGTACTTTAGTGCTATTAGACAAGCTGTTGCAGAAGCATCAACTCAGCTTCCTGAACGAATTCATGACCGGGTCGAAGCCGTTTTACTTGACGACAAGTAATACAACCTCCGGGAAATCTAATGTTCTCAAAAATTGCGGGTACTGGGCATTTTTTACCAGCTCACCGTCTGACTAATTCCGATCTTGAAAAGCGCGTTGATACCTCTGATCAATGGATTAGAGAACGCACCGGTATTTCTGAACGCCGAATTGCATCACCTGATGAAAATGTGGTGACTATGGCTGTCGCCGCCGGGCGTTCCGCATTAGAAGCAGCAGGTATTAAAGCGACCGACTTGAATATGATTGTAGTCGCCACGACTTCTGCTGAACGTGCTTTTCCAAGTGCGGCCTGTGAAGTGCAAGCAGAACTAGGAGCAACGAATGCAGCAGCATTCGATGTGGCGGCGGCTTGTGCGGGCTTTATTTTCGCCATGAGTGTCGCTGACCAATATATTCGGACGGGCATGGCAAAACATGTCCTCGTGATTGGCTCAGATACCTTATCTCGCTTATGTCGACCTGATGATCGCAATACGATCGTGCTTTTCGGTGATGGCGCGGGTGCAGCCGTTTTGAGTGCGTCGGAAGCGCCAGGCATTCTCTCTACCCATATCTACTGTGCCGGTGAGTATGCGTCTTTACTTGGGGCTGATTTACCTAAGCGCAATAACGACCCCATTGCAGAACAAGCTTGGCTGTATATGAAAGGGAATGAAGTATTTAAAGTTGCTGTGCAAAAACTCTCGGAATTGGTGCACGACACCTTAGAACGGCATAAACTAGATTCTTCAGAGCTTGATTGGCTGATTCCACACCAAGCGAATTTCCGAATTATTCAAGCGACAGCGAAGAAGTTGAATATGTCGCTTGAGCAAGTCGTGTTGACTCTTGAGTACACCGGTAACACGTCTGCTGCATCCGTTCCGATAGCGCTTGATGTTGCGGTTCGCGACGGACGCGTTCAGCGTGGCCATCGACTACTGCTCGAAGCCTTCGGTGGTGGTTTTGCTTGGGGCTCGGCACTGATTGAATATTAATAAGAATAGAGGATGAACATGACTAAACGTGCGTTTGTATTTCCAGGTCAAGGCTCACAAGCTATCGGTATGTTGAGCGATTTAGCAGCGCGTTTCCCGCAAGTTGGACAGACCTTTGGCGAAGCGAGTGAACAGCTCGGTTACGATTTGTGGGCTGTAGTGCAGGACGATACTGATGGGCGACTTAACCAAACCGAGGTGACGCAACCAGCAATTCTTACTGCGAGCGTTGCTGTTTTTCGTTGTTTGCATGACCAAAGTGCGGCAGTTATGGCGGGGCACAGTCTTGGTGAGTACTCTGCTCTCGTGTGCGCGGGCGCAATCGACTTTAAAGATGCAGTGCGTTTAGTGGCACTGCGCGGGCGCGCCATGCAGGCAGCCGTACCTACTGGTACCGGCGCTATGGCCGCAATTATTGGACTTGATGACGCTGCAATTGCTGATGCTTGCATGCAAAGTGCAGGTACAGAAGTTGTAGCGCCTGTGAATTATAACTCGCCAGGACAAGTGGTGATCGCAGGGCATAAGGCAGCCGTAGAGCGCGCTGGTGAAGCCTGTAAAGCTGCTGGAGCCAAGCGGGTGTTGCCATTACCGGTGAGTGTTCCGTCTCATTGTGCCCTCATGCAGCCAGCTGCAGACGCACTTGCAGAGGCGTTAGCTACAATCGACATTAAAGTACCTGCTGTACCGGTTATTCATAACGTCAATGTTTCTGTGAGCACCTCCGTAGACGCTATTCGTGCCGCATTGGTCGAACAACTCTACTCGCCAGTACGCTGGACTGAAACAGTTCAACGGTTAGCTGCTGAAGGTGTGACCGAGCTCTATGAACTTGGGCCGGGGAAAGTATTATCAGGGTTGACGAAACGGATCGTGAAGGATCTTGCATCGACGGCGGTGGGGGATGCCGCAAGCGTTGACGAATTGAATGACGAGTAAGTCATAACGAACATTGAATCAAAAGAGGAGTGAGTCATGAGCTCATTACAAGGACAGATAGCCGTCGTGACTGGTGCCAGTCGTGGTATTGGACGTGCTATTGCAGAGAGTTTAGCAAGTCAGGGTGCTAAAGTTATTGGCACAGCAACCAGCGACGGTGGGGCCGAAGCCATTAGTGCTTACCTTGGTAAGAATGGTCGGGGCATGCGCTTGAACGTCAATGAAGTCGGTGCAATTGATGCATTTATTAGCGAAGTACAAGAACAGTTTGGACCGATTGATATTTTGATCAACAACGCTGGTATTACGCGTGACAATCTCCTGATGCGCATGAAAGATGACGAGTGGAATGATGTGATCGATACAAATCTAACTTCAGTGTTTAAGTTGTCCAAAGCGGTCATGCGCGGCATGATGAAAAAACGCCAAGGTCGAATTGTAAATATTGGGTCAGTGGTTGGCACAACTGGCAACCCAGGACAGGCGAATTATTGTGCAGCAAAGGCTGGATTAATTGGTTTTACAAAGGCTTTGGCGAAAGAAATCGCGGCTCGTGGAGTCACAGTCAACGCTGTTGCGCCAGGCTTCATCGATACAGATATGACGAAATCATTGACGGATGAGCAACGAGAGCGTATTTTCGACACCATTCCTGCGGCCCGTCTGGGTAAACCAGAAGAGATTGCTGCGGCTGTGAGCTTCCTGGTATCTGCCGGTGCAGCATACGTCACAGGTGAAACTATTCATGTCAATGGTGGTATGAGTATGGTGTAACGAGGTCATACCTCGCTATATTCATGAAACTTTTGCTTTAATCGTGCGGTCGGTTTGTCTAAACTACACGCAAATTTATCCAAGATACCTATTGAGGGATCCTAATGAGCACTATCGAAGAACGCGTAAAGAAAATTATCATTGAGCAACTGGGTGTTAAAGAAGAAGAAGTTAAGTCAGAAGCTTCGTTTGAAGCTGACTTAGGCGCTGACTCTCTAGACACAGTTGAGTTAGTCATGGCTCTTGAAGAAGAGTTTGAGACTGAGATCCCAGACGAAGAAGCGGAGAAGATCCGTACTGTTCAGGCTGCTATCGATTACGTGAAAGCACACTCTGAAGGTTAATTGTTCGAATTAAGAAGAGGGCGGAATTGAAAAATTCCGCCCTTTTTTTTATTGTGAATTCAGTTTTTTGTGAGAGTGACTTATGACGAAGAGACGTGTTGTCGTCACCGGCCTAGGTATGGTGACTCCAAATGGGTTAGATGTAGCCAGCACATGGCGCAGTGTCTTGAATGGTGAGTCGGGTGCGGCTCCTTTAACGCATATAGCAACTGAAGGCTTAAGTACGACTTTTGCTGCGACGGTAAAAGGATTCGATGTTGCAAATTATATGAGTGCCAAAGAGGCGCGCAAAATGGATACCTTTATTCAGTATGGCGTTGTTGCGGCGCAGGAAGCATTGACAGACGCAGCGCTTTCCATTGATGACTCGAACCGTCACCGTATAGGCGTCATGGTCAGTTCTGGTATCGGTGGTTTGAAAGGGATCGAAGAGAACCATGAGAAGCTACTAAATGGCGGTCCGCGCAAAGTATCTCCGTTTTTCGTTCCGGCGAGTATCATTAATATGATTTCGGGCCAAATTTCCATGCTTTATGGTTTGACGGGCCCGAATATGGCTATTGTGACCGCCTGCACCTCGGGCGTGCATAATATCGGTCAAGCAGCGCGGGTCATTGCGTACGGCGACGCCGATGTGATGATCGCAGGTGGGGCTGAAAATGCTTCTACGCCCCTTGGAATGGCTGGATTTGGTGCTGCTCGTGCGTTATCAACGCGCAATGATGAGCCAACCCGAGCAAGCCGCCCGTGGGATCGCGATCGTGATGGATTCGTACTAGGTGACGGTGCAGGTGTTATGGTGCTCGAAGAGTATGAGTCTGCGAAACGGCGTGGCGCGAAGATCTACGCAGAACTAGCGGGTTTTGGTATGAGTGCCGATGCATTCCATATGACAGCTCCCCCAGAAGATGGTGCAGGAGCGGCCGCATCAATGCGTAATGCCTTGTATGACGCTCAGTTGAATCAGGATCAAATTCACTACATTAATGCGCACGGCACCTCGACGCCTGCCGGCGACATCGCGGAAACGCGCGCGGTAAAAGCAGTATTTGGTGATGCTGCTTACCAAGTTCCGGTGAGTTCAACGAAGTCCATGACCGGGCATTTATTAGGTGCCGCCGGTGCGATTGAGTCGATTTTCTCAATCTTGGCGATTCGCGATAATGTGGTTCCACCAACAATTAATCTCGATAACCCAGGACCCGATTGTGACTTGGATTATGTGCCACATCAGGCACGTGAAATGCAGGTCGATGCAACTTTATGTAATTCCTTTGGATTTGGCGGCACCAATGGCAGTTTGATTTTTTCTCGGTTGCGCGACGCATGACACAACTCGTGAATGGTGTCGAGGGAGCCCTTATCAGTTCGAGCGATCGCGGGCTCATGTATGGTGATGGATTCTTTACTACTTTACGAGTTCAGCATGGTATCCCCGAGTTGTGGGATCACCATGTTGCGCGCCTCGCACTGACGAGTGAGCGACTTGGAATACCCCTGCCGGATGTGGCTCAACTTCTCGCGGAGATTAAATTGGTCAGCACTAATCTGATCGATTGCGTGGTGAGAGTTACCGTAACCCGAGGGCAGGGTGGGCGTGGCTATGCTCCCCCTCAAGAACCGCAACCAACGCGGATTGTCGAATCTTTTGATATTCCTAAAGACTATGACTCGTGGCGAAGTCATGGCATTGACCTGGGCTTCGCTCAGATGCGTTTACCGAAACAACATAAGCGGCTCGCTGGCTTAAAAACCTTAAATCGAATTGAGCAGGTGTTACTAAAACAAGAGCTCATGCATGATTCTCGTTACCATGACTTACTTGTGCTGCATGAGGGAGGCTTTGTATTAGAGACCACCGCTGCCAATATTTTCTGGCGAACTGGGGATCAATGGTTTACGCCAGCGATGACAGAGGCAGGTATTCAGGGCGTTGTTCGTGCATATCTATTGGCAGAGAATCCAAAAGTTATCGTCGGCGAGTTTCCATATGAAGATGTACTTGCGGCTGATGAAGCCTTTATTTGCAATTCCTTGCTAGGACTCGCTCCAGTGCGTACCATTGAAGGCGCCGCTTTGCCCATTGTGAAGCCTTATCCAAAGTCTTTTGCGACAAGATTGAGTTGAGTGAGATTGTGTTTCGAATTATTAGAAATCTACTAGTTGCGCTTATTACCCTTGGCTTTGCCGCAGGCGTAGGCGGCTGGCTTTGGTTGCAACATTGGTACACCGATGCAAATAATGTGGTAGTAGAACAGGCTCAGTTGATTGAAATTCCGCGAGGAAGTCATGCCCGGTCTGTTACTCGTCAGCTTGTTGCCAAAGGGGTATTTGAATCAGAAACTATTGCCTATGCGACCGCCCGGTTATTTAAAGACGCCGACAGAATTCAGGCGGGCGTATACGAACTGCGTGAGTATGATACGCCACAATCGATTTGGCAGCGGTTTAATCAGGGACATCAACACTACTTCAGCATCACTTTTGCAGAGGGCTTAAATTTCGCGGAGTGGCGGGCATTGATTGCCGAACACCCTTGGTTGCGCGCAGATTGGCAGGAAAAGTCTGCGGAAGAGGTGATGCAAGCCTTGGCGCCCGATTCAGAGTTTTCGCATCCGGAGGGGTTGCTCTTCCCAGACACTTATCGGTTCCACGCCTATACGACTGACGCTCAAATTTTCCGACAAGCCTATCGGAAAATGGAGAGCTTACTCGAAACGCTGTGGGCGGGACGCGATCGTGATGTTCCACTGCAATCTCCTTATGAAGCGCTTATCTTGGCCTCTATCGTTGAGAAAGAGACCGGTGCAGCACATGAGCGGGGACTTGTTGCTTCGGTGTTTGTAAATCGGTTGCGCACAGGCATGCGGCTGCAATCGGACCCAACTATTATTTATGGCTTAGGTGATCGATATCGTGGTGTCATATATCGCTCTGATATTCAGGAGCACACGGCTTACAACACATACCGAATCAACGGTTTACCGCCAACACCCATTGCAATGCCAGGTCGTGATGCAATTTTTGCGACACTCAATCCCGAGTCTTCCGAGTATTATTATTTTGTGAGTCGCAACGATGGCACTCATGTTTTTTCACGCACACTGCAAGAACACAATCGCGCGGTGAATCAATATCAGAGAAATCGATGACAGCGCCATTTATTGTAGTTGAAGGACTTGAAGGAGCCGGCAAGAGTACGGTTATGACCGTGATTGCGAATTGGCTTGCGCAACGTGGTACTGACTATATTCAGGTAAGAGAGCCGGGCGGAACACCATTTGCTGAAGCTTTGCGCGATATCGTGAAAGGGCATTGGGATGAAAAGGTAAGTGCCGAAGCTGAATTAATGCTGATGTATGCTGCTCGCGTACAGTTAGTGAGAGAAGTCATTCAACCTGCATTAGCTCATGGTCAATGGGTCTTGGGTGATCGTCACGATCTATCCTCAAGAGCCTATCAAGGTGGTGGACGCCAATTACCTGATTCAGTGTTCACTACTCTACGCGCGTTAACCTTGGGTGAGTTTCGCCCCAATCTCACTATTTATCTGGATATTGATCCCGCAGTCGGGCTCGAGCGCGCTCGCTCGCGTGGGGCACTTGATCGGATCGAGCAGGAGCAGATTTCATTCTTCACGAGAACGCGAGCGCGCTATTTAGAGATTGCGAATAGCGAGCCGAATATTCAAACTATTGAAGCAGATCAGCCACCAGATAAGGTTCGTGATGACGTGATTAGACTGTTGGAGAAGTTATGGCCGCTGGCATAGATTTCCCCTGGTTAAGACCACTGTGGCAGCAACTCGCTGTTGCGCGGTCTCAACAACAGCTGCCGCATGGGATTGGTCTTCCTTGGCGGCCTGATGCAGGCATTGAAGCCTTTCTTGACGCCTTCGTTGCTTGGCTACTGTGCCAAGAGCATCGTGGACAAGCCTGTGGACTGTGTAAAAGTTGCTTACTATATAAAGCCGGCACGCACCCAGATTACGTGTTAATTAAGCCTGAAGCCGGTAAGAAAATTGGTGTTGAAGCGATTCGTCAGCTGCATGACAAAGTGTGGCAGCGCTCGAGTCAGTCGGGTGAGACCGTGGTCGTGATTCAGCAAGCTGAACATATGACAGAAGCTGCGGCGAACGCTTTGCTGAAAACGCTCGAAGAGCCACCGCCACAAAATTACCTGATTGTAATGCCTGAGCGTTTCTCTCGTTTACTTCCGACCGTACGCAGTCGCCTTACGACCTATCCTTTACCAGTTCCCAATGCGGATGATATGGCAGAGTGGCTTATGCGTCATGGTCAATTAGCGAAACGACCCGATGATAGCTTCATTAGCGAGGCACAGTTGAATCCGTTAAAGGTGCTGAAACGTTTACAGGGTGAGAGTGCCGAGCAGGTATCTGTTTTTAAAGCCGTTTACGCAGGCGAACAAGTTATAGTTCCAGACTCGGCAGAAGCACAGGGTGAATGGCTGGACAATTTACTGCGCGAATTGCAGCGCGGGTTGGCAGAAGCGCAGGGTGATAGGGTGCGAGCGGATAGCATTTGGCCTGACACGTTGTCACAGCATCCTCATGTGGCGGGCCTATTGCCCCAATGGTACCAACAAGTGATGCAAATAAAGCGTGAGCTCGGTGGCTCTGGGTTGAATGCAAAGTTACTTGTGCAGCGCTTTCTGAGCGCAGTACTCATAGACACTTATTATTCGAAAGGACAGAATTCCTGATGTTTGTGGATTCTCATTGTCACCTCGACAAAATTAAAGAGGTACAAACTAACGGTGTAGGGCCAACGCTGGCGCGCGCCGAGCAAGCGGGTGTTGAACACGTCCTTTGTGTTGCCGTGACCCTTGACGACTATCCAGTGATGCGACGAGCAATCGGTGAGCAGATTAATGTTAGCTTCTCATGCGGCCTGCACCCGCTTTACATGAAGGATCAGCAGCTCGATGTCAGCAAGCTTACAGAATTGGTTCGCGATCCCCAGGTCGTTGCAGTTGGAGAAACGGGGCTAGATTACTTCTATGATAAAGAGTTCCATGCGCAGCAACAGTCTAGTTTCGAACAACATATTCGTGTGGCTTGCGAAATAGAAAAACCTCTGATTATTCATACGCGCGATGCACACGCAGATACCATTCGAATGCTGCGGGAAGGGAGTGCAGAACATTGTGGCGGAGTATTGCACTGTTTTACTGAGTCGCTTCGTATGGCTGAAGAAGCGATGGAGATTGGTTTTTATATTTCGATCTCAGGTATCGTCACCTTTGCCAACGCAGATGAATTAAGAGAAACGGTGAAGAAAATTCCCCTTGAACGTCTGTTGATTGAAACAGACTCACCTTGGCTTGCGCCGGTTCCACATCGTGGTAAAGAGAACGAACCGGCGTTCGTTCATGAAGTGGCTCGCTGTGTAGCCGCACTGCATGGCGTTTCCGTCGAACAGGTTGCAGAAGTAACCACAAATAACTTCTATACCTTGTTTAACTCAGTGAAAAAGATAATTTAACTTATTGATATAAAAAGAAAAGCTCGGAACCAAGGCAGGTGTTCCGAGCTCAGGGGAAAGGCTCATCATGAGCCGTGCGCTAACTCCTGCAATGCGATGAAAGCAGGCCTGAGGCCTAACATCGCGGGGAGAATGTTACTCAAAAGCGATTACTAGAATAGTAGTCAAGAAAAAATAAAATTACCAAATTGTCTGCACATCTTTTCAGAAAAATAACCAATGCTCTGGTCCAAACCGCATATAGTTTTTCTTGGGCGTTCCGATAAGATCACATCTAAGCTTACTTAAGTCGCACTTAAATTATTTCCTTGGGATAAGACGGTACCTATGTACTTTTTTCCTCGTCGTTTAGTAACACGTTTGGCTCTCTCTCTTGGCATTGCCTTGATTCTTATGTTGGTGCTATTGGTCTCACTGTCACTGCGTGTGCAAGAGGACTCCATTCAAGAGCAAACACAAACCATGCTTATCCGTATGACCGAGTCCTATGCTTCAAGCCTTATGGTCATGTTGGATACGCGCCTGACGGCAGCACGAAGTCTTGCGGAACACTACGATGTTGAAGCCCATCAACCTTTGTACTTCTCGACAGCTCAAAATCTATTTCAAAGTGTGTGGGTTATCAGCGCCCAAGGCGATCTTGTTTCCAGTTGGCCTGCAGAGCAGGGACCAGAGCCTGGCACGGATGTTTCAGCCTATAGTTTTTTCTCTGAGGTGGATAAAAGTGCTTCTGTCTGGATAAGCGAGCCTCACGTGTATGAGGAGATAAGCAGTGAGCCTTTAATTCACTTAGTTGCTTCAATCTGGAATGAGGAAGAGTTCAAAGGCTTTATCGTTGCCAACCTTGGGGTATTTTCGACACCGCTGTTCCAACGGATTGCTGGCGTGGCTTTTGGTAACTCAGGCTACTTCTAGTTGACAACTGAGTCGGGCGTAATTATTGCGCATCCTCAACGTTCCGAATTGCTTCAAATTCTTGACACCAATTTGCAGTCTGAGTTGCTGACTCATTTCGGCACCGAGTCAGACGCTCAGGTTGTGCACAGTAACTTCTCTGGAGATGCTCTGCAAACTTATCAGCGAATTCCATCGACTGGATGGATTATTGGGGCTACTTTGCCACTCGATGAAGCCATGACCCCGATACAAACACTTTGGCGTGTACAGTTGATTGGTGGCGGCATTTTTACGCTTATTGCGCTATTAGCATTGATTGGGATCATTCACTCGCAGCTCAGGCCCATCAGGCGACTACAACGTGAAGTCAGTTTAGTCAGACAGAATCATGCGCTTCGATTGAGTGAGCCCCGTTTAGCTGAGTTGTTGCAACTGGTGCGTAACTTTAACCAACTCATTGATGAGAATGAACATCAGCGACGCGCATTGAAACAGCGTCAAGCCTATTTTGATATGGTTCTTAATACTTCATCTGTTGGTCATTTTGTTGCTGATTCGCGTGGTTTTATTGAGTATGTAAACGGTGCCCTCGAAACTATAACCGGGTACAGCGAAGAACAGATTCGCCAAGGCCAGTTAGCAGATGGCTTAGAAGATTCCACGGGTAAGCAGGAGCGTGACCGCTGGGTTAATGCGCTTGAGGCACATCAAGAAATAGAGATTGAATTTAAGTTTCGTCGTGCAGATAAAACACTCGTTTGGCTGCATATTGCGAGTAAACCAGTGTTTGACCATGGCTTATGTTAGGGCCATGTGGGTACCGTGACTGACGTTACAGAAAGCTATACCGAGATTGAAGACCTGAGGCATCGTGTACATCTTGACGAATTAACGAAGGTATTGAACCGGCGTGGAATTGAGGATGCTCTGCGCTCGGCTTGGAACGAAGCACAACTGTACAATCATCCGTTGATCATTATGGCGCTAGACCTCGACAACTTTAAGAATGTGAATGACGAGGCGGGTCATGAACAAGGGGATTGGATTCTCCAGCAGGTAGCGGGAATACTTGAGGGAGCGGTGCGAGATACGGATATTGTTGGTCGCCTTGGCGGCGATGAATTTGTAATTGTATTGCCGGGCTGTCCCCTCGACCGCGCGGAATCGATTGCGGCAATGATCGTCGCTTCAGTGTCGGCTATTAGTGCGCAACGGAACTTGCCGGCAGTTACGATGAGTATAGGAATAGCGGCAAAGTGTCCAGATGATCAATCCGAGCTCGATTTGCTCAGACGTGCTGACAAGGCGGCTTACCAAGCAAAGCATGCGGGTCGTAATCAATGGGTTATGACTCAGTAATAGTGCGGTCTTGTTGCGGGGTAAGCTCGCCGCGTAGGTTCTGACTAAAAGCGCGAGCCAATGCCTCAGGCGCAAGCTCCTGACTTAACAAATAATGTAGCTTCGTAAGCGCGGCCTCCACCGTCATATCTTGACCACTAATCACACCCAAATCAGCAAGCGCATTTCCAGTTGCGTATCCGTGCATATTCACAGTGCCTTTGAAACACTGGGTACAGTTAACTACCGGTATACCAGCTGCAACCGCGCGGCCAATAGCCTCAGGAAGTGCTCCAAAATGAGGCGCGTTGCCAACACCAAAACTTTGCAAAATCAGAGCTTTGACAGGTTGTTTAACCAGACTGTCTATGATCTGAGCACTCATTCCAGGGTATAAGGTGACGACTCCGATTTCTTGAGCTGAAACTTCTTGTAGTGTCAGCGCTTGCTTAGCCAGCGGTTTAACTTCACCCGCAATCAAGTCAATGTCGATCCCGGCCTCTAGTAATGGCGGAAAGTTAGGTGATGCAAATGCATCAAAGCCGTCGGCATCGGCTTTTGTTGTTCGATTACCTCGAAAGAGTCGATTATTAAAGAACAGTCCCACTTCGTGAATTGGATAGTGAGCTGCTAAATAAAGCGAATTCAATAAGTTAGTCTGACCGTCTGAGCGGAGCGCTGCCAGCGGGATTTGTGAACCCGTAACGATAACCGGTTTGCCAAGGTTTTCGAACATAAAGGATAGTGCTGACGCGGTGTAAGCCATGGTATCGGTGCCATGAAGAATCACAAAGCCATCGAAATCTTCATAGTGTTGCGCAATATCTAGCGCAATACGTTGCCAATCCCTTGGGCTCATATCTGAGGAGTCCATTAAGGGATCATATTCACAGAGCGTAAACTCGGGCATTTCAGGCCGATAGAACTCTGGCATGCCACGTAAGCAAGTTTCGAGAAATCCAGGAGCTGGCACGTAGCCTTGCTCAGACTTCATCATGCCGATGGTTCCGCCGGTGTAGGCGATGTAAATGCGTTTCCTACGACTCATTAAAATTCCTTACACTCAATACAGCGCATATAGATGTGCTTAGGATCATTGAATTCATTCAAAAACTCAACTTCGGTCCGGAGGCGCTGAAGTAATTTGGCAGAGTCTGATGAACTAGGGGGCATGATTTGAGTGACCAAGGCTTGAGCATTGCTTCCCAGCAATCGGGCGAGGAACAGTTCAAAGCCAGAAATATGTCGACGAGGCTGACTGACTTGGTAATCTTTGAGCTCGGCGAGCTTTGCCGCACTGTGGATGGCCTCACTAAGTTCACCAAGCTCATCTACGAGCCCCCGGGCATGAGCCTGCCGACCGGTCCAAACGCGCCCTTGTGCGATATTGTCCAGATCAATCTGGCTGACAGGGCGATGCGTTAAAAGGTGATCAGTAAAAGTTTCATAGGCACGTTCTACATTACGTTGAATAATAAACTCAGCAGCCGGGTCGAGGTCGCGGGTCAGATCAATATAGGGAAACTCCGTCGTTGAAAAACCATCGGAGTGAATTCCTAGATGGGATAATCCTTCTTGTGCAGTAATCAACATACCAAATACACCGATTGAACCCGTAATGGCTGCAGGCGGCGCATAAATGCGGTTTGCTCCTAATGCGATCCAGTACCCACCGGATGCCGCAGTAGAACTCATTGAGATCACTACAGGTTTGCCAGCTTCGCGCAGAGCGGCCACCTGCTCCGCAATGAGTTCGGAGCCAAAAGAGCTTCCTCCCGGCGAATCAATACGTAGCACCACTGCCTTCACTTGTTCATTGAAGCGTGCGTCTTTGAGTTGCTCGACGATTTGATTCGCGTTGACTTGCGAAGTTTGTGCGGAACCTTCGACAATACTCCCGCGTAACACGATGAGATGAATCTCCGGCGCATCAGATTTAAATTGTGAACGCTCATACTCGACGATACGACGATAGTCTGTGAATTCGATCGCGGGGTAGTGTCGCATCTCTGGATCAAAGCCGAAGGTTTCATGAATAAACAATCGCTGCTCTTCACGGTTAGTGATGTGATCGATCAGCCCAACCCCAAGTGCATATTCGGCTAAGCTATATTGAGCTTGCTCAAAACTATAGAGGAAACTATCGAATTGACCATCCAGTGCCGTGGGTGAAATGACTCGGTTTTGTGTTACGCCGGCCAGGTACTGAGTCCATAGATCATCAAGCCACACTCGCGTTGACTCGAGTGCCTCTGGCGACATGTCATCACGGCTAAAGGGCTCGGTGGCGGTTTTAAAGTCACCCGCACGAAATACATGCGGCTGGAGTTTGAGTTTGTCAAACATAGAAGCGAAGTGAGCAGGGTAGTAGTGATAACCTTCCAGCAGCACAC
This sequence comes from Idiomarina sp., assembly GCA_020831965.1. Taxonomy (GTDB): domain Bacteria; phylum Pseudomonadota; class Gammaproteobacteria; order Enterobacterales; family Alteromonadaceae; genus Aliidiomarina. The sequence continues at coordinate 233,319 of JAFIFP010000007.1, forward strand.
TCCCGTCGGGATGCATCAATATATCTGCAGCGAATGAGGCAAGGTAGTATTGGCTTTGGGTATAGTAGTCACCAATCGCCACGATAGGTTTACCGCTGTCTCGAAACTTTGCTAAATGCTGTCCGACAAGCTGGAGCTTACTCAGACCTCCCCCCCAAAAATAGCGAAGATCAAGTACTAGCCCCGTAATTTTCGGATCATGAGTAGCGCGGTCGATGACACTGACGAGGTCAAACAACGCAACTTCTGGAATTGTCCCGCCACCCAATGCAGAGCTAAAGAATTGATCGACTGGGGATACATAGGTTTCTTGTTCCACAAGAATCCCAACTGGGTTTAAAACAAGCACACTGTCCTCTGTGACCTGCGGAATATCTTCACTTGACGTGAACAGCAGAATTACGCCGATGAGTACCACGAAGAAAACAAGGTTTACCACAACGCGTCGAATGGAATTGATTACTCGTGCAATACTTAAAGATATCGCTTTCAGCGATGCGCGGTCTAATTTCATGTGGACACCAGATAATTTGCTCTTAGTAGAGTTTAACGAGTTCTTAGGGCGATGCGAAGCGTTGCTTTTAAGTATTCGAAGCAAATGGTATCGTTATTTTCTTTTTGTGGTGGTCTCTTTATGCACGCTCGTCATTTACTCCTTAATCGTTCCTCTATGCCGCGTCTTCAAGCACCTGCACCGACGCCAGCTGATATTGAACTGATGAAAGCTGCCGCATTGCGGGTTCCAGACCACATGAGTCTCGTACCCTACGAGTTTTTGCTATTTGAGGGTGAGGCAAGAGTTTGGCTTGGTGATGTGTTTCGCGCAGCTGCGACGCAAGAGAACCTTGGTGAGCAGGCTGTCACAAGAGCTCCGCAACTCCCTTTACGTGCTCCGCTTGTCATGGTGGTTGTTACCAAGTATCAAGAACACCCGTCAGTACCTTTTAAAGAACAATTTGCCAGCGCCGCCTGTGCGGCATTCGCTGTGGAGCAAATGGCATTTACTCAGGGCTATGGTGCAGTCTGGCGTACTGGACCTTATGCAGAATCAGACACGGTAAAGGACGCGCTGAAAGTCTCCAAGCAAAACGATATCTTAGGGTTCTTGTATATCGGAACGCCACCAGTAGACGTGCCCATAAAGCCTGCCAAAGATGCCGATATTTTTAGACAGATTCAGGCCTGAACCGTGCAGTCTTAAGTGAGCAAAAAAGCTACCTTTGAAAGTAAAAACGCCAGCGAATGCTGGCGTTTTTCGGTGTAACGCGGATATTGGATTAGAAATCTGCGTTGTTCGGGCTACGTGGAAAGGGAATCACGTCACGAATGTTTTGCATACCTGTTACGTAAGCCACTAAGCGCTCGAAACCCAGTCCAAACCCGGCATGCGGCACAGTGCCATAGCGGCGTAAGTCGCGATACCAAGAGTACTCTTCTTTCGGCAAGTTCATTTCTGCTAGTCGGCGATCAAGCAAGTCGAGGCGCTCTTCACGGGCGCTACCTCCGATAATTTCGCCGATCCCAGGAGTAAGTACATCCATCGCTGCAACGGTCTTGCCATCACTATTCTGGCGCATGTAAAACGCCTTAATGTCACGGGGGTAGTTCTTCAAGATAATTGGGGCGCCCACATGCTCTTCTGCAAGATAACGCTCATGTTCTGATTGCAGATCCGTTCCCCATTCAACTGGGTACTCGAAGGTCTTGTCGCAATTCTTCAATATCTCAACTGCATCGGTGTAGTCCATATGCACGAAGTCATTCTCGACAACTTGCTGAAGTCGCGTGATAGCGTCCTTATGGATGCGCTCCGCGAAAAACGACATATCGTCCGCTCGCTCTTCGAGGACTGCTTTGAACACATATTTCAGCATATCTTCTGCGAGTTTGGCGACGTCATCGAGGTCAGCGAACGCAACTTCAGGTTCAATCATCCAAAACTCAGCTAAATGGCGGCTGGTGTTTGAGTTCTCAGCTCTGAAGGTCGGACCGAAGGTATACACGTTTGATAGGGCACAGGCGTAGGTTTCGACGTTCAACTGGCCTGACACAGTAAGAAAGGCCTCTTTGCCGAAAAAATCTTCTTTAAAGTTCACGCTGCCGTCTTGGTTCTTTGGCAGGTTCATTAAATCGAGGGTAGACACCCGAAATAGTTCGCCAGCACCTTCAGCATCACTCGTTGTGATGATCGGCGTGCTAATCCAGTAGAAGCCGCGCTCGTGGAAGAAACGATGGACTGCTTGCGCTAAACAATGCCGAACGCGAGTCACTGCACCCGCAACATTGGTGCGAGGGCGTAAGTGGGCGAATTCACGAAGGTATTCCATGCTATGACGCTTGGGCGCCATCGGATAAGTGTCTGGGTCTTCAACCCAGCCCAAAACTTCGAGATGGCTTACTTGTAATTCGAAATCTTGACCTTGGCCCGCTGAAGCGACGACTGAACCAGTCACCGCTACAGAGCAACCCGTGGTCAGCTTCTGAATTTCAGCTTCATAATTAGGCAAGGTATTAGGAGCAACCACCTGAACTGCGTCAAAGCACGAGCCATCATGCACATTTATAAAGGAAATGCCGGCTTTTGAATCACGACGGGTGCGAACCCAACCGCGCACCACAAGGGTGTCGCCAACGGCAAATTTTCCAGCCAAGATATCTTTGACGACTGCAAAGGTCATGAATGCTCTCCAACTCACATAATTGAACAAGCCGCTATGTTACCTTGACTGCTGCCAGACTCAAGGAAAAATAGCGGATTTAGACGCCTTGAAGGTATTTCTCTGAGCTTTTGCAGACCGTTAGCATGGCGCGCGTTAGGTGTGCCACTTGGTCGGCTGTCATGACGTAGGGTGGCATCACATATAAAAGCTTACCAAATGGACGAATCCAGACCCCAAGTCGCACTAATTCGGCTTGTACCGCTGCAACATTCCAAGGCCGTGTCATTTCAATGACTGCAATAGCGCCCAAGATCCGACAATCTTCGACATTAGGCATGTGTTTCGCGTCTGCTAATCCGTCACGAAGCCATTGATTCAATTGTGGGACCTGAATTTGCCAATGGTTTTCTTGCACTAACGTTAAGCTGGCGTTGGCGACAGCGCAGGCTAATGGGTTCCCCATAAAGGTAGGGCCGTGCATTAAGCTACCTCCTCCCGGACCTGCTCCAATGGTCTCTGCTACTCGACGAGTAGTGAGCGTTGCTGCCAAAGTCATGTATCCACCCGTTAATGCTTTACCAAGGCACAAGATATCTGGAGTGATTGCCGCGTGTTCGCAAGCAAAGAGTTTTCCGGTGCGACCAAAGCCAGTCGCTATTTCATCGGCGATAAGCAAAACATCATAAGTGTCGGCAAGTTGACGAACTGTTTTCAGATAGTTCGGATGGTAAAACCGCATTCCGCCGGCACCTTGCACGATGGGTTCGAGAATAATTGCGGCAATAGACTGGTGATGCTCCGCAAATAAAGCCTCTAGGGCAAGGGTATCCGAAGGATCCCAAGGCTCGTCTGGGCGGGTCATAGGTGCAGGAGCGAACAAATGTTCAGGCAATACGGAGCGAAAGAGTTCATGCATACCATTAACGGGATCGCAGACTGACATCGCAGCAAAGGTATCGCCATGGTAGCCCTGGCGAATGGTGATTAACTTCGAACGTTGAGCTTGTCCACGACTTACTTGAAACTGCAACGCCATTTTTATCGCTACTTCGACGGCGATCGAGCCTGAGTCAGCGAGGAATACAGCATCAAGTGGCGCTGGCGTCATTGCAAGCAGCTGACGTGCAACAGCCACCGCTGGTGGATGTGTGATTCCACCAAACATGACATGGCTCATTTGCTCAATTTGACTATGTGCGGCGGCATTGAGCTTTGGATGATTGTAGCCATGAATAGCAGACCACCAACTGGCCATACCATCGATTAAGTGCTCGCCAGTCTCTAAGACCAGTTCACAACCCTCTGCCCGCACGACAGGGTAAGTGGGTAGGGGGTTTGTCAGTGATGTATAAGGATGCCAAATGTGTTCGCGGTCGAATGCCAGATCATGTTCAATTGATTGAAATTTAATCATTCGTAAATATTTTTAGATTGATTGTGTTGACAGTTTATCTGGCGCGTTTATTCTGGTCGAGTTTTTACATCATGAATTGTCGATTCCAAATGGGAACCTCCATGACTACATCATCTGAACGTTGGTCTAAGCAGGCCATTGAAGCATTGTTTGCACTGCCCTTTAATGACCTCTTGTTTCGCGCACATTCGACGCATCGCGAGCACTTTTCGCCGAATGAAGTACAAGTGTCGACGTTATTGTCGATTAAAACGGGGGCATGTCCCGAAGACTGCAAATACTGTCCGCAGAGTGCGCGATATGATACCGGGCTTGAGAAAGAGCAGTTGATGGAGGTCGAGCAGGTTCTCGAGCAAGCGAAACGAGCGCAAACCACAGGCGCATCCCGTTTCTGTATGGGAGCAGCATGGCGAAACCCTAAGGAGCGTGATATTCCAAAGCTAGTTGCCATGATTCGTGGAGTGCGCGATCTCGGTCTTGAAACTTGCATGACCTTAGGCATGCTGTCGGAAGAACAAGCTAAAGTTCTCAGTGAGGCCGGTTTGGATTACTACAACCATAACCTTGATACTTCGCCCGAGTTCTATGGCGACATTATTACAACTCGCACCTATCAGCAGCGCTTAGATACATTGCAGAATGTCCGTGATAGCGGCATGAAGATCTGTTCAGGCGGCATTGTCGGTATGGGCGAGGGCGTCACTGACCGTGCTGGCCTTTTGCATCAGCTCGCAAACTTAGAGCAACCGCCCGAGAGTGTGCCTATCAACATGTTGGTCAAAGTCAGCGGTACTCCGATGGCTGACTTAGAAGATCTCGATCCATTTGAGTTTGTCCGCACAATTGCGGTTGCTCGAATTATTATGCCTGGCTCACATGTGCGCTTGTCCGCCGGACGAGAAACCATGAGCGATGAGCTTCAGGCGTTGTGCTTCTTTGCCGGAGCCAACTCAATTTTCTACGGCGAGAAACTTCTGACGACTGCGAATCCTGTGGCTGATGCGGATATGAAACTCTTTGCCCGACTTGGTATTTCACCAGAGCGTCGCGAAGTGACAGAAACTCCTGAAGCACAGGAGCTTGCTGAGTTAGATCGGGCGATTGCCGCGCATGAGCCTGAACCTCTGTTTTATGATGCAACGGCTCATGACGCGACTGAGCGTTCGCAGCGAATTCAAGCTTAATGACGCCAGATACCTTTATTCGTAATGAATTAGCTTTGCGTGAGAAGCAGGGGCTGCTGCGTGCTCGACGTATCAGTGGCACACCTATGCGCGCTAATTTCTCCTCGAATGACTATCTGGCGCTGAGCACTGATGAGGCGGTTATTGCTGCATTTCGCGAAGCCCTCCAGCGTTATGGGGCGGGTTCAACAGGCAGCCCGTTAACTGCCGGTTATCATCATGCGCATCAAGTGCTTGAGGAGGCGCTCGCTGACTATCTCGGAGTTGAGGCCGTGCTTTTGTTCTCCAGTGGTTATGCAGCGAATAGTGGGGCATTGAATGTTTTACGGCGGATCGGGTATACGCCAATTCTGGACAAGCTCTGTCACGCGTCACTATACGAAGGTGCTGGCGATAAGCCATTGCGTTATCGGCATAATGACCTAGACCACCTTACAGATCAGCTTATAGGGCTTCCCGATAATCAAGATGTCGTTGTAGTGACTGAAAGCGTGTTTAGCATGGACGGCGACCAATGGGACGGCACTGGCCTTCATGCATTGTGCGACAAAATGGATACTGTAAGGACTGGCGCCACGCATATCTTTCTTGACCATGCGCATGGCCTAGGAGTGACCGAGGTCGTTACGCCTTCCAATCAAATTAAGCTCCAGACCGGCACTTTTGGCAAGGCGCTTGGCAATGGTGGTGCGTATGTTGCCGGTGATCAGGATTGGATCGATTACTTGCAGCAGCAATGTCGCCACTACATTTATAGTACGGCCTTCGGTCCGGCGCAGGCGGCTGCCATTCATCGAGCGTTGCAGGTTATTGTAAAGGAGCCAGAACGTCGAACGATGTTACGCGAGTACGTAGACTATTTTCGCCAAGGTGCTGAGTCACTCGGGCTTAGACTCGCCCCGTCACAAACACCGATTCAGCCACTACTTGTTGGCGATAGTGGGTTAGCAATGCGGTTAAGTGAAGCACTGCGCCAGAAAGGCATTGTGTGTGTCGCCATTCGTCCACCGACAGTGCCACCGGGAACTGCAAGGCTCCGTTTTACGGTGACACTACATCACGATCACGCAGCGATAGATCATCTCTTCAGTGCGCTGCAGGAAGTATTGCAGCAGGATCCAGAGTTGGCGGAGGTGTGTTGTGCAGCATAAAGAGCGTGTCAAAGTCGCTTTTGATAAGGCAGCTGAAGCCTATCAGAGTCGCTGCTATGTGACTGAATCGCGGCATCAAAGTTTGCAGCAACAAGCCGCTCAGCTGCTATTTCAAGAGCTCCAGACTCACAAACTGGGTCATCATATTGTTGACCTAGGCTGTGGGCCTGGAGTGCATGCGCCGCGGCTTGCGCCTCACTCCGTGCGCTACACCGGTATTGATATCGCACCTAACATGATTCAGGTTGCGGCTTCGCGAATGCCCGATCTCGACTGGCTTGTTGGGGACGCAGAGGCCTTGCCCCTCGCGCAACGTTGTTGCAGTAGTGTCTTCTCTAATCTGGCATTGCAGTGGTGTATTTCTCCTCAAGTTGTCGCTGACGAACTCAATCGGATATTGTTACCTTCGGGAAGGCTTTGGTTATCGACGCTCGTTGAGGGCAGTCTATGGCCATTGAATGAATTATACGAACAGGGCTTACTCAGCGCGGTAAACCAATATCCTACTAAGGATATTTGGCAGCATGCGCTAGTAGAGGCGGGCTTCCGTGTTGAAACCGTCGCGGTATATGAGGTGACGACTTGGCACGGATCGGCACAGGCTGCGTTACACAGTATGAAAGACGTGGGCGCTAGTGTTTCGACTGAGCGCAATGTTGAGGTAGGGATGCGCGGAAAACAATGGCTTCAGAGCTTGTGTAAAGCATATGAAAGGTATCAGCAACCCTCTGGTATGCCTTTGAAATATAACGTCCTCGTTTTATCCGCTTGCAAACGTGAGTGATATTAAGTCATGTCAAAGTGCTTTTTTGTAACAGGTACAGATACTGAAGTGGGAAAAACAAAGGTGTCTACCTTATTGATGCAATCCTTGGCGTCTCGGGCAAGCGTGACTGGCTTTAAGCCAGTGGCAGCGGGGTGTGAGCTAATCGAAGGCCGACTGCAAAATGAAGATGCATTAGCGTTAATGAAAGCAAGTAATCTTGCAATGGATTACGAACAGGTTAACCCCATTGCCTTGCAACCACCTATTGCTCCGCATATTGCAGCAGCAGAAGCTCGAATAAAATTATCAATTCAGCAACTCAGTGAACTGTGGGCTAACTATCCGAAAAGCGCCGACTATTGTTTGATTGAAGGTGCAGGAGGATGGTGTCTTCCATTGAATGACAGAGAGTGGATGTCAGATTGGGTAGTACAAGAAAGTTTTCCTGTCTTACTTGTTGTTGGCATGCGGTTAGGTTGTTTAAACCATGCGTTATTGACCTATCGAGAGTTAAAGCGCGCTAAGGTTCAAGTTGTAGGTTGGGTTGCTAATCAATGCCAACCGGAGCCTATGAGTCGATATCAAGAGAATTTAGAGTATTTGAAGGCGCAACTGGCTGCGCCATTAATTGCTGAAGTACCATTCTTTGCGCAACCTCATGACGAAGAACGGTGGCTGCGAGATACAGGGTTTGGCCCATTGGCCTTCTAGGGCGTTTGGGCTAAGCGAATTACAGCCATTGAGAGCAGTCTTTCCCGGCCTTTAGTGGAAGTCGTTTCCCACCATGGAATATCACGCCATCTTGGTCCCCGAGCAGTGCCATATGTTTCCCTGTTACACGTAATGCGGTGCCTTCCGGAATAGCTAATACGGGTGTATGGCTGTCAACACACATGAACTCTTCAATGCGTTGGCTACGGGTTTCACCCATATGGCCCGGTGGTATAGCATCTGTAAAATGCGGATTTAATTGAAAAGGAACGACATTGAGCGCGTTGAAGGACCGAGGTTGTACTATCGGCATGTCGTTAGTAGTGCGAATGCTCGTGCCAAGAATATTTGATCCTGCACTCCAGCCTGCATAGGGCAACCCAGCTAAGATGCGTTGGCGCAATGGGTCCAGCAAACCGAACTCATAGAGTTTGTGAAGCAGCATGAAGGTGTTGCCACCGCCTACGGCGATGGCTTGTGCTTGCTCAATCGCTGCCTGAGGACTGCTAAATTCATGGATACCAAACACTTTTACGCCTGCGCTCGCCAAAGCACCCGCGACGCGGGCGGTGTATTCATCAGCATCTAGGGTCACGCCAGCATAAGGAATAAAAACAACGTCTCGTCCAGCAAAATGATTTGCGAGCCACTGGCGACCATGCGCAAGATAATCAGGGTTGGCGGCACGAGAGCTGCTCATCATTAATAAGTTTCGCATGGCGGACCGTTCTCCTTAGTATATTCCATTACTTTGTGAATCAATCGTATTGATGAAGCTATTGTCGACAAAATAGTGCGGCATTCGTGCTGCGTTAGCGTACTAAAACTGCCACAAAGTGCCGTGGCGATTAGCTTAACCTGTGCGTATCGATGAATCAAAGGCCATGTGCTTGAACTGAATTGGCATAATCCCCATATAAAGAGGGAGTTCGGGTCTTTAACTGAGAGATGTAGAGATGAAACGTATTGCGTTATTACTGGCTACCAACCTAGCCATTTTGGTTGTGTTCAGTATTGTTCTAAATATTCTCATGACAGTGTTTGGTGTGCAGCTGGATAACACGCAAACACTATTATTGTTTGCTGCTATGTTCGGTTTTGGTGGCGCATTCATTTCCTTGTCAATTTCGAAATGGATGGCAAAGCGCTCTACGGGTGCTCAAGTCATTACTCAACCGCGTAATGACACTGAACGCTGGTTAATGTCGACTGTTGAAGGTCAGGCACGACGAGCCGGCATTAAGATGCCGGAGGTCGCGATCTATAATTCGCCGGAGCCGAATGCATTTGCTACGGGTCCCAGTCGCAATAATTCCTTAGTAGCAGTCTCCACTGGGCTGCTTCAGTCAATGAATAAAGACGAAGTAGAGGCAGTTCTTGCGCATGAAGTAAGTCACGTGGCAAACGGCGATATGGTCACCATGACTTTGATTCAAGGTGTGGTAAATACCTTCGTGATCTTCTTAGCGCGACTCTTGGCTGGCGTGGTGAACAACGCGTTAAGCGGCAATCGCCAGAGAGGCGGCCGCGGTGGTTTTGCCTATTATGGACTCGTCATCTTATTCGAGATCCTGTTTGGCTTTTTAGCCAGCATTGTTGTGATGTATTTCTCTCGTCAGCGCGAGTATCGAGCAGACGCAGGGGCAGCACGATTAGTTGGGGCTCCGAAAATGATCGCAGCGTTGAACCGATTAAAGCAAGGGCGCGAATCACAACTCGACGGTTCGCTCGCAGCTTTCGGCATTAAAGGTGGTAAAAAGCCTGCAAGTGAACTGTTGCTGACGCATCCGCCGCTAGACAAGCGTATCGCAGCATTGCAACAAGGTCGCTTCTGATGAATCTGGACCTAAGTTCTCACAACGCGAGCGCTATCTACCACTTAATGACGCAAACGGTATTACCGCGGCCAATCGCTTGGGTACTCACCGAGCATACGGATGGTCATCATAATCTTGCACCCTTCTCTTATTTTACTGCGGTATCGAGTGAACCTCCGTTACTGATGTTTTCAGTCGGCGAAAAGTCGCCGGGGGAAGCTAAGGATACCCGCGCTAATTTGCTAGTGAATCCTTATTGTGTGATTCATATTCCAAGCAGTAGGCATGCAGAGGCTGTGACCGAATCATCACGGACCTTACCGGCCTCGGAATCAGAACTGGCAAATCTGAATCTAGACCTGGTTGAGTTTGAGTACTTTCCTCTACCTCGAATTCGCGACGTGGCCGTGGCGTTCGGGTGTCGTTTACACAGTACGCAGCAAGTGCAGGGTGCACCCCAGCTGCTCGTGTTCGTGGAAATTGAGCGTGTCTTTTTAGCAGATGATGTTGTTGAGCTTGTCCAACAAACCAGAGCCGACGGAGCTATATCGGCACGTTATAACATAGATGCAGTGCGTATCGATCCATTAGCGCGACTCGGCGGTATCCAATATGGGACCTTAGGCGCTATTAAGTCAGTTCCTAGGCCAAAGTAGGCGCGACTTTTCGTTGCGCCAGCTCGGCCCATTTAGTAATTTAGTAGCTTAAGTTTCGTCATCGGTTCTACCGGTGTTTCATTTGGAAAGTAGCAGTCAATTGAAGGTGACCATGACAGAGTGGAGTGCGAGTAGCTGGAGACAGTTTCCGATTCAGCAACAACCGGAATACGCCGATCTAGCCCAATTAAAAAGTATTGAAAGTCAGTTAAAGACCTTTCCTCCGTTGGTATTTGCAGAAGAGATCCGCCGGCTCGAACAGCATCTGGGCGAGGTGTGTCATGGTAAGGGATTCCTATTGCAAGGTGGCGATTGCGCCGAATCCTTCAGCGATTTCACTGCCCCTAAAATACGCGATACTTTTAAAGTTATTTTGCAGATGGCGATTGTGTTGACGTTCGCTGGTTCTTGCCCAGTAACAAAAGTAGCTCGCATGGCCGGTCAATATGCGAAGCCTCGCTCCAGTGGTATGGAAACCGTCAACGGCGTTACTTTACCTTCTTATCGCGGCGATATTATTAATGGTGCTGCATTTACACCTGAAGCGCGAGTTCCCGATCCACAGCGCATGTTAACGGCATATCACCACTCTGCGGCCAGCCTAAACTTATTGCGTGCCTTCGCGCAGGGTGGTTTTGCTGACCTTCATAAAGTACATAAATGGAATATGAGTTTTATTGCTGCCAATCCACTAAAAGAGAAATACCAGGAGTTGGCGGGGAAAATTGAGGATGCACTGCACTTTATGGAAGTGCTTGGTATTACAGCAGAAACTCACCCGACTATTCATGAAACTGAATTGTTTACGTCACATGAAGCCTTGTTACTACCCTATGAAGAGGCACTGACCCGCACAGATAGTCTTACTGGTATGCCATACAACTGTTCAGCGCATATGGTGTGGATGGGGGAGCGCACGAGACAATTAGACCATGCTCATATGGAGTTTTTCCGCGGTATTAATAATCCTGTGGGCGTTAAGATTGGGCCGAATACACAGCCAGATGATGTGATTGCGCTGATTGATGCTTTGAATCCAAAAAATAAAGCAGGGCGCTTAACCTTTATCACGCGGATGGGAGCAGACAACCTTGCTGAACGTTTACCAAAGTTGATTCGCCGAGTTCAAGAAGAGGGGCGAAATGTGGTATGGTCCAGCGATCCGATGCATGGCAATACTGTAAAAACGGACAATGGATTTAAAACGAGAGATTTCTCTTCTATTGTACGTGAGCTTGAACAGTTCTTTGCGATTCATCAAGCCGAAGGCTCTTATGCTGGCGGTATTCACCTAGAAATGACAGGTGAAGATGTGACGGAATGCACTGGTGGTGCATACGCTATTTCTGAATCAGACCTTGAGCAACGTTACAAAACGCAGTGCGACCCGCGTTTGAACGCAGACCAAGTACTGGAACTCGCGTTCTTAGTTTCTGATTCGCTCGCTAAAGCGCGACAGGGCAAGACAAACGCTTAACTGTCGAGTAAAATAGACAGCCTGAATTAGATGACTGGCGCGCCCAATAGGGCGCGCTTCTTTGTTGTAAGGAGTAACCACATGTCGATGACCGCTGAGCAGTTTTTCGCAAATTTATGGCAAGACTATATTCAACGTACGCCCTCGGCTGCCAAGGTACACGCGGTGCTCGGCCAAGGTGGCGAGATCATCAATGATCATGTGGCATTTCGCACTTTCAACCTAGACCCTGTTCGGCTAGAGGTGTTAGCGAGACACTTTGAGGCGATGGGTTACTTTGAGAATGGTGATTATTTCTTCGAGCAAAAGAAGCTCCGAGCCAAGCACTATGAGCATAGCAATCCAGAATTGCCAAAAATCTTCCTCAGTGAACTCTTGGTTGAAGAATTCTCTGAGGAACTTCAAGAGTTCGTAAAGGATATCGTTGGGCAAATTCCTGTAAACGCCTTGCAATCGCCAGAGTTCTTGTATTCGGGAACCCACTGGGAGCTAGACTATAGCCGCTATGAAAAGCTGCTTGCGGAAAGTGAGTATGCTGCTTGGGTTGGCGCCTTCGGTTTCTGTGCAAATCACTTCACTGTGAGTGTCAATGCGTTACATGATTACGATACCTTGCAAGCGGTAAATCAACAGCTAAAAGACGCGGGCTTCACACTGAATACATCGGGTGGTGAAATCAAAGGCTCACCAACGGTATTTTTAGAGCAATCTTCTACCATGGCTGATCAGATTGAAGTGGTATTTCAGGATCGCACAGCGGTTATTCCGAGTTGCTTCTATGAGTTTGCGCGGCGCTATCCATTACCCCATGGTGGCTTGTACACGGGTTTTGTGGCTGCTTCTGCAGATAAAATCTTTGAGAGCACAAACGCAAAGCGATAAGTTTTGATGCCTCAAATAAGAAAGCGACGCCGTTAATCAACGTGCGTCGCTTTTTTTATGTTTACACTTACCAGTCAGCTAATCAATATCGATGGCGCTCAAGACGCGCCGTGGTCATGATTTTCGCAGCAATTTCTTCGACTGAAGCGTGCGTTGAGTTCACATAGGGAATCGCCTCACGTCGATAGAGTCCTTCAATTTGATCAATTTCAAACTGGCATTGTTCCATCGATGCATAACGGCTGTTTGAGCGACGTGCGTCACGAATTTGCTGTAAGCGGTCGGGATCAATTGTTAGTCCAAACAGTTTATGCCGATGCATCTTTAAGTCATATGGCAGTTGTAGATCTGCCATATCCTCCTCGGTTAATGGGTAGTTCGCTGCTTTGATGCCATATTGGAGTGCGAGATAAAGACAGGTTGGGGTTTTCCCGGTTCGCGAAGCGCCGATAAGAATGATATCTGCCTCTCCGTAGTTTCGTGTGGTAACGCCGTCGTCATTAGCGAGCGTGTAATTCACTGCGTCAATTCGAAAGTTGTAGTCCTGATGAATGCCATGAGTTCGATTTGTTTTCGGCTTTGCAGCGACACCAAGTTCGGCTTGTACAGGAGCCACGTAATGATCGAGAAAGTCATAGCATACGCCTTCGCTGCGCACTATAACTTGCTTAAGTGCACTGTCAACGAAGGTATGAAAAATCAACGGGCGTTCGCCACTGTCTCGAAAAGCAGTATTGATCTCTTCAACAACTTGTTGCGCTTTTTCTGAATCATCAATAAAGGGAAGTGTTCGGTGCCGAAACTGGACTGGGAATAAGGACAGTATCGCATGCCCAAAGGTTTCGGAGGTCAGGGCGGTGCCGTCTGAGATATAGAAAGCTGAGCGCATATTAGCCAAGTTTTATAAGGATGTTAAAGGAGATATTAACTTGTTCGGGTCGAGCGTGTAAAATGCATACTTCACTTCGCGATGCTCAGACAACAAGGAAAATACCGTGCAAGAGTTTGTACTTTGGTACCAAGATTTGGGAATGGGAGACGTCAACCGAGTTGGCGGTAAGAATGCTTCTTTAGGTGAGATGATCAGTAACCTCGCTGGCGCCGGTGTGACCGTCCCTGGTGGCTTTGCGACTACTGCTGAAGCATTCAACAGCTTTCTTGAGCAAAGTGGGGTGAATGACAAGATTTATGAAATCCTTGATGGCCTTGATGTCGACGACGTAAAAGCACTTGCAGTCGCAGGTAAGAAGATTCGTCAATGGGTTATTGATACACCATTCCAACCAGCCTTAGAACAGGCTATTCGTGAAGCCTATGAACAGTTAAGTGGTGGTCATGCAGAAGCTAGTTTTGCGGTTCGTAGCTCTGCGACAGCCGAAGATATGCCTGATGCGTCATTCGCTGGCCAACAAGAAACCTTCTTAAATGTGAAGGGAATTGATGCAGTGATGGAAGCAATCAAGCATGTGTTTGCCTCACTATTTAATGATCGCGCTATCTCCTACCGCGTGCATCAGGGATATGACCACCGTGGTGTTGCATTGTCCGCTGGTATCCAACGTATGGTGCGTAGTGACCTTGCGGCGTCGGGCGTCATGTTCTCAATTGATACGGAATCAGGGTTTGACCAAGTTGTCTTTATTACATCGTCTTATGGCCTAGGTGAAATGGTCGTGCAAGGGGCGGTAAACCCTGACGAATTCTATGTTCATAAGCCAACCTTGGCTGCTGGGCGTCCCGCAGTGATTCGCCGTACTATGGGCAGTAAGAAGACAGAAATGGTGTATTCCGATAGCGCGGAGCACGGCAAGCAGGTCACCATTCAAGATATCGACCTTGGTCGCCAGAAGCGTTTCTCGTTGACTGATGCTGAGCTACATGAGCTTGCCAAGCAAGCGGTGATCATAGAGCAACATTATGGTCGTCCCATGGATATTGAGTGGGCGAAAGACGGCTTGGATGGCAAGCTCTACATTGTGCAGGCGCGGCCAGAAACCGTGCGGTCGAATGAGACGGGACAGAGCATTGAACGTTTCGCGCTCAAAGAGAAATCAGATGTGCTCGCGACAGGGCGTGCTATCGGACAAAAGATTGGTCGAGGTGTTGCACGCGTCTTAGATTCAATTGAAGACATGGACCAAGTACAGCCCGGCGACGTACTTGTTACTGATATGACGGATCCTGACTGGGAGCCGATCATGAAGCGGGCATCGGCCATAGTAACGAATCGAGGCGGCCGTACCTGCCATGCCGCCATTATTGCGCGTGAATTGGGCATTCCAGCCGTTGTCGGTTGCGGTGATGCGACTGAGTTTGTGGCTGATGGCCAGCATGTCACGGTGTCATGTGCAGAGGGTGATGAAGGCGTGATCTACCGTGGTTTGCTCGACTTTGAAGTGAGCCATTCTGAGATTGGTAGTATGCCGACATTGCCGTTGAAAATTATGATGAACGTCGGTAACCCTGATCGCGCTTTTGATTTTGCTACGTTACCTCATGAAGGTGTCGGGCTTGCGCGACTGGAGTTCATTATCAATCGAATGATCGGCATTCATCCGCGCGCACTGCTTGAGTTCGACGACCAAACTGAAGAGATGCAAGCTGCTATTAAAGAGCAGATCGCCGGCTATCCCGATCCGGTAGAATTTTATATTCGTCGATTGGTGGAAGGTATCGCGACTATTGGTGCGTCCTTTGCGCCTGAACGCGTCATAGTGCGCATGTCTGACTTTAAGTCCAACGAGTATGCTAACTTGCTCGGTGGACGTCGCTACGAGCCGGAGGAAGAGAATCCAATGCTCGGCTTCCGCGGAGCATCGCGTTACTTATCAAAAGACTTTGAGGCCTGTTTTGCACTCGAGTGTGAAGCGATCAAGCGCGTCCGTAATGACATGGGGCTGACAAACGTCGAAATCATGATTCCATTCGTACGTACTTTAGACGAGGGACGTAAAGTGATCGAGTTATTGGCGAAGCATGGATTACGTCAAGGAGAGCATGGTTTGCGTGTGATCATGATGTGTGAGCTTCCTTCTAACGCTCTCTTAGCGGATAAGTTCCTCGATATCTTCGACGGCTTTTCAATCGGTTCCAATGATCTCACTCAGCTCACATTGGGCTTGGATCGTGACTCAGGGTTGATAGCTCATTTGTTTGATGAGCGCGATCCAGCGGTGAAAGCTTTGTTAGAAATGGCTATTAAAACAGCTAAAGCGCGCGGTAAATACGTAGGTATTTGTGGCCAAGGACCATCTGATCATCCCGATTTTGCCAAGTGGTTGGTGGAACAGGGGATCGATTCAGTTTCTTTGAATCCAGATACAGTCGTTGAAACTTGGACTTATCTTGCGAAGGAATTAAGTCAGCAGTAGGGGAGTTGCATGTCGACAGTATTACCGGTACTTGATGTTACGCCTGGCGTGCACTCGAAAACCCAACACTTTGTGAGTGCGCTTCGCACAGCCGGTTTTATTGGTGATCTGGACTTAAGTTACAGTGGCCGGCTAGTGGCGGCCACTGACAACAGTATTTATCAGCAATTACCTCAAGCAGTCATCTACCCAAAGGCACAGAATGATGTGGCCTTACTCATGCGTATTGCTGCGAAAGAGGAGTTCCAAGAGGTCGCCTTTGCGCCGCGCGGCGGCGGTACAGGAACCAACGGTCAGTCACTTACGCCTGGGATTGTTATCGATCTCAGTCGTTATCTTACCCGTATTTTGGAACTCAATCTGAAAGAAGGTTGGGTTCGGGTTGAAGCCGGTTTGGTGAAAGATGCGTTAAACGAGTTTTTAGCACCTCACGGTTATTTCTTCGCCCCAGACACTTCTACCAGTAATCGCGCGACCATTGGTGGCATGATTGCAACAGATGCATCGGGCCAAGGTTCGCTGGTATATGGCAAAACGAGTGATCATGTGCTTGGATTGCGCAGTTTTCTGACGACGGGTGTTTGTTTAGAGTCAACGCCTGTAACGCGTGCGGAAGCCGAAGAGTTAGCTCGTGAGGACTCAGTCATAGGGCGAATTTATCAACAAGTTATCGCAAGTTGTGTGAATCAACGGCAGGCAATTGAAGAAAAATTCCCACCTTTAAATCGCTTTCTGACCGGATACGACCTAAAGCATGCCTGGAATCCCCAGACCGACACTGTCGATATTTCGCGTTTACTAACAGGTGCCGAAGGTACTCTTGCCTTGGTTACTGAGGCAAAACTCAGTATTACGCCGATTCCACGCGAGAAAGTCTTAGTGAACGTTAAGTATCAAGATTTTCAAGCGGCTTTACGACATGCGCCGTCAATTGTAAAAGCTAATGCAACTTCGGTGGAAACTATAGATAGCAAGGTTTTGAACCTTGCTCGAGAAGATATCATCTGGCACGAAGTTCGTGAGTTGCTCACGGATGTGGAAGGCTTTCGGATGGACGGTATCAATATGGTGGAATTTACTGCCATTGATGCTGATGAGCTCAATTCGAAGCTTGCTGCGTTATGTGCGCAACTGGATCAAGATATTCAACAATGTCTTGGTGTCATTGGCTATCAAATTTGCCGGGATAACCCCAGTATTCAGCGTATTTACGCCATGCGCAAGAAAGCGGTGGGGTTGTTAGGTGCTACGAAAGGCCGACAAAAACCTGTCGCTTTCGTTGAGGATACCGCCGTACCACCGGAAAAGTTGGCGGATTTCATCGCCGAATTTCGCGCTTTACTCGATTCAGAAGGCTTGCATTACGGGATGTTTGGTCATGTGGACGCAGGAGTTCTGCATGTGCGGCCTGCGCTCGATCTCACCGAGGAAGTACAAGAGCAAACTGTCCGACGTCTTAGTGATCAAGTAGTTCAGTTAACCGCCAAGTACGGTGGCTTAATGTGGGGCGAGCACGGTAAGGGGTATCGCTCGGAATATGGACCAGAGTTTTTCGGAGAGCAGTTGTTCAGCGAGTTACGCAGGCTGAAGACTGTCTTTGATCCACTCAATCGACTCAATCCAGGTAAGATCTGTACGCCGATTGATTCAGCGGCGGAGCTCGTGTCGGTGGACGCGCGTAAACGGGGCTGGTTTGATCGACAAATTCCGATAGACACTCGTGAAACTTGGCAAGGTGCGATGGATTGCAATGGCAATGGTCTGTGTTTTAATTTTGATGTGCGCACCCCCATGTGTCCCTCATATCGAGGCACTGGCGATCGACGCAACTCACCTAAAGGCCGAGCATCGCTACTTCGGGAGTGGCTTCGGTTAAATGCCGAGAGAAAACATGATCTTTCGGTGGCACCGACACCCAGTTCACTGCCGGCTCGGTTTATTCGCTCAATAAGCAAACAAGCTGATTTTAGCCATGAAGTGCGGGCAGCAATGGATTCTTGTCTGGCCTGCAAAGCGTGTACAACGCAATGTCCTGTCAGTGTAGATATTCCCAAGCAACGGAGTCGGTTCTATACGCACTATTACAGTCGTTACATGCGGCCATTGAAGGATTATTTGGTTCGTGATGCAGAAGCCGTGCTACCCAAACTCGCGCGTTATCCAAGGCTTTCGAATATTCTGATCGGCAATCCGATGAGCCGGTTTATCCAGCGTATTGCGGTGGGTTATGTTGACACCCCTGAGTTTGCAGTTCCGTCTCTGACTCAACGACTTAGAGAACGCCCTATGACAACTTGGGCTGAGTTTGAAGGGCAACGTGCTGAACCCAATTTTGTTGCTGATGATTATGTTGTGATCATTCAGGACGCATTTACTCATTGTTTTGAACCAGAGCTTATCGAGGCAATGCTTGATCTGATTCATGTCGCCGGCAAGGTTGGTGTGGTGATGCCTTATCAGGTCAATGGCAAAGGAATGCATGTAAAAGGCTTTATGCCAGAATTCAAGCAAGTGGCAGAACACATGGTCAGCCAGCTGCGACCGCTGAGCAATCAGGGGGTGCATCTGATTGGAGTCGATGCCGCGACGACGCTATGTTTTCGTGACGAGTACATCGAAGTTCTTGGCGATCGTGCCAAGGATCTTAACGTGAAATTACCTCATGAATGGCTACTTGAGCATCTGCCAGAGTTGTCAGGTGAGAATGAGGATGATTCCTCAAGCTATCGAATCCTGAGCCATTGTACCGAGCAAACAGCACTACCGAGCAGCAAAGCAGAATGGCAGACGGTTTTCAAGAAGGCTGGATTAGTGGCGCAATCTGTTGCAACGGGGTGTTGTGGAATGGCTGGAAGCTTTGGTCATGAAGCGGATCAACAAGCAACAAGTCGTCGCATATATGGACTGAACTGGGAAGCTGAGGTAAAAACACAAGGAAGTAGGGTACTTGCAACAGGTTTTTCATGTCGCTGCCAAGTGAAACGCTATAGTCAGGTTCAGGTTGTTCACCCACTTGAAATTCTGGCAGCGCGCTATCGTCAGACTGAATGAAGTTTTCAATTTTAGAAACAAAAAAGCCAGTTCAGTGAACTGGCTTTTTGATTTATATGGTTCGACTTATACGCGCTTTTCTGCAGCCTTGGCTGCTAGAATTTCACGTGCCATCTCGTCCGCAATTTCACCTGTTGGGCGATCTTCCGCCGTTGCACGAGAGAAGATACGATCCAGTGTATTATAAATTCCACGTACACGGGCTGCAGTCTCTTCTCTGCTGAAGCTCGCGGCCTCAGAACAGACATGAATTACGCCGCCAGCATTAATGACATAGTCTGGTGCATAAAGAATGCCCATGTCTTTTAAAATGCGGTCATGCTGAGGGGTAGCTAACTGGTTGTTAGCACTTCCTGCAATGACTTTGGCTTTGATGCGTTTTAAAGTATCGTCATTTACCGTCGCACCCAATGCACAAGGTGCATAAATATCGCAATCAACGTCGCAGATCTCGTCGATGCTAACGGCAGTCGCACCAAGTTTGCTAACCGCACGATCAACGCTATCTTGGTTGACGTCACAGACGAATAACTCAGCACCGTCTTTGGCGAGATATTCAGCGAAATCGTAACCGACAGCGCCGAGGCCTTGAACCGCTACTTTTAGACCTTTCAGCTCTTCGGAACCAAAGGCATGCTTTGCTGCGGCTTTAACGCCTAGATAAGTGCCGAGGGCGGTGTGTGGCGAAGGGTCGCCAGCTTTGCCTTCAGTACCGGCGACAAAGCGAGTCTGACTGGCAACGATTTCAATGTCGGAAGTTCGAATGTTCACGTCTTCAGCGGTAATATATTTACCACCAAGTGAGTCTACAAAGCGGCCATAAGCTTTAAATAATGCGTCACTCTTTTGGGTTTTCGCATCACCAATGATGACCGCTTTTCCGCCACCCAAAGGCAAGCCTGCGAGTGCGCTCTTATAGGTCATACCGCGCGAGAGGCGTAAGACGTCGGTCAACGCTTCTGAAGAGCTCGCGTAGTTCCACATACGTGTGCCGCCCAGAGAGGGACCCATAGTCGTGTCATGTACGGCAATAATGGCTTTCAGACCACTCGCTTGATCGTGACAGAATACGACTTCTTCGTGATTATCAAACTCTTTGTGTTCGAACAGGGACATGAAATTAACCCTTTTAGTTGTCCTAAAAACGCTGCGTAAACTACCACTTTGCGTACATAAGTACCAGTGAGAGGTAGATAAAAATTCGCTGATCGTACCTGCCAAGTCAGCAACTCTAGTTTACAGTGATGGATAACTCGCTGATTCCAACCTAAATCGAATTTGCAGCGTGACGTTACAACGGATTCCCTGAATCCGCGGGCGATGATAAACTCTATTTTTTACAATAATTATAGAAGTAGACAATCATGGACAATGAACAACCACTGACAGAAGAGCAACGTGCGGAATGGGTTCGTGAACAATTCCAAGCTGCCAATGCTTACCTCTCTGAGCGCGGTATTCTTACGGAGCGTGTGCTCACTAAAGAAAGTAGATATCTCGCTCCAGTCGTCGCGCTCTGGAAATTTTCTGTGCAAGGTACTACTGAGAAAGTTTGGGCAATTTCGGGTAGTGTTCCGTCTGACCATATCGAAGCAACTGCAGCTAGCAATGCACGGGAAGCACTGAAGTACTTCTGCATGCGCTGGCAAATGCGAGCATTTCAGATTGAAACCGCTGAGCCGCCGGCAGACGCCACTCAACAAGACTTTGCTCGTATCTTGGTGCGTTCTGCCGAAGGTTTAATGCCTTTAGTTGAGCAAGAAGATATCTGGACTGAGCAAGCTTAGTCTTCTGCTTCGATGGACTCTTCGTTTTCGACCAGAAACCCTTCGTTGACGAGCCAGAGTGTTAGCGTGCGCGCAGCTTCAGAGCTTTGACTGAGTGAGCCAACGACTTGTGCCGACACATTCTCTGATTGACGAATTAAATGGTCAATCAATGTGAGTGTGTCGGTATCGGTCTCAAAGCGTTGCCCTTGAACATACGCAATAACACCGTGTGGCTCGTCGACGGTGAGTAACCTCAATCCTGGCACCGTCACAAGCTCTGTGACTTGGTTCAGCCACAAGGTCAAAGACGCTTCAGTAAATGGCTTATTGGGCCAGAACTGCAGTGGTGGCCGAGGGTTTTGAGACAAACTCGTCGCACAAAGGCGACGTATGATTGTTGGGTCAGCGAGCGCGTCCTGAAGAAGCTTTCGAAATCCATCGATAGACGTATCTGTTAAATGCCAAGGCGCAACCTTCGCCTGCGATTGCAAAGACGCCGCACTGTCTCGATATCGCTGACCAAGCAAGTTCTGATCAATCGCAAGATCCGCAAGACTCGATAGCAACTCACTCTGACTCGGCGCGCGGAAGCCGACGGAGTAGTTGAGTGACGCGGTTAAACTCTCGCCTGCATGAGGATGATTTGCTGGAATGTACAGCATGTCACCCGGCTCGAGTACTTCATCAATAACTGCTGAAAACCCACGAATCTGCTTGAGTTCTGGATGGGGGAGATAGGTTTCAAATTCACCGGGTAAACCCACTTGCCAGCGGCGCTGTCCTTGTCCCTGAATAATAAAGACATCATATTGATCAAGATGAGCTCCAACGCCTCCCTTCGGAACCGAATAGCTCACCATCAAGTCGTCGATACGCCAAGCAGGAAGAAAGAAGAACTGCTGTAACAAGGCTCGAGCAGGCGGAAAATGCTCGTTGACCGCTTGTACCAATAAACTCCAATGACTTTCATTCAAATGCTCAAAGCTTTGAAACGGACCGTGCTGCACTTGCCATCGTCCGCGGTTACAAGACACGATCCGAGAGTCAACACCATCTTCCATCGCGATACCGGCAAGTTCATCCGGGCTGATGGGGTCCACGAACTTCGGGAACACCTGACGAAAGACGGCAGGGCGTTGTTGCCAAGTGTCCTCAATGAACGCCTTAGCGTCGAAGTTCGTGAGTTGATTCATGGTGTGATCTCAAAGGTTATGGAGATGTTTCGTAAGCTCATTCGTTAGGCGCACAGCATCACCAATATAACGTGCTGGCGTCAGCTTCTTAAGTTCTTCTTTTGCTTCAGCGGGAAGATCTAAGCCATCAATGAATGCACGCATATCGTCTTGCGACAGGCGCTTGCCCCGGGTTAGTTCCTTTAACTTCTCGTATGGTTTCTCAATTCCGTAGCGACGCATCACCGTTTGCACCGGTTCAGCCAGCAGTTCCCAGTTTTGGTCAAGTTCGGTATTCAAGCTAAGCTCGTTCACCTCAAGTTTACTGAGTCCTTTAGCCGTCGCTTGCCAGCCGATTAAACTATAGCCAAGGCCTACACCGAGGTTACGTAACACGGTGGAGTCGGTTAGGTCGCGCTGCCAGCGTGAAACAGGGAGCTTTGCAGACAGGTGGCCTAACACGGCATTCGCCAGACCAAGGTTGCCTTCAGAGTTTTCGAAGTCGATAGGGTTTACTTTATGGGGCATGGTCGAAGAGCCGACTTCGCCCTCAACGGTTTTCTGTTTGAAATGATTGAGTGCAATGTAACCCCAAAGGTCGCGGTCAAGATCGATTAGAATAGTATTCAAACGACATACTGCATCAAACCATTCGGCAATATAATCATGTGGCTCAATCTGAGTGGTAAATGCGTTCCAAGTTAAGCCAAGTGACTCCACAAACTCCTGCGCTACTTGATGCCAGTCAACTTCAGGATAAGCCGCTAAATGCGCATTATAGTTACCCACTGCGCCATTGATTTTACCAAGAAAGGCAACTGACTTTACTTGTGAGAGTTGTCGATCAAGTCGAATCGCTACATTCGCGAACTCTTTCCCCAAGGTAGTCGGTGTCGCCGGTTGTCCATGCGTACGCGCCATCATCGGGATAACCGCGAACTCTTGGCTAAAGGTCACTAATTGCTTCAGAATATTGGTAACTGCAGGGACAACGACTTCATCGCGCGCCGTAGTCAGCATCAATGCATGTGATAGATTGTTAATGTCCTCAGAGGTACAGGCGAAGTGAATAAACTCACTAACCTTGGCCAGTTCACTTTGGGTTTCGACCTTTTCTTTGAGGAAGTACTCAACGGCCTTCACATCGTGATTGGTGGTGCGTTCAATTTCTTTGACCCGCTCTGCATCGGCCTCACTGAAATCAACGATGATTTGTTGCAAAAAAGCATTCGCTTCCGAGGAGAGAGCAGGAACTTCCTTGATAGCAGGGATGCTCGCTAATTTCTGCAACCAACGTACTTCGACCGTTACGCGCTGATGAATTAAGCCAAACTCACTCACATGTGGACGTAGTGACTTAGTTTTATCGCCATAACGACCATCAACTGGGCAAATAGCGCTGAGTGAAGAAAGTTCCATGAGAAGCTCCGTGTACAGTAGGTCGTAAGTTAAATTGAAGTTTGCATAAGCTGTTTCGCAGCATTAACCATTTTGCTGCGATTAAATATAATTTGTCGGCGCTTGCCACCCAACTGGCGCCACAAAACGGCGCTGCGAATACCTGCGAGTAAGACGGCTCTGACTTGATGCTGAATGACCGGTTGCTGAAGTAGATCGGGCTTGCCATGTACTTGGATTCGTGGTCCGAGCGGACTAATCACATCGCTATAAAGTTCACCGAGATTTTGCCGGATACGGTAAGGGTCAAAATTGAATTCATCCCGCTGCCGAACAATCTGCTCGAGCCCTGCTCGGAGCTTATCGAGCGCGGCGGGGCGCTTCATCAACAAGCGTTCAAGTTGCAGCATGCGCACAACGTATTGAGTTTGTTCAACGTCCTTATCGGCAGTGCCTTCCAACTGCCCTATAAGTATTTGTAAACCTGGTTTCATAGCTTCCAAGTCACCATAAATGTCAGCGGTTGACTCGGCGTTGAGTCGTAACGTGCTCTCTAACAGAGGGGAGATAGTGGCAGGAGCAATAACCTCGCCGCGACGAGCTAACTGTTGCACACAGACGGCGGCGAGGCAGGTTCCGGAAAAGGCGAGCACTCGCTCTTGCCATGGTGTCATAAGGCCACCTCAAAGTCTGTGATACGTTGTTCGATGATGGCGCCGCCTAGGCACACTTCACCAAGATAGAACACGGCTGATTGTCCGGGCGTCACGGCTGGAACAGGTGAGTCAAAGAGCACCTCCAGTCGGCCGTCGGCTTGGGGCGACACTGTGCAGGGAATGTCCTCTTGGCGATAACGTGTTTTCACCATGCACTTTAGCGGCTGCTTGAGGTCAACGCGGTCAACCCAATGAATCTGGCCTGCAACTAAACCTTTGGAGAATAGCCGAGGATGCTGACTTCCTTGAGCTACAATCAAATGGTTCTTCTCCACGTCTTTATCAACCACATACCAAGGCTCGTTACCGGCATCTGCCATGCCTCCAATATGCAGGCCTTTACGCTGTCCTATGGTGTGATACATCAAACCCTCATGTTCGCCAATGACCTGACCATCCACAGTGACGATTGGACCCGGTTGGGCGGGCAGGTATTGTTGCAAAAAGTCTTTGAATTTACGCTCACCAATAAAGCAAATCCCAGTTGAGTCTTTCTTGTTAGCCGTTACAAGATCTTGCGCTTCGGCTATTCGTCTCACTTCGGGTTTCTCGAGCGAGCCTACTGGAAATAGCGTTTGTGCGACTTGGTCGTGGCTAAGCGGATAGAGGAAGTAACTTTGATCTTTATTGGTGTCTCGACCCCGCAGGAGCTCGAACTTACCGTTCGATTCGCGTTTTTGACAGTAATGACCAGTGGCAATGTAGTCCGCTCCCAATACTTCGGCGGCGAACTCAAGAAAGGCCTTAAATTTAATCTCTTTGTTGCACATGATGTCAGGGTTTGGCGTACGCCCAGCACGATATTCAACGAGGAAGTGCTCGAAGACATGATCCCAATATTCTGCTGCGAAGTTTACGGTATGTAGATGAATTCCGAGTTTGTCACAAACTGCTTGCGCGTCTTCCAGATCAGTGGCTGCTGCGCAATACTCATCGGTATCATCCTCTTCCCAGTTTTTCATGAAGAGGCCTTCCACTTGGTAGCCTTGTTGCAACAAAAGCCAGGCCGACACGGATGAGTCGACGCCACCTGACATACCAACGATTACACGAGGTGCTGATTTGTCCATGCTCTTCCTAAACAGAGTGATTGCGATTCGTATCCATGCAGCGGACGCTGTCGACGCTGTGGAAACCAGTAAAGATGAGTATTAAGTTGGCGCGGATTCTATCATTTTTTCGTGACGTCGAGAAGTGAGAAATCCTCGATAGAGTCGCTGAGATCACGGATTTCACCGGGTGCGAGGCCATTGAGTTGAAAGGGGCCTATGCTGGCACGAATCAGGCGTAAGGTGGGGTGATTAACGGCGGCGGTCATTCGTCGCACTTGACGATTCTTACCTTCATGAATAGTGAGTTCAAGCCAAGTATCGCGTATACTCTTGCGTATACGCACTGGGGGATCTCGCTCCCACAATCCATTGGGTTCCTCAATAACTGTAACGGTAGCAGGACGCGTGCGTCCGTCAGATAAGGTAACGCCATCACGAAGCTGCTTCAGGGCTTGCTCAGTCGGCTCACCCTCAACCAGTACCCAATAAGTCTTCGGGAGTTTGTGTTCTGGGTCGGTCAGCCGCGCTTGCAGTTTCCCATAGTTAGTCAATAACAATAGGCCTTCACTATCTTTATCTAATCGCCCTGCGGGATAGATATCTGCTTCACTCACAAAGTTCGCAAGCGTGATGTCATCCGCCTCTCCGGTAAACTGGCAAAGGGTATTGAAAGGCTTATTCAGTGCAATCAGTCTTATGCTACTGGGAGTAGGTCGGCGCTTTTGTTGTCGCTGTCGCGACGGGCGACGCTGAATATTTGAGTGATTTCGCAATCGGGGGATCCTCAAAACAAAGATTATTTCAGGTACAATAGGAGCATAACTAGTTTGTACGGAATTTCATAATGAACGAACCGTCTTATTCAGACCGTAAACGCATAGGCGGAAGTCCGCAAGCGGCATTGAGTAATAGTTTCAAGTTAGACACCGGGGCCATTCTTAAAGAAGCATGGGAGAAGTCGCAGGCGAATCGTTGGCCGCTTCTGCAAGGTGCGCTAGTGGCATTTGCGATTGCATTTTTGGTAGCGCTGGTAATTTTTTCCTTCGCCTCAGAGGGCTCCGAAGAAACCACAATGCTGTTGACCTTGTTTGTTTTGCAAGCGATTGTCGTGCCACCTTTTATTGCGGCACTTAATGTGATGGGGATCCAAAGGTCAGTAGGACGAGACATCAAATCTTCAGATGTTTTTATGTTCTGGCGCAATCCATGGGCTCTCTTAACCGCTAATATTTTTGCGTTAATTATTGTTGGTATTGGTCAGTTCTTGGCAAGTGTACCGATACTCACGATGATTTGGTCCTTGGTATTTCAAGCCGCATTTTCTTTCGTTCTACCACTTGTTGCATTCGATGCGCTTGGTCCATTTCGTGCCATTCATGTTTCAGCCTTAGTCGTATTCCGACGGTTGTTGCAGTTCCTTCTGATCTACGGCGTCATGCTCGGTTTATTTCTGTTGGCCTTGATTCCTTTTGGGTTAGGACTAATCTGGATTATACCGATGTTTTACACATTGAAAGGGATTCTATATCGTGAAATCTTCGGTGTTGAAGCTGACTCGGTGGTTGTGAGCGAGTCATCGAATCATGATGATAGTGATAACTTTACAGCTTAGTGAATCGCCAAAATATGGCCTCTAAGGTCATAGGCAACATAGAAGGGGAAAGAATATGGGGCAGTGGTTGATTCGGTTTGCGTTAATTCTATTGGTTTTGGGTGCACTAGCAGTTCCTTGGTTGCAACAATGGGGAGTGGAGCCTGTCGATGTAGGAAAGACGCCTACTGAGGTAACTCCGGCTTTAGCGTTGCCACCCATTTTTGAGTCGCCGCGAACGCGCACCTATGAGGTTCCAGAATTCAGTTCAATTCACGATATTACCGAGCGGAAGGTGGAGTTTTTTGGCTACCTCATGCCGGCGATTCGATTTGAAAACGATCGGATCTTAGCGCAACGGGATACGTTGCTTACCTTGCACGAGAAGTGGGCTTCTCAAGAAAGCCTGTTACCAGAAGAAAACGTCTGGTTAGAGGATCTTGCGAGCTATTATCGTGTCGACAGCGATGATTTTGCACGTCGTTTCGCTACGCTGATTCGTCGAGTGGACGTAATACCTGAGACGTTGGTTTTGATTCAAGCAGCTAATGAGAGTGGCTGGGGAACATCGCGGTTTGCGCAAGATGCCCGCAACTTTTTCGGGCAGTGGTGCTGGAGCGCGGGTTGCGGCATTGTACCTGCAGCGCGGCCCGAAGGTGAACGTTATGAGGTGCGCAAATTTGAAACTATGGAAGCGTCAGTTCGCAGCTATATTCGGAACTTAAATACCCATTTTGCTTATGAAGACCTTCGAACCATTCGCTATCAGTTACGTTTGAATGAGGAGCCAGTCACTTCAGTTCCGCTTACTGCAGGGCTGATGAGTTACTCTGAACGCGGCGAAGATTACATTGACGAGCTCAACCAGATGATTCGGGTGAATCGACCGATTATTATCGAGGTTGGTGAAGAGCTCGCCGTGAACGATGATTGTGAATTTGAAGAGGTGTGCGCTTAGCCCCTCGAATTAAAACCTTATTTTATAGCTGGATTTGAATTGGAATAGGGCGAGCGTTACGCTCGTCCTGATCTTCCGGGTCGAGAAACTCAAGCGGGTTACCAACACTCGGCGCGTCAAATGCAGTGTCGCCCAACTCAGGAGTGGTACCATCTGCCTGCACTCCTTTAAAATTATAGAGTTGATGGTCGGCTAGGTGCGAAGGAACAACTTGGGTCATCGCTCGGAACATGCTTTCTATCCGGCCTGGAAACTGGCGATCCCATCCTTGTAACATTGCTTTGATATTCTGCCGCTGAAGGTTTTCCTGAGAGCCACAGAGGTTACAGGGAATAATTGGGTACGCCATGGCCCGAGCGTAACGTTCAATCTCTTTCTCTTTCACATAAGCTAGCGGTCGAATCACGACATGCTCACCGTTGTCAGTGACAAGTTTGGGAGGCATTGACTTCATGGTGCCTCCGTAAAACATATTTAACAGCAATGTTTCAAGCATATCATCACGATGATGACCGAGAGCTATCTTAGTACAGCCTAGTTCCTTCGCCGTGCGATATAGAATACCGCGGCGTAGCCGAGAGCAGAGCGAGCAGGTCGTTTTTCCTTCAGGGATTTTGTCTTTGACAATAATATAAGTGTCTTCTTCGATAATGCGAAAATCGACGCCCTCAGCGCGCAAATAGTCAGGTAAAACATGTTCAGGAAACCCAGGCTGCTTTTGATCTAAATTCACTGCGATCAATTCAAACCGTACCGGAGCGATACGCTGAAAGTAACGCAAAGTCGTTAGCAAGGTATAACTGTCCTTGCCGCCGGACATACAGACCATGATTCGATCACCGTCTTCTATCATATTGAAGTCTTCGATAGCTTGTCCGACCGAACGGCGAATACGTTTCTCAAGCTTGTTGACGTTGGTGCTTTGACGTTGTCCGGGAATAGTGGCTTGAACGTTCAGACTCATAGCGTGACTTACCTGCATTGCCGAGGTGCAAAAGGGCGGCTAGTATACTGCCGCCACAGATTTCTGGCAAACGTGCAACCCCCTAATCTGCGAGCGGCGAGGTGAATCCAGGTGGTTTGACAGCGAGCAAGTCACAATTAAGCTGCTCAATGACATGCTCAGCAGTATTACCGAGCAGAGCCGCAGATATTCCTGTGCGTCCAATCGTGCCTAATACAACTAGCTCAGCATCAATTTCCTTAGCCAATGCAGGAATCTCATCTTCCGGCATACCTTCTCGAATATGCAAACCCGCATAATCGCGGTCTACCGCCTGACTTGCCGCCGTCAACGCCTTTTGATGAAATTCGCGAACGCTTGTTTGATAGTGACGAGAGTCAAACTCAGGTATTTCAACAGCTATCGAGGTAGGGGCACCCGGGTGGCAATTAACTAAATGTAAACTTGAGTTGAGTTTATTGCTCATGTAATGAGCCGCCTCTATGATTCGTTTATTCAGTGCCTGATGGGTATCACTGTCAGACGCGGCATGCACAGCTGCAAGTACTTGGCCATGCTCCGGCCAACCATGGTCTTTCACTAAGAGTACAGGGCAAGCGGATTTCCGAAGAAGACTCCAATCGGTAGGTGTGAAAATTACGCTGTGTAGCGTGTCATGCTTGTGCGTCCCCTTAACGATTAAGTCGACATCGTTTTTTAGTGCAAAGCGAATAATCGCCTCAAATGGACGATGGTGCCACACCACTTCAAGAGTAATAACTTGCTCGTCTGTCTCATAATCCTCGAGTAAGTCTTTCATCCACTGAATGCGATCTTCAATAAGACTATGGCGCATTTGTTCCCGTTCTTCGCCAGATAACATGGTTGTCATTTCATAGGCAAAGTCATAAATCGAAATAAACAGGGTTAAGCGAGTGGGTTGCAGGGAGGCGATATGAAGTGCGCGTGAAAGCGCTTTTTGTTCTGTTGACTCAGGTTCAAGAACAACGAGTAGGTGTTGATACATAGTGCCCAATCTCCATCACAGTTTCTAATAGCTTAGTCTAACTGAATGAAAAGTGCGCCATTTTGACCTAGCGCAAGTGTTAAGGTTGACAGGGAACGAGCGGAACGCCTGCAATCGAAGAAAGACCATTGATGGCAGTCAGGTGAATTAACCGGCCTTCCACTCGAACCAACTGCTCGCGTTGAAATTTTCCTAGTAATCGACTGACAGTTTCAACGGTTAAGCCTAAGTAATTGCCAATTTCTGCACGGGTCATGGTAAGGCGGAATTCTCTCGGCGATAAACCGCGGGTACGAAAGCGCCCCGAGAGCTCCAATAGGAAGGTGGCGAGTCGCTCTTCAGCACTGCGCGAAGTCACTAGGCTAAGCATGCGCTTATCGGCACTAATTTCTTCACTCATGAGTCGCATAATTTGTTTACGCAGCGCTGGAAGTTGTCCCGTGAGTGTGTCGAGCAGATCATAGGGGATTTCGCACACCATACTTGTTTCTAACGCTTCGGTGTAGCCCTTATAGATTCCGTCACTGATTGAAGAAAAGCCAATGAGGTCACCCGGTAGATGAAACGCAGTAATTTGCACGTCACCTTGACTGTCAACGATATAGCTCTTCATGCTGCCAGAGCGTAATGCGAACAATGAGCTTAATGGTGTTCCATCCTGATAAAGCTGCTCGCTACGTTGATAAGGGCGCTTCCGTTCAATGATGGAATCGAGTTGTGACAAGGAACTGTCGTCCAAGGTATACGGCAGACAAAGCTGGTTAATACCACAGTTCTGGCATCGAATATGATTTAGCTGACGCTTAGCATCATTCATTGAAGTCTCGCTGCCTCAAGTGATTTGTAAAAGCCCGATCACAATCGTACTTAATCCGAATACTATGAGAATTATAGCGGATAGCCATCTGAATCCTTTCGACTGTAATACGTTATTAAATCGCTGACTGGCCACACCAATCAAAAGCATACTAGGTAAGGTACCAATACCAAAAAATAACATCAAGAGGGCACCATTAATCGGGTCAGCACTTAAAGCCGCCCAACTTAAGGCGCTGTATACCAAACCGCAGGGTAGCCAACCCCAAAGCATGCCCGCGAGATAAACATGACCACCGGTGCCTTGTCTGTTTATGTGTCGTTGTAGGGGCTGAAGTTTGCGCCATAAAACCCCGCCGATCCGTTCTAACCAGAGCAGTGTTCGGCGGTATTGGATAAGGTAAAAAGCCAAGAGGATCATCATAACGCCAGCAAAAATTCGTAACATGATGAGGCTACGTGCATCGATTTGCGTCACGCCCCAGAGTGCACCACCAATCACTGCACCAGCGAGCATATAGCTGGTAATACGGCCTGCGTTGTATATCAGCAATCGGCTGGAACGCTGTTGCATTCCCATTGCTCCAGCAAGCCCACCACACATGGCAAGACAATGACCACTGCCCACAAGCCCCATAAGTACAGCTGCGAATAAGTCAGTTGGATTCATCTGAACTCTTGGTGTCCTGCTGCTTCTTTTGCTCAGAGGGCTTTACGTCATCATCAAGTAACACATTGAAGCCTTGACGTTCTAGGTCATCGAACTGTCCGGATTTCACTGCCCAATAGAACACCGCGATAAACGCAATAACGAGTAAGATCGCGACAGGAACCATGATATGTAGGTATTCCATTGTTTTAGCCTTTTTTTCGAGCTAAGCGTAAGGAGTTTGTCATCACAATAAGTGAACTCATCGACATCCCAAGCATAGCAAGAAGTGGCCCCACATACCCAGTGACCGCCAAGGGTAAAATTAATGCGTTGTAGCCGAGCGCCCAGGTGAAGTTTTGGCGAATAATGCGGCGTGCGCTGGATGAGGTTGCAAATAGCTGCCGAACCCCAGCTAACTCGCCGTTGAGTATGACCACATCAGATCCCGATTGCGCTAAGTCAGCGCCCGAAGCAAAGGTCACAGAAGCATCAGCTTGCGCGAGCACAGGGCCATCATTGATGCCATCGCCAATCATAAGTACTGCACCCTGGGACTGAATCTGGGCGAGTACAGCGAGTTTGTCTTGTGGTGACAGCTCGGCGTGCACTCGGTTGATACCCACGGTCTGAGCTAGTTCATGAGCACGGGACTCTAGATCCCCAGTGAGCATGACAACTTCGAAATCTCGACCTTGTAACCATTGAATTGTTTCGTGAGTGTCCTTGCGCAGTGCATCATTCACGCACCAAGCCGCTAAGACTCGCTCCTTAGTGGCAAGATAAACGTTTGCGTCACGAAGCGGTGATGAAAAATTAGGATGCCACGCTTGAATAAAGCTGAGGCTTCCAATACGGTAATTGGTGTCGTTGATCTGAGCAGTTAAACCTGCCCCTGTTGTATTCTCGACGGCACTGACGTTTTGGCTTGGAGCCAAGCGTTTAAATGGACGGGAAATAGGGTGCTCGGAATAGCTCTCGATACTTGCTGCAACAGAATTAATAAAATCTCGGTCTTCGGTTGCTTCGTACCAACTGTCGCCGATTCGGAAGTGCCCCTCGGTCAACGTACCTGTTTTGTCTACGCAGACCGTTCTTATTAGCGGTAGTTTTTCGACCACATCGCTTTGTTTTAGCAGGATGCCATGCTGATTTAATCTACTTACCGCGCCACTCATCGCTGTCGGCGCTGCGAGGGACAGTGCACAAGGACAGGTTGCTACCAGAACCGCGAGTACTACCCAGAATGCTCGATCGGGGTCCACGAACATCCACGCCGCATAAGTAAAGGAAGCCACGATAAGGGTTCCCAAGACGAAGTACTTACTTAAATGATCGGCCATGCGGACAATACGAGGTTTTTGCCCCAGAGCATGGTCTTGCATATGAATGATTTTTGCGAGCAAGGTATTTTGATGGGTTGCAGTCACGGCTATTTCCATTGGACTGTCTTGGTTAATACTACCCGCGTAGACCAAGTCACCTGCGTATTTTGCAATAGGTCGACTTTCTCCGGTGAGTTGAGCCTCATTACACCAACCTGTGGCGTTCACAAGTTCACCATCGACAGGAATAGTGTCACCCGGTTGCACCCGAATAATATCTCCAACAGCCAGCTCTCGTACGATAATCCGTTCCCAATCCTCTTCGACCTTGCGTTCAGCAATGGCAGGAATGAGCTTCATCAAGTTCGCGGCATGAGTAATGGCTCTCTGACGTGCGAGAAGCTCAAGATATCGACCCGAAAGTAGGAAGAATGCAAACATAGTCACGCATTCGTAATAAATCTCTCCGGTGTCGGTAAGGGTCGCATAGAAGCTCGCAACAAACGCGAAGATCATTGCTAGCGACACAGGCACATCCATGTTTAATGTTCGGGCTCGCAAAGCACGCCATGCGTTCGCAAAGAAAGGTTGGCAACTGTAGACAATGACCGGGGCGGTAAAAAGAAGTGATAGCCACCAAAAGTAAAGACGGTGTGCATCGTCAATATCGTCATAATATAAACCGAAGGCGACCATCATGGTTTGCATCGACGCAACGCCGGCAACACCAAGTCGCATAATGTAACTTCGACGTTGCTTCGTATAACTTTCTTCGAGGTCTGCGTGCTGAAAAGGTAATGCTTTGTAGCCGACTTGGTGAATAGCTCGAAGGATCTCGCTGAGTTTTTGCTGTTCCGGATCCCAACGCACGTGTACCCGGTCGGTGCTCGCATGAACTACCACTTTGCTCACGCCTTCGAGAGTTCGTACTTGACGTTCAATCAACCAAGCACAGGCCGCACAAGTCATACCTTCGACGGCGAGAGTTGTTTCTAGTTGCCCCTGTTCGGATTGTACAAACTCTTTCTGAATGTCGGGCTCATCATAAGCATTGAGTTGCAGGTCGGAGGTGGACAACTCATCAGGTATCAGTGGAAGCGCGCTGGTCTCGTCTAGCTGCCTAAATTTATAGAAGTTAACTAGGCCTTGATCGACAATAGTTTGCGCAACAGCTTGGCAGCCGTAACAGCACATGGGCTCCATACGGTCGAGTATCTCAACCTTGAGGTCAAGACCGCGTGGAACGGGCTGATGACAATGAAAACAAAGCAGGCTATCGGACATGGTCGATGCACTGCTCCTAAATGCCGTAATTCACCGGCTCAATAACAAGCCGGTTAGGAACAGGCAAGAAAACGTTTTGCGAAACTCGCCATTCTCGATCGAAAGGCTCAATATCAATCCGCCAATGCCCTGAAATTTCCCGAGGCATCATTTGCCGATACTGACCATCTTGAGAATGTGGTACACGTAGCTCAAAATCTTTCGAGCTCAGTGTCGGGTGATAGAAATTAACGAGTAGGGCGCTCCGATCGGCAGGTTCACCGGTTCGAAATTCAAAGACGACCTGATCACTTGATATATCAGCATAAAATGACAGCCCAAGCTCTTCTGCACGTGCGACCCTGGTTAGCTGCAGGTTGATTGTCCGGCCTTCATTGTAATAGTCGTCAACGACCATAGACACGGGGTTCTTGTAAATAAGCACACCTGTGGCGATACATGCACTGATTACGGCAAATTTCATGAAAACCAAATACCAAGGCCAAAAGTGCTTATACCAAGGGCCGGTGTTTGCAGGGTTACGACTCATATCTACCTCATGCGTTCTTACCGCGTACTCATTGTTGTGCTGAATGCTATCAATCTACTATCTCAAAGGGGGCCGAGAAGTCTTACAGATTAAAGCACCAGCAATTTCAGTCCCGATCGATTATACGAAAGCCCCTAAAGTGGGGCTCTCGATGATACTCTCAAACTCCCAGATGTATTACTCGGCGTTTAGGCTCAATACGTATCCGGACAAGATTTTGACTTTGTCTTCTCCTAGAATCTCATCCCAGCGTGGCATAACACCATTTCTGCCATAGCGAAGTGTTTCCTCTACAGCACGTTGAGACCCGCCATAGAGCCACACATTGTTTGTTAAATCTGGCGCACCCAAGGCAATGTTTCCTTTACCGTCCATACCGTGACAAGCGGCGCAGACTGCGAACTGTTGTTCGCCGCGGCGAGCGGCCTCACGATCCACAGCACGACCGCTTAAGCTCAGTACGTAAGTTGCCACGTCGCTAATACCTTGTTCGCCCAATTGGTCAAGAAATGCCGGCATTTCTGCTACGCGACCTTCCATCAAGGTGACGTACACATGTTCTGCTGTGCCTCCCCAATTGAAAACACCATCAGTTAAGTTTGGGAAACCTAATGAGCCACGGGCGTCTGAACCATGGCATTGCGCACAGTTCTGTAAGAACAAACGCTGCCCAATGCGAAGTGCCTCGGGGTTCTTTGCGATCTCATCAATACTCAGTGACGCGTACTGTTGGAAAATAGGCCCATAGACTTCTTCAGCCCGTTGACGCTCTCTGACATATTGTACGTTTCGGCCTTCAGCAATCGCTTGAGCGGTCATTTCACGCGACTCTTCAAGTGAACGAATGCCTTGGTTTGAGCTAGTCCACCCTAATAGACCAGGAAAGTTACCAAGCCCTGGATACAGCGCTAGGTAGAGGAAGCCCCAAGCAAAACAGGCCCAAAACAAAATGGTCCACCACTTCGGTAACGGGTTATTGAGTTCTTCAATACCGTCGAAGCTATGGCCCATCGATTCGCCTTCTTCAACATCCGTGAAGTTGCTCATGTTCCATTTTAAAAGGATCATCAGCGCAATTAGCGTGCCTAGGGTCAAGACAATAATCCAAGCACTCCAGAAGCTACTCATCGCTATTTGACTCCTGTTTGCGACGCGAATTATCTTCCTTCGCGTCAGGTGTATCCTCGTCGATCACTGACTTCGCAATGTCATTGAACCGTTCTTTATTTTTTGGTCGGTATGCCCAGAAAATCACCACCAAGATGACTCCAAAAACGAGCAGGGTATACCAAGCATGAAAGGATGGGCCGCCCACAGTGAACTCCTTACCGCAATGCGGTGCCAAGAGATTGTAAATACGCGATCAACGCTTCCATTTCAGTCTTGCCACGTACTTCCTCGCCTGCACCTTCAATGTCTTCATCGGTGTAGGGCACGCCTAAGCGTTGAAAGGCGCGCATCTTGCGTTCTGTCAGGCGACCGTCAAGAACACGTTCGGCTAGCCACGGATAAGCGGGCATATTCGATTCTGGAACCACGGCACGTGGGTCCATTAAATGAACGTAGTGCCATTCGTCTGAATAGCGCCCACCAACGCGGGCTAAATCTGGCCCTGTTCTTTTTGAGCCCCATAAGAAAGGATGCTCCCAAACCGATTCACCAGCGACCGAGTAGTGACCATAACGTTCTGTTTCAGGGCGAAACGGACGAATCATTTGGCTATGACAACCCACGCAGCCTTCGCGAATGTATATGTCACGACCTTCCAACTCTAGAGCAGTGTAGGGACGCAAATTCTTAACTGGCTCATTCACCTGTTTATCGAAAAGCAGTGGTGTTATTTCAACTAAACCACCGATCGAAATTGCGATGATTGCAAAAACAGCAAACCAGCCAACGTGTTTTTCTACTAATTCATGTTTGTTCTTCTTCATGAGTCAGCAACTCCTTACGCTGGTTGGGCAGCAGGAAGCGGTTCGCCTTGGCGAACTTCACTGCTACGAATGGTTTTGTATACGTTGTAAGCCATGACAAGCATGCCCGCGACCACAAATACGCCGCCAACGAAACGAACAAAGTAGAACGGATATGACGCTTCTAAGCTTTCAATAAAGCTGTAGGTCAAGGTTCCGTCTGGGTTGGTTGCTCGCCACATAAGGCCTTGAGTCACACCTGAAATCCACATAGCGACAATGTATAAGACCACGCCGATAGTATGGAGCCAGAAATGAGTATTGATAAGCTTAATGCTGTACATACGCTCTCGGTCATACAGAATTGGGACTAAGTGATACATAGCACCAATCGAAATCATTGCGACCCAACCAAGCGCTCCAGAATGCACGTGGCCAATGGTCCAGTCGGTGTAATGGGAGAGGGCGTTCACAGACTTAATTGCCATCATCGGGCCTTCGAAGGTCGACATACCGTAAAATGACAAAGAAACAATAAGGAACCGAAGAATCGGGTCAGTGCGGAGTTTATGCCAAGCACCTGACAGGGTCATAATCCCGTTGATCATTCCGCCCCATGAAGGTACGAACAGAATCACTGACATCACCATCCCCACATTCTGCGCCCAATCTGGCAGTGCGGTGTAGTGCAAGTGGTGAGGCCCCGCCCAAATGTAAATCGAGATCAGTGCCCAGAAATGCACGATGGACAGCCGATACGAATAGACCGGACGTTCCGCTTGCTTGGGTACGAAGTAATACATCATTCCCAAGAAGCCAGCCGTCAACAGGAAACCTACCGCGTTGTGCCCATACCACCATTGCATCATGGCATCGACGGCTCCAGCATAGATAGAGTACGACTTAGTGAATGACACCGGAATTGCGAGGTTATTACCGATATGCAGCAACGCAACAGCGATAATAAATGCTGCGTAAAACCAGTTTGCCACATAAATATGTGAGGTACGGCGAATCGCTAGAGTACCGAAGTAAACGACGATGAATGCGACCCAAACCACCAGAATAAGCAATGAGATAGGCCATTCAAGCTCAGCGTATTCTTTACTCGTGGTGATGCCCATCGGCAAGGTAATAACAGCCGATACAATCACCGATTGCCAGCCCCAAAATGTAAATGCGGCTAACTTGTCGGAGAACAGACGAACCTGACAGGTTCGCTGCACCACATAATATGCGGTAGCAAACAGAGCACTGGTGCCGAATGCAAAAATAACGGCATTAGTGTGCAATGGACGCAGGCGGGAGTAGGTTAGCCAAGGCGTGTCGAAGTTTAATGCAGGCCAGACAAGCTGTGCTGCAATTAAGACGCCGACTGCCATGCCAATAATACCCCAAAAGATAGTCGCAAGCGTGAACTGCTTGACGACTTTCATGTTGTATTCGATAGGCTGAGAACTGGTTTGACTCATCACATTATTCATCCGCTTTCGGTTGCTGGACATACATCAGTACGGAAGCCGTTATCTAAATAGACCACCGACAACTGTCAGAATTGTACGGATTTCAGCAATGAAAAGACACTGCACTCATGTGGTTTCATGACGCTGATCAATCCTTCGGGTATTATATCAGTAAATTAGCAGGTTGCGTGACGAAGGTTGGTTATCAAGTGTTCAAACAGACCATATTTTTAATAGTTTTCTGTGTTCTACTAATGTCCGCATGCACGGAGCAAGCTCCGGTCACGCCTTTGAATGGATTCTGCATGCCAAATTCTATGAGTGAAAGCTGTAAGATCAAGGTGGGTGGCCAGCACCTGTTTTTATTGAGTTCTAATCCGGCGATGCCAGAAGAGGAGTTGTTAGCGTTGGGGCTGGTTATCCCGAATTCTTGGCAGGTTGTCGGTAGCCGCTTAACTGGCGAAAGTATGTATATGGGAAGTATCCCAGTTGTTTGGCGGGCTGAATCGAACACGGAACGTGGTCAATGGGCTACAGACGTTCGACTTGGTGCCTGCGTGCTGCCTGATATGCAATGGCGTCTATCAATTGAGTTCGACACCCCAGACGGACCGGAAGCGTTAGCCGTCGTATTCACAGCATCAAATTAAAAACTGATACACTAAGTGTTGAACTAAATTTTGGAGATTTTGCTATGCATTCATTAAATGTTTGGGCTTTAGCGTTTGGGCTATTACTCGCCCTGGCAGGCTGCACTCAGCCGTCCTCGTCAACCGATTCCACACTGGCGGAGGATAGCGGAACAACCTTGGCGCAAGCTCGTATTGATGGGCATGCAGAAATCACTGTGCTCTACGTTCCGGCACAAGGCTTTGCTTATTATGACGGTGGTGCGCTAACGGGAGTGACGGTCGAGGTCATGCAGGACTTTGTTCGTTGGGTTGAACGTTTTCATGGCGTACAAGTCACGGTGAATTACCAGGAGGACACCGATTGGAGTCGCTTTTACCAGCGCATCGTGGATAGCGAGGGTGGTGTTTTTGGGCTCGGTAATGTGACTATTACAGAAGCCAGAAAAGAAGCTTTGCAGTTTTCTCCTGCTTATATGAACAACGTCGCCGTGCTTATTACACACAATTCGATAGATGACTTGGATGCACTGAGTGACATTGCAGAGCAGTTCAGTCATTTAACCCCTCTTGCTTTCGCAGGCACGCTCCATGAAACACGCATTCGGCGGTTACGTGATCGCTATCAGTCTGGGGTTTCAATTGCGCGAGCAAGTACGAATGACGAGATTATTGAACGAGTGAGCGAAAATACTCATTACAGCTATATTGATGCGTACAATTATTGGCGAGCAAAAGACCAAGGAGTGCCGATTAAGCATCACAGCATTGCTGATGATGCAGGCGAAACGTTTGGCATTATTATGCCGCACTCTAATGATTGGACGCCGTTACTGAATGCGTTTTTTGCTGCAGATGGCGGCTATCGGAATACGTATCGTTATCGCGAAGTGCTCGAGCGGCATCTCGGCGAAGCATTAACTGAGACGCTCGAACGAGCACGACTAGAGGCAGAAGGTAGCTAAAGGTAGATTACTACTCATAACCCCAGGGAGTCGGTGGTGTTGCAACCGGGCGCGTTAGGTCGAAGTCAACGCGCATCTCCCGTCCTTCTCTCGTTAGGCGATAACTAAAGAACTCTCCCGGATAGATATACATGTACCAAGTGTTCCCGACAGACTGGGGCGTTCTGCGGCGGATAAAATCCTCCTTCGAGAACTGATCTGCAGGAAATGCCTGAGCGTTTGCCCAACCTGCATCCTGGGTGTGACCACCATACATAGTCGCGTCATCAGGCGCGCCGTCACGTGTTCTGTGGTCATGCTTCAATGAAATGCCGTTACCCGTTTTAGTAAGTACCCATGTTCGTGAATGGTCATCTCCCACGTGGAAGGGAATCTGGATCTCATTTTCGGTGCAAGAACGTACGTGCATAACCAAGCGGTTCTCGCGGAAGGTCTCGATACCACGAAAGTTATCTTCGACAACTGTCCCCTCAAATGACTGACCACAGTACTGAGAGATCTTTGCGAAGAATTGATCATGAGTCGGAATGCTCACCGGGCGTGGCTGTGGCTCAGCGACTGCCGTAGATAACACCACACAGGCTGAGCAGGTAAGAGCAATTAGGTATTTAGATAAACGCATCATCGGTTTTGTCTCGTGTTATTCAAAAAATCCATGGTACGTGGCTTCAAATGCTGCTGCAAACCAGTGCATCAAAGTTGTCATATGTTTGTCATAGTTCTGCAATAGAATGCCGTCGTAAATCCACGCGGAAGAGAGCACTCATGGCATTTCTGTTTGGGGAAGGAATACATAAGTCCTTTGGTACCACCCAAGTGCTAAACGGTATCGACTTCAGCTTGTCACGCGGCGAGTGTTTAGTTCTGTTAGGGCCTTCAGGCTGCGGGAAAACGACACTCCTAAATATCATTGCTGGCCTCGCTCAGGCTGATACGGGCGTACTGTCATGCGATGACCAGCTCCTTGATGCGCCGGAGCAAGGCGTGTTCGTACCTATGGAACAACGTCAGTTCGCTATGGTATTTCAAGACTTCAGCCTTTGGCCTCATATGACAGTTGCCGAAAATGTGAGTTTTGGATTAAAGCTGAACAAACCCCATAAGTTAGATAGTGCCACTATTTATAGTCGTACTCGCGACGCCTTAGCAAAAGTACAAATGAGTCATTTTGCCGAGCGCAAACCCAGTGAATTGAGCGGTGGACAGCAACAACGTGTTGCGATCGCGCGAGCGATCGCAGTGCAACCGAGGGTATTATTACTTGATGAACCTCTGTCTGCGCTTGATGCACGGTTGCGTGACGACTTAAAGCGTGAACTACGTTCGCTTTTAAAAGAATTTAATCTTACTGCTGTTTACGTGACCCATGATCAGTCTGAAGCTTTCTCCCTTGGAGATCGGGTTGCTCTCATGAATAAAGGCAGAATTGAACAAATCGCTAAGCCTGAAATACTCTATCGAAAACCCAGCTCAAAATTCACCGCCAATTTCATTGGACATGCTAATTTACTGCCATTTACGTTTCAGCAGAACGAGCTACGGGTCTGTGACTTAGTCATCGACACCACAACCAATGTTGCGTTACCCGCGAGTGGCGAGCTTGTTGTGCGCCGAGAGTTAGTCGCTATCAGTCGACCACAGCAGAGTGTGACGAATAAGTACGCTGTGATTTATGGGGAGTGCATTGAGCAGCTATTCATTGGGGAACAGCATGAAGTAGTTATTCGTGTAGGCTCTCACCACATCCGCGGATATTGGCAAGGGGATGCTCAGCCGCTGCCATTACCCGGTGAACGCATGATCGCGTCGTTTGATCTGAACGCTCTGCATGTGGTGACGGCGTAGTGAAAGCTCTGAAATCCTTTTTAATTATCTCAAGCGCTGCATTAGGCATAGGGTATTTGTTGCTTGTGCTTTTCTCTAAACAAAGTGAAAACACAGACCTAGTGATCTATTCCGCTGGCCCTCGTCCGGTAATCGAACGCTTGGTGGCTGATTTTGAAGCACAACATAATGTAAGAATACGGCTATTTGTCGCGACGACCGGGCAACTGATGGCAAAGCTTGAAGCCGAACGTTTTCGCCCGCAGGCAGATATTGTCATTTTTGCCAGCCCAGTTGCCGCTGAAGCACTACATCGGCAAGGGCGACTCGCATCTTTGGCTGATATCGAACTGCCAAATCAAGAGCAGCCTGAATGGCATCATGACGACGGATATTATTTAGCAACCTCCGCTGCTTATGTGGGTGTTGCATTGAATGATCGTCAGCGCGAGTGGTCTCCGTCGTGGTTGGAGCTCTTTAACTCGACAAACCAATATCGTCTTGCGATGCCGTCACCATCGCGATCCGGTACCGCAGGCGACTTTGTGGTTGATTATGTACTTCGGGATGACTCCGCATTTTCTAGAATTCTCGCGGCACGTCAAGCGGGTCTTGAGTTTCCGGCTGCGAATAGTCAAGCGTTAACGGGGCTGTTAATCGGGACTTATGATGGCATTCTCGCTGCGGTTGACTACCTCGTATTCGCGCAACAAGCGCGAGGCAACAACATTGTGATGCATTATCCGTCAGATGGTGTTCCGCTTATTACACGCCCGATCGCCATGCTGCAGCATTCAACGCAACGGGAGTCGGCACGACTTTTCATTCAGCACCTGTTTACGGTCGAAAGCCAAAGCGTCATGGCTGACGCACATCTACTGCCAATTCGAAGTGACGTAGCACTAAGCCCGCAACGAGCAGCTGTAACGCCAACAACTGCGTGGCTTCCTGACAATGTCGAGGGTTTAACTCACCAGGGACCTATTTTACGTCGCTTCCAGTACGAAATAGAGCGTGCGCCGATACGCTCAGGGAATCAGGCACCTAAAGAGAATCTGCGATAATGAAGTTTTCTGTAACCCGTTCCTTACCCGTTATTCTATGCCTCGGCTTCCTTACGCTTACCATCGGTTATCCGTTACTTATTTTGTTCTTACAGAGTTTGTTTCCTGAGTTCTTAGGTGGCAAATTTCACGGCTTTTTGGACGCTTACAAGGCAATAGGGCGCACCGATGGTTTAGGTCAACTGATCTGGAATTCTTTAACCTGGGCTGGAGCAGTAACCGTTGTCAGTTGGTTGTTCGGCATTCCGTGTGGTTATCTTCTCGCACGCACTCATTTACCAGGAGCACAGTGGGCGCGTTTGTCGCTTCTCGTACCTATTATGACGCCACCCTATATTGCAGCATTAAGTTATATCCTCATGTTGCAACCCAATGGATTTATTGATCAATTTCTATTTTCAGTCCCCGAATCCGTACGGAGCCAGTTTTTTTCATTCTGGGGGGTGACGTTAGTCATGGCGTTGTCGTCATTCGGTTACGTTGCACTTGCGGTCGAAGCGACACTATCGAAGATCCCGAATCGGCTGGAACATGCCGGACGCTTGTTGGGCGCACGGCGCATTGAGGTTCTGCGTTACATTACTATTCCGCTATTAATCCCGGCAATTATCAACTCTGGTTTACTTGTGTTCTTAGAGTCGTTGTCTAATTTTGGCGTTCCGGCAGTTCTGGGTACACGGGCAAATTTACCCTTATTGCCCGCTGAGATTTTTTACTTAGTAACGACGTGGCCTGTTGACTTGGCTTTAGCAACGTCACTTTCGAGCTTGTTGTGTCTCTTTGCTTTGTTCTTGTTATACGGCGGCCGTTGGGTTGCGTCCTTATTTCAACTAGGTCAAACACGGCCGAGTCCGCAAACCAAAGTGGCTCTCTCCCGTGGTCAAGCAACCTTGGCTTGGTGTTGGTTTGGTGGGCTATTTCTGCTGTCCGCATTATTACCTTATGCCGCAATGTTATTGACGAGTGTCGTAAGTCATTGGAACGAAGGAGTGCCGATCTTCACACTCAGCTACTATCTTGAAATCCTTACACCGGGCAAGCGTGGTTTCTCTGCTTTGGCGACAAGTTTATGGTTGAGTCTCACAGCAGCCACAATCTGCGTGATCGCTGGAACTTATATCGCATACGTCAACTCACGCACAGAAGGGGCCATTCGTCATGTCATGGATGGTATGGCGATGCTACCTCGTGTAATACCAAAAATAGTGGTGGCCGTTGCGCTGATTCTCGCTTGGAACGCCATATGGGTTCCCTTAGATATCTACAACACTGTGGGGATGCTGTTGTTGGCCTATGTGGCGATTTATATTACCGATGCATTGAACTATACCAATGCACAACTCGGGACGCTTGGCGTCAATCTAGAGCGCGCTGCCAGTTTGGTGGGGGCAAATAAATTTCAGGTATTTACTCAAATTGTGCTGCCACAACTAAAGCCCGCCTTGATTGCGGCTTGGATTACCACCTTTATCGTGTGCATGCGTGAGCTTGTTGCTTCAGTTCTGCTTCTACCACCAGGCACAGACACTTCAGCAACCTTTATCTTTAATCAGTTTGAACAAGGAGATATTGGGGCAGCGATGGCGATGGCCACCATTACTATTGGTCTGAGTACAGTTGTTTTAATTGCGTTTAAGAAGCGAACTAAGTAACCCGCTGTCATGTAACTGCAACACGACTGCAATCTCTATGTCATAGGTCCGACTCATACTGTTCACCGAACTACCAATCAACCTATCAGGAGTTTCGTCGTGAACAAACGATTTCATCGTCCAGTAGTATCTTCAGCAATTGCAGCGCTATTTTTGCCTATGGCCTTTAGTGCAGCTGCTGACGATACTACTCCAGCAGTAGAGCAATTTGCAGAGCTAGATTACGAGCCTGTTCGCTCAATCCCTGAAGAACAATTTCGTGCACGTGCGAATAAGTTCGCCATCGAGTCTGCAGATGGTCAACACCGCTTTGGTGTGCGCGGCCGTTTTCAGTTTGACTCTGCCTTTATAAGCAATAGCCGCGATACCACTGACAACGATCGTCTCGGTCGTGGTGATCTGGGTAATTGGGGCACCATCGTCCGTCGGGCACGCATTGGCATGCTCGGAATTATGTATGATCGTTGGGAGTGGCAGCTGGAAATCGATTACCGCGATCCCGTCACTTATGATATCGAGGAAGGGGATAGCATTGAAGGTATTCGCTTCGCAAACGCTTATCTCGCGTACTTGTTCCCTCGTGGTCGTTTAGCTTTTGGTCATTTCAAAGAACCCTTCAGCTTAGAAAGCGCCACAAGTTCGCGTCGTATCTCGTTTATCGAGCGGGCAACACCAGTTGATGCTTATCGCCCAAGCCGTCAGCTTGGTGTGATGTACGAAACATTGATACCAGAGTTTTATGCTGCGATTGGTGTTTTCGGTACCGATGTATCGCGTCGTCGAGATATCACGGAAGGCTACAGTATCGCCGGACGTGCGTCATTTGCACCGATTTATGATGAAG
The DNA here is from genome assembly GCA_020831965.1 of Idiomarina sp. GTDB lineage: Bacteria > Pseudomonadota > Gammaproteobacteria > Enterobacterales > Alteromonadaceae > Aliidiomarina. The sequence continues at coordinate 278,042 of JAFIFP010000007.1, forward strand.
CCGCAGGCGTCTGGTCTCATTTAGGTGTGTCTTTGAATCACCGGGTGAACGGTTATTTGCATGAACCTTCTCGTGGTCGAGATCGTGAATATAACTCAGTTCGCCTTCGTTCGCGTTTAGGAACGCGCGCGGTAGACGGCCGAATTATTGGGCGCCGAGACTTCGCGGATGTGAAAGATTTCACGACTTATGCATTAGAAGCGGCTTACGGTAATGGCCCGTTCTCTGTGCAGGGCGAATATATTGGTGTGCGTCTGAATCGCGACGAAAATGCACGTGGCTTCTCAGTGCCTGAAGTGACTAGCATCGACAATGGTGGTTACTACGTTCAAACCAGCTATTTCCTGACCGGTGAGCACCGCAATTACCGTCGCTTTAGCGGTGACTTTGGGCGCACCTCTGTGCGTAATCCACTTAACCGCGGTGGCTTGGGAGCATTCGAAGTGCTTGCTCGTTACTCGTATGCTGACCACTTGGAGCATCACGATGAGCGCGGCCAGCAAGAAGCTCATCACTATACGTTAGGCATGAACTGGTATCCGGTAGACGATATCGTGTTTAAAACTAATTTGATGTATGTGGACGCGAAAACATCGAGCCGGGTCCTTGCTCCAGGACAGTTCAAGGAATGGGACACATACGTCCTCGCATTCCGAGTTCAGTTTGAGTTTTAATCCTTAGAAATGAAAAGCCTCTGCTTTTTTGGGCAGGGGTTTTTTTCGTTTACAACTTGCAACGCTTTCCTGCATGAAAAAACTACGCGACCGCTGTTAATTTTGTTAAAGTCTCGTTAGTGAACTGTTAAGACTTATTTCAGCGGGAGGCTGTGAATGGTTCAAGAGAACCACGTGAACTATGGAAGTTCACAAGCTTTGCCAGACCTACCAGGCATGCTATTGCGTGCTATTCCCACGGTCGTGCGAAAAGGTGTGATAGAAGAGGGGTTTGAAGCCCTCTCTGCGTCTTTTCGCTGCCCCGCGATTGACCGCGCGCACTTGGCCGCCTATCGCCGCCAAATTCCGGGCTTTGTAAGCGATATTCCGCTAACCTATTTTTACTTGATTGCTCAGCGAGCCCACTTAGCATTAATGCTCGATGATCAATTTCCTTGGCCCATCCTCGGAATGGTACACGTTGCAAATAAAATGCTGCTGCACGATGAAGTGCGTCTCGGAGAAACTTTCACTTTGCAGGTGAAAATTGAATTTCCCCCACGTGCCGCTACACGTAAGCGCGTACGTCCGGTCTATCATGTGGATTTCTATCAAGGTAAGCGCCTCGTGCTCGAATGTGTCAGCGCCTATCAAGTCGGTGGTGGGACAAAAAACTCCGAAGGTCGCCGGCAACGCGCGGAAGTACCGGAGCTCGCCGGTTGGTCGCGAACAGAACTCTGGCATTTAGATAGTCACTTAGGTCGGCGATACGCACGATTGTCAGGGGACTACAATCCTATTCATTTGCATCCATGGTTATCGCGTTGGTTTGGCTTTTCTCGACCAATTATTCATGGCATGTATTCTGTTGCCCGTGCACAAGCATCGCTAGAGGAAAGTCTGCAGGCCCCCGTGACTATGTTGGATATAGGATTTAGACGCCCGGTGGTACTACCAACGCAATTGCATTGCTGGTTTGAGAGAGACGCAGGCCGGCTACTGGTGTCTGATGTGAGAAATGAAAAAAGTTTTCTTGATGGTACATTTGAGATTGGAGAAACCCTGTGACTTTAGCCTGGATTTGGATTTTTATTGGTATTTTACTCATTTTGTCTGAGCTCTTGGCAACGAGTGTGATCGCTGTGTTTCTTGGAATCGGCGCCATTGTTGTGGGCCTTGCGTTGAAACTCGGACTTGTGGAAACCACAGCTGCACAATACACATTATTCGGTATTGTCAGCTTGGCTTCATTGCTAGTTGCGAGAAAACAATTTAAACGTTGGTTCGTCGGTTTTACGAACGACGAAACCGAACAACAACAACGTTTTCAACAAGACCTTGGTGAGCGTGTGACAGTTCACACAGATTTTGTGAATGGCGCAGGCCGTGTCGTTTTGAATGGTGTGCAATGGGATGCCGTTTCAGAGGAAGGCCTAGTTTCTGGCGATGTAGCCTGGGTGGTCGAGAATGACGGTATCCGTTTGACAGTATCTCGCACTAAGCCCATGTCGGAACAGGCATCATAGTTTTTAAGTCAATTGAGCTTTGAAAGCCAAAGCTCTCACGAGAACAGAGGTAACTAATGGAAGATTTTAGTATCAGCAACTTGTTAGCTATTGGTTTTGCAATTGCTGTGATTTTTACGATTTTCAAAACGGCGCGCATTGTGCCGCAACGAAGCAACTTCGTCATTGAGCGTTTAGGTAAGTATTCCCGAACGTTGGATTCGGGTTTCCACCTGTTAATTCCGTTCGTTGACAAGGTTGCTTACATTCAAACATTGAAAGAAGAAGTGATCGATGTAACGCGCCAAGCCTGTGTAACGAAAGACAACATTCAGGTCGGTATTAATGGTGTGCTTTATATTCAAGTGATTGATGCTCATCGCGCGAGTTACGGTATTAATGACTACCGCTATGCCGCATCACAGTTAGCGCAAACAACAATGCGTAGTGTCATTGGCCAAACTGACCTCGATAAAACTTTTGAAGAGCGTGCAAAGATCAACGAAGCCGTGGTCGAAGCGCTTGATGAAGCTGCGAACCCATGGGGAATCAAGGTTCTTCGTTACGAGATTTCAGATATTGAACTGCCAGCAAGCATCAAAGATGCACTTGAACAGCAAATGCGTGCAGAGCGTGAACGTCGCGCAGCTATTGCAAAGTCGGAAGGTGAACGGCAAGCTATGATTAATGTCTCTGAAGGTCAGAAACAAGAAATCATTAACCTTTCAGAAGCTGAGAAACAGAAACAGATCAATGAGGCTGAAGGCCGAGCGAAAGAAATTGAGCTTATCGCTATTGCCACAGCTGAAGGATTGAATAAGATAGCAGAAGCTATTAGTCAACCTGGTGGTCAGGACGCAGTTAACCTGCGGGTTGCAGAGCAGTACGTTAAAGAGTTTGGTAACCTTGCCAAAGTGAATAACAGCATGATTATTCCGGCTGAGTTAGCAAGCGTTGGCGGAGCTGTTGCAAGCATTACAGACATTTTGAGAAAAGTGACCCCGGACAAGTAGTAACGTTCCCGGCGCTTCAGTGGTTCGGCTGTTGCAGGATGGGATTATATGACACAACACAGAAAGGATGCTCTTGAAGCAGGAGCTTCGCTGCATTCATATCGAGTGATTGATGTTTTAGGTTCTGGCGCGTTTGGTATTACGTACCTCGCCGAACATAATTTATTGAACACGCGTCATGTCATAAAAGAATACCTGCCCGACAGTGCCTTAAGAGACCACGCAAGTAGTACTGTCACACCAAAGAGCTCCAGCGATACAGAAATGTTTCGCTGGGGTCTTAATAGCTTCTTTCAAGAAGCTCGCTTCTTACACGAACTTAACCATCCTAATATTGTAAAAGTCAGTGACCTGTTCGAGGCCAATGGTACTGCTTACTTTGTCATGCCTTATCTCGAAGGGATTACGCTACACGAATGGATTAAAAAACATAAATCACCTTCCCAAAGCCAGCTTTTAGATGTTTTTGTCCCCGTACTCGAGGGGTTGAAGCATATTCATCAAAAGAACTTACTCCACAGAGATATCAAACCTGAAAATATCTACATCACGGACAATGGCAATCCAGTGCTCATTGACTTTGGTGCAGCCCGCCTTGCTATCGGCGAGAAAAGTAGAGCGCTCACTCAAGTCTTAACGCCGCACTTCGCGCCATGGGAGCAGTATCGTTCGAAGGGGGAGTTTGGTCCTCCACTTGATTTCTACTCTTTAGCTGCCTGTTTGTATCAAGCCATCACGCAAGAGATGCCAGAAGAGGCACCGAATCGGCTTGAGGACGACCCGCTCATTCCGCTCGCTCAACGCAGCGAATATGTGAAACGCTACAGTTCTGAATTTCTAGCTGCGGTGGATAAAGGTTTAAGTGTTCATGCAAAAGACCGCTTTCATAACGCTTTCGAATTCCAACTGGCCCTCATGGAACATCCCGCGCCTGTTCAAGACGGCGCGGGACCAGCAAGTCTCGGTCCAGCAACAGCTCCGATAGCCCAAGGCCCAGCCTCGATGTCGCCTAGGCCCGCTTCCATGTCACCGGCGGCTCAGCAGTCTAAGAAGCCTATTTTTATTGGCGTCGGTGCATTAGTCGGCGTGCTAGCTATTGTCGGAGTGTTGGTATTTATGGGGGGGGAAGATGATATCGATGACCCTAGCGCCGGAACGCAAACAACAATTACAGAACAGGGTACTGATGCTCCAGAAGATGTCACCGTTGATGCTGGAGGACGCGCAGAGCCTATTGATACCGCAGAAACTGAAAGTGAACCTGCAACTCCTTCTGACCAAGAGGAGATTGTCGATCCGCGTCAAGCGACCGAGCGCGCGCAATGGCGCAGTGCACAGCAACAGAATACAGTCACAGCAGTGAATCAGTATTTAAGTAGCTGTGAACTATGTGAGTATCGCCCAGATGCCGAATTGTTGGTGCGTGAACTGCGTGATGCGGAGGCCGCCGCAGCCGCTCAGCGACAGGCTCGTCAAGCCGATCAGCAATTGTGGAATAGGGCACAGCAACAAGGCAGTGAGTCTGCTTATCAAGCCTACATTGATGGTTGCCAACTTTGTGAGCAGCGGGATCAGGCACGTCAGGCGCTGAATCGTTTGGTGGCCGCGCGCCGGGCAAGTGAGCAAGATCGGCGTTTATGGCAAGAAGCTCAGGAGCAAGATACAGAGCGTGCTTATGGGCGCTATCTCGAGCAGTGTACACAATGCGAACAACGTACAGCTGCGCAGCAGAACTTTAATCGTTTACGCAATGAACGTCTTGCACAAGAAGCAGCAATGGAGACGGAAGCAAGGGAGACTGCTGCTTGGGAACGTGCTGAGGAAAGTAATACTGAGGAAGCTTACATGGCATACCTTGAGGCCTGTGAGTTATGTGAGTACCGCGACGCTGCAGATGTTGCTATTGAGCGTCTTTCTCGCCTTGATGGGGAAGTTGTAGTGGCATCCTCGGGCGGTCACTTTGAACGGATCCAAGATGCGATTGATGCCGTCGTTGACGGTGCAACAATTTATATTGAGCCGGGCACATATAACGAAGCTCTGGTGGTGAATAAGCAGATATCCATTATCGGACTGGGCGAGCCGGGTAATGTGCGAGTTCGCAGTCGTGACCAATATGCGCTTCATGCGACAAGTAATGAACTGAGAGTTGAGAATATCTCATTTCAACAAGAATCCTCAAATGAGTCGGTCTTCGCGATTCTGATTGATCAAGGTGATGCTACGTTCGAGAATATTGAGGTAGTATCTCGAAGTGGCGCGGGCATCGCCGTGCGCGATGGCGCAAACCCAACTGTTCGCAATAGCCGCATTCACAGTGGTGCGCAAGCAGGTATTTTTGTGCACGAGGGAGGCCGAGGATTATTCGAGCACAATAGAATTTATGGTAACCAGTTGGCGAATGTTGAAGTTCGTGATGCGAACACGAATCCAGTATTTCGTGAAAATCAGATTTATGGCGCGCAACAGAGTGGTGTGCATATTCACAACTCAGCGCGTGGACAGTTTGAACTCAATGAGATCTATGAAAACCGCCAAGCTGGCATTTCAATTCGGTCCCAAGCAGATCCACTCATTAAGAATAATATTGTACGCAATGGTCAAGAAGAAGGGATTCTAGTATACGACCGCGGCGCTGGGCGTATCGAAGAGAATAAAGTGTTTCAAAATGCGCGCGCCGGGATTGCTGTATACCAACAAGGGAACCCGCGTGTCGTGGCCAATACCATTCAGCGCGGGCGGGCAAGCGGTGTGTTTATCTACGATGGTGGACGCGGTCGCTACGAAAACAACGATATTTCCGCCAATCGCCTATCTAACGTAATTGTTGCCGACAATTCTGAGCCTCAGTTTTATGAGAACCGAATATTTGATGGGAATGAAGTAGGTATCTTCATGTACGACGGCGGGCGAGGTATTTTTGAGCGTAATGAGATATGGGGAAATACCTTAGCTGGTGTCGAACTACGTACTGAAGCCCATGGTGTATTCCGCGAAAATGTGATTCGCGATGGTAAAGAGTTTGGCGTGTTCGTCCACGAACAAGGCCGTGGGGAGTTTGTGAATAATGAAATCCGGGACAATGCAGCATCGGGTTTTGCGGTTGCCGCACAAGGTGAGCCCTTAGTACAAAATAACCGAATTGTAAGAAACCGCGAAGGTGTTGCTGCCTACGACAGAGCTCGTGGCACGTTCCGTGGTAATGAAGTTCGCCAGAATCGCGACCAAGACTGGGCAATTGCCCGTGGCGCGAATATAACACGACGTAATTAATACCGATTTGTGGTGTTCACTGTGGTAATCGGTCAGACAAGGAACTGACATGCAAGCCAACTTCTATGATGGCTCAATCATTGGCCAACGAGATGAACAACAAGATGATCGTACTAACGTGATTCTGGACGATGACTATCGTTTGTATGTCCTCGCCGATGGCATGGGTGGGCAACAAGCAGGTCAACTAGCAAGCAAAACCGTTTGTGGCGCGTTTCGTGAGTTTTTCAGAGCTAATCCAAGTATTTCGGCGCCAGAAGATGCACTTCTAAGTGCTCTCGAGTTTGCAAATCAAACGGTAGCCGATTTATTGACGAGAGACCCGGATCTCGTTGGTATGGGAACTACTGCCATAGCAGTTCTTCTGCATGAACCCACACGCCGATTTAGTTTTATTAGTGTTGGTGATAGTCCTCTGTATGTTTTTGATGGAAATAATCTGCGCCGAATTAATGCAAATCATGCTTTCTTTGAGGATTTGAGAAAACTTATTGCGGCAGGAGAAATGACAGAAGAGGAAGCCGCAACACACCCTGACAGGCATGCGATTACAAGTGCAGTGATGGGGAAACCTATTGAGAAATATGATCTCCAATCTAGTGAACTCGCAGCTCATGAAGTCTTAGTATTAGCGAGTGATGGCGTTCAAAGCTTGAGCGATGATGCGCAAGGAGAGATCGCGACTGTTCTGAAAGACAGTTATCCTGACTTGGAAGCCATGGTATCTCAGCTCCTGACCGCCGTGGAGGCTAAGGCATTATCCCATCAAGACAATACAACCATTCTAATCGCCAGCGCTGCGCCAGTGGAAATTCCCGCGCCTTCCACTGAGGTAGATTTAACCCCGAAAACACAAGCTGCTCCAAGAACTCAGCGTCATCAGCGAAACGAAGAGCCAGACACCCACAGAAAGCGCGGGCGATGGCTGTTCTGGCTGATTTTGCTCATTCTAATCCTCGTTGCAGTTTGGGCGGTTAACCCACAGTATCAAGCAGAGACCGCATTGAATTTAATCGACTTCTTTATTGCCGTGGACGTCAGCTAAATGACTGATGCAAATCAGCTTTCTTATCGAAGCCGCGCTTATGAAGATGATAAACAGCGCGCAGAGTTACTCGTTGAAGTGCCGAATTTAGGTACACTTTGTGTTGTAACCGATCCGGGTGGACGTACTGAGAACCAGGATGCGTGGGGCCTATTTGAAGCCACAGATGGAAGTACAGTGGTGTGTGTAGCTGATGGCTTAGGCGGTCATCGAGGTGGACGGTTTGCAGCACAATGTGCCATAGAAGGGGTGGGACAAGTTGCTGCAAGTAATGACTTTCAATTTGCGGATGCAGGGTGTTTAGCGCGTTTGTTCGACGCAGCTCAGCGTGCGATTCATCAGCAACAGCTAGCATCACCAGAGCTGAATTCAATGCGCTCGACCTTAGTCGTTGCAGTATTCAATGGAACACAGGTGAAGTGGGGCCATGTGGGAGACGTACGATTCTATCTTTTTCGCGATCAGGCCATAGCGGTGCAAACAAAAGATCATAGTGTGCCGCAAATGTTAGCGGATACGGGCGATATTCAACCAGAGGAGGTTCGTCGCCATCCAGACCGTAGCCGTCTTCTGCAAGCGCTTGGTAAGCCCGATGGGCAGTTCAAAATGAGCGAAGGTGAAGCCTCTTTAGAGCTGAAATTTGGCGACAGTATTCTTTTGGCAACCGATGGCTTTTGGGAGTGGGTAGACGAAAATACGATGGTGACCGATCTGGCGCAAGGGGCGCAAAGTGGGCTATTTGAATTAGAAACCAAAGTGCGTCGCAACGCTGAGCCCTATGAAGACGAGTTTGATAATTTTACGGCCATGGTATTAATACTCGATGACATCCAAGTAGGAAAAGGCTTCTGGCAGAAGTCTCGATTTATGCCTAAGTTTTTAGGCGGGAAAGGCTCCCGTTAGACCCACTATAATAACAATTAAAGCAGTTCAGGAGATCTCAACCTATGCCTATGATTATGTGCGCAGCGGGCAAACACTTTTACAACCCAGATATTCACGGTGAATGCCCCTCGTGTAAGGAGGATGGCGTCGCCAGTGGCGATAACGATCGTTCTAGTGAGGCCGTATCAAATAACCCGGCAGTAAAAACCGATGTAGTGCATGCAGCAAAAACCACAACAGTAGGCGCTACTACCGCGAAAACAACAGCCCTCAATGAAACTTCAACGGCGAAGACGACCGTGCAATCAAGTGCCGAGTTTTCCGCAGCAACCAAACCACCTGCTGCAAAAGAGTCCAATGCGGCCTCGGGTAAGCAAGCAGAACAGAAGCCTGAGCACAAAGTAGAGTCGCAGCAGGCAGCTGCAAACAACCTGAAAACTCGTGTGGTGATAGGGCAAAAGCAAACCGGCACAAATAACAATGAAGCGACCGTGGAAACCCCGTCTCACAATACAGTAGGGGGAGAGAAGGGCGTTGCCGAGTTTCCTGTTGTCGGTTGGTTGGTCGTGATGTCAGGCACCGGAAGTGGCACGGACTTTCGTTTGATTCAAGGGGAGAACCGCATTGGTCGCGGTGAAGGAATGGAAATCTGCCTAGATTTTGGGCCATTAAGTGATCAAACCGTTAGCCGCGAAGCTCATGCAATTGTGGTCTACGATAACAATGCGAATGAGTTCTTCATCGAGCGTGGAAACAGTCGAAACTTACCTATGTTGAATGGGCAAACCATTCGACGAGACCAAAATCTTAATTCAGGGGACACCATACAGCTCGGTGCAACTGAGTTGAGGTTTGTCGCGTTTTGCCAAGGCGCTTTCTCCTGGTAAGAACTAAATAACTCGAAAGTTATAGGATTACTATGCAGTCACAAGCACGGATCGATGCATTAGCCGAAGGTACTATTCTCCACGCCTATCGAATCAAGCAAGAGCTCGGTTCGGGTGCGTTCGGAATTACCTACCTCGCCGAACATACGTTGCTAAATACGCTGCATGTAATTAAGGAATATTTGCCAGAAACTGCGCTGCGTGACCATGCAAGCAGCACTGTCGCGCCGAAAAGTCACAAAGAAGAGGATATTTTTAACTGGGGAATGAGTAGTTTCTTCAATGAAGCGCGAATCCTCAATCAGCTCAGCCATCCTAATATTGTCAAAGTAAGCGATTTGTTTGAAGCCAATGGCACGGCTTATTTCGTGATGCCTTATCTCAAAGGTATTACTTTGCATGATTGGATTAAGCAACATCCCAACCCGAATCAACAACAGCTAGAACAATTATTTATCCCGTTACTTGAGGGATTAGCTTACATTCACGAGCGAAACCTACTTCACCGCGACATAAAGCCTGAAAATATCTATATCACTGAAAACGGTACGCCCGTATTAATTGACTTTGGAGCTGCCCGCTTAGCCATTGGTAATAAGAGTAAGGCACTGACGCAGGTCTTAACACCGCATTTTGCGCCATGGGAACAGTACCGGTCCAAAGGCGATTTCACTCCGGCACTCGATTTGTATAGCCTTGCGGGCTGCATGTACCAAGCGATTGCGCAGACACTTCCTGAAGAAGCGCCCAATAGGCTAGAGCACGATCCGCAACCGCGACTTGCTGGAAGTTCGCATGAAGGACGTTTCGCTAGACATTTTCTCGAGTCTATTGATGTTGGCCTCAATGTTTGGGCGAAAGATCGTTTTCAAACGGCGAGTGAATTCCAACACGCTATGACCGGAGGATCATATACAGCAACGACAGTCCATCCTTCTATAGCCTCATCGAGCACACCCGAACAAGCAACGAGTCAACGCGATAACGATCGAAAGCGACCGATACTCCTCGCAAGCATTGGTATTGCAGTCGTAGCAGTTTTTGGTGCTGTTTATTTACTTCTTCCAAGCGAAGATCCTGAGACACGAATGGCGCGGCTAGACACCGAGTTATGGGAGCAAGCAGAGTCGGTTGGCACCGAACAAAGCTATCAATCCTACCTAGACGACTGCAATCTTTGTGCGCGGCAAGATGATGCCGACGAAGCTTTAGAGTCGTTACGACTAGCCCGCGTCGCAGAAGAAGAAGCAGCCGCAGAGCGTCGAGCGGAAGAGGAAGCATCACAACGTGCAGCTGAAGAAGCAGAGGCACAGGCTGAAGCAGATAGGATTGCACGTGAAGAGGCAGAAGCACGAGCTACCGCAGAGCGTGAACGCAGAGCGCAAGCTGAACAACAACGCCACAGAACAGCGGACAACAACTTATGGAATGCAGCTCGAGAGACGAATAGTGTTGAGAGCTATCGCAACTACCTCACGCAATGTCAACTTTGTGACAACCGTGCCGACGCGCAACAGCGTATTCAATCTATCCAAGCGCAACGTCAGCAAGCCGAAGAACAAGCACGGCGGGAAGAACAACGTCGCCAAGCCTTAGCGGCCGACAGTGCATTGTGGGATGAAGTGGTTGCTGAAGATACTGAAAGTGCTTATCGACGCTATTTAGCAGACTGTCGTGAATGTGCTGATGGGCCGGCCGCTCAAGAGGAAATTCGGCAACGAGAGGAAGCGCGAGCAAATGCCGCAGCGGATGCCGAACTTTGGACGGCTACCCAAGACGATGGCAGCGAAGAAGCATGGGCCAATTATGTCGCTAATTGCATTACCTGCGAGCAACGTGAAGCTGCTGAGCAACAACTTGCAGACATCGAAGCCAACAGAGAACTGAGAGCTGCAGACCGTGCGCTTTGGGAAACCGCAGTCTCAATGGCCTCGATTGAAGGCTACAGTAATTACTTAGACGCGTGTCAGTATTGTGCGGAGCGTGAAGTCGCCGAGCGTCGACGCAGACAGTTCGTCGGGCAACGTGATGGCTTTGTTGTTGCTCCGAGTAATGGAGACTTTAGCTCCATTCAAGAAGCGATTGAATTTGCTTTACGAGATACAGAGATCAAGATTCGGCCCGGTCAGTATAACGAAAGTATTCGATTGCGGGATCGTGTGAATCTTGTCGGTGACGGTGACCGTGATGCCATTATTATTGAAAGTACTGAAGGTGACGGTCTTTACTTCAATGGGGAAGTCGGCAAAGTAGAAAATCTTACTATTCGCGTTCGAACCTCAGGACAAGTGAGCTATGGCGTTTTTATTGATGGTGGAGCCTTAGAGCTGGTAGGGAACGACATTAGTTCTAGGACTGGCTCTGTGGTAGCTGTGAACAACGCAGCGAATCCGAAGATTTCCAATAATGTTTTATCTGGAAGTCGCCAGAGTGGCATCGTGATCTATAACGAAAGCACTGGCACCTATGAAGGCAATGAAATTCGTGACAATGAAGACTTTGGTATTCGACTCGAAACAGCAACAAGCCCATCGTTTCGTAATAATACCATCGAGAATAACCAACGGGGTGGCGTCATCATTCTCGATCGTGGCGAAGGTGTCTTCGAATCGAATCGTTTCCTTAAGAATGGTTTAGCAAATATATTGATTACTGCTGACGGTAATCCTACCTTTATCGACAATGATATTGCGCAAGGGCTCAGTAATGGGGTGTTTATCTTTGAGGGAGGTCTCGGGGTTTTCCGCAATAATCGTATTGTTAAAAATGAAGACTTTGGTATTCGCTTAGAAAACCAAGTCACTCCAGAATTCTTGGGAAATGAGATCGCAGAGAATCAACGCGGAGGGGTTCTGGTGATGGATGGTGCGCTTGGGGAATTTAGAGGAAACTCAATCACACGCAATCAAAGTGCAGGCGTGCTAGTCACAGCGCAAGGAAACCCAACCTTTATCGACAATCAGATTTTTGCTAACGAACAACATGGCGTACATGTATTTGACCAAGGCGAAGGGCGTTACGAAGATAACGATATTTATCAAAATCCACTCTATGGTTTTGTGAGTCGTAATAATGCAAACCCGTCATTGATCAATAATAGAATTTACGAAAACCGTGAAGGCGTGGGCTTTTTGAATGAAGGAGGAGGCCAGTTGCGGGACAACGATATTCGCAACAATGAGCTCTACGGTGTCATCGTTCGTGACGATTCGAACCCGCGCTTAGTCACAAATCGTATTCGTAATAATCAGCAGGGTGGTATTGCTATCTTTGACGAGGCGCGTGGCGAGTTTACCGGCAATGAAATAACAAATAATGCCTTCGCTGGTGTACTCGTCGCTACAGGCGGTAACCCTATTTTCGATAACAATCGCATCAGTCAAAGCGAAGAAAGCGGGTTGTTCATTCGAGACAATGCGAGCGGTACCTATACTAATAATGAGATTCACGACAATGGGTTTTCCGGCATCGCTGTGCGCAGTGGCGCAAGCCCCACAGTTCGGCGGAACAAGATCTTCATGAACCGTGAGGGTATCCGTATTTACGATGCAGCGGCAGGTACCTATGAAGAGAACGAAATCACAGGAAATATAAGCTCGGCGTGGGATATAACTGAAGATTCAACGCCCGTAAGGCGAGATAACCGGGATTAAGCAGTACCGGCAGCGAGCATTCGAGATGCTCGTTATATTTAAATATTCACGATAAGAAGGAATATGCTTGTGCTGTTAATCTCAGGAAATTCGATATCTGGCGATGTGACACTGACTGAAGGCACGACAAGTGTGGGCCGTGGTCCTCAGAATAAGCTCATTTTAACGGCTGAGTTTATCTCGGGAACACATGCACAGTTTGTGAAACAGGGTAACGAGGTGACCATTGAGGACTTAGGCTCGACTAACGGGACCTACTTGAATGGTCACAAAATTCCAGTAAAGGAGCCAGTGCGTGTAGTAAATGGGATGCAGATTGCGTTTGGGGATGTGGAGAAGGCAAGTTTCACCGTTGAGATTAACCTGACCGAAACAGACGCATTGAAAACTCAAGTTGCCTCAACACCTGAGCAGGACCCGCGAACTCAAGTGAGCGCGCAAGCAGTATCAGCAGATGACCATAGTACACGAGTGTTTCGGCCGAAAACGGAATTCTCAATTGGTCGAGCCGTTGGGAACGATATCGCCATAGATTCGCCGGTAGTGTCCTCCGTGCATCTAAAAATCAAGCGAGCGACCGACGGTTCATGGCATGCGCACGACAATAAAAGTACGAATGGAACCTATCTAAACTCTCCAAATAATCGAATGAATGAGTTCCGCATTGAGCCGGGGCAGACCATTTATTTAGGCAGCTATAAATTATTGTCTGACCGTATTCTAAGTATTCTCAAGAACGATAAAGTTGAGAAAGCAGGGCGGATTAAGGTTTCAAAAGATACAGTGATCATTGGACGCAACCCAGATGCCGACGTTGCCGTTTCACATCCAAGCGTCTCTTGGCGACATGCAAAGCTCACGAAGTCAGGAGACCATTACATTGTCGAAGACCTAGGCTCCACCAATGGAACCTACGTGAATGGTGCGCGAATCACGCGGCCTACGGAATTGAAGAAGAATGATGAAATTCTGCTCGGGATCTATGCCTTCACTTTAGATTTTGACAGTGATCGAGTGACGTCATTGGTGAAGAAGACAACTCTTGATGGGTTAACGCTCGAAGCGAAAGGAATCACTAAAATCGTGGGTAAAGATGTCGCATTGCTGGACGATATCAGCCTCACGGTGAATCCGGGTGAGTTCGTTGGACTCATGGGCTTGTCAGGAGCAGGTAAAACAACCTTCCTAAAGACTCTAAATGGTTATGATAAGCCGACCCGGGGGTCTTCATATATCAATGGTATGGACATCTATAAGCATTACCATCTCTTCAAATCCATGATTGGCTATGTCCCCCAAGACGATATTGTTCATCCAGAGCTGACGGTCTACGAAGCACTCGACTACTATGCGAAGCTGCGGTTGCCATCGGATATGAAGAAGGAAGAAATTAAGCGTCGTATCAAAGATACATTAGCTAAACTCGGGCTGGCAGGTGTGGAGAATACCTTGATCGGTTCGCCTGAAACTGAGAAAGGCATTAGTGGCGGGCAACGCAAGCGCGTCAACCTTGCGATGGAATTACTGGCTGATCCTAAGATCATTTTTCTAGATGAGCCCACCTCAGGCTTATCTGCTGTTGATACGAAAATGGTGATGGAGTTATTACGGCAACTTGCCGACGAAGGGAAAACCATCATTATTACCATTCATCAACCCAGCTTCGATAACTACAAGATTATGGATAGCCAGATTATTCTGTCATACGGGAAGCTCACGTATTATGGGCCAACCTATCCGAATTCAATTCAATTCTTTAACCCAGGCAACGACAATCCGAATCTTTTAAACAATCCAGATAACGCCCTCATTGGCCTGAACGACGGTGAAATGAAAGCAGGGGAAGACAAGCTCGATCCGAGGAAGGATAGAAACCGCAAAGGCTTGTATTGGAAACAGAAGTTCCTGCAAGCACCCGAATATCAAGATTACGTGGTGAAACGTCAAGGGCAGGCTAAGAACCTTGAGGGTAGTACGTCAAAATCAGCTTCGGGCTTCAAACAGCTTTTTATACTGGCAGGGCGTTTCATTCGGGTAAAACTGAAAGACCGGGTGAACACCACAATTTTGCTTGCTCAGGCGCCTTTGATTGCCTTAATGGTAAGTTTGCTGTTCTCTGAAGAAGCTTATTTAGGCACGGTGTCCCGTCCTGGCATGGCATTTACCTTAATGTTTGTACTTGCGATTGCAGCCGTCTGGTTTGGAAACACGAACGCATCAAGGGAAATCGTCGCAGAAAAAGCGATTTATGAACGTGAGCGGATGGTCGGGATCAAGATTCTTCCATACGTGTTCTCTAAATTCATTGTTCTTGCACCTCTCTGTCTGTTTCAAAGTGCATTACTCGTGGGGATTACCTATGTATTAACGCCTTTTGAGCTAGGTTTTGGCGATGATATCTGGTTTATTGGACTACTAGTGTTCCTTACATCACTGGCTGGCTTGAGTATTGGCTTATGGGTATCTGCTTTCTCGAAGTCTCAATCTCAAGCGCTTGCACTCATTCCATTGGTGTTGCTGCCAATGATTATTTTTGGGGGCGGTATGATGACCGTCAAGCAAATGCATGAGAGCGATGGCAAAGTCGCCTACGTGATAGCCCAAGCTATTCCGACTCGTTGGGCACTGGAAGAAATGACAGCGATATATGACGCCAACACGGATCATCGGGCCTTCTGTGAGGAACGTATAGATGAAGCCCTGCATGAATCTGAAGCAATGAGCAGCTGCTTACAGTTGCGTAACTTAACTGAGCGGAATTATGGTGATGCCGCGACCAATCGAAAAACCGTATTGTCCGTGTTAGGCGGCTTTATTGTGATTCCACTATTATTCGTTATCTTCATTCTGAGACGTAGAGACAATGCTTAAAACTATGGCAAGACTTATGAACCGAACACGCCTTTATCAGCTTATTGCGCTAGGCGTGTTCGTCACATTAACATCAAGCGGCTGTTCGCTATTACGGCAAAACATCGTTGATAACGTGCACTATCGGCTGCAGTCAGTGGATGTTCAGGTTGGGATGCGTCAGGGGACAAGCTTGTTGCCAAATCTTGTGGCCGATGTAAACGCGGCACTGGAAATTCGCAATGATAGTTTGATTAATTTGTTTATTGAGCGCATTAACTACGACATTTACCTAGGAGACACTTTGGTTGCTTCGGGTGTTACTGGTGAAGGGGTTCAGCTTGATTCCGGCGGCGATAGTCAGCTGATTAATTTTAATATTCAATTGAGCGCTGCGTCGTTATTGAACGAAGGCATTACCTTAAGCCGCACGCGCGCTTTACCTCCAGTGCGTGTGGACGGAAGTAGTTCAATTGCCACAAGGTTTGGTGTTCATGAGGTGCCATTCAGTGTGCGTTATGAACGTCCGCAAATTGACTAAACATTTAATGGCCGGCGATAAGCTCTAATGACGGAAAGTAGGGAGAACGAGTGTGCGATTTGGCATTCGTTCTTTTATGTCCTTACGTATCTCCATGATTGATTTAACATAATATATATTATGCGAAGTAATGGATATGGTATAATAGACAATATCTCCAAAGGCTACGGCAATCCACGCATGTTGTTAAAGTTGCAGTATTTGCCGTTCTTTTACATCACCTTACTGGCACGTTCCTGTGTCTTTTAATATGCTTTAGTCGAACTGTTGCGCATCAGCGCTCTAAACAAGGAATAGTAGTATGGACATGAAAAGAAAGTTGCAATTGACCTTATGTGCAGTCGTCCTTGGGTCAGCGAGCTCCAGCGCCTTAGCAAATCAAATTGGTGTTGGCTATTACGACTTTAATGGCACCGGGATTTACGTCCATGGTGCTATCGGACTTCAGCCAAACCTCAGTTTAATGGGTGAACTGGGCGAAACCAACGACACAATGTTCCGCGTCGGACTTCGCTACAACACCGCAGCTAAGCTCTCAAACGCACCCGTACACGTTATTGGTGGTTTAAGTAGCTACCCTGGCGACAACGGCGTATATGTTGGTGCAGGTATCAGTTCTGGTTTAGCAACAGATCTTCGTGGCACTGCAGAAATCATTCATGACACTGCCGGCCCCGGCTTTTTTAGAATGAATCTGGGCTTAGAATACGCGATTGACCGTCAGCTATCTCTGCAAGGCGGCTATAGCGTGAACACCGACCGTGTCAGTGACGAGTTTCGCTTGGGTGTAAGCTATCGCTTTTAGGTCAAGCCACTCAAGAGTTCTTTAAAGGCCGGTCTTCCGGCTTTTTTGATGGTTAAAGGCGATAGGTCACGAAAATAATAATATTCCGACTATTACGATCCTCTGTCATTGGACTGTTTCTAATTTCACTGTCGACAAAGGTACGTGTCAGGTTACCAAATACACTCCAACGGTCATTAAAACGATAGAAACCTCCCAAGCCAAGACTCGTATTCCAAGCGGCGCTTGCCTCATAAACAGGCAGACCTGAGCGCACAGCCTCCTCATTCGAGACCCCATAATAGTAGTCAATGTAACGACCGCTTAAATAAGCTAGCGTGAGACTTGGTCCAAACTGCCAGTTCTGGGGCTGACGGCTAAGCGGAAATGTATAAGTTAACGAACCTCGCTCACCAGAGCTGAGATTCCTTGCGTTAAGCAACGCTTGCCCTCGAAACTCGCCCCAACGTCCAAAGGTTCGGTAGCTCAGTCCAGTTTCAATTCGAAAATTCCGACGGTCCAGCTGCTGCAGTGCTAAATCGTCATTTTCTGCAGGCTTGAAACGAAACGGCGCCCAACTTGCAACCCATGTCCATTGACTACGTCGATCATCATTCAAGTTATAGCCGAGTTCGATACCGCGAAAGTACAGCCGTTCACCTTCATAAGAAATAGCCGGCACCACAAACACATCTGAAGTTTGTCCGCGATAGTTGGCATCGGCACTGATCATCCCTGCTCCCACACTCCAGCGATCTTGAGCGCTAGCGCTGACCGAAAATAAACATGCCATAACTATCGCTGGAAGACTTATATAATAAGGCTTTGGTTGATACATCTAAGAACACTCCTTGTTGTTTTCTTGTGATATTAAGTAATACTGAATTAACAATAACTAAAGTAAGTAGAGCTAGGCTTTTTACTAAGTACGCAGCCGCTTTGGAATCAGTTTAGTCTTCCTTAGAACTTCTGATGTGGTGTACTCGAACTCGGTTTAGCGTATCATGCTTAATGAATTATTTAGGACACTGAATCTATGCCCGAGCGCACTTCTTCGAATCAACTTCCGTTGCCTCAGTCACTCCATGCAGAACAGCTAACCGCGCAGACGACTAAATGGCTTTCACAAAAGCCTGATACTCCGCCGCGCCCTAACCCATTGGCTGGGCAAACACGTGCATTGTCTGCGCTACAGCAGGCATTACGCAGTAAGTCTTCTTTCAGTCATGCATATATGGCATTGCCTGCAGGACTAATTGCTGAAGATATCATTGCAGCCGTTGCTGCTGAACAGGACTGGCCGATTCGAAGCCGTTATGACTGGGTTTACCTAGCAAATCCTCAAGATGGCAACGCCCCACTCTGTATTTGGCTCCCTGCCGGCTTGGCTGAGAGCGCAATCAAAGAGCTTTGGTGTTTATTAGAATCTCCAGTCGCTGACCGTAGCGCACATTTGGAGGCGATGAAACGTACTTATGCCTCGGCGCCTTTCGTTCAGTATTTAGAGCAGGTCAAAACACTTGGGTTTGATGATTTACCGGGGAATGAGCTTGCAAATATCATTGTGTCACACACGCAAGAAGGAAAGTCTTGGGTGTACTGTGATCGCGTTACGCCAGAGCGCTTGTTCGGTGATATTCGCTTGCAGAGTATCGAGGGAACTATTAGCACTGAGCTGCACTTAATTCGTCCAGGAGCACTATTAAAGGCTAATGGTGCAACACTTATCATTGACGCATCAGAGCTACTGCTGGAGCCCAAGCTTTGGCGTGAGCTCAAGCATGTATTAAAGCAACAAAGTTACGACTGGCCCCAGCCAGGTGAGGGTAAGTCGGCTATATTTTACGAACCTGAGCCGGTACCACTCGATCTTAAGGTTATCCTGACAGGGCCGGCAGGCTTGTTTAATCAGCTCGATGAACTCGACGCTGACTTTACCAATCTGTTCCCCTACTTCGCCGATTTCTCTGCTCAGTTCTTACCGGCTAAGACACCTGTGTCCGAGTATTTTGGTTACTTAGCCTATCTAGAGCAACGTGCAAAACATCGTCCGCTAGATGAGTCTGGCTTAGACACGCTGTTAAAACTATCTTCAAGCTTGTGTGAACATCAAGATGAATTAAGTTTGGATTCAGTGCGCCTGGTTCAGCTGCTCGAAGAGGCTGATAGTATTGCAAGCGAAGCCGGAGCTGCTGAAATAGCCGCAAACCATCTTACACAAGCTGACTTCCTTCAGCGTTTTCGCGGTGCACGACTTGCGGAAATGAGTTGGCAGAATATTCTCGAAACCCAAATTCAGATTGATACCGCAGGTGAAGTCATTGGTCAGATTAATGGCTTAACCGTTGTCACCATGGGTGGCGCTGAGTTTGGCGAACCATCGCGGATTACCGCGACAGTGCACTATGGCGACGGAGATATCATTGATATCGAGAGGAAAGCGGAGCTGAGCGGCAGTATTCATACTAAAGGTGTAATGATCCTGACAGCCTATCTGGCCAACCTATTTGCTCAGCATGAGCCTATGCCGCTCTCTGCGACCTTAGTGTTCGAACAGTCATACCATGAAGTGGATGGTGACAGTGCGTCGCTTGCAGAGCTGTGCTGCCTGCTTTCTGCCCTATCTGAAGTACCGATCAAGCAAAACGTTGCGGTCACTGGCGCAATTGATCAGTTTGGCAACGTGCAAGCTATCGGTGGTATCAATGAAAAGATTGTCGGCTATTTTGAAATTTGTCATGCACGCGGGCTTGATGGCACACATCGGGTCATCGTCCCTGAGTCCAATCGCTCTAACCTCCATCTACCTCAACGAGTCATCGACGCGGTTGCCGCGAAAAAGTTTCACGTCATTCCCGTGAGGCATGTAAGCCAAGCGATAGAGCTCCTCATGGGACTTCCTTGCGGAGCTCCTGACGCGGTCAATGATCATAGTATTTTCGGTCGCATCCAATCGCGATTGAAAGAATTACACAACCAAGACCTTGAGAAAGCTTCATTCTTACAGCGTTTACGCAAGAGATTGGTCGGAAGTTAACTGTTCGGACTTGTTCAGCGTACACCTGTTCGCTAAGCTAGGCGCGAATTTTAAATTGATGGGAACACTTTATGCAATCCTCGTACACTCGAGAAGAACTTCTGGCTTGTAGCCGCGGTGAAATGTTTGGACCTGGTAACAGCCAGTTGCCCGCTCCGAATATGTTAATGATGGATCGTGTCACACGGATGGAAGAACTCGGTGGCGAACACGGATTGGGCTATGTTGAAGCTGAGCTCGATATTCATCCTGATCTATGGTTCTTTGCATGCCACTTCCCGGGGGATCCTGTCATGCCAGGATGTCTGGGGCTCGATGCGATGTGGCAGTTACTTGGCTTCTTCCTCGCTTGCTCAGGTGGTCCTGGCCGCGGTCGTGCGTTGGGTGTCGGTGAAGTGAAGTTCACCGGACAAATTCTGCCAACTGCAAAGAAAGTTACTTACAAGATAACGATGAAACGACTCGTGAAGCGAAAGTTGTTCATGGGTATTGGTGACGGCGAAGTTCTTGTTGACGGTCGCGTTATCTACACCGCAAAGGATCTCAAAGTTGGTTTATTCACAGATACGTCTGGTTTCTAGTCCTCATTCCGCCAGCATATCCGCAAAGTATAACGAAAAAGGCCCGGTTCACCGGGCCTTTTCACTATCTCAATTTAGTTCTGTTGAATTTGATGCTGATTAACTCTACGTTCGAGAATCTGCGGCTTATTCATTGATGTCTACCGCTTACTTACCGCTGATAGAGTCCGTCGTTCCTGGCTTCCATGGCATCACGCCAACCTCCGAGCCACTGTGAGCGAATATCACTTGTTTGATACGGACAGTTTTCTTTTGAACGGCCTGATACTCCTGCTTTGAAACCTTGTGAATGCGCTCTTTCTAGACGATCTCTCTTTTGTCGCTTCATTCTTTGTTCCTCTTGTCGTAAAGCAAAAATTTGTACCGAAAAAACAAACGGCACATATACTGTGATAGTGACAAAAGGAGGAAAGTTCAAATAAAAAAACCGCGACCCAGACCCTGTTTTGATTAAAGGATTGAGATCACGGTTCTTTTTCGGATAGAACAATTGGGCTTAAGAAAGAGCCTTTCTGCGGCGGCGAGTTATAACAGCGAATGCGCCTACAAAAGCTAGTAATCCGCCCATGAAACCCAAGTTCATCGAGGCGCCTTTGCGACTTACAGAGGATGAGTCACTTGGACAAACTGCTGCATCAGCAGAGGGACGAAGGAGGTACGTAAAGACCGCATTGTAGCTCTCTGAGTCTCCATCGATCACCCGCTCGGCACTGCGTACGGCCGTTACTACAATTTCTCCGAGCTCATTGATTCCATGAGCATCAACGATGTTTATACCCGCATCACAAGCAACCAGAGTATTAAGATCGGTAATAGTATCTGTGTTGATGTCGTACAGGAAGCCTGTAGTCCGACGTGCTTGTACCGCCGCCGGTTCTGCGCGGCCAACCACCTGATTCTGATTGTTGATTGCACGTGGGCGCCAAGATGAATCACCAAAGAATCCGCGTGGGAAAGTCACTTCAAACTGACTTGGGTCATCCGCATTAGTGTCGGCCACAAACATTCGATCCCGCAAGGTTTGTGAAGTAGAACGGCGCGCTATACCTACCACAATGCCGTTATCATTAATTGCAAAGGCGTCGCTGTTCGTCGCGCCACTTTCATCCTCGGGCACAATTCGTAGTGCTTCTCCATCACGGAAAAGCGTGGCAAAACGTCGAGCAAAGCCGCTAGCAAATTCTTCACTCACCCCGACTGCAACACCATCGCTATTGACCGCCCGTGCAACACTGCGATCCCAATCACCAACTGGCAGCTCGTCCTCACCTTCTGGCGGTTCACGAGGTTCAATCGCCGTACCTAATTCGCGCTGTGAAATAACGTCTCCGCTTGGATCAATTTCCCACAGGTACGCACGTTCGATGAACATTGGAGAACGGAACTCGGAGCCACCATCAAGCGCCCACCACGCACGCCATAAACAAACAGGCACTGGTTCGAGGAAAATTTCCTCAATTTCACCGTCGTCGTTTTCACGTTCACTTGTGGTACACACTTCATATGCGTTTAAAAGTGCCTGGCGATTATCGATTGAGGCAAAACCAACCACATAACCATTGTCATTTACCCCATAAGCACGAGACGCGCCGCCTTGGATTAGCTCGGGCTCATTACTACTGAGAGTTAAGCTTGTTAAACCGTCGGTCCAAAAACCTTGCGGGAACGTGTCACGGGTGAAGTAGCTGACTAAATCACCGGCGCTGTTTTCTGCTTCGAGACGATAATAAGGTAAACCGACATCGCCAACTAAGTGACCAAAGTTATTCATACCTAGAGGACGTACGTTAACGCTATCTGTCAGCTCTCCGGTCTCAGGATCAACCACATCGTATAGATTGTTCAATGATAAGAAGTCCCCATCATAAAAATAACCTAAGTCACGAGTTAGTTTTTGGAATCGAGGGCTACTCACGATACCGCTACCGCTTTGCAGGTAATTGCGAACAGCAAAATATTGGCGGTCAGTCAGATTATCGAAATCTTCGATCGTAGGAAATTGCTGTTGATCGATAAATTCTCCACGAATGTTCAGCCCCAAGAGGTTCCAAGCGATGCCGAGAACATGTCCCGAGTCGTTTAATGCGCGCGGAGAGCTATTGTAGCTATTTGAAGGAGTTCCGATTTCAACTACTTCATATCCTTGTGGGTTGCCATGGGCGATGCTGCTTGTTCCGAGTGCTGCGGCAATCGCGCATGCCACTCCATACTTCTTTGTTAATCGCATTCAGTTGTCCTGCAAAGTCTCAAGATAATTCCATCGTTCCAAGGCTTCATCTAGTTCTTGTTCGAGCGCTTGGATGCGTTCCATGACTGGTTGCGTCACGTCTAAGGGGTGAGTGAAGAAATTTGGCTCACTCACCTTGTTTTGTAACTCTTCAAGTTCTTGCTCAATGGTTTCTAGCTGAGCGGGTAACAATTCGAGCTCACGTTTTAACTTGTATGATAACTTGTTCGGCTGCTTACCTGAAGCCCGCTTTCCCTGTGAGTCTGTTTGAGCCTTCGAAGTTCCCTCAATTGGCTTATTTTGTTTGTTCTTTTGCTCTTCTTGCGCAGTTAGGTACAGGTTCACTTCATGGAAGCCCCCGACTATCTCGGTAAGTTGCCCCTGCCCTTCGAATAACACCACGGTTGTCGCTGTGTTCTCTATGAATTCTCGGTCATGACTCACTAACAACACTGTACCATTGTAATCCGTCACTAAGTTCTCAAGTAATTCAAGCGTCTCAACGTCAAGGTCGTTGGTTGGCTCATCAAGAATTAAGAGGTTACTTTCCTGCAACAGTATCCGCGCCAACAAAACTCGGTTTCGTTCGCCACCGGAGAGCGCTTTCAAAGGCATTCTGGCCTGGTGAGGTGTAAAGAGAAAGTCCTGTAAGTAGCTGTATATATGTCGTGTACGACCACCATAGGTGACTTCTTGTTTACCGTCGCTCACGTTATCCGCAACACTCACCTCTGGATTCAAGCCTGCACGGTGCTGATCATAGTATGCCACATTGAGCTTGGTGCCCTGCTCACAGCGCCCTTCAGTCGGCTGAATATCGCCAATGATCAGGCGTAGTAATGTACTTTTACCAATACCGTTAGGACCCACTAGGGCAATCTTGTCCCCTCGCTGAATGGTAAAGGTGAAGTCTTTAATTAAATCCTTATCGGCAACGCTGTAATGCATATCATGACTACGCCAAACTAGCTTGCCAGATTTCTCGGTATCTTGCGCACCAAACTGTGCCGTCTTCTGCCGCTCTCGTCGCTGCATGCGCTCGGCGCGCAATGCTTTCAGTGCGCGGACACGCCCTTCGTTACGCGTTCTGCGAGCTTTAATGCCTTGCCGGATCCAGACTTCTTCTTCCGCCAGTCGTTTATCAAACTCAGCGTTCTGCGCCTCTTCCACTTCAAGTAGCCGTTGTTTTTCAACGAGGTAGTTTGCGTAATCCCCAGGAAACGAGGTGAGCTTGCCACGATCCAAATCCACGATCCGGGTCGCGAGGCTGCGAATAAAGGCACGGTCATGGCTAATAAAGACGATAGACCCCCTGAACTCCTTCAACGCACTCTCCAGCCATTGTACTGTTGTGACATCAAGATGGTTCGTTGGCTCGTCTAAGAGCAAGATATCGGGCTCTGATACCCATGCACGCGCTAACGCAACACGTCGCAACCATCCGCCAGAAAGACTTTCGAGCGACAAAGTTGGGTCCAGTTCGAGACGTGTGAGAGTTTGTTCAATGCGTTGTTGAATCTCCCAACCATTCTTAGCCTCCAGCTCTTCTTGAATACGGCTGAGCTTGAGCAATAATGCGTCATCATATTCGCCAGCGGCTAAACGAGAGGATACCTCTGCGTAGTCTTTCAGCAGCTCACTTAACTCGGCAAAAGCTTCCGCTACGAATTGATAAACTTGAGTGTTTGCGCGTGCAGGCGGATCCTGCGGCAACATGGCAATCTTGACGTGAGAATCCTTTAAGATCTGTCCGTCATCAAGCACTTGACTACCTAATAAAACCTTTAGCAGGGTCGACTTGCCTGCGCCATTGCGACCGACAATACAGAGACGCTCATCTCGTTCGATATTGAGGTCGGCTTTATTTAGTACCGGTGCGGTTCCAAAAGCTAATGACGCGTTACTTAACCGCATTAATGCACTCATTGTTCAAGAAACTCCTGAAGTTTTTCTGTTTCAAATGGCCATTTAAGTTCTTTATCGTCCATGTCTCGAACCAGCACTGGAACCAACGCGCCGTACTCCTGAAATAGCGCAGGATCGGTCGTAATATCGACCATATGCAATGCGATCGGATCTTCCAGGGGTACGCCATGAATATGCTGAATAGCCAAGGTACATAGTGGACACTCTGGCTTCATTAACAAATAAAAATCACGCATGTGAAAGATACCAACAATGATGAATCAGCCGTTGTCGCTTAAAGTCTTCGGGGATGGATTGCTGCGTTCTATCGACTGCGCTATAGCCAAGGTTTGACGCCTCATCGGTAGAGAACTTAAAACGTCGTTTATTGGTCGAGAAAATAAGCAATCCATTAGGCGCCAATAATGGCTTCACCCACTCTAGCAATTGCAGGTAATCCCGTTGAATATCGAAGCTTGCTTCCATTCGTTTCGAGTTGGAAAAGGTTGGTGGATCAAGGAAGATCAAATCCCATTGCGGTCCACCTTCTTGCATCTCTTGTAGCCACTCCAAACAATCAGCCTGAATAAACTCATGTTTATCTAAGGTTAAATGATTCAACCGAAAATTGTCCTTTGCCCAATTTAAATAGGTCCGCGACATATCCACAGTTGTGACATGCTCCGCTCCACCAAGAGCTGCATGCACCGAAGCGGTTCCAGTGTAGGCAAAAAGATTAAGGACGCGTTTGTCCTTACTGAGTTTTTGGATGTCTTTGCGCACTAAACGGTGGTCAAGAAACAAACCTGTATCCAAATAGTCCGTCAGGTTGACCCAGAAGCGAGCATTGTATTCTTGTGACTCTAGACGTTCGCCCTGCTCTGCCTGGCGCGTGTATTGAGCATCACCTTTCTGTTGACGGCGTTGCTTGGTTACCAACTGGTCTGCAGTAAAAGGTAAAACACTCAGTACAGCATCGATCAGATCCCACCAGCGACCTTCGGCGACGTGATCAGGAATATCTTGCGGTGCTGCATACTCCTGAATAACGAGATGCTCGCCATAACAGTCAACGGCAGCGTTGTAATCCGGTAGGTCAGCATCATAAACGCGAAACGCTTCGACGCCTTGACGTTTTGCCCACTTGTGACGTTGCTGCCAGTTTTTCTTGAGCCGATTGGCAATATCAGTATGGTCGCGAGCACCAAAGTCCTCTTGGTTCGCTAGAGGAAAGACACCAAGCTTGATAGCCAGTGGACCACTGTAGAAGTTGTACTTCTTCGCACTACGAAGTCGAATAGCCTTTAGCATAGTGTCGTCAGGTGCTAATACAGCAGCAGTCCAGCTGTCAGGCAAAGTACGCACTGCTGAGCCGAACTTCCGATAAAAAATGCGAGCTGCTAAAGGTGTTTCCAAGCGCTCGCCATAGGGCGGGTTCGTTAACAGTAAGCCATTTTCAGCATCTGCAAATTGACTAAATGAATCAGCCTGGGTTGCATCTGCAATGGTGAAGTTAAATAGTCGGTCTACGCCGGCGGCGTAGGCTGCTTGATCCGCATGGTTAATGACTTTGGGATCAATGTCTTGGCCAATGAATTGAGTTTCACAGGCTGCCAAGCCTTCACTAAAACGCTGCTCAGCGGCAGCAAGTACTTCGCTGAAAAGCGCTTCATCATGCCCTAACCAGCTACGGAATCCCCAAAAGTTGCGGAGCAATCCAGGCGCACAGTTGGTAAGAATCATTGCCGTCTCAACCAGCAAGGTGCCGCTGCCACAACATGGGTCGAGGACTAATTTTGGGGTTTCGGGATGAAGTGCCAGCACACGAATGGCAATCGCGGCAGCAAGAGTTTCACGAATAGGAGCGGCGCCCGTTGCTTTGCGATAGCCACGTTCGTGCAAACCAGAGCCCGATAAATCGAGAAAGAACCGTGCCTTTCCCTTGCTCAGTTGAACCGCGATGGTAACGCCAGCCTCATCTTTGTCTACCGCGGGGCGTAAACCCTTGGTGCGCCAGAAGTCCAGAACGCCGTCTTTTACTACTTGTGAAGAGAATCCGGTATGGCGAAGAGTTTCACTGGTACCACTAAAGCGCACAACGAAGCTCTCATCACCTCGGACAAATTGACTCCAAACGATGGATTGCGTTTGTTTGAGTAAAGAGTGACGGTCATGCACTTCCCCCTCATGTATGAACAATAGCACTCGGCTTGCTGTTCTCAGCTGTAGGCACAGCGTATAGATCTCTTTTTTTTCCGCTTTGCAAAACAAACCACCATGCGTAAGACGCACGTCAGACACGGGAAATGACTCAAGTTCTTGAGCGAGTAATTCTTCCAAACCACGAGCACAGGTAATAAAAAGATCGTACATGACAGATATCCAAACCGAGCGAAGCTGCATAGTATACATGACTTGCGGGGGCCATGTCCTTGTCTGGAATTGGTTGTTTTTAAAGCAAACGAACCACTTTTTCACGAATTGTCTTGCAACTCCCCAAGGGGAGCTCTATAGTGCGCGCAGTTTCGGACGCGGGGTGGAGCAGTCTGGTAGCTCGTCGGGCTCATAACCCGAAGGTCGTAGGTTCAAATCCTGCCCCCGCAACCAATCTCTTCCGAAACATTTACAGCGCTCATTTCCCACGGCGCTTGCTGTCAAAATCCTCTCTCGGTATATTAAGTTCATCACGTAATAACCTTTTAGGCGAATCCCTGTGCAGATTTCCGACTTTTGGTTGGTAGTCTATTGGCTTATTCTTGCCTCAGTATTTCTGAGAGTTGTTTTTAAACGAAGAAGCGTCGGTGCGTCACTCGCATGGATGTTGATTATCGTTATTTTTCCTATTTTAGGTGTCCTGCTCTACCTGATGTTTGGTGAGGTTCAACTCGGTAAGCGGCGAGCTGAACGTGCCCAAGCCATGCGCGACCCCTTTATTCAGAATCTCACCAGCCAGATTGAAAGTCACCACACGGAAGAACCCACTCACCCGGCTGCCAAAGCGATGTTCAATATTATGGAACGTCATCTCGGTACCGGTGCCTTGGGTTATCATCATCTCGACGTGTACAGCGAACCTGATGCTATTTTTGACGCTTGGTTAAACGACATTAATAAGGCCAAAGTAAATATCCGCGCAGCTTTCTACGTTTGGCACGCGAAAGGACGCGTCATCGAGGTTACAGATGCATTGATTCGTGCGCAGCAACGAGGTGTCAAAGTTGAACTACTGCTCGATCATGCCGGCAGTTGGCGTTTTTTTATGCTTGCTCGGTGCTATCGACGTATGCGAAATGCCGGGATCGAGATAACTCAAGCACTACCCGTTTCCATATGGCGAAATTTATTTCGTCGGGCAGACCTGAGGTTGCATCGTAAGCTCCTGATTATCGACCATCGAATTGCATACAGTGGTTCCATGAATATGGCTGACCCCAAGTTCTTTAATATTGGCCGTCAAGTTGGCCCTTGGATTGATATGGTGATTCGCTTCAATGGTGCCGCTGCTTTTGGTGTATCAAAAGTTTTTTCTTGGGACTGGGAAGTAGAAACGGGCGAAAGACGTTTTCCCGAGCTCACGACACCTTTAAAAGAAAGCCATCAATGGATGACAATGATTCCCTCTGGCCCCGATTTAGGGACGGACGTAATTAGCCAAGTCATGCTAGCGAGTATTTACCGAGCGGAAACGAGCATCACATTATCGACGCCCTACTTTGTCCCATCTGAGGAAATTCATCATGCGCTTTGCCACGCCGCACAACGAGGGGTGAAAGTCGTAATTTTGCTGCCAGAACGTTGTGATTCGCGATTAGCGGGCTGGGCGAGTCGTTCGTTCTATTCAGAATTACTACAAGCAGGTGTCGATATTCGACTATTTAGCGAAGGCTTGTTGCATACAAAGGCTCTAGTTGTCGACGACCACGTAGCCCTAGTGGGTAGTGTTAACCTCGACATGCGAAGCCTACAGCTCAATTTCGAGCTTTCTTTTGCACTTTACAACAGAGATTCTTGCGCGAAGATTTCGGCGCTACTGGGTGAGTATCATAATGCAAGTGTTTCGGTCTGTTCTAACCGATGGAAAAACCGCTCTAGAGCACATCGACTCGCCGAGCGCCTGACTTATTTTCTAAGCCCGCTGCTCTAAGCTCACAATTTTAAAAGAAGGGAATCGAGGGACACGCAACTGAAAAGAAACTTAGGCGAACTTCTGCCAATTATCTGAGTTCTGAGAAATGGGATGAAGGTCGCTTGAAAGAAGTCTGTCCTGAAGCACCCGAATTACCTCATAGCGCTTCATGATTTTGGTGGTCGCTACTTCGAAACTTGCATCAATCAGCATGCACAACACTGTCCGTTCGTCACGATCAATAATTAAGAAATTACCTTTCGCAAAGCCCGAATTAAGCGTGCAAAACAAATGCTCTTGTGGCCAAGGTTCAATCACACCAGTTTGAAAATGCCAGCTTTGAGGCATTAAAGCCTTCCCGAAACGTCGCATGGCAACGCCATGAAAGCCAACTTGAAGCTGCTCGGTGGTTGAGTAAGGGCTGTGATTTTCTTGATAATCGAGGAGTGATGAAAAGAACTCCGCATCTTCCATGGTGAAGCTCGCTTCTTCCGGCATATCAGGACGAAGGTGCTTCTTACGGTATTCAAGACTGTGGAGTAACCCACCGTCTACCGCAATCTGCAACAATTCTTCTGTCTGATTGTAGTGCCACTGCCAGCTTTGCATGAAGAAGTCTTTCCTTGAATACGCATAAATGGAGTCCGAATGACTCACTTACGCTCTAGTATACCGAAGCTACAAATTTATAACAGCCATAATTTACGCATTTGATCAGAGAGTTACAAGCGTTTTACGATGTCTTTAATCAATGCGGGACCTTGATAAATAAAGCCTGTATACAGCTGAATTAGGTTTGCGCCTGCAGCAAGTTTATCGGCAGCAGACTCATAATCTTCAATGCCGCCTACCCCAATAATGGGAAACTCAGGCCCTGCGACGCTTCTTATCCAACGAATCACCTGAGTACTTGCTTGCTTGAGCGGACGACCACTTAACCCACCTACTTCATCTGCATAGGCTTCACCCGCAACGGCGTCTCTTGAGATGGTAGTGTTGGTTGCAATAACACCATCGACTCCGTGCTCAAGTAACAACTCCGTCAAAGCAGTAACTGCGTCTTGGTCTAAATCCGGAGCAATTTTAACGAGTAAAGGCACGTACTTCTGGTGAACTTCAGTTTGGCGCTTCTGTTCCGCTTTTAAAATACGCAGTAAATCAGCAAGCTGCTGACCATGCTGCATATCTCTGAGCCCTGGAGTGTTTGGTGAAGAGACATTAATAGTGACATAGCTCGCGTAAGGGTACACCCGCTCGAGGCAGACCCGGAAATCCTCTGGACCCTGCGCCTCGGGAGTGTCTTTATTCTTGCCGATGTTGATACCTAGAATACCGCGATATTTTGTGCGTTCTAGGTTCGTAATAAAAAGATCTAGTCCGCCGTTATTGAAGCCCATGCGATTAATGAGCGCGTGAGACTTCTGTAATCGGAACATTCGAGGTTTCGGATTACCGAGTTGTGGGCGCGGCGTCACCGTTCCTACTTCAACGAAGCCGAATCCCATTTTCGCAAATGCGTCGATGCAGTTGGCATTTTTGTCTAAGCCAGCAGCTAGACCCACAGGATTTGGAAACTCTAAGCCAAGAAGCTGAACAGGTTTTTGCGGAACATGCTGGCGCAATATAAAACTTAGCTTCGATCGTCCCAACCATGACAAATGCCGCAGCGTAAAGTCATGGGACCATTCAGCGTCGCGACTAAATAGCCAGCGACGCACCAATGGATAGAACCAGCCCATTACTTCATAGAACCGCAGTTGTGACTCAGCAACATAAGCTCGCGCAGTGCGACTGAGAATTTCGCGAACTCATGGCTCTTCGTTGTTCTAAAGTCGGCAAGCATATGCTTCCAACGATCCACATAGGGCTCGTTTTGATTCATCCAAAGCTCAAGCATATGGCTTACGTCTTTCGCATCCGAAGCGAAACTCAAGACCGTTGTGGCCAGTGCTCGCTGCTGCCAATCTAACTCTTCTCGGAAGGCGGCACGTGCCAACGCCTGCCAATGATTCGCAACGGGCTGACTATTAACCTGGGCTAAGAACCAATGTAATTGCAGATCAGCACCGAGCTTGAAGTAAGCCTCGGCAACAACTGGGATCTTCTTCTTCGTATTCGCTGCGACTTCTCCGATATCCATCGCAGAGAAAATAGTTGAGAGAATACCCACCTGCTCAGCGAGCTTCTTCGGCACACCCTGGTCTTCAAGGGCTTGAATGTCCGAACGAATATCTGCGGCTTCTTTATCATGCATGTAATTCAAGACGTTCTTACGCAGATCGTCGAAAGCCTTCTTGTAAAAGTCGATATTCTCTTGAATGGTCGTAAACTGCGGGTTCTTGTGACGTAAGAACCAACGTGTTGAACGACGAACCATGCGACGCACTTGGAACAACACTCTATTTTGCACGTCCGCTGGGATCTTATTGTTTAGCTTTTCCACTTCATCACGAAGTTTATGCGCTTCAAAAACCTCACGCGAAATAATATAGGCTGCAGCAACCTCTGCAACGGTGGCACCTGTTGCTTCTTGCTTACGCTGAACAAAGTTGGGTCCCATATCATTCACGATGTTATTCGCTAACTTCGTTGCAATGATCTGAGTTCGCAGCGGATGCTCTTCCATATCATCGCCAAACTTCTCACGCAGCAACGGAGGGAAGGCAGAACGGAGCTCTTTGGCGTGATAGGGGTCTTGCGCAATCTCGTCAATTGCGAGTTGCTCTTTCAACACCATCTTGCCATAGGCAGTCAGTACCGCGAGTTCAGGACGCGTGAGGCCTTTACCGCTTGCCACGCGTTCCGCTAATTCATCATCATCCGGTAAGAACTCAAGCGTGCGATCAAGTTGCCCTTCTTTCTCGAGGTGATGAATAAAGCGCTGCATTTCTTTGATTTGATCTGCGCCACGCAACAGCGTTACGGAAATGGACTGGCCCTGACGATGACAATCGTCGAGCACCAGACGAGACACGTCGTCGGTCATGTCATACAACAGCTGATCACGCTGCTGACGCGTCAGCTTACCTTGAGTCACAAGCCCATTGAGCAAAATCTTAATGTTTACTTCGTTATCTGAGCAATCAACACCACCGACATTATCGATAAAGTCAGTGTTTACGCGACCGCCTCTCATGGCGTACTCAATTCGGCCAAGTTGGGTAAAGCCTAAGTTACCCCCCTCGCCCACGATCTTCGCTTTAAGATCACGGCCGTTAATACGAAGCACATCATTCGCTCGATCGCCGACTTCAACGTCAGTCTCTTTGGCTGCTTTTACGTAGGTGCCGATACCACCGTTCCAGAGCAGGTCTACTTCTGCGGACAGTAGGCCTTTGATGATCTCCGTTGGTGTCATTGTACGCTTCTGAGTACCGAGTAACTTCTTCATTTGCGGCGTAAGCTCAATAGCCTTTGCACTCCGCAAGAAAATACCGCCGCCCTCGCTGATCAAGCTGCGATCGTAGTCGTCCCAAGAGGAGCGCGGCAAGTTGAATAAGCGCTCTCGCTCTTTATAAGACTTCGCGGCGTTTGGTTCTGGGTCAATGAAAATGTGCATGTGGTTAAAAGCACCCACCAAACGCGTGTGTTTCGATAACAACATGCCATTACCGAATACGTCCCCACCCATGTCGCCAATACCCACGCAGGTAAAATCAGTAGTTTGACAATCAATACCCATTTCGCGGAAGTGACGTTTAACTGATTCCCAGCCGCCTCGTGCGGTAATACCCATCTTTTTATGGTCGTAACCGACAGAGCCACCTGAAGCAAAAGCGTCACCTAGCCAGAATTTGTATTCTGCTGAGATGGCATTGGCGATGTCAGAGAAAGTCGCGGTACCTTTATCGGCGGCAACTACAAGATAAGCGTCTTCTTCGTCATGCCGCACCACATCGCGAGCCGGCACAATTTCACCATCAATAATGTTGTCTGTAATATCCAACAAACCACGAATAAAGGTGCGATAGCAATTCTGCCCTTCGGCGAACATCGCATCACGCTCTTCAGGAAGTTGTTTACAGACGAATCCGCCTTTCGCGCCGACTGGCACGATAACAGTATTTTTTACTTGCTGCGCTTTAACTAAGCCGAGTACTTCGGTACGGAAGTCTTCGCGACGGTCAGACCAACGTAGGCCACCGCGGGCGACTTTTCCGCCTCGTAAATGGACACCTTCGACACGCGGTGAATAGACGAAGATCTCAAACTTCGGCAGTGGCAGTGGCATTTCTGGAATTTCTGACGGTAAGAACTTCACCGACACATAATTTTTTTCATTCCCTTCCAAGTCATTTTGGAAGAAGTTTGTGCGCAAGGCGGCCTGAATTAGGTCGATGTAGCGGCAGATAATACGATCATCATCGAGGCTAGCCACGCTATCAAGTTCAGCTTGCAGCTTTTGCACAATACCTTCGATTTTCTTCTCGACCCCTTTCACGCCCGGCTCGAACTTGGTGTAGAACAACTTAACTAACAGTTTCGCAATTTTCGGATAACGCGTGAAAGTGCTCTCGATGTAACTTTGGCTAAACGTTACGCCAATTTGACGCATGTATTTCGCGAACATTCGAAGAATGATCACATGTCTACCTGTCATACCGGCACTGAGAATTAACCGGTTGAAACCGTCATCTTCGTAGTCACCACTCCATACACGTGCAAAAGCTTGTTGGAAATTATCACGGATCTTTTCGAGATCTAACGCACCCGCAGTATGGAGCATGAAGAAGTCGAGCACCCAGAATACATGGCCATCATTCGTCTTGATTTGGTAAGGACTCTCATTGATTACACGAAGCCCAAAGTTTTCCAACATGGGCAAGACGTCAGACAAATGAATTGGCTCATCCTTATGGAAAAGCTTTAATTTGACCCGGTTCGAGTCATTTTGTACTTCTTGTGCGCGATAGAACAACATGCCTAAACGGTGGGCGTCATCCAATGCCTCAAGCTGATCAATGTCAGCGAGCGCTACCGAGGGTAATACGTCCTCTTTATATGCGCGTGAAAAACCATTCGCATAACGTCGCATAAAGGAGCGCGCTTTCGCTTCGCCGTGTGCACTAATCAGCAAGCTCTCGAGGTTGTCTTCCCAAGAACGTGAAGCTTCCGTTAAGTTCTGTTCCAATTCTTTCACGTTGATATCCTGTCCGCTGTCCTGCACTCGAATTGTGTATTGAGTTCGCGCTAAGGCTGACTCTGAGAAAAATGTCGTAAAATCGACATCCTCTTGGGCACCGAGGGTACGTGCCAAAATACTCTGGGTTTTCTCACGCAGCGCCGTGTTGTAGCGCTCTTTCGGAACATACACCATCGCCGTAATAAATCGCCCGAAAATATCTCGGCGAATGAATACACGCGTAATGTCGCGTTCTTGAATTTGTAAAATACCCATAGAAGTGCTGAGCAAATCGTCGATAGATGACTGCACAATCTCGTCGCGTGGGTATGTTTGCAGAATGTTTAACAATGCCTTGCTAGCATGAGAGTTTGGTGTGTGGCGGCTGCGTTCGAGAACATGCTGAATCTTTTCACGGACCAAAGGAATGTCCATGGCACTGTCGTTGTAAAAACTGGCCGAATATAAACCGATAAAACGATCTTCACCAATCACTCGACCGTCTTTGTCAAAACGCTTAATACCAATGTAATCCCCATAAGCAGGACGATGCACACGCGACTTTGAGTTGGTTTTAGTGAGTAGCAGCAACTCGTCATTATTCATTGCAGCAAGACGCGCCGCTTTTGGCATTTCTGAAAGTTTACGTGGCGCGTTATCAGCGCTATTTTTCAGCAACCCCAAGCTACTACCTTTATCCTGGTGAATTTCATAGTCACCTTCAACAGCAACCACCGAGTAACTGCGATAGCCCATCAAAGTGAAATGATCATCCGCCAACCAACTGAGAAAACGTTCAGCTTCTGCTAATACTTCTTTACTACCAGGAAAGTTACGGGTCTTTAGCGAGCTCACAACTTCTTTCAGCTTACTCTTCATCGGCTGCCAATCGCTTACCGCGAGTGTGACCTCAGACATCACAGACACGAGCTCTTGCTTTAACGCTTTAATGTCGGCCGCGTCAGTTTGTCGATCAATCTCGATCAGGAACGCTGTATCGGTCTGTGCCTTAGTGTCGACCCGCCCTGCTTCTAAAATCTCCGTAACGCTCCCATCTTTGCCACGACGGTGAACTAACGGAGCATGCAGAAATAGATGTGCTTGGATTCCAAAACGATTAAGCGCCATACGCACGGAATCCACCATGAAGGGCATATCGGTTTGAATAATTTCGATAACAGTATGAGGTGATTCCCAACCATGTTTACTGACTTCGGGGTTATAGACGCGGATTTGTGCTTTCGCGTTGGCTTCATATTTATTGAAGCTATGCCATAAGCCGACAATTGCACCATAGATATTGCTGTGGTCACGTCCTACGATGTCATCTCGAGAAACGTTCCGATAGAAACGCATCGTGAACTCTTCTACGAGATTCGCAGTAGGCTCTGGAAGCTTTTTCCGAATGACTTCAGAAACTTTTTCGAGAAGAACAGGAGGCTGACCATTCACCGACGTCATTATTATATATTCCTTGTCTGCGGAGGATATAAGCAAAGTCCTTCTATTTTCGGACTTTATTTGCAGAAAAGCAATGTTACTTGAGCTGGTGGGATGAGTTTATTTTCAAGGCTTCCAGGGGATTTTAATTCTATTCAAACAAAGCAAATTAGTATGCTCTAAAGCGCCCTTTTCACGCATAAAAACGCGGGTAGCTAAAAGCTCTGCAACAACTCTAAGGAAATAAAACGATGTTGTTCGTCGGTTCGCAGACGAAAACGTCCCCGAATACCGTTCGAAGTAATAAAAGGAACCAGTCGACGCATGGGGATTTGGACGCGTAAACCCCGTTCTGAGGTCACTACCACACTCGTCAGCCCACGCGTGTAATAGTGATATTCCACGTCTTGCGTCGACATTAAAATGGAGAAAAGGTACTCATGCATACCAGGCCCCATCAGACACTACCTTTTAATTTAGACTTTGCTCAATTTTCTCGAAAAGATCGGGAGCTAACTGCGGCAGCTCGCGAAGGTTCTCAAGCACAGCTTTCAACTTCACTTGACGTTCTGGATCGAGCCGGCGCCATTTTAACAAAGGTGAAATTAACCGCGAAGCGACCTGAGGGTTACTGGTATTAAGACGGCCGATTACCGATTCCATCCAGCGATAACTTTCCCCATCAGCACGGTGAAGCTGACCTAGATTATGTGTGAAACTGGCTAAAAGTGCATAAACACGGTTTGGGTTATTCCAGTTAAATGCGGGATGCTCGGTGAGCTCCTTTACCTGGTCCAATACGTCCGAGCCAGATTGCGTCGCTTGTACTGCTAACCATTTATCCATCACCAACGCGTTGGCTGACCAGCGTTCGGCGAACAGCTCAAGCAGCCTTGGTGCAACCGGATGATTGCTATGAACTGCCGCTTGCAGAGCACCAAAAACTAGCGTCATGCTTTGCTCTGCCTTGAATTGTTGCACGATGGCATTGAGACTGCGTGGATCATGGTGGTGCATTGCCATGTAATTCAGCGCCACATTGCATAGCATACGCGCGGCAATTGCTTCGGATGAAAAATCAGCGCTCGATGAAAACAAACGATGCCAAACACTCATCAAGGGCTCAAACAGTCGTACCGACATTTCAGTCTTTAACTCAGCAACGGCACGAACAATGCCATCCACTGGTATTTCATCAAATTCTGATGCGACCGCTTCCTCGGAGGGAATCTGCAATAATAACGCCGTCATCGCTGGTTCCGACTTTTCATCGGCGAGGATTTCGGACAAAGTCGTCAACAAAGACGCAGATAGGGCAATGGGCTTATTAGTCGCGATAGCGGTTTTAAGCGACCGCAGGTAAAGCCGTTGAACTGCATCCCAACGCAAGAAAGGGTCACTTGCAAAACTGGTCAACAGAATCAGGTCTTGTTCGGCGAGCTCGAAATCTAAACGCACAGGGGCTGAAAAATTAGCAAGCAAGCCAACCACGGGCGCCGCTGTAAAACCTGAAAACCGGAACTCTTGAGTGGTCTCAGTAAGCTCTATTACCTGAGTTTCAGCAAGTTCTGGTGGCGTTATCTGTCCGTTACCCGCTGCAATGAATTCAAGTTGAATCGGAATATGAAAAGGCTGTTTGACTGGTTGTTCTGGGGTCGCGGGAGTATGTTGATGCATTACCAACGTTAAAACTCCATGTGTCTCGTCAAAGCGGCTTTCAACCTGAACCCTTGGTGTGCCCGCTTGCGCATACCACCGTCGGAACTGAGTGAAATCTCTGTCATTGGCAGCTTCCATCGATGCAACGAAGTCTTCGCAAGTTACCGCCTCACCGTCATGACGGCGCACATATTCACGCATCCCCTGCTGGAATCCGTCCTCGCCGAGTAAGGTATGAAGCATACGAATCACTTCAGCACCCTTGTTGTAGACAGTTACGGTATAGAAGTTATTCATTTCCATCACTTTATCAGGACGGATTGGATGCGCCATTGGACCTGCATCTTCTTCGAATTGGTGTGTTCGCATTATCCGAACATCCTGAATGCGGTTTACTGCACGCATTCCTCTGTCCGCACTAAACTCTTGATCGCGAAATACCGTGAGACCTTCTTTAAGGCTCAACTGAAACCAATCTCGACACGTAATTCTATTGCCAGTCCAATTATGAAAGTACTCATGCCCGATAACGGACTCAACATTTAAAAAATCTTGGTCAGTCGCAGATTCAGGATCAGCGAGTACATATTTAGCGTTAAAGACATTCAGGCCTTTATTCTCCATGGCGCCCATGTTGAAGAAATCAACAGCAACGATCATATAGATATCTAAATCATAACTGAGACCGAAACGCTCCTCATCCCAAGCCATTGAATTCTTCAATGAGGTCATCGCAAACTGCGCGCGGTCGAGACTGCCTTTATCTACATAAAGCTCCAGCGCAACGTCTCGCCCTTCACTGGTGGTAAAGCTGTCATGCAGAACATCGAAGTCGCCTGCAACAAGCGCAAACAAATAACAGGGCTTTGGAAATGGGTCGTGCCACTTTACCCAATGTTGATCGCCGTCCTCGCCCGTATCGACGCGATTTCCATTGGATAGCAAAAACGGATAAGCCGCTTTATTACCATGAACTTTGGTTGTATAGACCGATAAAACATCCGGGCGATCAAGGAAATAAGTGATACGCCGAAAGCCTTCAGCTTCACACTGAGTACAAAAAGCCCCACCTGATTTATAAAGCCCTTCGAGTGCAGTGTTCTTTTTAGGGTTAATCTCAGTCTCAATGCGAAGCTTACAATGCTGTGGTACGTCGTAAATGATGAGTCCGGTCGCTGAGACTTCATAATCTGTGCCTGAAGCCAACAGTTGGCCATCGAGCTCTAACCGCCGCAAACTTAATTGTTCACCATCCAGTGTCAAACGTCGCGTTGAGGTCAAACGCTCTACTTCCAACTCTGCAACGACTCG
This sequence comes from Idiomarina sp., assembly GCA_020831965.1. Taxonomy (GTDB): domain Bacteria; phylum Pseudomonadota; class Gammaproteobacteria; order Enterobacterales; family Alteromonadaceae; genus Aliidiomarina. The sequence continues at coordinate 316,539 of JAFIFP010000007.1, forward strand.
CGTTTGCTCATCATCTAACCAGATCGTGAGATCGATCGTTGGAATGGCAAACGCAGGCGCTTGGTAGTCTTTGCGATATCTCGCTTGCGGTCTCAGGTCCATTAAGCGCGCGCCTCGGCTTCTGGCTGCGGCTCCAAACGTAAAATATTAAAATTCGTGAAGCCATAGACAATAGTCAAGATCGGCACCAAAAACAGGAAGAATGCATAAGGTGCGTAGGTCAACGGATACACACCCAATACAGAGAACATGTAAGCACCACAGGTATTCCACGGAATTAATGGTGATGTAATGGTTCCGCTAGACTCTAATGCGCGAGACAAAACGCGGGGGTCGAGACCTTCGTCTGCATAGGCTTGACGGAACATGCGCCCGGGCAAAACGATTGCCATATATTGATCGGCGGTCAAAACGTTCGCACCAAAGCAGGTAAATACCGTTGCTGTAATCAATGAACCTGTGGACTTTACTAACTTAAGAATACCGCGAATTAATTTCTGTAGTAGCCCTGTGTGCTCCATCACTGCGCCAAACGTCATCGCCGTAAGAATCAACCAAACAGTATTCGTCATACTGCTCATGCCACCGCCACTCACTAAGCTTTCCAAGTCTGGATTATTAGCGCTGATACTCACACCATTTGCTAATGCACTCCAAACCACTTCAAAGGCACCCACAAATACACCACGCTCACTACTTGCCAAGGTCGCGATCATTTCACCTTGGAATAGCATTGCCCACAAAGCACCAACGAGCGCACCAACCAAGATCGAAGGTAACGCAGGCTTCTTAAACACAGCCAGTGCGAATAACACCGCCAATGGCACTAACATCACGGGGCTGATATTAAATAACTCATCCAATTCTGCTTGCATGGCCACGAGCGAGTCGAGGTTCGCAGTACTATGACTTGCAAGCCCTAACATCAAGAACAAAACCAATGAAATGATGAATGCGGGGACTGCTGTATAGGTCATGTAACGAATGTGCGCGAACAGCTCGGAACCACTTACCGCTGGAGCAAGATTCGTTGTATCAGACAGGGGTGACATTTTGTCACCAAAATAGGCACCTGAAATCACTGCACCCGCGGTAATCGCAAGATTAAGCTCCATCCCTGTCGCAACACCTATCAGCGCAACACCAATAGTTGCCGCAGTCGTCCATGAGCTCCCGATGGAGATCGCGACTATTGCACAAATCAAACAGGTGGCAGCATAAAACCAACTTGGGCTAAGTAATTCGAGACCATAATAAATCATGGTCGGAACAATACCCGCTAAGAGCCAGCTGCCAATCAAGGCGCCCACCATTAAAATAATCAGGATCGCTCCAAGTGCGACCGATATGCCGCTAGTAATGCCCTGCTCTATCGTATCCCAACGGTAACCGTTTGAAAAAGCGATGATTGCCGCAATTGCAGCGGCAATCAGTAGAGCAATCTGATTTGGACCATACGATGAGTCTTCACCATACAAATACACGGAGCTAGCTAGCATTACGATCAGTGCTAGCAGTGGAATAACCGCTTGTAAGTACGATGGCTTCTTAATTGTTTCTGCCATGAATTCAGATTCCGTTTCTAATAAAAGTAAAATTCAGATTAAAAAACACCCAGCAATTGCAGGAAGATTAAAATAATGGCGATTGGCGCTAAGTACCGAACGCAGATCTGCCAAATCGTATAGACAGAGCCAGATGCCGCTAACTCTTCACGAGTAAACTGGGTTTTCATTACCCAACCTGTGAATACTGCGGCCATTAACCCACCCAACGGCAACAATACATTGGAGGCAATATGATCGATTGCATCAAATATTGTGGGGAGTGGTTTACCGAAGAAATTCCAATCAATCTGAGTCCAAGCCGCGCCGCTGAACGAAAACACAGTAGCTAGGCCAATTAACCACAGCACAGCACCAGAGGTGATCGCAGCGCCCCAGCGCGTCATACCGAATTGTTCTTGAATAAACGCGACAGAAGCTTCAATCATTGCAATGGCCGAAGTAAACGCGGCGAGTACCAGCATCACAAAGAATACCGTTGCCGTGATAGTTGTGAACGGCATCGCGGCAAACGCTAGAGGTAAGGTTTGGAAAATCAAACCTGGACCTTCTCCCGGTTCAAGTCCATAGCCAAATACGATTGGGAAAATAGCCAAGCCCGCTACGATCGCAACGACAGTATCAGCAACGGCAATCCAAATTGATGTCCGGACAATTGACGTGCCCTTCGGCAAGTAAGAACCGTAGATAATCATGACACCCGAGGCTAAGCTCAGGGTAAAGAATGCATGACCTAGCGCAATAAGTACGCCTTGCGTTGTGAGCTCGGAAAAGTTAGGGCTAAAAATAAATGACGCTGCGGCACCAAAATCACCAATGTTTGCGGCGTAGATTGCGATAATCACCAGAAGCACTAATAGTAAAGGCATCAGCAAGCGAACCGCACGCTCTAAACCGTGTTTAAAGCCTTTACCCACAACCAGGACTGTACCTACGATAATAATAGTGCTGAAGAATAATAGCTCGCTTGCAGAACCCACCATACTGCCGAATACGACACCTACGGTTTCTTCGTTGATACCGACAAAAGTGCCTCGTGCAGCCTTAACCATATAGGACAATGCCCAACCCGCAATGACTGTATAAAAGGTTAAGATCATAAAGCCGGCAAACATACCCATCCAGCCTGTGACTTGCCAAGCGGGATGAACCCCTGATTCGGTAGCGAGCTTACGCGCCGCAAAACCAGGTGAGGACCGACCACGACGACCAATCATTACTTCTGCCATCAATACTGGTACGCCAATCATAAAGATAAATAGCAGGTAGATAAGCACAAATGCCCCACCGCCATTTTCTCCCATGATGTACGGGAACTTCCAGATATTACCTAGCCCAACAGCTGCAGCAGTAGCGGCTAAAACGAATGAAAAATTACTAGACCAGCGATTATGGGTTGGTTGTTGTGTCGTCATAGTTGAGTCTTTTTTATAATTGTTGTTGTTTTGAGCTCTTTAAACGGCTCTAAAAAAGTCAGGCGACTTGAAGGTCGCCTGACTCAGTAGTTTTAACTTGCTCGGCGTAACAGGTCAATAAAATCTAGGGTGATAAGCAAGGTCTCAGAAAGATACGGATCGGACTCCTGAAACTCGCTTGGAACATCATCCCAACTTTCAACTGTTTCTTTCCCAGCTCTTTTCAGACGTTCGTTAGCGCGCTGAAGTCTGCGCATACGGTCGCGCTCTGATTCCGCTTCTCGATCTGCCCTTACCAAGCTGACATAGTCACGCTCTTGGTACTCGCGATAACGTTCAATGTCCTCAAAAATGTAGGCAAACTCTGGATTCGCAGCAATTCGTGATTGATGTTGCTCGCTTAATGACTCAAGCAGTGTGCCATTAATGTTACCTAATCGTGTGAAATCTACTGCTTCAATCTGATCCCAGGGCAACGCATTTTCTGCACGGCTCTCACCAAAGTCTTCTGGATTGACTGGTGTTGGGTAAGCAATATCTGGTATCACACCGCGATGCTGCGTACTACCACCGTCGATACGATAGAACTTCGCAATAGTGTACTGCACACTTCCCATCGGCTTTGGATAGAAGTCAAAACGACGTTGTAGACCACGATGTTGCTGCACTGTGCCCTTACCAAAGGTTTGTTCTCCGACAATCAATGCACGACCATAGTCTTGGAGTGCAGCAGCAAATATCTCAGAGGCAGATGCGCTGAAGCGATCAACAAGTACAACGAGTGGACCATCGTAATGAGTTTTGGGGTCTGGATCACGGCTCACATCAATACGACCGCTACTATCCCTTACTTGAACAATAGGGCCCGACGGAATAAACAACCCTGTCAGGTAAATAGACTCATTGAGTGCTCCACCACCATTGCCACGAAGGTCGATTACTAATCCTTCAACATCATGACTAGGTAATTCTTCCAGCAAAGTTTTTACGTCACCGGTAAGGTCGTTATAGAAACTCGGAATGGCGATCACGCCAACCCGACGGTCATCGTCCATCGTTTCAACGCTTAATTTGGCTTCACGATCTTCTAGACGTACTTGTTCACGGGTAATTTCAACAGTCTGAGGTGACCCGCCCGAGCCTTGACTTTCACGCAATACTTGCAGACGAACAACACTTCCTTTAGGTCCTGTAATCAGCTCCACTACATCATCGAGACGCCAACCAATTACGTCAACAAACTCTTGATCTCCTTGCGCAACCGCAATAATTCGGTCATTAGGATTTAGTTCACCTGAGCGCTCCGCAGGTCCACCAGGAACTAAGCTGCGGATGACGGTGTAATCATATTCGGCTTGCAACACTGCACCGATGCCCTCAAGAGACAAGTTCATGTTTTGTTGGAAGCGCTCTGCATTTCTTGGTGACAGATAGCTGGTATGAGCATCAACGCTGCGCGCAAATGCATTCATTACTGCTTGAAATGCGTCTTCGCTCTGTGTTTGCGTGAGACGTTGAATTGCAGTTTGATAGCGGCGCGTCAGGTTTTCCCGAATTTCCTCGTCGCTACGCCCCGCCATCGCCAAGTTTAAAGCATCGCTACGAACACGTTGCTCCCAAATGGCATCGAGTTCATCCGAAGCTGTCGCCCACGGGGACTCCGATCGGTCAAAATAGTACCGCTCTCCGTCGCGATCAAAGTCGAAGTCACGCTCAAGAATTTTGAGCGCGTAGGCATAACGCTCATAGCGTCGCTGTAACTGCTTTTGATAAATGGCAAAAGGAACACTCAATTCACCACCGGTTAAAAGCTTATGAAAATTCTCGCGATGCTCCACATGCTCGTCGTAGTCCGACTGCAGCATAAACATTCGGTTGTAATCCAGTTGCTCGAAGAGACGGTCAAAGATTTGCTTTCCCATGGCCTCGTTCAGTTCAACGCGACCATAATGGTAACGGGTAAAAAACGCTCCGATTCGGCGACTGGCAGTCACTTGCTGAGACTCTGCCGAAACAGTTGGGATATCTTCTAATTTATACTGCGGCTCAGCAGCTTGTGCGCTCGGAAACAAGAGCGTTGCTGCGACGATTCCTGGAATAACCCATTGTTTAAACATTCATACTCCCATCAGACATGATGAAGTTCAGACATAGGTACCTTCAATGTCATACCTGTATCTAACTGAACTTGCGCTTCAGTCTTATCAATCGTTGTCACCGTGGCAATCACGGGTGACTTACCAAGCTTTACACTCACGCGTTGGCCGATCTTCAAAGCTTTCGGATCAACCATTTCTTTCATGCTCACTTTCGGCTCTTCAGTCTTTACCGCTGATTTCGGTTTGACAGGTTTAGCACGTGGTTTGTTCACATTACTTTTAGGTTTACGCGGTGCTGCCTTGGGTGGATTTTTGTCTTTACGTTCCTTTTGCGCTCTTTCTCTAGAAGCTTGTAAAGTCTCCTGCGCATGTTGTTCATGGTCCGCTTCAACAATACCCGCTTCTTTGCCGTCTAAATCGACTCGAGCCACACCCGCTTTTACTGAACGCAAGTAACGCCAAGAACTTGTGTATTGGCGCAAGGCAGTACGTAAACGTGTTTTACTCACTTTCTCGTCATCCGCAAGGCGGCTGGCTAGATCGTCAAAAATGCCAATTTTTAAAGGGTGCGCATCACCATCCGTAGAAAAGCATGCCGGAAAACACTCAGCCAAATAGGTAATGACCGCTTTGCTGTTGGTCAGCCGTTCTGGCTGGTTGCTTACTTCTTCGATACTATTATTCGTCACCGTCATGCTCCTGCTCTATGCGACGTATTAACTGTTGGACATGATCGCCCAATTCATCTAAATCTGCTTCAACTAGGGCGGGCTCTCGAACCCAATTCGCACTTAGTTCTACAATAAGCTGTTCAGCGCGTTCCGCCGTCCAATAATCGCTTTCCTGCATAGCCTCTGCTGCGCTATACAAAAGTCCATTGAACTGATCGGCTGCATGCTCCGCCTCTTCTTCGAACGATTCCATATCTGCTGCCGTGACTAAATAGGGTCGAACGTCGAATTCAAATATCATACTTGGTCCCAATGCAGCGACTCTAAAACCGGCAACAAGTTTTCGATACCTTGTTTATCTGTCTCTTTAAAGCGCGCTGGGTGTGGGCTATCAATGTCTAAGACTGCAATAACCTCTCCCTCAAACCGAATCGGCACCACGAGCTCAGACTCGCTTGCTGAATCACAAGCAATATGCCCCGGAAACGCATGAACATCATCAACCCATTGAGTTTCGCCGGTAGCCACCGCTGTACCGCAAACTCCCTTCCCAATCGGAATGCGCACACAGGCAACTTTACCCTGAAAAGGACCTAAAACTAATTCGCCATTCTTCATAAGATAAAAGCCTAGCCAATTGAGATGAGGTAACTGGTCGAATAAGACCGCACTGATGTTAGCGAGGTTAGCAATTAAATCGGGTTCGCCTTCGGTCACTGCTGCAAGCTGCTGCTTAAGCAGCGCGTAGTGTTCTGCTGTACCTATTTCACCACTTGTTGAAATATCAAACACGCGATTACTGCTCCTGATCGGTATTGATAGAAAATCTGGCGATGGTGTCTTCCGAACCGAGTGAAGCACGCTGACGCAACTCTTCACGCATGTCGCGTTTAGTTTTCACGACAAGATCACCGTTCTTATTAATGGAGAAGTGCTCAGACTGGTCTAGGCGCTTGGCTTGATAAAGCATCACGAGCTGCATTGCATTCTCACGCTGCGCATCAGTGAGCTTCTGACCATCGGGCCAGCGACCTGTTTCCACAGCTTCTCGCATGCGTTCATAGATTTCTGGGCTCATGGCCCGAAGTACGTCGTCGTACTGCATAAGTTAACTTCTAACGCTGTCGCTTTAAAATAAAAATTCGTCCGCGGGTGATGGCATACCAAATGAAACTCACACCTGCGACGGAAGGCGCGATTACAGTAGAGATATGGCTCGTCCACCCTTCTCCGCCCCAATCATAAAAGGTACCGCCTAAGCCCGCAATGAATAAAAGCAGCGCAACCATCTGTTGCGTAATCAACGCATTAAGGCGGTCCGCGCGCTTCAAAGCAGCCTGTTGCGCTAAACTATCGGTGTCATGGGCTCCAAGTAGGAAGCCGCAATGTTCACAGCTCGCAGCTTTGTCTGACACTTTCTTACCACACCCGGGACAGCTAATAATAGCCATTGAGTCTCTCCTGTTGTCGCCACTTCATCATGCGGCAACATTTAATTCTCAGATTCAAACTGCATAATAGCAGCCCTGCAGCTCGGGATCACGCGACAGGCAACGTCTGGCGTGTAAAATCCGTCCAATCGCCCTACGATCTCGACCAACAACTGTTGAATGCGGCTAAGTAGCTTTGAATACGTAGAGCTTTTTATTCAACTGTGGCAGAGTATGCCAAATTACAAAACAACAAAACAGTAACAACTCAGGGGTCATTCACATGGAAGCTTTTGTCAGCACTGTGAACAGTATCATTTGGAGTCCGGCACTCGTATTTTTGTGTCTTGGCGCCGGTCTGTTCTATTCGATACTTACGCGCTTTGCGCAAGTTCGCCATTTCAAAGAAATGGTACGCCTATTGTTCAACTCATCTGAGTCTTCAAAAGGTATCTCATCGTTCCAAGCCTTAGCAGTCACACTCTCTGGTCGCGTGGGCGTTGGTAATATCGCAGGTGTCGCTGCTGCAATAGGTTTTGGTGGTCCAGGTGCAGTGTTCTGGATGTGGGTTGTTGCGTTCCTTGGTGCAAGCACGGCTTATGCTGAATCAACCTTGGGTCAAATTTATAAAGAAGACGACAACGGCCAATACCGCGGTGGTCCGGCGTATTACTTCGAGAAAGCGCTCGGCCAAAAATGGCTAGGGATCCTATTCGCCGTCTCAGCAATTATTGCGTGCGGAATCTTCCTGCCAGGTATCCAAGCGAATGCAGTAGGCAACGCCGTCACTGTTGTCTTCGGTGAAGGCAATATGGTCACCACGGACTTCGGTGAAGTCGGCACCAATAAGCTCATTGCGCTTGCGATTATATTAATTGTGCTCGGTTTTATTATTTTCGGCGGCATTAAGCGTATCGCGCACTTCACGCAAATCGTTGTACCCTTTATGGCGATTGCTTACATCATTATGGCGCTTGTCATTGTGTTCTTGAACATTTCACAAGTGCCCGGGATATTTGCGCTCATAATCTCTGATGCCTTTACAGCCCAGGCCGGCTTTGGTGCTGCCATTGGTTGGGGGGTAAAACGTGGTATCTACTCGAATGAAGCTGGACAAGGCACAGGACCTCATGCATCGTCTGCCGCCGAAGTTGAGCACCCTTCCCAACAAGGCTTAGTACAAGCATTCTCTGTCTATGTAGATACGCTCTTCGTCTGTACCGCAACCGCCTTAATGATTCTGATCACTCAGCAGTACAATATTGTTGATGAAGTAAGCGGTAGCTTGATTCTGCAAAACATTGCTGCTGACACTGAAATTGCTTCGCCAGCATTTACGCAGATGGCTTTGAATAGTGTCTTTGGTAACTTTGGCCAAGGCTTCGTCGGGGTCGCAATATTCTTCTTCGCATTCACAACCATTCTCGCCTACTACTACATCGCCGAAACGAACGTGGCCTATCTCGCCCGGTACTTTAAAAGTCAGTCGTCGCTGTTCTGGGTCAAGATCGTTATTATGTTCATGGTCGCTTACGGTACCGTAAATAACTCTGGATACATCTGGAATCTCGGTGATATAGGGGTTGGGCTGATGGCTTGGATTAACATTTTGGGGATCCTCGCTATCTTCTTCGTCGCCAAGCCAGCCATCATGTGCTTACACGACTATGAAGCGCAGAAGAAAGCGGGTGGCGTAATTACCTTCGATCCTCAGAAACTCGGTATTCAAAAAGCAGAGTTCTGGGAAAAACGTCTGGCCAAGCAACGGGCCGACGAGGCAGCAAAAGCTTCGAAGCCTGCAGAGTAATTTAATGGATACAAACAAAAACGCCGTCTAACAATTAGACGGCGTTTTTTTATGCCCGCGGGTCCCCTGAGGATTAACGCAGCATCGGTAAGACATCTAAGACAGCTTTCAACGTGTCTCGGCCAAACTGGCGTGAGCGGCTGTCTGACCAGCCCTGATAGGGATCAGGAAGGTCATCATTGTCTTTGAAAGGCATTTCAATCGTGAACGCAAGACAGTTGAAGCGCTCACCCACGGCGGCAGAGGCCACGGTTAGGTTTGCTGTACCCGGCGCATCGCGCTCATAACCATGAGTCACCTGGAACTCAGGAGTTGCTGCTAAATACGCAGTACGAAAGGCTTCTTCAAGTTGTTCATGGCGCTTATCGTACGAAGGAATTCCCTCACAGCCCGCGATAAAGTTGTATGGGATAGCCTCATCGCCATGCACGTCGAGAAAGCAATCTACTCCAACTTCATTCATTTTACGCAATACATGAAACACTTCAGGACTGCGCTCAAGGCTTGGTTCTGCCCACTCTCGGTTAAGGTTGACGCCAATCGCATTGGTTCGCAAATGCCCGCGCACACTGCCGTCAGGATTCATATTCGGTACAATATAAAACAGAGCTTGTTCAAGTAATTGACGAGAAACCGGCTCATCCTCGTTCAACAAATGCTCGAGTAGCCCCTCGATAAACCACTCAGCCATAGTTTCACCGGGATGCTGGCGAGCAGTAACCCATATGTTCCGCTTCCCTTCCGCTGGCTCACCTACCACGAGTAATGACATCTCACGACCATCAAGAGTCTCACCTAAATGTTCCTGTCGGACCCAAGCAGACTGTTGCGCCCACTGCAGCAAATCTTGATGCCGTTCCCAGCTATAAGGCGCAAAATAAGCGAAGTATACTGACTCTTGCTCAGGGGTATGTCGAATCACTAATTCACTACCATTGAACTCTGTTGGCACCCGGAACCAGTGCTCACGGTCGTAACTGGCAACAGCCTGGTAGTTCTCCCAACCTTTGGGATATGCGGCTCCTGCAACATCCTTAATGGTGAGCACATGCTCTTCTTGGTGTGCAGAGACCAGCTTGAAATGGAACCATTGAAAGAACTCTGAATTTGTATCGGGACGAATTTTCAACTCAATTGCGTTTGGAGATTCGACGGACAACACTTCAATGTTGCCGCTATCGAAAGCACTTGTGATGTACATAGACCGCTCCTAAAGTGAAGAAGCGCCCTGAGGCGCTTCTTCAATAACTAAAAACTATTACAACGGTAAGGTGAGTACTTTAAAGCCAGCCATGTCTTGAACACAGCGAAGCACCTGACAACTGTAGCCGAATTCATTGTCGTACCAAACGTAAAGTACTGCCCGGTCACCATCGACGATAGTCGCTTGTGAATCCACGATACCCGCATACCGACTGCCGACGAGATCTGAAGAAACGATCTCAGTTGAGGCGGTGTAATCAATTTGATTTTGCAGCTCGGAAAATAACGCAGCTTCACGCAAGAAATTGTTCAGCGACTCTTTATCCGTTGCTTCTTTCAGATTCAAATTCATGATTGCCATAGACACATTCGGTGTCGGCACACGAATTGCGTTACCTGTTAACAAGCCGGCTAATTCAGGTAATGCTTTCGCTACTGCTTTTGCGGCACCTGTTTCGGTCAGAACCATATTCAGTGGCGCTGAACGACCGCGACGGTCAGCTTTATGGAAGTTATCGATCAGGTTTTGGTCATTCGTGTAAGCATGGACTGTTTCTACATGACCATTACGAATACCAAAGCGATCGTTCATCGCTTTCAGTACCGGCGTGATCGCATTGGTAGTGCAACTTGCAGCAGACAAGATTAAGTCGTCGGCAGTAATGTCTTTATCGTTTACACCATGCACGATGTTCTTGATAGCGCCTTTCGCTGGGGCTGTAAGCAGAACTTTTTTAGTACCTTTTGACTTCAGGTGCAGACCAAGTCCTTCCTCATCTTTCCATATACCCGTGTTATCTACGATAATCGCGTCTTTAATGCCGTAAGCAGTGTAATCAATCTCGTCCGGTGAGTTCGCATAAATCACTTGGATACGTGTACCGTTCGCCTTGATTGCATTGTTTTCGTGGTCGACTGTAATGGATCCATTAAATGGACCATGAACTGAGTCGCGACGCAGTAGGCTCGCTCGCTTCTCTAAATCGTTTCCCTTGCCTCCACGCACGACAATGGCGCGCAGACGAAGCTTATTGGTGCGACCATTACGCTCAATCATTAGACGCGCAAGTAATCTCCCGATGCGACCAAAGCCATACAATACGACATCTTGTGGTTCCTGATCATCGGTGCGGCCAATGGCATCTGCAAGCTCTCGTTCGAGATACTGTTCAATTGTTTCGTTGCCCTGTTTCTTGCCTTTGTGTAGATAACCGAAGGCCAGCTTACCAATGTCAACACGAGCACTTGAAATATCAATTTTCGAAAGCGCTTCTAAGAATGGAAAGCTTTCGCGTAAACGGAGTTTCTCACCCTCGTGCTGACGCACAAGCCGATGCGCTTTGATAATATCAATAGTTGAGCCAGCAATAAGGCTGCGACCATAGACTAGAATTTCAACACCTTTGGTCCGATACAAACGGCCAATCAGTGGTTGCATCAGCTCGGCATACTCTTGGCGTTCTTCCCAGCTTTGCAAGGTACGGTCGTTTTGGAGGTCTGTCATGAGGTTAAACCTTTACACGTAGTTTCAATAATCCGTTCTGAACATCGGCTACAGGTGCAGACGAAAGAGCAATGGCTGCAACACGAACCGGGCGAAAAACGCCCGCAATTGTACTTAAAAACAGCGGTTGCGGCTAGGGACAATCTATTGACCCACTGGCGAAGTTGTCCTGAATTCTTGCCGCTTACGCTTTTGGTTTAAAGATTAACGCGATCGAATTGACACAGTAACGCTGCCCCGTCGGCTCCGGCCCATCTGAAAACACATGTCCCAGATGCCCGCCACATTGTTTACAGATAATCTCTGTCCGCTGCATACCATGTGAATGGTCGGCTTGATAGATAACGTTGCCTGCGGCCGCTTGTGCATAAAAACTTGGCCAGCCGCAGCCAGCATCAAATTTAGTGTTGCTAGAAAACAACCAAGCGTCACAGCCTTTGCAGTGATAATCACCTGGCCTTAACTCGTCGAGCAGCTCTCCGCTGAACGGCCTTTCAGTCCCTTTTTCTCGGAGTACGCGATATGCATCAGCCGTTAACAACTCTCGCCATTCTTGTTCTGTTTTTTCATTCGTCATCACTGCGTTACCGTCTTATTTATGTCATGCCATAACTGCTATTATGATAGCATTCTTCGATGATTTAATTTTTCAGAAGGTTCCTTCCATGTCCCCAAGCTCAACAAATGTTCCCGCTCTTCGTCGTACTAAAATTGTGACGACCCTCGGCCCTGCTACAGACCGACCTGGAGTCCTACGCAAACTGATTGAAGCCGGTGCGAATGTTGTACGGTTAAATTTTTCCCATGGCGACGCCCATGATCATATTCGTCGAGCAACAGAGGTGCGTCAGATTGCGCAAGAGCTCGGTGTCTACGTGGGGATACTTGGAGACCTACAAGGGCCAAAAATCCGCGTCGCTCGCTTTAAGGATTCGTCGATTGAACTGACTAATGGGCAAACATTTATTTTGGATGCTAACCATCCTGCAAATGAAGGGACTGCAGAAATTGTCGGGCTTGATTATCCTACCTTACCTCAAGATGTAACCCCCGGCGACGTTCTCCTACTCGATGATGGACGTATCCGTTTGTCAGTGACTTCAGTGTCAGATAACCAAGTAACAACATCAGTCGTCATTGGTGGAATTCTGTCAAATAACAAAGGAATTAACCGACTCGGCGGCGGACTCTCTGCCGGCGCGCTAACTGATAAAGATCTGAAAGATATTAAAACCGCTGCGGCCATTGACGTAGATTATATGGCAGTCTCCTTCCCACGTTCGAGTGATGATTTAAATCGAGCGCGCGCCCTACTTCGTGAGGCCGGTTGCGACGGCGCGATTTGCGCCAAAATTGAGCGCGCCGAAACTGTGGCGACCGACGCGGCGCTTGACGACATCATTCTCGCTTCCGACGCTGTGATGGTTGCCCGTGGCGATCTCGGTGTCGAAATCGGTGATGCCCAATTGGTAGGTAAGCAAAAACGTATAATTCAACGGTCGCGTGAATTACAACGCGTTGTGATTACGGCAACCCAAATGATGGAAAGTATGATTGATAGCTCTATGCCAACTCGAGCAGAAGTTATGGATGTTGCTAATGCAGTACTCGATGGCACCGATGCTGTGATGCTCTCCGCGGAGACGGCCGCAGGCAAGTTCCCCGTCGAAACTGTTGCAGCTATGAGTGAAATTTGTAAGGGCGCAGAGGAATACCCAACCAAAAACTTGAAACAGAAACTCGAGCCCGACACTATTACCTCAGTATCAGAGGCGAATGCGTTAGCCGCTATGTATACAGCCAATCACCTCGCTGGCGTGAGCGCGATTATTGCACTTACAGAGTCTGGGCAAACTGCCCGCCTGATGTCTCGAATAAATACCACGCTGCCGGTGTTCGCTCTCTCACGCCATCACCGCACGCTCACCCGCGCATCACTCTATCGAGGGGTCTACCCACTCTATTTTGACTCAACCCAGTCTGATGCACACAAGGTATTTCTTAATGCTATTGGCTTGGCCGAAGAGCGCCATTATGTGAAGCCTGGAGATTATGTGATCTTAACCCATGGCGACATCATGGAAACCATTGGCGCCAGTAACACCAGCAAGATCATGGTGGTTTAGGTTAGGGTTCAGTTTACGTTACGCTGACGCATCATCGAGCGGATATCCCTTTGGTATCCCTCGATATTTCGCAACACACTGCGTCGTTGCCGGTCAGTAAGACTGGCATACAAGAACACAAGAGCATCGATCGTTCCCTGCTGGTTGGCATCCATATGTTGCTGTAACGCATCTGGCCTTAAACTTTCAGGGTTTGAAATGAGTAACGTCATTCCCGCCCGCAATACTTCTGGGTTGTCACGTTCGACCAAAGTTTCCCTTAGAACCACCAGCCAGCGCTCGCGGTAATCGAACCAGAGCTCGTTGACATCGGGAGTTTCTGTTGCAAGTTTTAACATGATCTCTGACTGCTCGTTGGTCGGGCGCCCTGCGATATTACGGAACTGGCGTTCAAATGGCGTCAAACGCCGCTCAATCCTCTCCTCCGCATCTCGGTTGCGATACTCTTCACGTTGCTCATCAAGGCTTTCCATCAGGTTTTCGAGCAGCTGTGCCATTTGCTCATCATTGAGCATTGGGGTTAAACGCAATACGGGTTCGAGTACAGCGTCGCGCAGATCAAACCAATAGCTAGGGAGTTTTTCGGCAAGATTTTCTAAGAAATTAGCGTCGATCGTGTCGCGCTCAATGGCGAAACGAACGTCAGATAGGAGTTGATGATACTTGGGTAGCTCGCTCTCTGCGTGCCATTGAATCAGTTTATCCACTTCACCGCGCACAGCACGCCGTTGTTCACGGTCAAGGTCCATATAACGGGCAAGCTGCCAACTTACAAGCGTATCGGCAAAGCGATACCCTAGCTGCCGAGAGCAGCTAGCAGTAGAGAATATAAGTACAAGAATAATTAGCCATTGGAGCGCGCGCATACCTTGCCTCGTGTTGAGTTTGCAGCATTGTATCTTACGCTAGCATGAGATGGATTGATCAAAACTCGGTAGTAGCAGACCCTAGTTTCCGAGAATAAGTTGTTTGATCTTATCTTTGTATGAACGGCTAACTTTCAGTTCCTTGCCGTTATGCAACACAATATGATACTCACCATTTTGGCGACTACAGAGCTTTTCAACTTGATGCACGTTGACGATCGCAGAGCGGTGAATCCGTTGGAACATCTTAGGATTAAGTTCTTGCTCAAGTTCTTTCATGGTGCGACGGAGGATGTGGGTTTCATTACCTGCGTGAATACACATGTAATCACCGGCAGCGTCGACCCACTCAATAGCATTGATTGCCACGCGGGTAATCTCACCACTGTCTTTGATGGCAATGTGCTCGGGGTAGTTATTCTGCACGAGACTACCGCCCTCTGCGAGCTGTCGAAGAATGTCTTCACAATCTTCCCCAGTCATTTCCGCAACAAGCTCAAGAAGCCGTTGCTGCTGAGTATTTCCTAACTCGTGACCCAAAGCCTCAATGATTCTGTCAATTGCGGCGGCTAGGCGCACTTCGTCAACAGGCTTCAAAATGTAGTCGAGTGCCCGAACTTCAAAAGCGCGAATAGCATACTGGTCATAAGCCGTGACGAAAACAACTAGTGGCATGCTCTCAACGGATTGTTTCAGCTGGCGCAGCACATCAAAGCCACTCCAACCGGGCATTTGAATATCAAGGAACACCAAGTCAGGCTGTTCTTCTTGAATCACCTTGACGGCGTCACGGCCGTTAGAACATTCGCCAATAATGTCGATTATAGGAAATTGTGCCAATCGAACGGTTAGCCCTTTACGCGCTAACGGCTCGTCGTCAACCACTAACGTACGAATTGGTTTACTCATGGGTGCTCTGCTAATTGCCACGGAATACGAATTTCTGCCACACAACCAGACGGCTCATTAGCAGACAGAGTAAATGAGTAACGCTTTCCATACAAGGCTCTAAGTCGTTCTTGTGTATTCACTAGTCCAACACCTCGAACCTTGCCAACCAAAACATCCTCAGAAAAACGTGTGGGGCCATTATCCTCAACTCGAATAACGAGAGTTTCGTTATGCTCGACTTGAGCACGAATCGAAATTACGCCTTGAGCCTCTAGCTTTGATATGGCGTACTTAATGGAATTCTCGATTAGCGGCTGTAGAATCAAACTAGGTACGAGCCCCTCCGCCGCCTGCGGGGTCACATCCACATCAACGCGTAAACGATCGGCGAAACGCACTTTTTCTATATCTAAATACAACATCAAAGCGTCAATTTCTCGAGCCAACGTAATACGCTTGATCGGCTCGTTGTCGAGAGAAAAACGTAAGAAGTCGCTTAGCTTCGACATCATTTGATTGGCGGTCTTATTTTCATTCACCAAAATGAGTGTCGAAATTGCATTCAAGGTGTTGAATAAAAAGTGAGGATTTAACTGATAACGGAGCATTTTGAGCTGAGACTGGTGAGCCATTGAAGCCGCAGTCAATGCTTTCTGCTTTTCATCCTGCAACAACTGATAATACTTGATAACGAAGTATAAACCGCTCCAAGTAAGCATAATGTAAAATTTCGCCACACTATGCTGAAAGTAGAATATCCAGCTGTGGGGGCGATAGCCGAACTTATAAATTTCCCAGTGCGTCGCATTATCAATCACCGCCCAAATCGCTGCGGCACCATAACTGCAGAGCACAACTACTGAAACAAGGAGTAGTGGCGGAATATTCCAAATTTGGCGATAGAAGTAACGTAAAGGAATTGTTAATAAGAAACCTGCATAAGCTCCCATCAGAATGATTACGACATAGACATCGCGCATCTCCTGCATGAGTGAGCCAATATACTGGACCAATGCATACCCGAACCAGCCTGCAATCTGCAGCGCCCAGAACATTTTATTACGGTCTTCTAATACGATACGCCAGTTCAAGTGAGATAGTTTCCCCAAAACAATTCATTAACAATACTACTCTAAAGTAATAGCCCCGCCGATGCCGTTGGTCTGCTCGTTACGGCTATTTATCGCAGGTTTCTTGTAAGGCTGCTCATGGTAGACTGCAGAGACCTACTTATCGGAGGTGCTATGTCATCACCTGTCATTCATTATCATGTGTTCGCTAGTGAGCCACATCATCATTATTTCGATGTCACGCTCGAAATAACGGATCCAGACCCCAACGGGCAGCTTCTGCGGCTGCCTGCCTGGATACCCGGAAGTTATATGATACGTGACTTCGCACGCCACATCGTCGAATTTGAGGCTAGCTGCGATAAGACTGCGGTCACTTACACACGTCCAGATAAAAGCACTTGGCAACTCGAACCTTGTCAGGGCTCAATTTTTGTTAAGTATCGCGTATACGCCTTCGATAACTCAATTCGCGCCGCGTACCTCGACCACACTTACGGATTTTTCAACGCTAGCAGTCTCTGTCTTGAGGTCGTTGGACAGAGTTATCTTCCATGTCTGCTAAATCTGCACCCTCCAACCGATCCCTTTCTCTCCAAATGGCGCACCGCCACCGGTCTACACAAAGACAAGGTGGACGAGCGAGGGTTTGGTTGTTACCGAGCGAGTGATTATGCAGAGCTAGTCGATACGCCAGTACTCCTCGGAGAACTTACGCAAGCGACTTTTGAGGTCAATAACACACCGCATCACCTCGTTTTGGCGGGGAAACACTACGCCAACTTACAGAAAATTATCGAAGATTTAACAAAAATTTGCACAGAACAGCAGGCGCTGTTCGGCGAGGCTCCAGATTTTGAAGAATATTACTTCTTGACCATTGTCACTACCGATGGCTATGGAGGTCTTGAGCATCACAACAGCACCGCTCTCATGTGTGCAAGAGAGTCATTAGAAACTATCGAGTCAAAGCGCTCGCCTGCTTACCTCGATTTTTTGAGTTTATGTAGCCACGAATACTTCCATAATTGGAATGTAAAGCGACTCAAACCGAAAGAGTTTATTCCTTATCAGCTAACGCACGAAACTTATACCGATCAGCTCTGGTTCTATGAAGGAATGACGTCTTACTATGACGATTTGATGGTGCTCCGTGCCGGCATCATGACGCAAGAAGAATACTTGGTAGCATTAGGAAAGCTGATCTCACGTGCCCTACGGGGGGCAGGTCCAGCCAGACAATCATTGGTGGAGTCTAGCACCTTAGCTTGGACGACCTTTTACCAACAAAACGAGAACGCCCAGAACGCGATTTCCAGTTACTACAGCAAAGGTGCGGTCGTGGCGCTACTTATCGATTTAATGATCCGCGAAGCAAGCAATGGCAAGGAATCACTTGATGATGTATTTAGGGCTCTTTGGGAATCCTATGGTAAGAATTTGAAAGGAACAACAGTCGACGACTTAATCAATGCACTTGCTCGCACTGATGAGATTCGAAACTTCCTACAAACAGCGTTGTATCAACCAAACGAACTGCCTTGGCGGCATTGGTTAGAAAAGTCTGGTTTGACGATTGATATGGCTGCTTCAGATCCTATTACTATGCAACCCGGCCCCGCAGGAGCTGAGCAAATTGTTGGTTTAGGAGCTGTTTTCTCTGAACAACCTGATGGCATGCAAATTCAGCGTGTGTTTGAACACAGCGCAATTGCAAATGCCGGACTGAGTGCAAAAGACACCCTCGTTGCGGTAGATAACATCAAGTGCACAGCCAAGACACTCAAGCTTCTTCAGCAACGTTTTCAGCCCGGAGACCGTGTTATCGTGCATTTTTTCAGGGACGAGCAGTTGTTCAATCGCGAGCTTACTTTCGCGGTGCCGATTCGCGACAATATTCAACTATCTCTCACTGAAGTGCATTCAGAAGTAAAACCTGAAACGAAGAACGCCCAAGCAATCACTTGGGCGCCTTGGCATAACCTATGATGTTATTAGTCGCGCGGTGGTACCAATAACTGCGGGTCAACACGGACTTGCCCCCAGTTAATACGCCAGTCAAGGTGGGGACCCGTCGCGCGGCCAGTCGCTCCGATCTCAGCGATCAGCTCGCCCTGCTTCACTTCTTGGCCAACCTCTACATGAATCGCGTGTAAATGAATAAAGGTAGAAAAAACGCCATGCCCGTGATCCACAATCAGTGTACCGCCCGACAACACCATGTCAGGATGCGTTAAGGTCACAATACCATCTGCAGGCGCATATACAGGACTCCCCGTGGGTGCTGCAATGTCTAAACCCCAGTGCGGTGCACGAGGCTGACCATTTAGAATGCGTTGGCTGCCATAAACACCTGTTATCCGGCCTTCAGCTGGCCAAATAAACTGTGTGGTGAAATCAGTGCGCTCTGAGCGTACTTGGCGTGCATGCCAAACTTCTTCGTTATTCGCACGAATCTGACGTTGCACTTCAGGATCTGGAGTCACGGTCTGCTGTGGTAAACCATCCACTCGCTGTATATCGAATTTGCGTGACTCAATTGGAAAAGACTCTTCCCAGACTTGGCCGTTCGCATAGCGCACACGTAACTGCACAGGCCCTTCGTCATCACGACCAATACCGAATACAAAGTCACCGTGCCGACCGACTTGAATGGTGTCGCCGTTAAACTCAACAGTCGCCCCTGGAGTTGTTCGACCGATCACCATTCCACCCTGCACGAAATTCCCTCGTAAAGAAGGCTCCGGAATCGACATATCAGCTTGCGCCGAACTCACTCCACTCAACAGAACGCACAGGCTCAGCATGAGCACGAGTTTCATAACGATACGATTAGGCATATCCAATGGCTCCCTTTCCAACCCCTTCATAGGCGATGACTTTTACATCAACTTGGGGCTCTTCTTGTTTGATTTGCTGAGCAATATACTCCGCAATGCATTCTACAGTGGAATCTGTTGGAATAACTTCGTTACCCACTTTAGGCAAGGCAAGTTCAAATCGCCCCTGCTCCGCCAGATAACTGTAAAAAATATGCTCATCACCCACAACCTTTGAGCCTATCTCTGACAAGTGCATGTCCGGTTGAGTAACCACGTCTTCTTCAGACCCCACATAAATATCTTCCCAGCGTTTGGACCATTTTTGCTCCCACCGTGGCGTCCGCATTCCGTCAATATAAACCTGTATCGCGGAGCGGTGACCATGAGCAATGCGCTGACAGTTGCCGTCATGCTTTTTTAAACCATGGGTGTAATGGTAATAAAAGCCTTGAATCGCCTCTTCCCGCAGGGTTAGGCGTATGCCATTCACATTGTTAGGTAACTCGCGCTTAATCACCGCACGCAGGTAGGCATTCACTGAGTCCATGGTGATGGTGGCTGAGTCAATAAAAGCGAAAGCATCAGCTGGGCAGTAGAGATGTAGCGACCCTTTGGGCCTTAAAAAATCAACCCAATAATGCTCGCTATCGGGATCTTTAGTCGCTTTGGAAATCTCATTCTCAACGGGTATCAGTAGCTTATGATCGACTGAATCATCGATGATGCGTTTTATTTGCTTTTTCACACGACCAAAATCCAGCACCATGGATTGATCGTTTAGAGAGCCATCGAGCTCGATATCGACGATCCAACTCTCACCTACCATGCCGCGCTCAGGGCACAGGTATGAGAAATCCATAACGGTTAGATCGTTTACAAATAACAGCATGCTAAATTCCCGAAAACTAAACTGCGATGATTATACCGGATCGAACGCCACCCGATAAGCTTTAGGCACGAAACCATTGCCATAAAAGATTAAGCGCCAATAGCCAAAGTAGACCGCCCATCACACGATCAAACCAATAACCATGGGACAAAAGCCAGCCACGTAAACGTGTACGACCTAATAAGAGTGACACACAGGCGAACCATGTAAAGGTGGCAATAGCGAGATATATCCCATATCCCGCCTTCACAATGAGTGGTGTTTGGGGCGAGATAATTGAGGTAAAAAGCGCCAAAAAGAACATTGTCGCTTTGATATTCAAGCCATTGGTTAGAAAGCCAATACCAACCGCGCGTGCGATGCTAGGAGGCGTACCCGCAGGATCGCGCTTGCTTTCACTGAGGTTATCACTATTCTTGACCGGCGAAACTAGAGGCGGCTTCGTAAAAATAAGCTGCTTTCCCAACCAAAAGAAGTATCCCGCAGCACACAGTAAGAGAGCTGCATACAACCAAGGTGTTTGTGAAATCACTAAAGCTAACCCAAGCACCGAGTAAGTAATATGAATCAAAATGCCTAAGCCGATCCCGAGGCTGACGTAAACCGCAATACGCGCCCCATAGCACACGCTATATCGACTCACCACAGCGAAGTCGGGGCCAGGACTCATAACTGCCAACAGATGGGCTAAGGCCATAGCAAGAAACTCGATAAGATACGGATACTGGGTCATGACAAGAATTCACTCTGGTAAATATAGAAACAGTAAAGATGGAGCTTGCAGCTTTGTTCAAGGCTGACTATAGTTTACAAAAAGTAACAGTGAAAATACTTTTATGAAAAAGAGCGAATTTCCATCTCTCAATGCGTTACGTGTCTTTGAGGCCGTTGCTCGCCTGAATAGCTTTAAGCACGCCGCCGCTGAACTGGGTGTCACGCAATCAGCGATTAGCCGCCAGCTCACTACTTTGGAACAACAGCTCGGTGTGAAGTTGATTCAACGAGACAATCGCGTGCATGCCCTCACCTCTGCTGGAGCCGCTTTAGCTCCAGAATTACATCGAATTTTCAGGCAGCTTGAACGTGTCGTCAAACATACCATGAAAGAAGGCGAAAGTGCCCGCCGTTTAATAACCATTGGCATTAGTCATGAGCTTTACGACGCTTGGCTAAAAGATGCCCTTGAGGAGTTCCGTCAGCTCTATCCGCATCTGCGCGTCCGTTGTATTCAAGCACCTGAGTACTTGAGCCGCGTAAACGAGGACGCGGAAATCTCTCGTCTCCTCCGCAACGACATGGACGCCATGATTACCTTTGGTCAGAGCCAGCAACGCGCCTTGCTCGCGACTGAGCTTGCACCCAGCCCTTTAATGGCTGTAGTCAGCACTCAAATGAGCACTGAACAGGGTGTTGCAGGTGAATTCGAACTCTACGCGATTCAACACCAAGAGAATGCTACCTCATGGCTCCGTCAGCAGAAGCAATTGAATGTAAGTCATAGCGTTGAAACTACATCTACCTTAATGGCGCTCACATTGGTTACTCAACAACCCGGTGTGGTCTTAGTACCAGCGCTCTACGCCAGTCTCTTGAAGAGCTCTGAGGTACATATTCTCGATGGCGATCAAGGCAATACCCAGCCACTTACCGTAATGATTCGCCGAGAGGATGATCGTGAGTTAGGCATGGTGGCCCTGCTCCAATGGCTCCAACATAAATGCCGTAAATTTCAGCGCTAGTCCTAGAACCATTACATTGTGAGATAGCGAATATGACCAAGGAAGGCGCGAGACACCGGGCCTAACGAGTCCGCATCGTTAAAGTTTAAGTAGAAGTTCGTCGAACGCTCGGAACCTCGCTCAAGCTTTAACGCTTTCAAGCGCCCATCCTCTAAATGACTCTGCACCGCATGCCGAGGCAACCAAGCAAAACCGAGATTCAAACAGAGCAGTTCAATTGATGTGGACACATGACTCACAGTCCAGCGCTGATCGGCTCCTAGCCACCCAAAGTCTTTCTTTTGAGAGGTTCCAGAGTCGCGCAAAACAATTTGTCGACAGGACTTCAGGGCTTCCATAGCCACAGTACCATGCTCAAGGCTCAATGGATGGTCAGCACCAGCGACGGCGATAAACTGAACACTACAAATATCTTCGCTTAAATTCTCAGCGAGAGTAAAAGGTGAAATCGCGACATCCGCATGCCCTTGGCGCAAGAGCTCATCAGCTCCGGACAAGACGGTTTCGATCATCTCAATTCGAATTAACGGATATTCGTCAGAAACATTAGAAAGCGCTTGATAGAGCGGAGGTTTTGGAAAAGCTTCGTCTACCGCAATGCGCAAATTCGACTCCACCCCCACTTGCATGTTACTTGCCACATTCTCCATCCGCTCGACTTCATCTAATAAGTAGCGAATGCGGCGCAATAACTGTTCGCCGGCGGGTGTCAGAGACAGGTGACGTTGCTCATAAACAAATAAAGGAACACCTAACTGCTGCTCAAGCTTTTGTACAGCGTGATGAACACTTGAGGGGCTTTTGTGAAGTACTTCCGCCGCTTGATTAAAGCCGCCATGTTCGACAACGGCTTTAAACATCTGCCATTGCTTGATTGTTGAGCGTGCCATGGAAATCCCCTACCAACAGGTTTTATCGACCTTCACTTTCGCTTCGATCGAATCAATTCGCTCATCTTATTCTATTTTATGAAATGATTTAAGGCCTAAAAGCGCGTCTAATGGTTGTATTGAGAACTGCTCCGAGAGATGTGTATGAGCTCGCAACAACCTGTTCTTTTCGTCTCACATGGAGGTGGCCCTTTGCCGTTACTCGGCGATCCTAGCCATCAAGGACTGATTGAGGTATTTCAGGATATTCGTAAAGATCTCATGGCAATTAAAAAACAGCCTCAAGCCCTACTCTTTATTAGTGCCCATTGGGAAGCAAGTCCCATCGAGATTACGGCCCTGGAGCAAAACCACTTGTATTATGACTACTTCAACTTTCCGCTACAGGCCTATGAGATTGGCTACCCAGCTCCGAGTGCACCTGATTTAGCTCAAGCTGTTCAACGACTACTGGAAGCACACCACATAACATCAGCGCTTAATTACACTCGCGGTCTCGACCATGGCGTTTTTGTACCTGCTAAGCTGCTATTTCCAGAGGCCAAGATTCCCTGTTTCCAAATATCGTTGCAGCCAGAACTTAATGCGGAAAACCACATTCTGCTGGGCAAAGCATTACAGGCGTCGCGAGCTATGGGCGTACTCATTATTGGCTCGGGTTTCTCCTTCCATAATATGCAAGCCTTTATGGGCAAACCTCATGCCGAAGGGAAAGCACTAAACCTCAAGTTTGAGCAATGGCTTCGCGACACGCTAACGCATGAGGATAGAGCCTATCGAGAAGCGCAGTTAGAAAATTGGGAACGCGCACCAGGCGCTCGCTATTGCCACCCGCGTGAAGAACACCTCATGCCGCTCTTGGTATGCGCAGGCGTCGCAGCGACGTCAGTAAGCAAGCACTGGGAGTGCAATGTATTGGGAATGCAAGGCTCATGCTATTGGTGGACATGAGCCTGCTACTAACATCCTGTTAATCTCGAGTTTCAGCGGTGACCGTTATTATATCGCCGTATTGTCCAGCCCATGCCAAACCAACATCTGGAATAGTAATTCGCATAGGCACTCGCCAATCCTGTGATGGCCCCGACAATGAAAGATCTAGCCCATCTAAGTTCGACAGCGACATTAAAGTGTTTTGTAATCGAACTTGGTAAGGAATCAATGCCTCAGGTCTGTCGTTATGGCGCAACATACCCTGATTGGCACTCGATATGGAGAGACGAACATCAGCGTTACTGCGGACAATTAAGTCAAATTCTCGGGTCGTGCCAGAGTGTAGTGCACCTAAGTCAATGCGGTAGTGGGAGTTACTGCCTTGCATCCAACTCAGGCCTTCGGCGCGAACTTTTAACGAAACCAATGACGCGATCGTAAACTCGAACTGCGCATTCTTGCTCTCTCGAATGGTATTGGTCACATCATCTCCATTCAACAGTGCTTCGATGGTTGCAACATAGGTTCCTGGATTCGCAAATCCGGCTTGAGGAACCCGAAACCAGAATCGCTGACGCTCCCGGTTGGCTTGCAACGGGAGAATCCAACCGTCGCCGTCCGGCGTTCTCATTAACGGATTACGGTTGTCATCGAAGGGCTGAGCATTCAAGCGATATAAGCCGTTATCAAACTCAATATAGTCACCCCTATTTCCGCGCATAGTAACGAAGCTAATGCACTCCTTGAGGTTTCCCACTAGACGAACTTCCCCTGGAATCCACATTGTTAACTGCTCTTCCTGGCGGAATTCTGCTTGATGGCTCGATAACGTAAAAAACCAGTTACCGGCACAGGCCGGATTACCTTGTTGTGCATAGACTTTTGGCACGGTAACACAAGCAAAAAGTACAGCAGCTAGAGTTAGAAGTTTAATGTTCATAATTTAATTGTCCTGTCGGCCGTAAAACACCGATCCGAATTAGCGAGCTATCTGAAGCTGGTACGTCAAACCGATAGCTTACTTCAGGGCGTTGAATCAGCTGTATAACGTATGTGCCGGGAGATAGCCTCTCAGCAACAAAACGACCAGCGCTGTTCGTAAACAATGTAGTGCGATAATCTTCACCGTGAATATGGCCAGCCTGCAGCGACAACGGCTCACCAGCATCATCGACAAGTTGACCGATGATCGTATATGAGTTGTCTGAGCCGACTTCGATGTAAACAGCTGTTTGCGCTCCCGATCGGATCGCGTACTGGCCTGGCCCAAAATCATAGCCCACAGGCGCGTCAGGAACGTCAACTTGAACTCCACCGACGCCGTGTCGCTGCCCCGAGGAAACCAGCGCCCCCATGCGTCGCGTACCAAAGGCTTGCACGCCGTCACTGGACGGGTTTACATGAACTCGCGATTGGCTCAATGTACGATGTGGTTTAACCACAACAACAGGACCTGGTGTGGCGCGCCCCCAACCAAAATGTCCGTCAACGAGAGCTAGAGATGTATTTCCGCGCACGCCAACGACTTCATTGTCACCAAATGGAGTGGATGTATAGTCTGCATAAGCACCTACACGAGCCCGATTGAGCACGTAATCAAAGCGGCCGAGCACTTGATCACTCTCTCCAATTCTAACCCCAGTCAGTTGGTAGCTGCGATTATGCACCACATCGCGGCTAATTCGGCCAAACTCAATACTTGTACGATCTGCAAGGGAATTGGTACTGGTTCTAAAACGGTGGCCGCTACGCGAATTAAAGAGCTGATAATCGAAAGTGAAGAAAACCGTGCGATCGCGCTCAGCGTTAGCAAAAAAAAGTGTTTCGCGAGCGCCGGCTCCGAAACGGAAATTACGCCACCGATAAAAGGTTCGCGCTTCCACCGTGCGTCGGCTCAGCGAACCAATAGTGCGGTCATCAACAGCGGATAACGTGCCAAACCATCCATCCCGGAAATAAGCATTATAATTTGCAAGAACTCTGCGACCGCTTCGAACTCCGAAGAATTGCCATGAATTCGGATTAAAGTTATCAAACTCTTCGTAGGATACCCGCAGATTTGGTGAGCCAAACTCATCAGCTCCGAATACACGTTGTTGCCATTCAACACTCAACGCATCACCCGTCGGGTTGTTTTCATCAGCATAATCGACTTGCGAATAACGTAACGACACATTACCAATTGGCGTGCCCATAGTAGCAGTTAGTCCGTAAACTTGTGCTGACTCTGCATACTGAGCGTTTGCGCCAAGCGTAAAGTAACTCGACACTCCACGCTCAACATAGGCGGTAACAATGGGATTTTCTTCGTCATAAATAATGCCGCGAGAAAAATCATACTCAGAGGGATAACCGATGGAAGCACCATACTGAGTTAAGCGTGGGCTCAATAGCTGAGCATTATAAAACTGACTAAATCGTTGAACGTCGGTTTCACCTGTATTGTAGGTGATGAGTACTTCGATATCGTTACTACCCTGACCGAGAGGCAGATCTGAGAGGTTATAACGCCCTGCTCCCAATCTAAATTGACCGAGCTGAAGGCCATTCACGAAAACGATGATCTCACCACTCTCGAGCATCACTATTTCTTGGTTCACGCCCGGAGAGATGCGGCGGGTCGGTTGTAACTCTGAATATAGTGACTCGAAAGAGAATCCTCCGAGACTCACTGTGCTTAAATGCCCTGAGGTAGTAGAGGAAACATCTCCAAGAGAAAATCTAACGGGGTGACTCGGACGGTCATGAAACAGCACAAAGTCGCCGCGACGAATGTCGACTCCATCAATCGCAGAGCGCTCTATCAAATTAGCAGACCAACGTGCATTCACGCCTTGAATTCCTCCAATGTTTGCTGAACCTACCCAATCAATATTCGTTAGTCGGTTGTCAGTCTGAACTTCATACTCACTAAATCCACTAAAGTTTGAGAAAACTTGCCAGCTCGCGTTAGCGATAGAGCGAGCATCGTCAGCTTGGGTGCGATCAAATGAAATCACGTTGGTGCCCAATGCTCTTGCGTCCAAAATTATCTCGAGCTCGATCGTGCGTGGATTGATCTGAGAGCGAATACCTAACCTTGCCAACTCTTCTATTGTCATCAAATCTGTATTTGCTAACTGTGTACGAAGCTCTGAAGAGATGCGATTCTGAAGTGCGTTGGCTAGGTCTCGGGCGCTTACGCCACGCAATTGACCGCGCTCAAGCTCCACATGCACTCGGCCGTACTCGCGGCCATCGTAAATCAGCGGCATCTCAATCACTGTCGCCATGCTCGACGTAATAACGCCGAAAAAAGCAATAACGCCCAGAACAAATCGCAACATATCTTTATCGCGGCTGAATTACTCGAACGTCCACGCGACTTATCCGTTCTTCAAGTTCCCCTTCAACGAGTTCCAGAGCTAAACGACTCTCAAAGCCCGGAAGCAAGAATCGAGCACTCACGGCCCCAGCGAAATCTTCCCATCTTAAAACTTTCTGTTCATTACTCTCGGTGATAAGTGTCAATTCAACACTCTGTAAATCTTGTACGCCAGTACCGTTATTTGTCAGTACAACAACCCCTTGGGTATTGTCGAGATCCATTGCATCTTCGGAACGATAGATGCCCTGATCAGCTATCGCGCTGTAGCTAACGCGGGCTACAGGCTCCGCCACTGCACTCGGTGGAGAAACGAACATTAACGCTGAGACGTTCATCAGAAAACGCACTCCCGAGCCTTCTACCGGCTCTAGGTCAACAGGAAGCTGCTGGAATAATAGCCGATAGCCCACAGTTTGAGAGAGGTCTGCATCACCTAGATATTGCACACGAAAAACTTGAAACTCGCCGGGTTCAACAAAAGTCTGCGGAGGCATAACCAGAAAGTCATCATCTGCAGGTACATTGATCTGTTGGCCATTCTCGTCGATCTCACGGCGCAACACCGACACTTCGATTGTGAGGGGCG
Organism: Idiomarina sp.; assembly: GCA_020831965.1. Taxonomy (GTDB): domain Bacteria; phylum Pseudomonadota; class Gammaproteobacteria; order Enterobacterales; family Alteromonadaceae; genus Aliidiomarina. The sequence continues at coordinate 344,412 of JAFIFP010000007.1, forward strand.
TTGTATTTGTATTGGTCAGTCGAAAGGTACCAGACGCGAGTGAGCCCGATTCTGACAAAAATATAACTAACGGTTGAACTTGATAAGCTTTGACAACACCAGAACTGATTACAAAAAAGAGAAGTCCAAACAAAGCTAGTTTCAATTGAATTTTCATTGTTATTCTTTTCATCCGCTATAACGAAAAAAAGGCGGCCTAATCGGCCGCCTCAAGTCTATCTCAATATTAATCTACGATTACAGTTACACGGACTGTGTCAGTGTAAGTACCGCGAGTTTCCAAACCAGTCGTTTGCGGACGGATGCTGAAAGAACGACTTTGAACGGCACCTTGCAGGCCTTGACCAGCTGGACGATTAACTTCAAACACACCACTGCTCGCTAAGCCCGAATCATTACCAACAGACATTTCATAGTCGATCAGGTTGTCACCAGATGCTAAGCCACCATTCTCTGACTCATATTGAATGTTTGCAGATCCACGGCCGTCGTTACACCAAACACCTACGGACGCAGTTGTTTGTGAACCAGCAGCTGAGCTTAGATCTAAGTTTTGGCAACGACTATCTGGGCAGTAGACTGTCACACGGCACTGCTCATAAATAGTTCCGCTTAATTCAAAAGTCGCAGTTTCAGAATTTTCAGCTGTTACGTTCGCAACAGCAGTACCAGCTAACATTAAGCCTGCAAGCGCAGGAATAAGACGTAAAGTTTTCATTTAATTCTTCCTAAAAGCCATTTTTATTTGTGGGGGACGAACTTCATTTGTGGGGGACGAACTTCCGTTCAATCGTCGGAAGCTATCTTAGGTCCTGAATGGTTGAGAAGAAATCACCGATCCTAACGATATTTTTACATTGTTTAGGATCAAAAGCGGGTTATGATCGATCTAAACAGTTTGGTTTAATTAACCTCTTCACGGTCGTGCAGGGCTGCAACGACGCTGAGAATCTCTTGTCGAGAATTTACATCGAGCTTTCTAAATACTCTGGCTACATGCGACTTCACTGTATTTTGACTAATAAAGAGTTGTTCCGCGATAGCCGTATTGGTTGCGCCCTGAATCAAAAGCTGTGTGATCTGTAATTCGCGCTTACTGAGATCATAAATCGAAGCCAACTGATCACCTGCGTCGGCAAGCCGTGAACCACCCTCTTGATACTCACGCAATGCGCGCTCTACTACGCGGCGCGAAAACCAGCTTTCGCCATCACCAAGTCGACGCATCGCTTTCATGAGCACTTCCGGGGTATCCGACTCGAATAACACACCGTTGAAACCACCTTTTAACAGCGCCAAGCTAAAGTCTGTCGCAGGGTTGCTGACATCAAACAGTACGTACATATCTTCACGTGTTTCAATGGAATAGGTTGCCGCGCTTCGCACCGAAGACGTGCAGGCTGACTCTTCGATAAGATAAATGGTGGGAACAATCTGATTCTGACGAATAGACATATGCCACTGCTTCTCGTAAGACACGAGTGGCGCCGTGAAACAGATATCTAAAATTGACTTAAGCTTTAAAAATGTCGAGTAATTTTCAGCAATGACAACGAAGTTTCGCACTTCTTTTATTTCTTCCATGACTCATAAACCACTTCAACGGACACAGGGCAATACTTAAGGAGTTGTCTAATTTTGTCAAGGTTACCCAGATTGCATTTCATTTACAAACAACTAAGTGGTTTATATTAGTGAGATTTTTTAGGTAGACGGAAGGCACAGTAAGCAAGCGACGTTGAATCAATGGGTTCAATGGCTGTGGAAATTATCGATATCGAATTGGTGCCCGGGGCCGGACTTGAACCGGCACGCTGTTTCCAGCGAGGGATTTTAAATCCCCGCAAGTTTCCTTTTTTTACTTGGCCTTCAAAGCATCTCTTGGAAGATGATTTAAAGAAAAACTCCCAAATAAGCCCTCAAATTCATACTAGTCTTAACTAATCTTCCAAGATAATCTTAACTAATACTGTTCACTTTCTATCATCTGGAGGCACCTTGAGCTCAGGTACTGATTGGAAATTTTACGCGGCTGTATCGACCTGCCTGTTTTTAGCGGGGACTGTCATAGGAGCTACATTGAGCATAGATGCAGAAAGCATCGCTTTGGTAGCCAGTTTAGTGACCGCTTTTGGAACTGTTTTATTGGGTATTGCAGCTATTTATGGAGTTAGCAACTGGTACAACCAACAACAATTCTTAAAAAGGGGAGAGAGAGCAGAGAAAGCTTTGAAAGCAATGGCGTCTATCAGTCAACCGGCTGAAAGAATTCTGGCATATACTCGAAGCCACAGACCCTTACCGCCTGAAGCTCCAGCAAATCAGATCATGTCTTGGGGTACTTTAACAAAAAATAGGTTTATTAAAGTAGTTCAAGCTGCAACTGAGATAAAAGAGCAATTAACCGTCGCGAAGCAGTTGCTAATCTGGTTCGAAAATGACTCAATAAAGGGAAATATCTCCTCAATGCTCGAACACTCGGAAATGGTATTATTTGCAGCGTCTATGTTTTGGGATCCTAGCGATGCAGATACGCTATCCTTCGAGAATAGAGAGGAACAAGGAATAGCTAACGCTATGATAAAGGAGCTCTTAGATTCGACACCAAAGCTGATCGAAGCTCACTCATCTATTCAAAGATTTCTCATTCCACTTGCTGAATTAAAAAGGTAGCAGTATGGAACTGAGCGAACACGTCCCAGAACGCCGAAATTTAACAGTTATTTCACTAGCGTTCATCGCCTATTATTTCGGGGGCGGTGAATTAGTCGGAGATAAACTTCACTTGGGTGTAGTCAGTGCTGAATTTTCTAATGCGAAATTTTTAGCAATCATGGCGTGGATCATATTCGGTTGGACAATCTGGAGGTTTTGGGTTGTGACCAGAAACCAACTCATAGTCAGCTTGAACAGAGAGTTGAAGGACGAATTCTTCTTCAATAAGTATCTTGCCATCGCAGAAGAACTCATCAGCAAATCAGATGACTCGAATACAGCACCACAGAAAATATCAGTCACGGGGGTGCGGGTCGCACGATTTATGATTAACATTGATGTCTCACTATCACTAAAGCATGGCGCAGGATTCCATGTGAGTAATTTAGGTGAACAGCATAAGTTACTTCATTACGATTGCTACATTACTCGAGGTACCAGCGCTCTGACTATATCTTTTCGAAGTCCCCTATGGTTCAAGTACTCATTACCTACCTTGATTCGATTAGTGACATGCTATCCAACAACCGCTTCAATATTCGCTCCCTACACTCTCGCTGGACTTGCGCTACTGGGTGGGCTTCTTTCATTAATAAACTGAAGTTCTGAGTAGGGTAATGTCCGCATCAACTTTGCTGCAGATGATGAACTTGAAAATGCTGCTCACACAGCTCGATCAGGTTCGTGTTCTCGTCGACAACTGCTTCCGAGAAGTACAACCAATCATTGCCTTCGTGCGAAAAGATTAACGGCTCCTTGCCGTCATCTTTTGCCTGAGCGTTGGTCCAGTAGCAAACGTTGTAGTTCACTGTACAGTGACTGCTCTCACTCTGCTCGTAGTCATGAGAGCCAACATTTAGCGTTGACTCCTTGCTCTGGCTCTTATTGAACGATACCTGACGAATACAAAAAACAGGATCGGTATGTGTGATGCCGTGACGATCGACGTAAGTACCTTGAAACTGAATCATTATGCTTTCCCCCGTGGTGTTCTTTTGCGACGAGTGCCAGACTGTTCCTTCAAAGATCTAACCGCATCAAGCACATCTTCATAAGCAAAGCCTTTCTCTCCATCTGGCTTTAGCCCCGCTGCCTTTGCAATTTGCGCGAGTAAGTTATCTCGCACCCGAATTTGTCCTTCTAAGTGACTGCGAAGATCATAGATTTCAGCCTTGAGTTGTAGGCTCTGATCATATTCAGCTTTGTTCATGTGCTGCCTCATTTCTGTGTGGTTTAGAAAATACGTTAATTATCTGATTACTTACTCGAGCCCGGCCGTGCCAATATTCAGGTTGTACCCCATCGCTATTGGCGTTATTGACTGGGCTGTATTGCTTTGATTTCGCACCTCGACCTCAACCGTTCCAGCAACGGTGCCGTTGGTTTGAGCAGAGAATGATGAATCTAGAAAGAAAAAGCTTCTTTGTGCGAAGCTACCCCAAGTCGACCAGGTATTGGCGGCGAGCGTAGTTTGGTTTCCAATGCTTCCAACTCTGCCCACCACGGTTACTCCAGATGGAGTGTTTACAGGTATAAAGCGCCAACGGAATTCGAGCAATCGAGCTGCCTGTCCGTAACCTATCTCCGGATTCCCATCTGGCCGGCTTTCATTCATAGCCCAGTCAAAGGTGTGTTGCTGAACGATAGATGGGTCGATATTTTCTGAACGAACCGCGTCTCGCTCTACCCAGTACACAAAGTGATGGGCACCGAAGAAGCTTCTGAGACTTAGCTCATTCGTCGTAGAAATCGCGTTGTTCTCTGGGATATTAGGAACTAGGAGACCGCTTCGTCGATAACTCGTCAAACGAGTAAAGGCTCCTGATGCTGCACCAGCTCCGAAGAATTCTTTTAATGCACGAGTAGAAACGCCAGCACTTTCACTGAATCCGGAAGGTATCTTGAAAGAGTCATTACCCGCACCGGCTGTTGTGACCGTCCAAGAGTCGCTGACACCATTGAGATCTAGAGTCATCGTTCTTGGTTGGCCAAGAACCGGATTTGAGCGCATCCGACAAACTATTTTGTCACCATTGTTTACCGTCCTAGATATCGCGCTAAATGCCCCTCCATTAACACTAAATGCGCCCTCTGAACCAATAGGAATTGAAGCGCTCGCAGTGATACCTACATTGATTCCTGACACGGTAATTTCGTTCGATACATATAAATTGTTTGGTGCAACGTTGACCAAGTTGTTTAGCGTGAATTGATTCGGTGTCGCATTATTCACGTTGATAGTTAACGCTGGCCCAGTCCAACTAGGTGTTGCGTTAGTTACAGTGAAAACCCCCGAAGTGTTTACTGTCCGAACTTCTTGGTCAAAAGGGAAATTAAGGACGATAAGACCTGTCGGAGTAAACAAGTTAGCCGGTGGATCTAGGCTTATTGGATCAAAACCACCATCATTTGATTGATAGATGAGGGTAATCGTATCGCCAACATTTGCGTTTATGGAGGATGGTGTAGCGGTAAGAGAGCCAAACTGAACATTCAAGTTAACATTGAAGTTAGCCATTCACCACTCGTCCTAGTTGGGCCTCAAGTCTTTCGATACGATCCATTGCATGAGCGAAAGCTGCATATAATTCAGGAACCAGTTGCCCACTGGATAGACTGTCAGGACGACCCTTTTCATCGAAGGTGACTGGCTCGCGCAGGACCTCTGCAACGTCCTCAGCAATCAACCAACGCTGTCTTCTGCGCTCCTTGTTCTCTTTGTAGTGTCCCACCGAAACACCCTTCCGCCCAATTCGCCGCACGTTATCAGCAGCTTTGGATGGTGGAATATGTTGCTCAATGTTCTTGTAGCGCCGAGACGATAAGGTGTCTAGGTCGAAGACGTGTAAAACACCATCAAAATTTAATCGAGCAGATGAGCTCGTGGGAGATGCGGTGCCGCCATAAAAACGTCCGGGAGAGCGTGAGCCTCCGGAGACAATTAAGCCTCCGTCACACAAAGTTAATCCGTCACCTCGAACCTCTAGACCAATATCAGAAGCATTGTAAGCCTTAAATAGGCTGCGCCCTGAAGAATTTGTTCCCATCGTGACGGCAAGAGCCAAAGCACCGTTTCCAGGATTATTCGCATTAATAAAGACAGATGGAACGGAGGTTGTTCCTCCTTGCCCCATAATAACTCGATTAGAAAACGTATTTATCCCGGTAAAGGTTTGATTTTGGTTTAGAACAGCTAGTTCGTTATATGTACCGTTATGACCACTTATCCAAGCTCTATCACCTGAAGTCCCTACCAGTAGCGATGAATAGTTAGAGGCCGCGCTTCTAAATAATAAAAATCCTCCGTTTGCTGGAACGTTTGAAGCGCTTCCGCCCAACCAGTACATTCCTGAGTTATCTAAAGAAAGAACGTTGCCGTTAAATGTATCTCTCTCAGTACTGACTAAGCGAGCGTTAGTGAGAATGTTGGAAGATTGCAGTACAACAGAGTTAGGAAGCCTGTTTACATTTAACGTACCACTAGAAACATTCGAAGCATTTAGATTAGTCAGGCCTGAGCCATTACCCGAATAATTCCCTTGCGTCAGGTTAAGGCCTCCAGAACTTAAAACCATGTCTGAAGTGGTATTTCTACCAAAAGTTATAGTCTGAGTTTGCCCATCAAGTTCTATCCCAAGCATATAATTGGTCGCACTAATAGAACACTGCATTCCAATTCTAGTAGCGTGAGTTGAATTTGGGTTGTTAGCAGACCAAAACCTAGCTGACATACTGGGTAAAGCATTCCCAGTAGGTGCTCTAAAAAGAATATCAGCTTCGGCCCAACCACTTTGCGCTCTATGGTTGATTTCAATAGGTGTTCTGTTTTGGCTAGAATTTGGATAAGCCCAATTAGTTCCTTGAGTAAACGTTTTACTGCCAATAATTGTTTGGGTTGTATTCGTTAGAACCGCAGTGCTCGGCAATCTTCCTGCATCTATAGTTCCGCTAGAAATGCTTGAAGCGCTCAAATTCGTAATACCAGAGCCATTGCCAGATGCAACTCCAGACCAAGAAATAGCGCCAGAAGTGGTTATCGTTAATTGGTTTGGGCTACCGGCCGTACCAATATTGAAATCGCCGTTGGCTGCTTTCCATATTCTATGGGCTATGGGATTAGAACTCGTAATTCCAATTCCGTTACCGACACCATCACCATTTTGGAGAATTCGAAGCACTCCAGAAGTACCTACACCTACACCACCATCAACGATAACTGTGTTTGAGAATGTGTTGTTGCCAGTAAAAATCTGATTAGCAGCAAGCCTTGCAATAGTGTTGGGGATTCTCGCATCAGCAAAGGTTCCTGCAGTAACCTTGCTTGCATTCAGATTTGGAATTCGAGCGTCAGCTAACGTACCACTTGTAATATCACCCGCAGCGTGGGTATGACTCGCTGGCGGAAACGCTGCGCGCGTGTCGATGCCTGATCTCGATACCAGACTTACTGGCGACGTTCCGTTACCAACAAGCACTGCGTTGGCCGTCAGCGTTGGGTGTCCGGTACCACCCTTCGCTACGGAAACTGGTGCCAATGTGAGCGAGCGGTTTGGTGAGCTTCCTGAAACTAAGAAGTCACTGCTGACACTATCAAACGGTTTGTCTTGAATTTCATCCCAGTCCAGCATCACGGTAATTCCATCGTCGGACTGAATACTTTCACTTGCGGCCGCGGTTACGAATCCATTAGGAATGGGTGTGCCGGTGATTGCTGTAATGTGGAGTTCATAGCTAACCGCAATATCATCCGGAGGAGTGAACGTGGTATCCAGTGCAGCGCTGATGGCCACACTATAAATGGTCTTGCCTCCCCCACTATCTTCCGGCGTGACAGTTCCTGTTATCGTGACTTCTGTGTTGCCACCAAAGGACAACCAGGTACCGGTCGACGTTTCACGAATGCGAACTTTAACTGTCGGAGCTGGAGGCGGAGAACCGCTTCCGGACACAAGCGTATTACCGCCAATGTTAAAAGACACATGGTTCTCGAATCCTCCGGAGTTATATCCACCCAAAGAAGTCGCACCAACGCCGGAAGAAAAGTTTCTAGTTCCCGATACCGAGCCACCGGTCGTTTCTGCATCGGGATTACGGCGAACCAGCGTCCGGAGGAAGTCTGGCCGCAAGTGGTTATCCTGAACCCAGCCGAACGGAACTGACAACTCATCTCGCACTGTCAATGTATCCAGCACTGCGTCACCACCCTGCAGCCTGTTGGCATCCAGCGTACGGATCCGTGCTTCATTGATGAACGTAATACCGTCCTCAACAACTAACGGAAAATCGCCAGCGTCCTCGAGGTCATCTTCTGGATTGTTAAGAAACCCAATTTGGTTTGCAGAGAAGTAAATCTTCGACCCTTCGATTTCGTCTGCCAGCATTCCAAACCCGGCGACGACACCATTAGTGCTTACGCGAACGGTTCTTTGCGTTCTGAGTGCTCCAGTCTCTTCGTAGATGTAACTTTTAATCGTCTCATCGTAGGCAGAAATCTTGCCATCGATGACGCCGCCGATTTGTGACACCTGATGAATCAGGCCTTCCTCGGGATCGTCAATGAGGTCGATGCGCGCTCTCAATTCTTGGGTAAGGGCCGCATCCGGAATGGCGCCGTCCAGCACATCGATGATCCGTTCCGGAGCCTTCAAAGTCTTTGTTTGAACGGATATCCATTCACTAACACCTAGGGCATTTCGAGTTCTTGCAAACACCCAGTAGTCTTTATCACTACTTAAAGACGCAACCAGCACACTGGTACCGGACGTGCTCATGAACGCTTCAGCTCGATCGCTCGTCTCGGAAACCTCAATATCAAATGTCGTGTTGTACGCCGCACCGGTGAGCTTCGGCATCACTTGTAATGTGAAGTTATCTGGCACTACTACAATGGAAGAAGGCGCAACTGGTAACGCGACAGTGAATGTCACGATCGCATCATCGGAAGAGTATCCGGAATTGCTCAGCGCGCTGATGCGGATTCGATAGTTACCAATATCAAGGCGCGGAAGAACAAATGTTTCGGCTGGGCGAGTATCAGAAAGGACTTCTAACCAGTTGCTCTCCGACTGCACTTCGACGACAACGCGATAAGTTCTAACGAAGGTATCCGCTTCGTGCTGCCAGCGCACGAGACCTGTTGTGCTCAACGTCGAATCAAACTCAATCGCAACGTTTGTTGGTGCACTTAAATTCCAAGGGTCTCCCAAGTTTGTTGCCGGCTCGCGCTGGTTATACTCGAGTACTGACCAAGGATAAATGTCATCAAAGTGAGCGGTGAGGTTCAGGCGTAGCTGGTCGCTCTTGTCACTAACCATTTCCTGTACACGGAACTTTCTTTGCACCCAGCCACGATTCGGATCCGTGAAATCAATAATGCTGCTCGGTAGTATCTTGCTCGTCTTTGAACTTCTCCGGATCGTAATCTCCAGAGGACTCGCGTCACGCGAAAGGCGCGCAAGTACTTTAGCCATTTGCATCGCTTCAGCTGGAGATTTGATAGTGTCGATGGTTACTGAGTGACGCAGAGGAACATTGTTATCCTCTTCTAACCATTGTTGATACAGCGGATCATCTACCTCTGGATAGCTAACCTCATCATTCTCATAGCCCAAAGCGGGATTTCTAAAACGCACCGTTACCTGGTTGTAGCGACTCGACTTAGTCTGAGACTTGCTAATGACTTCGCCGATAACGTCATCAGAGACAATGGAACAAATGGAAGGACCTGCATCTTCGATAACAAGGTTAAGCTGGCCAGCGGTCGGAGGGAGATAGCCTCTACAACTCGAAAGGAGCGTTCGGGTATTTTCGAGTATGGAGTTTTCAGTGTTAAGGGTCGTGTTGCAGGTAAACAGGGGAACTGTCTTTGTCTCAGGAGCAATAGGAGAGCATATGGTTTGCCGGGTTTCGGTATCGTATTCACAGCGCTCACGATGCACTGTGATTTGATTACCTTGGTCACACCGATCAGCCGCCAGCGCGAACAATGATGCATTCAGCCTAGAGGAATGATAGCCCTTTCCAAAGCGCTGATTTGTCAAATAATCCCACGTATGCAGCGCGGGGTTTTCGGTCCATTTCACAACGTCGTCGCGGATATCAAGAACCTTTCTACCCCGTAACGTGACGGTTACTTGTGGATCCTGCCCGCGCCATACCTTCTGATCACGATCCCGCTCGTAACGCACGTAAAGCAGTGCAGTCCCACGGCACCGATGATTGACCGACCAAAGCCCGTTGGTCTCGGAGACTAAGTCTGGAAAAGCTTGCTGGTCATCTGTACCGGGTAGCCACTGAATTCGATGCCACTGCCCGCCGCCTCGTTTCGTAAAACGGCTATCCGAGGAGATAACCTTATCGAAGTAAACCTCTTCAACAGCATCAATTTCACCTTCACCAATTTCATAGACCACATGAAGGTACTGATTCTTACTGGAGCCATCAGTGACATGCTTGAAGATCGGTCGCGCTTGAATGTTATCCCGACCATAGACAACTCGAATTGGCCCATCAGTTCGAGTGACGTCTATCTCAACTCCATTTTTCCTGCCATCCGGCATGGGTACGAGCCAAGAGATAACCGTTCCAACAACTCTCCTGAGTGGTCTAAATAGGCCCTTAATCACTCGTCACCCCAAATCACAGGCTTATTCGTATCTGGAGCGAAATCGAAACCAAGGTCGCCAGGAAAATAGCGCTGCTGACTTCGCGTTGTGGTGTGGCGTCCATTCTGTGCTTCAAAGTTAGCCCATTCACTGGCAACACTGACAAGAATGAATCGACTGGTGTTCTTGCTGTTAATTTGATGATCGATGATGTCCCAGGTGTGCTCATGAATAGGATCGGGAATTAGCTGTCCGTCATCATCGAGATAAGCAGTCCATTGAGTTACCGGTCGGTTGATTTGCGTTGTTCCCTCAAACTCAGCGATAAGATCTTGATTCACCCCGTCCAGCGTGATGCGACGCTGAGCGACACGGATTTCGGTGTTCTTTTTGATTTCATCGAAGTCGAGAATGTAGCCATTGGAGATGTATGTAACACCTCCCCACTGCACGTCATGACCAGCGGTTGTGAGATGCAATGTAATGTTGGCCAGCGCAAACTTGAACAGCTGACATTTGGGTAAGCGACCGTCGATGGCCGCTTGCACTGCAGGTGTGACGGAGGGCACTATCTCAAATCCTCATACGCATCAATTTCTAGTCTCGTGATTTCTTTGTCATTGCCGCGTACCCTGAACTTGAGCACATCTGGGCGCATGACAAAGCGGCCAGCACAGTCTCTAACCTTCAATAAGGTGTCCACCGAAACGGCCTCTTTAAGTCCTGGGCGAAAGTAAATCGTGGTTTCACCCGAGCCGTTCGTGTTCGCATCTTTGGTGAGGATGTACAGCTTTGTTCTTCCTGCGATCTGGAAGTAATCACCGGCTTTGTGCTGACCGATTACATTCGAAGCGCACTGCTTGAGTTGAAGAAATTTCTGGCCAGCCGGCGCCGCAGTTCTCACAGCTGGACTTCCTCCCGCCACACCCAAAGGTTTATCGGTGTAGCCGGGCAATACCAGGTCAAACGGAACGCCCCCAATGAAGTCATGAAGCAGTCCAAACACGCGGCGATGCTCCGGCTTTGTTAGTGGCCATGAGCGAAGGCGAATCTCAAAGCGGTGATGACTGCTATCTCGGATGTTTTCAACAAGAGTTTCAGACTCAGTTCTCAGCTCTGGAGTGTTGCTATCGAGCTCCAACTGCTCGTTGACAAACTCAATAGGAAAATTAGGCAACGCGCATCCCCCTATCTTCAAACACCGAAAGCACGGCGTTCGCGACGGTATCTCTGTTTCTCATGATCAAGTCGACCACCGCGTCATCTGTGAGTGCAGACATATTGAAGTTAAGATTCACCTCTTCTCTCCCGCCGCCGGCTATCGCTTGGCGTAGGTTCTCATTACTGGTGATTTGCCCACGGCCTCCGCGCAGGTCGAGTAACTCTGGTCCACGCTCGCCAACTAACCAGGTTCCCGGAGCAACCGGGCCACCGTTCGCTCTTGCGCCGGCTAATTGCGTTCCTTGGATATTGGAAACAAGGCCAACCGTCGCGGCTCCGACACTTGCCATGGCGGCGAGATTAATTGGCCATGGATTGTTTGCGGCTTTCGCAATACCGTTCCAGATTTGCACCGCGGAGTCCGCAACAGCGAATGCCTTACTCGCGGCGAAGAGTCCTCGGTAGATTCCGGTCTGTTTGCCGCGCCATACCTCAGCTAAACCCGCAAGCCCATCAAATAACTGAGAGTAGCCACCAAGCATCATGCTGCGCTTAGCAGCTGTCAGTTGAGAGAGCTGATCATTGTGCGCGACATGTAAGTCGCGCTCCATTTCGAGAAACTCTTCTTCTGTCAGGTGCTTTTGTTCTAGGAACTCGCGAAGCTGCTCAATGCGACGTTCATGGCGACTTTCGAGGATCTGATACTCGTCCATGCTGAATTGCATGATGCGCTGAATTTCGCGTTGTGCGGATTCTGATTCCGCTTGAATTCTTGCCGCCTCTGCTTCCCGCAAGGCTTCTGATTGCCGTTCATACGCAGCAACTTCATTCGCCCGGTAGTGCTCGCGCATGGCTTCAAGTGATTCAAAGCCGAGTCGCTCAAGCGCTTCCTGATCTGCATAGAGCTGGCTTATTTGCTCCAACTGATTACGGTGGGCAATCTCTCGCTTCCCTTCCTCATCGGAATAGGTCATGTCCATCACACGGATCAGATTGAGGCTGTGCTCTTGAGCTCGCGCTAACTCGCGTGCTCTCGCCTCTTCTTCAGTTCGAGCCTGTTCCTCGAGGCGCGCGCGTCGGCGCTCTGCTTCTTGAGCTTCGGCCTGCTCCCGTGCTTCTCGCTGTTCCCGCTCTAAATTTTGCTGCTGCACTTCAAGCGCAAAACGTCGCGAGTACAAGTCGCTGAGCAATCGTTCTTGCTCAAGTGCTTGAGCATTTATCCGCGCGGCCTCTTGCGCACTGCGCGCATTCTCAATAGGGCGTCGCTCAACACGGTCTTCCTCAGCCTTCGCTATCTTGGCCTCAACTTCTTTAAGTTGACGCTCTATCTCTGCAGGATCGATGATTCGCATAGGAGAGCTATTACGAAGTCGTGTCGTAATCCCCTGCATGGAGTCGTCTAACAATCGAAGTCCACTGGCGGCAACTGAAGTTACGCCTGTCGTTTGGCCTATCTCGCGGAGCATCTCACGCCAGCTTTGTCCTAAGCCATCACTGGCACCGGCCACACCGATGTTTTCAGCAGAGCCTGCGCCGCCGATTCGTTGCTCTAGCATCGCCAATATTTGCTCTTGCGCCTTAGCAACCTCACCTGTGCGCACGAAGGACTCGACCACTTCCTGTTGGGATCGAGAAACAAATATCCCCTCGCGTCTCAGTCTCGATAACGCTTCAGCCGGCTCCTCCAAGATCTGACCTAGCCGCCGTGCCGACGAGGCAATATCCTGCTCCGTAACCGTGGCGAAGTCCTGCGCAAGACGAATCGTACGCTCAAACTGTTCGCCGGTTACATTAGAAAAACGCAATAGCTGACTCTGCGCGCGTCGAACATCAGCTTCACTAGCAAGCGTACTTCTTCCCACCTCATCAGCCATGCGAACGAGCTCATCGCGAGTAAAACCCACAGCATTGTTTGTGGCTCGTAGTTGCGCTTGGAGTACAGCTTGGCTTCTTTCAAAGCGATCCGTTTCCGCTGCTGCAGAGCCTAAGACTGTCACTGCAGCTCCAACCCCAACACCAAGAGCAAGGCCACTGGCACCGACTGAACGCAGACCTGTCGCTATAAAGCTTAGGCGCCCAGAGATCCCATTTAGAGGTCCTTGTAATACTGCGGCGGAATTCGCGGCACGACGAAACGTATTAGATAAGCGGGCGTTTTGGTCATTGGCGGCACGTGCCCGCTGGTTATAGCGGGCGGTGTCACGACCAACTCGTTGCATCTCACGCTGAAAGCGAGCTGTATCCGCATCAAGGCGGGCTACCATTGTCGCTATCGTGTTTCGACTCATTACCAAGGATCTCCTTGAGTAGAGCAATTTCTTGCTCTACATCAGTGGGTACTATGGGTTTATTCTTCTGCTTGTCCTTGGGAGACTGCAGTTCTTCAGAGAGGATTTTGAAGTAACAAAGAAGCTCCGTGATGTCCCGAGACGACTGCTCTGACAACCACTGGCTTTTAGTCTTTCCTTGGCTTAACGCGACTCTCCAGGCGAATCTTTCGAAGGGTCGCTCTCTGAGTTTTTTTCCAACTCATCCATCGCCCGATCGCTCAGTGCGTTAATTGTGTCAGCGCGAAGATAGACTCGCGTAATGCCCTTTGAAGGCCAACGAGCAATTGCTTCTGCCAAATCAATAAGACTCAACCCACCGCGATCCGACTCCGGCATTGCTGCCGCAATTACGAGAGACGGATAGAGTCGACGCCACGCTTTTTGATTGAGTTTCTCCGTATCGCTCTTGTCCCGGAAGATCTCATTCTGAATGGCATCCTCATATTCAGCGCGGCTCAGTCCATCCATTTCCTGAATCGTAATTTCACGACCGCCCCACTCAGGAACCTTGATAGTTTCCGACTTGAGCGGAGGGGTTTTTAAAAACGCCTGAGCGTTTAACTTAGTCACCTTGCGACTGGCCATTTACGGATCCCCATTCAACATCGCCACTCATTTTTCCTTTGACGGTTGCTTTCAAAATGTTTTCTTTCTCAGGGCTATTCACCCGAAACCCAAGAAGCGCCATTTCAAAGCGAGCCGTCACACCATTCGGAAACTCAATTTCAAAGTCGCGAACTTCACGATTCTTAGCAGCGACGCGAAAAGCTTGTTGGTTGGTACTCTCCTTGTTGTAGTCGAATACGATGTCCTTATCATCACCATCAATCATTCCGGAAATGTATCGCTTCGAGAGCTGATCTAAGCCAGCACGCTCGACTGCTGGGGCTTCACTTCCGGTATCACCGATAGCCTCGATATCATCAATCAGTGTGTAATCTTCACCGATCTTCATCTTGAATTTTGTGCCCGCGCCGAGCACAACTGGTTGGGTTACTTCAGGCATGACTAAGTCTCCTCTGGAGGGGTATAAATTACATGTGCACTAATCGAAACCACCCCGACTGATTTCTCCTTGTCTTCACCTGCACCGCCGCAACGGATAAGGTGAATGAAGAAGTTGCTCTTGGGGCCACTAAAATTCGACAGTACTTTTGAGATTCGACGAGCAAGGCTTTTCGCTTCGTCATAAGAGTTGTGCCAAATATCAAACTCAATATCTTGCTTAACAATTCGAGCAGCACCGCCATCAAGACGCCGAAGAAATGGGGGTTCCTCGGATGTATAGGTAATCGCAGGAATCTCATCATCGAGAGTCCTGTCGATAGGTATGACGCGATCGGCAACCTGCTCAGTTACTTCGGTATCTTGTAAGAGAATTTCCCTAATAGCGTTTTCAATCATCGTGAATCTCTCGCTTTTCTGGTGGCCTGAACGACGATCATTTCAGCGAGTGCGTCTCTAAATTCCAGCAATGTTCTCTGTTGTGATGATTCAAACGCATCAGCCAGGTATGACTTGGGTTGAAATCCGGGGTGCTTCACCCGTCCAACAACGCGACCATTGATCACGGCAACAGCTTTGTTTCTTCTTCGGTTTCTGCCGCGGCCTCTCATCTCTGAGGGAATATCATGCGGAGCTACCCCTCGCTCAACAAGGCGCATATACCAGGCGCGTCGTCCAAACACACCGACGGTACCTGACGCAAGCTGATCCGTTCGCTTATCGATTTTGTATCGAATGCTGCGACGACCTTTACCGGATCGAACAGGAATGTTTTGTCTCATAGCCTTCGCGGGGATCTTTAAGGCTTCTCTCAGTGCTCGTTCACTGGCCTCGACCGCATACTCTCCGCCGAGCTCATTAAGGGCGTCGACTAAACCTCGAAGGCCATCAATGCGAAAGGTCATCGAATGAACTCCGTCTGCCAAATAAACTCAATGTTTTGTTCGCCCGGATTTTCAATGCGATGGACTTTGTAAACCTTACCTTTGAACTCGATGGCCAAGTCGTCACGGTGGCTCAAGTCTCGAATAAAACGAGTCCGAAATATCTTCAATAGCGGGTTCTCGTCACCGCCCATTTCCTCTTTATAGATGCTTTCGGACTTGATTATCTGGGCCCATGCTTTGCGCAACTCTTGGTAATCTTCCTTGCGCGCTTCACCCGAATCGGAACGCACTTTAACCTTCAGAAGAATTCTCACTCGATGCCGAAGCTTGCCTGCGTCAATAGCCATTAGATGTGAATAATCCGGTAGCGCCCCACAGCCTTCTCGTATGCGGGGTTATCTTTTAGCGTGCTTAAACTTGTCAGTCCGCGATTTTCATAGATGTCAGAGAGAATCATTAGAATCCCTTGGCGCAGACGTGGAGTAATCACAACACCGGTTTCGTCTTCTGCGGCTTCTAATGCCTCTTGGTCTTCATAAATGACTCGCTGGATATCGTCCTGGACAATATCTACTGCTACATCAATTTTTTCATTGATGTAGTCATCATCCGCCTCATCATCTAGCTCTAGCCGTAGCTGTCGCTTGGCCGATTCCAGCGAGACTAATGGCATTACGCTTTACCTTTGCCTGACTTGGTTTTGACGGCGGAAGCTGTTTTCGAATTTGACTCGTCCTCAGCTTTGGTATCCGCTTCAGCTTTCGCCTTAGCTTCTTCCTCAGCCTCTGCTTTAGCCTTCGCCTCTGCTGCCGCTTTTGCTTCAGCCTCTTTGGCCGCGTCATTATCTTCGAGTGCACCAATCGCCTTCGCATGACTAAGCGCTACTTCGGGTAAGCTCTCATATTCGCCCACGGGATAGGCTACTACTGTCACGCCATCTTCAGAGGCTTTGAACTGCTTCGTTACTTTAAGCATCGTTCTTCTCCAGTGTTATAAAACAGCAAGGCCCCAATAAGGGGCCTTTGCTGACTCTATGGTTGCCGCTTAACTACTTATGCAGCGCGACCAGTTAGTGCTTTGATTGCGGCTGCATCTTGTAACACACAGTCAAAGCGGTGGAACGCGAGGAAACCAGTCTGGTCGAATTCGGCATAACGCTCTACCAAACGCTTGATAACCATGTACATCACACGACGCAAGATGAACTGGTCCCAATCTCCGTAGGCGGCGAACTTCGCACCCGCTTCAAGATCAGGGATTGCCTGGTCAATGAAGTACCGCTCACCCAGCACAGTTGCAGGAGCTGCACCGGCAACAGCAGGCAGCCAGATCGGCCGCCCTTGGTCATCTTCCATTTCGGTAATCTTCAATAACGTATTGTCATTGAAACCGAACGCAGACTTCGGACTCGCACGATATGCTGGATCAACCGAGTGCTTTAAGCGGGCAAAGTCCTTCCAGCTAATCGCACCTACCGCATTGGTAGTGTGTCCACTGGAGATGGCAGTGATTACACCCGTCGGTTGCTCTGGAGTACCCGCGCCGCTACCCGTCGCAATGAGCTTCGCCTCACCGCGGCCAATACGCGAAGCAATTCGCTTCGCGATAACACCCTGCACATCCACGCCGTTATCGTTGAGTAGCTCGTTGGATACGAGGATGATTTTTGAAGATAGCTTTTTAGCACCAAGCAGCTTCTCACCGAACGTAATATCTTGCTTGCCTGTCTCTTGGTTCTCTCCAACGAGTTCACCAATTTCCGTGGTACCGTCAGTTGTTGGCCAGTTGATCGGGTTACCCGATGTAGTGGTCAATACCTGACAGAAGTTTGCGATGCCACCGTATGCCTTCATGGACTCATGAATGCGATTAAGCATTTCTTTGGGAACCGTATAGCCCCCTTTGTCACCAGGGTTTGTCGCATTCGCTCGCATTTCAGCGAGAAGCGCGCGCTGCTCTGCATCCATTTCTTGAGGGCCATGGCGAAGCATCATATCGAAGGCTTCGTTGCGACGATCATCAGCACTGCGTTCTTCGCGCTGACCATCTTGGTTGTTGCGGACGTCGTCCTGATTGTCCTGAACAAACCGAGTGTCCAGTTCACGAAGCTCCTCTTCGCGTTTGATTTGCTCATCCAATGAATCGAGCGATCCCTTCATACCTTTCCAAGAGTCGCGTTGCTCGGTCGTCCATTCGTTTTCGCCAATGGACTCGTGTAGCGCTCGCATGTCGCGAGCGATGTTGTCGCGCTTTTGGCGCAGTTCATGCAGCTTCATAGAATTCTCCTTAGCAGCTGATTAATTGTAAAAAGCGCTCGCGAGCGCCTTTCTGGTTGATGATTTTTTGCCGGTGTTCAGCGAGGGCTTCTTTGTATGCTTCCAAGCTTCTTGCGCTCACCTTAGTGTCCGGATAAGCAGGGAAGGTAACGGGGCTCACATCGAAGAGTTTCGAGATACGATGTACCGTCCGAACAAGCACCCCGTCCTCGTCTTCATCCCATTTGTCACCATCTCGAGCGACACGAAATGCGAATGATGATTGATCGATGTCTCCACGCTTGAGTGGTGCGATAACGAGGTCTTTGATGGTTTGGGTATCTGGTGCGTCAGCTTCATAGTTAAGCGCTTCCTCATCCACGCTCAAACGAAGCGTTCCACTTTTCGTGCGCCCTAAGATGAAGTTGCCATCATGATTGAGTAAACAGCGGACATCATCAGCAAGTACATCATCGAATGCACCAGGCATGATCACTTCCCGAAAGCCCCCTAGGTTTTCCGAGCGCACATTGAACACTGATGCTTGACCTACGATTAATGACGTTCCACTCTCTTCGTTCGAACGCAATTCAAGGGAACTTTGGAAAATGCGTTTTTCAATGTTATTGCTCATCTTTTTTATCCTTATCCGACTTGTCGTTTACATCATCAGGTTTTGATGCGTTGACACTAACCAGAAACTCGCTCAAACCGTCGACCTCTTCTAGATCTTCAAACGCACGAGCTTCATTTCGATTCATCCACCCATCAGTGATGCCATAGTGATAGAACTTGGCGCGCTCCTCTGGCGTGCCCCGCAGTAAGCCGGCTAAATTGAATTTCACGTAATAACCTGCAGCACGCTCGGCACGAGTGAATATCTTGCGGTTAAGTTCTTGCTCCCACTTAATGACAATTGGCATTGTCGTGTGGCGAACGAATCCAATGGCCTGATGGGTGATGTTGGAAAATGTTGCCTTCTCTAGGTCATTGATCATGTGAGAAGGAACGTTATAGATTCCTGCGATTTCTGAACGGGTTAACTTCCTGCTCTCAAGAAACTGGGCTTCTTCCGGAGGAATTGTGATGCGCTGGTATTCTAGATCTGCCGGCAGTAGTAGCGTTTTATTCTCTTCTTTTTTTAAGGCTGCAGTTGCGCTTTTCCAGGCATCTTTTAGTAGAACCCAGGAGTCTTTATTGAGAGCAGTTCCTTTATGAGTCACAAGCGCCGATGGTCGCCCCCCTTGACCAAAGAAAGTGAGTCCATAGCGCTGCGCCGCCAAACCCAGCCCGATCGTTTCTGCATGTTGTCGAATTGGCGACGTTCCCCACCGCGCATTACTGCCAATGGCGCGTATGTGAACCATATCCTCCGGCGAAATAGCCCGCCCGGTTTCTGCGTCTGCCTCTGGGTCAAACGAAGCATATACAATGCGACCACCATGCTTTTCTAAACTAGAGTGAGAAGCTGCATGGCGAACTAACTCCCGCAATTCTCCTCGAGGAGAACGCTTTAGTTCAGTGAGCCCATTCCCCCAACCACAGACATCAGCCTGGACTATTTCTCGCCAGTCGTAACTTGATTGCCATGGATTAGGTTCGTCATGGAGTAAATAGAAAGCGGGATGATCCTTAGCTTTTTCTACCTTGCCATTGCGTGAGCGGAGAACATGAAGGGGAAGCTGAGCAATAGTGGAAGACAGAACATATATACATGCGTATACGGCAGCTAAGCGTTTGGCAGTGTCAGGTGTAACCTGAGTTCCAGCCATAGACGGAAATAGCTCCTGAATTGCATCATAGTCAGATATCGGGACCGAAGGATTTTCTAAACTAGATGAACGCTGGAGCATATCGAAAATCATTTACCGCCCCCTGCCTGAGCTCGTAGAGCAAACACCAGCATAAGGACTCCCACAACCACAAAAGCGATATCGAGCCCAAATCTGATCGTCACGCCCGCGGCCAACATCCCCAGACCAGATAAGCCAATTAAATCGATGATCAGTTTTCTCATCACGTCATGAATTCCTCTGGGTTGTAATCACTGAGCGGATCGAAGTCTTCGTTCTGTTCCATCGCTCTACCGATAGCCATAATCGCCGACACTGCGCCATCGATTTTGCTTTGGCTGTTCTTCTTGTCTTTCACCGGGCGAATCATCTTATCGTCGCCGGTCGAGGCCTTAACCACATTTCCGATACACCAGGCCAAAATCGGATTGCCGTCATGATGGACTCGGCCGTTAAGAATCGCGGCTTCGAGCTCCTTCATCGGCTCAGACATGTTCTGGTAGTTCTGGGGAATATTTACTGGATTAAACCCGTCATCATCGAGATCGTGGGAAATTGCCATGGCCCCATAGGGATCCAGTGGCACCTCACGAATAGCAACTTCGTGTGACCAATCTTTTATGTCCTGGTGTATCTGTCTGAAGTCGAGCTCCGCGCCATCGGTCACAGTCAGTAGATTCATGTTGACCCACTTCTGGTAGCGCTTTGCTAACGCTTTGTTGTCGTTCTCGTAAACCGTGTCGTAAGGAAGGTAGAACTTTGGAGCCACAAAATAATAATGACGTTTCCCTCCGATTATCCGCCAAAACGTCGGTACTGCTGCCGCCAAGTCCAGTCTGCTCGCAAGGTCTATCCCGATAATGCAGTCCTGTCCTGCAAAGTCCTCAAACCTCATAGTAGGATCAGCACAAGCCTTCCAGCTTTCCAAATTGAAGTATGCGGTCTTCGCGGACACCCAAACATTAAGGTGTTTGGTTTTAAACGTATTGGTAAAGGATGCTTGCCTTATGGCTCTTTGCTGTTGGCTTAGAAGGTAATCTTCGTTCACCGACACACCCATGTTTGGGTTTGCCTTTCTCAATACCTTGGGATCTGTCCAGTCGTCGTCTTCATCTATGGTGTAGATGATTCCGAACAACTCATCATCGGGAGCAATACCCTCGAGCATCTCAACAACTTCTCGCCGCTTGTCGTAGCAAGGGCCCTCAATATTTCGGCCAGCCGTTGTGATGATCCAGAGCAAAGGCTGCTCTCTGCTCCCCATTCCTGTGAGCATCGTCTCGTATTGATCGGCACTGTCGTGCTCATGGTACTCGTCAATAAGCGCGCCATGAGGCGAAGACCCATCACCTGGCTTTCCAATTAATGGTTCAAAGCGAGCTCCATCCAATGCTTTCGCAAGCGATGCTGCGTTTATCGTGACCTTAAAGCGCTTAAGCAAAGCTGGCGTTCGGGAACACATGAGCTTAGCCGGTCGGAATACTTCCCAAGCCTGTTTCTCAGTTGTAGCCCCGGAATAAATCTCAGCGCCGAATTCACTATCTGCACAGAACAAATAGATACCAATCCCTGCAGTTTTAGCGCTCTTACCGTTCTTACGCGGGACCTCAACATATCCCTCACGGAAGCGGCGGGTACCGCCTCTCTTCTTTACCCATCCAAATACAACAACAATGATGAATTGCTGCCAAGGTCCAAGCTCAAGCTTTTGCTTAAGCTGCGCCCATTTGCCTTTGGTATGGGGCAGCTTCTCGATAAAGCGGCAGACTCGTTCTGCCTTGTCTTTATCAAACCGATACTTAAAGCTCTTCTTCTTCGATTCCTCGAGATCATTCAGGTGGCGTTCACATGCCAAGCGAACGTACTTGCATGCAGGAATTCTCCCGGCAACCACGTCTCTCGCGTACTTCATCGCTCGATTAACGTGGGGGTAACGCTCTCTCTTTGCCATTAGAACTCATCAAATTCGCCAGGGCCTTCACCTGCCTGCCCAACTAATGAAACCCGTGCACTTGGTGTTAGCCCAAGTGAAGAACCGAAACTAGCCATCTGGCGAAGAGCTTCATTAGCAGCCGTAAGCGCGGGATTTTTAATAGGGCCACCTTGACCACCGGTTACCACGATTCCATTCTTGTTGACATATTTTTGTGCAGCCCGCCAGTTAGAGTAGGCTGTACAGAATGCTTCAACGTTGTGCAGGTCTGTTACCGCAATGACCTTGGCCTTGCACAGCTCCCCGGTGATAAGATTCCACATGGTGCGAGCGTCATCGCTCAACCACTCAGGAGCTTCCACCCCTTCAATCATTTTGAAGGCTGGTTCATCACCAGATATTTTTCGCTTGCCTGGATTGCCGTCCTGCTTCTTTGCCGCTGTTGGTTTTGCCTTACGGCCGCGGCCCGGGACAACTGATTTTCCGCTCATCGTCGACCACCGGTTTAATTTTTAATTTCGCGGGTACGTAAATTTGGCCAGGGGGGCGGTACTGCAAAACGGAGGTTGTAGAGATTTGACCTCCCCCCCAGGGTCATTCCCGCGCCGTCTTGGCCTCGTGGCACGACTTACAGAGGCTTTGCAAGTTATCCTCACCGTCTGTGCCACCTTTCGCTTTGGGGACAATGTGGTCGACGTGAGTGGCCTCTGTGTACCGGCCTAAACTTAGGCAGTGAATGCACAAGTTATCGTCACGTTCGAGAATTAAACGACGAAGTTTTACCCAGTCTTTCCCATATCCACGCTTGTGACGGTTGCCATGCTTTCGCTGCCAACGGTCCCAGTTAGTAGTGCCCTGTTCTTCATGGTCATCACAATATCCACTGGCATTTCGTGTCAGCTTGCGACAGGTTCTACAGGGCTTAGATATCCGGCGAGCCATCAGGATCCAGTTTTCTCAACAACTCTTCACGAAGTAATGCTTTGTACTCTGCTTCGAGTTTGTAGCGGCGCTGCTGATACAACAGGTTAACCACGAAGGTCATTACTGATATTACAATTCCAACAACCAGAGCCCATTCTGTCAGCGTGAAAGCTCCAGCCGCAGCTAGCGTTCCTGAAGTGGTATATGTAGCAACGCTCGATGCATTGATTACTTTCTCCATTGGCATCATTGTCCTCATATTCGGCTGCATACAATCACTCCACACCTGCACACTGTTCCAGGTCTGCAATATATTTGAGGAGGTCAATCTGACTTTGATTGCTCATCCAAATCCCCTCGTCGACTCGTTTTGTCTCCAGGACTGGACGTTCTATCTTGCACTGGGTCTGTGCTCTCATTGGCGGTAGCGGAACTGTCTGGCTGCTGCACGCTACCAAAGCGACGGCCCCACTCACTATCAGGGTCATTTTCAATCGACTCATGACGTTCATCGCGTTTGCGCTCCTCTCGGTAACCAATCGCATACAAGAGGATGTATACGATAGCTTTGATCCAACGCACGCTTACTCTCGCCTTGCTTCGTTCTGTGGCAAGCCACCGCTCAAGCGGTCGAGCCAGTACTCAAATTCCACAAGAACTTTATCGAACTTATCGAGCCATCGGTCATCGCGTTGACTAGGTGTGATGGCTGCGAACTTAGCCAACCCATAAACAACACCACGCATCGCTCCAACAGCGGCTAACACCATAACCAAACCATCAGCACCAAAGAATGCGGTGACGATGGCAATGAGTAAAACAACTAAACCTTTGATGAGCATAACGCCCCCTTAAACGCAAAAACCCAGCACAATGGCTGGGTTCAGAAGTCGGTTAGCGGATACAAAAACGCCCCGAACTTTCGTTCAGGGCGCATAATTTCAAACTAACACGAATAGCTTAACTAAATTACGGAGATACTACAAGAGGCGTTTGTCTGTTGTTTTCTCTAAAGGTTATATATTCGTCTGGACTAAAAGAACTTACCGTCAAAATCTCCTCCATCGGAACTACTACCCTATATCCGTTATAGATCTTCGCTTTTTCATCTGACATTCGACGCTTAGCTTCCTTTATACGAGCCTCCAGCTCAGGCTTAGTTAAGTTCTTTTTACTCTTTAATTTTCTGACGAAATTCTCTGTTTTAATATTTAGCTTGTTGTGCAGTTGATAGTAACGAGTTGCATAGTACTGAGTGATCTCAGTATCCAGAGTATCTTTATCCAGGTATCCACTGTACATAGGCACTACGGCGATATGAGAAAAGTTAGCTCTATGAACACTTGGGGCAACGATAAAACCTATGTATACCTTCCTGCTCTTTAAAACTATTCGTGAGTAACTCTCCATCGGGGCGTCCTCTATGGTTCTGCCTGCTTGAAGCATTACCCAACGACCAAGATCGCTCGCCTGGTCAAATATCACATCAAAACGTCTTTCACGACTTCCCTTTCGACGATCAAAAAGAACAACTAATATACTAAAAATCGAGTTTATTATTAGGTACCAAAAAACAAAAATAACGTGCTCAAAAAGAAAAATATAGTTGCTACCAATGTCAGGAAGATTGGAGATTCTAGCCAGCCCAGCCCACATCCCCTCGTCTCCAGAGCTTTTTGATTGAAACCAATCATGCAAATACAGAATCAATAGTGTCGCGATTATAAAATGTGCAAAACCAACCATAAGAACCTTCGCGAAGGCGAGTCTCGTGTTAGCTTCTTGGAGGAGGATTTTTCCGTAAAAACTAGAAGAAAGGTGTGAATAACCAAGGAAGAAGATAAGGACAAAAAATATCGAAGTTAATAACATCCCTGTCTACAACCTCTATCCGACGACACGACCTGCCATTTTTAGATCGCGAAGGTGCGCTTTTTCGACATGACGGTAAATGCTATCCAGTACTGCATCATCGGACATTTTAACCGACACAGAACCAGAGCTCTTATCAACATCAAGTACTTTTGAAGCGGCAAACAGCTCATCTTCTGAAAGCGAACTAAGCCTAGACTGCTTACCAAAAAGTGTATTTATAATTGAAGTAACCACGTTCGTATTCCATCTATTAGTAGTACTTTTTTTCATGTAGAACTTCCTTTTGGAAATTACTAACACTAGTAACGTACAGTTTTAGTATATATCTTGTCTACTAAAATTGCATCTACCCACGCAGTACCGGCCGCTACCAGCACGTCCACTCGGGTCCTATGAATTTTCAAAACGCGCGCAGTAGCTGCAGTATTTCCCTCTAACCAGTAGAAAAGAGCTGTAGCCTTGCTCATTTCTTCATCTCTTGTACGCAGTTTTGATATAGCTCGATCAACCTCTAGCGCTTGCTCATCAGAGATAGCATAAACTTTGCCAGCATTGCGACACATGATTTTTGCAAAAGGTGCCATATCAGGAAAATACAATTTCAATAACTCGGACTCCGACTTAGCCCAAACGGCCCATTGCTTTAGTAGCCAGCATGTATCCTTTTCAAGTTGAATTCCACTCATTGCTATTGCCCCTGCACATCTTGTGCGGCATGGCGCAGGTTTTCGGCAACTCTGCGAGTCCAGCCTCTCCCAAACTGGTCGAAGTGACGAAGCTTTGAATAGAAGTCTAGGCGTTCGGCGGCGAAGCGCTTGATTAGCAATGCCTGGTCTGTTTCCTTAATTGCTGCCTGGGTAATTGGGCCAACAATGCCATCATCAGCAACTCCGGCCGCGCGCTGTAGCATGCGTATTGCGTTACCTATCCCGTGATTCACGGCAGCATCAAACACTTGAAAACCAATGGCTGGATGGTAGCTGTCTGCGCCCGAACGTTTCCAGTATCCACGGTAATAGATATCCTTCGCGTGAGTGAGCGTCAGATCTTCCATCTTGCCAGCATAACCATACTCCCGAGCTGTGCGCTCTGTAATACCAAAGTTAGTTGCCCCGCCCGGATCCGATGGATGGTCCACATAACCGCCCTCATGAGCAATCACTCGGTCAAAGATGGCCGTGAAAGCATTGTAGTTGGCACAGGAAGAAGACTTGGCCGTGTTCTCAGCTCGAAACTCTTCGTCCTCAAGCCGCGTGTAGTAATCTTTGATTCCATCGCTCATTTCATCGTTCTCCGGATTAGTCGTTGCAGTGCTCGGATTCCATCCAGGTAACGCTCTCCAAATCCACCGGAGGCTTTCTATTAGTTTGTTCATTAAGTCCTCGAAATGGATTTAATAAATTCCCCCTAGTGATAATCTCAATTAGCCGCTAATTCACATCTATCAAGCCTTTCAGGCTGTGCAGACTTCATCGTGTGTCGGTAATATGTCGGACAGTTTTGCTTCAATTAAGCCATGCCACCGCTCCAGTGCTTCAAGCTTCTGCTGATCCAAAGCGGTGTGAATATAGGTTCTATCGAGCTTCGTCATGGCATGGTTTAACAAGCGCTCTGCCACGAGATAATCAATGCCTAAGTCAGCCCACCAAGAGCGTGCGAGCTTGCGCAAGTCATGCGCCGACCAATGCCCTTGTGAGAGTGTCCGAATCAATCGTGTGGCATCTTGGCGTTTGAGTGGCCCCCGCTCTCCGGGAAAGACATACTCCCCTTTCACCGATTGCGCGCGCTTCTTCAAAAGCGTTGCGGCAAAGTCCGTCAGTGGGATCCGATGCTCTCGACCTGTCTTGGTAATATCGGCGGGCAACGTCAGTCGCTTCGCCCCCCAATCGATGTGGCGCCATTTAATTTGTCGGGTTTCCCCGATGCGCGTACCGTGTAGCAACAACAGCATGCTCAATGTTTGCGTCGGTTCGTGAGCGCCGTGAATCGACTTGAGAACGCCGTCCAAGTCAGAGCCCTGCAGTCGACTTCCTCGAGGAGCAATCGGCCGGTCGATAAAGTCGGTGAAATTAATCCCCTCGATGGGGTTTGTCCGTAGGCGCCCAAATCGATGCGCTAACTTGAATGCGCGTTTGAGCACGGCAAAATGGAAGCGCACCGTAGCCAGGGCATATTGGTTTTGCATAGGCCAAATGAATATCTCATCGAGAAGCTGGCGACTCAGCGCCGCAATTGGATGCTCTCCTAGGCGGGGAACTAAATGACGTCCAATACTGCTGTCGATATTCAAACGTCGATCATTGCTCAAGGTGCGATCAAGCTTCACTCGCTCACGGTACCAATTCAGGAGTTGTCCTGTTTGATGCCACGACTCGGAGTCACCAGAGCCTGCTTGTGTGGCATTCGTGAGATCCGGCAGATTCTTGAATAGCTGACGCGCCGATGTGTCAGGCCAGTTACCCAGTTTCGTTCGAATGGTCTTTGCAGACTCGTAACGGACCCAGTACCAGCTGCCGCGCTGGCGGCACTGACGAAATCGAAGGAGAATGGGATAGCGCGTATCTCGAACATCCGTCGCTGCCGTACTCTCTCCAATCCGCCGCAGTTCGGCGTCTGATATCTGGGTGCGCACCGTTGTCATCCGTGAACTTCATCCTCGAGCTTGGTGCGAAGGTAGACTTCCTCGCGATGCACCGGAACATGCTTTGGAGCTTTGACGCCGATCTTTACTTGTCCGCCCTGCATGCCCAGAATGACGACTTCAATATCATCCCCAATCATGAACTTCTCGTTTTCCCTACGCTTGAATATCAGCATCACTGACTCCTTTTTGTGGTGTGTTTGGCCTCTTTGGCCGACTCCCGTATCCGGGCAATCTCTCTCATGAGAGGCGAGTTTGGATCCGGTCTCCCAAATTTACGCTCGTACTGGAAGCAGAGCGGTTCTGGATCGGTAAAATCCGCGATTGCCTCATGAATTTCTGGCAGGTTCCCTTCCACTTGCGCCACCCGAAGGTATTTCTGGTAGGACTTGCTCACCATGGCACGGCGACGCTCACTGGTCGCACTGCTAAAGTCCGTGCCGATATCACGGACCACAAAGCGACTCAGGCGATGCTTAAACGGATAGTCTTCACCTGGATGATCACGTCTGAACACATCGATGCAGCGCCACACTTCGTCATAGCATTCATCAAAGCTGGGTAAGCCCAACTCTTCCGCGCTAGGCCGACACATCTCAACGAACTCCACGGGGTTTGGCGTGAATGGATTCTCATGAGCGCGGCCTGGCACTCGTTCAATTCCACGACGAAGATCCACGACACCCAAATTGGCCTTGACCAGCTGCCGGCCATACTCCTTCATCGTCTCGACGAGGACATCGGCAAACTTGCCAGCAAAATCTCGGCAGTACATGTTAAAGGCTGGTACCAGCTCGCCCATCAGCACCTTCCAGAGCTCTTGTTTAAGAGCCTCCGGAGAATGCCCTTGATTGTTCAAAGACTCTTGCGGTGGCGCTTTTCGCGCGTGTGCCGCTTGAACCGTTCTGTTCATTTGATTTACCAAGGTGTTTTGGTCGCGCATAGCTTTTCTCCCTGCCGCACCACACTCGCCATTCGGCAAGCCAGTCGGCTAACGTTCGTGAAGTGTTCCGATGCTTTGCATGAAAGCAAAAGCTCTGAAACACGCCAGACAGCTGCTCGTCATCAAGTTGAAGCCCCGTCGTTTTAGCGACGAGAATAAAGTCACTGGTACAATTCAATTCGTGGCCGCACAAAAAATCGCCGCGGCCCTCTAGAGAGAGAGGATCTTGATCAGATAGATCAGAGGTGTGGCGCTCATGCTGTGGCGCTCCTTTGGCGCTCCTTGGGGCGTTCCTAGTGGCGCTCATATCTGACGAATCCCCCGTAATTACTGGGTTTTCTTGTGGCGCTCCGTGTGGCGCTGACTGTGGCGGTGCTTCCGTGGCGCTCATGTGGCTCTCCTCATTTGGACGGACTTTTCCTACCGTCGCTAATGGAAGTCGGAAAACCATGTTTTCTCCGGGCGCTGATTCATGCATGCGTTCTATCCAGCCGTATCGTTCGAGCTTGCGTAACGCGCGCTTTATCTGATCCTTTGTAGGTATCGAAATCGGTTCACGACTCCCCCGCTCCGGACGAAACTCCAAATGTTCACGGATCCCTTGGTAAGAGATTCTCCGCTTCGCTCCGACGACACCGGACGTAAAATCCATGTGCCATCGCAGGTAAAGATAAAGAGAACGCTCCCGATCGCTGATGTGGGAGTCAGCGAAGAGCGCACGGCATTCTTGCTGATTCATAATCGTCCGGCCTGCTTCTCTCGTCGCTCCCAGTCCGCCGCGCACTTGGCAGAGCACCAACGCGAATTGCCAACATCCTCGTCGCCACATTCAAGGCAATACCCTCGAGGGAGTGGGCCTGTCGGTTTGCGTTTGGAGAGCGCTACGCTCAGCGCATGCGACTCTTCCTGCTGTGCTACATCAACAACATCCATGAACACCTCCATTCGTTGTTATTGTTCTTCCGCTTATTTGGCGGTGATGTTTACCGGTCCGCCCCGCTTTCTCTCCAAGGCAAGCTCTAACCGTCGCTGCATTGCGGCAAGCTGCTGTCGCGCTTCAGCGATTTCTTTAATGGCTTTGGGGATATGGGGCAAATCATGTTCGTGAATTTCGTGATCACGGAATATAAGACTGACTGCAGCAATGGCCTCCCCTGCTTCTTTCAGGAATTCGCCGTAACACGCCGCGGAATCATCACCATCAAGCAAAGGAACACCCACATAGCCAAGACGGTTTGCGAGCGCTCGACGACAATGTGCCTGGTAAGGTTGAGATAGGCCGGCAATAAGAGATTCAACTACATCGGCTGGACACCGGTTATGGCCATCGACTTCTAAGTACCGCGTGATGGCTTTCCGCCAATTCATAGCGTCGCGCAGCGTATCGCCAGAGGCACTAAACTCGATGGACTGTTGGCTGTGAGGAATGCGCTCGTGGTAATCCTGAACGACTCGAATACAATAGCTTTCCCAACTGTCGCGGGTCTCGAGCAGCATACGTCGCACTGCGTCGCCTATGAGATTGGTGAGGCTAAGCTTCACATTCAGTGGCATGCCGTGCTCGTTGCATTTTTCGGAGTCGAGAACCGACAGGTAATCCTTTCGGTTTGAGATTAATCTCATGTCTTCCGAGGACACATTCAAGCCAGGTCCATTCGGTCCAACAACAAAAGTCGATGGCACGCCGAGAGCCTGAATCTCAATCCCTTGTCCCGAACTGGACATTAAATCCGCAGTTTCGTGTCCGCTGTTTACCGAGTTCTTTTTGTTCATAGCAAGTTATCCTATTGGCCATACTAGCTAGAGCAGCTTTTCATGAGGGTTGCTTCGGCCTTTAACTTGCCGTTGCTCTTAACTTGAAGCTCGAATTGAACTCCTCTAGGTAGTTGCTCGGGCCAGCTACTAACAGTGCTCTTTGGTCTGCCGAGGAATCGAGCGAGCTTTGAGGGAGAGCCTGCAAATTCAATAGCGTCACTTTTTGTCATAACACCTCCAGTTATTTCGATTTTACGAACATTAGATCGAAAACAGGATTAGATCAAATGATTTGTTCGTTTTTAGAACCATAAAGGTTCGAGAATGCGTACAGCAAGTTCGGATAAGCTACGAGAATGATGGAAAACCGAATTCAATTGCAGATGAAAGCGCTTAAACTGAAGCAGGCGGACCTTGTCCGAGCTACAGGCGCAGCAAAGAGCACCGTCCATAGCTGGCTTAATGGTGCTACGTTACCTAATGGAAGATATTTAGTTCTTCTATCTGAGCTACTGGAAGTTAGCCCGGAGTGGTTGTTAACTGGTCGGGGGCCGACGAGCTTGAAAGAACAAGCCCAACCAACCACCTCTGTTTCTTTTGCTATCGATGATTCTGAATCTAATCGGATATCAATTTCAAGTGATGTATTTCAAGCATCTCGGGTTCGTCCAGAGGACGTTAAGGTATATCGTGTGCCTTCATCCTACATGGAGCCATTAATTCCTGAAGGCACACCCGTCGCCGTCGATACCTCCCAAAAGCAAATTCGGGACCGCGATATTTTCGCGGTGAAGGTATGCGGAAACTTACATATCAAGATGCTGCAGCGCATGTCCGACGGGAAGCTGATACTCAAGAATTTCAATACAGACTTTCCAGATGAAGCGTTCTCACAGGATCAGGCAAAAGAAATCGACGTCTTGGGTCGTGTTTTTTGGTGGACCGTGCTTCGGTAGATAATGCTTGGCATGTTTGATGGAACTGTTTGATCATGTAATAGTAATCCAGTTGCGCTAGGCGTCGCGGAATCGTAAGAAAGCTGTACACAATTTTGAAGGCCAGTCGCACTTAAAGTCCCCTGAACTTGTTGGTTTGTGTTCATTTTTAGGCTTAAAAGTATTTACGATGACATTAAGACGATGACCAAACGAGATAGGTGATGATTTATTGAACAGGTTTGCACCGGCATCTTTAGCTTGTTAAATTTTATCGTCTCGTTAGCAATAACCGAACCAACAGAATTAGAAGGTCTTTACAGCAAGGCTCCAGTGGGAGCTCGAAAGGCAGCGGAAGATGCGGACTATAGAAGCTAGCAACAAGGGATTGTGTTTCCCGTTTACAAAAAAAAGAGTAATAGCAATTGCTCCTGACGATACACTTGACTATATTTTACTTATAAGTAAAATGGAGCTTCACAAATGAAGGGGCCCTGTAAAATACACTTTATGGATGGAGCCAAGGATTCCTTACACCAAGCAGCCTCTGACATCCCGGGCGATGCGAAAGTCGCAATTGCAGGGATAAGTAGACTAATCGAGAGGTTGGCGGAAGGAATACAACTTCACAGCCCCGAACAATTTAGAAAGGAAGCAGGTCTACCGAATGGTAGGCCTTTTTTCGCAGTCAGAACGAGAAACGGCCTTCGTTGTTATGGATGGTATTCTGTTAAAACGCCAGGTACTTTTGTTGTCAGTCACTTTAGATACAAGAAAAGAGGTCCCTTGGCGAAGAAGGACACCCAGTTAGTGGTATCAAACTTTAGGAGATACGAGAATGGCTAAAGACGTGATAGCTGATTTCTTCAGTGATTGGATTTCTGATTCCGATGAAGACCAATTATTACTCGCAGAGGAAGGTGCCCTATATGAAGTCTCCGAAAAGCTTCATATTGCCCTAAAGGAGTCTAATTTAACTCGCAAAGAACTCGCTGATAAACTTGGCAAGTCCCCTGCGTATATCACTAGAGTGCTTAAGGGAAATCATAACTTAACTGTAAAAACTCTTGCCAGTATTCTTTTTGTCTTGGGCAAGAATTTTACCTTAAACCTTATCGAGCAAAATAAGAATGAAGAAGATGAGTGGGAGTATCTTGATCACGCGAGCAATATTTTAGTAATGAGTCACCTTTCAGCCGCAGAAAAAAAAGAGATACTTGATAGCGCACGAGTGGTCGAGCGAGCGGATAATGACCAGTACATTCCGGAATGTAGAATAGCATGAACCAAGAGAAAATTGATGTAGCAGTTGCTAACTTGAGCATCGATCAGGTTTTGTTAAAGCAATCGAAGCTTACTATTAGTGATGATTTCATACCTCGATATGATAAAACCAAGTTTGACATTTCATTCAAACGCCAACTGAAAAGATATGCCATTGGCACATTTAAGGAAGTGTTAGAGGGAAATAAAAACTTTATTATTTTCACTTATGCTTGCGGAATAAGACTTACGAAGAAGAATGATATAGATGCTGAGGAAGTCTCAGAAGATACTACTTCTAGTTCTGATGAACAAAACACACAATCAAGTAATGTATATCTTCAACTAGAAAGTGAGTTTTCATGCTACTACTGGCTGAAAGATCATGACATAGACGAAGACTGTGTTAACGAGTTCGGAACACACAACGTGCCATATCATGTCTGGCCATACTGGCGTGAGCATGTGCAGTCGACTCTAGCCAAGGCTGGCATTGAAAACGTTTCAATGCCCTTTTATTCCTTAGCGGCAAAAAAAAAGTAGATTGATTTATGAGGGGGCGTCTTTCAAAAAGCAAGCAGAAAGCGCTCCTCATCACCCTCTTGGCCGAACATAGAACGACCTCTATTTGCTATAGTCGCGTTTATTTTTGCAATCCTCACGATTGCTAGTGCGACTTCTTTTTCAATGTTTTCTGTGATGTTCGCTGATGCCGGCCCAATCGCGGCGCCGGTCAAAACATTCCTGATGAGCTATGGTGTAGCTGCTGTGTCGACCGCAGTAGTATGCTTCTGCGTAAAAAAGCTTTTTCAAGAGAATAGTACCTAGTCATAAGTTAGCCAGATCCACCATCACCTAGCCCAATGCTCCCTCGATTGCAATTTATATGCATTAAAATTCAGTCCTGTTCTTCAATTTAAATGTGTCAATTTCAAGCTCAAATCCCCCTACCTTTTAAAGCTGCATTTTATTGAGCAGGTTCGGCGATCTCGTCAAGATTAATCAGAAAAAATCATTACCCTGATTGGTAGGCCGGTTAGCTGAGGTATCCAAGGGATGAATTTTTACGTCATTTACCCCCAAAAATACCACCCTAAATGGAGCGGAATTAACGATATTTCGTGTTTTTATAGGGATAGCCAAACGGCTAGGGCTTGATCACCCGAAAGGCAAGGAATCGCGATTCCGATAACTTCTTATCTAGAAAGGATCGGAAATGGAAAGTAAATTCATTTTGTTAAGTTACAGACTTGGGAATTTGGTCCAACAGGAGATCATCGAGCTAAACGATGAAACCATCGGACGACAAATTAAATCGATTGTATCTCGCAACACGCATGGCCCAATTTGGGTCGAGCTGTGCGAGAAACGATTGTGGCTATTTATCACTTACAAGGCCCGGGAGGAGATAGTATCAGTACCTGTTCATCAGCATCTAGCTAAAGAAATTAATGGGTTGAGAGCTTCCCCTGGTGTTTTAAGTATTAGGGTTTTGAGCCAACTTAGTTAACCTTTGAATGAGGTGAGCTGTTTATAGATCACGCAAGTCGCTTGTGCGTCCTCCAGTGCTCTATGATTCGGCTCACCTTTATAGCCTACAGCCTTTGCTACCGTGGCAAGCTTATAATTTTCGAGGTCTAACATTTCCCTAGCCATTTTAAGAGTGCACTCTACTTCATTGCAAAACTCTACTCCCACCTTGTCTGCCGCATTCT
Source organism: Idiomarina sp. (assembly GCA_020831965.1). Classification (GTDB taxonomy): domain Bacteria; phylum Pseudomonadota; class Gammaproteobacteria; order Enterobacterales; family Alteromonadaceae; genus Aliidiomarina. Next base: position 378,146 of record JAFIFP010000007.1, read on the forward strand.
GAATGAACCGAATATCAAAATTAGCGTTATGGGCTACAACCTTACTATCCCCAATAAAACTTAAAACTTCCCTAATAGCGAGCTCTAGCGCTATTCCTTCCTCGTCAACCATTTGCTGTGTAATCCCAGTCAACCGCTGGATTCTGGAAGGAACCTTACGGACCCTAATGAGAGTAGAGTACTGCTCTACCCTATTTAAATCCCCGTCAGTCACTTTACATGCAGCAATCTCGATAATCTCATCGGACTCAGGATTTAACCCCGTCGTTTCCAAATCGACAGCCACAAATGCAGCCCCTACTGGGCTTAATATCTCACTACCATCAGCTGAACGATTGAACCTATAGATCGCCCAGAGTAAAACAGCGGCGAAAACTATCACAGACAACATAAGCAACTCTCCATGTAAAAGTAGCAACTCAAAATCCGAATATCGCACAAATTAATTTCGATAAATCGAACAAAAAGCTTGATCATGAGAAATTGCTTCACTATTCTGTTCTAAAAATCGAACGGAGTTTCACATGACGATAATTTCACCGCAACAGCTAACCCGAGAATTCAGCGGTTCGTTCCTCACTCGGAACGACGTTGCCACCAACAAGCGGCCAGACCTGATCGCATACACCGGCATTCTGATGCATGCATTCCGCGTCTATGTAGTCACTTGCACAGTGAAGAAGCCGAATGCAATGGACTGCGGACTTGGACAGGCCCAGGCATCCATCAAGCAACTCATGAGATGCAATGCCGTGCACTGGGAAATTAGCGTGTTTGCTAAGTACGCAACGACAGCATTCACAACCAACCCAACGACTCAGCAGCACGCTGAGTACCTTAACTAAGGAAACAACCATGTCTACCAAAGTTGAAGACTTTCTATCAGACCTAGAAGCTGGAACTTTTGTCGATCGAGTTTCCCAGGCGCTATCGAACGTCGCCTTGGGTGTTGTCACAAACGGCAAAAAGGGAAAGGTGACCATTCAGTTTGACCTGAGCCAGATTGGCGACTCAAGCCAGATCACCATCGACCATACACTCTCCTATGTGAAGCCGACAGCCAAAGGCAAGGTTACGGAAGTCACAACGTCCAAGACTCCTATGCATGTCAACAAGGGAGGCAAGATTACCTGGAATCAAGAAGACCAGATTCAAATGTTCGGCCGTAACGGCGAACCAAATCCACCTCAACAATAAGCGAGAACGTTATGTTAGAAGCAAAAGCAATTGAGCTGCTGCAGCAGAGCTCAGTATCCAGTGCGCTTAACAACCAGCTGAGCGAACAGGCCGATTTTAGAGCCATGGTCGTCCCTGACAATTTCAAGCTGGAGAGTTTGGAGCGCCTTCAGGAGCACCGTAACCAGTTCCGAGGCAAGTATTCAACGAACAGCATTGAATCATTCACTCAGTACACCGCAGCAAAGGCAGATGAATACGATGAAGATACTGAGTGCTTTATCGATGCAGAAGATATTTCCGCGCTAGCCTATTTCGATATTGGTGACATCGGCACCCCTGGCCATTGTCGTCACTCGGCACAAGTGAAGCTCGACATGACGTCGGCTTATCGCGCAGTACTGCGGGTCAACGGTAACGCAATGTCCCAACGGGATACTTCAGATTGGCTCGAGGATTGGCTTCCCAACTTGAAAGCGTTCGACTCTGCTGGTGAAGAAATCCAGATCAAGCGCGCTATTGCAGCAGTTCGACAAATCACCATCGATGCAGTTCGCAAGGTCGAGGCAGAAGTTGGTGACCTTAGTGAAAGTGCTTCACTGATGGAGCGGATTGATGCATCCAGTAAAGAGACCATGCCTGCAGTACTCATCTTTACTTGTGAGCCATATAACGGGTTGGAAAAACGTCGGTTCGAATTGCGTTTGGGTGTGCGTACAGGTGGTGATCGCCCAGCTCTGATATTAAGAATTCTGCGGCTTGAAGCAGAGCAAGAGCAGATTGCTAATGAGTTCCGGAACAAGCTTGAAACAGCTTTCAAGGGCGTCGCTGTGAAAACCTTTATTGGTTCGTTCGAACCTTAATAGCGGTCGTATTGGAGAGTGGCCAACGCCTCAATGCAGTTGGCCATTTTCCTCTCAATGAACTGGAGGACTATATGGCAAACATTGAACTTACAGTCCCGGCTCGCTCTGTTGTGCTTGCCAACAGACTACTCAATTCGCTTACGCCAACTGACCTTCGAGAAGCGGGTTTTAGTGATCAGGACATAGAAGATTTTGCTGACTTCTTCCTTGAAGTAAGGCACCAAGCTGAGAACTGTGAAGAATGCCAGGAGCATGAGCATGCGTAACAAGATGATCGATCTACATAACCACCTTTTTTGTCAGCTGGAGCGCCTGAGCGATGAAGACCTCAAGGGCGACAAGCTCGAGGAAGAGCTCAAGCGATCTGATGCTATCTCAAAGATATCGCAGAACATCATTAAGAACGCTGATGTTTGCCTCAAAGCAGAGCGCCTGAAATACGACGGCTTGATCAAGGAAACTCCTGCAATGCTGGAGAACAAGAATGCCTAGATTTACCTACCAAAGTCATCATATTGATTTCATCCGGTCATACTGCGGCACCATGCCAGCGGCGGAAATTGCCGAGAGTTTTAATTTCGCATTCGGAACTACCATTACTGAGAAAGCGCTTCGCTCAATAGCCAGACGCTACGGTATCAGCGTTAAGCATGAAGCATCATACAAGCAAGCTCTCAAGTATTCAGATGAACAGATAGAGTGGTTACGAGTTGCATATCGCACAATGACTCCCAAACAGATGTGCGCACCTTTTAACGAGCGTTTCGGATTGAATGAGACATGGAAGCAAATCCGTGCGTTCCTACATAACCATCGTTTTCAGAGTGGCCGCACAGGACGGTTCGAGAAGAATCAAGTTCCTCATAATAAAGGGAAGAAGGGATGGAGCGCAGGCGGGAACTCGGAGAAAACACGATTTAAAAAGGGGCATTCCTCACACAACAGAATGCCTGTAGGCAGTGAAGTCGTTGACCGCGATGGTTACCGAAAAGTAAAAGTTGCGGAGCCAAACTGCTGGGAGTTTCTTCATAGAAAAATTTGGCAGGAAGAGCATGGGGTGATCCCAAATGGAATGATGTTGCGGTTCATCGACGGAGATAAAAGTAATTGTTCGCTTGATAACTTAGCGCTGATAGATAGGGGCGTTAACGCTGTCATGAACAAAATGCGCGCATCAGACTATTCTCCTGAAACGCAGCCAGCTCTGATCACCTTGGCCAAACTCAAAGTTACTAAGTCTAGACGAGAGAAAGACCAATCAGAACCGCGGAGCGGCTCATGAACCCAGTGAGCAAGAAACCTCGTGATGGGCAATTAGTCGTGGCTGTAAATAAGCCTAAGTACGAAGCCAATGTCTGTATGTACATCAGTAACGGCAACCGCTATTCCATGCTAGAGGGTGACTTTGAAGCCACTCACTGGCTCCCCTACCCCAACGAGGATGAACAGTGATGGCTTATGCAAAAGACACATCGGTAAATCAAACCCAGTCCCTCCTCGAGATTGAGCGCACCCTCAGTCGTTACGGTGCGGATCAGTTCATGTATGGGCGACAACAAGACAAGGCTGCCGTGGGATTCGTGATGCACGGGCGACAGGTTCGTATCGTGGTTGGAATGCCAGATAAAGATGCCCGAGAGTTTTGGGAGACACCGACAGGACGCGACCGCTCTGACTCCGCAGCATTGAAAGAGTGGGAACAGGCCTGTCGTGCTCGTTATCGGGCATTAGCCCTGGTCGTTAAGGCGAAGCTTGAGGCAGTTGAATCAGGCATTACAACGTTTGAAGAAGAGTTTATGGCGCATTTGGTGTTACCGGGTGGCCAGACGGTTGGTCAGCGCCTGCTTCCAGAATACGAGGAAGCTCGGCGCACTGGTAATCTGCCACCGTTACTACCGAACCTAGGAGGATGAGCATGCGCTTTCACGTATCAATTTTTATCGATGGAATGCTAAACAAAGTCGACAGTTATCTAGCTGGCATTTTGAGTTGTGCAGAAACAGGTAGGGATCTTTCCGGAGAGGAAGTCCGTCAGGTCCTCGAGGAGGAGAAAGCTTTGGGACATTCCTACTTCTGCGGGTGCGACAACCGCAAGGCCGATGGAACGTGTGCAGGTCACCGAATCGATGAATAAGTCAATCACTCGAGAGTCCACCGTGGGACATACCTGTTCGGTTGAGAGAGGTTAATATGGTAGAGAAAGAGATCATCAGTGATGAAGAGCTGATTGAGTTAACCGGCTATTCAACACCAGCAAAGCAATGCGAATCTCTCGACCGTCACCGCATCTTCTATGTACGGCGTCAGGACGGTCGACCCAGAACGACTTGGTACCATTTCAACCACCCAATGCTCAACTTGGTTGGAAATGACGATAGCGTTCCTAACTTTGCGGCGTTGGATAAGCACTAATCGTGAATAGGACTATGCCAGGGAAACGTAAAAACAAGGCCCATGAGAAGCTCCCGAAGCGGGTATACCTGCAGGCGGGTTCATATGTATTCAAGCCTAAAGATAACGCTTCCATAACGCTCTGCCGAGCGACAGTACCTATGTCTGAGTTATGGGCACTGTACGAACAAAAAGTTCGTGAGCTTGATAACCATATATTGCTCGAAGGCCTAGTCACAGATTTCTTTAACTCTCCAGAGTTTCATCAGCTGAAATCACAGACACAACAAAGCTATCGTCGTAATGCTCAACAACTACTTCTCGTCTTTGGCAAGATGCACCCGGATAAAATTTTACCGAAGCATATTCGGGTGTATATGGATAAACGAGGCATGCGCTCGACGACTCAAGCGAATCGTGAAAAGGCATTCCTATCAAGGCTATTTCAATGGGGCTACGAACGCGGAAGAGTCAGTGGCAACCCAACCAAAGGTGTTCGCCAGTTTAAAGAGACTCCTCGAGACAAGTACGTCACAGATGAAGAATACAATGCCATTTACCAAGCAGCGCGTGATCATATTAAGGTCGCTATGGAGCTATCCTATCTTTGTTGTGCTCGCCAAGGTGACGTGCTCGAAATGCGTAAGGACCAGATTCTCGAACAAGGCCTATACATTAAGCAAGGCAAAACCGGAAAGGCACAAATCAAAGCCTGGTCTCCAAGATTAATTCAGGCAATAGAGCTCGCTAAAACACTTCCACTTAATCCGGGAATGGCGACTCAATACGTCATACATAAAAGAAATGGAGCCAGATACTTGAGCTCAGGGTTTCGAGTTGGATGGGACGAAGCTCGCGCGAAGGCGAGAGAGCAGACTGGCCTGATACTTGACCTGACATTTCACGATCTGAAAGCCAAAGGGATATCGGACATCGACGGTTCGAGTCGAGATAAACAAGAAATTAGCGGGCACAAAACTGAGCGCCAAGTAGCAACTTACGATCGGAAAGTTGCCGTGGTACCTACAGTTGAAGGTGCGAAAACGTGGAAAAAATGACGCCCATCTTCCAAGTGCATCTTCCAAATGCCTTCCAAGACGGTTTAAAAGTTAGGAGATAATTACTCTGAAAGCATTGGTGCCCGGGGCCGGACTTGAACCGGCACGCTGTTTCCAGCGAGGGATTTTAAATCCCTTGTGTCTACCAATTTCACCACCCGGGCAACACTACGATCTTGAAAGCTGGAGGCGGGTCCCGGAGTCGAACCGAGATCCACGGATTTGCAATCCGCTGCATAGCCATTCTGCCAACCCGCCAACTGGGCGAAACGTTGGAGCGAGTAACGAGGTTCGAACTCGTGACCTCAACCTTGGCAAGGTTGCGCTCTACCAGCTGAGCTATACTCGCAACGTTTCTGGATTGCGATGGCTCCTGCCAAACGCCGAGCCATTCTACCTACACCGCTTTTGCAGTCAACCAGAAATTGTCAATTTATGACTGTTTGGCTAATTTTTAGCTTCTTCAGCCTTATTTTCAGAGGTTAAGTCAGCCCAAGCGTTCGTTAAATAGACATACATGGACCAGAAAGTCAGAATCGCAGCGATATAAATTGCAATAGTTGCAACTGCTATAATGAATTGATTACCGCTCCACAACAAACCAGTAACTGCGATCATTTGCATCACTGTCTTTACTTTACCAAGTGAGGACACCGCCACATTATCTCGTTTCCCTAACTCGGCCATCCACTCGCGCAACGCAGAAATAATCAGCTCACGGCTAATAATGATCAGCGCAGGAATGGTGATCCACAGGGTGCCATGGAACTCCACCACCGCTATCAATGCGGCAGCAATCATGATCTTATCGGCAACAGGGTCCAGAAAAGCACCGAACTGGGTATGTTGGTCAAGTTTCCGCGCAATGTAGCCGTCGAGTCCGTCCGTAATGGCTGCTAATACAAAGATACATGCGGCGAAAAATGTTGCGTATTGAATCGGCAAATAGAAAACGACCAAAAAGACCGGAATCAGGACAATACGAAACGCTGTGAGTAGGTTCGGGATATTCCACATAACTTTCTGAATCTCGTTTTTATAATTGAGTATCGTGAGTAGCCAAAGCTCTCACAACTACTTTACTGCCGTAAATCATTACGACAAATCGCTTCATCATGCTATTCATCATGAAGCGCATAATAAATAGTTTCGGCTAATGCCTTGCTGATGCCAGGCACGTCGGCGAGCTGCTCTATACTAGCCTCTTTTACCTGCTGTAATCCACCTAAGTATTTCAACAAATTCTGACGTCGCTTGGCTCCAACCGCCGGTATTGCCTCTAATGTCGAAGTTTTCTTAACCTTTGCGCGCCGTTGCCGATGTCCAGTAATAGCAAAGCGATGCGACTCATCTCGAATGTACTGAATCAAGTGCAATGCTGGATGATCGGCAGCGAGATGTACCGTTTTGCGAGTAAAGCCGAAAATCAGAGTTTCCAATCCCGGTCGACGACTCTCTCCCTTCGCGACGCCAATCAATAGCGGCGGCTGTGGCCAATCCTCAAAATATGTTTCAGCTTGAGTCATTTGCCCTTTTCCGCCATCAATAAAGATAATATCCGGTACGTTGTCGAGTTCAACTGCTTTACGGTAGCGCCGACTCAATACCTGCGCCATAGCCGCATAATCATCACCAGGCGTAATGTCTTGAATATTAAAGCGCCGGTAATCGGACTTAATCGGTCCTTCGGTGCCAAAAACAACACAGGACGCAACAGTTTGCTCGCCCATGGTATGAGAAATATCGAAACACTCCATACGCTGTAATTCATGATCGGTACCGACGAGTTCATGCAACGCGCGGATTCTTGTATGCATCACCGATGCCTCACCGAGCCGGGTATGTACCGCATTCATGGCATTTTTCGTCGCAAGTGACAAATATTGCGCGCGATCCCCTCTTGGATTGGCGGTCACCGACACTTTCTTACCCAGCGCTTCACTCAATTGCTGACTCAGCTCTTTTGTGGCGAGCTCGATATTAGGCACGACGACCTGACCGGGAACTCTTGGGCCCTGGGTATCATTTAAGTAAAACTGCAGCATAAATGACTCAAGAATTTCAGAATCCGCCGTATTTGCGGGGACCTTGGGGTAATAGCTACGACTGCCCTGAACAGCGTTCTCGCGTACAAATAACACATGAATGCAGGTCATCCCCGCCTCGCGATAGAAACCAATGATATCGAGCTGTTCTTGCGCGCCACTCACAGCATTGCGCTCTTGGACTTGTCGCAAGGCTACGATTTGATCACGTAAAGCCGCAGCTTTCTCAAACTCCAAATCGACACTCGCAGCCTCCATGCGTTTCACTAGCTGCTCTATCACCTCTTGATTGCGCCCACGCAAAAACAAGCGTGCCAATTTAACTTGTGCCAAGTAGTCATCGTCAGAGGGAATCCCTACACAGGGAGCCAAACACCGTTTTAATTGGTACTGCAAACATGGGCGGCTACGAGCACGATAATAGCTGTCATCACACTGGCGAACAGGGAAAAGCTTTTGCAGTAGCTTCAAACTCTCACGCACGGCTGAACCGTTGGGAAATGGGCCAAAGTAATCGCCTTTTTCTCGGCGTGCCCCCCGATGAAATGCGATCCTTGGATGCTCGTGGCCCGAGATAAAGATGTAGGGGTAGGATTTATCGTCACGCAACAGCACGTTGTAGCGTGGGCGATGGGTTTTGATAAAGCTATTTTCCAGGATAAGTGCTTCGGCTTCCGTATGCGTCACCGTCACATCCATATTCGCGATCTGACGTACTAAGGCCTGAGTTTTAATTGAGTCCACTTGTTTGCGAAAGTAGCTCGCGACACGTTTTTTTAAGTTCTTGGCTTTACCGACATAGATAACCTCACCGGCAGCGTCATACATCCGATAGACGCCCGGCTGCTGGGTCAAACGATCTAGAAAATCTGAGGCATTAAAGGCTTCGCTCATGAACACGGGAAAACATCAGTAAAAGATAACTAAATCTTACCAGATGCTTCCCATCTTCGTTAGCCTGAATGTCAATGGGTTGAACTAAGCGTCGAGTGTTGCCGAAATAATGGTTGCCGGGTCAACTAAGCCATATTTGACAGCTAGATGCGCAAGCTGTACATCCCCCGTAACATTAAGTTTCTTGAATAGTCGGTAACGGAAGGTATTCACTGTTTTTCGCGAAATGACCAATCGCAATGAGATTTCAGCAACCGTCATACCGTAACTAATCATTCTAAAAATCTGCTGTTCCCGTGAGCTCAACCCTTTCAAACACTCATGCTCATCGCTTTTGTCGCGATAGCGTTTGAATGCGACAGCCATTGCAGGCGATAAATATCTTCGGCCCAGCGCCGCCACTGTGCAGGCTTGTAGTAGTTCTTTCGTTTCCAAGCGCCCACAAAAAAAGCCTTGAATTGTTGGGTAGCGAAAACGAAAGTCCACGGCGCAACCAATAACGTCACACCAAAGAATGACTTTCGGGCGACTTGAGTCGCGTAATAAAGTTCGTAGCAATCCAGCCATGTGTTTCGCGTCAAAACACACAGACATCAACACCACCGCCTGTGGAGTTTGCCTAATCGCTTGTGTCAGATCGTGGCGATTAAAAACCTGCGCATGAACCGTCCAATGATTAGCTTGAAGTTGGGAAATCACACCACAGCGGCGGATCCCTTGAGGAATTGCAATAATAACGTCACGAAGCATTTTTAACATCCTTGTAAAAGGGGTACTTGTAGTTGTTAAAAGAATCAGAAAGTCAGTAGCTTACTAACATCCCTCGACATACAGCAAAAAGCCGAATCTATTATTTATGACAGTTTTTTGAATTGGTCAAGAACTAATCAAAAATAAGTAAAATAGAGCTCAAAAAGAGGTGCTGGAGAAACGAGGTGGAATTGGAAGGACATTGAAGTAACAATTCAGAGTAGTACGGAAAGGACGAATATTGAACAGGGCAAATCTACCTACCGTCAGTCCGTAGGTTTAGTATCAGACAAATCGGGTTATTGGTTATAAAACTCTAGCCGCATTCGAACTGGCTCCTGAGCTTCAATAAAATGCAACTGCTCAGGAAGTAGCAACCCCGGGTGTAGGACATCAAGCTTCACTTCTGACACTGGCGCCAGTAAGTGTAGACATAATGTGCCCTCAAGAACTCGAACGATGCCCCACTCGCCTGCTTTTGTCTGATACTCATTGTGAACCCCTCGTGGAAGGGTACGTTGGTCAAAAATCGGCGTTGTCCTAATTGGTTTTATCACACTCATCATGGTTGCTCCTCGCATGATAGTTCAAAGAATAACCTTTGCACTTTGCTTTACTCATAGCGACCGAACTTCGGTTCACACCGCTTTCATTGTCCCAATCACGCAGAGCGGACGGTAGATTAACTTTGACTCCATGATTGTGCTGTATCTGTTCGGTAGCGCACAAATCCAGAACCCTATCGTCGGTAGGCTGTGCATAAACTCTGGAGGATTACAAATTGAAGTGCAGCCTGTCATGAAATCAAATTCTCAGGGAAGAGGGTCTAGCTAAACACGAGTAACAGGGAATTCTATGAGCTCGTCCTTTGAGGCATTAGCAGAGGCATAAGTAAAGGCATAAACAACATGCAAATAAAAACATTATTTGACCTCATGGAATGGACGCGTGCACTACATCAAAAGCTGGCGAGCTGCCTAACACATTGTGCAACACAACATCCGGATGAGGGCGTTTCTTTATTACTGAGCTATCTTGCAGCGCACGAATCAAGCCTAGAGAAAATGGTCGCGACATTTGCTCGTGAGACCGATCTGAACGTTGGCAAAACCTACGTATATGATTACCTGCCGCATCATCCAATCAAAATTCATATCGCGTGTGACGCACATTACATTCCAGGGCGAGAGCGTGAACGTTTTTTAAGCATTCACGATTAAGTCCAGTACCTCTTCGCTCATAGTAGCCATTTTCTGTTTACGATTGACGCTAGCTTTTATCGTCTTCTCCCGGCGTATTTGGTTCAGCGCAACATGGCGGAAGCAAGCCAGATTATCTGCGGCATGGCCGCGACTGATGGGGCAGTCATCTTCTCGCATTGTCACATCGAGAACCCAATGCAATCGGTTTTCAACGCCCCAGTGGGCGCGCACAGTGCTGGC